>JAHHHJ010000004.1 GCA_019359445.1 Kastovskya adunca ATA6-11-RM4 | reverse complement strand
TGCAGCGTGGACTTGCAGCCGTAGGGCATACGGTCAAGATGCTTGGCGAGGGGTTAAGCAATAGCTCCCTTTTGACCCAAGAATCCCACGGTTTTAGCTTTTAGCGCAACCGTGGGAGTGTCAATAAACCTTTAGCCGCCAATTTGTGACATTGTGCGAGTGTAAGTGCCGGCTGTTCCGGAATCTCGCTGTTTATAGTTGATTTCGGGTTTGAGGAGCAAGAGTTCTCTGACTTGCTCTCTCAAGTCAGCCAGGTTGACACCGCTACGCAGGGCAGTTTTTAGGTCAATTTGACCCGTTTCGTTGAGCAGACAAGGGCGTAGCCAACCGTCGGCAGAAAGACGCATCCGGTTACAGCGATCGCAAAAACATTCCGACATCTGACTGATAAAGCCCAAAGTTCCTTTAGCGTTGGGAATCTGGAAAACATCCGCCGGGCCGTTACCCCGGACGTGGGATTCCATTAAACCGAACGCCTGACAGATACGTTGCCGCAACTCCTCCGACGGCACCCATGCCCGCTCTCCAAATAATTCTGGATTGCCAATCGGCATAAATTCAATGAATCGGACGTGCCACTGCCGTTCAATGGTTAAGGCAGCTAAATCCAGCACTTCTTGGTCATTTACTCGCGGAATTACCACTATATTCAACTTTAGGGGATCAAAACCGACGCGGTGCGCGGCTTGAATCCCGTCCCAGGTTTGTTGCCAACGCGATCGCCCCCGGTTGCCAATAATTTTGTCAAAGGTCTCTGGAGCCAGAGAGTCTAGACTAATATTGATCCGCCGCAACCCCGCATCATAAAGGTCTTGTGCCATTCCCGCCAGTAAAAAGGCATTCGTCGTCATTGCCAAGTCTTGGGTTTCGGGAAACGAAGCGATCGCCCTGACTAAGTCCACCACTCCCGGACGCAGCAAGGGTTCCCCCCCAGTGAGGCGAAACTTCCTAAATCCTACCGGGATAAAAACTTCCCGCAGTAAAGTTAGCAGTTCCTCATGAGCTAGCAATTCCTGGCGCAGAATATAGTCGAGTTCTGTCCCTTCCGGCATACAGTACTGACAACGGAAGTTACAGCGGTCAATCAGACTAATTCGGAGATAATCGACGGTATTCATGAGTATTCTGCGATTGAGTACCAGGATATAAGCGGCTACGCAGATAAATCACCTGTGTCTGATAACCAAATATTGAAGTCTGTCTAATTTAGAATTCAAAACTCCTTATTCCCCATCTTAGCGAGGCAGGCGAATTGCCAGTCTCACCGCTTGCAAAAAGACAGGTTGCGGCGGTTTGACAGGTGGGAGGAAAATTGGTTTGCGAAAAATCTGAAAAACCTTCAGCGATCGCACTAACTGCATCACGGGTTGAGAGCGTTGTTCTAAAACGAACACCAAGGGTAATAAAGCCACCAGCCGTAAGACCCCAGAGAGGGCAAATAATCCTGGTAGACCCCCAAGATGACTAAACTGCGCCAGAAAACCCCCGCTAGCAGTTCCCATGGCTCCAGAAACACCCATAATCGCCGCCGCGATCGCAAAATACGTTGATTGAGAACGAACCGGAGCAACACTCATCTGCATATTGTTGTTGCATAAGTCCACAGCAGCAAAAGCTCCACCACTAAATAGGTGAATCAAAGGGAGCCAAACCCACAATGACATGGAGTTTGCCCCAGCTTGCAGCCACAACAAAGGTACAATCGCCGCTAAAATCCCTACCAAAATCAAAATCGGGCGATTGCCAATCTTGTCCGCGAGCTTTCCCCACATCACCAACATCAGCAAATTTGCCCCAGCTGTAAAGCTGCTGTAGAGCGTCACCACGCTGACATCAAGCTGTAGGTTGTCCAGCATGTAGATATTAAAAAACGGAGCGCTGAGGTTTACGGCAAATGTCCATAGTCCGCAATACACCAAAAATGTCAAAAAATTCCGGTCTTTTAACCAGCCTTGTCCCGATTGGCTGCTAGCGCTACTCGCAACACCTGGACGCTCTGGCAAGGGCGTTTGGGGATTGATATCCACCATAAAGCCCTGAAAGACCAAGCTAATTAACCCAGCAATCACCCCAATAAACAGCACCACGCCGTAGCCTTGGATTGCTCCTCCCCGCCATACCGATACTCCCAGCCCCAGCAGTGGCACTCCCACTAAGTTAATCAAATTAGCCGCACTACTACGAACACCGAAATATCGCCCTCGCAACTGTTGCGGTACTAATACGGCAATCCAGCTCAACCAAGAGGCACTTCCCAAGGCATTGAAGATATGGCTGGCTAGAACGATGCCCAATGTCCATAGGACGATGTGATGGTGTTCTGTGTGGGCGTCACTCACCTGAGTAATCCCCAGCACCAAAACGAGCCAAAGGAGCCGCGAAAAGCCAAAAACCCACAACCCATAGCGATAACGGCTGCTAGTTTGAGCAGCCAGGTAAGCACCCAAGGGTTGCAGCAAATTCACTAACATGGGAACTGAGGCAAGCAAACCAATTTCTACACTCGTTGCTCCGAGTTCCAACAAGAAATTAGTCAGCAAAATCCCTGTGGTAGTGCTGGTGAAGATGGCAGAAAAGACGCCATCAAAGGTAGAGGCTCGGAGACTGGTGCGAACGGCTGTCTTAGAACGATTCAGCGGCTGGGAAAGAATCACTGCCTCTGACGATGCTGGATTGAGAGAAATCTCCGGGGATGGGGGAAGAAGTGTTTCTTCTCCTACACCGACATCGACGACTTGCCTAACCATTGTGGTTAACCTGCCTGGGTAATGCTTTGAACAATAGGTATTAAGCCCCCGGCGGAGCATCACTCAACAGAAAGAAATGGTTTTAAACACTTTGTAACCTAGAGAAGGATGTGGTAATCCTCTAGGAATAGACCATCGCCTAAACCACTCGTCGTACAGCTCATCCTGGCGACCGTTCGCGGGACTAGCAAAAAAAAAACTCAAGCGTTCCTGCCCACAAGGGGAGTCAGTGCTTGAATCAATATTTAAATTTGATTAAGGCTAACACAATGCTACAGGCAGTAGCGTTAGAAATAGGACGCCCTAGCAACTAGGTTGATTCGGCTAATCTCTTATATGTGAGGACTATTAGAGCGATCGCAAACCTCATCCCCAAAAACAATATGGCAAAAGAGCAACAACTAACCCTCCTTGAACAAGGAGTAGACACCTGGAATCAGTGGCGAGAAACTCAACCAAGCGCCAACTTAGATCTCAGCAGTGCTGTATTGAGTCAGGCAAACCTCGGTGGGATCAACTTCCGGGGTGCGATTCTACGCGGCTGCGATTTTAGCGAAGCAAATCTTCTGGGAGCAGATTTGCGGAGTAGTGATTTGCAGGGTAGCAATCTCCAAGGGGCTTACTTGAGTCAGGCAAACTTCAGCGAGGCAAATCTCACGGAAGTTAACTTCAGCAGCTCTTACTTGTTTGAAGCGAATTTAAGCCGAGTCAACTTGACGGATGCCAATTTGCAATGGGTTTACCTGGGTAGAGCCGATCTCAGTGGTTCTTACCTGATTGGCGCAGATCTCAGGGATGTAGACTTGCGGGGCGCTTGTCTAGTCGGAGCCAACCTCAGTCAAGCCGACTTGCGCGGGGCAAATTTAATTGGGGCAGATTTACAGGGAGCAGATCTAAGCGGGGCAGATCTAAGCGGGGCAGATCTAAGCGGGGCAAGGTTGCTCAAAACGAACTTTATGGATGCCAATTTGGCAGGATGTTCCATTTACGGCATTTCCTCTTGGGGTTTAAATCTAGAAGGGGCAAATCAATCCAGCCTGTCGATTACACCCTTAGGTGAGCCAATCGTTACTGTTGATTACCTAGAAGTTGCCCAGCTTATCTATTTGCTTTTAAATAACCAAATAATTCATCAGGTTGTTGATCAAATTACTGCCCAAGTTGCTTTGATTGTTGGTAACTTTGCGACTCCAGAACGCCAGGACTTTCTGGAAGTGCTGCGGGAGGCGCTGCGGAACCAAAACTATGTGCCCATTGCTCTAGACTGCCACACTGATGTTAGTAAGGACTTGAAGATTGAAGTCCTATTTACCCTCGCCGGGATATCTCAGTTGATCATTGCTGATGCCACTGATGCCCAGCATCTGTTCAAAGAGTTGCAGCAGATTGTACCGAAGTTACCATCGATCCCCGTGCAGCCTTTAGTGCAGGTTTCCAGTGAGAAAAAATCGGATTTGTTGAGCGAAATTCAATCCTGTTCCTGGGTGTTGGAACCTTACCACTACAACACCTTGGATGATGCCCTTGCTGCTCTAGACAGCAAAATTATTACCCCGGCGTATTTAAAGGCAAGGGAAATTAGGGATAGGGGCTAAAATTTAGCGATCGCTTCTTACACTTAGGGCGATCGCATCCTCCCCCATAACACCTACTTCATCCCTATAATGACTGGCTCTCAACCGCGTTCTGGATACACTTTACCTGTGTTTGCTTGTGCGGCGGCGGTGGCGGCGCTGCGCTGGTTACGTGAAGACACTCAACCCTTTAAGGCTGTGTCTATCGATTTGATTGCACCTGCCCAAACGGTAGAGATTCCCATTGAACAAGTAGCAAGATTTGGTAAAAGAAAAGCGTTAGCCGTTACCCGTAGCGATCCGGGCGATAATCTCGATCTGACTCGCAACACACCCATCTGGGCTTTAGTAGAATTGCAGCCAAAAACGCCCCAAACGCCAGAGTCGTCCATTATCCTCGAAGGCGGTGAGGGTATTGGGCAACAACTACAGGCGGGAAGGAAAGCGGCAATTTATGCCTATGCCGAGCGCTTATTACGAGAAAATCTCAAGCGTCAACTAGTACCGAACGAAACAATCAAGGTGACAATTATCCTCCCGGAAGGGCGTCAGTTGGCTTTAAGGACATCTAATGAGGCGTTTGGGGTGGTGGAAGGACTGTCGCTGCTGGGAACAACGGGGATTTCTCAGCCCTTGAGCGCACCGGGGCAATTGGAAGCGTACCGGGAGAATTTAGCCCGGAAAGCTGGGAAGTTTGACTGCTTAGTGTTTTGTGTTGGGGAAAATGGCTTGGATTTGGCAGAGAAACTGGGGATAAATCCGCAGCAACTGGTGAAAACAGCGAACTGGTTGGGGCCATTGCTGGTAGCGGCGGGGCTACAGCAGGTGAAGGCAATTGTGTTGTTTGGCTACCACGGGAAGTTGATTAAGCTAGCGGGAGGAATTTTTCACACCCATCACCATCTAGCAGATGGACGATTAGAAATTCTCACGGCTCACTGTGCCAATCTTGGTTTACCGACGCCGCTACTCCAGCAGGTATTTGCCTGTAGTACAGCAGAAGCGGCGTTGCAGTGCTTGCGGGATGTAGATGCCGGAACTGGAAGTAATTGGGTACACCGGGTTTATGAGGCGATCGCGGCAACCATTGACACCCGTACCCAGGCTTACATCCACAAACATAGCCAGCAAACCCTGCAAGTGGGTTCGGTGCTATTCGATCGCCACCGCGAAATTATCGTCAAGAGCCAAAACGCTGCGGTGTTATTGCCTCGATTATGTTAACTTTGAAGGAATATCTATTGGTTTAATCTATAGAAACCATTGAGTTTCAACCTATCTATTCATAGAATAGATTCTCGCTTTCAAGGACATACTTTGACAGCGAGATTTTTGTACTTTATACCATTGACAGGACTAACATATCAGTGAAACTACAGACAGAGAAATTGCCTGAAACTGAGTCATTAGGGCAGCTCAATCGTCAAATAATTGTGATTTTGGACTTTGGCTCCCAATACTCAGAACTAATTGCTCGTCGCATTCGCGAGACACAAGTTTATTCGGAAGTTCTTTCCTACCGCACCACGATTGAACAACTGCAACAACTCAACCCCAGAGGCATAATCCTTTCCGGTGGCCCTAATTCCGTCTATGACGAAGGTGCGCCTCAATGTGACCCGGAAATTTGGGACTTAGGTATCCCCGTCTTGGGCGTTTGCTATGGAATGCAGCTGATGGTGCAACAGCTTGGAGGGGAAGTTGTCAGGGCAAAGCGAGCCGAATATGGTAAAGCTTCGCTGTTAATTGACGATCCCACAGATTTGCTCACCAATGTGGAAGATGGCTCGACAATGTGGATGAGCCACGGCGACTCCTGTACCAGGCTTCCAGACGGGTTTGAGATTTTGGCACATACTGAGAATACACCTTGTGCGGCGATCGCCCACCATGAGAAAAAGTTCTACGGCGTCCAATTTCACCCGGAAGTAGTCCACTCCGTATACGGTCTGGCGCTAATTCGCAACTTTGTTTACCATATTTGTGACTGCGAGCCTACTTGGACAACCGCTGCCTTTGTGGAGCAATCGATTCGGGAAATCCGCGCTCGGGTTGGAGAGAAGCGGGTGCTGCTGGCGTTGTCTGGTGGTGTAGATTCCTCCACCCTCGCCTTCCTACTCCACAGGGCAATTGGCGACCAACTCACCTGCATGTTTATCGATCAAGGATTCATGCGGAAAGAGGAGCCAGAGCGATTGGTGAAACTCTTTAAAGAGCAATTCCACATTGGGGTAGAGTATGTTAACGCCCGCGATCGCTTCCTAGAAAGACTGGTTGGCATCACTGACCCGGAAGAAAAGCGCCGCCGCATTGGTCACGAATTTATTCACGTCTTTGAAGAAGAATCCAAACGCCTTGGCCCCTTTGACTACTTGGCACAAGGCACCCTCTATCCCGACGTAATTGAATCAGCAGATACCAACATCGATCCCAAAACGGGAGAGCGAGTTGCTGTCAAAATTAAGAGCCATCACAACGTCGGTGGATTACCCAAGGATTTGCGCTTCAAGCTCGTTGAACCTTTGCGGAAACTCTTCAAAGATGAAGTGCGGCAAGTCGGTCGCTCCATCGGTTTACCGAAAGAAATTGTCAGTCGCCATCCTTTTCCTGGCCCCGGTTTAGCGATTCGCATCATCGGTGAAGTCACTTCTGAGCGCTTGAATATTCTGCGCGATGCTGACTTTGTCGTTCGCGATGAAATCAATAAGCAAGGGATGTACCACGATTTCTGGCAGGCATTTGCGGTGCTGCTCCCGGTGCGGAGTGTCGGTGTGATGGGCGACCAGCGTACCTATGCCTACCCCATCGTCTTGCGCTTAGTCAGCAGCGAAGATGGCATGACCGCTGATTGGTCGCGGGTTCCCTATGACTTGTTAGAAACTATTTCTAACCGGATTGTCAATGAAGTCAAAGGTGTGAATCGGGTGGTTTATGACATCACCTCCAAACCCCCTGGCACTATTGAGTGGGAATAGTCCAGCATCAGTAACCAGAAAGACAGATACCATCAAAACCTCGACAAGTTGGCAGAAATTATCAGGGGTCAATTTGCACTAATTAACCCCTGATCGTCTTTAAGAATCAGGTTGGTTTATGCCCATTGATTGATCGAGTACTGAGAATTAGGCGACTATGTAAAGATTCAATAAGCTTAGCTCTAACTTACATAAAGATCAGATTTGTTTTTGTCAAAAATAATGTTGACAAGATTACCTTTTCTTTAGTTTCTGTGGAAAACTAACGCCTAAACTGTGGAAAAGTATCCCTATCTGTGGAAAACACGTAGTTAGGCTCTAGTTGTTCTATTGTCATCTCCTTAAAGTTTTTCCTGCTGTGCCACCTGCCGCACCTGCTCGACATCCAAACCTAGCGCCTCAGCAATTTGTTCTACCGTCGCTCCTAAATTCAGCATAAAGGGTACAGATTCTAGCTTGCCTTCTTGCCTACCTTCTTGCCTACCTTGTTGCTTGCCTTCTTGCCTACCTTCTTCTAAAGCCTCCTGATAAACTCTTGTCTGTTTTAGATCGCTCAAACTAAACATTGCTTCAATCTCCCTACGACTGATCCGTGGCAACTTGTAAACCAAAATCGTTTCGATTAATTGAAGGAGTTCTCGCCTTTGTGGCTCGTCTCCTATTTCAACTTTAACTCTCTCGATTAATTCTCTTCCTTGTTCTATAGCTGTCTCTTCCCGTGCAACCACTAATTGGATTGTCGTGATGCCGAGGGATTGCTCTGAGGTTTCTCCAAGTTCATCAAGGTAAATTCGGGACACCCGCTCAGAATTGAGCAACTCACTATAGCGCTCTGTTTCCCCGGTATCCATACTTCTACGGGGCAAAATTACCGCGCCACGCCAATTATTATCCAATTCGGTTTTGTCGAGGTAGAGGAAGATTTCGCTAAAAAAGCGAGAGTACAATCGGGCGTCGGATTGAAACTGCACTTCTACAAAGTAGATGGGTTGCTCTCGTGCGTCAGCCGCAGGAAGAAATACTCCATCAATCCTGAAAGATAGTTGCTTGACTTCAACAGAGGCAAATTGATATCTATCTGCCTCTTGTGGAGGGTGGTTGATGAGTTCAAAAAATATGCTGGGAAAGGACTGAAAGAGACGGTAAAAGATTGTGTCTGTTTTCACGCAATTATTCGGTTTTTAACAAAAAATAGCTGAATTTTTGATAATTCTAGCCTTATGAAAAGCCTTCGGTGAAGCGGAGCAAGATTCCCCCATACTTTGTACGCAACCAAGAATGGAAGTTTTTTTTCCAGAACTCAGGACTCAGCACTACTTTCAAAGCTAATGCGATCGCGCTGGTACTCTGGCGGTTCAACCGTGAATTAACACCCTGACTGGACTGTATCGTTCTTCCAGACGGGCTTCCACTTCTTCCGTAATGGCGTGAGCGGTTTCGACATCCTTGGCATCAACAATTAAATGCATTTCAACAAATGCTTGTCGCCCTAACAATCCACGGGAGGCGATGTCGTGGCATTTGATGACGCCGGGAACTTGCAGGGCGATCGCATAAATCGCTTCCGGCGCGAACGCCATTTCATCTACCAGCCACGGCAAATTCTCCCGCAACAGTTCCGATCCGGAAATATTGACAGGAGTGAGACTTGTAAAAACCCGCTCGAGCGCGCTCTGGCAATGATTCTGGCTCTCTTTACTAGCTAAAAATTAACTTGCTTTTTGGGATTGATTCTAATCATAAATGTCAAGGAAGCTGATTGTTTGGTAGATTCTTTCAGGGGCTTAAAAACACCTGCTAGCATTAACCTCAAAAAATTAAGATTCATTACTTATGGCATTACCGCAACTCACCCTTAACTTGACTCAGGGTTCTGTCTCGTTTAATTTCACCCCCGATGCAGCCAAAGATCTACAAACGGCGATCGCCCAACTGATGGAAAGCCTGAAAGTAACAACGCAGGCAAAAGGTAGCGGTAGCAAACCCAGCCCCCAAAAACCGACGGAGTATCAGTTTTCCGGCGGATCGGTTTTTTTGGAGGTTTTCTGCAACCCCAATATTTGGCCGACTCCCTTTGCCGCTAAAGTTCTGATCACCCTGCGGGACGAACATATCCGTCTCACGACAGAAGCGGAACTGACCCGATTGATCGAAGATTTAAGTCAGTATTTAGAGCAGGTTGGCTAGAGTCTTAAATACTGGTTTTTTGGCAACTGCTGTACAATAACAGCGTCAAGCTGCACAACTGCTGGTATTTATCTATGATTGACTTGAAAAAGTACAAGCGTAGGATTGGGCCAGACTTTGCTAAACGCTGGCGGCGACACATAGGCTGTCCCGCTCAAGAAAAATACAACTGCAACAATTTTAGATGAACTCTAATAATCTCCTGAACTTGCTCCACACTGGGTTTCGCGTTTCTCTAGGAGCGACAGCCTCCTTAATGGAAACGGTGCAAGACCCGCAAAAACGCGCCCAGAGTCTTTCTGAGCTGACCAACGAGTTAAGTCAGAAGGCAGCGGAGTGGGAAGAAAAAGGAGAAGTGACCGAGCAGGAAGCACGGCGTTTCATTGATGCGATGTTGCAGCAACGCAGCAGCTCAGGAAGCTCGTCCTCTACCCGCAATAGCACGGTAACTGAACCTATAGCCACTCCGACTAAGCCTACGGCTGCACCCAACGTCCAGCAAGAAATTGAAGCGCTAACCACACAAATCTCTGCTATCCGAACTGAATTGGAAAAGCTACGCCAGTCAGAGTCTAATTCTTGATAACGCTAGGGCGAATTATCTAGCGGTGTAGGAAGAAAATAGCGACTTGATGGAGAGTTGGTCGGCTTGCTGTTTTCTATTGCAGGTAGCTTTAAAATGAGTGCCTAAGCCGCCAAAAAAACTTTTAGTATCAGTCCCTAGAAACTGATGTTAATGCGTGGGTTCTACGACGGGCGGCTTAAGCACCCTCTTTATTTCCCTTCGTGACTTTTGAAAACATAGGGTTAGTAGTGCTTTGCGTGCCAGTTACTCTTGCAAGTACCGCCTATTAAGCAGGAAATAGATTGACGTACTTGAGATGTCAACGGCTACGGGTTGAGAGTAAATTCAGGATCAGTAGGTGAGAGCTGGTTGAGTCGTCTGGGAATTTGTGGATAACTGAGGTGTTGGAATGTTGGGAGTCGTTGCGCTAACCATTTAGTGCAACCTGTCTATTCTCCACACTCAACAACTTAGTCGTTATCCCATTGCTCAGAACCCATCAAATCACCGATGCGATCGCGTAACAAGAAGTTGCAACGCTCTAGTTCAAACTCAATGTAAACCCACTCTCGTGCCGGAATGTATTGGCAAAGCACATAGATGGGTTGCTGGCGGCTAACGATCCCCTTTTCCACAAGCAGGCGTGCTTCGTCTTGGATAATGTCGATCGAGTATCGGACAGAGGGGGCAGATTGCATAGTGTCAACACTCATGAGTCTTAACTTGATAAAGAATCAATCCTTACGATCAACTATAGTCTAAGAATCATTAGCGCGCTAAGAAAATTTATTCAGTATAGAGAGTTACAAAGTAATTCTGTTAGCCCATAGGAATTACAAAACTTATTTAAGTTTTGAAAAAGAAATATCACACCGCCTAAAAAAGGAAACGTTGATGGAGAAGCCTTTGGTGCCGGGGTTTATGTCATGAAAGCTTGACAATGGGCGTTTTAGATTAGCAATAGGTAAACAAAAGATTAAGAGAATTTGCTCATCAGCTAAAAGCTATTTTTAAATAGCACCTTCAGCGCCCGCGCTTGTGCTTCTGGCATCTGCCCGTAGGAATAAATATAAGGCGTTGTTGAAGGTAAATTCGATAAAAACTGCTCTAAAATATACGGGCTACCATAAACGATCAACGCTTGCAGTTCACCCGTTTCTAACAATTTCTTCAACAAGGTTTGTGGGATCAGCGAGAGTCCCGCACTGCCGCGAAATGGGTTGCCCCGAATGAACAGTTGCAGCAGTGTGGCTTGAACATCCGCGATCGCCAGAGCTGGAGTATTACGGTCAACCACTTGCAACGTGTAACCGAACTGTCTTGGTAACGCTACGGCTGGGGTATGGGGTGAGAGAAACCGACAATCCAAAGCGTCATCAACGACAATCAGATTGCGGCGCGGTGGGGTGTCGCTCTCTAAATCAAGGGATAAGGGAACATTACCGCCGTAGCATCCAGAGGCTTCCAGGATGTTAGTAACGGTGCTGAAAGCAGCAGGTTGAGCCAGATGGTCTACGTAGGAAGTCGGCTCAGTTGCGTTTAAGCCTGGGGTAACTTTAGCTTTGGCTTGCCAGATCCGCTCGACGGAGGCTCTGATGCGCTTCTTGGTAAGGCGTCCGCTGGTTACGGCGGCACATACGGCTTGGATTGCCCCGACTGGATCGGCAGGCATCAGCAAAATATCAGCACCCGCTTCCACTGCCATAACGGGGGCTTCATTGGCACCATAGCGATTGGCGATCGCTCCCATCACTAGGGCATCCGTGACGATCAAGCCCTGAAACTGCATTTGCTCCCGTAGCAGATCAGTGAGAATGGGCGGCGATAGGGTAGCAGGGCGCTCTGCATCCCAGGTGGGAATCAGAAGATGGGCGCTCATCACCGTATCCACTCCTGCTGCGATCGCGGCGGCAAAAGGAGGCAACTCAATCTCTGCTAGGTGGAAGGCAGAGTGATCCAGCACAGGCAAATCGAGATGGGAATCCGTTACCGTGTCACCATGACCAGGAAAGTGTTTGGCACTGGTTAAGACAGGATACTGGTGCGCTCCCCGGATAAACGCCGTAGCAAGTTGACTAACGATGTGTGGGTTTTCCCCAAACGCCCTCACATTAATCACCGGGTTGTTAGGGTTATTGTTAACATCCACAACCGGAGCTAACACCCAGTTAATGCCAATAGCGAGGGCTTCGGAGGCGGTAATTGCGCCCATTTGCTCGGCGTAGTCCTGGGCTTGGAGGAGGTTTTGGCAGGCAATCTCCCCAATTGCCATCGGCGGTGGAAACCAGGTTGCGCCGCTGAAGCGTTGCCCTACTCCTTCTTCAATATCAGCCGCAACGAGTAACGGAACTTTTGCATAACCTTGGAGTTGTTGCGATCGCACTGAGAGTTCCCCAGCACTTCCTCCCAGCAAAATTACTCCCCCAACCCCTACGTCTTCCAACCAATGCCGCAATGTGGCGTTAGGAGCCTCCCAGGCAGGGTAGCGAATTTCGTGGTCAAACAGGAAGCCAGAGGCGCGGACAACAAGCATTTGTGCAACCATCTCTTCTAGAGAGAGGTCGTCTAAATCAGGCAAAAATTCCGCCACAAGCTTTATTCTTCTTCTGTTGCTGGGATATAGTCGTCGTCCAATCCTTTGCTTTGGCGTTCCTCATTAAGCTGATTGAGTAACGCCAACATGCGATCGCCCCGTTCAATTCCCTGGTCTTCGACAAACCTCACTTCTGGGGTACGGCGGAGGCGTACGCGTTTGCCTAACTCCCGGCGGACGTAACCCGTAGCTGACTTCAACCCTTCCATTGTCTCAGCTTTGGCTTCGTCGGTGCCGTAAATAGACACAAAGATTTTAGCGTGCTGAAGGTCGCCCGACACATTGACATCAGTGACACTCACCAAGCCTGCACCGACGCGGTCATCCTTAATTTCATGCAGCACCATTTGGCTGACTTCCTGCTGAATCAGCGAGGCAACACGAGAAACCCGACGGCTGGTCGCCATAACTTTACGCTCTCCTTCACTACAAGGTGGACACTCGTTGTCCACAATCCCCAGTCTAGACCGGACTAATGCCTAGCATGGCACGGAGAGTAAATACAATAAACAAAATTCCTCCTAAAGTTACACCAATCAACCCAACGGCGGTCACAGGACGCTCCAAAAGCGGTTTTACCCACAGTAGCAGCGGGTATAAAACCCCCAAAGTGATGGCGACTAGATAACGGGGATAGCGAGAGATATTTGTCCAAAAGTCATCAAACATAAGATCAAAATGTGAGGCTAACAGTCACTATCTCTTAACTGGTAGCATTTGTAAGCGAGTTTCGACAAGTTAAATCTGACACTATCCTCTCATCCCCTGTTTTATGACGGACTGGAATTTAAAAATTGGCTTCCCTGCATAAATTAGAAGCGATAAGAGGGGGGTGAACGATAATACAGGCGTAATTCCTGATCGTTTTCGGTGGCAAAGGTATTGTTAAGACTGATAGGGAGAGGAGGAGATGGGAGGAAATGTAATGGCAACTGACACTCAACAACAGGTATTACCTCGCCCCTTCCTAAAATGGGCAGGTGGAAAAAGTCAGCTAATTCCGCAGTATCGTCGGTATTTCCCGAAAGATTTTCAAACTTACTACGAACCTTTTTTAGGAGGAGGAGCCATCTTCTTTGCTCTCTGCTCTAAATCAGCCATTCTCACAGATATCAATTCGGAATTAATTAACGCCTATCTCTGCGTTCGGGACAAAGTTGAACCACTCATAAATCTTTTGAAAGTACATCAAGATAGGCACGATCCGGAATACTACTATGAAATCCGTTCTGATAAAACTAGGGGAAATTATTTATCTCCCAATGTTGAAAGAGCTGCCCGCCTAATTTATCTCAACAAAACTTGCTTTAACGGCTTATATAGAGAAAATTCTAAAGGTGAGTTTAATGTTCCGATTGGGAAATATAAAAACCCGAAAATTTGTAATCCTGACTTACTTTATGCCGTCTCTCTTGCCCTGCAAAATACCCAGATATTGGTTAGACCCTTTGAAGGTGTCTTATCTGATGCCCAAGGGTCAGATGATTTTGTCTACTTTGATCCTCCCTATCAGCCTTTAAGCCCGACTAGCAACTTTACTGCCTATAGTCGTTCTGCTTTTAGTCAGGATGACCAGATGAGGCTAAAAGAGGTTTTTACAAAACTAGCTAAACGCGGGGTAAAAGTAATGCTGTCTAATTCTGATGTGCCATTTATCCGCGAACTATACAGTGATTTCTCTATCCATACAATCTCAGCGTCGAGGTCAATTAACTCCAATGCCAGCAAGCGCGGCAGAATTACAGAAGTATTAGTGACTTCTTATTAGCACTATCGGAGAAAGTTATCTTTAGTTGTCACTAGCTCTCCGGATATCTGAGTTTATCTATTAGGAAGAATTAAGAAGATAATCAGAAATTTGATGGTTTGTGACTTAAGATAGGAGTTATATACCTTTTTAAACTCCAGTTTGATTTTTACTGGTTCTTGTTCGATCGTTAAATTTTAGTTGGCTAATTGGATATAGAAATATGTGTGGAAGATTCACTCAAAGCCAGCGAGCAGAAGTGATTGCGAAGACATTTCAGGTAGAGAATGTGTCTACCTTAGAGCCTCGCTACAATATTGCCCCAACTCAGTCTGTAGCAACTATTTTACAGCGGGGAGATAAGAAAACACGGCAGTTCAAATTATTGCAGTGGGGTCTGATTCCCAGTTGGGCAAAGGATACAAAGATCAGTTCAAAGTTGATTAATGCCAGGGCAGAAACAGTAGATGAGAAGCCAGCATTTCGGAATGCATTTAAGCATCGGCGTTGCCTAGTTATTGCCGATGGTTTTTATGAGTGGCAGTCTCAGGAAGCTAAACAGCGCAAGCAGCCGTTTTACTGTCGCCTGAATAATGGGGGCGCGTTTGCGTTTGCTGGTTTGTGGGAAAGCTGGAAAGACCCCAACGGCGAGGTGACTGAGTCCTGCACGCTGTTGACGACAGATGCCAATGAACTGATGCGTCCGATTCATAACCGCATGCCCGTGATTTTAAGTCCTGAAGACTACGATCTGTGGCTCGATCCTGAGGTGCAAGAGTCGAAAGTATTGCAGCCGTTGTTGCGTCCTTATGCCGCTGACGATATGCAGGTGTATGCGGTGAGTACGAAGGTGAATAAGGCAGCAAACGATCAAGCCGAGTGTATCCTGAAAAGCTAGAGGCGATCGCTCCTCTCACCCCCACCGAAGATAGGGAAGTATGGCGGTAATTTGTATTTTCCAGTGAGGTTTTGTGAGAGGAGTTGAGGTTCAACCCTGGCAACGATACTGGACTTTGTACTTGGGATGGATACTTGCCAGTGCAACTGGGGGTGCCGTTGTTGGGGCTTTGGAAGCTGGGAGTTTCCAATTCCTAGCAACGTTGGTTTTGACGGGTTTTGTGCTGGGAATTACTCAAGCGTTTATCCTGCGTCGTCGGATTCAACAATCCGGGTTGTGGGTGCTTGCCTGTGCGATTGGTTGGTTTGTCGGGATTAATGCCACAATTCTGCTCAATGGCATTCTCGACCCTACCATTGCACAGTTGACGGCTGTCGGAGGAATCGGTGAGGTCTTTTGGCTTAATGTTGTTCAAGACCTGATAATTTTAGCGGTGATGGGCATTGGTCAGTGGCTGGTGCTGCGGCGTCAGCTTTCCTCTTCCCGTTGGTGGATACTGGCTAGTGCTATCGGTGGAATGATCAAAGGGGCAGTCGGTTCCCTCGTCTGTGCAGCAGCTTGTGAGGCGGTGCAGTTGGCGGCGGGAAACCAAGTTGCTACAGCAATGTCCTACGGTGCGGGTTGGGCGGGTTATGGGGTAGTAACAGGTGTTGTGTTGGTGGGGTTGTTCTCCGCATCAAATGTTGGGGATTAATCAAATCTGGTTGGTTACACCCAGTACTTCAAAATAGTCTGGAGTGGAGTTGTGGTTTATCAGCTTGTCGGTAACTGCGTTGTATCGGGAACAGCCCGTTTTTGCGCTCTGAGTAATGGCTTAATGCGGTTAGAGCGATCGCCTACAGGTCAATTTGAAGACCGCCCTACGGTTGTTGTTTTCACTCGCCCGCAGGCGGTACCGTTCCAGAGGATTGAGACAACGGAGGATGGGGTGCTGCACCTCTACACGGAATTTATCCACCTTGTCTACAGGGCTGACTCAGAGCCACTTAATAACAGTAACCTGCAAATCCACTGGCACTGCGGTGATTACGCTGGCACTTGGATGCCGTCGCTAGTCGATACGAAAAATCTCGGTGGCACCTTTACCAGCCTTGACCTGATTCACCGGGAGTTTCTGCCCCAGGGGGTGCATCCTGCCTCGGTAATGGACGACTATCCCCACACCCAAGAATGGCTGTATACCCCTTTAAAGAGCATCCATCAATACCTGCGCGATCGCGGGGAAACTACCCGTTTTGAAGAACCGCCTTTATGGTATCTCGACCGCTTCCGCCCGGAAGATTTACCAGAAGCCATGCAGGAGTTTCTGGAACAATGGCATCACTTTCCCCCTGGCGTACTCAGCTTGAGCGGTTATCACGTTCTTAATGATTCCCAGAGTGCGCCCATTGCGGATCAGGGGTTAAGCGATCGCGCGGATCAAGATTGCCAAGACTGGTACTTCTTTGCCTACGGTCGCAACTACATCCAGGCGTTGCAGGATTTTGTGCAACTCTGCGGACGCATCCCCATGTTGCCACGTTGGGCTTTTGGGGTCTGGTTTTCCCTGTATGACCAGATGCACGATGATGATTATCGCCAACTCATCAGCACCTTTAAAGAGTGGGAATTACCACTAGATGTTTTGGTTTTGGATGTAGACTGGCACCTGTCCGGCTGGTGTGGTTGGGACTGGAATCGGGACTTATTTCCCAACCCGCAGGCGTTTCTCCAGTGGGCGCATCAAGAGGCGGGGCTGCACATCGGCGCGAATGTCCACGTTGAAGGCGTCCCCCCTACGGATAGCCAATTTGCGGCGATGTGTGAAGCACGGGGACTAGACCCGGAGGCGGTAAAAGCTGGGGAAGTCTTTGCGGTAAAAAACCCGAAAGCCGATTGGATTTTTGAATCTTGGCAACCGGAGGAGACAAAGGGAACGCAAGCCACCACAGAAGAATGGGACGAGGGCTGGCTGCTAGTGAATTTGGCAGAACAGGAAGAAGCGAAGCTATTTATGCAGATGCTACACAGTCCTCGGGAGGAGGATGGCATCGAATTTTGGTGGATTGACGGAGCTAATGCCACCCATGGGGGTGTAAACAAGCAGTTATGGACAAATCACGTCTACTACACCCACCTAGAAGCCAAAACTAACACCCGTGCGGTGATTCTTTCTCGTGCGGGCGGCGTGGGTTCCCATCGCTATCCGGTGCAGTTCTCGGCAGATACCTACTCCCATTGGGAAGTGTTGCAATTTCTCGTTGATTTCACAGCGCAAGCCGGGAATGTAGGGGTTGCATACTGGTCTCATGACCTAGGGGGATTTTTTGGTCACGTCCCTGGCGTTTCCCTGATTGACCCAGAATTATTGGTGCGCTGGGTGCAATTTGGTTGCTGGAGTCCGATTGTACGGTTGCACTCAGACCACGGTCGCCGGGAACCCTGGCTTTATGGGCGTTGGGTACTAGAAGCGGTGCGGAAGGCACTTGCTACCCGCCGTCAGTTAATTCCTTACCTCTATCACTTGAGTCGGGTCGCTTACGATACGGGTTTACCCTTGTGTCGTCCGTTGTATCTGGCGTATCCGGAGGATAAAGAAGCGTATCTAGCATCAACTGAGTATATGTTGGGCAATCACATTTTGGTTGCTCCTGTTGTTGAAGCCGGAGGCTACCGTTCGGTTTATCTCCCAGAGGGCGCTTGGTGGGAGCGTTCAACCCATCAGTTCTTCTCAGCCTCTCAGTATTTAGATTGGTACGCCCCCCTCAACCAAATCCCTGTATTCCTGCGTGCGGGAGCAATTTTACCCCTCGCCCCCGCCTCTCTCCCAGTTGGCACGGCTGCACCAGATACGCTGCTGCTAGAAGTTTATGCCGGAGGAGAAGGTGAACTAGACTTCTACGAAGATGACGGAATTAGCACCGCCTACCGAACAGATAGAGGAAGCGATCGCTTATTTACTCAACGCAGTGAGGGAGAAAGTTGCATCCTTAGTTGCCAAGCCGTTCGAGGCAGTTATGAAGGGATGCCAGCAAAGCGAAATTTCCAGATTCAGTGGATTGGATTAGCACCTAATAGTTTCGTGGAAGTTAGTGGAGTAGAAAACAAGGAAGTGCGTTGGCTAGGGAAGGTTTTAGAGGTGATGCTGCTGGATGTGCCTCAGAGTGCGAGTTGGCAAGTGAGGGTGATGGGGTAGGGTTGGTTAAGGCGATCGCTTCTGATTGGTGGCTGGGGTAATTGTGCAATCCGTGCTAGAAATCCTTAAGAAACTCGATTGACTTTATTTTTTGATTTCTTTAGATAAGACGTAGCCCAAGCATACCGTTGTGAATCTTTTTCCAGCAGGTACTCTACAACTTCACTGCGCTTGTTCTCATCCTTAGCATTCTTGACTACTCGCCTAATTTCAGCATCCTGATCTCTAGGAGAAGCCCCACGTTTGATTGCCTCTTCAAACCAATAATCACCCTTTGAATAATTACCATTACCCCGTTCATAACAAATGGCTCCCATTAACGTATAAGGGTGATGGCTACTAGGCTGGTACTCAATAGCCTTTAGCGCACATTTTTCTGCTTGGCTTAAGTCATCAATATCTCGAAGTGCTCCTCCTCTAGTGGTTAGCAAGGCTGATTTGAGCTTATTTTCTTTGATTTTGTCGAATTTTAGGTTTTCTGTCAGCTTTAATGCTTGCTTGGGTTTACCTGCCTTGCGCCAATGACTGCTAGCGTTCGGCAAGTTCCATTGATTCCCAGTGCGCTGGTATTCCTGCTCAAAGAAAAGTGCTTCTAGCCTATAGAAAGCCCGAGCAATCTTACCCTCAAAAAAAAGAAGCTCCTCTTCTATTAGCTGAACAACCAATACTGGATCTAACCTTTCTTCTCTTTCCAGTTTTTGCATTATTGTGTAAAACGGGTCAAGAGGCAATTCATTTCTAGGATCTAGAATTCGATACTTGACCTTTAACAAGGCAAAATGCTTTTGTTGAGCAAAAGTAATTACCTCTTCACGTCCATTCTCTTTGAGCCACTCTATCTCTGACTCCTCAAGCTGCTCTCCCGATTCAATCTTAGACTTCAGACTAGCCGCGCGTTTATCTTGAGCAATGGTAAGCGTACCAATCAATTTACGCTTTTTCAGGAAGTTAATATCCTGCTCACCTAGCTGATTGTTTAATTCAAGTTGTTTGAGAACTTTGTATAGGTGACTAGAAGGTGATGAATCCTCATGTTGTGTAGCTTTGTACTTTACCTTCAGTTTGGCAAAGTGACGCTTTTTTTCAATCTCCAGAATAATATCAAGCGTCTCGGTAAGTTCATTTTGCTCCAGCCAGTCTATTTCCAACTCACTTAATTGCTTATCTGCATTCAGATTTTGCAGAATGGGATACAAAGGACTGGATGCAGATGAATCTAGGTGTTTAGTTGCTTGGTACTTATTCTTTAGTTGGGCAAATTCGGCTTCCCTTGCTGCCTCTCGTCGCTGGAAGATTTCTAGAGTTTCAAAAAGTTCGTGTTTTTTTAGCCAGTTAACGTCTGAATTGTTTAACGATTCTTCGGCGTCTAGCCGTTTGAGGATTCTATATAGAGGACTATCGGGTGATGAGTCTTGATGTTTAGTCGCTTGATACTTTGCTTTCCATGTGGCAAAGTATTCCATCTGTCGAGTGATTGCAATTGTCTCAGTCAGTCCCTGAAATTGCAGCCATTTAACTTCTGTATCAGTTACTTGATTTTCTGATTCTATCCGGCAAAGGATAAAGTAAAGAGGGCTTGTTTCCCAAGAAATACGATGGTTTTTTGCTTTGTACCTAGACTTTAAATTATCAAATTCTAATTCTAATTTTCTGAGTTCTTTTTCTCTAAGTCTGTGTTCCTTCCGAATAGCTTCAATCGTTTCTAAAAGTTTATGATCTAGCAGCCAATTCCGCTCTATTTCAGTTATCTCAATTCCTAAATCAGCTTTTCGCAGAATGAGATACAGAAGGCTGGAGGGTGAAGAATCGTCATAGGTTGTGGCTTGGTACTTGGACTTGAGGGTAGCAAAATGTTCCACCCGTGCTTGAGCCTCGTTGTTCATAAGTAATAGATGGCGCGATCGCACCATCTCAAGTCATTATAAATTTCACTCCACTATAACCACTCATGTCCCAGCTTGTTTAGACTCAACCTCCCGCTGAAGATGATACAGACGCGATCGCCTTCTCATATCTCTCTAGCAACTACGCCTAGAGTCTGTTATCCAACTACTATTGATCTCCCATGAATCAAACGCACAACCGACGATGGTTATACTTAGTACTACTCCTAAGTGTGACCATCCTGCTGTTTGCTGCCTATAACTTTGTGAATCAGCGCGGTGCCGATTCACGCGATGAAGTGATAAAAACCTATCTGCGTGCCTTGAGAAATAGAGATGAAAGCTTGATGCTGCAACTGGTGCCAAAGTCCTACTCGGCAGAGCAGGCTGTACAGGATAAAATAGCGCAACTAGGAGGGCATGATATAAGTGAACTTCTGCTGTGTTATTTTGAATTTAAACCACACATAACCTTCGTAACAATTCAAGGTTCGTATATAGGATCGAATATTGAACGTAAGCGGTTTGAAGATAAAGTGAATCTTCAATATGAACCCGGTTCATTTCTCGTCTCTTATCGGGGTCGTTGGTATCTGGCACTAGGTAAACCTAATGTTCGTCCTCCTACCGATAGGGAGAAAGTAACTAAAGTGTTACAAGTGCCAAATAGATGACTTTGCACTAGAAAGAGATGAATCGTCATAGGTTGTGGCTTGGTACTTGGACTTGAGGGTAGCAAAATGTTCCACCCGTGCTTGAGCCTCGTTGTTCATAAGTAATAGATGACGCGATCGCACCATCTCAAGTGGCTATAAATTCCACTCCACTATAACCACCCAAAAATCACCGATTGTGTAGACTCAACCTCCCGCAGCCTTGCTGAATGGCGCAGATAGAGGTTTTTGAAACTAAGAGGTAGCAATAGTTGCTTGGGGTGGATACTGCTGTAACATCTGCTGCAAATACTGCCCAGTATAAGACCGCTGATTCTTCGCCACATCTTCCGGCGTTCCTACCGCAACAACTTCTCCCCCTTTATCCCCACCTTCTGGGCCTAAATCAATAACCCAATCCGAACAACGAATCACATCTAAATTATGTTCAATTACTAAAATTGAGTTGCCTTTATCCACCAACCGTTGCAACACATCCAGCAACTTGTGAACGTCGTAAAACGATAAACCAGTTGTCGGTTCATCAATCAGATAAAGCGTCTTTCCTGTTGCACGACGAGATAATTCTGAAGCTAATTTTACCCGCTGGGCTTCGCCTCCCGATAGGGTAGGGGCAGTTTGACCCAAATGAATATAACCCAAGCCGACATCGACTAATGTTTGCAGTCGGGTAGCAGCTTTGGGAATATTTATGAAAAACGCCAACGCCTCCTCAATTGTCATATCTAAAACATCAGCGATCGTCTTGCCTTTGTATTTCACCTGCAAGGTTTCTCGGTTGTACCTTGCCCCTTTGCAAACTTCGCACTGCACATAGACATCCGGCAGGAAGTTCATCTCAATCACATTCACACCCTGCCCACCACAAGCTTCGCAACGTCCTCCTTTAACATTGAAGGAAAATTGCCCTTGCTTGTAACCTCTTGCCTTAGCTTCAATTGTTTCCGCAAAAACTGCCCGAATGCTATCAAAAACTCCCGTGTAAGTTGCAGGATTAGAACGAGGAGTCCGCCCAATTGGGGATTGGTCGATAATAATTACTTTATCTATGCCATTGAGTCCTTTAATCGTTTCCAAATCGCTAGGAAACGGAACTCTGCGGCTGAGGTGATGTTGCAATGCTGGGTAAAGTAACTCGTTGACGAGAGTAGATTTACCGGAACCGGAAACGCCTGTAATACACACAAGTTCCCCTAAGGGAATTTCCACATTAATGTTTTTTAGGTTATTACGATGGGCATTTTTAATCAAAAGACTCCGCCCATTGCCATTTCTCCTTTCCGCTGGGGTTGCAATTGCCTGCCGTCTTGAAAGATAAGCCCCCGTGAGGGAATTTTCCGTTGCTAGTAGGGTTTCTAAATCACCTTGGGCAACAATTTCCCCACCATGAATTCCCGCCGCCGGGCCAATATCAACTAAGTAATCGGCAGCACGAATCGTTTCCTCATCATGTTCCACCACAATTAAGGTATTGCCCAAATCCCGCAGTTTCGTCAGGGTTTGGAGTAACCGTCCATTATCACGCTGGTGCAGTCCGATACTCGGTTCATCTAAGACGTACAAAACCCCGGTAAGCCCTGCCCCAATTTGCGTTGCCAGCCGAATCCGTTGGGCTTCACCACCGGAAAGGGTCATCGCCGGACGGTCGAGGGTGAGGTAGTCTAAGCCAACATCGAGGAGAAATTGCAGCCGTCCTTTAATTTCTTTGAGGGCAAGGTCACCAATTTGAGCCTGACGAGATGATAGCTCTAGGTTATTAATTCGCTCCTTACTTTCGCTGATTGAGGCACTAATTAAATCAATAATTTGGTATTGTCCCAGCCGTACTGCTAGGGCTTCCGGTTTGAGGCGCTTTCCCTGACAAACTGAACAAGCTTGATTAACTAGGTACTGTTCTAGCTTCTGTTTTTGCAGTTCTGAACTTGTTTCTTCGTACTGCCGCTGAAGGATAGGAATGACGCCCTGATACCGTTTGTGGTATCCCTTTTTCTCCCGGTAAGCAGAATCCGCCTCAATATAAATTGCTTCTTCGGTGCCGTACAAAATTACCTGCTGTTGTTCGGGAGCAAGTTTCTTCCAGGAGGTTTGGATTTCAAAGTTGTAGGCTTTGCCAACGCTGTAGAGTAAGGAGAGGTAGTAGGAGTTGTCTTTGTCTGACCAGGGAGCGATCGCGGCATAAACAGGTGCTTCTGGATCGGGCACCACCAGTTCTGGTGAAAAGGTACGCAGACTACCTAATCCATGACAGTTAGGACAAGCACCATAGGGCGAGTTAAAGGAAAACAATCGCGGCGATAATTCGTCCATTACCGCCCCATGTTCTGGGCAAGCAAAATTTTCCGAAAAGACTAATTCTCTCGGCAGTTGCTGAGAGGAATCATCAGCATTTATTGACTCTGTATCGTCAATTTTGCCAAATTCGCCATTTTTTTTGGTATTATTTTCTTCATTGTTAGCTTCTTCTGCGGTATCAGATGTAGCATTTAGCACATCTATCACCGCAATTCCACTGGAACGACGCAGACAAGTATTGAGCGAGTCAACCAGACGCTCCTGTAGACCAGGCTTTTTAACTAAACGGTCAACAACGACTTCAATAGTGTGGGTATAATTTTTATCCAGCTCAATGTTTTCGTCGAGCTGTCGCACCTCGCCATCAACTCTCACGCGGACAAATCCTTCGGCGGCGAGACTCGATAGCAGCTTGCGGTGCGTCCCCTTTTTGCCGCGAATCACTGGAGCCAGAATCTGGAAACGAGTGCCGTCTGGCAGCTTCATGATCCGATCGCTCATCTCATCAATCGTCTGCGGGGCAATGTTGCGATCGCATATTGGGCAATGAGGTTCGCCAGCTCGTCCAAACAATAACCGCAGGTAGTCGTAAATCTCAGTGACGGTGCCAACGGTGGAGCGGGGATTATTTGAGGTGGATTTCTGGTCAATGGAGATAGCAGGACTTAAGCCTTCAATCGCATCCACATCCGGCTTATCCAACTGTCCTAAAAATTGCCGTGCATAGGCACTGAGGGACTCTACGTAGCGGCGTTGTCCTTCAGCAAAGATGGTGTCAAAAGCCAGGGAAGACTTGCCAGAACCGGATACACCCGTAAAGACGATTAAGCGATCGCGCGGCAGTTCTAGATCGACATTCTTGAGATTATGTTGCCTCGCCCCCCGAACGTGAATGACGTTCCGGTTGGCGTCATTCTGGTGCGTAGCATCATGCCCATGACTGGATTTTGCAGGTAGATGATCAGAAAGATTCACAGGGTTAGGCATGAGGGGAAGGCAGCACAGAAACAGTCCTTAACAATTCTAGCGCTGCACCTGTAGAGACGGACTCAGGCTAACGACGTGCAGTTCCTTTCCTTTACAAAGACACCCACACCTTTAGTATTGGTCTTCAAAGTATTCTGATTCTTCCAATGCAGCTTCATCATCAGACGGTGCTTCACCGCCAACACCAATTGCGGTGTTAAATATATTGGCATCCGTCAGCGTCAAATCGCTCATTGATGCTCCGGCAACATTAGCGTTGTAAATGTGCGCTTCGGTAAAATCCACCTCGTCAAGATTGGCATTTTTGAAGCTAGCATCAGTGACAAAGGCTCCCGTCAAATTTGCCCCTTCTAAGTTGGCTCCGGCTAAATCAGCTCCTTCTAAATTAGCTTCCGCAAGATTTGCCCCTTCCAAGTTGGCATCTCTCAAATCAGCCCCGATCAAGTGTACCGTCTCTAAATTAGCGTTTGACAAGTCACACCCAGCACAAGACCGGGTTTCCATAAGTTGTTTTACATGTGCCGGATTCGCGGCTTGCCCTGGTGCAGTGATGAACAAAGGCGAGAGTAAAGCGATCGCCGTTAAAAGAGTAGTTTTCATAAATATTTCCTCAGATTGTATTTTTGATTAAGCTATAGTTTGAAGCGCTCTTGCTTAATGTACGATTAATTAGGAAATGACACTTCCCCTAATTGACTGACTTTACGGAGTGAAAGCCTAATCCGTTAGTAAGATAAATTGCAGCGCGTCAAGCTACTCAAGATATAAAACTGTCAAACGCTTCCATTAGTGCAGTCTTACTTCCTAGTGGTTGACTACAACTGCATCTAAGGTTTTTCCAGAAAAGTTGACGCTTACCAACGCACCTGACTTGCGATACCTGACTGCACTCGACGCCAGAGATATAGCAAAGTGCTGAGTTGGTGAGTCGGTAAGTTGAAGGTGCAACCAGCACGCTTACTTTATGGCGCTAAAGCTAGAGGTAGAGACTAACACACTACGTCTCTACAGCCTCCTCAAGTAGTTAAGGGGTTATAGAAACAGAGTGGCGATCGCTAACGAGGTAGTAAAACAGCATCAGAAAAGAAAAACTTGAGTAAAAAGCTTTCAATAACTGCCTTTTACCCAATTTATTTATTAGTCTCCCAGCTAAAGCCAGGAGACTGTTAAAGCCTAATATTGCTCAAAATCTCAGTTTGCCGCTTTTTTGGGAGGCAAATTTTCAGGACGTGTCCCTGAAGGGTAAACCTGAGCCACTTTTACGCAGACTTGCCGTAAAACTAGGCTATCTACGAAAGTCCAGACAGACTTTAACCACTAAATGAATACATCAACCTCAACTGCAAAGTGCTAGTCGGCGGCTTATTCTTCATCCCAGGCTTCTACCGCCAGTAAATCGGCAATGGGATCTTGCATCGTGAAGCCAAAATCAAGTAATTCCTTCTTCCAAAAAGACCATTCATCCCCATACAGCAGGGCAATCTTCCAGAGACTGTCAGTGGGTTTTATGATTTTTGATTCTACAAGTGAATGCACCTGACGTTGCAACTTCACCATTGGGTGAGTAACTTGCTGAGTCATATTCTCTCGATTTTCTTTATTGAAATAACTTTTACAAATGCTTGGTCTAAATATGCTTCCTAATTAATTTATTGCACCGGGTCGTGGAGTTCTGCACGGTGAGGAAGCAGTCATATACCTTTGTAGCTTATCAGAGCGATGACTGCAAGGGTTTTTTGAAAAAAGTACGGTAATTACTACCATTTGTTTTCAACATTGCCAACCCAGGACAAATTCCCTAGCGGCTGCAACGTTCAAAGGGCTAGGGTTTCGCTTTATAGATTGAGTTTATCTTGAGGAATTTAGAGATCAGCTTGAAGAGGTGACTGTAGGCTTCAGGGAAGACTGCAACAGCAAACCATACTCAATACCTTCTACCACAGCTTGATAGGATGCCTCAATGATGTTGGAGGAAACGCCTAGGGTTGTCCAGCGTTGCTGTCCGTCGCTGGATTCTATGAGCACGCGAGTTTTGGCTGAGGTTCCAGACGTACTATCAAGAATTCTCACTTTATAATCGGTGAGTTGAAATTGCGCGATCGCGGGATAAAATTTCAGTAACGCTTTCCGTAAAGCCGCATCTAGAGCAGAAACCGGGCCATTCCCTTCTGCCGCTTCCAAAATGTCTTCACCATTCACTGCCACTTTGATTGTGGCAAGAGAATCAACCCCAGTCCCCTGTACAGTGTCACAGTGGACATGAAAGCCTTTTAATTCAAACAACTGCTGCCGCTGTTTTAGGGCATCCCGCATCAGTAAATCGAAACTCGCCTCTGCTGCTTCAAACTGATAACCGGCGTTTTCCAAATCTTTCAAACGCCCCAGAATCTCTCTACAGGTAGGGTCTTGCTTGTTCAGTTCGTGACCGAAGCTGCGGGCTTTTGCCAAAACATTGCTCAACCCCGACTGGTCAGAAATCACAATTCGCCGCTGATTGCCAATTTTTTCCGGCTGAATGTGCTCGTAAGTTAAAGGGTTCCGTTCCACCGCTGAGACGTGAATACCACCTTTGTGAGCAAAGGCAGAGCGACCGACAAAGGCAGCATGGTCATCTGGGGCGAGATTGACTACTTCACTAATCAAGCGGCTGGCGGCGGTTAGTTTGGCTAGCTGCTGATCTTCTAGACAGCGATAGCCGAGTTTCAGCTGCAAGTTGGGAATTAAGGAGCAAAGGTTAGCATTGCCGCAGCGTTCGCCGTAGCCATTGATTGTACCCTGCACCATGCGGACGCCCTCGATTACCCCTGCCAAAGCGTTGGCGACGGCGGTGTCGGAGTCATTGTGGGTGTGAATTCCTAATAAAGGACGAGAATCGGCTCCCACTCCAGTGGCTGCAACCACCTCGCGGACAATTTGACCCACTTCGTGAGGGAGAGTACCGCCGTTGGTATCGCAGAGGACAATCCACTCGGCACCCGCCTCAATTGCCACGTTGAGGGTTTGCAGGGCATAATCGGCGTTTTGCTTATAGCCGTCAAACCAGTGCTCGGCATCATAAATTACCCGCCGTCCCTGACTGCGGAGGAACTCGATCGTATCCCGAATCATTGCCAGGTTTTCCTCCAGACTAGTATTTAGTCCTTCGGTGACATGCAGCTCCCAAGATTTTCCGAAAATTGTTACCCAATGGGTACCTGCTGCCAAAATCGCTTGCAGCATCGGGTCATCGGCGGCATCTTTGTTGGGGCGACGGGTGGAGCAAAAGGCAACAACTTCCGCGTTGGTGAGGGGCTGTTCTTTAAGCTGCCAGAAAAATTGCACATCCTTGGGATTCGCCCCTGGCCATCCGCCCTCAATGAAGGGAACGCCAAGTTGGTCGAGCTGTCTTGCTATTCGCAACTTGTCTTCCAAGGACAGTGACAATCCTTCACGCTGGGAACCATCTCGCAGCGTTGTGTCGTAAATCCAGATTTGTGGAGGGTGATCAAAGGTCATGGGCAAGGAATGTGCTCAAAGGCAATGCTTTAAGAAACTTAAACTAGACTAAAGTAACTTTGCTGTTGACTCAAGCGATCGCTTTCTTTCCATTCTCCCACAGCTAATTGCCCATGAGCCTGCTTAACGCGATCGCCTCCAATCCCTTTTTAAGCTAGACAAACCCATAAAATCCTCTATTCCGTGTCATCAACTCTTAAAAATCAGTCGGAATCTTCGCCGCCCCACCCTGCTATGTTTCGGATCTCTCCCTTAATTCGTCTAACACTGTTGAGCTTATACAGTGCCTTGACTATGCCTCTACCCTTTTTGGCGCAGGCATCAGAGGCTCCTGTTCCTCCCCTGTTGTTGTGGGTAGGAATTATATTAGGAGCGATCGCGCTTTACGGAGCCTTGAGTGAGAAAGTCATTGTGGACGAGGAGCAAATTCAGGTCGCTTATCCCCGTTGGGTGCCGCCTTTCTTCCGCAAAGGCTGGTCATTACCTTGGACGGATGTGAAAGATTTGAAAATGCGAACGACGGGTCAAGGTGGGTTAGTTTACTACTTCATTAGCCAGTCTTCAGAAAAAGCTTACCTACTCCCCATGCGGGTAGTCGGATTTGCTCGCTTAGTCAAACTAGTGGAAAAGTATACGGGAATCGATACAACCGATGTTCGTCCACTCTCACAGCCCTGGATGTATTTAATTCTGTTGGGATTTACACTATTACTGCTGCTGGTTGACGGCTGGACAATTTGGACAGCGACGACTCAGGGACTTCTTCCCTAATCGGGTTAAGTCGATGAGGAAGTTAAAATCTCCTCTCCTTTGCGTCCTCACTTGCGGTTCGTTAAACACCTCCCCAAGCGTAGCCCCAAAAAAGCGTGACATCTACAAACCAAAAGCCTCAACTGCGACTAGAGCAAGTGAGCCTTGTAAAATCTCTAGGGGGCGCACTCCAGGCGACACCCATACTGACGGATATTTCCTTTGAAGTTTTTCAGGGCGAGGCGATCGCGATTATTGGCCCTTCGGGTGCGGGGAAAACCTCGCTTTTGCGACTGCTAAATCGCTTGAGCGAACCGACAGGTGGCATGATTTACCTGGACAATCATCACTACTCCAACATTCCTGCCATACAATTGCGACGACAGGTAATGTTAGTACCCCAAGAACCCAAGTTATTAGGGATGACGGTACGGCAAACCTTAGCCTATCCCTTGCAACTCCGGGGCGACAGTAAATCAGACATTCAGCAGCGTCTCCAATACGGGATGGAACAACTGCACATCCCCGAAGACTGGCTAGAACGTACTGAACTGCAACTTTCCGTCGGACAACGGCAACTTGTGGCGATCGCTCGCGCCTTCGTCACTCAACCGCCAGTCCTCTTACTAGACGAGCCTACCTCCGCCCTTGATGCTGGACGCGCTAACTACATCCTCAGCGTGTTGAGGGATCTGACACAAGCCGGAAACACTACAGTCCTCATGGTCAATCATCAGCTAGATATGGCAAAACTCTTTGCCAAGCGAGTCTTATACCTTCAAGACGGAAGGTTGATGCAGGATACGCTGACGACTGATATCAACTGGGAAAAATTACGCGATCGCCTACTACAAGCCGAAACCCAAGCGGCTGAAGAATGGAGATAAGGCTAATCACACATCCTCTTCTCTAGAAGTGAGGGGAGCAGGGGAGCAGGGGAGCAGGGGTGCAGGGGAGAAACGATAATCCCTAATCTCTAACCTCTAACCTCTAACCCTTCATCCTTCACCCTTCATCCTTCATACTTCATACTTCACCCTTCATACTTTCTTCCCGCTCAGCACTCAGCACTCAGCACTCAAACCTCTGTTCCCCCATCCTGCTATCGAAAATGATTACCAACAACAGAGTGAGCCTCTTTACTTTCCAAAATTCGATGACCATTGGATGATTCGGTCGAAGAGGTGCTGCTGTCTTGTGCTCTGGAGTGGAACCGATAGCCGACATTGCGAACCGTTTGAATTAGCTTGGGTTGTTGAGGGTCAACTTCGATTTTTTTACGTAAAGATAAAATATGAGTGTCAATCGTACGGGGGTTATCAATGGCATCGGGCCAAGCACGGCGTAAGAGTTCAGAACGGCTTAATGGTATACCGTCAGTCTGTGCTAGCACGTAGAGTAAGCTAAATTCTTGGGGAGTCAGATCAATGAACTCATCTTTTAAACGAACCCGGCGCTGTGCTAGGTCAATTTTCAAGTCCCCATAGTCTAGAGAGACGGGTGCTGAAGCCATACGGTTGCGGCGAATCAGTGCTTCCACCCGTGCCATCAGTTCCTGCATTCCAAAAGGTTTGGTGAGGTAATCATCTGCACCCGCCTTTAAACCTGTAACGATATCACTTTCGGTGTTACGGGCAGATAGCATGAGAATCAGAGACTGTCGCTGTTGTTGAAGCCAGCGGCAAAACTCGATACCATCGCCATCAGGTAAATCAGAATCAAGAATAACGAGGGTGGGTTGGCAACTGTAGAACGTTTTTCTCGCTTGATGAAGGCTGGCAGATTGATAGATCCAATATCCTGCTTGCTGCAAATGCCAACCGAGTAGCGATCGCAGGTGAGGATTGCCTTCGACAATTTGAATGCCAGCTGATTCCACGCTACTTCTACTTCCCTTTGAGCCAGTGCGTTCCAGGTTATCAAAGGTAATGTCAAGATTTTGTAACAACGGTTACTAGGGCTGGGAATTGGGGTGTGGGGGATAGGGTGCTAGGGTGAAGCAGGGGAGTAGGGGTGCACCAGGAGAGAACTAATCACAATTAGCCATGAACCATCAACCCTCACCGACTTAATAACAACTGACAATAAATCAACCAATCCCGAATAGTACCAGTCCCCTATGTAAAATAGATTTTTAGGTGGCGAACAATTTTGAAGGGGTCAAAGTCAGGAGGTTTTAATATTAAATGGGAGACTTAAGCCTCTAAAATTAGTAAATTACAACAGTTCGACCCAGAGAGACTGAAAAAAATACCACCAAGCACTCAGGGGTGTTCAATCTCTAGATAGGCGTTTACGTAAATTCCGCTATGGCATCATTTAATTAAATAATAATTTTGCCTGGACGCGGTTAATTCACGCGAACCTCACTGCAACTGTTGCAGTTAAATTTAACAAAACATTAGACTACTGTAATAAAATCATGCTGCAAGACCCGTCTGCTATTCGTTACTATCAAAAACTTACCGACTCCCTTGTTGACTTGTGGCGGCGAGGTTATCGCTTTGAGGAGTTGCGCCTGTTTTTAGACGGATATCTTTCCTGTTTACGACATGCCAGTGTCCTTGAACCTTACCTGATCCACCGCCTTGAGGAAGAGGTTTCTCGCTATATACGAGATCCGTCTAACTTTGAGTTAGTCATGCCAGAGCCAGAGAGAGACTACCGCTAGTTGTTAAAAGTTAAAAGCACGGCGATGGAAATGGGCAGTAAGTCTATGCCCATTTGATCCTTTTTTTTGTTGCCAGATCTGTCTACCAATGTTGTATAAGATAGGCAGTTTGAGGTGAGAAATTAATAATTTTTAACTATTAGTATCTAGCCAGGCTAAACTTCTTTTTCCTGATACTCCTGTTTAATCTGACTAATACTGAAAATCGAGTCTGAGCTAGGTTTCGGGTAGATCATCTAGCTTATACTCAGCAATCTTGACGCAAATTAATATCTCTCGAATCAAGGGAATATAGAATCGCGGCTACAGGATTGGTATCGCCGTTGATTTACCTTCTGGCGTTTGGGTTAGGGCTAGGAAATGCGTTAGATAGGACGCTCCAACCGCTGCGGGGGATAACTACCTAGAATTTATTTTGCCGGGAATGGTAGCGTTATCGTCGATGACGATAAGCTTTATGTGGCGATCGCACTGGCTCTTGTCGGTGCTTATCAGTTTGCTCATCAGCAAGACTGACTTTTACATTATTTAGGGAGAGAGCTACTTCTACTCCTCATCCCCCATTAGCAGCGGGGTTAGAAAGATAGTGCAAAAATTGAGACAGTTCATCCATCTACGGATATATATTTTATAAAGTTTTACTAATCCTTCAATTGTGTAATCAAATACCTAATTGACTATTTCATTTTTTCTAGTAGCCATTAATTAAATCATCATCTAAAAATATAAATTTGGGCATTTTTTAGCGAAATTTACCAGAAATAAGCGGTTAAGCGCTGATTTGTCTCCAGCAATGGGTTGTAGAAAACTGAGTTGGTAGTCGGAGTTACAACTAATGGGGATCGCAGGTGTTAGCGTAAACAGTGTAATCTATCATTTCTGGCATCCATCTTCTGGCAGTTATGGCTCAAATTCTTGATCCTATTCCTAACGATAGAAACGGTGATCTTCTTTGCTGTTACATTAATGCAACCAGCAACATTCAAATTGCGCGTATCTGCAATATTCCTAACTGGTACTTTGAGCGCGTTGTATTTCCGGGACAACGCCTAGTCTTTGAAGCTTTACCAGGAGCACAGTTAGAAATTCATACAGGTATGATGGCAAGTTCTATTCTCTCAGATACCATTCCCTGCGAACGTTTGTGCACTCAACCAGAAACCACTGACTCTAATGGTTCAGCCGCAAAACCAGTAGCAGTAGAAACTGAGACTAAGCAAGTCTTAGAACTAGCCCCAAAGCCCATCGCTTCAGCTCCAGGTTTCTTAGAAGCTGTCAATTTATCAGTTAATTTTTGTTAATTAATATCAAAAAAGATCAGTCTTCAGGAGGATTGCTTAATAGGCAGCCCTCCATTTTTATGATCAAAATGGTCAGGGTAACATCAAGTTGTTGCTAATTCAAAACTAGGCTCTGACACTCAGCTACCAGCCTACGGCTGAGTGCAGAGTGCTAGAGTACAGCGATTTAAATAAACTTGATATTACTTCCATTCATCAGAAACCTTACCCGTGAATTTGCCTTCCTTTCTTTGGTTATGGAAAGCCGCAGCTTGGTCGATGGGCTTATCGCTGTTTGCTTATCTCCTTCTCGCTATGACTGGCATTTGGATGTTTTCCAAACGTCAAGCTGGGCGTCCCCGTCCTCGGTGGTTACGTCCGTTTCACTACATCACTGGCGGTATTATGGTCAGCTTGGTGCTACTTTTACTAGGGATTGGAATTGTCGGCACTTTAGGACATTTCGGGAGCTTAGGTCACTCATCCCACTTGCTCTACGGATTTATTGTCGTCGCCCTCACTTTAATCTCCTTCGCCAGTGCGACTCAAATTGGCTCTAGACACTCCTGGGCGCGCCCCGTTCACATCAGTACCAACATTGCTCTGTTTGTTGGATTTGCCCTGGTGTCACTAACGGGTTGGGATGTCGTGCAGAAATACTTACCCTAGTTAAATTAAGCCTAAAGCTGTTACGCCTTGGGCTATAGGGACAAAGCCCGCCTGCGCGGGCTAATACCTACTTAGTAACTAAGCTAGTTGAGGAAAGCCAAAGCCTATTCCCAGCCCATAGGCGGTTTCACTGGCGCTTCATCAGTTGATGGGGGAATATGGGCACCTGCTTTGTCAACGATGTGTACGGTAGTGGCTTGCAAGCCTTGTTCGCCCTCGACAGCGACAAAGTGTACACCTGTACCCACGTCTATCCGGTCAAAATCATGGTTGACGACGCTATTTTCGTGGAAGTAAACATCTTCCCCAGTCAGACTTTTGATAAAGCCGTATCCCTGTTCAGGAAAAAGTTTGGTGACAATCGCTGTCATTTCCTGCTCTGGGTGAGTCTTCACTGCGTCATTTTGTCGGTCTGAAAGCTCGACAAGCTGACGGCGCGCCGCGTCAAAAGCATGACGAATCACGGTTTCCAGGGGGACGTACTGAGTGCCTTGGCCGGGATTTTCGACGGCGGCTAATTCGTGGCTGGGTGGAACGGTCAAGTCGATGGAAACTCGATAAGGAGAACCACTTTTCGGGCGCTCGTTTGCCTTTTCTACGACTACACGACAGCTACTGATGTGGTCGCACACTTGCTCAAGCTTGCCAACTTTTTCACGTACTAATGTTTCAAGGTCGTTAGTTTTTTCGACATTCCGATAAGAAACTTCTAAAGGTACTTTCATGACGATTTGTTAATTTAATTTTGCGAAAAATTCAATCCTCAGGGTTTCGTGAGAGAGATTTCACTTCAGATAACCCCACGGGAGGAGATAGTCTTCTCATGGTAGCGGGGCGATCGCTATCTTGAATTCCTTCGATTTACAGAGATTGCCTCAAATTTTGGTGACTTACCCTCAGTCTTAGTGGTAAGCACTAACCTCTCAAGAGACAGATGATTTTAGTCTTGCTGCTGTTTTAGGTACACATTCCGAATCGGGAAGGGAATCTCTATCCCTTCTTGCCGATAGCGCTGATGCAGCATTTTAATAAACTCGTGCCTCACCTTTCGCTGCTCTAAGAATTCGCTAGCACATAGAAAAACAGTGAGATTAATACTAAAGTCTCCAAAGGATTGATAACAAATAAACGGTTCAAAGTTGGTTACGCCACTGCAAACTTTCTGCATTACTTCTTTGGCAACTTCTACTGTTACGGCTTCTACCTGCTCTAAGTCGCTGTTGTAGCTGACGCCCACAGGAATCTGTAATGTAATTTGTTTGGCGGGTAAGTGATAGTTTTTAAAGATTGCAGAAGCTAGTTTTGTATTGGGAACAATGATTAAGTTATTAACTAATTCTCTAATATTGGTATGACGCCAACCAATGTCAGTTACATATCCTTCTTCCCCAGTTTCTAGCTTTACATAATCTCCGGTTCGGACTTGCCGAGAAATAATTAGGTATAAGCCAGCAAACAAATTTGATAGAGTATCTTGAAATGCTAGAGCAACGGCTAAACCACCAATTCCCAAGGTAGCAAGAATAGGTGTGATATTAATGCCTACAGCTTGCAAGATTGCCAGAATCCCTAAGACAATAACAAGGATTCGAGCAAGGTTGGATAGTAAAGAGGCAGATAGTCCTTCGGTTCTCTGACCATACAAGGTCATAAAACCCGCTGCCAGTCGAGCTAAGACAAGGGTTGCTGAATAGAGAAAAGCTGCTGTCAATAGCTTTTGCAGAATCTCTGACAGGGTAGGATTAAGCTGTAAGCTCAAAACAGCTCCGTAAACTCCTGCTAAGAAAAACCAAAGAATTGGCATTTTGTGCAGGGAGGAAAAGACAATATCCTGCCCTGGAAACTGTCTTTTGATAGCAAGTTTTTTGAGACGGTTAAAGATGATTCGGTCGAAAATTAATCCAGATAGAAATCCTCCTAAAACGAAAATAACAGGAATAATCCACTGAAACCTTTCCATTTGTTAAATCTAATTAATAAGTAGGACTACATAAATAATTAAAGGTTTGTAGTGAGGGCTTTAGCCCTAAGCAAAAATTGCGGCTCAGATCCCCGACTTCTTCAAGAAGTCGGGGATCTAAATCAGTCCGGTAGCTGTTCTTTTAGTTGCCCTAACTCGATGGGGGTGAGGGTAATTTTTACTTCTAACTGTTGCGAGGCGTCGCGGAAGGTAAGGATGTGATTTTCTCCGGTAGAGGTTCCTTGAATTTGCGGATTTTTTAGTTCGATGGTTTCGTAGGGAACTTGTGGGAGTGCGACTTGGATGACGAGTTCTTTTTGGGATTGGGGGAAGATGTAGAGGAGTTGGCGATCGCTATCCAATACCATCTGATAGGGTGTGGTGCTACGCTCTCGTTCTTCTCCGGGTTTAGACCAGTAAAGGGTAATCCCGCGAATTTGGGGATTTTGGATTTTAAATGTCTCATCGAACCGCTGGGGTTCCCAGTTGAGTTCGCTTAGGTTACCACTCTGGGGAATCAGCCGCTGTCGCCAGGTAATTTCTGTGTTTTTCAGGTTTGCCCACCACTCCTGGATGACGGTGAAGTGGGTGGCGTTTTCGGCGTTTCTACTTCCCTGTTGCCAGATGAGTTTTTCTCGCATTTTGGGTAAGGATGTGGGTTACAGAAGGCTTTTTTCAGTCTAGGGCGTGTTTGTAAATTTTTCGATTGAGATGCCTCCTGAGGACGTGTTTTTTGGCTCCGGAGATCCCCCCCAGCCAGGATTAAAAAAGGGGGGAGCCGAAATAAATCTTAGTCCCCCTTTCTAAGGGGGATTTAGGGGGATCTTCCAAGATGCACGTTGTTTATGGCGAATTTGCCACGCCACTAGTTGCTTCTGGGAGGTTAAATTTTAGTTGTTTGTTAACGAAGGAGGAGGAATGAACCACAGAGGCGCAGAGGACGCGGAGGAAGAGGTGAGGGAGAGTAGTGCTGATTTAGCAGCACAGGAGGAAGAAAGGTGGTTTGAGCGAGGTATGCAGCAAATCAAGGAGGGGGATTTTCGCGGTGCTGTTGCCTCTTTTGACAAAGCCTTGGCAATCAATCCTGACGACGACGAAACCTGGTATAACCGGGGCGTAGCGCTATTTAAGTTAGGAAAATACGAAGAAGCGATCGCCTCTTATGACAAAGCCCTGGTAATCAATCCAAACTTCTACCAAGCTTGGACTATGCGGGGCGTAGCGCTAGCGATGTTAAGAAAATACAAAAGAGCGCTTGCCTCTTATGACAAAGCCTTGGCAATAAATTCTAACAACTATATAACCTGGACTATGCGGGGTAATGCGCTAGAGGAGTTAGAAAAATATGAGGAAATGCTTGCCTCTTGTGACAAAGCCTTGGCAATCAATCCTGATTATTACAAAGCTTGGTATAACCGAGGCGTAGCGCTAAGTAACCTGGGAAAAGACGAAGAAGCGATCGCCTCTTATGACAAAGCCTTGGCAATCAATCCTGACTACTACCTAGCCTGGGGTAACCGGGGCTTAGCGCTAGGTGAGTTAGGAGAATACGAAGAAGCGATCACCTCCTTTGACAAAGCCTTGGCAATCAATCCTGACGACTACGAAGCTTGGTATAACCGGAGCATAGCACTCAGTGATTTAGGGAAATATGAAGAAGCGATCGCCTCTTATGACAAAGCCTTGACATTCAATCCTGAATACTACGAAGCCTGGAATAGCCGGGGCGTAGCACTCAGTGATTTAGGAGAATACGAAGAAGCGATCGCCTCCTTTGACAAAGCCTTGACAATCAATCCTGAATACTACGAAGCCTGGTATAACCGGAGCATAGCACTCAGTGATTTAGGGAAATATGAAGAAGCGATCGCCTCTTATGACAAAGCTCTGGCAATCAATCCTGAATACTACGAAGCCTGGTATAACCGGGGCAATGGGCTATTTAATTTAGGAAAATACGAAGAAGCGATCGCCTCTTATGACAAAGCTTTGGCAATCAATCCTAACGACTACGAAGCCTGGTATAACCGGGGCGTAGCACTCAGTGATTTAGGGAAATATGAAGAAGCGATCGCCTCCTATGACAAAGCCTTGGCAATCAATCCTGAATACTACCCAGCCTCGTATAACCGGAGCGTGGCACTAGCTAACTTAAAAGAACAGGAATAAGCGCTCGCCTCTTTCACCGCTAATCCCGTTGGGCAGTTCACAATTTGAAATATGAACTTGCCAATTGTTTACCACCCCGACTACGTTGCCCCAATACCCGAAGGACATCGCTTCCCGATGCCCAAGTTTCGGCAACTGTACCAATTCCTTTTAGCTGATGGCGTCGCCACACCTGAGCAATTTCACACACCAAACTCCCCTCCCAAAGCATGGATTGAATTAGTCCACACCCCGGAATACGTCCAAGCCTACTACGAAGGCACCCTCGACCCCAAAGCCCAACGCCGCATCGGACTTCCCTGGAGTCCCGCCCTCGTCACTCGGACTTGTACGGCGGTTGGTGGCACAATTCTCACAGCGCAGTTGGCATTACAACACGGACTCGCTTGCAATACCGCCGGGGGAACCCATCATGCGTTTCCCAGTTATGGTTCGGGGTTTTGCATCTTCAACGATCTGGCAATTTCTGCCCGTGTCTTGCAGCAACTAGGACTTGCCCAAAAAATTTTGATTGTGGACTTGGATGTTCACCAAGGGGACGGTACGGCGTTTATCTTCCAAAATGACGCCAGTGTCTTTACCTTCTCGATGCACTGTGAGGTGAACTTTCCAGGGACAAAACAAAAAAGTGATTTAGATGTGCCGCTTCCGGCGGGAATGGATGATGATGCCTACCTGCAAACCCTAGCGCAGTATTTACCCGACTTGCTTTGTGAGTTTCAGCCAGATTTGGTGCTGTACGATGCCGGGGTGGATACCCACGTTAGCGATCGCCTCGGTAAGTTAGCGTTAAGCGATCGCGGAATTTTTCGCCGGGAAATGCAGGTTTTGAGTAACTGCGTAGCGGCAGGTTATCCGGTGGCGTGCGTGATTGGCGGTGGCTACGGGAATGACCTCGACGCCCTGATTTATCGCCACTCTCTGTTACATCGTGCGGCAAATCAGGTCTATCGCCAACTCCGGCTTTAATGCCAAACTAGGGATAGAGGAGTTTTTCGTTGCCTTCGCTACACTTTATTTTTGAGGCAAGGGTGAGGAAGCCTAATTTTGGCGTTTTTGTCCTCCACCCCTACCTGCTATCCCTACCCAGTTAAGGAGAAATTGTGCTGCTATCCAAAGGGTTTGAAGTTGAGATGTACACGGGTACACCCCAAGGGGATGTTGTTGGTCTCTCTGACAAAATTGTGGCGGCACTAGATGGATTTGTGCGCGAACCAGACAGCCGCAATGTGGAGTATACAACTGCGCCTATCTATACCTATGATCGCCTGCTATGTGCCTTGGTACGCCCCCGCCAAGAGTTAAGAGCTTATTTAAAGACTTTAGGAAATTACACTCTGATTCCAGGCAGTACTTTATCCCTAGGCGGTAGCGATCGCTTCTGCCGTTCTGACCCCAACAACCCTTACCACGACTACATTCAGCAAACCTACGGCACGAAAGTCGTTACCGCTAGCATTCATATTAATGTCGGCATCGCCGATCCAGAACAGTTAATGCGGGCAATCCGTTTAGTACGGGTAGAAGCCCCCCTCTACCTTGCCCTCAGCGCCTCTTCTCCCTTCCTCGATGGAGAACTCACAGGCTACCACTCCACCCGTTGGGGACTTTTCCCGAAAACGCCAGCGAATGTGCCGTTGTTTGAAAGCCACGCCCACTTCATTGAGTGGACGGAAGCTCAACTCATAGCGGGGACGATGCAAAACGTGCGGCATTTATGGTCATCAGTCCGACCCAATGGCGATCGCCGTCCTTATAATCTCAACCGTCTGGAACTGAGAATTTGCGACCTCGTTGTCGATCCGATTGCCTTACTGGCGATCATGGCATTGCTGGAAGCGCGAGTGATGCAGATCATTGCCCAACCCCATCTCGATCCGTTAGAAAGCAGTAGCCTACCTGCTGCGACTCGCTCAGAAGAGTTAGTTGCCCTCACCGATGCCAACGAAGCAGCGGCGGCGAAACTCAGTCTAGATGCCGAACTGCAGCATTGGCAGGATGGTAGACCCATCTTGGCAAGAGATTGGATTGAGGAACTGTATCAAGAGGTTTGGGGCATTGCTAAACAACAAGGATTTAGTTGCTTCCTCTCCCCCCTGAAAAGAATTCTCCGAGAGGGAAATACTGCCCAGCAGTGGACGCGCCAATATGCCCAAAACCCCGACAGCCGTCAGGTGATTGCTCAGGCAATTCAAGCTCTAGCAGCCCAGGAGAAAGATTTAGAAGAGAAGTTGTGTCAAGCGATCGCTGCTTAATCGGTGCGATCGCCTGTTATCGAGCGCGACCGGGGAAAAATACCGCGCTCGGCTTAAAAGGGGGGTAAAGTTAGTTTACAAATTCTAATCATTTTTCTGGGACGTTTTGTGATTAGAAAAACGTATACATCATTACCCTCTGTGGATAGTTGCCAAACGGGTAAGGTAGCTTTCTTGAGCAGAGTCAATTATGAATTAGGTCATGCTGAGAGTTGTTCTGGTTTATCCTCAAATTCCCCCGAATACGGGGAATATTGCCCGTACGTGCGCCGCAACGCAGACAGAATTACACCTGATTAGACCCTTGGGTTTTGAAATTAGCGATCGCTATCTCAAGCGTGCGGGACTAGACTACTGGCCCTATGTCAACCTGCATTACCACGATTCCTGGGAAGAATTTCGTCTTGTCCAGCAACAACAGGGAGGGCGTTGCCTTGGCTTTAGCACTAGAGGGAAATATAGTTATACTTCGTTTCAGTTTCAGACTGGGGATTGGTTATTGTTTGGTAGCGAAACGGCAGGACTGCCCGTAGGCGTTCTTGAGAGCTGTGATGCAACTCTCTATATTCCCATAGCTCAGCCAGGAGTTCGCAGTTTAAATCTTTCTGTCAGTGCGGCTGTGGGGTTATTCGAAGCCCAGCGTCAACTTGGTTATTTGCAATGATTTCTTTATTGCACGTTAGCTTTAACGTTTTTACTGATCACTTTTAAGTGCTATTTAACATTTTGCATTACCAAGTAGTAATGCAATGGCAGTTAGCCTTGATCCGCTTTAACACTGTATTGCGATATAGGCAGTGACAGGGCATTGCCGGGGAAAATTTTGCGCTTAATTAAGCCGACTATAATCTCTTGGAGAGAACCTTTCCCTTAGAGGGTAGGCTATGCAGAATTACGGACTAAGTGTCAGTCGTCTATACTACGAATTTCTCCCGGTGGTGATAAGAAATTTCTATTAATAAGTCGAGTTATTTCGATAAATTGATTGATAGCTTTTTTTCATCCTCAATCCATACACTCGAAATTAGCAGATTGCCTGTACAGCAAGCATTTCCTAGCTTGATCCCCCTTGTGAAAACCGCTTAATTGTTGGTCATCTGCTAGGAGTAGCTCAGAAATTATACGGTTGTTGTTGTCCCCAAATTCAGCGTACAGTTCCGTCTGTAATCAATCGACTGCTATGATAGCCGAGCGCTAGATCTTGCTAGATCAACCCCTCAAAGGAAGTTCGATTTTTACCTCAAAGCGTCTTCCGGAGAACGGTCTGCTCGGTCAGTAATTCTAAAGCAGCAGATACTGGCAACAATCATCCATGGATTCATCGTCTGTTGAGCCTTTGCTCTGTTTAAAGGTACCTAACTGTTGCTTCTTGAAGGGTGGATCGAACGGTCGCCGTTATAGGCGGAATTCTTGACAAGAGATGTAAACTTGTCTAAACAATAAAGATCAAGGTAGTCTTGCCTAAGTATGATTACTTGTTGTGATTTCCATCACAACTTGAGGTGATTTACCTCATTGACTGCTAAAAGTCATTCCGGGACCGTTTAGCGCTTGTCACACACTAGGAGGTCGTTTTTGAAACGGATATTTACGCAGAAGGCCAAATATGTTCCTTCTTGTGCAGCTGACTCCTTTGAGGCTCTATCGCAATCCTCTGCCGGACAGCACCCAGTAGGAGCCGTAGTTCCTCCAGAGGTCAACCGCCGCGCTCGCACCTCTGCCGCCATGATTGGTTTGGCAATCTCAATGGGAGCTTCGGGGATACTGATACCTCAGGATGGTTCGGAGGCAATGGCAGCCGAACCCCTAGCCATCGAACCCGCCCTGTCAGCCCAGCCCGACACAGGAGCGGCTGATACCCCGATCCAGACAGCAGAGCCTACTAATGCTGCCTCAACGCTGCCCAGCAAGCAGGCAGAAGCCCCAGTATCTGCTCCCAGCCAATCGGTGCGGACGCACCAAGTGCAGAAAGGACAAACTCTTTGGGAAGTGGCTAAAACCTATGAGGTAGAGCCATCTGCGATTACCGCTTCCAACCGCGTTCCTTCAAGCCTTGCACTCCCTACAGGACAAAATTTAAAAATTCCTGCCGTGAACGGAGTTGTTCACGAAGTTAAGAAGGGCGAAACGGTAGCCAAAGTGTCTCAATCCTACGGTGTTGAGCCTACGCAGTTGCAAACGTCACTCCCCGTAACAACGGCGTCAACGCAACTGCCTGAGGGGCAAGCTGTAACGGTTCCGGGAAACGTTAACAATTTGCTCAAAGCCCGACAAGATGTCGCGCTCGATAGCCTAAAAGAAAAGCGGAACCGCTTAAACGATAGTCTGGCGGAGTTGAGGTCTGAGGAGTCCCCAATTACATCAGAGCAAGCAGCAGTCAACGTTGAGCAATTAACAACGGCTTCAACGCCAAAGACTGTTACATTGCCTCCCACTGCTGAACGAGCAGAAGTATCCCTTACTAAGCCACCAGAAGTAGCGAGCGTACCTAGCCCTGTGGCAATCCCGGTACCTACTCCTGATGTAGCAGTCTCTCCCGCAGAGAAAGCCTTGATCGAGGCAGATTCAGAGGCTCCGATCATTCTGCCGGTGCCACTTCCAAACGTCGCCATCTCGCCGAATTTGACCCTGCCGGATTCGGTGATGAGTATTCCTAGCCCCGTGGCACTACCAATGCCGTCTCCAGAAGTGGCAAAGTCCTCCCTACGGAAGCCTACCGATGCGGTGACGAGTATCCCCAGCCCAGTGGCACTGCCAGTACCATCTCCGGAAGTAGCAAAATCTCCGGTGCTACTGCCAATGCCGTCTCCGGATGTGGCGAATTCTCCGGCGGTAACAGCACCGAGAGTGCGGATTTCCGAGGCTCCTGTTGTGATTCCGGTGCCCACCCCAAGCGTGGCAGCATCGCCTGCGGAGCAAAAAACCAGAACGGCAACCGAGCTGACCATCGCACCGGAGACAACTGAGGAAACGGCAAAGACACCATCTACCCCTCGTCCTGTGGTGGTGGAAACCCTGGTAGCTGTCAATCCGGCAGATGTTTACCAAGTCAGACAGGGGGATACCTTGGATGCGATCGCTCGTCGTCATGGGATCTCTCGCTCAGAACTGATTCAGGCAAACGGACTCAACAACCCCAACCTGATTCGCGTCAATCAACAGATCAGAATTCCTAGCCAAGAGGCTAATGCCAACGCTCGAACTGTTACCTTGATTCCGAGTGTCAATCCGAAATCAGATAACTCTCGGTTCGGACAAGAGTCGCGTCCAGTTGTCACCCCAACTCCAGCGATTCCGACGCGCTCAGACCGGATGACCCCGATTGTGGCAAACACAAGTCTGGATCGTTTATCGTCAACAGCGATCGCTCAATCAGTGCCTAAAGAAAACTTGCAAGTTAACTCCCGCACCTCAGAGCGTCCCGATGTTGTAGTAGACACCTCTACCTCTAGCTCTAATAATCACATTGACAAACTTAGAGCTGATGTCCTCCGACTTCGGGAGTCCTACCGAAATCAAAATCCTGTGGAAGTGTCTACCTCTGGGCAAACTTCCAATAGTACTCCGATTAATATTCCTGTCCCAGTGGCTCCTAGCCTAAACCGCGCCGCTACTCCTTCTCCAGTAGCTCCTAGCCTAAACCGCGCCGCTACTCCTTCCCGGCAGATTAATCCTGAGTTTAATCCCAGTCGCCATGCGGCTACTTTACAGACAGAGCAAGAGCAGCAAAAGCCCGAACTTCAACAGCCAACGGCACAATTTCCCATTCAAATTGAAGTGCCGCCCCCACAGCAGGGTCTGATTGCCTCTGCTCCCTCTGGAGCCGATAGCTATAACCCAGCTCTTCAGACTCCAGTAGGGCAGACAGTATCTCCAGAACTGCCTCCACTGTCAGCTCCTGATATGTACCTGCCGGATAGCCCAGCGAAATTCAATGGCTATATCTGGCCATCAAAGGGAGTTTTGACCTCCGGCTATGGTCGCCGATGGGGACGGATGCACAAGGGAATTGACATTGCTGGTCCCGTGGGTACCCCCATTGTTGCGGCAGGCCCCGGTGTTGTTGTCACAGCCGGCTGGAATTCTGGCGGTTATGGCAACTTGGTGGAAATTAAACACCCAGATGGTAGCTTGACCCTCTACGCCCACAACAGCCGAGTTATGGTTCGTCGCGGGCAAGAAGTAGCACAGGGTCAGCAAGTTGCTGCGATGGGTAGCACTGGCTACAGCACTGGCCCTCACCTGCACTTTGAAGTTCACCCGACTGGACGCGGTGCGGTAAACCCAATGGCATTCTTGCCTAAAAATCGTTGATTCAAAGCATCTAATTTCAAGCTTGTTGGGGGAGCGATCGCTTCCCCTTTTTTTTGAGTAAAAACAGCTAGCCATTCCCAACGTTATTGTGCTAAATTGATAAAGCTGTTAAAAGCACGGCTCAGTAGCTCAGTGGTTAGAGCAGGGGACTCATAAGCCCAAGGTCGCAAGTTCAAATCTCGCCTGAGCCATTTTGTTATAAGAATAAAAACTCAAAAAACCGATTAAAATTAACGGCTCCGGGTTTCTATCTTTTTGTAAATTACGGTCAATATCGGATAATCACGATTAGTCGTCATTTCCTCATTGCCGCGATCGCGTTGAGATTTCCCTACGAGGTAAGTTCTGTAACACATTTTGTGCAATACCTCAACTAGACTTGACAAAACACTCTATGGGTGGGGTACCGCGACAAAGAGGAATCATGCAATAATGTGCATCTGTTGCTCCTCCATTGCTTCCGTATGGTTCAAGTCCCCGAATCTGCTTCTGAACTGGCTGCGGTTTTAGAAGAACCTGTCGATCTCAATTTCCAGCTTCCCGATCCTGATGATGAAGAGATTCTAGAGTACGACTTTCAGCAGCAGGTGGATAACGCCTGGTTAGTGTGCGATCGCTTCGACTTGCAAACCGAAATCTGGCGGGGGCGCATTTTACGAGCAGTACGCGACAGAGAAAAACGCGGCGGTGACGGACGAGGAACAGGCTTTCTCAATTGGCTCAAACAGCGAGAAATCAGCAAAAGTCAGGCATATTCCCTAATTGAACTGGCAAACAGTGCCGATACCCTTTTAGCCGAGGGAAAGCTGAACCCCGATGCGATTAGAAACTTCAGCAAACGCGCCTTTGTTGAAACCGCCAAATCTTCCCCAGAAGTGCAGCAAATGGTAACAGAGGCTGCCCAAAAAGGCGATCGCATTACCCGCCGCGAAGTCAAGCAACTTGCTGACGAATGGACAGCGATGTCCTCTGAACTGCTACCAGAGGAAATCAAGGAAAAAGCGGCAGCGGGTTCCATGCCTGCCCGTCACCTGGCACCTTTAGTAAAAGAGATGGAAAAGCTGCCAGAATCTCACATCAGCGCCTTACGAGAAGAGGTGGCGGCAAATCCTGACGTGGATACCGTCAAACAAGTCACTTCAGACGCCCGCTACTTAGCCAAATATCTCGACGCGGCCGCAAGCGTGCAAACCCTCAACCACGCATCCGTCGATATGGAAATGGCACTGGAAGAAGCCTTACGCCTCGACTGCTTGAATACCGCCGCCGACTTGGTGAAACAAGCATCGCAGCTAGAGCAAACCATCGCCAAACTCTACACCACCTGGAAGCGCGTCGGCAATCTCTCCGACCGATTGTATGTAGATACAGGGGCAAGTACACCAAATTTGCGATCGCTCCTCAATTGCCTCGACCGCCTCGCCGGAGAAACAATCGAAGTGCCATTAGACGAAGACAACGAACATGTCATTCGCCTGAAAATCATGACAGATTCCGGTGCCGATGCCGATGCCGATTCATAGTCACCGTTTTCCTAGGTAAGCAGACGCACAACTGCTGGCGACTCCCTTGTGTCAGCTTACTCAAATATTAAGCATGTACATCCATTATTAGTGGCTGCTATATTCCCTATCAAAATTAGCGGAATTGACAACAAAGACATCAAATATAAGCCGCTAAATATTGGGAATTTTTATTTAATTTGTGCGACAATTTAAACATGATATTAGTTAAAAGTTAGAATTTTTAATTAATTTTCTCTGGAAAAATTACCGAGAATTTATGAATCTTGTTGAAGATCAAACACTGATTACTCAATCGGTGTATGCAAAGAAATTACGTCCTCTGCTTCCGGCTGAAGCTTTTGCTCCCGATCCAAGTAAGTTAGTAATTTTGTTGATTAATCTGGCAATCTTGATCCTCGGTTGGGCGATCGCATCTCATTTAGGTCATTGGAATCCATATCTTTTATGGCTTTATTTACCCCTATCTGTGGTAATGGGTAATAGCGTTGTTGTCTTGCTATTTAGCTCCCATGAGCTTATGCATGGCACCGTAGTTAGAAAATTGCCTGGTAAGCATGTAATTAGCTTACTAGGGTTAGCAATGTTGTGGATGCCCCCGACTTTATGGAAAGCCGTTCATAATCGAGAACATCATAACAAAACGAATTCCTTGGCAGATCCAGACCGCAATTATTTATGGACGCAGCCTGAAACTTGGGGCAAATGGATTCAGAATCTATTTGTGCCATCTTCTGAAGTTAATCTCCTTTGGTTAACAGTCGGAATGGCAACAGCCTGGGGAGTCCATACGTTTCGCAATCTCACCTCTGTATTAATATTTAATAGTGAATCCGTTGATTATGTTCCTGCCGCCTTTAAAGTAAGCGCTAAAGATCGTCGGACGATCGCGGGTGAATTCTTGTGTATTTTAATGATTCATCTGAGTATCTTGGTCTATCTGCAATTTGACCCGATCAAACTCGTTCTTAGTTACTTTCTTCCCATTGGGATTGGCTACTTTGGTGTAATGTTTTATATCTATACCAATCACATGCTTTCCCAGATGACCAGCACTAATGATCCACTGATCAATAGTGTTTCTCTCCGGGTTCCTCAAGTATTTGATAAGTTGCATTTCAACTTTTCACACCATACCGAACACCATATTTTTCCAGGGATAAATTCGGACTATTATCCAATGGTTCAAGAATTATTAAAAACCCACTACCCAGAACGGATGAACTTACTGGATGCTGGAGAGGCTTGGCGCTTGCTACGGCAAACTCCTCGGCATTACAAAGATGGGAATACCTTTACAGATTGGTCAGGAGAAAAGTCTGTTACTTGCCCTCTGAGTCAGAAATAAACCTCTCCTCAAGTCAGACGAGAAAAAAGAGCTAATTGTCAATTCTTAATTCCTGTCGTTGCAATTCCCCGCAGGAACTGCCGTTGCCCCAAGAGAAATAGCAACACTACTGGCACTGTCGCAATGACCACCGCCGCCATCAATAACGACCAATTGTTGGTAAATTGCTCCTGAAACTCGCTCAATGCTAGCTGTACCGTCCTTAACTCGGGTCGAGTGGTGAAAATTAGCGGCTTAAATAAGTCATTCCACTCACCAATAAAGGTAAAGAGAAACAGCGTCACCAAGGCAGGACGAGACAAAGGCAACATCACGCGCCATAAAATCTGGAGGCGGTTTGCTCCATCTAACGCCGCCGCCTCCTCCAACTCCACTGGCACAGTCAGAAAATACTGACGCAGCAGAAAAATTCCAAAGCCACTGGCAGCAGTCGGTAAAATTAACGCCCCGTAGGTATTAATCAAATGTCCCCACTTCAGCACCAGGAAAATCGGCACCACTAAAATTTGGAAGGGAATCACCAATGTGGCTAAGACAATTAGCAAAATTGCCTGACGCCCGCGAAACTGTAATCGCGCTAGTGCATAGCCTGCCAAGGCGGAGGTGATAATTTGAAACCCGGTGACAGAGAGTGCCACAAAGGTGGAATTGGCAAAGGCTAAAAGAAAGTTACCTCGCTGCCAAGCTTCTTTGTAGTTATCCCAAGTGGGGGATTTTGGGAATATCTCACTAAAGGTGCTGGTTCCGGCTGGGGCTAGGGAGGCGAAAAAAGCGATCGCTAAAGGGGACAAAACCACAAGGGCACCGATGAGAAGCAATCCTACAGTTAGTGGCTTCCAAAGCCTTGCTAGACGAGAAGTTGAATCTCTGTGCGGCATGATTGCGGATTTAACTCTATGCTGTTAATGACTTATGCCATATTCTCCCCCTAGGGAACTATTGCACAAGTATCAGCAACAGATAACATAGGGATTTGTTAAGTTCAACTTAACCCTAGTGATTTTGTCGCTCAAGGTATAGGTTGAACTGACCTTGTAGCGACCTATCGATATTAAAACAGGAGACATTCGACTCATGCAAGAGTTCGCAGTCAGTTCAGAACTCGATTTTCAAAGCGAAACTTACAAAGATGCCTACAGCCGCATCAACGCCATCGTGATTGAAGGCGAACAAGAGGCTCATGAAAACTATATCAAACTGGCTGAAATGCTTCCAGAGCAGAAGGATGAGCTGATTCGTCTCTCCAAAATGGAGAATCGCCACAAGAAAGGATTTCAAGCTTGTGGCAAAAATTTGAGCGTAACGCCAGATATGGATTTTGCTCGTCAATACTTCAGCCAGTTGCATGATAATTTCCAAACAGCAGCGGCTACGGGTAATGTTGTTACTTGCTTGCTGATTCAATCACTAATTATTGAGTGCTTTGCGATCGCGGCTTACAACATCTACATTCCTGTTGCTGACCCCTTTGCTCGCAAAATTACAGAAGGCGTTGTTCAAGACGAATACTCTCACCTCAACTTCGGTGAAGTCTGGCTAAAAGAACACTTTGAAGACTCCAAAGCTGAACTCGAAGCAGCCAATCGCCAAAACCTGCCCATCGTCTGGAAAATGCTCAACCAAGTCGAAGATGATGCTCACATTCTGGCGATGGAAAAAGAAGCCTTGGTTGAAGACTTTATGATTGCCTACGGTGAAGCCCTAAGCAATATTGGGTTTTCTACTCGCGATATTATGCGGATGTCTGCCTATGGTCTTACAGCCGCCTAGTCTCTAGCGCAACTTAACCAAATTGCCAATCTCTACTTAAGATTCTGGTGGTATAACGGGGGGCGTAAATAGCTGGATTTTTAGTTTTTTCAAAAAACGAATGAAAGCCTTGCTACTTTACCCCCGCTTTCCCCAATCCTTTTGGTCGTCGTAACATCAATAAAGCCGGACTCCTGATTCATGCCGGGTTCATCATTGGCTTTGATGGGGAACGTAGTGGCCCTGGCGATCGCATTCAAGCCTTTGTCGAAGAAACTCACATTCCCTAGCCAACCCTAGGCATTCTACAGGCACTACCTAACAGTGTTTGGGAACGACTAAAGCGAGTCAGTTAGGGTTGCTCCCCTCAGTACCCCCGATGCCATTGAACAAAAACCCATGTTTGCAGGAACTTAGTTTGAGCTTTTTAGTCAGCTTCTACATACGCTCTGTATAAAGGAATCGTTGCTTTTTTAGATTAGCCGCTCTCCAAGAGCGGTAATTTTTTGTAATATCTTTAAAAGTCTTAACTTTTTCTTTCCTTTAATCCCACTTCCGCCTGATTAACAGGTTTACCTAGAGTAATACATGTTTGGTCTCATCGGTCACCTTACCAGTCTGGAACACGCCCAAGCGGTCGCTAAAGAATTAGGCTATCCCGAATATGCTGATCAAGGATTAGATTTTTGGTGCAGCGCTCCCCCACAAATTGTAGACACAATCAAAGTTACGAGCATTACTGGACAAAAAATTGAAGGTCGGTATGTCGAATCCTGCTTTCTCCCAGAAATGCTTGCCAACCGCCGCATTAAAACAGCAATGCGAAAAATCCTCAATGCGATGGCTCATGCTCAAAAGCAGGGCATCAATATTACGGCGTTAGGAGGTTTCTCTTCAATCGTTTTTGAAAACTTCAACCTACAGCAAATGCGGCAGGTGCGAAACGTAAGTTTGGAGTTTGAGCAATTTACAACGGGCAATACTCACACGGCATATATTCTTTGTCGTCAGGTAGAACAAGCTTCACAAGCACTTGGAATTGAGCTATCGAAAGCAACGGTGGCTGTTTGTGGGGCAACCGGAGACATCGGTAGTGCCGTTTGTCGCTGGCTGGATGCCCGCACTGATGTTGCTGAGTTGCTACTAGTTGCCCGCAACCAAGAGCGACTGCAAAATTTGCAAGCGGAACTGGGTCGCGGTAAGATTATGGGCTTAGAAGAAGCTCTTCCCTTGGCTGATATCGTAGTTTGGGTTGCCAGTATGCCCAAAGGCGTTGAGATTGACCCAACGGTTTTAAAGCAGCCTTGCTTGCTGATTGATGGAGGCTACCCGAAAAATCTAGGGACGAAACTTCAGCACCCCGGTATCTATGTCCTCAATGGTGGCATTGTGGAGCATTCCCTCGATATTGACTGGAAAATTATGAACATCGTCAATATGGACATTCCGGCACGGCAACTGTTTGCCTGTTTTGCTGAGTCAATGCTGCTGGAATTTGAGAAGTGGTACACTAACTTCTCTTGGGGGCGGAATCAGATCACAGTGGAAAAAATGGATCAGATTGGTCAAGTGTCGGTCAAGCACGGATTTAGACCACTGTTGAGCTTTTAGTCAAGGGGCAGTTGCTAGGGAGTAAGGGGGAAGGATGAAGTACGAAGAGTGAAGGGGGGAAGGGTGAAGGAGGCTATTGATTCTCATTCTTCACCCCATCTCCCCTGCTCCGGTTGCTCATTCTTCACCCCATCTCCCCTGCTCCGGGTACTCCCCTAGTCCCTAATTCCCCACTAAACTATGGCAACGACTGAAGCTAGAACCTTTCTCCTCGACTTTGAAAAGCCTCTAGTTGAGCTGGAAACACGAATTAAGCAAATTCGCGAACTTGCTGAAGAAAATAACGTCGATGTTTCTGACCAAATTCGTCAGTTAGAGTCACGAGCTGTGCAACTTCGCACAGAAATTTTTAGTAGTTTGTCACCGTCACAACGGCTGCAATTAGCGCGTCATCCTCGACGCCCAAGTACGCTGGATTATATTCAGGCAATTAGCGATGACTGGATTGAGCTACATGGCGATCGCGGTGGCGCAGATGACCCGGCTTTAGTGGGCGGTGTCGGACGGCTGGCTGGGCGTCCTGTAGTGATGCTGGGCCATCAAAAAGGTCGGGATACGAAGGATAACGTCGCCCGGAACTTTGGTATGGCGTCTCCCGGCGGCTATCGAAAAGCCTTACGGCTGATGAACCATGCTAGCCAGTTTAATTTGCCAATTTTGACGTTTATTGATACGCCCGGAGCCTGGGCGGGAATTAAAGCCGAAGAACTAGGACAAGGTGAAGCGATCGCTCTCAATTTAAGGGAAATGTTCCGCTTGGATGTCCCGATTATTTGTACAGTAATCGGCGAAGGCGGCTCCGGTGGCGCGTTGGGAATTGGTGTTGGCGATCGCCTTTTAATGTTGGAACACGCCGTCTACACCGTCGCTACCCCAGAAGCTTGTGCGGCAATTCTCTGGAAAGATTCCAGCAAGTCGCCCCAAGCCGCCGCTTCCTTAAAAATTACCTCCACGGATCTTAAAGAGCTAGGGATTCTTGATGAAATCTTGGCAGAACCCGTTGGAGGTGCTCACTCCGATCCTCTAGCCGCTGCATCCATCCTGAAAGATGCCCTGCTCAGAAACATAGAAACCTTAAGCCAAATGTCTAGCCAAGAACGTCGGGATCTGCGTTATCAAAAATTCCGCAGCATTGGTGTCTTTACAGAAGTAGCGGTGTAATTGAAAAACTCCCATTAATCACCAATCCCTTGTTAACTTCATCCTTCGTCCTCGTCTTCAACCTGCAAACCCAATTCTGAGTGATATACTTACTTAGGTAACATTTTTTTACATTTCCCGTTTAAACTCTTTCCTACCTGTACTAGCTACTTGCGTTAGGGGATTAAACCTAAAAAGCCAATGCAAGCTGACGGATGCAGTCGCGAAAAATTTTGAGAATTTAGTTGCCTGTGCAGCCATACCATGATTGGGTGTTATGCCCCTAAACTCAAGTGCGAGAGTGAAGTGGCTTCACGGCTTAACATGGATAGGTACGCAGGAAACACCAAGTACTTCGTACTAACGAAAAATCGGCAATTCTTGTCTCACGTCCCAACTCAGGACGATTTTTAACTGAGTTTAGTAGTGATACAGGATGCAGTAGAAGTATTCAGTTGCAGAGTATTGGAAAATTTCATGGCTTCTCAAATTAAACGACGCGCTTTGATCACTGGTGCTAGTAGTGGTATTGGCAAAGCAACAGCGTTGACGTTTGCCAAGGCAGGAATTGACGTTGCCTTAGTTAGCCGTTCTCAAGATGAGCTAGAGTCCGTCGCCCTTGCTGCGAGGGAAACCGGAGTAGAAGCCAAAGCTTATGCTTTCGATCTAGCAAATATTGAGCAAGTAAAAGAGGGAATGCAGGCAATTGCGGCAGATTTTGCTCCGATTGACATTCTGATTAACAACGCGGGTATGGGTTACACCAACTCCCTGATGGAAACCTCGCTATCCGACTGGCAGCAAGTACTGGCGTTGAACCTGACTAGTGTATTTCAGTGTATCCAGGGAGTCTTACCACTGATGCGCGATCGCAGACAAGGCATGATTATTAATATTGCATCAATTGCTGGCTTGCAACCGTTTCCCTCCTGGGGAGCTTACAGCGTCAGCAAAGCCGGAATCATTGCCTTATCAAAGACTCTGGCCGCCGAAGAACGCGCTCATGGCATCCGTGTTGTCACCATCTCTCCGGGTGCCGTCAACACGGGTTTATGGGATAGCGACACGGTGCAAATGGACTTTGATCGGTCAGCCATGTTGACCCCAGATATTATCTCGCAGTCGATACTAAATACCGCCTTATTGCCTGAACAAGCAGTAATCGAAGAAGTGACCATTATGCCTAGTGCTGGTGCTTTGTAGACCCACTGCTGCCCTCTGACTTTGTAAATTTGACGTAAGAATTTCCACTAGACTGACTTATGACTATTGCCCCCTCCAACGGTTCTAATCAATCTAATGATGCCGCCAGTGAAGCCACAAAATTGAAGGGTCGCATTGAAACTCGCCCTGACCGCAATACACTAAACGGTAAGCAAGCGCAGTTACATCCGCCTTTAGAAGAAGACAATGAAGAGATGATGAACGCTGTGCGGACGCTACTCCTTGGTGTTGGCGAAGACCCAGAGCGTGAAGGACTGCTCAAAACCCCCAAGCGTGTTGCCGAAGCGATGCGGTTTCTCACCAATGGCTACAACCAGTCTTTGGAAGAACTCGTAAACGGGGCAATCTTTGACGAAGGTCATAACGAAATGGTCTTGGTGCGAGATATTAACTTCTTCAGCCTCTGCGAACACCACATGTTACCCTTCATTGGCAGAGCGCATGTTGCCTATATTCCTAACCAAAAAGTCGTCGGATTGAGCAAACTTGCCCGTGTCGTAGAAATGTATGCTCGGCGTCTGCAAGTGCAAGAACGGCTCACTCGTCAGATTGCAGAAGCGGTTCAAACCATTTTGGAACCCCAAGGCGTCGCCATTGTCATGGAAGCGACTCACATGTGTATGGTAATGCGAGGCGTTCAAAAACCCGGTTCCTGGACTGTTACCAGTGCAATGGTGGGTTGCTTTCAAGACGATCAAAAAACTCGCGAAGAATTCCTCAACCTGATTCGTCACCAACCGAGTTTCTTTTAAATAGCCGTAGGGTGGGGCAGTACCCACCCTAGCAGAGTGCCCTTGAAAAAAGCGATCGCGATCGCTGTACCCCTTCACGGAACGCTACTTAATCCTTTCGCCCAGAAGGCAACCTATACCAGGGAAGATTAGGGTACTCATGATGCTCCCAATGGTAGCCAAAGTGGTAACAACTAATAAATGACCACAACACCGGATAGTTACTACTACGCGCTCGGTGACGATTATCATACCCCCCCTCTGGCTGGCGATGGGGTAAATAAATTCCAAAATAAAAAAGCTGCACAGAACTAATCAAACTTGGCACTACCCAGAACAACAAAAGATTGCTCATGGGAATCTGTACCAACCATCGCAGTGAGTGGAAAATAACAGTTATCCCAATCATTGAAAACCAGATAGATTTTCCATCTAAATACCCCTTCATAAACTGGAAATACCAAACCACAGGGTTGCTAGTTCCATCTGCGAAAAAATCTGGATCATCAGCACTTGCCGGAGCGCGATGGTGCATAATATGTTTTTTTAATAGGACTTTATAAGGTAGAAGCGCGTAAAGAGCTATTGCTACAGAACCAATAAAGTCATTGATTTTCCGGTTTCCTGAAAAGACTAGCCCGTGCATCGCATCGTGAGCCGTGATAAATAATCCTGTCTGAATAAAGATGCGGAAAAGAACGGCTAGAACAATGAAAACTACCGGGACATGGGCAACATTGATAGAAAACAAGAAAATCAAACTACCTACCCAAAACAGCAGGATTGTCGAAGCAACAAAAACTCCTGTCAGAGAGTCGCTAGGAGTGTGAGAGATACTTTTGGGATAGGGAAGCGTACTTCGCATCGTTTCAAACGTAAAATTGATAGTTTATCCCTAATTGTTAACTTATGTTAATGAAACGGCAGCACTGCCAAAAGGCACATTTGGGCTAAACCAATAGAAGGATGGTGTTTGCAGTAACATTACGCCCCGTAAAACTCTCATCCTGGGGACGCGGCTACGCAGACAATGTGTCAGTTAAAACTGCCTATCTCCCCTCAAATACAGAAATCATTTCTGCATAGTGCAGTTTGTATCCGAACAAGTTGGAAACAAGCTTTGTTAAGGTGAATTGACACTCCCCACGCCTTTAGGCGTGGGGATTCTTTGTTCATAGACCCGACTTGCTCAGACAGGATTTCTCCAGCCAAAGTAGAGGTCGAATCTCCCAAAGCGTTCACCTCGACTACGCTCGGTGAGCGAAGCCGAACCGAAGTTCCGGTATGCCCTACCGTACTCAAGGCTAATTTCAGGATATTAATCGCAGCATTCCAATCCCTGTCCATAACGAACCCGCATTCACAAACATGGGTTCTTACGGATAGGGATTTTTTTACGATTGCACCGCAGTTAGAACATTTTTGTGATGTGTAGACAGGATTGACGGCAACCGTTACCCTGCCAAACTTCACTCCAAAATACTCTAACCATTTCCTGAACTGATACCAACCCACATCATTAATCGACTTGGCGAGACAGTGATTTTTAACTAAGTTTTTAATCCTCAAATCTTCGTAGGCTACCAAATCGTTAGATTGGATTACGCAACGTGCTACTCTCTTAGCATGTTCTTCGCGTTGCCTACTTATTTTGAGGTGTGTTCGCCCTAGTCGATTAATGGCAATATGACGGTTGATAGAGCCTTTCTTTTTGCGAGAAACGCGACGTTGCCTAAACTTCAACCGTTTTTCACTCTCTCGATAAAACTTGGGGTTAGGTTCGCTGTGACCGTCAGAGTCGGTATAAAACTCTTTAAGTCCAACATCTAAGCCAATCGTTTTGCCTGTCGGAGTCGTGTCTACTTTATTTTCAGCACCGATCAGGAACTGAATGTAGTAGCCATCAGCACGACGGATCAAACGTACCCGTTTGATCTGGTCGAGTTGGTAGAAGTTTAGATCCCACGTTCCTTTGAGCTTAAGCTTGCCAATTCCTTTCTTGTCGGTGAAAGTGATTTGCTTCCTGGTTTCTGAAAGTTTCCAGCCACTAACTTTATATTCAACTGAGCGGCAGTTTTTCTTAAATTGCGGACAGCCTTTCTTTCCGGGAACAGCTTTTTTGCAATTATCGTAGAACCGAGCAATTGCAGAATAAGCTCTTTCGACTGAAGCTTGGCAAGCGCTAGAATTCAAGGATTTGACAAAGGAAAACTCTCCTCTCAGTACGGTGCTGTGACGGTACAGTTCTTTTTGCCCTACGCCTCGGTTATCCATCCAGAAACGGATGCACTTGTTCCGAACGAACTGAGCAGTCCTGATTGCCTCGTCTATTGCTGCGTACTGATTTGGTTTTCCTTTAGCCTTGAACTCTAAAGCAAACATTTTACGTGGAAAGTCGCTACGTTAAAATACTAATATAAAGCCGTCCTAAAAGGACGGGGCTTTAAACCCAATTTTTTGGTAAAGAAATACTCCCCAAATTAATTAGTCTTCTAGACCTAGACTCATGTCCAGCAACTCTCCCCCTCTCATCCAGACATTAACCCCAGAGCGCTGGGCTGGGTTGAGCATGGACTTTATCGGAGCCGGCTTTACAGGTTTATTAGTCAAAAACGGTCGGGTTGTACGAACATTAGTACCAGGGCGTCACTTCAGCTTTGCCTTACCCTGGCTGGAACAATGCCAAGTGATTTTGGTAGATAGCAAGCTGCGAAATCTAGAGATTGTTTCACAGGGAGACTTTCTCTCCCGCGACCAGTATCTGATTAACATCTCCCTCAACGTGATGTATCAGGTCGTAGACCCGAAACGAGTAGCGTTGGAGTTATCCGAGCCGATTGCTGCCTTGACGAGCGCCATCAAAGACAGCTTGGGAGTGGCTGTGGGTCAATTGCGTGTAGAACAGTTGACCACTCAGGGAAGAGTCCACATCCGGCAATATTTACTTGACCATGCCGAAGTTTCCTACGCTTTGGGCTTTGCTTTAGAGGATATTCGGGTAAGCGACATCACCTTTCCCCAAACTCGTGGCATTATTCGCCAAGTGGAAGGGATGAGCGCCAAGGAAGAAGCCGAGTATCAAGCTGCACTGAAAATGCAAATTGCTGAAGCAGGGCGTCCGGCTATACCGCCGCCTAATGTGCAGCAGGTCAATTTCATTTCTGGTCGTTCACCCAATCCGGCTAACCCCTTAGAAGCGACTCTCGAAGCAACGAGCTTTGCCATTGAAGGGGAAACAAATCAGCAAGTGAGTTTGCTTCGAGATACCCCACAGCTTGCCCCAACAGTCTTGGCAGGTAGTTCTAGTGCGCGTCTGGTACACCGCTCCTCCGGTGCTGTCATGAGTTTATCTACTAGTCCCTTCACCATCGGACGGGAACCACAAAACACCCTCATCCTTGACGATTTCTTGTGTTCCCGAAACCATGCTCGAATTGTCAAGCTGACTGACTCTCAGGGTACGCGCTACCAATTAGTTGATATCGGCAGTTCCAATGGCACGTTTGTGGGTGGGGAACGGCTTACCCCTAATCAACCTTTTTGGCTAACTCCAGGTAATGTGATTCGGATTGGTTCCCAAGAGTGGACTTTTGAAGTGTAATCTTCAGTCAATTGTTGAGCAGCCTAATGATTATGGTTCAAACAATCCAAGCGAAAAGTATTACTCTGCAAGAATTAAGAGAAAAATTTGATCTCCAATTAGTTGAAGACGAGGGATTTTTCCGCGAGTGGCAAGATAACTTACCAGAAATTCCTGAAGTAGAAAAGCAACGTCTCGATCGAGTCAAAGCCAGTTACATCAATTTACTGAATTACCCACCACTGCTAGAAAATACCGTAAAAATGGTGGTGTTGTCTCCCCTGTTAGATTTAGCTGGATTTTATTTATCTCCCTTTCACATTAAATCAGAACAGTCTGTAGAAATTATTGAAGAAGATGAAGGAGTAGTTGTCAAGGGACAGCTCGATGCCTTGGTACTTAGAGAAAGGCTTTGGGTATTGGTTATTGAGTCGAAGCAGGCGGCTTTTTCGATAGAAGTAGGACTAGCCCAACTTTTGGCTTATATACTGGCAAACCCTCACCTAGAAAAACCTAACTTTGGATTGCTCACCACGGGTGGAAGTTTTATGTTCGTTAAATTAATTAAAGGAGAAACATTACAATACGCTACATCTAATGTGTTTGAACTTCGCAATCGTGGAAACGAGCTGTACAGTGTTTTAGGTATATTGAAGGCTCTTGGCGCGTTGAGTAGTTAGGGGGATTAATCGACGCTGGCGATCGCGTTTTGGTAATATCTGCGGTCGGGCAATGGGTGAAGCCAGAAGCCTTTACTGATAACCCGCCGCTTGCAGGGAGAATAGTCGCGCATAGCGCCCGCCAAGCTGCAACAACTCCTGATGAGTTCCTTGTTCAATAATTTCTCCCTCTGCCATAACAACGATTTTGTCTGCCATTCGCACGGTAGAGAAGCGGTGGGAGATCAAAACAACCATCTGCTGAAGGGTGATGGTGCGGAAATGGTCAAAAATTTGCATCTCAGCTTCCGCATCCATAGCAGCGGTAGGTTCATCGAGTACCAGGATATCGGCACGCGATCGCATAAAGGCGCGGGAGAGGGCGATTTTCTGCCACTGACCGCCGGAAAGTTCCTGCCCCCCCTTGAACCAGCGCCCTAGCTGAGTGTTGAAGCCGTCTGGCATCTTTTCAATGAAGGGTAGAGCCATCCCTTTTTCCGAGGCATCTCTCCAGCGTGTCGCGTCTTCTAAGCGATCGACATCTCCGACCCCGACATTCTCTCCCACGGTGAACTGGTAGCGAACAAAGTTCTGGAAAATCACCCCAATCCGTTGACGCAGGACATCAATATCCCATACATCCAAATCCAATCCATCGAGGAGGATGCGTCCAGAGTCGGGAGTGTAAAGTCGCGTCAGGAGCTTAATCAGGGTAGTTTTACCGGAACCATTTTCACCGACAATGGCTAACTTCTCTCCCGGTTTTAGATGCAGCGAAATCCCTTTCAAGATCGGTTGCAAAGCACCGGGATAGGTAAAGAAAACATTCTCAAAGCGAATTCCATCCCCCGGTAGTATCCCTTGAGTTGCCTTACCGCGAGATTGAGGGACATCTTGCTCTAGAAATTCGTAGAGATTAGAGAGATAGAGGTTATCTTCGTACATCCCGCCAACAGACGTGAGAGTGTCGGAGAAGGTGGTTTGTCCTTGGCGGAAAACTATCAGGTACATCGTCATATCCCCCAGGGAAATGCGTCCGGCGATGGTTTCCCAGACAACCCAGGCGTAGGCGAGGTAAAAGGCGGCGGTACTAAACAAACCCAGCAGATAGCCCCAAAAGCCTCGACGGATAGTAAGGTCGCGGTCTTCGCCGTAGAGTCGGTTAAAGACATCGCGGTAACGTTGCAGCATCATCGCGCCCAACTGGTAGAGCTGCACCTCTTTGGCGTAGTCTTCGCGAGCGATTAAAGTTTCTAGGTAAGTTTGCTGGCGGGTTTCTGGAGAGCGCCACTGAAACAAGCGGAAAGCTTGCCCCGCAAAGCGAGTTTCCGCAATGAAGGCTGGCATTGCCGCTATCAACAATACTAGAACTGCCCAAAGCGAAAATTGCAGCAGCAAGCCTGCATAAGTAATCAGCGATAAGCCATCCCGCACCAACCCAAACGTGCGCGTCACCAGCGAGAGCGGACGACTAGAGGCTTCGCGCCGTGCTTGGGTCATTTTGTCGTAAAATTCAGAATCCTCAAAATGAACCAAGTCTAAGGTGAGGGCTTTTTCCAAAATTAAAACATTTACCCGCTGACCGAGTAGGACTCGTAACAACGACTGGCAGATACCTTGACCCCGTTGGCTACCTGCAAGTAACGCCACGGCGATCGCTTCTAGCCCTACATACCCAAATGCCAAAGCGCGATCGCTGACATCACCTGTATTGGCAGCCAAGACGACACTATCAACAATTAACTTACCAATGTAGGCGATCGCAGCGGGCAATAACCCCGCCACCAACGTCAGAATCGCCAGCACCACCGTCAACGTACGGCTAGTCGTCCAGACCAACTCCAACGCCCGCCCGCTATAGCGAAACACAGAGAGCGATTGACGAACCTGCCGAACTGGAAACCTCAACCCCCTCAGAACGCCTGGCTTCTTTTTCCTCATGTTCTCCGTACTAAATTGCTATGCATTTGATATCGTTTTCACTTCCAAAAGGATTATTAAAATTGATCGGCAATAGGGGAGATGAGCAGAACCAATAACCAAATTGCACCGACTCCAGAAAACTCATCACAACCGATCAACCCTTGTGCAGGGGGTCTGGGGGAGGCACTCATCCCAAGAGTGGGGGGTTTGGGGGGAAGCCCCCCAAGCTTGGTTTTTCTCAAGAACAACTAACTTTTTTCATACTTCACCAAGCGCCTCCGGCAACGGCTTCGCCAAACATACTTCACTCTTCACCCCACTCAGCACTCCTCAACACCGGGTGGCAAAACCACCCTCAACCCCAACCAACGCTCCTGTAGTAACCCCGCCAACGCTCTTAATCCCCACTCCTCACAACGACGATGACCGACTGTAACTACACCAATTCCAGTTTCTTGCACCGCCTTCTTTGCAGACTGTCGCCACTGTCCTGTAACGTAGACATCCGCACCCCTAGATGCCGCCTCCCGCACCAAAGCATCCGTCATGGCTCCAACTACCGCCACCCGCGAGACTTGTTTACACTCCCCTGGTTCGGTTTGATCTTGTCCCCCAAACACCTCACCTATATCCCTACAGTAGCGGGTGAAACACTGGGGTGACATTTCACCGCTCATCCCAATCGGTCGCCCTTCTTTTTCTCCTATAACCAAAAGTGCTGACATCCCCAAGGCATCTGCCAAGCGAGGATTGAAGCCCAAAGTCAGCCGTTCATCAAACGCTAGATGATAGGAGACGACACCAACGTCAGATTTCAGTTGCTCTAACTTCAGCTTCCAAGGTCGATGCAAAAATAGAGCGTCTAACTGAGCTTGTTCTGCCCATTGGGGTAATTGCTGCCAAGGCTCCAACGCTAACCCAATTCGCTGAATCGCACGGTTTGAGGGGCGATACACTCCGCCTGGGTCATCATTGAAGCGATGAATAGCAAAATATTGATTTAAAAATTCTGCGAGTTTGTCTAAGGACAGCATGAATTGAGAATAGCTGTTAGGACTTACGTACCGTAACGCGAGAACAAGGGTTTGAGATTCTTCACTATCGCTCAGAATGACGCAATTTCGTTGTCAGTGCGTCAGTCCTACCTGTGTGAGCACAGTCGTTTCTGAGCAGTGGGTATGGCGAGTGACTAACCCACTCAATGAAATTCTCAGATTTTGGAATTTTTCCCGTTCCAGAAAAACACCTTGACAAGGGGAGTGATCGAGGAAGATTGTCACAGCAATTGAGTATCATCCTCTTATATAGATCCAACTGCACAAAACCCCCAAAGAATTCGCGTGATTATTCCAGCAGCAGTCACCTTTGAAGAAGCGATCGCCCTTACCCAGACCTTGATGGCAAAAATGGTAGACGGGGAACTCTCTCAATCAGAAGCCTCACACGCGATCGCCAGTTTAGTGAAAACTCAAACGGGTGCCAGAGGTTTTTTTGTCACCTACCTCACTGGTGAAGGAACCTTGGCGGATAATCCCTCCCCGCAAGTCATCCAGGCACTACAATCATCACCAAGTACCGTTGCAGAATTGCTGGTAAAAAACCTGGCAATGTCAGCCGCGATGGCAGTTGTCCATCGTCGCCACGGCAACGAAGAAGCGGCGAAAGGATCGGATCGAGTGCGATCGCGCACTGTCAATCTCATCGAACAAGTTGACCTAGAGGCGGTGCGGGAGCTTTCCCAAAAGTTAAAGGGAAGTGCCACTACCGGAGAAGGGCATTACAAAAAGTTTCTTCAACGCTGGGGCTACGATGCAGAACAACGGCAAGTTATTCGCCAAGTTTTAGAAGAGGTGATTGGTTAATTATTGTTAGTTACCTGCTGCGATCAGTCGGTGAGTTTTTGGTAAGTAGGCGAGAATAAATCAAACTTTATGTTGCCGTGTAAAAACTTTAAAATTGTTGCGTAGTCAGGGCTTGGAACCGATTTTGAGGCATTTAGCCCTGACTACAAACCAATAATATTTACAGATCCTACTTAGCTATTTGCTAATGATTCATGGCGCGATCGCTCTTAAGCCTGTCATTAAATTCCATCTTTCCTAATTTCTCCCCGCCACCCCACTTCCCCCATCCCTAATCCCTAGGAGATACATGATTAAAATTCTGCACCTATCTGATATCCACATGGGGAGTGGCTTCTCCCACGGGCGGATTAATCCGGCAACGGGATTAAGTACACGGCTGGAGGATTTTGTCAATACCCTGGCTAAATGTATCGACCGTGCTATTAACGAACCTGTCGATTTAGTTCTCTTTGGGGGCGATGCCTTTCCAGATGCAACGCCGCCGCCATTTGTGCAGGAAGCCTTTGCTAGCCAGTTTCGCCGCTTAGTAGATGCAGACATCCCCACGGTGTTGCTGGTAGGAAATCACGACCAACATTCCCAAGGACAGGGTGGGGCAAGTCTGTGTATCTATCGGACGTTGGGAGTACCCGGTTTTTTGGTAGGCGATCGCATCGAGACTCACCACATCCAAACCCGTAACGGTCTGGTACAGGTAATCACTCTACCTTGGTTGACTCGTTCTGCGCTGCTGACGCGCCCGGAAACAGAAGGGTTAGCACTGGCAGAGGTGAATGAGTTACTGACACAACGCCTTGACCCGGTGTTAGAAGGCGAGATTCGCCAACTCGATCCAGAGGTGCCGACGGTACTCTTGGCGCACTTGATGGCAGACCGCGCCAATTTGGGGGCGGAACGCTTTTTGGCAGTGGGTAAGGGTTTCACAATTCCCCTATCGATGCTGACGCGACCCTGCTTTGACTATGTGGCATTAGGTCACGTCCACAAGCACCAAAATCTCAATAAGTCTAATAACCCGCCCATCATCTACCCCGGTAGCATTGAGCGAGTAGATTTTAGCGAAGAGAAGGAAGAGAAAGGTTATGTAATGGTCGAACTGGAACGGGGTCAGGCGAATTGGGAATTTTGTTCCCTACCCGTGCGTCCCTTCCGCACAATTGAGGTGGATGTGTCTGAGGCAGATGATCCTCAGAAAGCCATCCTGAAAGCGATCGCCAAAAAGGAGATTCAAGACGCGGTGGTACGCCTAATTTATAGACTGCGTTCCGAACAGCTGGACTTGATCGACAACGCCGCTTTACACCAAGCACTAAATGATGCCCACAACTACACAATTCGCCCAGAACTAGTCAGTCAGCTAGCCCGTCCTCGCCTACCAGAACTAGGCGTTGGCAACACTATGGACCCGATGGAAGCCTTGAAAGCTTATCTAGGAAATCGGGAAGACCTCAAGGATATTTCGGCAGAGATCATGGAAGCCGCAAACCGCTTGCTGGCTGGTGATGATCCGGTTTGGTTAGAACTCAGCGACGAGAGCGCCTCAGAAGCAGCCGAGCCTCAACAAACACCATCAAAACAGGATTCTCAGTTGCGCTTGTTGTAGAAAGGGCAGCCGGAAAGAAAATTACCAGAGTCAGGGCAAATGCGATCGCCGCTAATCCATGACACATTGTCGATCATAAGCTTTATTAGTTTGAGGAGACTGATGGTGTATCAGGCTGAAAACACCGGGGCGAAGATTGCTATTACTGCAATTATTTGGAGCTTTGCCACAGGAATGCTGGCGATTTGTATCCCCCTTGTATCAATCATGAAAGGTGGTGTAATTCTGCCCTTAGCAGTGGTTTTGGGAGCAAATATGAGTACGGCTGTTGTTTGGCGATCTTCTCAGCGGTGGGTTGAAAATAATTCTGATTTGAAGAACAACGTTAAGCAGTTAAGCGAACGCATTGTGACTTTAGAAACTATTTGTAGCAGCGAAGAATTGGCTATTCAGCATCGGCTCAAACAATTGACATCCTCCACCTCAAAATCGAAGATTATGGAGGTGGATTCCCAAGATCACTCATAAAATCCAGAGATTAGCCAAAGCGAGGCGGGAATGTTTTTGCCACAGTACGAAAGGAATTGCTCAACGCAACGCCCAAGCTAAAAAGCGTTCTGTGTAATAAAGGGCGATTTGATTGCTAAGACCATTAAAAACGGCATCAAAAGCGTGATTTGCCCAAGGAATTTTTAAGAAAACAACCGTATTGCCTGCTTCCTGCAATCGTTCTGCCATCTTCTGACCATATTTAGCTTGGACAATATAATCGCGATCGCCATAAATTAACAGTGTCGGCGGCAGATCTGGCTTGACATAGGTAATAGGTGAGGCGTTGCGGTAGAGTTCCGGTAACTGGCTAGGCGTCCCCCCCAAAAACGCCTTTAAGACAGCGCGGGAATTAATGGGGTCAGGAATTGGGGGATTGCGATAACCGGCGGTTAAGTCAATTGGCCCATAGTAGCTAACAACGGCGCGAATCGGAAAGGCTATCTCCGGTGAGTAGGCGGCTAGCATCGCTAACTGAGAGCCAGCCGAACGCCCTATTACGGCAACGCGCTCTAGATTGACCTCATACTCAGCCGCGTGCTGGCGAATAAAGCTTAATGCCGCTCGAACATCGTTGATTTGAGCAGGGAAGTGGTAATCCGGTGCATGGCGATAATCAATCGCCAAGACGGTATAGCCCTGCGCTGCCATGTAGCGGTTGAATTTTGCATTTTCCAAGGGACTGCCCCTTTGCCATGCTCCTCCGTAGATGGATACAATTGCCGGATATTTTCCGATCTGCGGCGGACGGTAGACATTCATCTTTAGTACTACCCCATCCGCTGTAGCGAAGGGAACATAAGCCGTGTAGCGACTCTCCCCCAGTGCTATCGGACGAAATACATCCGCCAGAACAAAGGGACGCGATCGCATCTGGCGCTTCACTCGATCGGGAACCTGCGCCAGGTAGTCTGCTCCTAATTGCTTCTGCATCACCTCGGCAAACTGCTGCTCAGTGGCAGGTACTTGCACCAACGGCATAGCACTAAGCAAAAGTCCAGCCAAACTGGCAATGATGGCGAGGGATTGCAGGCGATGGTGTCTTCCTCTTTTTCCCCGCCGCCGTGGGTTAGCAATGGATGCGACAAGAATGACCGCATTAGCGATCGCCAGATACGGACTAATCTCTGGCGCACCTACCCCCAGTGGCAGTAGCCGCATCGTCGGCGCAGGAATCACAATCCAGACACTGAGAAAAAGACCAATGCTACTGAGGAGAAAAGTTAGACATTGGCGGTTGGGGATTAGATGGGGAAGATTTTTCAGGGACGTTACTCTTCAACTAGCTGACTGGAGTTAACTTTTTATAACTCAAAACCTCTGTTCTGAACACTTCAAGCGTCGCGTCGGGGGGCATTAACGCCTTTTTATTTGCCAGTACTTCTAAACTCTGCCATTACCGGGAAATGGTCTGAAGGTAAAACACCTAGCCACTGACGGTGATCTATCTCAATCCTCCGGAGACTGACGCGGCTGTCGTAGTAGATCGTATCTACGGCGTCAACTGCTTTTCCTGTGAAGTCATGAAAGGTCTGTTGTTCCTCTAGTTCAATATCAGCAAGGGCGTCGTAGAGGTGCAGTCCATTGGGTAAAGAATGTCCCAGCATTTCCCGTGGGACACTACCAGGGGCAGCATTGAAGTCGCCTGTAAGAAAAGTGTAAGACTCAGAGGGCTGGAGATGACTTATACGATCGCATACCAATTTCGCTCCTAGTTCTCGCGCCTTGGCGCTGTTGTAGTCGAGATGGGTATTAAAAACTGTAATCGTTTCTTCCTCCCCGACAACAGCAAAGACAGCCCAGGTAGTCATCCGTGGAACACGATTGCCCCAATCAGGGCTAATGCTACCAGGAGTTTCAGGAGTATCGCTTAAGAAGAAGTTGCCACTATTGAGGCACTTCAACCGTCCAGAGCGGTAAAAGATGGCACAACGTTCACCCATACCAACACCTGTGCGATCGTCTCCCACACTCTGGTAATTTGGCAGCAACCGATGCAAATCTAGCAACTGGTGTGCCATCCCTTCCTGGGTGCCGATGATATCTGGTGCATAGTGGGCGATTGACTCTGCAACTGCTGCTTTGCGAACTGTCCAGGCATGATCGCCAGGGTCGGGCTTGTCATAGCGCAGATTGAAGCTGATAACTTTCAGTTCCATGCCTGGAATTTTACACCAAGAGGACTTACACAAAAATCACTAGGGATAATTTGCTAATAAGCCCATAGTCAAAGTAGCAGTTGCAGCGGAAATCACCGTGGCAATTACCAATTCATTGAATAAATCCTGGGGTTGTGTCAAAAAAATCGCCTCTGACAAAATTCCAGGATTGACGACCAAAGTATATGCCATCGTCATAAAGGTGGTAATTCCTGCCAGCACCTCCGTGCGGAGATCTCTCTGATAATATCCAAATTTAAAGGATCGGGTGATCGCTCCTTGTTGCCTATCGGGATCGAGGGTAGAATCCGCCTCAGGTTGATTCGTCTGGTTGGCTTGGTTCTTGCTCATTGCTGCCCTTCGGAAACACGCTGCCCTTAGATTAAGGTCTAACGGCGTGATGTTTAGAACCATGAGACACAGATTTTTTGTTTTGATGTCAGGTTCGAGGGAATTAAAAATAGGGATGGGGCATTGGCAATCGGCGGTGGGGAATTAGGGAAAATAAATGAAATTACTATCTTATATTTGTTACAACTATTACCCAGTCCCCAGTCCCCAATGCCAAAAAGTAGTTAATTTGGATGAGCAAACTCAATAGGTAGTCGCTTATTCAATCAGCCTGATCAGGCATCATCAGTCAGAGAGCCGGGTCTACTAAATTACGATCAAGTCGCCAAGATTAATTTCCGCCATGGCAAAAAATGCAGTCCAGCTTGAGATGATGAAGTTAAAATTCCCCGCCCACAGTTCCCAATTCGTCCCATTGCCTCTACCCTGGTTTGCCATTGGTATTACCAGTGTCTTTCTAGGCTCAGTTATCCTACGCTTCTGGGGATTAAGTCGATTCAATACCTTAGTCTTTGACGAAGTTTATTACGCAATCTTTGCCAATAACTACCTAACTGGAACGCAATTTTTCAATGCCCATCCTCCCTTAAGCCAATACATCCTGGCGATCGGTATCTGGTTGGGTTCTCATCTTCCCTTCGGGACTGAGAACCTCAACGGCTTAACCGGTTCCTTGCGGACAACCTGGAGCTACCGCTGGCTGAATGCCTTAACTGGCTCCTTGATTCCCTTGGTTGTTGCCGCCATTGCCTACCAACTGAATCACCGTCGTAGCTATGCCTTTATTGCTGCGCTTTTTGCCGCTGCTGATGGACTGTTTTTGGTGGAATCTCGCTACGCTCTCAACAATGTCTACCTCGTTATTTTGGGGCTACTGGGTCAATTATTCCTTTTAATTGCCCTCAGTCAACCTAAACATGAACGGGGGATTAGTCTTGCTGCTTCGGGAGTGTTTTTCGGAGCTTCCATGTGCATTAAGTGGAATGGCTTATGGTTCCTTTTGGGAGCTTACATGCTTTGGGCGGTAGCTTGGGTGATGCAGTGGATGCGATCGCAACGCCCCTATACCGAATCCCAACCCCGTCTAGAGCCACCCTACTCAGGAATAAGAAAACCCAATTCGAGACTAATAGTAAATCCCTTAGAAAATCTGACTCAGATCAAAATTCCCCAGTTTATATTTAATTTTGCCCTTATTCCTGTCATTACTTATAGCCTGCTTTGGATTCCTCACCTGATCATGAACCCGACGCCGGGATTCTGGCAGGCACAAAAAGACATTCTCACATTTCACGAAAAAATCGGCGACGGTTCGGATGTACATCCTTACTGTTCTCGGTGGTATAGCTGGTTCTTGATGATTCGCCCCGTTGCCTATTTCTATCAAACCGCTCGCAGCACCACAGAGACAGTTCCCGCTTATCCCCCCCTACCTGTAGGAACTGGGGATGTAATTTATGATGTCCATGCCATTGGCAACCCGATTCTCTGGTGGCTATCAGCAGGGGCAATGTTACTACTGATTTTGCTGCTATCTCAGCAATTGTTAGCAGGCGCGGGTTGGAAAATTCCCTTTACTCCCTCTAGCTGGGTAGCCCTTTATCTGATCGCAAACTGGACAGCAAACTGGCTCCCCTGGATACGGGTCAGTCGCTGCACGTTTTTGTACCACTATATGGGGGCGTCGATATTTACAGGGATGGGGCTTGCTTGGATTGTTGACCGCTGGCTACAAAGCAGCCATCCCCGTCGTCGGATCATGGGTATTGTCGTAGTGATGCTAGTTTTGCTTGCCTTTTGGTTCTGGATGCCAATTTATTTGGGATTACCTTTGTCTTCTGGACAGTATCAACTTCGGATGTGGTTTCGGTCGTGGGTTTGAAGAAGGTACTGAGTCATGAGTAGGGGAGCGGCGGAGCAGGGGAGCAGGGGAGCGGCGGAGCAGGGGAGCAGGAGAGCAGGGGAGCAGGGGAGCAGGGGAGCAGGGGAGCAGGGGAGCAGGGGAGCAGGAGAGCAGGGGAGCAGGAGAGCAGGGGAGCGGCGGAGAAAATAACCAACCCTATTCATACTTCACCTTTCATACTTCACCCTTCATACTTCATCCTTAATTCCATCGCTCTTGACAAACAAGGCGCGATAAACAGGTTCATTGCGGGAGAGAGTAGAGCCTTCGCGTTCGGTGGGGATGGGAAAGGGATTGTTAGTAAGCCAGGATTCTCCTCCCTGTCGTTGAAAGGCGGGTTGTTCGTCGAAGCGATCGCGCATTTCTTGGGCAACTATTTCAATATCAGACTGAAGGAAAACTATACCCCCAACAGCTAGATATGTTGCTATATCCTCAACTAATTCTGGCTGCACTACTCGGCGTTTGGCTTGGCGTTTTTTAAACCAAGGGTCAGGAAATTGAATCGTGACGCGCTGCAATATCCCAGCAGGCAAAGAATTGCACAGAGAGGGCATAGAGTTATTGATATTGCCAAACAAGTAATAAAGGTTATTTATCCCCAGTTCCTCTCGCAGTTGGTTTGCTTGTTCTACTAAAGGTTCTCGAATTTCCACTCCCAAAAAATTCCAGTCTGGTTCTGCTTGTGCCATCTGCAACAGAAATTCTCCTCTGGCGCAACCAATATCAAGATGCAAAGGCTGATTGGGTTGGGCAAAAACTTTCTCCCAGTTGGGAGGGAAAATAGGCTCAGAATACTTTTTGCTTAAGGGATTAACGTGCTGGCGTACTCGGACTCTAGGCAATTTGGGTTCCTCTTGTTTTGGGCTTTTTAACCGCTGATGTTTTGTAAAATAGTCGCGCTTGGCGCGGATTTTCTCTTAGAGGCTTTTAACTGATGACTGTCTCCTCGACTTAAGCTAATTGGGGATAGTTGGTGCAATCTCGTTGCAGTTATACTCAACGGCAGACTTGTCTTGAGTTGTCACACCAAAACTACAGGCATCTCCTCACCGATGCCAATCAACATTTTAAAGAAATTTCCTTAATCTAACTTTTCCTTTGACATTCCATGAATCTTAATTTTCGCTTTGCAGCGATCAGCGATCTGCATATCGGGCTACCCCACACAATCTGGGATAATCCCAGCCGCTTCCATCTAGTAGAAGTTAGCATTCCCGCCTTAGAACTAGCCTTTGAGCATCTAGAGCAGCAGCCCCTTGACTTTCTCCTGCTTCCTGGAGACTTGACGCAGCATGGCGAAGCAGAAAACCACACCTGGCTATCTAATCGCTTGAAGAAGCTGCCTTTTCCGGTGTACGTTATCCCAGGCAATCATGATGTCCCTAGTCTCTTGCCGAATGAGCAGTCGATTGGACTGAAGGATTTTCCCTACTACTATCAGCACTGCGGTTATACTAACTGCGATCGCCTTTACTACACCTGCGAAATCCTCCCAGGAGTACAGCTAATCGGGCTAAATTCTAACCAGTTTGATAGCGATGGCAAACAACAAGGCTATCTAGACGAGGTACAACTACAGTGGTTGCAGCAGGTACTGGTAGAAGCCGAAGATAAATTCGTGCTGGTGATGGTACATCACAACGTGGTGGAACATCTACCCGGACAATCTCGCCACCCGCTAGGACGCCGCTATATGTTGGATAATGCGCCAAAACTGCGGCAGATGTTGCAAGAAGCGGGGGTTAACCTAGTTTTTACAGGTCACTTGCATGTGCAGGATGTCGCCTACAAGGATGGCATCTATGACATCACGACCGGGTCTTTGGTCAGCTATCCTCACCCTTATCGAACTTTGCAGCTCCGAACCGATCAGCAGGGGAAAAGATTTTTACAAATCGAGTCTCATCGCGTTGAATCAGTACCAGGATGGGAGGATTTATCCCAAATGTCACGGGAATGGATGGGCGATCGCTCTTATGCCTTTATGCTGCGTTTACTCACTGACCCCCCCTTAAGCCTACCGCTTGAAGAAGCGAAGCAATTTGCCCCGCAGTTACGCTACTTCTGGGCAGACATTGCCAATGGGGATGTCCTGTTTGACTTCCCTGACTTTCCCCCCAAGGTTCGCCGCTACTTTGAGGCATTTAGCTCCATCACCAGGGACGGTACACCTGCCTTTATTGATAATCACGCTACATTAGTCCTGAGTTCTGAGTTGGGGAGAAAGGATGAAGTATGAAGTATGAAGGGTGAAGTATGAAGTATGAAGTATGAAGGGTGAATTCGGTTATTGGTTCTCTTCCTCTCCTCTGCTCCTCTGCGCCCCTGCGCCCCTGCGCCCCTGCGCCCCTGCTCCCCTGCTCCCCTGCTCCCCTGCTCTGTTCATCCTTGATCAAGGTTGATGACAAATTCCAAAGACAGAGGTGTAGCCGTGCAAGAATGTGCTGCCAGCAACTGGGCCAATTTCCCCATTACAGAAGAAGCCGCCTAACTGAACGTTGTTTAGGTATTGGTGAAAGAGGTTGGAGTCAAAATCTGGTTCACCGTAAAGCCCTGCGCCTCTCCCCATGCAGGAAAACATTAACGCCCCAGCACTAGAGGTATTAGTGGCTTCTTGCTGGTAGCTTTGAAGGAGCAATTCTAAGTCTTCTCCCGATGTTCGGGCGTCTCTGAGGTGAAACTGAATCCGTTGTCCGGGACGAACGCGATCGCCAATGGCGATCGCTCCTAGTCGTGGGTCTACCCCCAACACATTCCGAATCAGAAAGTCTCCGTGACCCAACTGCTGTTTAAATTCATCCCGCGCTACTCCGATGAACAGTGAGTGCTGTGCCAGTTCGCGATCGCTTTCGCTTAGGTCTTGAATTAAATCTCGCAAAACTTCTAACGGCGGGCGGGCTTGAGTCGTGCAAGTTGTCAGTTCGGTGCTTTCCGGCTCTGCCAATTCTAAGAGAATATTCCGCTCCCCTTGAGTCACTTGGTAGGTCTGACCAATCGGACGGCAACCTTGCGCCACAATTGTTTCCATCACAATATTGCCACTCAAAGCAACTCCGACGGTTCCCTCGCGGTAAAGGTGATAGTTACAAAATAAGCCAGTCTGGGTGCCCATCATGCCAGTACTTGCCAGTCCGCCGACCTTAATTGAACCCGGATAGGCAAAATCTAGCCCTTGGAGCAGGTCGTTGATGCGAGACGAAAACGGATCGGCAAGTAAAATAAACTGCGGCTGCTCTTGAGGATCAACACCGACTAAGTCCACCCAAGTATCAGGAGAGCTATCTAAGTCCGGTAGGATGTCGGCGGGTAGGTAAAAAGCGCGAACGCTTACTTCTGGCAAGTGCGCCACACTCACACTGAGCGCCGGTTCTCCTTCGATTTCCCGCGCTTCCCCCTCCGGGTTCATGCCGACAATACCGCCTCCACCACAGCCAATCAGCACAGGTACGGACAACCGCTCCTTCATGACTGGCATTAATCGGGAATACTCACTAGCAAACGCCGAGGAAATGAAGACCACAGCCAAGTCCGGAGCGGCACTCAAGCTGTTCTGGATGCGGTCTACAACTTCCTCAACTGCTGCTTCCAATGACGGACGGGTGGAGAGAGCATTGACCCACTGGATTGGATTAGCCATTGGTTTTACCAAATTCGTTCCCGATGCGGATGCGTACTGAGGCGATTGGCAGACACTTCAAAACTTTATGATAACTCCAGATGACAGCTCCTCTGGAGCCAAGGTCAGAGACTGAAGGATCATCTTGTAACGCCTTCCCTTCATCAAATCAAAGAATGATGACGGGAGCCTCCTGGTGGTTAAAGGTGAGAGTGGGGCGAATACAACTTAAGTTACAAAGAACACACCTTAACACAAGTTAATATGTAAATAGATAGTAAAGTCAGTTCAGTGTAAGCTGACAGGCGAAGAGACTGAAGGTTAGTCAAATCTTAAAAGATAGAGATTATTCTTCTAAAGAGCTACTGTTCTGCGATAAGACAGAAATTAAGTAGCACTCACCAACTGAGCCACTACGCTAAACCTGTAATTGGTTGGAAATCTTCAAAAAGGTTAAACAAGGTTTCCTACACTGAATAAGTAAGGTAACTAGAACAAAAAACAATGAGTGATATTCAAGACAAAATCGAACAAGAGCGCGACCAAGCTCGTATCGTTTGCGACACGAAAGGTTCAGAGTCCGGTGATTGTGCTGCGGCATGGGACGCTGTAGAAGAACTGCAAGCTGAAGCTTCACACCAGCAAAAAAAAGGCAAGCAGAAAAACTCCCTTGAGCGGTACTGCGATGATAATCCTGAGGCTCCTGAGTGCCGGATCGACGATAACTAAAGGTGTTGAGGGTTGCTACTTAGCCACATCCCTTGATTAGATAGCCGAGATAGATTCCTGAGCAGCTAGACGTTCCCCATCGGATGCTAGCTGCTTGTTTTTTGGGGAAGCGACGAGGGATTATCTGTATAACGGCTTATCCTCGATTTCCCTTCCTGCCCTAACATAGATAGAAGTCATTTTGGCAAGAAGCATGGAAGAGGGACTACTGCGATCGCTCGTCTGGACAGATTACAGACTAGCGCTATTATTTACTGTTATCATCCCGATCATTTTGCTGATTTGGGCGTTTGTACAAAGAGCGGAATTCATACAGCGCCTGTTAATCATCTATTGGCGGGTTTCCAGTCTCTTCGCCATTACCATTTATATACTGATTGCCGCTTGGCCAATCGGTTTCGCTACAGGCTTTTTTGCCCGCCTCCTGATTCCCATCGCCTTGTGGTTTTGGGCCGACTTAAACGAAGAAATTGATGACCAGCCGCCGCGCCCCTTAAAGCTGGCAGTTACGTCCTGGCGTTGGGCAATAACGATTTACAGCACGTTAGGTGCTTTGTTCGCCCTCCCATTCCTGCGGTGTGCCTTTGTTGAACGCGCCATCCAAACCCCCTCTTGCCGCATTTGGATAGAACCATCTCTCCTGTTTAAGCAATATATTCATCCAGCTTCCCGACCGGAATTTCTCGGCTTTTTGGGGATGACTGGATTATTTATCTATGTCATCTGCTTGAGCTATTTCATCCTGGTGCGCTTAGGTAGACAGGGACGTTCTGCCATCCAACAGTAAGAATTTTCAACTGATTTACGGCAGAATCCCTCTGTTACCTAGTGCGTAAACCTCTCTTGCCCTCTGCATTTCAAATTCAAACGGGCAAGTAGGCTTGCCGACAATTTGCTAAGAGAACAGCAGTCAATGAATAATTCCATCGGGCGGCGTCTAGAGGAATACACGAGCAAGCGTCCGCAAGAAGTCTTACTTGTCAGCGTAGAGATTGCTGGAGAAGAAGACCAGATTGCTATCTTCAAAGGCTTTTCCAGTTCGTTGATGCGCCCGACTGCTTTTGATCCAGATACTCCTGTACTACCAGAGGACGCGAAGATTGTCTCAATTGACCGCGCCGCTAGTCCCTATAATCCTGATGCCCCGCGTTATATACAACAAGGAATAAGCTGGGATGTCATGCAGGGCATCCTATCAGAGGTAGGAGTCTAGAAAGATCGGGGTGGGGAGGAAATACGGCTTGGTAGCTACTGCGCTTATCCGGATAATCCTATTGCAGCGAAGTAGGACGGTGTAATGTGCAGCGAACCCAATGTTTACTATTCACTCTGCCTTAAAAAACCGAAATATCCCACTTTCTCTGCTTATGCTTAGTTGTGAATCGGCATAATTCAGCGGTAACGTTCGCTAAACTTCAGAGTCGGCTTCCTGGGGAATTTTAGCGAGCGATCGCTCTTTATTCAAGATGATTTGACCTAATTTGGGATATGAGCAGGTTTAGCTGTTCCTATCTCTAGAAATCCCTATCCCTTCTAGGGTGGGGAGGATGTCAATGCCTTGAGATTAACCAACACTTCTGTGCCTAGGATTAATCTCAACCCCGGCAGAGATGACTTGATTTTTGAGAATAATCGGGGCTAAAGGCATCAAAGATCATGCAGTTCTTGCTTACCCTAGCCAATCAACATTAATCAGCTGTCTTACTACCTAATTAGAGAGAGAACAAATTTTAAGAAAGTGTTATTCTCCACTGAGAGTGTGTTGTGTGAGGAAAGTTTAATTATGGTTACATCTTCTGTACGGCCTCAGGGTGTTCAACGTGTAGAACCGTCGTCGCCTCAACGGCAGCTACCTTGCTCAGATATTGGCGTTGCTCCCTATCCCTTATCGCTACCCGCAACTCCTTTGTTTGGCACCGATGGCATTCGGGGACGAGTCGGCGATTTACTGACTGCGCCGTTGGCATTGCAAATTGGTTTTTGGGCAGGTCAAGTCCTACAAACCGTAGCACCCAAAAACGGCCCGGTGATTCTGGGGCAAGATTCCAGAAGCTCCGGCGATATGCTATCAATGGCACTGACGGCAGGATTAACCTCAGCCGGACTGGAAGTCTGGAATCTCGGCTTATGTCCGACGCCTTGTGTGGCTTATCTGGCAGCAGTGACCGATGCGGTAGGTGGAGTGATGATTTCCGCTAGCCACAACCCGCCGGAAGATAACGGCATTAAGTTTTTTGATTCTCAAGGAACTAAGTTGCCCTCTCACTTGCAAGAGCAAATTGAAGCGGGTTTGAGAGGGATGAGTCCGAACCTGCTCCTGAATGGAGAGTGGGGACAGCATTACCATCGACCAGAGTTGACGAGAGAATATACCGATTTTCTGAAGCGTCCGCTGCATGGTGATATAAACTTGCAGGGAATGCGGATTGTGCTGGACTTAGCATGGGGAGCGTCGGTGAAGCTCGCCCCTGAGGTTTTTACCGCGATGGGGGCAGAGGTGATTTGCTTGCACGATCAACCCGATGGTGCGCGGATTAATGTTAACTGTGGTTCAACCCATCTTGGGGCGCTGAAAGCGGCGGTTCAGCAGCACAACGCTGAACTGGGTTTTGCCTTTGATGGCGATGCCGATCGCGTGATGGCGGTCGATCCTCAAGGTCGCGTGGTGGATGGGGATTATATTCTCTATTTCTGGGGTCAAACCCTGCGGCAGACAAATCGATTGCCAGACAATTTGATTGTCGCGACGGTGATGGCAAATCTGGGCTTTGAGCGGGCTTGGACAGATCTGGGGGGAAACTTTGTCCGGACAGCCGTGGGCGATCAGTATGTTTATGCCGAAATGATCCGTTCGGGAGCGATGTTGGGCGGCGAGCAATCGGGACATATCCTTTGCCACCACTATGGGATGACGGGTGATGGCTTAATGACAGCGTTACATCTTTCCTGCTTGGTGCGGCGTTCGGGGACTTCTTTATCCCAGTTGATAGATCAAAGCTTTACGACTTACCCGCAACTACTGTGTAATGTGCGAGTTGAAGACCGCGAGCGCCGTCGTTACTGGCAAGATTGCGAACCTTTGCAAAATGCGATCGCCCAAGCGGAAACTGCCATGGGAGATCACGGACGCATCCTCGTCCGCGCCTCTGGTACTGAACCTCTAATCCGAGTCATGGTAGAAGCCGCCGATGCTCAAGTCGCCGAGCGGTGGGCATCCCAGCTAGTAGCTGTGGTAGAGCAGCATTTGCAATAGCTTTTTCGTTGTCTGTTTTTGGTTTCAGGGTGGGCTTGGCTGACTGGCAACAAATTTGTCACCGAGACCTTCCCTAAACCTGCCCTTGTTTACTTTCCCACTCCCAGCTTTCGCCACTTCCCACTCCCCAATTTCTAACTTTCTTGTGCCAAAATCGATGGGACGCCAGCTTGATAGGGCTTTCCATGCTGAAATCAAAGTCCAAGAAAAAGTCAACAAAAGGGAAAAAAACATCTGATGCTCCAACATTAAGCTCCAAAGAGCAGTTAGCCCAAAAGCGCAAAGTTCAGCAGGATCGCAAAGAACTGACGCAATTTATCTTCGTCAGCATCTTTATGGCGATCGCCTTGGGCGTACCTGTGAGCTTGGCAGTCGATCCGAAACTGGGCGTAGCAGCCGGAGTCGGATTGCCAACTCTGGCGTTTGCGTACAAATATCCCAGAGCCGCCCTTTGGGCTTTTTTCATCTACATGCCCTTTAGCGGTACCGTTACTTACTGGATTGGGGGAGGCAGTCCTCTGTTTCAGTTAGCCAAAGATGGATTTTATATTCCGGCACTCATTGCACTCGTTCAAGACATTCGCCGCAGAAAACAACCGATTCTGGTTTCCAAACAGCTTAAACCAGCGCTGATAATTCTCCTGGTGATGTGCCTGCTGACGCTGCTGTTTGTTAATGGCTCCCAGCAATTTGCTCCCGCCTGCGAAAGCTTATTAGATGGTGGCAGAGGGCTGGTTTGTAAAGACGGACAACCCGTCTTGCAGGGAATTTTAGGTCTAAAGGTTTTTGTAGGATATATTCCCTTAATCTTCTGTGCCTACTACCTGATTCGAGACAAGAAGGATCTGCTGCACTTTACCCGCGTCCATGTTGTCCTAGCAATTATTTGCTGCGTACTAGGCTTTATGCAGTACATGATGCTCCGCACCGGGCGGTGTCAGGGAACTGACCATCTCGTCGGAGCCGATTTATTTAAAGCCACACTCGATGCGAAATGTTTAGTGGGTGGCTCTCTGGTTTATAGTCCTTCTCAAGGGATGATTCGCTTACCCGGCACATTTGTTGCACCCTGGCAGTGGGCTTGGTTTTTGATTGCCAATGCTTTTACCACGTTTGCGACGGCATTTAGTGACCCCTCACTCTTCTGGCGGATCGGCGGTTTAGTGGGGATGGCAGCGGTGTTTGTCAATGCGGTAATTTCTGGTCAGCGCATTGCCTTAGCACTGGTACCCACCGTCATCGTGATTCTGTTGATCCTGACAGGTCAAGTGGCGAACCTCAAACGTTTTATTCCCATTGGAGTAGGGCTAGCAATGGTATTGAGCATTGCCGCAGCAAGTAACCCGGCGCTCGTTCAGGAGCGAATTGATAGTTTTACCAGTCGCTGGGAAGCCTCACCTCCTCAAGCTTTTATTGAAGAGCAATTTCATTGGGCATTTAGACAACAAAGAGGCTTTCTGGGCAGAGGCTTGGGACGAGCGACTAATTCTACCCGTGTCTTCGGTGATACAGAACTTGTAGAGACCTACTATCCGAAGGTGCTCTACGAAGTTGGACCATTTGGCACTTTAGCATTTTTAGGGCTGGCGACCAGTTTGACGGTAATCACGTTTAAAACTTACCGATCGCTGCGAGATAAAAGTATCCGCAGTTTTGGGGCGAGTTTCTGGGTGTTTGTTTTGTGCCTAGGCTATAACACCTATTACTACCCCCTCGATGTTGACCCCGTAGCCGTGTATTACTGGGCTTTTGCTGGAGTGGCTTTAAAACTGCCAGTGATAGATCGACAAGAAAGAGAAAAGTTAATCGCCCTGCAAGAGGCGGAATTTTCTAGTAAAAAGAAACGTGGCGTCAAGAAACGGAAAAAACCTACGCTTGGCAAGGCGGTATCTTAGGCGATCGCTAATCAATCCCAACATCCCTCAGCACTTAACAAGGAGCAAGAAAACCCGTGAACTCGCCTTTAATTTCGGTGATCATTCCCACCTACGGACGGGAAGAACCGTTGCGGAATACGCTTAAGGATGTTTTGCAGCAAGACTATCCTGCTTTGGAAGTGCTGGTGGTCGATCAAACCCCCACCCACGAACCGGAAACTCTGGCTGATTTAGAACAGCTAGCTGCTTCTGGTAAAATTCAGTGGTTTCGAGTCGATTGGGCAAGCTTACCCGGAGCACGGAATTACGCCGTTAGGCGGGCAGTTGGCGAAATCATTTTATTTATCGACGATGATGTCGAATTACCGCCGCAATACCTGCAAACCCACGCGCGGAACTACCAGCGTCCGGAAGTTGGAGCGGTGGCAGGACGGGTGTTTGACCGCATGAAGTTAGCGGATTCGGGAAATAAGCTCACCATTGAGGATTTGCCGCCGGAAGCGATGGACCCCGGTATTGCGTGGTATCACATCGATCTGGTGCATACAGTAAAGCCGCAACGGGTGATTTCTGCTAGGGGCTGCAATATGTCCTTCCGCCGGGAAATCTTTACCAAACACGGGTTGTGGTTTGATGAGCGTTTTAAAGGCAGTGCCGTGCGGGAAGAGTCAGATTTTTGCTTGCGCCTGCGAAAAACCGGGTATCAGATTTGGTACGACCCGGAAGCGCATTTAGTGCATTTAGGCGAAGAGACTGGTGGCTGTCACGATATCAGTACGCGATCGCTCAAATACCAACTCACCTTCTACCACAACCATTTCTTGCTGGGGATGAAGAATTTAACCCCATCCCAAGCCTTACGCTTATATGGTCGTTTATTCGATTGCCACGTCCTAGGACATCCCCCCTGCAACAAAAGCGGCTCTCCGGTCAAAATTCTTAGCCGTGGTGGTTTCTACACTCTGGGCTTTCTCAACGCCCTGATTACTCTGACTAAATCTAGTGGCGATCGCGGTCAACACTATACGCAACTTGACAAATTAGCAACAAATTACAGGCAACAGGCAACAGGCGAGGAAACTGCTGCGGCTTCGTCTTCTACCTAGTTCCTAGTCTCTAAACCAATGAAAATTCTTGTTGCCAGCCATTCTTACATCGTTGACCTTAACTGCGAGAAGCTACGGGCGCTAGCCCGATTGGAACCGGGAATTGAAGTGACGGTGGTTGTTCCGCGTCGCTGGCGTCCCGGTGGCGTCCAGAACAAAATTATTGAAACGCCGCCGCGTCAGGAAGGCTCATTTCGCGTTGTACCGATTTCCAACTTCAGTCAAAATAATCAGGGATTGCTCACCTTTGGATTAGACATTGTTGCTTTATTGCGCCAGTTTCGCCCTGATATTATTCAAGTGGAACAAGGGGCAAAGGCATTAGGCTACGCCCAACTAATTACGCTAAATAAGTTGTTGGGGCTACAGGCGAAAAATGTCTTCTTTACCTGGTGGAATTTGCCCTATGACGTGAAATTCCCCATCTCCTTATTGGAAGGCTACAACCTGCATCATACTGACGGACTGATTTCTGGCAATCAGGATGGGGTGGAGGTGCTACGGCAGCACGGCTATCAGGGTGCCGTGAAAGTGATGCCGCAATTAGGGGTAGATGAACAGCGATTTTGTCCGCGATCGCAACCAGAATTAAAACAGCAGTTGGGCATCCAACCCGATGAATTTGTAGTCGGGTTTGTGGGGCGGTTTGTGGAAGAAAAGGGCTTGCTCACCCTCGGAAAAACCTTAGCAGGGCTGCAAGGGCTTCCTTGGAAGTGGCTTTTGTTAGGACGAGGGCCATTGCAGTCAGTCTTGATGGACAAAGCCGCCGAGTGGGGCATCAAAGACCAGCTTGTTTTAGTCGAAAGCGTGCCTCATGATGAAGTGCCTAAGTATATCAACGTGATGGATACGCTGGTGTTGCCTTCAGAGACTACCTATGAGTTCAAAACCCTCACAGCAGCAGGCTGGAAGGAACAGTTTGGACATGTGCTGATTGAGGCGATGGCGTCCAAAGTACCAGTCATTGGCTCAGACTCTGGAGAAATTCCCTATGTAATTGGCGAGGCAGGTTTAGTGTTTCCTGAAAAGGATGTTCAAGCCCTGCAAAACTGCCTGCGACAACTCATAGAACAGCCAGAATTAGCTCAAAAACTAGGAGATTTGGGCTACGAAAAAGCGATGAGCCAGTACACCAATCAAGCATTAGCCAAACAGCAGCTAGAGTTTTACAAGCAGTTGTTGGCTAATGGCTAGGGTCTGTTTTCTTGCCCCAGAGATCCCCTTAAAAAGGGGGGAGAATTTAGTCAAAGTTCTCCTTTTAAGGGGGATCTGAATCGGACGTGGCAGGAGTGAAAACATGCCTAGTCGTTCATCCTTCATCCTTCACCCATCCCCCATTAACGACAACTATGCGGGTTCTACAAATTGTCCCTTCAATTTCTCTGATTTACGGTGGCCCCAGTCAGATGGTCATGGGGCTTTCTTCAGCGTTAGCATCCCAGGGGGTTGAGGTAACGGTACTGACAACGGACTCCAATGGTGATGCCGGGCAAGCACCACTAGATGTGCCCCTCAATAAACCCGTTGAGCAGGATGGCTATCAGGTGCGATACTTTCGTTGCAGCCCGTTCCGTCGCTATAAATTCTCTCTGGAGTTGCTGCGCTGGTTAGGTACTCACGCTCAGGAATATGACCTTGCCCATATCCACGCTCTGTTTTCACCTGTAAGTACGGCAGCCGCGACGGTGGCGCGTAACAAGAACTTACCTTATATCCTGCGACCGTTAGGAACCCTTGACCCGGCGGATTTACGCAAAAAACGGCAATTGAAGCAGATTTATGCAACCTTGCTGGAACGACCAAATTTAGCAGGCGCGGCGGCGATTCACTTTACTAGCGACCAAGAAGCAAAGATTTCCGAACGCTTTGGGACTCAGACACCGGATTTAGTGATTCCCCTGGGAGTTTATCCTTCCGCATCCTCTCCTGTTCCTGTGCGTGAGCAATTTGGTATTCCTCCAGAACAGCCTTTAGTCCTGTTCATGTCCCGAATTGACCCGAAAAAGGGGTTGGATTTACTCTTACCAGCCTTGGAGAAGCTGTTGGCGGAGGGGCAAGATTTTCACTTTGTTCTGGCAGGAACTAATCCCCAAGATCCAGATTACGAAAGTCAGATACAGCAACGGGTGAAGGCATCGCTGCTAGTAGAGAGAACAACCATTACAGGCTTTGTGTCAGGTGAATTGAAAGCGGCTTTAATCCAAGCGGCTGACCTGTTTGTCTTACCTTCTTACTATGAAAACTTTGGCATTGCTGTAGCAGAAGCCATGGTGGCAGGGACGCCTGTGGTAATTTCTGACCAGGTACATATTTGGCAGGAAGTACGGGATGCAGAAGCGGGATGGATTGCCAGTTGTGAGGTGGATGAGCTGACGCAGCGCTTACGAGAGGCGCTGTTGGATGGGGAAGAATGTAGGCGACGGGGATTGAATGCTCGGAAGTATGCGTTGGAGAATTATAGCTGGGAGGCGATCGCCCAACAAATGATTCAGGCTTACCGTCAAATTTCTTACTAAGTAGGGGGAACTTCCGCTTATACCAGCCCACCAACAACTCAAGTCTCGGCTATAGGAACTAAGTCTGCCTACGCAGGCTGTTATAGGCAGCCTGCTTATTATTAGGTATAGGCTATGAGCACTTTTATACCCCAGCGTGACCGAGGGCTAATCCTGCAACCAGCATTCCTAGAACCAAAAAGGGTTGGGCGCTGGCTTGGTACTTCACGTCATTTTTTAAGGGGTCGCGGAGGAAGTACATATCCTGGAAGGTGATTTGGGGGATAATCAGCAGCAGCAGAATAGCCGCGTAGAGGTTTTGGTGGATGTTGATTAAGTAGCCTGCAATTCCTGCCTGAAAGATATCAATCATCAGCACGCAAATCCAGGCGGCGGTACCGACGCCAAACATCACGGGGAGGGAATTTAGACCGAGTTGGCGATCGCCTTCCACGCTTTTGAAGTCATTAACAACGGCAATACCCAACCCAGCCAGACTGTAGAACAGTGTCAAAATGACGATTGTCCAGTTGAGGTCGCCAAACAAGGCATGACCTGTCCACCAGGGGAGGGCAATGTAGCTAGCACCAAGGGCATAGTTGCCTAGCCAACCGTTCTTTTTCAGCTTTAGGGGTGGGGCAGAGTAAATGTAAGCGACGAAGGAACCGCCCAAGGCTAGACAGGTGAGGGTAGGAAATTCATGCCCCGCCCACAAATCCAGGGCATAAGCAATACCAATTCCGGCTAATAACAGCACCAAAATCTGGGTAACGACTTGGGGAACAGAGATTGCCCCAGAGGGAATCGGACGGTAGGGTTCATTAATCGCATCAATGTCGCGATCATAGAAGTCATTCACACTTTGGGTGTAACCCGTCAGTAGGGGGCCAGCCAGCAACATACAAGTTGCCGCCTTGAGAATATCTTCTAGCGCCCAGGTGTATCCCCCCGAAGAAGCCGCACCGCAGACCACCCCCCAAATTAGGGGAATCCAGGTGATGGGCTTCATCAGTTGCAGGCGAATTTTCCAAATGGACTTCTCGCCGGGGGCAGCACCTTTCATACCTAGTAGCTGCCGGGTTCTAGCGTTACGATCGCCGGATTTGTCCGCGATCGCCTGTTCTTCGTTGTTTGTCATTGGTCGTTAGTCCTTTACTCTCTAGAAGGTTATCAACTGCTTTTAGGTACGAGTGTAATTGCGTGGATTGATTGTTTCTATCCTGACCTAATGAGCGAGTTTGTCTTTCTTAAGTAAGGGCGCACTCCTCGTGCACCCCTACCCGAATCTTGACCAATGACTAAAAGGAAATAATTAAATACCCGTCTTGGAATTTTGCTCCTTTGACAGGTTGACCGCTCAAGGGAGGAGGGAGGAGAATGTTACGCCGTTGGTCTCCGGCTTCTATGGTGACTTCTGGGCCGTACTGAGTTAGCTTTACTTGTTTTTTATCAAACCCTGGCAAAAAGAGGCGTACCTGACGCGCAGCCGTGTCAATGCTCAGGGGTTTGGGGGCTTGAATTGCTTGCTTAAAGTCTGGCAGGGCATCCATCAGGGGTTGCCAGTCTGTGCCATTGCCTGAAGGAATAGAACTCAGAGGTAAGGGAGCAAATTCTGTCTCGATCGCCTCAACGGTCGATGCCTGGTTAAGGAGAACTCCACCCACGGTGAGACTAATTTGCTGAGCACTACCCCAGAGGTATTTGGCAGTAGCGATCGCTGTTGGAGCGTCTGTTGTTACCAGGTAAGCCGCAACACGGCTAGGATCGGCAAGGGCAGCTTTCCCCTCTTCTATGAGTTGGGTAGCTTGTTTGGCAGGTTGTTGTTGAGAGAGGTTATCAGCCGTCCACGAGACATTGAGGATCGTGCTGGTAATCGGTTGAATGAAGGGCGAGATTGCTTTGCCCAGGTCAGATTCCTGAAATACTTTCTGAAAGCGGCGCTGATACCAGCTAATGCTTTCTGGCATTCCTAACATCCGCAGAGTAGAGATATCGCCGTTACCGTCGTAGACGATATCATCGTACTTGCCGAGATTGTTGAATTCGCGGATCGCATTCATTGCCAGGGCTTGGTCTAGTCCAGGGAAGATGCTGAGTTCTTGCCCGTAGACATTTTTTAGCGTTGGCGATCGCAAGTACTGCGCCTCTAGCTGTTTAACCTCTTCCCAGCTCCGTTCTAGCAGTACCGTAGACTGTAACTGGACTGCCTGGAGATTAGCGCCAACTTCTTGCGGGTCAGCCCCCACCGTTGCCCCTAGGAGGAGTCCGAAGGTGGGGCTGGGGTCTTGTCCGATTAGAAGGACGCGCCTTCCTTGGCTAGCTAGCTGTTTGGCGGCAGCGATCGCCACTGTTGTGCGACCTGTGCCGCCCTTACCTAAAAACGTTAAAATCATGCGCCTTTTTTACTTGTTGCCTCTCGCCCTATTCGGCGGGTCTCAGTTCGTCTTCAAAAAACCAGGTCGCTGAGTTGTCGTCAAACTGCACGATAACGCCAACACCGCTTCCATCAGTCATCCTGAAGTCTCTGATGGTGCCCACTTTTCCCAGTTTACTCACAATTCCAGGGGAGACTCGATCTCTAAGGCGACAGACCTTTACTTTTTGCCCAATTTCCATTCCAAATTCACAGTGTGATAAAACCATCCCCCAGTTTAGGGGATTATTAGCCATCCTTGCGAGAATTATACATTTCAAATCAAGCAGGGCAGCTATAGCAATTTTGACCGAGTCGTGTGAAAATCCTGCTTGGGTTTTGGAGAACTTAAGCCTAAAGCGTCGAAGCCTTGGGCTATTGCATTCAAAGCCCGCCTGCCTTCTAAAACGACCTAGCCTGGGTCGGCAGGCTTTGTACCTGTAGCCCCAGGCTTTAGCTTGTGGGCGTTATCTGAGTGTTTAAGCATTTCATCTATAAGCGAGCAGAGTTTGAATGGACAAATCTCGTTCTTCAGGTTTCACCTGTTGGCTGACAGGTTTACCCGGTGCAGGTAAGTCAACCATCGCCGTAGAACTGGTTAAAGCGTTGGATGAGTTGCTAGTTCCCTGCGAACTCCTAGATGGGGATGTAGTGCGGACAAATCTTTCTAAAGGATTGGGGTTCTCAAGAGAAGACAGGAATCTCAATGTATCGCGGGTGGGATTTGTCTGTCAGTTACTCAACAAGCATGGAATCAGTGCAGTGGTAGCCTTGATAGCACCTTACCAGGAAGCTCGCGAGCAACTCCGAAGGACTTTGCCCAACCTGATTGAGGTATATGTAGACTGTCCGGTAGAAGTTTGTATTGAAAGAGATCCCAAGGGGTTATATAAAAAAGCTCTAACCGGAGAAATTTCCCAGTTTACCGGAATCTCTTCTCCCTATGAAATCCCGACTCAACCCGATTTGAGGCTGAAAACTCACGAGGAAGAGATAGAAGATTCTGTTAAGAAAGTTTTAGACTATCTAGATTCCAACGGATTTATTTCCAGAGGGTAGTAGTTAGGGGGGTAGTCCTCCGATGGAGATCCTCTATGAGGTAGTGATGTTTTCAGAACTAAGTAAGGTCACTAAAATCAAACTAGCCTCCTGAGTTTGGCTCACAACGCTCAAAATGAAAATCTTTCCTCACTCAGAACTGTCCAAATAAGTCATAGGCAGAAAGAACGGCAGGTTGACGGAGAGCCGTTGCGATCGCTGGGAGTCGATCCGGATACTGTGTAGGCTTAAGAGAGTAAGTTGGATAGCGATTATCAAATCAATGAGAAAAGAGCTTGCGTTTTCTTGATTTTCTTGTAGACTCTTAGACTTAGCGACGGTAATGTTAACTCATCTTAACTAGCTTGCTCAGACTTAATTGTGGGAACTTCAATATCTGTTGTTACTTCCTAAGGAAAAGCAAACTGGTGTGGTGGTAGCGAGTGAGGGATTGAGTGTTGCTCAGGTCGATGAAGACAGTTGTCCGTAAAGCTGGCAGGGCGAGACGTTGGTTGCCTGTCAGCGAACAGACGTGGGCAAAATTTGACCTGCTACGGACGTTGGTGCGCCGAGACTTGGAGGCACGCTATAAAGGCTCTATTCTGGGGAATTTGTGGCCTATAGTTAATCAGCTATCACAATTGCTGATTTACACCTACGTATTTTCGATTGTCTTGAACGTGAAATTAAGTCTGAAGGGGCTGCCAGAAGATAGTAGCCTTGGCTTTGGGCTGTGGTTGTTTGCAGGGTTGGTACCTTGGACGGCATTTACAGGTGGGTTAACTCAAGCAGCTAGTTCCGTGGTGAATCAGCCGAATTTAGTGAAGAAGGTAGTATTTCCGCTAGCCTTGTTGCCGTTGGTGCCAATTCTGTCCATGTTCATCGAAAGTTCGCTCGGCTTGGCAGCGTTGATTGTGTTGGTGGCAGTAGCGACACAAACTTTACACTCTACTTTGGCACTGTTGCCCTTAATTTGGCTAACGCAGTTGTTATTGACGGCTGGTTTGGGGTATTTGGCGGCAGGATTGACCGTGTTTTTGCGGGATATCCCTCAGACGCTAGGGGTAGTTTTGAATCTTTGGTTTTATGTAACACCAATCATCTATCCTGCCTCGCTGATTCCGGAAGGGTTTCGATATTGGATATTTTGGTTAAATCCACTGGCAGCGATTGCGGAAGTCTATCGCGACTTAATATTAGTTGGAGAAGTTACCCACTGGGGCGAGTGGGGAGTTGCTTCAATAGTTGCTTTGGTGGCGTTTTGTTGCGGCTTATGGGTTTACCGACGTTTGCGTCCAGCGTTTGCTGATGTCCTTTAGGTATTGCTCAACAATAGTAGTGTAATGAGTGAGATTGCCATTTCGCTGAAGAATGTCTCGAAGTGCTATAAGAGATATGCTCATCCGGTAGATCGGTTGAAGGAAATTTTGCTACCCGGAAAAATTAGGGCAGATGAATTTTGGGCGCTGCGGGACATTAATTTAGAAGTTCCCAAGGGGCAAACAATAGGAATTGTTGGGCGAAATGGTTCGGGAAAGAGTACGTTGTTGCAAATCATTGCGGGAACCCTGACACCGACTACTGGAGAAGTAAAGGTAAAGGGAAGAGTGTCCGCTCTTTTAGAACTTGGCAGCGGTTTTAACCCCGAATTTACAGGAAGACAAAATGTATTTTTTAACGGTCGCTTACTTGGTTTAGAGCAGAAAGAGATAGAAGCAAAATTTGATGACATTACTGCTTTTGCTGACATCGGAGATTTTATCGATCAACCAGTTAAAACTTATTCTAGTGGAATGTTTATCAGGCTAGCATTTGCAGTGGCGATTAGTGTCGAGCCTGATATTCTCATGGTAGATGAGGCTCTTGCTGTAGGTGATGAGGCTTTCCAGCGCAAATGCTTTGCTCGTATTCACTCTGTTCAAGAGCGAGGTGGAACAGTTCTCTTTGTTTCTCATGCAGCGACTTCGGTTATAGAACTTTGTAGTTCAGCAGTTTTGATAGATCAAGGAGATTTAATTTTATCAGGCAATCCTAAGTTAGTCGTATCCAGCTATCACAAATTAATTTATGCACCAACAGATAAAGTAGAGACTCTGCGTCAAGAGTTACTTAGCATGGATCATCAAGACCTGGAAAATAAATCATTAAATTATTCCAAGGATGCGGAAACTAAACTTTCCCTTCCCCTACGAAAACAGGCTCTATACGATCCCCATATGGTTCCTAAGAGTACAATCTCCTATGTACTTTGTGGTGTAGAGATTAAACAACCTTATATTACTACGCTTGAGGGAAAGAAGGTCAACCTTCTGGTCAGACGCAAGGACTATATTTATACTTACTCTATAAAGTTTGACCAGACCTCATATAAAGTTAGGTTTGCAATGCTAATTAAAACAGTAAGTGGATTAGAAATTGGGGGAGCTATGTCTCACACTACACAAAACGCAATTGAATGTGTAGAACAGGGCAGTATACTCCAAGTTCAATTTAGATTTAGATGTTTTTTACAGCCTGGAGTTTATTTTTTTAATGCAGGAGTTCATGGACTAAAAGATGAAGCCGAAGTATATCTTCATCGTATTATTGATGCAGCTATGTTTAGAGTTCAGGCAGAAAATGATGTACTGGAAACTCTCATAATAGATTTTCAAACTGAAGCTTTCGTTTCAAAGGTTAATTCTAAGTCTATTACACCATCTAACAATCAGCATTCAAAATTAGTAGTGTAATTTTTACTCAGTAATTAAAGGAGCAGATGTTTTTACTGTAAAATACAGGAATTCTAACAAAATAAAATAACTATCTGTAAATGTAAACTTTAATCAGTTTCATTATTTTGATAGAGTTTGCATATAAAAAATAGAACAAAAGTTATTGCATAAATGCCAAAGACTCTCATAATCACAGGAATGCATCGTTCCGGTACTTCTCTAACTGCTTCATTTTTGGAAGCGGCTGGTATTAAATTAGGAGAAGTTCTTCTTCAAGCTGACTGCTTTAACGTAAAGGGATATTTTGAAGATGTAGAGTTCTTGGAATTTCAACGCTCAGTTCTTCAAAACAGCTGTCGAACTGATGAACCAGGATGGCAAGATTGGGGTTGGACAGAAAGCGAATTTCTAGACTATAACAAGTTTCAAAACTATCTTGATGAAGCTAAAGCTTTAATCAATAATCGCTATTTGAAAGCGGAGATATGGGGTTGGAAAGATCCACGTACTTCTTTGATGCTAAACTTCTGGGATGAACTACTTCCTGATGCACACTATATATTTGTCTACCGTCTACCTTGGGAAGTAGCTGACTCGATCTTCCGGGTTAGTATCTCTGCCAACAATGGCTTTACAAAACTTTTTGCCCAACATCCTTATTATGCTCTTAAAATTTGGTCTTTCTATAATAGACATATAGTTGAATTTTATAAGAAACATTCTAAACGCTGTGTACTAGTCAGTATAAATGCTCTTACTCAGAAGCCAGAGCAGTTAATTGAATTGCTAAGAGACAAATTCGGAATTACTCAAGAAATTAGTAATGAGGTTCAACACCAATTTCAAAAGATATATGAAAGTAAAATTTTTAAAAACATAGATTTGGCTCACCCAAGTGTCCGAATCTTACAGCATACGGCTCCCCAGTATTTTGAATTACTGAAGGAATTGGAGCAAATGGCTGATGTACCCAGCAAAATTTCCTTAGAACTAACCGATAGCGATTCACCTTTAGACAGAGAAAAATCTTTATTACTCTTTCATCGTCAGACTCTAGAAGATAGATGGAAACTGAAGCAATCGCAGTCTCAACTCCAGCAGACTCAGGCAGAACTAGAGCAATCACAGTTTCAACAGCAACACACTCAGGCAGAACTAGAGCAATCACAGTTTCAACAGCAACACACTCAGGCAGAGTTAGAGCAATCCCAGTCTCAACTCCAGCAGACTCAGGCAGAACTAGAGCAATCACAGTTTCAACAGCAACACATTCAGGCAGAGTTAGAGCAATCCCAGTCTCAACAGCAACACACTCAGGCAGAACTAGAGCAATCACAGTTTCAACAGCAACACATTCAGGCAGAGTTAGAGCAGTCCCAGTCTCAACAGCAACACACTCAGGCAGAACTAGAGCAATCACAGTTTCAACTACAACACACTCAGGCAAAATTAGAGCGTTCTCAACAAAGGGTTGCAGCAATGGAGAGCAGTAAATTCTGGCAATTCAGAAAGGTATGGCTTCGCATGAAACGGATGCTGGGATTAGAAACAGACGAGTAAAATAGGCCAGTAGTAGCTTTAAACAGAACTATAATGTTATCAATCAGAAATACAAACTATCACGAAAATTTCGCTTATCTGTTACGCGTCTAAAACTAGAGGGATTTTATGTAAAATCTACTATCCGAAATGGCAGTTACTAGGCTCAAAAATAGGATGTAGCGACAGCAATTTAACGTTAATCATCTCAGGCTGAGTCGGGCAATCATAATTGCAACTACCGTAAACTTAACCTCAGTTATATTAACTCCAGTTCCATCATTAAGGCTTAAGCTTTTGGAAGTGGTAGTGTTAAGTACATAACAGTAGCTGAAAGTACAATTGCAATTTTACATTAGCTTTAGGTTCGTAAAAATGTCAAATTATAAAATTCTAAATACTGTCAGGCTATTTGTCACAGCTATAGGCAATCAATTTATGTTTGAAATTGCCGAAATATTTGCTGAAGGCTTTAGAAAAAATGGTGTCTCAGTAGAATTGCTTGCAGATGAAATACCTGAAATAAATGTAGAAGATAATTTAATTCAAATCGTTGTTGCTCCTCATGAATTTTATCCTCTATATCTTGAAAAAGAACTTACACCATCTGAAGTATTAAAAGTTTCGCGAAATATTTACGTTTTAAATGTCGAACAACCCGGGAGCAGTTGGTTTGAAATTGCGTATGAAACAGCTAAAAATGCCAAAGGTGTGTTTGACATAAATTGGCAAGGAGTTAACGAGTTTAATAAACGAGATGTTCCAGCACTTCACACACCCTTAGGATATGAAGCTTTATTTTTTGAAGCTGAAAATTTCAATCGGAATATATCAAAACAAATAGATATTTTGTTTATAGGTTCTCACTCACAAAGACGAGAAATGTTTTTGTCTAAAAACGCTGATTTTTTCAGTAAATACAATTGTTACTTTGTGATGACTAGAATTGATAAACCCAACTTGCCGAGTAGCACTGGTTTTTATTCAGGCAAGAAGCGTAATGAATTATTAAAGTCTAGCAAAATCATCATAAATATTCATTTTGCTGAGAGAACTTATTTTGAATGGCATCGGATATTGATGGCTATTGGTAATCATTGTTTAATGATTTCTGAGCCTAGTAATTATATTGAACCATTAGTGAATGGAAAACATTTTGTAACGACGGAAATTGAAGATATTATTTGTAGGTGTCAGTATTATCTGGAAAATGAAAGCGAAATGTATCGTTTAACAGAACAAGCTTACGACTTTGTTATTAACAACTATACTGCACAAATACTTTGCAGCTCTTTGCTTAATAAGTTAAGCAATTTGTAGTCTGTAAATTAAGCCGATGAAACGTGAGGAACTTAACGATGCAATTCGACAGTTTGGAAGTACGCAGAAGTTCGATAATTACCAAGTTACATATAGCAAAGCTATCGGAATTCTTAGGCACCAATCCTTGGGTATGTACAGCCAACTCTGCATATAAGGAATTAACAGCACCATCTGTAACTATAATAATTACACTTTTTAACTATTCTAACTACATATACGAGTGTTTAAGTAGCATCTGTAAATCAAATACTTCTGGATTACCAGGAGGATTTGAAATTCTCGTCATTGACGACTGTTCCACAGATAATTCTCAGAACCTAGTTAAGGAGTATCTTGCCGAATCAGACTTTCCAATTTGTTTAGTTAGTAAGGTTTTTAATACTGGTACAACCGATGCAAGAAATACAGGAATAAAGCTTGCCCGTGCGCCCTATGTATTCATAATGGATGCTGATAATTGGATTTATCCACATTGTTTAACCAAGTTATACAATGCTATTCACAATTCTAATTATGCAGCTGTATATGGCATAATAAATAAATTTGACAATAATACTAAAGAAGGAATTGGTTTTCTTTCCTGCTTTGAGTGGGATGTTCGTGAGTTAGTCAGAGCGCCATATATTGATGCTATGGCAATGTTTGATAAAAAGGTGCTAATTAAGCTAGGGTACTACTCCAACGAATTAATAGAATATGGCTGGTTGGGATGGGAAGATTACGAACTGTGGTTAAAGCTAGGACTGTACAATTATATTTGTAAGCTACTTCCTGAAATTGTAGGTGCTTATAGAGTGCATAATTCGTCTCAAATTCATACTATGAATCAATATACAGCAAGCGTAGCAAAATATTTTCAGAATAAATTCGCTGCTCTTGTTAATAGATATAATGATTTAGATAAAGTTTTTGGATTTGCAATTGATATAGAACTTGAGCCAGGGCAATTACATCAGCAACATATTTCGGCTGAACTGGAAAAATCACACTATCAGATGCACCTTCTTAACCTTGAAGTTCATCGCTTACAAACTAAGATTGCGGCAATGGAGAGCAGCAAGTTTTGGAAACTGAGGAAACAGTGGTTTCGCTTACGGCGGACAATCGGCTTTTCAGAAATTGAGTGAAAAAAAGATTGCGTGCATCCCCAAATTATTAATGTAGAGCAATTGTAAGCTACTGTTACAGTACAAAAGGTAAGTATAGTGCTACGTTCTAGTCATTATAAATATTTGATTACTGCTTATTGTATACCCGTTATTCTTCTTGTGTGGTTCATCACCAGTTACAGTGTAAATGTACCTGTTTGGGATCAGTTTCAACTAGTAAGCTTTTTTGAAAAAATTGCATCAAAAAATATTAATCTTGTAGATTTTTTTATTCAACATAATGAACATAGAATATTCTTCCCAAAAATATTATTTGCTCTTCTCGCTTTTTCTTCAAGATGGAATATAAAACTTGAATTATACTTCAGTTTTGTTTTCGCTGTCGTCAACTTCTGGTTAATGTACAAAATTGCATCTGCCAGTAAGAGTACAAATAAATCCTTATTCCACTTGTTTAATATTCTGACTTGTCTTTTAATTTTTTCTTTGGTTCAGTATGAAAATTGGCTGTGGGGATTTCAAATTCCTTGGTTTTTTGTTAATACTTGCGTGATCCTAACTGTCTTTATATTGAGTGTACCTAAAACCTGGCCTCCTTACCTTAGACTAAGCCTTTCAGCGATATGCTGTTTTACGGCTAGCTTCTCTTTAGCTCATGGTTTGTTTTCTTGGCTAGCTGTCATTCCTTCAGTAGCTTCTATTGAAAGCACAACCACACAGAAAAGAATTAGGCTTTTGTTGTGGATAATGCTTTTTGCTTTGTCTAGTGCTATCTACAGCATTGGTTATCAAAAACCAAGTCATCATCCTGATACATTATTCTTTCTCAAGCAGCCTTTAACTACTGGGCTTTACTTTTTATCGATTTTAGGATCTCCCCTAAGCAGGCTAGTTTGGTCTGCTGCTGTTACTGGATTTGTTATTTTACTAACCTTTCTATCTTTTAACATCTACTGGATCAAAAACTATAAGTCAAGATTTGCTTATGATGCTGCTCCCTGGTTATCATTAGGTTGGTTTGCTACCCTGTTTGCTTTAGTTACGACTCTAGGTAGAGCTGGATTTGGCATTGAGCAATCTACTTCGTCAAGATATACAACCGTCCTTATCTTATTAGTTATTGCCTGCTTGCAAATGTGGCGGCTATTAATAGGCTATAACCAAAAATGGCTCAAAAATAATTCATATATTCTTCCAGCAAATTATTTTGTTGCTGGTATTTTGACAGCACTTTTTATATCTGTCTCTACTAATGCTATTACACAAGGACAGCAGATTTGGCTAGCAAAGAATAGTGCTAAAAATTGCTTAGAATGGGTGTATTTTTTTGATGATTCAGTTACTGATTTGCCTGATAGCTGCTTACCGCTTTACCCCAAACCAGCCGAGTTAAAAGATTTCACTAAATCTCTTCAAAATTTAGGCTTTAGGGACTTTAAAAACATTGCTTTCGTAACTCAACCAATTAATAATTATGGGCACATGAATGTTCCCTCAGCAAACGATCAGTCTATTACTTTATCCAGAAGTGGCGGCGTAAACCTATCTGGATTGGTTACTGTACCAACTCATAACCAAATCCCTCAAACAGTACTGTTTTCATGGGGGCGCAACCAATCATTCTTTGCGAATACTATTGTGCATTCAGATAGCTCAACTGAAGAAAACACTTTTAATTCAAGTAAGTACAAAAAAGCTACATGGGAGGCAAATATTTTACTAAAGTCACTTCCGCCGGGAGAAACTAAAATAAAATCCTGGATTCACGATCCAGAAAAAAATCAGTTTATTAAATTGAATGGGGAGTTTAAAGTAAATATTATAAGTGATAACTCACCAATAAAATCAATACAGTTTCTTTCTAAATCAAACCCTGAGTATGTGGGGTATTTGGATGCTGTTCAAAGTAATGATGGTGATAAGTCTATACAAAGAGGAGATACAGTTTCAGCTAGCGGATGGGCCATTTTAACATTAAAAACAAAACAGAAGCATTGGATTGTTTTAACGTATGGCTTAAGTAATACTCCAGTAGCAATTACGGGCACTGGCCAATCTCGACCAGATGTTGCTGAAGCTCTTGAGAACAGTAATTCTGTGAACTCTGGATGGAGAGTAGAATTTAGCTCAGAAGTGATGCCGAGAGGTATCCATGAGGTACAGGCATGGATATATGAACCAACAAAAAACACTGCCATCCCTTTTGGTAATGCCTATCAGGTGGAAATTCGTTAGGCTTTTTACGAAGTGAGTTGCCAGTACCTGCTAAGGTACAATCTCTAGAAAAGCAATCGAGGAGGAGTGATGAAGATTTCAGTTGTCATACCTGCACATAATGAAGAGGGATGTTTGTATGGAACAGTTAGTAATATTGTTGATACACTCCAGCAGGCAAAAATACCCCATGAAATCCTCATAGTCAATGACAACAGTACAGATAACACCTTGCTACTCTGCCAGCAATTGTCACATAAGTTTAATAGCGTTCGATATATTGACAATCAGCCTCCCAATGGGTTTGGTTTCGCCGTACGACGTGGTTTAGCTGAGTTCAAGGGCGATGCCGTTGCCATTGTGATGGCTGATGCTTCTGACGAGCCCAAAGACTTGGTAGCAGGATACTACAAACTCAAAGAAGGATACGATTGCGTGTTCGGTTCACGATTTGTCAAAGGTAGCTTAGTAGTTGATTATCCCCGCCACAAATTGTTAATTAATCGCCTAGCTAACTGGTTTATCAAAGTCCTATTTGGTCTTCGTTACAATGACGTTACTAATGCTTTTAAGATGTATCGCCGAGAAGTTATTGATGGACTACAGCCCCTTCTCAGCCATCATTTTAATTTGACAGTAGAATTGCCTCTGAAAGCAATAATTAGAGGGTTTTCTCATACAGTGATTCCCATAAGATGGTATAACCGCAAAACGGGGATTTCTAAACTAAAAATTAAAGAAATGGGCAGCCGATATCTGTTTATTGTTCTTTATGTCTGGATAGAAAAGCATCTAGCTCGTGGAGATTACCACCGAAGCAAAAATATAGTTGGGTTGAGATCGAATGTCTGAGCAAGTTTTAGTTTTAGGTGGAGCAGGTTTCATTGGTAGTTCTTTAGCAATTGGACTAAAGCAGCTTCATCCTTGTTGGCAAATAATCTGCCTAGATAACTTGCGGCGTCGAGGTTCTGAATTAAATCTTCCCAGACTAAAAAATCTGGGAATTCAATTTGTTCATGGTGATATCCGCTCTCCCTCTGACCTTGACCCAAGCGTTCTTAATGTGGAAACTATCATAGATTGCTCTGCCGAGCCTTCTGTATTAGCTGGTTTTACTTCACCGCAGTATGTGCTTCAGACGAATCTACTGGGGACAATCAACATCCTGGAATTAGCAAGACAAACACAGGCTCGTTTATTGTTTCTATCTACCAGTCGTGTATACCCAATTGCCACGCTTAAGTCATTAAATTCAAGAGAATTGCCGACAAGGTTTGAAATTGCACCCGACCAGACTATACCTGGAGTTTCACAATTAGGCATTTCTGAGGATTTTCCGCTGCAAGGCTATCGTTCGCTTTATGGAACGACAAAGCTAGCCTCTGAACTATTAATTGAGGAATACAGGCAAGCCTACAACCTTGGCGCGATTATTAACCGATGCGGAGTAGTCACAGGACCTTGGCAAATGGGCAAAGTAGATCAGGGCGTTTTTGTTCTGTGGGTCGCCGCCCATTATTTTCAAAAACCACTTAGCTACATTGGCTATGGTGGCTTAGGCAAGCAAGTTAGAGACTTGCTGCACGTCGAAGACTTGTTAAGGCTTGTTGACTATCAGTTAGAAAATTTTTCTGCTCTGGATGGTGAGGTACTAAACGTTGGTGGTGGAGCTTGTAACAGTCTTTCTTTAGTTGAGACTACCCAACTATGCGAAGCCATCACTAAAAAAACTACCCAGATTAAGCCATTACCAGAAGGAAGACCAGGAGACATTCCTCTTTTCATTACCGACTGTTCTAAAGTCATTGAAAAAACTGGCTGGCAACCTACAATCAATCCTGAGGCTGCTTTACGGGATATTTATCAGTGGATATTTGAACATGAAGAGATTCTTAGCTCAGTTTTGCAATAAGACTTTTAACTCTGTTTGCTTTCAAGTTTAGTAAATCAGCATCAACTACAGGGAAGTGCAAATTTCTAAAGGACAGGTATGGTAGTCACTGTTACTAATAATGATGCTGATATTGGCGATCGCTCTCTATACAGAGCATCACACCTAAAGTTTTAAAAATATACTTGACGAGATTTATAAATCCTAGGTAACTAAACGGGCTTAGATGCTTTAATAAACATCTGTCCACCTAAAAAGTTCCAAAGGAATGGTAGTTTAAGGTACAACTTAAGTAAAGCGGGTGAAGCAGGTCTGCCTTTTGTAGAAAACGGTAAAAATCTTGGTATCATTACGTTAATGAAAAAGCCAATCGTTTGCATGATTTCTTGAAGAGAAATGTGAGTTATCGGTAGCTTATGATCGATAAAATCATAATACTCCTTATACGAGTACTTGAAGTTTGGTTGAATCACTAAGAGCGAACCTCCAGGCTTAAGATGGTTAAAGCAAAATCGTAAAACCTCAATTAACTCTTCTTTGCTATTTAAATGTTCAAAAAAATTTGAGATAAAAATTACCTCAAAATAATTAGGCATAAAATCTTGATTTTGTATACTTAAAATATCAATATTTATTACTTTAACATCAGAGTTTGCAAACTCTTTAGAGTCAGGATTTAAATCAATTAAGTATTTTTCTCTGGCTTGAATTTGGTTAATAAATTCACAGTATCCTCCTCCAATATCTAGAACAATTAAGTCTCGTCCTACATGGTTTTGTAAAAAAAAGTTAACCAGAACTTTCCATAAGGTAAGCTTAGTTTTTCTTTGCTTGTAGTCAAAGCGATTAGCATAGAGCTTTGATAAATATTCTTCTGGGTTCATAAACAAGATAAAGTATTAACTTGTACTAGCTTACTATCATAGACGATCGTGAATAATGAATATTATTTCTGTTGCAATTCCCGATCTCTTACTCATTGAGCCAAAAGCCTTTGCTGACGATCGCGGCTTCTTCTACGAAAGCTACAACTACAAAGCCTTCAGCGAAAAAGCTGGCATCACAGCTCAATTCGTCCAAGACAACCACTCCTGCTCCCGGCAAAACGTCCTGCGAGGACTGCATTACCAGATTCAACAACCTCAAGGGAAACTGGTAAGAGCGATCGCGGGAACCATCTTTGATGTCGCAGTAGACATCCGCAAAAGCTCCCCCACATGCGGTCAGTGGGTTGGCTATATTCTTAGTGCGGAAAACAAACGCCAACTCTGGATACCTCCTGGCTTTTCCCACGGCTTCCTCACCCTCTCAGAAACAGCGGAAGTCCTCTACAAAACGACCGACTACTACGCCCCTCAACACGATCGCTGTATTCTTTGGAATGACCCAGACCTCGCCATCGATTGGCCGCTAGACTCTCCACCCATCCTATCCGCCAAAGACCAAGCTGGTAAACTGCTCAAAACGGCTGAAGTCTTTCCATGAAACGTATCTTACTGCTTGGCAGCACAGGTCAACTCGGACAGGAGTTACAGCCCGCTCTTCAATCCTTAGGAGAGGTAATTGGTGTAGGTAGCCAAAGGGTTAATTTTGCCGAACCAGACAACCTCCGCTCCTTCGTTGACGAAATCCAACCTGACCTAATTATTAACGCTGCTGCTTATACGGCTGTAGACAAAGCTGAGAGCGAACCGGAACTTGCCAAAGCGGTTAATGCGATCGCACCCAGCATCCTCGCCCAGGAAGCCCAAAAACTGGGAGCCTTCCTGATTCACATCTCCACGGATTACGTGTTTGATGGCAACCACAGCCACCCCTACCGAGAAAGCAATGCAACCAACCCCCTAAGCGTCTACGGCAAAACCAAACTCGCAGGCGAGCAAGCCGTTCGGGAAAACTGCCTCCATCACCTCATCCTGAGAACCGCCTGGGTTTATGGCACCCACGGCAAGAGTAACTTTGTCAAAACCATGCTCAAATTGGGTGCCGAACGGGAGGAACTCCGCGTCGTTGCCGATCAGATTGGCAGCCCTACCTGGACAGGAGACTTAGCAAACGCGATCGCCCAACTCGTACCCAAACTGACCTCAGAACTTGCCGGAACCTACCACTACACCAACAGCGGTGTTGCTAGTTGGTACGACTTCGCTATTGCTATCTTTGAAGAAGCCCAACAACTAGGCTTTCCTTTGAAAGTTCAGCAGGTTGTCCCCATCACCACAGCAGAATATCCCACTCCCGCTCGTCGCCCTGCCTATTCTGTCCTCTCCTGTGGGAAAATATCAACGATTTTAGGAACTTATCCCCCTCACTGGCGACAGGGACTAAGGCAGATGCTCAGAGAACTTTACGCCCGTACCTATGAAAGCGCTTATCCTCTCCGGCGGTAAAGGCACGCGCCTGCGACCTCTTACCTATACTGGTGCTAAACAACTAGTACCAGTAGCCAACAAACCAATCCTCTGGTATGGCATTGAAGCGATCGTCGCTGCTGGCATCACCGACATTGGCATCATTATCAGCCCCGAAACGGGCAAAGAAGTGCAAGCCAAAACCGGAACAGGCGATCGCTTCGGAGCCAAGATTACCTACATTCTGCAAGAGCAACCCGCCGGACTTGCCCACGCCGTCAAAGTCGCCCAGTCTTTTTTGGAAAATTCTCCCTTTCTCATGTACTTAGGCGACAACTTAATCCAACAAGGCGACCTCACTTACTTTCTTAAAGAATTTATCCAAGAAAACCACGACGCTTTGCTCCTCCTGCGTCCAGTGCTCAATCCCAGCGCCTTTGGTGTCGCCAAGTTAGATGAAAAAGGGCGCGTGTTGCAGTTAGTCGAAAAACCCCTCGTTCCCCCATCAAATCTTGCCTTAGTTGGGGTTTACTTCTTTTCCCCGATCATCCATGATGCGATCGCCTGCATCCAACCCTCTGCTAGAGGCGAACTAGAAATCACTGATGCCATTCAATGCCTAATCGACCAGCAAAAGCAAGTAGCAGCCTGCAAACTCGAAGGTTGGTGGCTGGATACCGGGAAAAAAGACGACCTGCTAGAAGCCAACAGAATCATCCTGGATACCCAACTTACCCCCTGTATACTGGGTCAAGTTGATGACCAGACTCAGGTAATTGGACGAGTCCAAATTGGTTCTGGCTCAAAACTGATTAATTGTACCGTTCGCGGCCCAGTAATTATTGGAGAAGACTGCCACTTAGAAAACTGCTTTATTGGTCCCTACAGCAGCATCGCCGATCGAGTGACCTTGATTGATACTGATTTGGAACATAGCGTTATCTTACAAGACGCAAAAGTCGCGGACATTCATCAACGCATTGTTGATAGCGTCATTGGACAACGCGCCACCCTAACTGTTGCTCCCAGACGCCCCAAAGCTTTAAGGTTTATGATTGGCGACGATTGCCAAATCCAGATCATGTAACTTACCTATTAAGTTTCTCTTGCCCCAAATAGAATATTGACAATATGCCTAAAGTGAGCGTGGGAATTCCCACCTATAACTCGCAAAAATTTCTTTCTCAAGCCATAGACAGCGTTCTTAATCAAACGTTTCAGGATTTTGAACTGATCATTTCAGACGACGCGTCAACAGACGAAACCCCTGAAATTGTCGCTAATTATGCAGCTAAGGATCAAAGAATTCGTTACTTCAAAAATCCAACCCGCGTAGGACTATTTGCAAACTTCAATAAATGTATTGAACGCTCGTCTGGCGAATACATCAATGTTCTGGGTCAGGATGATGTCATGTTACCCAAAAACATAGAAGAAAAAGTTAATATTCTAGATTCTTATCCTAGTGTTGGTCTAGTAGCGTCTTCAGTAGAAGTCATTGATGATGATTATAATCAACTGAACTGGCCGTGGGCAAAGTATTCTGAAGATGTTTTAGAACCAGCAAGAGAGTGGGTGATTAATAAAGTTACCCCGAACAATGACATCTGTTGTCCCTTTGTCTTTTTGAGAAGACAAGTTATAGAGAAAGTAGGACTATTTAATTGCCGCTATTCCTATGTTGGCGATTTTGAAATGTGGCTGAGAGTGGGTCTGGTTGCCGATGTCTACTTTCTTCAGGAAGTATTGGGATATTACAGATGGCACCAAAGTAACGAGAGTCAAAAATATGACGATCTATATTACCTCACAGAAGTTAGCCAGGTTTGGGATGACATTATTAATAAGTTAGACCTAGCAGATTTAGAGCAACGTAATCTAGAAGATAGAGTCGTATTGGGTTTATTTAATTATTTTATTTCTCGGAATTTCCTAGATTTGGATTATACGCTACAAATTTGCAAATTTCTGGATGGCTGGCGTGGAAGAAATCGAGATTTAACCCTTGCTGCCTCAAAGCTAGGTGGGTATATTCAGGAATTTAAGACAAAACTCGATTGGTCGCAATCCCAACTCCAGCAAACTCAGGTAAACTTAGAGCGATCGCAACAGCAGATTGTCGCAATGCAGAGTAGTAAGTTTTGGCAGTTGAGAAAAGCATGGTTCCGATTGAAACAATCTGCCGGATTAAGAAAAAATGAGTAAAGAAGCGACAGTACTTAACTTAGAAACTTGTGAAAAGGCTGGTAATTTCCTCAAAAATCACTGAACAATTTTACCATCTAGAAAGTTTCGTTTTATGTCCCTAGTTCAACCCAGCGAAAAATTCAATACCTTTATAAATAAACTCAAACAGAGAGAGTATAATTTTTATAATTCCTCAACTTCTACCAGTCCGGTTGTTTCTATAATTTCTTTCTTCTTCAACGCTCACATCTGTTTTGAAGAAACCTATAAGTCAGTAATCGACCAAAGCTTTCAAAACTTTGAATGGATTATTGTTGATGACTGCTCGACCGAGCCAGCAGCAATTTCTATTTTTGATTCTCTGCCTCACCGCTCTTTGAAGATTAAAACCATTTATCATCAGGAAAGTAAAGGCTTAGCTGCTGCTCGTAACAAAGCTGTTGCTCAAGCTGTAGGTAAGTACTTAATTTTTTTAGATTTTGATAATTTAGTTGATTTAACTTATATAGAAAAGTGTGTTTTACTTTTAGAAACTCATCCTGAACTTTCCTTCGTTAATTCTTATCAAATTGGATTTCACGATGAAGAGTACTATTCTAATGAAGGTTTTACAAGATCCACTCAATTTATTCAACAGGAATGGCTCGCTTCAATGCTACTGTATAGAAAAGCAGATTTTGATGCCTTGGGTGGATTTGATGAAGGCTTAAAGTTTTATGAAGATTGGGAGAGATGGTTAAGAGCAATAACAAGCGATCAAAAGGGGTGGACGATACCTGAATATTTATGTTATTACCGCAATCATTCAAGTATATTAGAAAAATCAGGTACCAGTATTATTGAAAAACAACACACTGCTAAACTTATTCAATCGCAGTATAAAAATTCTTTTTTGCAAGATAATATACTTAACTACCTTTTAAAAAGATCTTATTTTGATACAAATAAAATAAAGTTTAATTTTTTGCTTCAGAATCAGCTTCCATGCAATCAAAATTCTAAAAAAATTCTCTGTTTCTTTTTTTGGCTTGAAGTAGATGGAGCCAACAAGTTCAATCTAGATTTAGTTACTTTGCTAACAAAGCAAAATTACAAATTTACTATTGCTACAACTGTCGGTTCTAACCATCCTTGGCACAAGCATTTTGATGCCCTCACTCCCGATATATTTCACTTACCCAATTTCTTACGTGAGCATCACTGGCTTGCATTTACAAAATACATTATTGAATCTCGTCAGATTGACACTGTCTTAATTGCTAACTCTTACATAGCCTACTATTTTCTGCCTTTACTTCGAGCTGAATTTCCTCATGTAGCTTTTGTTGATTTTGTTCATACAGATGACCCTGGCTGGCGTGGTATAGGTTTTCCCAGAATTTCCTGTCAACTCAGTAAATTTCTAGATTGCCAAGTAGTAACTTCTAAGTATCTGGCTAAGTATTATCAAACCATTAATCCTAACACACAAGATAAATTGAGGATTTGTTGTACAAATGTAGACAGCAATAAGTGGCAATTCAATTTAAAAGAAAGAAAGAGATTACGACGTAAGCTTGAAATTCCTGAAGATGCAGTAGTTTGTTTATTTCCAGCGAGACTAGAGTTTCAAAAGCGCCCCCTTTTTTTAGTAGACATTGTCAAAGAATTAGTCAATCAATCTTTGCCTATTCAGGTTGTTGTTCTAGGGAACGGTTCCTTACTTTCCCAATTCCAAGAGCGAATTAAGCAGTTTAATTTGGATTCAGTTTTTCATGTCTTGCCACCCGTAGAGCCAGAAGAAATGCTGAGTTTCTACTCTGCTGCTGATATTTTGTTATTGCCAACAGAGTATGAAGGAATTGCTGTAGCAATTTACGAAGCTATGGCAATGCAGTTGCCAATAGTAGCTTCAGATGTTGGAGGGCAGAGGGAGTTAGTGACACCGGAGACGGGATTTCTAGTTCCTAAGGCTAAAGGTGGTATCGAGGAAGTTCAGGAATACCTTAAAGTTCTAACTCCTTTAATCCAGGATGCAGGCTTACGCCATAAAGTTGGTTCCCTAGCTCGCCAGCGAGTAGTTGAGTTGTTTCCACTACAAGCAATGGCTGAACAAATGTCAGCTATTTTCGCAGAGGCATTAGAAATCCATAAAAACAACCCTCAACCAGTGATTGATTCAGCAATGGCAGAGGAAATGTTAGTCTTAGCCGTGGAATATCTACACTTAGAGCAAGAACAGGGGAGACTATTCTGGGAAAATCGAGAGTTATGGGAGCAGAAAAAGTCTCTAGAGCAAGAGAAAAATACTTCAGTGTTGGAATCCAAGCAACTAGCCCAAAGAATACAGGCTATGGAATCCTCTAAATTCTGGAAATTTAGGAAGCAATGGTTTATCATTAAACGAACTTTGGGATTAACTAAAAACCCACATTAATAGGCTATAAGGAAAATAATATGACAGGATTACTAAATTCAACAGCTAAAGCTATTCCTGACACAACTACTATAGTTAAATTACAAAATTTAGCACTACCTAGGTCGGGAACATGTACTGTTGATAAACTGTTTTTTAGAGGAAATAGAAAAAGTTTTTTTAATTACCAAAACAATAAATTGGAATTTTATAAGGGTGAAGTTGTCTCTTTTAGTACTTACTTTAATTTATTTTCAGTAAGCAAGTGGAAAAAATATACTACAATTAAAAGTTTGGGAGTTGCTTTAAATTTAAAAGGTAAATTTAAAGTTAAGCTTTTAAATAAAACTAATTTTTCTCAAAGCGTAAAATTGGTAGATCAAAAAGTCATTTCTTTTAAAGAAGAAACTTTAGAAAATATAATAACAAACATAGATATATCTTCCTATGAAGGCTTATTGTATGTTGAAATTGAAGTTTTAGAAGATGATTGTCAATTAAGTGGTGGATATTTTTACGCTCCTACTAATCTTCCCGAAACAGAGTTATTAAAGTTCGCTATTGTTATATGTACCTACAAAAGAGAACTCTACATTGAAAAAAACATTCATTTAATAGAAAATTATTTACTTAACAATTCAGATGTGGCAGCTAACTTTGAAATATTTATCATTGACAATGGTAGAACCTTAAAAAAATTTAGTAACTCCAAAATTCATTTAATCAGAAATAAAAATGCAGGTGGAAGTGGAGGTTACACTAGAGGGCTCATAGAAGTTTTAAACAAAAAAAACGAATTTTCGCACATCATCTTTATGGATGATGATGTGGTAGTAGATCCAGAAGTCTTTCAAAGATTTTATTACTTTCTGAGAGCAAGTAGCGATCAAAGCCTCTGCGTTGGGGGTAGCATGTTAAAGTTAGATACTCAGTATATTCAGCAGGAAAATGGTGCTATATGGAACAGTGGAGTAGTTAGCCTAAAAGCCAACCTAGACTTAAGATCTTTAGAAAATGTTTTAATTAATGAAATCGAAGAATACATTAACTATAATGGCTGGTGGCTTTTTTGTTTTCCTCTGTCAACGGTAGATGAGTTTAATCTACCTTATCCATTTTTCATCAAAATGGATGACATGGAATTTCCTATGAGGCTAAAGCAAAAAATTACAACTCTCAACGGAATATGTGTATGGCATGAACCTTTAGAAAGCAAATATTCCCCTAGTCTTAATTACTACTTCCGGAGAAATGAATTAATTCTTGGTAGTTTGTATCCTGAAGTGTTTAGCAAAACAGATGCAGTAAAGCATTTAGTTAAATTGAGTCTTCGAGAGGCCTTATGCTATAGATACAAAAGCGCACAACTGGCTCTCAAGGCGGCTTCTGATTTCTTACAGGGTCCTGATTATTTAAAAAATACAAACCCAGAAGAAAAAAATCTAGAAATTTTAAAAATGGGAGAAAAAGCAGTAAAGAATCCTGATATGCCCTTTATTTATGGGAAATATAGTGACAGTATACATGAATCTGAAAACTCCATTCATCGTCTTTTTAGATTAATAACATTAAACGGTCATCTTTTGCCTTCGTTTTTTTTCTACAGCGATCAAAGGTTAGTTGAGAAGGGATATAAAATTGCTCCAATACAGGGGTATCGTCCTATCAACGCTTTTAGAGCTAAAAAAGTTTTGTATTACAATTTAAGTACTCAAGAAGGTTTTGTAGTTCAGTTAGCGAGAGGAGAATTTTTTAAAATTCTTAAAAATATAGTCGTATTAGCGTTTATCCTACTGTTTAAGTTTCCGACAATCAGTAGTCTTTACAGACAGACATTACCTGAACTCACCAACAAGGCTTTTTGGGAAAATTACTTAGAAGTAGATAAATACAGTAATCAAAAAAATGTTTGACTTTTTAATTGTCGGTGCTGGTTTTGCCGGATGTACTCTAGCCAATTGCATAGCCACCAATCTGAATCGCAGAGTTTTGTTAATTGATGTTCGCAATCATATTGGTGGTAATGCTTACGATTCTTATAACCCTGACGGAGTTCTAGTCCATAATTATGGAGCTCATATTTTTCATACTAATAGCAAAAAAGTCATTGACTATCTCTCACAGTTTACCCAATGGCGAGTTTATCAGCATCAAGTGCTTGCTGCTGTAGATGGTGATTTGTATCCAATTCCGCTTAATCTTAATACTATTAACAAGCTTTATGCTTTAAATCTTAGTAGCCAAGAGCTTCAAAATTTTTATGCAGAAGTTAGAGAAAAGTACGATCGCATTGAAAATTCAGAACAAGCTGTCGTTGGTAAAGTAGGTCGTGATTTATACGAAAAGTTCTTTAAGAATTACACCCATAAGCAGTGGGAACTTTGGCCTCACGAACTCGATGCTTCCGTATGCGCTCGGATTCCGGTAAGAACTAACAGAGACAACCGTTACTTTGGCGATAAATATCAGCTAATGCCCTTGCATGGTTTTACCCGGATGTTTGAAAAAATGTTGGCTCATCCCAACATCAAAGTCATGCTCAACACCAGCTTCCAAGAAGTTGAGTCTTGGCTAAAATTCGATCATCTAATCTACACCGGACCAATCGATCAATTCTTTAGCTACAAGTACGGCAAACTTCCCTATCGCTCTTTACGCTTTGAGTTTCAAACTCATGACCAGGAGTATTTTCAACCTGTTGCTGTAGTCAACTATCCGAATGAATACGACTTTACCCGTATAGTAGAGTCTAAGCATATTACGGGACAAAAACATCACAAAACAACTACATACTATGAGTATCCTCAAGCAGAGGGCGATCCTTATTACCCAGTTCCTAGACCTGAAAATCGTGCCTTGTTTCAACAATATAAACAAGAAGCAGAAAAACTTGAGTCGGTGACTTTTATAGGAAGATTAGCCCAGTATCAATATTACAACATGGATCAGGTTGTTGCTGCCGCTCTGTCTGTATTTGAAAATCGGATTAGTAAGCTCTAATAGATATTTAGCCAATGCTTGATTGAGCTACTTGTAAAGTCTTTATAGCTTTCTCTGGCTAAAAAATTAACTAATCCTAAAATTCTGCTGGTTACAATAATCTAAAAGAACCGATACCATCGTTGCTTTTGTTAAATACACGTTCTAAAACTTGTTTGTCAAGCTTTCCATATATTTTAACTTCTGCTTTACTTTGGTATTTTAAACTCAGTTCCTGAAGAGCATCGTTTACACCTTTCCAAGTAAGAACGTCGTGAAAAGCGATGCATCCTCCATCGCTAAGCAAGTTAAGAGCAATTGCAAAATTCTCCATCACTGCTTTATATTCATGATCGCCATCAATGAAAACAAAATCGAACTTTCTCCCCCAGTTTTCATCAATAATTTTTCTTTCCTTCATTAGTTTATCGATATCGCTTTTGCTCAGTTTTGGTTCATAGTTTTCATAATCAAAGTAAGTGCAGTCACCATAGTTGCCGAAAAAGCCTTGCACTATTTCTAGATTTTCTGGATAAAAATTTTGATTGAGCTTTTTTAAAATAGACTGAGGGTCGTCGAAAATTCTATGACGAACATTTGGATCGACTGCTGTTACCTCCGCACCCCATTGTGATGAAACTTCAAGTAGCCACCGTGTAGAAAAACCGAGAAAACTTCCAACTTCTAGTATTCTAGCTGGTTTGTATTGATAAAGAAGGCTCTTAAGCACGTAGGCATCCGAAAACTTCAAGCTTCCATCGGTTGCATGTACTAAGCGTTCATTATAAGAATAATCAGTCTTTATATCTAACACTAGATTGGCTAGCTCAGATTTAATACCTTTATACTTATTTAACCAAAGGAGTGCATTTACTGGACTTAACACCGCATCATACATAGTTGTAACCTTTTAGCTGTACAGTTATTTTACAAATATTACTCTAAAATGCACCAACTTTGCCCCGCTAAGAAAACTCTCCTTTAAATTTTTAGAGTCAAGGGAACTTGAGCGAAAAAATACTACCTGAGCTACAGCAGAGGTTTTTCTGCAAAAACTACTTACAGTGAGTTTAACGAAGTATCCGGAAAATAATTAACTTCTTTGAAATAAGCTAAAGTAGAATAAAGTTGCTGAAATACTTAATTGCTGCTCTGAAACACTTAATTATTCACGCTCAAGCTTAAATTAAATGGTGGATATATCGTGTTCTACCATATTTATCCTGAAGTGTGTAGGTTGGGATGATTCCAGATACGTCATCGGTAAGTATATTAAAGGAAATCCTCATTTTGATCTCGTTGAGATAAAAACAAGTCCTTTTAACTATGGTATGGCTCTGGTTCGCAAACTGAGTGTAGGCAAGAAGCTTGATATAGCTAAGAAGCAAAAAAATGAACGTTTGTAAAAATAATAGAGCCAGGTGTAACAAGGGGAGTTCATCAGTCAATAGCGACAACATAGAGAATGCTTAAAGTAGCAACTATTATTGTCACCTGGAATAAACTGAATGATGTTTGTTTATTGCTAGCGGATGTCGCCAAGCTAAACATTGATAATATCCAGCTTGATACTTATGTAGTAGACAACGCTTCTACAGATGAGACGCCAGCGTATTTAGAACAGCACTATCCTCAAGTAAAGGTTCTACAAACAGGAGAAAACTTGGGTGGTTCTGGCGGCTTTTCCTATGGTCTTCAGATCGTTAGCAAACTTGAGTATGATTACCTGTGGCTGCTAGATAATGATGTTCGTCTAGATACTCAGAGTTTATGTGCATTAGTAGAAACCTTACAAACCTATTCTGAAGTAGGTTTAGTCGGTTCTCAAATCAGAAAACTAGATGACCCTCAAACGATTCAAGAAATCGGTAGTTTTATCTATCCTAAGAAGGCGCATCTCAAAATCAACTTTGGTAATGCTTCTGTAATCTCAACATCAGAAATATTACAAGGGAAACCCTACCTTTCTGTCGATGCTTGTGCGGCGGCTTCTTTGTTGGTACGTCGTGAAGTTGTGCAGCAAATTGGAGTATGGGAAGACTTCTTTATCCATTTCGATGATGTAGAGTGGTGTTTGCGAGCAAAGCAAGCATCCTGGGTAGTTGCAGCTAATCCCGCGTCAATTGTTTGGCACGCCTCCCCCGATTTCAAATGTAGACCCTGGATTAGCTATTATGATGAGCGCAATTTGTGTTACTGCTGGCAAAAACATAGACCAGAACTTGTATCCCGACGAGTTCTAGTAAGTTTGCCACGACTAACCTACTATGCAGCTACAGGAAGAGCGTTTTGGGCTGAAGTTTCTACTAGAGGCTTTGAAGATTTCATTAAAGGCGTTCGTGGTAAGATGCCAGGGGTACTGCCCTATAAAGAATATGCTTTAGAAGAAATTATTAATACTCCCTTAAAAGTATTCGTTCAAGCCGATATTTATAAAGATAAAAATCAAAGTTTCCTCCTTCAGCGTCTTCAATCAGACAAAAAACTGCTGCATTGGAAAGGGAGTGAAAATGTAGTACTTAAGCTGGGTTTATGGCTATCATCTTGGTTCTGGAAGCCTGTCGATATAGCAATAGTGACCTGCCGTCATCCCAATCTTTATGGAATGAATTTGGCTAAACAAGTCTATATTTTTACAGGAAGCGGCTATGTATTAACTAAGGTTAACGCTATAACTTTGCTTAGAGCGATGTTCCAAACTTTTTATCAGCTAATTCAGGTATATAGGCGTTCTCATGGGGTGTGAAGTATGTTGATGTTTTTGAACCGGATAGACGGGAAATTTTGCTTGCCGAAGCGTCGAACGCAAAGACACAAAGAAGAAGGTGTTATAGATGAATAGCACTAAAATAAGCTAAATTCAGATCCCCGACTTCTTGAAGAAGTCGGGGATCTGAGGCGCAAAGTCTGTATGGGAGAACTTATAAAGTATGGTCGAGCTAGTATCTATCCTTATCTGTACATCTGACCGCCCTACCTCTTTGAAAAAAACGCTTCAATCTTTAGAGCAACTGACCTATCGAACTATTGAAGTTGTTGTGGTTGATGCGTCCTCAACCAATGAAACGGCTGAATTAATTGATGCAATAACAAGTAGTTTTTGTTTTCCGATAAAGTTTACAACGGTTAAACAAAAAAATATAAATATCTCTCGTAATGTCGGCTTAAAATTAACATCAGGCTCAGTTGTCGTCTTTTTGGATGATGATGCTATTCCTCCACCGGATTGGATAGAACAGCTACTATCAGTTTACTCGCGCTATGGCGATCGCTGTGCGGGAGTGGGTGGCGCAGTCAGAGATATGACTCGTCCTGATTATCATTTACAATTTCGTCGTGGAATTACAAATGTTATCAGTAGCACGATTTCTGTCCGTTCTTTAGATGCTTCCGATTACAATCAACCGCAGGGTTTTTGGTATAACGGACTAATGGGTGCCAACTCATCCTATCGTCAAGAAGCGCTAGAAAGAATCAACGGCTTCGATGAGTTTTTTGAATATTTTTTAGATGAAACAGATCTCTGCCTACGCCTGATCCAGGCAGGCTACGAAATTCATCATTCTGATGTTACGGTAGAGCATTACATCCAGCCAAATCATAATCGGAAAGACCAAAGGCATTTAACTTGCTGGTATTCTTTGGCTAAAAATACCACTTACTTTGCCTTAAAACATGGTTTTAAACGAACTAATTTTCTAAGTTTAGTGACACGCCTAAGTTTATTACTAACCCGCCGCTGCTTCTTAAGAATTATCCGCCTTAAATTTACCCATAATGTCCCTAGCTCAATATTGTTGAACTACATTAAACAGTCTATTGAAGGTATTCAGGTAGGCTGGGTAGCTGGACTAAGTTTGCATAAACCTAATTTCAGTAAAGAAACTTGATCGAGTCAAATCAGTTACTTATTAATCTTTCGTTCCTCCTAGACAAACCGACAGGCACCACGACTTACGCGCTTAACCTTCTCCCTCACTTACGCTTCCTGGTGCCAACACTGCTCCTATCTAAACCAATTCCTTCCTATAACCATCATGGGGTTCCCCCAAACCAAACCGCAGAACAAGGTGCAAAAGGTCATTTGCGTCGTCTGATTTGGGCACAGCGGCAGTTACCGCGTATTTACAAACAACGGCAAGCTAATCTCCTATTCTCCCCCATCCCCGAAGCGCCTCTTTACACTAACTGCCGCTACATCGTTACCGTCCACGACCTCATCCCGATGCGTTTTCCCAAACGCTTCTCAGCCCTCACGTCCTACTACCGCTACTACGTCCCTCAAGTATTAACCCAAGCACAGCACATCCTTTGTGACTCTAAGGCTACTGCTGAGGATATTACTGATTTCTTCGGGATTTCAGGGGCAAAAATTACGCCAATTCTACTCGCGCACGACGCTAGCCAATTTCGCTTTCTCAATTTACCGATGAGTAATTACTTCCTGTATATTGGACGCCACGACCCATACAAGAACCTGCACCGATTGATAGAGGCTTTTGCTGCTGTACCCAATGTTGTTGACTATGAGTTGTGGATAGCTGGACCCACTGACAAACGCTACACTCCAACACTACAGGCACAAGTCAATGAACTAGGGTTAAAAAATCAGGTAAAGTTTTTGGATTACGTTCCTTACGATCAGCTACCGATAATTATTAACCAAAGCATTGCTCTGGTTTTCCCTAGTCTTTGGGAAGGTTTCGGTCTTCCCGTATTGGAAGCAATGGCTTGTGGTACTCCTGTAATTACGTCTAATCTCTCTTCTTTACCGGAAGTTGCAGGTGACGCCGCAATCCTGATTAATCCTTACAACACAGGGGAAATTACTGAAGCGATGCAAGCTGTAGCGAGGGATTGGGATTTGCGATCGCGTCTCCACCTCCTCAGCCTCAACCGTGCTAGTCAATTTAGTTGGGAAAAAACCGGAACAGCTACTGCAAAGGTTCTTCAGCAATATCTCTAAATCCAACACTATTACACTGTGGGGATGATTAAGTTACAGCAAAGTGTCAACTTCAGCCCACTTTCAGCGCTGCCAAATTACTAGAACTACTCCACAAACGATAAATCCCAAGCCCACCACACGGCTTATAGGAATTGGCTCGTGAAATACGAAATAGCCAAGTAAAACTGAAAAGACATATACCACAGCGACTGAAGGACCAACAATACTGAGCTTCACACGAGTCAGCAGCAGAATGTAAAAGATTGCCCCTAGTCCATAACAAGCTAAACCTGCGATTAACTCTGGCGTGAAAACAATACTTAATACATGACTAATTAAGTTATCAGTAGTGACCTTTCCTAACTTTAAGGCTCCTGCCTTCAACAAAAATTGCCCAGATACGCTAGCAAGAAGCGAAATAAGCAGCAGACCAAATTCTTGCAAGGTCACAGTTAAAATCCTTATGCGAGTCACTCCGTTGAATACTGTACAGCTAGCTTGGGTATAACTACGAAGTGCTATGTAAATTCTACCGATGGCAGCCTTGATTCTCTTTGGTGAACTAAGTTAAAAGTCAATGAAGCTAGTAAAGTGAACGCTATTTAATGATGCTGAATCAGAGTACCGACTCATTCGGTTAATCTCAATAAGGATGTGACCGAAAATCTTCCTGTGCTTTTGAGCGATCTGGAGCAGTGGCGATCGCAGCTGCTAGCTACAATTAAAGAGTACCAGCGTAATAGTTACGTCTGGCACTTTTCCCTGCTTGAAGGAAGACGGTTATGGCTCTGCCAATTGTTGCTATTATTGGACGCCCAAATGTGGGCAAATCTACTCTTGTCAATCGGTTGGCAGGCGTGACTGATGCGATCGTGCATGACGAGCCGGGAGTAACGCGCGATCGCACCTATCGCCTAGCTTTCTGGCAAGACAGTGAATTTCAGATTGTCGATACAGGCGGTCTAGTATTTGATGATGATACCGAGTTTTTACCTCTAATTCGGGAACAAGCCGCCGCCGCCCTGACAGAAGCCAGCGCTGCCATCTTTGTCGTTGATGGACAAACAGGTCCTACGGGGGCTGATGCCGAAATTGCCGCTTGGTTGCGACAACAATCCATCCCCTTGTTACTTGCCGTCAATAAATGCGAGTCCCCCCAACAAGGAATGATTCAGGCGTCACAATTTTGGGAACTGGGGTTAGGCGAACCTTACCCCGTCTCTGGTATTCATGGTGGCGGAACGGGAGAGTTATTGGATGAACTGATTACTCTCATCCCCTCCGTGGAAGATGTTGAAGAAGTTCCAGAAACGAAAGTAGCAATTGTTGGACGCCCAAATGTGGGTAAGTCCAGTTTATTGAATGCATTTACAGGTCAAAGCCGCGCGATTGTCAGCCCAATTTCTGGAACTACCCGTGATGCAATTGACATGGTGGTAGAACGACAGGACAAAACTTACCGATTAATTGATACGGCAGGCATTCGCAGAAAGAAAAATGTCGAGTACGGCCCAGAATTCTTTGGGATCAATCGTGCCTTCAAAGCAATTCGTCGCTCCAACGTCGTTTTACTAGTGATTGATGCGGTGGATGGGGTGACGGAACAAGACCAAAAACTAGCAGGACGAATTGAAGAGGATGGTCGCGCCGCTATTATTGTCGTCAATAAATGGGACGCGGTTGAGAAGGACTCCTACACCATTTACGATTACGAAAAAGAAATCAAAGACCGCCTGCACTTTATCGATTGGGCAGAAGTTATTTTTGTCAGCGCTCTTACGGGACAACGAGTCGAAAAGATTTTCGATTTAGTCGATAGTGCCGCTGAGGAGCACCAACGGCGGGTGAGTACTTCTGTAATTAATGAAGTATTGCAGGAAGCGATCAGCTGGCACTCGCCTCCCACCAACCGTCAAGGACGACAGGGCAAAATTTACTACGGCACCCAAGTCAAAAGTCAGCCCCCAACGATCGCGTTATTTGTTAACGAGCCGCAACGCTTCAACGAAAACTACCGCCGCTATATTGAGCGTCAGTTCCGTCAACAGTTGGGCTTTACCGGAACGCCAATTAGACTGTTGTGGCGGGGCAAAAAAGCGCGGGATGCTGAGGATCACAGCAACAACCGAGCAACTCGCGTGTAAATAGGGACTTGGGGAATCAAAGAAAGCGGGTTGAGGAAGGTTACTAAAGGTCAGGTGAAAGCCGTACCTACAGAACCGACTCGTAACTAATCACTTAACTACCACGTCTAGGTCCTTTGTTAACTAACCATGACAATGGACAACTGACAACGGAAAATTGACAAACAATGGATTTACTGCGATCGCTTCCTCTAGGGCTGTATCTCGAACAACCTGTAACCTGGCTGCATCACCTCGACTCCCGAGTCAAATTTGCCTGGTTAATGAGCTTTCTAGCGGCTCCCCTCCTAGCTCCTCCGGTCTGGCGAATCCTGCTGGTGGTGATGCTGATTGTTTTGACCTTCAGCGCGGCTATTCCCTTACGGGTGTGGCGTCAGCAGATGGGTTGGCTGTTAATGCTGGCATTTTTTGTGTTTATCTTAACTGCACTCGCTCCCGATGGACTCGCTGCCAACCATCAACCGCGACTCCCCCCCACCGACTTCAACCTTCCCCAGCCAGGGGACTATAACTACATACTGTTTGAGCGAGGACCCGTTACGGTGACTCGCCATTCCCTTGATTTGGCAATTCGCATCAGCACCCTCCTCTTCACCTTGATTTACAGCAGCAACTTATTCCTGCTGACAACGGCACCGGAAGAAATCACAGCAGGACTGGAAAGCTTAATGCGACCCCTGCGGCGACTCAACTGGCCCGTCACGGAAATCACCCTTACCTTGACTTTATCCTTGCGCTTCATTCCTTTAGTGCTAGAAGAAGTCCAGAACCTTGCCCGCTCTATCCGCACCCGAGCCATTAACTGGAAAAAGCTAGGCATTCGTAAAAGCTTGCAAATCTGGTTAATGGTGGCAGAAAAGCTGCTAGAAAATTTATTATTACGCGCCGAACAAATCGCCAGTGCGATGACAGTGCGCGGCTTTACTAGCCCTAACCAACATCGAGTACAGTGGCATCAATTGCGCCTGCGGGGTATCGATTGGGTTGCCCTTGTGAGTTTGGCGGTCTTCTGGGGCGTGCGGTTTGGTTGGGGAGGAACGATTTAGAGCTTGTCCGGTGTCCAACGTTCAATCAATACTTGATCAAGCTTTGCAAAATAATTGAAGCTGATGGCACTATTCAGATTAGCCTTCTCTAAGGATTAATGAGTAAGGATTTACAACCCTGGTCTTGGCGATCGCTGCCTCTAAACAATCGCACAGGTTCCGAGGTGTTCGACTGCTTGTTTCGCAATCAAGGGGTGATCGCCACCCTCCTAGAAAGCCCCGACCCACCCCCACCAGACCAACCCCAGCTAGCTCGTTACTCTATCTGTGCCGGAATGCCCCGAAATCGACAGGGACGTTCGCAGATGTGGACGCCTGCCGTTGGGGAAATTTTGCCCTTCCTGCGTCGCCTACTTGCCTCGAAGGGAAATAGGGAGATGGGGAAATGGGGGGATAGAGAGAATGTCACCCCACCCTCTCACCTGCCTTTTCTCGGCGGTTGGTTAGGCTGGTTGGGTTACGACCTCGCCTGGGAAATTGAGCGCCTACCCCATCTCAAATCCGACCTCCTACCATTCCCCGTCGCCTTCTGGTACGAACCCGCCGCCTTTGCCATCCTCGATCACCAGCAACAACTCCTCTGGTTAGCCGCTACCGATGTAGCAGAACTCGACCATCTCCAGCAACGCCTAGAAAACTTCCTCCCACTTCGCCAATCCCACCTCGCCAATCCCACTTCCCCAGCCCCAAAATTCCTCACGTCCCAAGCTGAATATAAAGCCGCCGTTGTGCAGGCAAAAAACTATATTCAGGCAGGAGATATTTTTCAAGCCAATCTTTCCCTACGTTTTGAGACAACGACTACCGCCGAAAGTTGGGAAATTTACCGCGCCTTGCAGCAGATTAACCCGTCTCCCTTTGCCAGCTACTGGCAGACGCCGTGGGGAGACGTAATCAGCTGCTCTCCCGAACGATTGGTGCAGATACAAGGCAATCAGGCACAAACTCGACCCATTGCTGGAACGCGATCGCGTGGCACCACCACCGAAGCGGATCGACAACAGGAAGAAGACCTAATTACCAATGCCAAAGAACGAGCTGAACACATCATGCTCGTAGATTTAGAGCGCAACGACTTAGGACGGGTGTGCCAGTGGGGTTCGGTGGAAGTGAACGAATTATTCACCCTTGAGCATTACAGCCATGTTATGCACCTCGTCAGCAACATCAGGGGGACTCTCTGTACTGAATATGACGCCGTTGATCTGATCCGCGCCCTCTTCCCCGGTGGGACAATCACAGGTTGTCCTAAAGTGCGTTGTATGGAAATTATTGAAAAACTTGAACCCGTGCGCCGCAGCTTGTTCTATGGCTCCTGCGGCTACTTGGATGTTCGCGGCAACCTAGACTTAAATATTTTGATTCGCACTCTCCTTTTTAGTCCTCACGATGTCAGGCAATCAGGAACGGATCAGCGACCTACAGCTAACGTTTGGGGTCAAGTAGGAGCGGGAATTGTCGCCGACAGCGATCCAGAACATGAGTGGTATGAATCACTCCACAAAGCTCAGGCTCAACTGGCAGCACTCAAAATTTTCAGCCTGTAAAGACAAGGCAAACGAGCAAGTTTGACTACGAGCGGGCATCATCTATATTTTTTTGTCGCCGCAAATTTCCCTATACCATATAACTCCAGGGTAAGTGACTCGGCAGTGGCTTTTAATAACGGTAGATTTTTCAAACTATTGCCAGTTTTTGAGGCAACATTTCTGTTATTAACAACTTCAGGTTGTAAACAAGTGCTTAAATGGTTTAGTCAGCCTTTCATAATTTGAAATTCCTCGTATGCGGAGCCTGCGAGGCAAAATATATAGGCAACTTCTTTTTTCACTCCCCTAACTAGGGATGGGTATTTGCAGCGTGGATGTTGATGAACACTGAAACCTACCTGGATCACCCGACGTTTGGTCTTCTTTATCGAGTTTGCCTGATCGAAAATAATCAGGAATTATTCACCACTCTCTATGCCCAACGCCTGTTTTTTCTGGTGACGACTGGACCTAATGGTCTGGCTTTTGAACCAATCAGTCGTTCAGACGCTCGCCTTATGGTGGAAACTCGTCTCCGGATGCTTCGTCGTGCTGGTTCATCCCCGGAATTTGAGCAGCTTAAGACTATTCATAAGCAAACGTTCCAATGACTGGCTTAATAGCAAAACGCATCACCGAAATCCGCCAAGAACTACCCCCCCATGTCCGGTTGATTGCCGTTACTAAACAGGTGTCAGTGGACGCGATACGCCAGGCTTATGTGGCGGGGGTGCGAGATTTCGCCGAAAGCCGTATTCAGGAAGCAGACCAGAAAATTGCCCAATTACAAGATTTACCCGATATTACCTGGCATCTGATCGGGCATCTCCAAAGCAATAAAGTAAAAAGAGCACTGGAACTTTTTACCTGGATTCACTCCGTTGACAGCCTGAAACTTGCCCAGCGACTGGATAGACTTGCCGCTGAGTTATCTCGTCAACCGCAAGTCTGTCTTCAGGTTAAACTTGCCCCCGATCCCGATAAGTACGGGTGGATAGTTCCGGAACTGTTAGCGGATTTACCACAACTTGAAGCTTGCAAGTCCTTAAAAATTCAAGGATTGATGACAATTGTGCCCTTAGGGTTGTCAAGATCAAACACGCTAGCAGTCTTTGAGAACACGCGCAACTTGGCTGATAAAATTAACCAGCAAGCTGAGACGAATTTATGCCTTCAGGAATTATCAATGGGAATGTCTAATGATTACCCTTTAGCGGTGGAAGCAGGCGCAACAATGATACGCTTGGGGCGAACTATTTTTGGTGAACGGACACCCTAACCTTTGATTCTCGCCTTACGGGCATAACTGCTACACAAAATTTATCTACAGTGCTTCTTGTGAGTTAAAGCATGGGCTAATATATTGCCAAAACAAAATATATCATTGGTATTGTCGTCGTGTTGTACTTAAGCCTTTTTTCTTGGCGTACTGATGCCACGATTGACTACCGAGGATAAAGTGTACCCGTTTGGCGTTATTTTAAGCGGTGGAGGAAAAGCTTGGAGCCGTAGTTTACCATTTTGGTGGTTTGGCTACTCGTTTTACGGAAAACTCTCCCACTGAAGCCCTCTAAGCTCTCTAGAGTTTTGATTTCCCCGCTGTCAAACAAAATTGTGATGGAGCGTGAACTGTGAACAATATTTTTACCAAGCTACGAGATTTTGTTGGTCTCAATGAACCAGCAGAATACGAATACGAGTATGAGGAGATGGATGGGGGGGATACCTACCAAAATCTCTATCAACAGCAAGAGCTACCCGCACCAACACCAGAGGAAGACCGTTCTCCTCGGCGTCGGATTCGGGAACGGACAGTAATGACATCAGAACCTGCAATGGGGGCAACGTCAATGAACAATGTAATTGGTATGCCTGGAGCGGTGAATGGACTTTCCGAAGTAGTGGTCTTTGAACCACGTTCGTTTGAAGAAATGCCGCAGGTAATTCAAGCGCTACGGGAGCGCAAGTCGGTTGTCTTGAACCTGACAATTATGGACCCCGACCAGGCGCAGCGAGCGGTGGACTTTGTTGCGGGTGGAACCTACGCCATTGATGGGCACCAAGAGCGCATTGGCGAAAGTATTTTCTTGTTTACACCAAGCTGTGTTCAAGTCAGCACCCAAACGGGAGTGGTTCACGAAGCTCCCTCCGCGCAAGTGCGTCCTAACCGTCCTGCTGCTCCGGCTCCCGCTTGGGCTTCAGAACAAGAACGCATGGCCCAGTAAGTTAGTAGCAGTTAATAAGAGCGAGGTCAGGGTGTCAATTCAGTTGGGCTTGATTGGCGGTGGGGTAATGGGAGAAGCACTATTATCCCGCCTGATTGCTCGTGAAATTTATCACCCCGATCGCGTCATAGTCAGCGATCCCATGTTACAGCGGCGGGATTTTCTGGCTCAGGAATATGGTGTCTGCGTGACGGCAGATAACCGAAAAGCCTCGGCAGCATCGGAAGTCGTGTTACTGGCAATCAAGCCGCAGGTGTTTGCCACCGTAGTCCCAGACCTAACAGCCGGCGTAGATGCTGCCGTGGCAACAGGCAATCAACAGCCTGTTGTCATTTCAATTTTGGCAGGGGTGCCCTTAAGCCAGCTAGAGGCGGCATTTGTGGGTCAGCCAGTCATCCGGGCAATGCCGAACACCCCCGCAACGGTAGGAGCGGGGATAACGGCGATCGCGCCTGGAAAAGCCATCCAGCCCCATCACATGGAACAGGCAAAGGCGATTTTTCAAGCCGTCGGGGAAGTGGTGGAGGTACCAGAACACCTGATGGATGCGGTGACCGGGTTATCCGGTTCGGGCCCGGCTTATGTAGCACTGATGGTAGAAGCGCTGACAGATGGTGGAGTGGCAGCCGGTTTGCCGCGAGCGATCGCGTCTCAGTTGGCGTTACAAACCGTGTTGGGAACGACGCAGCTTTTGCAGAAGTCGGGGCTGCATCCAGCACAGCTCAAAGACCGGGTAACGAGTCCGGGAGGGACGACGATTGCAGGTTTGGCGCAGTTGGAGAAAGCTGGGTTTCGCTCGGCGTTGATTGAGGCGGTACGAGCAGCGACGGCACGCTCTGAGGAGTTGGGAAGAAAGGGTGAAGGGTGAAGTATGAAGTATGAAGTTAATGCCGGAGATCGCTAGGAGCAACCGAGGTGGGTGGGAGAAGAATTACAACTACTTGTGATTCAGCTAGCCTTTGGTTCTTGCGGTATGTTTTGCCCGATTTGGGGTTCGGTACCTGTGAGTAAGCGTTGGATATTGCTGCGGTGACGCCACACGACGTAAATTCCTGCACTAAGGGCAAACAGTAAGTAGGGTAGGGGCTGTTTGAAGAGAAGCATCAATAGAGAAACGGCGATCGCTCCACTGATGGAACTCAGGGAGACGATGCGGGACAAGGCAAATGCGACGGCAAAGACACCGAGGGTGCCTAAGCCAACGGCGGGAGACATGGTGAGTAAGATACCTAAGCTCGCCGCGACGGATTTCCCTCCGGTGAAGTTTAGCCAAATCGAGCAACTGTGACCGACAATGGCGGCTAAAGCGGCTAGTGCTACCAGCCAAGGTTTCCACGTCAGGGGAATTATTGCTTGGGGAGCGAAGGTATAAAAGCCGTTGATGAGGGCGATCGCACTTGCTCCCTTTAGAGCGTCAACCGCTAAAACCATTATGGCGGGTCCCTTTCCCAGGGTTCTCAAAACATTAGTTGCCCCTGTAGAACCAGACCCTACCTCGCGAATGTCAATTCCCTTGAGCCAGCGTCCAATTAAATAGCCCGTGGGAAGCGATCCGAGTAGGTAAGCCGTCAGTATTAACAGCCCGCTAACAGTCAATGCCAAAGCCATTATTGTTTCCCTCCCTTCACGTTTAGCTGTAAATCTTATTGCCACAGCCGTTGTGAACTCAATCATACAAGAGTGACTTTACCGCTGTGGGCTTCTTATTATCACCCCTCTCCTTCGGTGGTACGGGGGTGGAGTTTTCTAACGAGACGCCGAGTTTAGTAGAGGTAGTTTGTCATCTGAGCTGGCTCAGGCGCAAAGGCTAACCAGAGTGGAAATTGCAGCAGTGCCAAGCTAATTTGGTCTTCGGTATCATCAACGATAATCAGTGATAGTTGACGTTGTTCCTCTAACCGCTCCGCTTTTTGCACCAAGGGCAACGCTTCCTCAAATAGCACAACACCCCGTTCAGGGCCAAAGTCACTGCGAGATATCCCCAGACAATCCTGTAAGCCGCGACGCCACTCTCCGAGGCGTTCGGGGGTGTTAGCAAGGACAAGGGTACGCAGGCGATCGCCATAGAGTGTTCGCAATACCGAAATGATCGCTGAGGCAACTAAGATGTTCTGCAAGCGGCTTCCCATCGACCGCAGTGCCCCCCGACCGCCTTGAGTGAAAAACCAGTTAGACACGCGCTCGGCATGAATAGGCTCAAAGGTGCGGCGCAGTTGCCAAGGGGGGCCGTAATAATCCGGCATCTTGCGGTATTGATCGAGGATGTTGCGAATTTGTCTAACTTGGTCTTGAAAAGCCTGTTCGGTGAATTTCGGAGATGGAGATGAAGATGGAGTTGGAGTTTGGGGACGCTCATCTTCTTCAACCACTGGTTTTTGTGGTGCTTCTGAGGGAGTAAGTTCCAACTGCTCCGCCGAGAGCGCCAAATCTTGCAAACTCCCAACCAGATAATCTTTAAAGCCCTGCACCCGAATTGCCATTTCTTGAGAAGCCCCGGCAAAAGTCGTTCGCATTTCCGTCCGAATCCGTTCCCGACGACGTTCTAGCTGCTCAATTGACAGCAACAGAGCCTGCTTGCGTTGCTCTAGTTCCCTCAGCCCTTCTTGTACCATTTGCCCTACGTTGGCTTGCGTTTCTACCAACTGGTCAGTGATCCGGCGGTGATTTTCCAGGAGTTCGGCAATTTTTTGTCTTAGCTCTTGTTCCTGACGGCGCAGTTGGGCCACAGTTGCTGTTAGCTCAGTGTCATCCTGCTGCTCCCCTGGTTCTACTAAGGTTGCCTCAACGGCGGCTACCGCTGGCTCGGCTTCGTCTTGTTCAACAGCAGGAGTTTCAATGGTTGCTGCCATTGGTTCTACGGGTGTTACCTCGATGGCGGCTGCCACTGACTCAACTTCCGAGGCTTCCTTAGCGGCGGCGTCTGGTTCTACCCATAGGTTCTCTGCTGCCGCGTCCTCAGTCCAGTTTTGGTCGTCCGCATCATCAGTAGCGTCAATCGTTACGTCTTGTTCGTATTCTTGTTCTGGGGCTTGGGCTTCGTCGGAATTCATCTATAAACTAACAATTAACAACTCATCGCTTAGGCTTGTTTGACTGGGCAACGCTCTTCCAGACAAGTTTTCAGAGCCTTGGGATCGAATAAAATTGGCAAAAAATGGATACTTTTCACTTCTTTGAAGTAGAACAAAATTGGCACGGGTGTCCAGAAAATCCGCCAATTTAGCCAGTCCTGGTAGGGAAAGCGCCGAATCAAGGTTTCTCCCCGGTAAATATCCAAAGCCGTTTGGGTAAATTGCAGGCGTAGCGTTACTGCCTGAAATAACAGGAACAAACCAAAAAGTGCGATCGCCCCTGCCGCCCAAATTTGTACCAATAATAGGGGCATAGCAGCGAAGATCAATACTAAAGGTAACGTGTAGCTAGGTGCCAACTCAATAGTTTGTGTAGAAGTAGAGGCAGTCGGGTTCACAAGCTTATAATCCTCATCGCTGAAACACCAGTCAGTTCTGATCCCATTCTAAATCGTCTCTCCCTGTGCCTCCTGTATCCCGATTGACCCGATTGCACATCAAATTTTTTGCAGGACTGCGCTACCAGCCCCTTGAAACATGATCCAGGACAAGAAGAAGTTAGTCACAAAAATTGCCAGCAATGCTGTCACCACCGCCGTCGTTGTTGATTGCCCAACCCCTTTGGCACCTCCCGTTGTGGTCAGACCCCAGCTACAACCAATCACCGAAATCAGCCCGCCAAAGACAACCGCTTTGATCGCACCACTACATAAGTCCCAAATGCTTGTAAAATTTCGCGCTGAATCGAGAAATACATTTTGAGGAATATTGTAGAAGGTTGTGGCAATCAGCAATCCCCCAGCCATGCCTGTAATCAGTGACATAATCGTCAAAATCGGCAGCATGGAACAGCAGGCAATCACGCGGGGAATCACCAAATAATCAATCGGATCGGTTCTGAGCATATAAAGCGCATCAATTTGCTCCGTTACCCGCATCGTGCCAATTTCAGCGGCAAACGCCGAGCCAACTCGCCCCGCTAAGACCACCGCCGTTAGCACTGGAGCTAGTTCCCGCGTTAACGACAGCGCCAGCACCCCGCCAATAGCATTGACTGCCCCAAAGTTAAGAAACTCTCGTGCCACCTGAATCGTAAACACCATGCCGACAAAACTAGCTGTCAACAAGGCAATCAGCAGCGATTCCGGGCCAACCATTGCCATTTGGTCAAGAGTATTACGGCGGTGAATTTTTGCCTTCAACAGATGCAACACCACCTGTCCACCTAGGAGCGTCGCTGCCAGCAAGCGCTGAGACCACAATCCTAAACCTGAACGGGGAGTCGTTTCACTCATTTTCTTAGTTCCGGAGCAGGGGATGAGGGGGTGAGGTGATGGGGTGATGAGGAGAAGTGATAACCTCTAACCTCTTACCCCTCATACTTCATACTTCATCCTTCACCCTTCATACTTCATTCTTACTTCCCATCTGTCGCTTCAACGCGGAAGCGTTCAACGGAGGTCAGTAGGTCGCGGGCGACTCCTACCAGGCTACCCAGAGCGCTAGAAACCCGTTGAGCCTCCTGGGAAGTTTCTTGGGCAGTAAGTTCTACCGATTGCATAACTTGGGCAACGGCACGGGAGGTTTCAGTTTGTTCGACGGTATCAGCCGTAATCGAGCGAACTAGGGCATCAATGCGATTGGATACTTGAATGATATCTTCAAGCGATCGCTTCGCTTGTTCTGCCCGTTTCGTCCCATCAATAACCTGCTGAGTCCCTTCCTCCATCGCGGTCATCACTGAGCTGGTTTCGCTCTGAATTTGCAACACAATTTGCTCAATTTCCTTTAGGGCTTTTGCTGCTCGGTCAGCGAGCTGTCGCACCTCATCGGCAACAATCGCAAAACCTCGACCCGCTTCTCCTGCCCGTGCTGCCTCAATGCTGGCGTTGAGGGCAAGCAGGTTCGTTCGGGAGGCAATTTGAGAAATCAACGCCACAATTTTAGAAATTTCCTGGGACGATTCCGCCAGTCGCTTCACCTTACGAGTGGTTTCTGCCACTGTTTCGCGAATTTGCAGAATACCTGCCACAGTGCGCTCCACAGCCTCCCCACCTTTAAGTGCTGTAGCTGAAGCAGAACGTGCCACCTCCTCAGCTTCGCGGGCGCTTTCCGCCACACGCCCAATCAAATCGGTCATCACTTGCACGGAGTTCAGCGTCACCGCCAATTCCTCGGCTTGCCGTAGGGCATCACTCGACAGGCTGCGGGCAAAAGACTCACTATCTGCCGAGCCTTTGTTAACCTGACGGGCAGCAGTTTTCACCTGTTGCACAATTTCCCGGAGGTTTTGAATTGTCAGGTTAAAGGAATCCGCAACGGCTCCCAACACGTCAGCGGTTACTTCCGCCTGCACGGTTAGGTCGCCTCGCGCTGCGCCTTCCACGTCATCCAGTAAGCGGATCACCTGGCGCTGTAAGTCTTCTTTTGCCTGTTCCTGCTCTTCAGCTTTGCGTTGTGCCTCGCTGGTTGTGGTCAAAATCACCCGTGCCATCTGGTTGAAGCCCGTTGCTAGTTGACCAAATTCATCCTCAGAGTACACCGTTGCACTGGCATTCAGATTCCCCTGGGAAACAGCATCAAACTGGGTTTGTAAATCGACCGTAGACTGTTGAATTTGTTTGGTTGTCACTCGCCCCAGGAATAAGGTAGTTCCAAAGCTAGCAAGTCCAGCGGCTAAGGTCATCAACCCCCCTGTATTCCGCAGGTGGGCTCTGACCTCGGTTTCCCCATTACTCGGAGCAGTGGTGGCGGCGACAGAGGTGACAACCGCAACAGCAACAGCGGAGACAATCCCCGTTGCTGCCGCCGTAATCCAGGTTTTCTTCTTCAGCGGGGCATTTTCAAAGGGAGCCAACCATCCCTGCTCCACACTCACCGCCGGCTCATCCAGTTTGCTGCTGCCTTGCGTGAAGGTCGGGACTTGTTCAGCTGTTCCGGTAATACTAAACATCTCGTCTTCACCGCTCAGAGGACGAACGCCACTGCCAGTGTCCAGACCTCTATCGGCTACTGAGCCACTCGTTGTGCCACTTACAAAGTCGAATTCAGACGGACTACCACTTGAGAGAGGCATGCCATCGGCATCGCTCAGGTCAAAGTCTGGGATATTCTCTAAATCGTCGTCAAAAACATCAAATTCTTCTAAAAATCCCTCTGTCCCGCTTTGACGGCTGAAGCTTCCCGATGACGTTCCGATTTCAGAATCTGCAACGTCATCCATCGCCAAGGAATTGCTGCTGTAGTCATTATCAAAGGTGTCAAAGTCGAAGTTGTCTTGGGAGTTGAAGCCATTCTGGTCGTAGGTTGAGTCCAGGCTTGGCTCATCCTCCTCAAACCCATGCTCAACTTCAAAGGGGGAAGGAGACTCTACTCCACCTGTGCTGCTATACCCGGAGTCGTTGCCGTTGGTGGGGAAGGGCTCATCAAACTCTCCTGACCCCATTAACAACGTTTCATCTTCAAAAACGGGATAATTGGAATGAAACGGCTCGTCCTCCTCATCGCTGGCGGCAGGCGTCTCGATTCCAGAAGACGAGTAATCTTCACCTGAGGAATAATAATCCTCAGCAACGGAGGCTTGGGGATCAAAGTCCCCATCCCAATCTTCCTCAGCTGGGGCTGGATTAAACTCATTGCTGGGGGGCGGCATCACAAAGGTTGCCCCTTCTGAGTCATCTAGTCCGGCATCGGGGAAAAATTCGTCTGCTCCTGCATTAGGGTCAAACTCATTAATGTCGTCAGAGAACTGAAAATTAGCTGAATCTCCCTCTAAATTTTCGTAGTCCCCGTAATCGGTTTCTGCACCTAAGACAAAGGGGTCTTCATGATTTTCGGTTGACTCTTCCTCTACCAATCCATAGTCTTCCGCTGCCGTGCCAAAGGGATTGTTAAGCGGCTCCTCAAACCCGGCGGTATAATCAGGCTCTTCTATACTGTCGTTCCAATCAAGACTGCCCAAGTCCAAATTATTGCCCGCGTCATTGGCATCTAGTTGTTGCCAATCTTCCAAATTAGCATCGTTACTCAACCCGTAGGGGTCGTCAGTCTCCTGAGCCGCCTCCTCATAATTACCATAATCCCCATAATCATCTGCCTCGGCATACTCTTCCTCAACTACGTTGCCAGCCCCAGTTTCTCCCTGGTTTGACAGGGCATATTCTAGGCCATTGTTGGCGTAGTTAATGAATTCGGTATCAGAGGTCAAATTCAGCACCAACTCGTACTGCTCTTGCGCCACATCGTACTGCTGAAGTCCGTAGCAGTAAATGTGCCCTCGCAAAAGTCGCGCACTAGGGTCGTCTGGGTAATCCTCAATTAATCGATCGATAATTGTGGCGGCTTGTTCATAATTGCACTGCATGTAAGCCTTTTCGGCTTGTCCGTATTCCTGAGCAAAATCTGTACTTGATGCCATTGGCCTTCCCCAAAAAAGTCAAACGTAAAAAGTTCTCTATACTTGCCCTTTTACTTTTGTCTATTTTTCATGCTGCCCACCGCGCTGACCGAAGAATTGCGACATGATCGAGTAATCGTAGATATTTATTGGTTTCTGGCTCTAATATCCATTCGCCCCGTAAAAAAGGAGCCATACTGTCTGGAACATTAGTTGATGCCTGCACCTGATCGGCATCTAGCCAATCCATCCCAACAATTCGGTCGATTGCTAACCCCAGCATCGTATCTTGGTCTTCAACGGCAATGATACAAATGTCGGGTCTATCTGTATTCAACACTGCCATATCCCCTAAAAACTGACCAAGATCTGAAACCCAAATCACTCGTCCGCGAATGTTGAGTGTCCCCAAGAGCAAGGGGGATGCATTCGGAATGGCTGTGATTCGTTCAGGGGGTTGAGCAATGACTTCTCGAATGCCAATCGCAGGTAAAGCAAATTCGTTACCAGAAGGGACAAAAAAGCGCAGGTGTAATTCACCTTCAGGGCTTTCTAGTTCCTGAAATTCTGGGGCTTGATCTTGACCACGACCAGTTAAGAAGTCCGGGTTACCAACCATTTTTTCTCCTTCAGGCATTCGTCTATTGCTAAAACTAGAAACGAAGACGAATGTTTATCCCCGTAGTAACTGTTTTACTGTGCCAATCAGCTCGGTAGGCTGAAAGGGCTTGGCGATGTAAGCATCTGCACCTTGCTTCATGCCCCAGTAACGGTCAAATTCTTCCCCTTTGGAAGAACACATCACGACTGGGACATTTTGAGTTTTTGGGTCAGCTTTAAGACGCCGACATACCTCGTAACCATTCATTCGAGGCATCACAATATCTAGAACCACAACGTCAGGGCTAGAACGTTGAATATGTTCTAAGGCTTCCACACCATCACTGGCGACAGTGACTGTCAACCCGCTGCCTTTGAGGAGGTCTGAGATCATCTGTCGTTGTGCAAGGCTGTCTTCTACAACCAAAACTGTACTCATAACTTTTTACTTGAGTGGCAAGGCCGATCGGTGTGAATGGAAACGATCCCTGCTGGGTTCATGCTTCAACCTGATAATGATTAAAGTATCTCTTATCCTTCCCTAAGCCGGGGTTGACTTAGCGATCTTGTCTGTTTGTAATTTATTGATTTAACACCTCGGCATTCGGATTAGCGATCGCGCTTGCGCCCAGACCAATATATTTTTCTAGTAGCATCAATAACTCATTTTCTCCAAAGGGCTTTGTTAAGTAGTCCGTTGACCCTACCATCCGGGCTCTAACTCGGTCAATAAAGCCATCTTTCCCGGTCAGCATGATAATCGGAGTCTGCCGAAACGCTGTAGACTGGCGCAGCATTCCACAAATTTCGTATCCATCTAATTTAGCCATGGCAAGGTCACAAACGATCAAGTCGGGTTGGAGTTGAAAGACTCGGCTGAGGGCTTCGAGGGGATTCTGGATTGAGGTCACTTCGTAGCCTTTGGCTTGCAGGATACACTCCACCATCTTGCCAATAGCTAGGTCGTCATCAATACAGACAACGCGAGGGGCTTGTGTGGCTTTTGTAAGTTGCCATCTTCCACGCAGGTCAGGGGGGTCGTCGGAGGTTTCACTCAGTAGTTGTACCGAACCCTGTTTGACATAAGGATAAATCGCCCTTGCTACCGTGAGAATGTCACGATTGAGGTAGCGGGAAAGCTGACGTAGAGAGGTTTTCCCATTGAGCCAGCGATTGAGTAGACGAAAGATGTTTTCCGGTAAGGCAGCCTGAAGCTGCGGTACATCTGTTATTAAGGGACACTGCTGGGGAGACTGAATGTGCGGATGGAGTTGTTTCCATTCCTGCACTTGTTTCATGATCTTGGTGACTAGGGAGGGTATCTCTAGGGTGGTGAGCTGAGGTTCTAGGGCGGGGCTGACTTCAAATACAAAATTTCCTTGGTGCAGACTGAGCAGGTCAAACAAGGTTTCCCGCACCATGCTTTCGATAATGCTGCGTCCTTGGGCGGGGGTGAGGATATGCTTTTCTAGGAGTGCCCAGAGGTAGCCGTATTCTGGGGCGTTGGTTGTGGCGATCGCTGACAATTCTAGATTGTTCAGGGCGGTATTCACTTTGTAACGACGCAAATGGTCTTGCAATCGCGACAAACTGCTCTCGCTGTCGGCAGCGTAGGCAATTCGCCCATTCAGGAAGAAGACCAACCAAAAGGGCCCTGGACGGCGATCGCTTCCCTCCCGTGCTAGAGAGTGGGGGCTTATTGATTGGAGGCTGACCTCGCTCAGAGCGCTATGGGCGTTGGAGCCATACGCCTCCACCAGCAACTCGCCTGTCCTCTGACCTAGCTCGATCAGTTGCAAGATGCTGCGGATATCAATTTCGTTTAACGTTCCCTGCATGTCAAGAAAACGTGCTCCTCAAAATTATTTGACTGAACTCACAGCCCTTGGCTGCGGTGTCAATGGCTTCAGATTTTTAGCCTAGAATTGGCTAACATAAAAATTCTTCCAGAAAATTTGCGCTTATTACTCATCAAACTAGATGCTCGTGAGGGTTAAACCTCCTAGACTGTATGCCTTGCTGTGGTAGAGAACGAGTTGAAGCGTACCTTGACTTGAGGTTTAGGGAATCAAGTATCATCTTTAAGAGTGCGTTTTGGCGTCATTTCGCTCCTCTGAATAATTAATGACTTTCCGGTTCTAACTGACAAGAGGTAAATCCGCAGTCAAACCCCCCATTGATTGCCGAAAAATGTCTTTCACAACTCACGGCAACCCTGCTTAATTCTCTATCCTTAAAGATTTAAACAATGCCAAACTCAATGGTTGAAAGAGTTACAGGCACGCTTTAAGTGGCTCAAGGTTTTCACAGAAATATTTGACGTGTGAAATTCCAATATTATGTAGTTTAAATGAAGATTTGGTACTTGTGGCTAGTATCTGTCTTTTCTTTCACACTTCAACCCCTGATCAGTCACTAAGTTTGAGGAAGGCGACCGCTACCCCCAATCACAGCTTTTGAACCTATGGCTGGGCAAATACTCATCTGACTAATCTCTGTCGCCCTGCCCTTTCCTAACCGGGTATGCACAGGTTAGGATGACAGCAATAACATAGAGATTAGGGGTTGTAGGGAAGCGAGTCAAACAGGGTGCGATCTGTAAGGGCAGCAACTGGCGCTTGTCCTTTGGGGGGTGCTATCAGCTAGGTAAGCACAGCTACCCTTGAGGGTGAGGGGTAGCTTCCTGGGGATGTTTGTATTTGCTAAAAGCATTGTCAAGTGATCGCTGTTTGTCGTTGATTGTAATGAAATCGTGAAGCGAGCGTTGCTTAGTTAAATTATGAGCAGCTTTCTTGTTTTGTGAAAACGGTCTTTTTAAACTGGATTTATTAAAACCGACTAAACTCTAGCTATGGGTTTAGCCAAAAATTAGCCGCAAGTCACACCTAAGCGAGGACCATCAGTGTGCTGTATCTAGCAGAAGTACAAAAGCAGAAATCTGGGTTTATGAGCAGCAGTAAAGCCGAACTCAAACTGCTGGCTTGTCAGCGAACTGACCAAAGTTGGAGTGCCGTGCAGGGCGACGAGATAGTTGCCTCCGACGAAGCCAACAACTTTAATGGTGGGTCGCTCGTCTTGGTCAACCTGGGAGGGAATCGGCAAATTCAGGGAGAGATTGAGCTAGCCGGGGGACGGTTAGTCAGTATGTTACAAAATTTCTCTCGTCTGCTAGAAAAGTCGAAAACCCAAGAAGAAGAAATCGAACAGTGGAAGCAGTCGTTGACGTATCAAAGTCAAGAGCTGAACCGCCGCGAAATGGAAATGGAAGCGCGTCTAGAACAGATGCAAACCATGGAGGAGGACTTTGAGCGGCTCGAGCAGCAACGTCAAGAACTAGATGGTACGCAAGAGGAAATTGCCCGACTACACGAAGAGATTGAGCGCAACCGTCAGGAGCTAGAAGGGGCTTGGGAGCACCTAAGAGGAGAGCAGCGACGCTTTGACGAACTCAAAGAGGACGTTCAATCCTCCGCCGGACTCAATGGTGAACAATCGACAAAGATACAGGAACTGCTCGATCGCCTCTCGTCGGCGGTAGCGCCAACAGATGCAGTCCGCGAACAACTCAACCTAGCCTTTAACGCGCTCGATGAGCAGCAATCAACGCTCAATGGTCATTGGCAACAGCTAGAGCAGCAGCAAAATGAGGCGGCGCAGTTGCAAGCAACGGTTGATCAACAAGGCGAGGAGATACAAAGGCGCTCCTCTGAGGTGCAGCAGACACAGGCTTCCTTAGAGCAGGCGAAGACAGAACTAAGGGTGCAGGAAAATGCCCTAGGGATGAAGCAAGAGTCAGCGCATCTGCTCAACCTTCAGTTGCAGAATAAGGAGGAACTGTATCAGGAACTCACCCGTTTAGCGACGACGTCTGCCGATGTCAGGCTTTCTCAGAAGGTTGACTTAGAAGCGCTAGAAAAAATGCCCCTGGGAGAGTTACAGGAACTCGTCCAAAATTTGCAGCAAGATCTAGAAAAGGTTGTGCGCTTTGTCAATGACCAGGAAGAAGAGTTAACCTTCCAGCGTCAGGCGGTTGAAGAAATACAAGCTAAGATCGACCAAGCCAGTGAGTATGACCGCATTAGCCTGGAAACAGAATTCGCAGAAGAACAAGACTGTTACCAGATGCTAGATGAAACCCTGGTTGGTCAACGGCGAAACCTGCGGGAGCGAGAAGAAGTTCTCAATCAACACCTGCATGTTTTGCGTCGTCGGCAAGGGATAGCAGAGAGTAGCGCTCCCAATAACCAAAAAAGTATTGATTTGGAACCTGTTTTGAGCCAGGTAGAAGCTCAACGACAGCAGCAGATAGAGGATATTGGGTCATTAGAACGCGAAATTGAACAAATGCGCTCCAGTATTCAACAAGCCCAAGAGATGATTAATCAGCAAGCGGCTGAACAGGAGACAAAACGCAACGAACTGCAAACGTTGGAGCAAGAGTGGCAAAATCAGCGAACCGCGATCGCGGAGCGTTGGGGGAAGATCAATCTTTATCAAGAGATGCTCCAACCCGTGCAGGATCACCTCAATGCGATGCAGCAGAAGCTAGAAGCGATCACCGAAGCCCTCAATCGCATTCAAGAAACGGGTGACTATCAGTTAACAGCGATCGCAGAAATGCGGCAAACCATCAACAGCGCGATCCAGTCGCCAGAGTTTGCCGCCTCTTAGAAAGTGCTGAGTCCTGAGTGCTGAGTCCTGAGTAGGCAAGAAAGTATGAAGTATGAAGTATGAAGGGTGAGTGTAGTTATCCCCTGCTCCCCCGCGCCCCTGCGCCCCTGCGCCCCTGCACCCCTGCGCCCCTGCGCCCCTGCGCCCCTGCACCCCTGCACCCCCGCTCCCCCGCTCCCCTACTCCCCTACTGCCCCGACCTCACGGTGAGCCAGTCGCCTTCGACAATGACTGTCATTCCGCCTGGAAAGGATGAGGTTTGAGAGCGATTAGGGGCGGCAATTAGAGCGGTAACGGCTTCGATTTGCTCGTAGGTAGGAGCGGTGGTTTGGGTGTCCTGAAGGAATTGGCGAATAGCGCGGCGTTTTAGGGCAAGGGGAGCACCTTGTAAGACGCGGCGATTGATTTGCCCTGGTTGAGCATTGGGGGGCATTGCCTGCTCTCTTAGGACTTGCGCTTCCTGTTCAAGATACTCGACATCTGCCCGGAGTAGTTCCCCTGTTTGAGCTAGGGCGGTTTCTACTTGTGGGTTGAAGTGGGTTTGAAGATAGGGCAGTAACTCGTTGCGGATGCGGTTACGAGCATACTTGAGGTTTTGGTTGTAGGCGTCTTCCCAAATAGGAAGCTGCAATTCCTGGCAAAATTGCCAGGTTTCCTGACGGCTAACTTCTAGGAGGGGGCGCACGAGTTGAACTCTAGGGGCGAGTTGCCGTTGCCAGGTAAGGGCTTGTAAGCCATCGGCTCCAGCACCGCGTATGAGGTTGTAGAGGAGGGTTTCAGCGCGATCGCTTTTTGTATGTCCTGTGACAATTACTAGATAGCCATGGGATGAGGCGATCGCGCTTAGGGCTTGATAGCGCCATTTTCTGGCGGCGGCTTCGGTTTCGGTGACTTCGGTAGCGGTTGCCAGATAGAAGGGTACTGCCCAGCGTTGAGCTAATTGTTCAACATGGGCGGCTAATCCGGTATCAAGTTGCCAACGGTGATCGCAATGGGCGATCGCAAGTTGCCAACCCCATTTCGGCTGCAAGTCTAGCAACAGTTTGCTCAAGCAAAGGGAATCTTGCCCACCGGAGACGGCAATTAGAACAAGCTGCTGCGGTGGTAGTAATTTCCTGTGCCGCAGGGTTTGATGCAGCTTGGAATGAAGTGGCGTCCAAAGGGGACGGGTGGGCATTGGAATACTGACTTGCTAATTGTTCGTGGCTAATTGTTCATAGCTAAAAACAATTAGCCAAAAATCATCCGCCAACAGATAGGGGAAGTGCCCCATTCAGAAGATGAAGTTTCTAACACCTGAAACTGCATTGTTTGTCTAAAACTCTTGCCTAAGAGCTTTCTGTGACATCCTCCCTCAGTAAATCAAAGATTGTACCAAGGGCTTCCCAAACTCACGATTGAGAGTTTGCTGCTTCGCAGGACTCGTAACCGAGTATCCTCCACAGCTAATAAACGCTAGTCCCAGCGTCCGTAAAATGTTCTCAAAGAATACAACAGTCGTAATCTCAATGGACAAAACAGCCGCTTGGCAGTGACTCGAATCGATCGCCCATGTCTTTAGTACTGATTGTTCTGCCAGCTTGCTTCATTGATGTCTTGCCAGACATCTTCTAACAATGAGCTGGGATCGTCTTGGGTGTTTTGGTCATTATTTTGAGCCATACCTTCAAAATCCATGTCCTCATCATCATTGGTAGATAGGTTGGCGAAATCCAAGTCTTCGTCACCATTGGCAGAGATGTCTCCGAAGTTTAAATCTTCGTCACCATTGGCAGAGATATCTCCGAAGTCTATATTGTCATTGTCGTCATCAGACAGTTGTTCGAGGTTAAACTCATCTTCATTCGTATCTGATAGACCTCCAAAATCTAGGGAGTCATCGTCGCTTACGGCTGACTCGGCGAGTTCTAGTTCATTCTCAATGCTTTGAGAGAGTTCTCCCAGACCAAAATCCTCTTCCTCGCCCATTGATGAGTCTGGCAGGTCTAGCCCGTCGTCAGCTAGTACCGACACTTCCGTCATCTCCATCTCAACGTAGAGAGTGGCAGGAGATTCCGAATCCTCTTCCTCACCCAAGCTGAAGGGGGATTCATTCAGTTCAAATTCTTCAGTAATAATTAGAACTTCCGATTCCTCTTCCTCACCCAAGCTGAAGGGGGATTCATTCAGTTCAAATTCTTCAGTAATGATTAGAACTTCCGAATCCTCTTCTTCACCCAAGCTGAAGGGGGATTCATTCAGTTCAAATTCTTCAGTAATAATTAGAACTTCCGATTCCTCTTCTTCACCCATGCTGAAGGAAGAGTCGTCTAGATTTAGATCCTCCTCACTAGTGGTGGGAGTTTCTAGTGCCTCGTCCATACTGAACTGGGCATCACCTAGGTCTAACTCATTGTCTGTGGTGTCAGAGATATCTAGGTCTGGTTCATTAGCTGTAGCACTGGTGGTGCCGACTAGTTCATTGTCCATACCGAACGAGGAATCGTCGAGGTCTAGATCTAAGTCATCAGCCGTGGTATTAGCAGTGCCTTGTTTGATCGCATCGTCAGCGATCGCTGAACCTACATTCGTGCCTGTTCCCGGCTCATCCGGGCAAAACTCCAGGTTGATTCTGACTTTACCCTTTTGCCAGCCTCCGGCAGTGAATTGCAAGACTTCACAAGCAATGCCCTCTTCACTAAACCAGCCATCCTTGTCGTCATTCCATTCGGCTAGGTTATATTGCATCTGCTGGCGGAGGGCTTCGGACAATTCACCGACTCGGAATGTCCGGTGCCCAATCAAAAACAAATTCAGTTCGTTAACTGATAGAACTTCACCAACAGCAAGTGGCTTGAACTGATTTTCCACGCCTCTGTCCCCCGATTCGATTGATGTTTTCAAAGAGTCAACTAAAGGCTAAAGAATGAAAAATTAAGGGCTTGTCTCCGGTTTTTCATCCTTCATCCTTGATACTTCTTGGTCAGTAATTTGGTTTAGGTTAATTACTGACGCTCGTAGGAATAATTTACTAAGCACTGCACCAATGAGCCGGAAAGCTTAGAAGAACCAGCCGTAGGAGTGCAACCCCTTACCCAGCAAATTCACCCCAAGATAGCAAATCCAGACCACGACAAATCCAGTGGCTGCCAAAATTGCTGGGCGTCGCCCCTGCCAGCCGCGAGTAATCCGCGCGTGCAGGTAAGCGGCAAACACCAGCCAGGTAATCAGCGCCCAAGTTTCTTTCGGGTCCCAGCTCCAGTAGGAACCCCAAGCTTCGTTTGCCCAGACTGCCCCGGCGATAATGCCAATCGTGAGCAGCGGAAATCCTAGCCCAATAATGCGATAACTAATGTTATCGAGGGTATCAGCCAGACTCAGGCGTTGAGGGGATAGGGGAACAGTTGCTGTCCCGGAGCCAGCAGGCGCAACCATGGTTAGGGTGGCGGTGTTGCCCGCCGCGCCGTTGTCCTGAGCCAAATAGGTCACAGGAGACGAACCATTGGGGGCAGCTTCGTTGCTGGAATTACCATTGCGGAGCAGTTGGTAAGAGGTTCCATCTTTAGTTCGGAAGGCTCCTGTACCCACGGAACTTCCCCGAAGTTCGACATTTTGACCGCGAGTGACGACTAAAAAAGCGATCGCCAACAAGGAGCCGACCATTAACGCTGCGTAACTGAGCATCATCACGCTGACGTGCATCATTAGCCAATTAGACTTCAGGGCTGGTACTAAGGGTTCAGCCGCTTGCATTTCCGAGGGCAGAGTCAAGGCAGCAAAGGCGGTAATTGCCATCGCCACCGGGGCGGTAGCAACACCCACTAGGCGGCTGCGGCTCATATTTTCTGCCAGCAAATGCACCGTGGTAATTCCCCATACCAAGAAAAATAAAGATTCGTAAAGATTACTTAACGGGAAGTAGCCCGCTTCCAGCCATCTTGCGCCAAGTAAGGCGGCAATGCAGAGGTTAGCGATCGCCATTCCGGTTGTGCCTAAGGTGGGCAACAAGGGAATCCCTGGAAAAGCTGCCCCTAGCCAGTAAACCAGCATGGTGACAAACAAGACAGCAAAGGAAATGTTATCCAGCGAGTTCTGGAGTACAACCAGATCCATAAAGTATTCTCTCTACTGAGTTTTCAAAGACTAATTTTTGCAGCGTCACTCTTATCCTAAATGCTAATTGCTCATTGTTCATGGCTAAAGGGTGAAGAGAGTCGGTGAGTCTTGAGTCCTGAGTCCTGAGTAGGGAAGAAAGTATGAAGTATGAAGTATGAAGGCTTCGGCCGTGAGACTTCGGCGTGAGCGCTCAGTCGAACGCTCAGCCGAACGGGTGAAGTATGAATAGGGTTGATTATTGCTTCTTTGCCGCTCCCCTGCACCCCTGCTCCTCTGCACCCCTGCTCCCCCGCTCCCCACCTCAACTACCTGGAGAGGGCATAAAAGAAGGCTGAGGCAAAGCAGGCGCTTTGTTGGTTGAGGGATTGGAAGTGCGGGTAGACTTGAGCTGCACAAAAATATCAAAGCGGCTGCTGCGCTCATCAGCGATCGCGGCTGTTACGCCGATAGTACGAATCGCTTTGACAAATTTTATTTGCTCCGGCGGTAATTGGGGCAACATCAAATTCTCCGCACTCAGCAGACGTTCCACATCTAGGAAAAACTGACCGTTATTGGGTTTTGGTTGAGACGGTACTATTTGCTGAAACAGAGGTGTTTGTGTCAGGGTGGTTTTCGGTTGCAGGACAATTGTCTGGGCAAGGGGTGCCCCGATCGTTAAAAAGGCAATTTTGTTGTCATCTAACCAGCCATGGGTGGCGCTAATTCCCCCCAACGGCGATGTCCAGTTGACAACCGCTTGTCCCCCTAGTTGGGATTGATTAACTTGGAATTGGTAACGACTTGCCATTACCTGATCGAGTTTTTGGAAAGACTGTTCTGCCGCTCGGCGATCGCTAACTTGTACCATAAACACCATTGCTGCCCCTAAGTTCGAGTCCGTGTCAGCAGCAGCCGGAATTAGACCCCAGACAAACTCCCCATTCATCCAGGGCAGTAAATCCTGCTCCCACTCCAAACCCGTTGTTTCCTTAACTCCTGCTCGTAGGGTTGCAGGGGGAAAAAATGAGAGGGGATTTGATTGAGTTCCTTTAACGTAATCTTGCCACCACCGCACTAAATGACCGCCAGACATCATTACCAAGGTGTCTGCCGGAAGGAGTCGCGGCAAGGTACCAGGAGTATTCTCCACAACAAATGTTTGTCGGCTATCGGGTTTAAGCCAGGAAATACCTTGAAATTGCAACCCCTCTGGCTTTAACATCACGCTTGTCGCGATGCCTTGTTTTTGTTGCGCTTGGGCGACATTTTCCACAGATAAGGATTGGGTGGAATTAGCCGCAGCAGTAGCCGCGATCGCGGGCACATTAAAATACATCTGAGCAAAGGGTGCCAACGTTCTAATCTTTCCTAAATTCTCTGCATAACCGGGTGTTGTGGCAATGGAAGCCCCCCCTTTATAAGTATCAATAACGCGATCGAGCGCTTGGGGAGTGTCTGCCACCACCAAAAAGCGCTCCAGCACGGTAGCAGAAAATTGCTGCCCCTCGCTATTTCGGCTTTCATAAATAGGGATGCCCTTATAGGTGCGCTCTACTACCCCAAGTTGAGACTGGGTTTTTTCCAGCAGTCCCCGTATCTGTGCCCAATTCTTGATCGGCAGCACCATTACATTAGTTTGCAGGGGGGTTGCTACTGATACTACCCCCGTTGCGACATACGCCAGCATCACCGTGTCTCCCAACCACGGCTCAACATCACGGCTGTAGTTGTAGCCATTGGCGTCTAGGAGAGACTCTTCGAGTGACCCAAGTTTGTTTTCTAACGCGGCTTGGGTTTCGGGGGTGCCGTAGCTTTTTACCTGCTGCCATGCCCTAGTATCTGTCGATACCGATATCGTCATCAAGGCATCTTGCGGAATTAGAGTTGCCCCGTTCGGGATATTCCCCTGGAGAAAATTCCGCTGCACGAGCAACCAGTAAGTCACCCCTGCCCCACCTACCAACAAAACAGCCGCTCCCAAGGCGAGCAGCAAGAAAGATTTATTGTGCTTAGGCATTAATGCAGTCACCTAGGAAAGTTTCTTTTGCCTTAGAGTTTTCTCAACACATTAGTTTTGACCGATCTTCCACTCTTGGCAAGGGGGAAAACCGAGGAAGAAACGACACTTGTTGATATTAAAACAAGCACTAAGTTGTGCTGTTGGCTGTTTGCTTTAACTTTTTATAAAGCGTATCTCGTTGCTGGTAAGGACGCCCCAACGAATGAATCGCCTCTTGCAAAGTTTCCACTGCCATACAGGTGCCGCCTTTTGCCCCTGCCATCGTGGTGATATGTTCCTCCATCAAAGTACCGCCAAGGTCATTACAGCCCCAGTTGAGAGCTTCTGTGGCACCCTCTAGACCAAGTTTTACCCAACTCGGTTGATGGTTGGTAATGTCGTTACCTAAGAAAATCCGTGCCACGGCGGTGAGCAAGAGGGCATCTTCTAGAACAGGTTGATCGCGTTTTACTCGGTTTCGTAAGGGTTTGGGCGCTTCTTGCCCGACAAAAGGTAGCAGGATAAATTCGGTAATGTGGGCAGGATAGGCGTTTTCTTTGGCAGTACGTTGGAGCGATCGCAATTTTTCTAAATGCCCAATTTGCTGCGATTGTGTTTCAATATGCCCGGATAGCATTGTGCTGGTCATGGGCATTCCTAAGCGCAGTGCTGTCCCTACAATCTCTAACCAAGTCGCCGTATCGGTTTTTTCTGGGCAAAGAATGCGCCGCACCCGATCATCCAACACTTCCGCTGCTGTTCCCGGCATTGAGTCCACCCCCGCCTCTTGCAGGGAAGCAATAACTTCGCTGTAGCTGATGCCATCTTGATCAGCAATAAACTGTACTTCCTGGGGAGAGAAGGCGTGAATGTGGAGTTGGGGAAACTCATCGCTTATTGTCTCCACCAACTTACGGTAATAAGGCAACGTCGCCCCATCAATCTTGGCGTCGGGGTTCAGCCCTCCCTGCATGCAAATTTCTGTCGCCCCTCGCCCAACAGCATCCGTTGCCTTTTCCAAGATTTGCCCCCAGTCTAGCCAGTAGGCACCTGATTCTCCGGCATCCCGCCGAAAGGCACAGAAACTACAATGCTGTTCACAGATATTGGTGTAGTTAATATTGCGGTTAATTACATAGGTTACGGTGTCCCCGGCTTGTCGCTGACGCAGTATATCCGCTGCTTGGCGGATAGTAGCGATCGCCTCCGGTGCCGTTTGCTGCAATAAAAATACTCCCTCACTGGGACAAAGGTCTTTTCCCTCTAAAGCGTTAGAGATAATACTGTCAATTGTCGTTGTTTTCACTGGAACTTCACAATTAATCCGCTCATTTCTATCATAATTTGATATTCAGATAGAAGTCAGAATCTCGCCTCCTGTAGATGCAATTAAACCTTTTGTCTAAGTTTAAAGACGTCAAAGCAAGATAATTTTCTAGGAAAACTAATAGACTTACAGCGGCAATCAAATCCTAATTGAAACTTTAATATTCAATCATTTTTTAAAAATAGGTTTTGCCAAAGTTTTAGGAGTTAATCCGGCTCTGTAACATCAGAAGATTCCGAAAAACGCTCCCGCTCTGCTTTCTCCAAGGCTTTTTGCGGAGACTGGCGGCGGCGGCGATACCAAGTAGCTCCCCCCACGAGCACCCCCATCAAACATAACGATCCCATCAACGGCAGAACATCTCCGGTTTTCATGGCTTGTAGTCCAGAACTGCCAATCATCACAAAGGGCAGTACGCCAGGAATTGTGCCGAGAATAGTTCCTAGCAAGTAGTCACGAAAGCGAATGGACGTTAAACCAGCAGCAAAGTTGACTAAACCATAGGGAATAATTGGCAGCAGACGGATGGCGAACATATAAAACAATCCCCCCTGACGCATCTCCGCATCCATGGCTTCCCAACGTCCTGCTAACCGCCCGGCGATCAAGTCTCGTCCGATTGTCCGCGTAAAGGCAAACGCCACTACCGCCGCCACAATTGCGGCGAGACTTGTCCAAAACGTACCCAACCAAGGGCCAAAAAGCGCACCGCCTGTAAGGTTCAATGCGGTTGATGGCAATACCAGTAGCGTTGCCACGGTATAGAGGACGAGGTAAACGATGGGTGCCCAAATTCCTGCCTGCTTCAGCCATGCGTTTAAGTCCGCAGGATCTATACCGCCTAGCAAGTACATTGCCAGCCCTGTTGCCACGATACAGATAATTGCGAGCAGAAAAATACCACTTTTAAATTTCAAGACAAGACTCCTATGCCTCTACATTTTTAACGCCAAGCCAAACACGCCCTAGTCTTTAGCAGAATTGTCTTTGGTTATAACCTTCTCTAGAAGCAAATCACAACCTGTTAGCTTTCTCAATAAATCAAAGATTTACAAAAAAGATTGACTAGACTGGCTAGAGAGTTTTCTCCTTACCCTTAACCAATGCTATGAACCGAGACTTTTCTATTTTGAAATTCCCTGTGGCGGTTTCGCTTTCAATGGTGGCTGGTGGAGCGATCGCGATCGCTCTAGACAACCCTGAGTACTTGGGCGCTGTTGGAACTTATCGGCATTTGCGATCGCGCTTAGTTATGCTGTTGAGCAAAAATCCCAAAGATTCTCTCGACTCTGGAGTTCGGTCTTAATTGGCTCAGTTGCGGCGGGATTGTTGACGTTTTATCTATTTGCCTACTGGATTATCGCCTTAAGTGCCATTATGCTAGTTTTCGACCCTCGTCACTATTGTTGCTATTGTATTTGAGCATAAGCTAGCTCCCAATCTACAAACAAAGCTAAAGACAGAATCTGCCCAATATTCGCGTATTCTCTGGTTAAATAGCGCTCGTCCCATTTAGGGAACGCTCGAAACAGCCACTGAAAAACAGCAGCATCAACAAGCTGTTGAACGCTTAAGCGATCGCCTGCAACGGAAACAGACAGTTCAGTTGCCAGGAACGATGGAAATTGACCCATTCACGCTGCAACTATATACCTCCTCTCTTTAAAAACTTGAGGTTTACTCAATGAGCTTCAGCCAACCTGATTTCTTTTTGCCAGTTCCCTCAGGTTCCTTACAGATTTCTCCAGTAGCCCTTGCCCCAGAAGCCACAATTGATGCGGCGGTTGAGCCTAGTCCCCATAATCCGATTCGTTTTTCTCTCGTCATTCCCACCTACAACGAAGGGAAAAACGTCCAAAAGATTGTCCAGCAGCTAACACAGCTCCTCGATAGCCGGATTCCTGGAGCCTACGAGTTAATCGTTGTTGATGACAACAGCCCTGATGGAACCTGGAAACTGGCACAGGCAATGATGCCAGAGTATCCTCAACTGCGGGTGATGCGGCGGGTTGAAGAACGGGGACTGTCCACCGCCGTTATCCGAGGCTGGCAAGCGGCACAGGGTGAAGTCTTAGGAGTGATTGACGCTGACCTCCAGCATCCTCCAGAAGTGCTATTGCAACTGTGGAATGAAATTGAGCGGGGTGCGGATTTAGCAGTTGCCAGCCGCCACGTTGAAGGGGGTGGTGTGAGTGAATGGAGTATCATCCGCCGCTTCTTATCCCGTGGCGCACAGACCTTAGGACTAATTATTTTGCCTGAGGTGATTGGTCGCATCTCTGACCCGATGAGTGGCTACTTTTTAGTGCGCCGTAGCTGCATTGTCGGGCGGACGCTGAGTCCAGTGGGTTACAAAATCTTGATTGAAGTAATTGGGCGGGGACAGGTACGCTGGATTGCGGAAGCCGGCTATGTCTTTCAGGAGCGCCTAGAGGGAGAAAGTAAAGTTACCTGGAAACAATACATTGAGTATCTCCAGCACTTAATTAAGTTGCGCCTGTCCCTGTGGCCGATAGCGCGGTTGTTCCGCTTTGGTGCAGTGGGGTTAACAGGCGTGTTTGTGGATATGATCCTGCTTTACCTGCTCAGTGACCCTAGCACTCTGGGATTGCCCTTGACTCGCAGTAAAATCATTGCCTCAGAGGTCGCAATCCTTAACAATTTTTTGTGGAATGATATGTGGACTTTTGGCGATATTGCCCGTCGGCAACCGGGGAAACGTCAGCGGTTGAAACGATTCTTGAAGTTTAATATTGTCTGCCTGGGTGGGTTAATTCTCAACGTCTTGCTGTTGAATGTGTTCTTTAATATCTTTGGCATCAACCGCTATGTTGCGAACCTGCTAGCGATCGCGATTGTTACGCTTTGGAACTTTTGGGTTAATCTGAAGCTCAGTTGGCGAGTAACGGACGTTGAGTAGAGGTCGCATCGGTTGAAATCGCTTGTTTCAAAAGGCTGGCTCCCTCCCCTGCTGCTATTGATGTCGATCGCCATTGGTGCAGGTTTACGCTTTACGCAGCTAGCTGGAAAATCTCCCTGGACTGATGAATTTGCCACCTTAGTCTTTAGCCTGGGCAATAGCTTTAAAACGGTACCGCTTAACGAGGCAATTCCGTTAAATCTACTTATGCAGCCCTTGCAACCAGACCCTGCGGCGGGAGCATCGGCAGTGTTGCGTCATTTATTTGCCGAAGATCACCATCCGCCCCTGTACTTTGTGCTGGTTCACTGGTGGATGCAACTTTTTCCTCAATCGGGATACGTATCACTTTGGGCAGCGCGATCGCTTCCTGCCCTTTTTGGTGTCATCTCAATCCCTGCCCTATACGGACTGAGTTGGCTCGCCTTTCGCTCTCAGCTCGTTGCTCAACTTGCCGCCGCCCTGATGGCAGTGTCTCCCTACGGCATCTTTTTGGCACAAGAAGCCCGTCATTACACCTTAGCGGTTTTGTGGGTGATTGCTTCCCTCTGTTGCTTAGTCGTTGCCGCACAGCACCTGCAACGCCGCCGCCCTTTACCCATGTGGATCGTCCTGAGTTGGGTAGTCGTGAATAGCTTAGGCATCGCCACCCACTACTTCTTCACCCTTACCCTTTGTGCCGAGATCATCGTTTTGCTCGTCCTGTGGTGGCGTCAGCGTCGGGAGATGGGGAGCGAGGGAGCGAGGGAGCAGGGGAGCAGGGGAGCAGGAGAGCAAATTTACTCCAACGTTCCTGCAAGTAAATACCCCGTCAAAAGAAATTCCCATCGCCAATCCTCTTGGTGGCGAATTTACGCAGCGGTGGCGGGAACCGTGGTTGGTGGGTTAATCTGGTTTCCCGTGTTGCAGTCCAGTTACGACCCGCAGATGACGGCTTGGATTCAAAGTAGCGATCGCAACTTTTTAGAATGGCTCAATCCCCTCTTTCAGTCCTTAGCAGCCTGGATTACGATGCTGGCATTACTGCCTGTTGAAGCTGCCTCGCTGCCCGTAGTCATTGTTTCCGGAGCCTTGATGATTGCCTTTTTTGTCTGGGCAATCCCTCTGCTTTATCGCGGCATCCGTGTGCAACTCCAGCAACCCTCAACTCGTCTCGGTGTGGGGGTTTTGGGAGGATTTATTTTAGGGGCGATCGCGATTTTTTTCGCCATCACCTACTTTTTAGGGACAGACCTCACACGGGGGGCACGGTATAACTTCGTCTACTTCCCCGGTGTCATCGCCGTCCTGGGAGCCAGCCTAGCCGTAAGCTGGAAAGCTACCCACTCCCAACTCACCTGGGGACTCAACGGTAAAAAAGCGATCGCCCTGATTGGATTCGTTGGACTTCTCAGCGGCATTACCGTTGTCTCTAACCTTGGTTATCAAAAATACTATCGTCCTGACTTACTCGTGTCAGTCATGCAACGCGCCTCATCCCATCCCGTCTTGATTGCGACAACCCATAATACCCTGGTACAGACGGGAGAAATCATGGGGATCGCTTGGGAACTGCAACATGCTGCTAACGCCCAGAAAGCACTCCTGAACCCGCAATTTCTCTTAGCTCATCAAAAGCAAGGGCGATGTGAAGAGACAAACTGCCCGGCTGTAGCTATCCTTCAAGATACCTTAGCCCAACTGCCACGACCCCTAGACTTGTGGTTAGTAAACTTCAAAGCCCCCGTAGTAGAAGCACCCAATTGCTTTGCAGAAGAGGCAAGTATCTTGAAAACGCCAGTTGATGGTTACGATTATCAGCTTTACCGTTGCCTTTAGGTCGCTACACCAGGGTAATTTTTCCCCGGCGCAGGGAGTGATATAAACGGTCGATCAGGCGATGTTCTTCTTCATGCAAAGGACTTTTTAAGAAGCTATTTCTTAAAACGCTTTTTTCAGCTTCTGTAATTTGATGAGATTTAGCCACCTTAGCGGCTATTTCGTAAATAGGAGACGGAATGAAAGAATTTTGGGAAGAAATTGGGTTCTTCATATACTACACAACCTTTTTTAAAATGCTGTTTTTATCCCTCAGCAAGTTCATGATATAGAAGGAGTCCCTCTTTTATCTAGAACCATTAGGTAGATGTTTATCAGGTTTGTCTCTACCTAGGGATCACCTACCTGTAAGACTTAGACACGGATAGAGATTCCGTAGGAACATTTCTATCAGCAGCACGTCTATAGTTTACAGGCACCTTATTAATTAATTGACAAAACTGGAAGTTTAAGGGTTTTTTGAAAAGAAATTAAACACTTATTAACTTTATTTAAACTCTTAAAAAGACTTGGCGAAAGGTTTTTTCTCAAAGCGAAATCAGATAGGCAAAACCCGCCTCTACAAGTCCTACTCTTGCTTGATGGTTTCGGGGACACTGAGAGGAGAAAGACCTGCGATCGCCCGGAGATTTTGACAACGGATTAACTCAATAAAATTCAAGCCCGGACGCCCTTCAATTTGTGCTACCGCTTCAATACCAGACAAAAGACCAGTCGCCGCCTCTGTTTCCCTGTAGCCGCGCCGCACAGCTACCTTAATCGCCGCCGCATCCGCCTCTAAATATTTTTGAGAACTACGAGTAGAACGCCAGAGTTGCGTCCCTGCTACCGCACTCAATCCCGTCGCTACCACAACTCCTACCGCATCCCCCTGCACCAGTTCCACCACTCCCCCTACTAACCCCGCCAGAACAACGCCTTGATACAAATCTGGCTTAAACCACTTAATTCCAATCAACCAACTCACAGCATGTAACAGCAGCATGTCTCGTTGCGGCTTAGATAACTGACGCCATAAGTCAAAATTGATATAAATCGGTCGTTCCGGGTTCCAGGGTAGCGGAAACGGACTTTCAATCACCGTCGGCTGCTGCGGTTTGCTGATTATCTTAGTCAACATTCGACCCGAAGCAGGCATGAGATCAAGGAGGCGGCGAATTTCAGGATCGGGATTCATCGTCAGCGTCAACTCTAGTTAATGAAGAAATGCCAATCTCTCAAAAGTAAAGCATTCCCTCAAGAGGAATCATACTACTGAGTCAAAAGCCATCGCACCAAAACCCAGGATAACCTCCCCTCCCCCGTTCGGCTGAGCGTTCGACTGAGCGTTCGACTAAGTTCACGCCGAAGTCTCACGTCGAAGCCTGCGCCTCTTTACCCTGGTGTGGTTGATGCAAAACAAAGCCTCCCACCTCTTGAATCAGAAATGCTAGATCCTGTGTAAGCACCCTAGAATAAGCACTAGACAGCTTGCGGATTTGATTTGTCAACAGTTTTAGCCAATGACTAACTAAAAGGTTTTTCCAATGGATGCGTTTTCCCCCGTTCCCCCAAAATGGATCGAGCCAGCCACTCACGCCTTAACGTTTTGTTGTCCCAGTTGTCGAGCGTCTTCTGCCGAGCAAGAGAAAGTTTGGATTAACCGCCGTAGCCCAGTGATGACAGAAGAGTATCGCAAAAAATGGCAAGAGTTTTATCAGTGTCAATGTGGTTACGTGTGGTGGGCGTGGAGTAACGATCGCCCCCCTTCTGAGTTTGCCAAACAGAACGAGTAAAAGACCTGGATCAGCTTATTTCCTGTTCGTCAGAAAAACCCCCGTCACCACTAAAGCACCTCCCGCGATTAACGTCGGCGTTAGTTCCTCATCCAATAACAAAGCGGCTAGAAGAACCGCCGATACAGGTACTAAATTAATGAAAATGGAAGCTCTTGCCGGCCCAATTGCCTTTAACCCTTCGTAGTACCAGCTAAAGCCCACCGCCGAGCCGAAAAACCCCAAATACAGTATTCCCAACCAAGCTACAAGAGAAAACTGCGTCAACTCACCCATTAACCCTTCTCCCAAAGCCGGAAATAACAACGCGATGCCACCAATTAAACAGGCATAGGTCGTTGTTGCCAAAGGAGAGAGGACTTGCATCGTTTGTTTGCCAATTAAAGTAAAAGCGCACCAACTGAGGACACAGCCAAACAAAAACACTTCACCCCAACCCAAACCGCTAGCAAATAAGACCGTCAAACTGCCCCTAGCAATCACCACCACCACACCCAGCAAAGACGTAACGATTCCCAGTAACTTTAACGGTGTGAGTCTTTCTCCAAACACCACCGCCGAACCAATAGCGATCGCGATCGGATTGAGGGCAATAATCAACGCCGCCCGACTAGCCGTAATCAACTTCAACCCCCAAAAAAAGCAGACATTGTAGATAAAAATCCCCGTCAATCCCAAAAGCGTCACCTGCACAAATTGATATAGCTTCAGCTTCGGTAAACCCCCTTCCAATTGACGAGTCAGGAAAAACAAGCAAAAAGAGGCGATCGCAAACCGACAAAACGCCGCCGAAAACGGTTCCATACTTTGCATCACCACCCGCCCTGCAATAAACGTCCCCCCCCAAATCACCGCCGTCAACGCCAGCTTCAAATACACCATCGCCCCTTCAATCTCCCAAACATCAACTTTCTGAGCGATTTCCCACACCTGACACCAACATTCATCTAACAGCCCCCCTACATCGCTCCCCCAACCCTCAAAAAAAGAGTCACAAAGATTCCGTAAGCTTGTAAACCTCCCAAAACCGAACCAAAACCCCCCGCCAACTCAAGCTTCACCATTTCACCATTCCTATAGCCATTCAGCGATCAACCCTTGCGCGGGGGGCTTGGGGGCGGCGCTGCGCTCCCAATGGGGGGGTCTGGGGGGGCAAGTCCCCCCAATCCGGGTTTTTCCCCAAGCATAGAAACAAGCCGTCACACCCATAACTTTCTAATAGAGACTGATGAAGAGAGAATCTTCTCACCCTTCAGTTAAATACCCCACCCCCTGCTTCCCCATCCCGTTTAAAACCCCGATCCCACCAAAGGAAAAACCGCCGCCAGTATCCAACCAAAAAACAGCGCACTCCCCACCCCATAACCCCAAGCCTCCCCCAAAAAAGCCGCCGCCACCGAAAGAATCCCCATCAGTACCGGAAAAACCGGAAGCAACAAAAACACAAAACCCAACCCCGGCACCCAAAATAGCGCCAAAACCAGCCCCACAACTAGCGCCAGACTTTCCATAAACCACCAACCTAAACGGCTGCCAAACCTCTGCTGCGGTTGCGCCACCCCCGCCGCCAGAAACCAGGGAAAACACATCGCAGACAAGACGAGCCAAAGCTGCAAGCGCTGTGGAATCAGCAACCATTGCAACCAGACCACCTGCCCCATCAGCCCAAAAGCCACCCAAAGCAGCGCAAACAATAGCACCCCTAACCCCACACCCCGAAGCGTCGGGCGCGGCAGTTTCCAGAGGATAGCCAACCAAATGCTCCCAGCAATGAGGAACCACACCCCCACCGTACTCCCAACAAGCAAGCCACCCAAATTTGGCAGTTCCACAACACCCGTGATTAACGCCAAGACACCACTCCCTAAAAGCGGCGAAATAATTAAACCGCCCCAGCGTCGAAATCCATTGAGGCGATCGCCAGCCCCCTCAGATTTAATCAAAACTGGGGCAACGATAACTCCGGTAGCTAGCCAAGCCATTAGGTGCAAGGCATACCAAACAAGACGACGGTCTGCATACTTGCTGCTAGGAGAGAGATTAAACGTCCCATTGAGCCAACTTTTCGCCGCTTGGTGCGAGCGATCGCGAAACAAAATCGTAATGTGTTCCGCATTCGGAACCACAACAAGCGATCGCCCCCGTCCCTGCGCCAAGCGATCGCTTTCTCCCCCCGCTTTCGCCAATAGTTCCTTCGTATACGGGAGCAAACGCCCTTCCCAAGCGCCGATTTGTAACATCAGGTTACGGGGCGCAGTCGGCGTCACTGCCGCCGTTGTCGCTGAAATTGCCACCGTAGCGGCAAACTGCTCAACATCCTCAATAGCTGCACTCATCACCGCCCCACCTCCCATCGAGTGACCCAGCAGTGCCAAGCGAGTCGCATCAACCTCTGGTTGTTCTAGCAACCCTGCCCTTGCCACCTCCAAGTCACCCTGGAGGGACGACCACTCACCCAGGGGGGTTCCATTCGCCCCATGACCGCTAAAATCCCACAACATCACCGCGTAACCCGCTTGTGCCAAAACCTGCCCGTAGCCCTGCATTAATTGCTTTGACCCCGCAAAGCCATGGGCGACAAGCACCCCCGGCACCTTTTCTACAGGAGCCTGGGGTGCCATGTAGAGCAGCGGTACACCCTCTCGTTCTAAAGAACGCACCACTAACCCCGCCCGTCCTGTAAAAATGCCCCACCAAGAAAGCGCGATCGCCAATAAGGCAAGGAAAAGAAAAAAATAACGCTGGCGAGTCATCTGAAGTTTTGATTCCAAACCTGAAAACACCTAATTTTCCAATCCCATCCGTACTCGTTGCTAAAGTTATTGGTCAAGACACTAATGACCGATGACACAAGCAACACAAAACACTACCGCCATGCGAGAACTGTACCCAGCCATCGAACCGTATCAAGAAGGAACCTTACAAGTTTCTGAACTGCATCGGCTCTACTTTGAACAATCTGGCAATCCTCAGGGTCTACCTGTCGTCGTTCTCCACGGCGGGCCCGGTGGCGGTAGTCAAGGATTTTTTCGCCAATACTTTGACCCAGAAAAGTGGCGCATTATCCTGTTTGACCAACGAGGCTGCGGTCGCAGTACCCCCCATACAGAACTACGGGAAAATACCACCTGGGATTTAGTAAGCGATATTGAAAAACTGCGACAGCATTTAAACATCGAGCAATGGGTCGTTTTTGGCGGCAGTTGGGGAAGTACCCTATCCCTTGCCTATAGCCAAACCCACCCTCAACCTTGTCTGGGACTAATCCTACGCGGCATTTTTATGCTCAGACAAAAAGAATTGCATTGGTTTTATCAAGAAGGGGCGAGTTACCTGTTTCCAGATGCTTGGGAGGATTATGTTAAACCGATTCCTATCACCGAACGTTCTGACTTCCTGAGTGCCTACTACAAACGCTTGACTAGCCCAGATCCTCAAACTCGACTAGAAGCCGCTCGTGCTTGGTCCATTTGGGAAGCCAGCACCAGTAAACTTCTACCCAGTCCTGATTTGATGCATAGGTTTGGGGAGAGTCAGTTTGCCGATGCCTTTGCTCGCATAGAATGCCACTACTTCGTCAACAAGGGGTTTTTTGAGCCAGAAACCCAACTACTAGATAACGTCAATCGCATCCGTCACCTTCCGGCAACCATCATTCAGGGACGCTACGATGTGGTCTGTCCGACAATATCAGCCTGGGAACTACATCAGGTTTGGTCAGAAACAGAATTAATTATCGTTCCAGATGCAGGACACTCGATGAGCGAACCGGGTATTCGCTCCTGTCTAATTGAAGCGACAGACAAGTTTGCCGCCGCATTGGGGTGAGATCAGCGGCTAGGCACTTAGTTGCTCGGTTTTGACAGGAGCGGGGGATAAAAAAAAGAACCCAGATGTAGTCTGCATTGGGTTCTTTGTTGGTCCTGTCAGTATCCGGAACAAAGGTGTCAGAGGAGCATGAACGCCAGAATTAGTTGACAAAAGCAAGCTCCCCTAGTGTTATTTTCTCTGACCCCGGTTAGGAGATGTTTATGGTGGGTTTAAGTTTTTCGGTGTTGCTGACTTGTAGGTTGGGGGCTATGGCAAAATTTTGGAAAACCGAAACATCCTGCTGCCTTCTTAATAGCCAAAAATGAGGAAATAACACTTGTTGCACCCATAGAGAGATGTTTTTATGACTTTTCTTGCACTATTTGATTGATATATAACGTTAGTAATCGGATGGAGCGTGAATATGCCCTACAAACAAGCTGAAGAGTTGCCAAATGAAGTAAAAGAAAAGCTGCCTCAAGGTGCTCAACAGATTTTCATGGCAGCCTTTAATGCGGCGTCTTCTGATGGCATGAGTGAGGAAGCTGCCTCCCAAGTCGCCTGGAACTCGGTGAAAAATAGCTATTCCGAAGGCGAGGGCGGTCAATGGCATCGCAAGCCAGAAGGAGGTGCTGGTAATAGCTCAACTGGCACTATGCCTGGTGCTTAAAGCATCGTTTTAAAAAGAGGTGACGCGGCGATCGCGTCATTACCAACACCGCTTAGAAGTTCTGTGGATTAACTCAACTGCTTCACTACTTGATGCCCTAGTGTACCTTCACCAGGGTTTTTTCTATTGCAGAGCTATGAAGTGATAAATAGGCGAGATGGCTTCTCTAAGAGTCACTGCTCCCCAAAAAACAGTTATTTTGTACAGAGGCGAACTCGCTCGGTGCTGATGACATCCCCAATTTCACTACAATTCAGTGTGCAAAACGGATAAAGCTAGATATGGCTAAAAAAAATCTGGATAAAACGATGACGATCCGTCTATCCTCAGAACTTCTTCAAAGGATTGAGGAGGAAGCTAAAGTGCAGGGCATCAGCAGCAGTGAGTATGGCTTGACCTTGCTGAAGTCAGCGCTAGGCATCAAGAGCGATCCAACTAGTGAAGACAAAAACTTAGCCCTACGGGTGCAGCAGCTAGAGACAAAGTTGGACGCATTGAACGAGCAGGCAATGGGTATAGACGAGACATCATCACCCTTAGAGGATTTAGCCACCAACCCCGCCGCCGTGCTCCATTTGCAAGAAAAGGTGAAAAGTCTTACCCAAACCTTGGGTGAAGTTAGCCAAATTATCCAGCATCTCGCCTACCGCCTAACAGCACTGGAGGCAAAAAATACTCCCAACGAATCATTGGCGTTTCCAGTCCCTGTGCCAACGGTGCTAGAAAATAACCCTCTCTATGACAAAGGTTTAGATGCGTCTTTTCTCACCACCAGTAAGGACATTTCTCTATCCAAAGTCACAACAAATGAGATTCAAGATCCACCCTCCTCGACCTGAGAGTCAGGATTTTTGCCTCGGTCTTAACAAGCTGTCCTGAGTGCTGAAGAATAGAGTTTCATCCAAGATAACTGGCGTCAACACTTCCTCATTTGCGATCGCCAGCTCATTGGTGTGTTCCATACAGCTCCATTAGATCAGGTCGAAGACAATGAAAGACAAAATCTTGAAGCCAGATACCTTGCCATTGATGATCGGTGTCAGTACCTTGATTTATTTTGCCTGTAGTAGTCTGAGACATGCGCTATTTCACTCTGGGGCGTTTGATTTGGGGATTTATGACCAGGTTGTTTATCTGATCGCTCAAGGACAGTCCCCCATTTCTTCGATCTTAGGGTTTCATCATCTGGGCAATCATGCAGCTTGGGCGGTTTATCCCTTAGGGTTGCTATACAAAATTTCTCCTAATGTGCATTGGCTGTTGGCGGTACAAGCGATCGCTCTGAGCTTGGGGGCTTTACCGATTTGGGGACTGGCACGTCAGGCGGGACTTAAAGAGCAACAAGCGGTCATGCTTGCCGCTGTTTATCTGTTGTATCCAGTCGTTTTCAATGTCAATTTATTTGATTTTCACCCAGAGGTGATGGCACTCCCGGTGCTGTTGGCTACCCTGTTGGCAGCCCGACGCAATCAGTTGGGGTGGTTTACTTTGGGAGTAATCTTTGTCTTGGGCTGTAAGGCGGTTCTCTCTCTGACGATCATGGCAATGGGAGTGTGGCTGCTGCTGTTTGAAAGGCGGCGTCGTTGTGGAGCGATCGCTTTATTTTTAGGTGTTGCCTGGTTTTTGGTTGTGATGCAGTGGATGATTCCCACCTTTAGCGGTAGCGAACCAGCAGCGGTTCATCGTTACAGCTATTTGGGAGACTCGGTTCCAGAGATGGCGAAAAACCTGGTGTTGCAGCCGTGGCTAGTCTGGGAGCGGATTGATATCTGGGATAGCTTTAAATATCTGATTAAATTAATCTTCCCGGTGATTTGGGGACTCTCGCCTCGGCATCTAGCACCGTTGTTCAGTGCCCTACCCATGCTGGGGCTGAATATTTTGTCGGATGTTCCCTATCAAAGAGATTTGGGATTTCAGTACTCTATCCCGGTGGTGCCGTTTTTGTTTTTGTCAGTTATATCGACGCTGGCGGCGGGTGAAGGATGGCTGAATAAAGGATGGGTAAAAACGCGATCGCTCCCCATTATCTGGTCTTTTTTAGCGCTTTTATACATGGGCAACCAACATTATTTTTGGTCAAGTTACCCCAAAACTTTCGATACCTGGCAAGCGACACGGGAAGCGATCGCCCACATTCAAACCCCCGGCGGCGTTCTCACCACCAACAATATTGCTCCCCACTTAAGCCACCGCCCAACTCTTAAGCTAACTTTCCAAGATACACCAACAGCCGATGTCACAGCCGCCGCATCTGTTGACCTTGCCAAGATTGATTATGTATTGCTCAATCGCCGTTACCCCGGCTGGCTAAATACCCCAGAGTTCACCGACGACTTGATCGAACAACTCACTCAGAACAAATCTTTTCAACTGCGCTATCAGCGCTCTGAAGTCTATTTATTTGTGAAAGAACAATCACCATAAGCCGCTACGTTTTACAGTGGATTTGCCGGGTTTTATACCAAGGATTAGTCTTCTATCATTTAATAATTTACTTCGTGAAGGTGCGTTCCTTCTAAGAAATTGGGTATCTGAGGTGATATCATCTGATAACTCATATCAGACTGCTATAGCCAGTTAAAATTTGTAATATAGCTACCAAATAAAATTACAATTAACTAAAAAATTACAGAGCGGGCAATCAACTTCTATAACTAATAACTAAATGACAAATTTTGTGATTTCTGCTCAATGGCTCAGGGAACATTTGGACGATCCGCAAGTGGTGATTGTAGATTGTCGCTTTGCTCTTGCCGATTCAGAATGGGGACGGCAACAGTATCTAACGAGCCACATTCCTGGTGCCTATTACCTCGATCTCAATCAAGACCTTTCTCGCCCGGTTGAGCAACATGGGGGTCGTCATCCCTTGCCAGATACCGAGCAGTTGGCAATCAAGTTGGCAGCAATGGGCGTGAATTTTGGGGAAACCTTGGTGGTTGCCTACGATGATGCTCGCTTTGCCTTTGCGGCGCGTCTTTGGTGGCTACTCCGTTACCTGGGACATGACAAGGTGGCGTTGCTTGATGGCGGTTGGGGGGCTTGGCTGGGAGCAGGATATCCGGTAACGGAGCAGCCAACTCCACCACAACCCGGACAGTTTGTGCCGCAACTGCGAGCAGAACATGTGGTGGATATGGAAACTGTAAAGGCACGAAAAGACTTACCGACGGTGGCTTTGGTAGATTCACGGGAACGCGATCGCTACCTGGGAGAGCGCGAACCGATTGATCCGATGGCAGGTCATATTCCGGGAGCCGTCAACTATCCTTGGAAGGAAGTTACAGATGAGCAAGGTTATTTGCAGGCGATCGCTTTGCAAAAACAACGCTGGGCTTACATTGACTCAAAAGCAGAAATTCTCGTCTACTGCGGCTCTGGCGTAACGGCTTGTGTCAATCTCCTTTCCCTGGAACTGGCAGGAATTGATAAGGGCAAGCTCTACGCAGGTAGTTGGAGTGACTGGTGTTCCTACTTCAGTTGAGGAGGTGTGTCCTCTGCTGATCTGTTGGGTCTAACCTAAAGCTACAGATTAAATGTAGAGTGAATAGAGAACATATAGTGACGCGGCTGTGTTACTCACGGTGTTGATCGAGCTATACAAAATCAATTAAGGTTATTCGAGCAGATTAACTAAAGGAGAAAGGGAGATAAACTCAAAAATCTAAGCAAAATCCAGAATATTTTATGAATGAATAACTATTACTAACTGCTTAGATAAAAGTTGCTAAAATAAGGGATTACGTTAAATTTAACATATTTTAGGTCTTAGTTGTATGCCTTGTCCAATGAACCGCCTGTCTATTTTTGTAGACGGGAACAATATGTTCTATGCACAGCAAAAAAACGGCTGGTTTTTCGATCCCCGACGGGTTTTAGACTATTTCAAAAAAGAACCTCATATCACGCTAGTCAACGCATTTTGGTACACAGGCTTAAAAGACCCCCAAGATCAACGAGGATTTAGAGATGCTTTAATTAGCCTGGGTTATACAGTACGTACAAAAATTCTTAAAGAATATTATGACGATAATTCTGGACGTTATTCTCAAAAAGCTAACTTAGATATAGAAATTGTTGTTGATATGTTTAATACAGTTGAGCAATATGACAAAGTAATTTTATTTAGTGGTGATGGTGATTTTGAACGAGCAATAGAATTATTACGGTCAAAAAATACTCACATTACAGTAGTTTCTACAGAAGGGATGATCGCCAGAGAGCTGCGAAATGCGACCGACCGCTATATTGATTTAAATGATATGCGCCAAGAGATCGAAAAAACTGAGTACTAGGTTGTAGTGAATTAGTTAAGAGATAAGTTATTGTTGTTAACCAAGGACTGTAATTTCCTCAATGTCGGTTAAACCTGCGATGAATAAGCAATTCCCACCAGACCGCATCATTATTTTCGACACCACCCTCCGCGATGGCGAACAATGCCCAGGAGCCACCCTGAATGTCGAGGAGAAACTTATCATCGCGCGGCAACTGGCGCGACTGGGAGTGGATGTGATTGAGGCAGGTTTTGCGTTTGCTAGCCCCGGAGATTTTGAGGCGGTACAAAAGATCGCCAAGACCGTGGGAACCGAGACAGGCCCGGTCATCTGTAGTTTGGCAAGAGCAATCAAAGCCGATATTGAAGCCGCCGCCCAAGCGCTGAAGCCAGCCGTTCATGGTCGCATTCATACATTTATTTCCACTTCAGATATTCACCTGGAGTATCAACTCAAAAAATCCAGAGCTGAGGTATTAGCGATCGCCGAAGAAATGGTCGCCTATGCCAAAACCTTTATGGACGATATAGAATTCTCTCCGATGGATGCGGCGCGTTCTGACCCACAGTATTTATACCAAGTAGTAGAACGAGCGATCGCAGCGGGTGCCAAAACCATCAATATTCCCGATACCGTGGGCTACCTGACTCCCAGCGAGTTCGGAGATTTAATTCGCGGCATCAAAGAGAACGTCCCCAACATCGACGAAGCAATTATTTCCGTCCACGGTCATAATGACTTGGGCCTAGCGGTGGCGAACTTCCTAGAAGCCGTTAAGAATGGCGCACGACAACTCGAATGCACCATCAACGGCATTGGCGAACGGGCAGGGAATGCTGCCCTAGAAGAGTTGGTAATGGCGTTGCACGTCCGTCGGCAATACTACAGCCCCTTCTTGGGACTTCCGGCAGAGTCGGAGGAACCGCTAACCAACATCGACACCCGCCAGATTTACAAAACCTCCCGCTTGGTATCTAACCTCACCGGGATGTTAGTCCAGCCCAATAAAGCAATTGTTGGGGCAAATGCCTTTGCTCACGAGTCGGGTATTCACCAAGATGGCGTCCTCAAAAATAAGCTCACCTACGAGATTATGGACGCGCAGTCGATTGGCTTGAATGACAATCTGATTGTCTTGGGCAAGCACTCCGGGCGTAACGCCTTCCGTACTCGCTTGAAAGAGTTGGGCTTTGAGCTAACTGAAAATGAATTGAATAAAGCCTTTTTGCGTTTCAAAGACGTTGCGGATAAGAAGAAGGAAATTACCGATTGGGACTTAGAGGCGATCGTTAACGACGAAATCCGCCAAGCCCCGGAACTGTTCCACTTAGAGTTAGTGCAAGTGTCCTGCGGCGACAAAGCCCGTCCTACCGCCACCGTCACCCTGAGAACCCCTACAGGCGAAGAGTTGATGGATGCGGCGATTGGTACGGGCCCGGTGGATGCCGTCTACAAGGCAATCAACCGAGTGGTAAATGTGCCGAATGAACTGATTGAGTTTTCCGTACAGTCAGTCACAGCTGGTATTGATGCCCTTGGGGAAGTCACGATTCGCCTGCGGCACAACGAGCGGGTATATTCCGGTCATGCGGCGAATACGGACATTATCGTCGCCTCTGCTCAAGCCTATGTGAACGCCTTGAACCGCTTGTATGCCGCGTTACAGAAGGGCGCTGAATTACAAAAGGATAATCCCCAAGGCAACAAATCAAGCGTAGCCGAACCAGCCGTTGCTCAGACCTCTGTAGAATAAGCTTGACTCTATGTCACGTTCTCGACGCTGGCGGACGTTTCTCCCGAAATTTCCTGCCAGCATCGTCTTTTTTACGGCACTGGCGCTGATTGTCGTAATCCTCCCAGTTCTGTATGTATCCCATGAGCATTACTTCTATTTTTGGGACTGGGTAGCCTATCAAAACAAAGCCACATCATTTGTCAGCTCTTGGCGACAATCCCCAACTGAGGCAATACAGCAACTACAAGCGTCTCTTGCTACCAACTACAACTTGCTTTATGCTGTTCCGTTGCTGCCGTTCCTCTTAGCCTTTGGCGAGTCCCGTCTCGTCTTTATCGTCAGCCTCGCCTTAGTTTATCTGCTACCCTTTAGCTTAGTCATGGGAGCGATCGCCACTAAGCTAATACCGATACATCCACGGGCAGTTTTTTGGTCAACAGCATTCCTGACCTTATTAGTCCCAGCCGTTTGGGCACCATTGCTTCGTGGCTACCCTGACATCGGCGGCATTCTCCTGATTTCCCTTGCCGTTTTAGCGTACCTACAGGATGTCAAACTCAAGCATTGGTGGCAAATTCCCCTAATTGGATTTTTGCTGGGCGCATCCGCCCTATTTCGCCGCCATTTTGCCTACAGCGCCATTGCCTTTTTTGGTGCCATGACTCTACAGTACTTGCTGGTTTTTTCTGCCGAGGTGCAGCTAAATCTGCGTAGAGCTTGGCAGCATTTGCTGAAAAGTATTGTCCAAATTAGTCTAATCGCGGCAATTAGCTTCGCCACTTTAATCACTTTTGCCTGGAAATTTACCTACCGTGCCCTGACCGTTGATTATGGCACTCTCCACGCTGCTTGGAGCCTAACCTTTAGCGACGTTGTACAACGTTACGCCTCCTTCTATGGCTGGGTAGTCTGGATGCTCGTAATTTTGGGATTTTCTGCGGGTATCCTTACCCGTCGAGTCAACCTTCCCGCCACGACGTTTATCGTACTGTTTGGCAGTCTGGGGTTGATTGAGTGGCTAGTCCTACTTCGTTATGGCTACATACACTACACCTTACATATCACGCCCTTTGTAGTGCTGGGGATTGCCTGCTTTATCTGGACAATCGGTCGTATGTTCCCAGGTAAAACACGCACCTTGATATTAGGTGCGGCGAGTCTTTATCTGGTCTGCAATGTCATTATGGGACTGACTCCAATGGGGACATTCACCAATTCTGTGCGTCCCCTATTTGCCGCTAATTTCTCACCTCTCGTGCGCCAAGACTACGATGAAGTCCTGCAACTCGTTAATTACCTGCGTCAATTAGCCCCAAATCGAGAACCTATTTCTGTTGTAGCGGCTTCCAGCTTCCTTAATCCCAGTGTTGTAACTACGGCTGAACAGACACTGTACGGGCGAGAGGAAAGTAGATTAAATATTTTGAGAATTCCAGAAATTGATTCTCGCGATTTTTATCCCCTAGAACAACTATTACAGGCAAAATATGTGGTAGTTCCTATTCCTTTTCAACAAATTTTGCCCACCGACGAACAAGTTGTGCGGAGTGGAGAACAAGATGTTGTTAAGGTCGTGTTTGATGCCTTTACCCAAAATTGGGAAATTGCCCAGGATTTTAAGCCACTACCTGTAGAGTTTACCCTCTCAAACAATGTCACAGTAAACCTTTATCAGCGCACCCATCCAACTGTGCTGGAAACAGCCGTGCGAACCTTCGACGCCATGCAGCAGCAAATTGGTGAACAACCCGGTCTACAGATAGACTGGATGCTTTTGAGTCAGCCGTTGGATAAGACTTCCATTAGCAAAAATCCAGACAACACCTACAGGGTAGTAATTTCTCCTGGCGATCGCGATTCTTTACCCTTCGATCAACAAGATACAATATCCTTCCTGTATCTGGGTTCGCTGCCAGAAAATGTTGAAGTTACTGGTACAGTTATGTTTCGGAATAACTGCGCTCAAAAAAGCTCTCTCAGGTTGACACTCCTCAACCAACGCGCCGATACAATTAGCTCCCTAGAAAACCAATATTCTCCGGATAATTCATCCCGTTTTAAGCTAGCCATTCGCGGTCAAAACCCCGCATACTTACTGCTTGAAGTTTTAAGAGACAACAAAAATGATTTAATTGATGATTGTGCGCTGGAGATTAATTCCCTTGCCGTATTAACTCAAAATAATCAATAATATCGCTTTAGATTAAACAAATTAGCAAGAAACACCAATGCAAGACGACACCCTAGAAAAAGAGCGACGCTTTCACGATGCCTGGGCGGCGGCTATTGATATCGATGGTATTCGAGTCGCCGACTACTTTGAAGCCTGCACAGCCCCAGAAAATCGCTTTATCCTCCGCAAACTAGGGAATATTCAAGGGAAATTACTTCTAGACTTGGGTTGTGGTGCGGGGGAAAATAGCGTCTATTTTGCCAAAAAAGGAGCGCGTTGCGTAGCAACAGACTACTCCCCTGGCATGGTGGAAGTGGCATTGCAACTCGCTGCCGCCAACGGGGTGCAAATTGAAGGACGCACGGCAAACGCGATGGCGTTAGACTTTCCCGACAACACCTTTGACATCGTCTACGCCTCAAACTTACTACACCACATCCCCGACCCCAAAATCGCCTTAAAAGAAATGCACCGCGTTCTCAAACCCGGTGGAAAAGCTTGTTTTTGGGACCCTTTAAAGCACAATCCTGTAATTAATGTCTACCGACGCATGGCAACGGAAGTGCGAACGGAAGATGAAACGCCACTAGATATTAATATCGTTAACTACATTAAAACCCTTTTTACAAAGACAGACTATGATACCTTTTGGATAGCAACATTATGGATTTTCCTGCGCTTTTATTTGATAGAAAAAGTCAATCCAAATAAGGAGCGTTACTGGAAAAAAATTATTATTGAACAGGAAAGGCTGAAGCCAAATTATCGGCGATTAGAAAAAATAGATGGTTTTCTGAAAAAGCTACCCTTGATGAAGCGGATGAGTTGGAATATTGCCGTGGTAGCGACGAAGTAAAATAAGTTGGTTGCTTAGATCCCCAACTTCTTCAAGAAGTCGGGGATCTAAAACGGAAAGTTTTAGAATTGATAAGCCGCGATCGCTACTTCTTAGCTTCTCCTGTTTTTGACTTCCATCTTGTAGTAAATTAGTAGGCTGTCACAAAACCCCACCCCGAAAACTTGAGGTTATAACTGTTTTAGATCGTCGCCAAACATTGAAGTGCGAAAACCTTAAAGCAGGTGCCTACTAATGATTGCTAATAATTCTGAAAAAACGTCGTGGGATGCTGTTCTTGCGGAGTTTAAAAGAATCTGGGGCTATGACAGCTTTCGTTCACCGCAGGGAGAGATTGTTCGCAGTCTCCTAGATCAGCAAGATGCCTTGATTGTGCTGCCGACGGGTGTTAACAACAGCCTTCTTTCTAAAATCTTTATAGTAAACAACAACAAATTATAATTTAAATCACTTCTTTGTGGAACAATATTTAAAAGCCCTTCTTTAAAGTAATCAACGTCTACAAAGTGAAGGTACAGAGAGTTAGACTTCCATCTGAGCAAGTAACTTGGACGGTGCTAGGAGATGACTTTTTGCCAGTTGAGCCAGTTGAAGAGTATCTGACTTACTTGCGAAATATTGAGCGTTCCCCTAACACCGTCAAAGCTTATGCATTTCATCTCAAGCTGTATTGGGAATATTTGCAAAGCAGGGATTTAGATTGGGCAGCGATCAATGTAGTTGAACTTGCCGACTTCATGTCGTGGCTTAGAATCCCAGCACCTAAAGACGTGCTTTCGATTCATGAGCAAGAAGCAAAAAGAACCGAATCAACTGTCAACGCGATTTTGACTTCAGTCTGTATGCTCTACGACTTCCACGAAAAGGCTGGCAAGGTGCCTCATATCCCTCTTTATAGATCTCGCGTCATGCCAGGTCGAAGATACAAAGGCTTCTTGCATCACATTACGAAAGGCAAACCTACCCAAGCAAGACTACTAAAACTTAAGGTTCCAAGACGCACACCAAAAACAGTTTCTCAAGAACAGGTACAGCAGCTTTTTGATGCCTGTCACCGAGTTAGAGATAAGTTTTTGCTGTGCTTGCTTCACGAAAGCGGAATACGTATAGGGCAAGCATTAGGACTTCGCCACGAAGACATTCAGTCTTGGGACAATCAGATTCAAATTGTGCCAAGAGCCAATAACGCAAACGGGGTTCGCTCAAAAAGCAAAGATCCGAATACAATTCACGTCACAAAAGAGTTGATGGGGCTTTACAGTCAGTACTTGCAAGAAGAGTTTATGGAAATACTGGGCGACGATCTAAGCGACTACGTGTTTGTAAACCTTTGGGAAGGCAGGATTGGTGCCCCAATGACCTACGGCACTGCCATGGACTTATTCAATCGGCTCAAGAGGAAGACTGGCATCGCGATTCACCCTCACATGCTCAGACATACTCACGCGACCGAGTTGATCCGTGAGGGAGTGGAAATGGCATATGTCCAGAAGCGACTGGGGCACGCCAGCATCCAGACGACTATAGACACCTACGTTCATGTCACCAACGAAGACATGAAACACGAGTATCAAAAATATTTAGAGAGCCGAACAGATGTCAACACAACAAAAGATTCAGAAGAGAGCTTATCCACATAGGCAAAAATCAATAGAAGGTTCAGTCCTATGTATTCATTGCGGTAGCAAAAATTGCATTAAAGGGGGCAAGCATCGCAGCTCTGGCAACCAACAATATCGTTGCAAAAGTTGTAATCGTGTTTTTATTCCCCAAATAGTTAAGTTATTCGACATTAATCCTGAAGATGAATACCAAAAGGAAATTTGGGATTGTCGAAGATTGGGTATTGATCCAGGCAAGGGAAAGCAAGCCTACACCTTGAATTTCAAGGGTATTTCCCAGTCTTGGTTGCTTAAGCCAGCAAAGGCGTATATCAAGTTGACACTAAGTACGCAAAGCTTTAGTTCTGCCCTGAACAAACTAGGATCACTCAAAAAGTTTTCCGATTTCTTGAGCGAACAATACCCATCGCTTGAACCAACGCAACTAGACCGAGCTGTCATTATTGATTTTCTGGCTTACTTGGCAGCTAAACATTCAAAGCCAACCACTATATCGCATTTCCTATGTAATATGCGGGATTTCTTAGACCTTTGCTATCAAAACGAATGGTTGCCTGTCATAAGGTATTTGATTCGCAAAGAGGATTACCCCAAGCGACCTAAAGCCTTACCTAGATACATTCCAGAAGGTGTCATGGCTCAGCTCACCGCCTATATTGATGACCTGCCAGAACCCGTCATGCGTATGACATTGGTCATTATTGAATGTGGAATGCGGGTCTCTGAACTACTGTACTTAAAGCCTGATTGCCTGCTGCAAGACAAAGCGGGTGACTGGTTCCTACGGTACTACCAATTCAAGATGAAAAAGGAACTTACCATTCCTGTTAGTCGAGAAGTTGTTCGAGTTATTCAGGAGCAACGCTGCTATATTCAAGAGCATTTAGGCGATTCCTATGAGTATCTATTCTGCTCAAGTTTTAGTGGCCCTTCAGGGTTTCGACCAAGACCAAAACCGATGATTCGTGAATCTTTTGCACGATTCCTTAATAATTTAGCTAAAAAGCATAATATCTGCGACGAAAGTGGCAAGTTGTGGCGATTTCAGATGCACCAATTTAGACATACAGTAGGGACTCGGATGATCAACAATGGGGTTCCACAGCACATCATCCAGCGCTATTTGGGGCACGAGTCACCTGAAATGACAGCAACTTATGCTTTCATTCATGACAAAACGATGAAAGCTGAGATCGCCAAGTTCCAAGGCAAGGTCATTAACATTGCTGGCCAGATTGTTGAGTCGATTGCGCCCGAAGTTGAGGTTGCTGACTTGCAATGGTTTAAACGCAATATCCAAGCTCAAGCCCTGCCTAATGGTTCTTGTGCCCTACCCACTATTTCTCAGGGGTGCCCTCATGCTAATGCCTGTCTAACTTGTACCCATTTTCGGACGACCTCAGAGTATTTATCAGAACACAAGAAGCAACTTGGGCAAATAGAAAGGCTCATTGAAAAAGCACAAGCTAACGGTTGGGTTCGGCAGGTTGAGATGAACGAAACCGTCAAAAACAATTTGAAGAAAATAATTGCAGGACTGGAGGGTAAGGTTGATGGCAATAAGTCGTAATGTTAACGGTCTACGCCAAAATGCTCAAAAGAAGCGCCAGGAAGCTCTAGAAAAAGTTGAGAAAGGCATCCGGGAATTACTAAAGGATGGTAAGCCTATCAACTTCAACACAGTTGCTCAAACAGCAGATGTTAGTAAAGCCTTTTTATACAAGGAATTAGAGATTAAAGAACGGATTGAGCAGTTACGGCAGCAAAGAACAAAGCAAAAGCCAGAACCAAAGCAACGAGCATCTGATGCCTCTAAAGACACACTAATTCGCACTTTGCGGGAACGCATCAAGCAGCTAGAGTCTGAAGTCAAGATGTTGAGAAAGCAGAATGAAGTCGCTTATGGGCAGGTGATTGAGGTCAATTCACTGCGACAACAGATCGGGAGATTACAGGCTGAGAACGACCGTCTAAAGCAGCAGGTTTCAGCAAGCAATACTAGTCAGATTTTCTCATCAGATATTTCAGACCTTGAGGCAGAGGTTCGAGGTCTCGGAGTTGAACTCAATTCAACCATCAGACGGCTACTTCGAGACGCGCCCTCTGATGTCGTCGCGATCGCTCTTGAGTCTCTAAGAGAAGCTGTGTTAAAGAACAGAGCTAATAACCCGTCTGGTTTTTTTGTCAGTGCCGTTAGCGATCACTGGAAGCCAAACGAAGTTTACGAGCAGAAAGTAGAGCTGGATCTCTTCAATGATTGGTATCCCCTAGCTAAATCCAAAAAGATAGTAGAAGCTTCAATGTTCATTGACGGAGTTCAATGCGTTTTAACGGCCGATGACGGATGGATACCCTTTGAGGAGATGTTGGCTGAATATCCTTTGGAGAAATTAGAGTAAAGAAGGAAGTTCTCTAAATTGGGAAATTTCTTCAATGTAAAATTGACCATCCTTCTTTCCATCAGCTATCCTAAAAGAAGGAATCGGCATCCTCTCTGATTTTGCACACCCGAGACGTGACCGCCGACTCCTCTTTCTTATATTTAAAATCGACTTCTCTTTTATTCAAAGAGAGGCACGATTCTTTATTTGTAAGGATTATAGCATCTAATCGTTGCCCGGATCAACGTTCAACTTGACGTGGAATGCCCTAGATGGAGATTTTGCAACCAGAACACTCAGAAGTGATCGAGTGGCTCGCTACAAAGCATAACGAGAAAAAAGCCGACCTTAGTGAAGCAGAAGATTTTTTAAAGAGAAATCCCAAGATTGATGAAGCTAAAGCACTTGTGATGCGATTGAAGAAAAGCGTGGGTTACTACACATTCCTCCTAAATCTAGTGAAAACTGTCACTAGAGACACCCCGCCAGAACCTCAGTTTAGAGAATACATTCCTGAGTCTAGAGAAAATAGCGATTTTTCATCGACATTCAATTTCTTGTTTGGCCACGACGAGTTGGATGAAGATGACGAGTTGGATGAAGAGAATGATGAAAAAGAAATAAAGCTCTTCGAGGACGAAGAAAAACTTGTCCCAAGAGACTTTATAAAACCAGAATTTAAAGAAATGACTCAGGAAACTGCGCTGCTGAAACTTCTAGAGTCCTATGATGAGCCAAGAACGAGCACGGAAGTGGCAGAATCTCTGTACGAAACTACATCCGGAGAAGACTTTAAGCGTGCCAGATCTTCTATCGCAGTTGCGCTAAGGGTAGGAGCAGAACAAGGAAAGTGGAAAAAAGTAGGAAGAGGTATTTTCGCCTCCCATCGTGTTGCTTCTGATATTCAAGAGGAGTGGGATGGGTAGTTTAAAAGCAAAAACAGCTAGACCTCCGCCTAGCTGAATAAAAATTTTTCTTATTAACATCCGAGTTGAGCGTAATGGTAGGCGCACCTAGTTACAAGCTAGGCGGCAATGGAGTGGCAACTCCTAGCCCTACGGGTTCGATTCCCGTAACTCGGACACATCTTTGAGATGGAGGGGTTAAGGTTCAACACCTCCATCTTAGCTCAACGTGGTCAAATATCAAGCTACTCTGGAGGTGCTAAAGTGGCACATACATTAAAGACTGTGATTCCTGAACTAGACAACGCAGGCATCCGCCGTACTCCTGACGGACGGAGCAGTGTTTATGATTTGATTAAGGTAATTGGTCAACAAAAAGACCCTTACAATGTCTGGAAGCGCCTGTCCAAGCAGTTTCCTGAAGTTCTGACAAAATGTCAGAACTTCAAATTTACTGGCAAGCGTCAACGAAAAACGCCCGTTACAGATCGTGAAGGTTGGGCATATATCATCGGTTTGCTCCCTGGCGTTATGGGGCGCAAATACCGAGAGTCCGCAGCCAAACTGGTTTTACGCTATTTGGATGCTGATATTACCTTAGCCGCCGACCTCGTAGAGCGTAACGACAACCAACAAGAACTGGAATGGCTTGATGCTAGAGTGCGAGGAAAAATTACACGACGAAAATTTACTGGCATTCTTAAATTTCATAAGGTCTTTGGTAAGGGCTATGCAGTCTGCACCAATAAAACCTATATTGGGCTGTTTGGTACTACAGCCCAAGGCTTGAGGAAACAAAAAGGTTTGTCAGAGAAAGAAAATTTTCGTGACTATGCTTCTATCAGCGAACTTAATAAGATTGCCTTCACTGAAGATTTGTCAGGTCAAAAAATCAATGGTGTAAACGCTCAAGGCAACTCTGAGTGTTCAGATGTATGTTCTTCTGTAGCAGTAAAGGTTGCAAGCTTCACCAAAGAGATTCTTAGAGCTTAAAACCAAAGATAGAAGCTAGACGAAAACATTTTGTTTATCGTCTAGCTTCTCATGGGCGGCGCATGGTGCCAGTGGCGACTCCTAATCCCGGTCTGAGGGGTTCGATTCCCCTGCCGTCCACAGATTGCACATCCATAGTAATACAACTTTCGTTCCTTAACATAAGCATCAATATGTCAAGAAAGCTAACAGTTGATTTCTTCAAAGTTGGAATTTCTCAGCCCTCTGCTTTATCTAGTCCACTAGTTACTGTTGAGATTGAATTAGTATTTGCAAAAGTGTTTTGTCTGAAATTTTATTCTTCTTGGGCTTCGTTATCAGCTCCTGTGAGTATGCTATTTCTTTGAACTTCGCCATTCTCTCTGCTGTTTCCTTGATCTGTTCCTGACGGATTTTCGATGCCAGTATTCTCGCTTCCATGATTCTCTCCCTCTAATCCTTCGTCAAAAGCTGGGTCTAACCAAGCTGTCAAATCGCTTATCAACATCTGCGATCCAGATGCACGAGTGGCTTTTGAAAAAAATCTTTCCAGTTGTTGCTCGCAATCGTTGGGTCGTCTAACTACCTCAAAAAGTTCTTTTGCTTCTTCATAATCAATCACAAAACTATGTGATGGATAGCCGGAAACAAGTTTATTTATAGTCTCTGGTTTTGTAGGGTTCAACCTTTTCCCATATTCATGAGCGATACTCATGACTCTATTCATCTCTCCTAATCGGAGAGGATCTATTTGACTAGAAATTGGAGCAAGTAATCCAACAGCCATAGAACTTGCAATATCAGCCGCTGTCTTAGTAGTAATTACTCCACTACCTCTGTTAATTGTGCTTAGAAAACTGGTTTCAAAAACTTCAAAAACTTGAATACTAAGCACATTCAATGCTTGTTGAATATCAAGTCCTGAGCTTCTTCTAAAATCATCATCTCTATAGACTTGAACATCAAGAGGTCCAAGTTCAGCAAAGTCAGACATTACTATTTCGTCTGCCCCTAGAGCAATTAATGTTCCCGCACTTTTACAAAATCCAAAAACTAAAAGAAAGAATTTTTTATACTTATCTTGTAAAATTCTAGTTATTCTGTAAGCGGCATCTGGATCTCCCCCATATGTTGATAGTACTAAAGCAACATTTTCTCTTCTATTCTTAACCCCTCTAATAAGCTCAATTAATACATCAGCGCTTTCATAATCAATATCAGCACTGAAGAGCAGTACATCAGCTCTCAAGTTTTCTGATACATCTTGAATACATTGCTTGAACGGAGAGGGGATATCAGGAAGATTCATCTCTACTAAGACTTAAACAGTGTAACTTTAACTGACCTTAGCCAAATCTACGATGGATTTGATTAATATATTCGTATTGTAGTGTTTATTTAAGCGAGTTTAAACTCAAGCAAACGCTCAAACGATTACACCATAGGCTTTTTCGGCTTTTCAGTATTTAAAACGTCTTAACCCAAACGATTTTGATATACTTACCACATTTTGTGACTTTGTAGATATGTGAACAAGTAGTTAGCAGTCTTTACTTAGAAAAACCACAATCACTTCCATAAAGCACCTTTTGGCTGCCGTCTGGCGAAAATTGCACGCACCAGCCATTTTGCTTTCTCCATTGATGGTAGGCAGTCGTTGCCGCCAAAACTATCAGTAGTCCAGCGAGAGTGGTCAATGTTACTCGTTTCCAGCGCACGCCTGAGAGTTCCTTTGTCATGATGCACCCAGTAAAGATGAGTTTAGTTTTCCCCACCGTCACCCTAATATGAACATTTCTGAGAAGGAAAGCCCAGCTAGCTAGGCAGGGCTTAATGTCGCTTTTAAGTGCTAGCGCTCTAAGCCTCGCAACCAATCCCATCTTTATCTCGATCGAATCTGTGAGGGTCAGGGGGTAGTACTTTGAAATTCCGATGGCTAATGTCACCGCAGTCTAAATCCGGGGGTGGCGATGGGATACATACGTCTGGGTAGGCTGGATCGCATTTACTTTGGGCATTTGTTACCTGTGGATGGAAGGCGATCGCCAAAACGGTAATCAATACCGCTAGTAAACCGTAGATAATTTTCATTCTTCTTTCGTAGTTGGGCTTACTTAATTAATGTGTCCCTTCCCAAGCCAAAAAAACAGAAACTTCACCAAATCTTTGCTTGTCTAACGGTGTTAGTGCCAAATCTGAGGAGGGAAGCATTTGCTCTCAACTATTAAAACCCACCAAAAGTATTTTTTTGTCTGTTTCTCTTATGCCTAATCAAAAATCTTCAATGTAGCTGAGATACGGCGCAGATAGCGACAATTGAAATTTTAAATCGTATCGCCAATCCAGCCGCAATGAGAGCAATCCCAATGCACTAGGGTTTCAGTATCTGAATAGGGCATCTCGCAGTGGGGACACCGACCCGTAAACAGCGGGTGATAATTCAGTAGCTCTAACTTTTCCTCTAGCGTGAATCGCTGCCTCGGCACAGGTACTGGTTCGCCATCATAGGTTGGTTGCTCCAGCACAAGTTCGTCATTAACAAACCTCGTTTCCTCTGGTGCCCACAGCTTAGGAGGTTCGGCAGCGGGGCGGAAGTCGAGGCAGCGATCGCTATCTGGCCCTACGGGATGCACGGCACACACGATAGAAGGATTGCGAGGATTCAACTGGCAGCGATCGCATTCTGGAATTTTTGGCATACTTTTGCAGTTAGTTGATTACTTTTCCCCTAAAACCTAACGGACTACTGCTTCTCCAGATCCTTAGCACTGTCAAACCGTTTAATCAAATCTGTAATAATGCGTGGGTCATTAGTCCTCAAACCCACCTCTCGCTCTGTGCTTTTGGTATCTGAAGTCAAAAAGTTATGACTTCCCAGCATAGTCCATGAGTGATCGCATACGATAAACTTCTCATGCGTACCTAGTAGTTTTAGTTTGAATTGGTCTGGATATTTCTGCTCTAAATTTTCCAGTTTTGGCAGGGCGCTATAGAGATAGGAAGAAACTTGAAGCCGCTGGCGGATTGAACCAAAATTAGAACTTGCCTGGTCAATATCCCTTAGATGTCCCCAGCCGATGGCGACGCGAACTTTGCGCTTAAGTAGTTCCTCAAGCTTCTGAATCACTTCAGAATTAATGCCATAACGATTGGGCCACGGACAAACTAAAATTAACCGTTCCTGAGCAAGAGCGAGGGCTTCCATCAACACAGCACGGCTGCCAGGGCGGTCAATCGCCAGTCGATACTCATAAGGCTTGATGGCTGCAAGCTGCCGATTAATCTCAAGTGTTAAGGCTTGTACTGATTTCTCGATCTGACAAGTGATTGCTCTCTCTAGTTCTAGGGAATGGGGAAGAGATGCGATTGCTTCTTGCAACTTTTGAATCTGCTCTAATTCTGGTCGGTTGTCAAACTGCTGCACCAGCTTTTCCAGGGACTGGTTGATTGGGTCGAGGTCTACGGTTTCAGCTGGGGGTAGCGTATGGATTTGGTGATGCAGGGATTGAACAACCTGATGCACGTCAGTGATCGCGCTTTTAGTATATTGCCGCATCTGTTGTCCTGATCGGTGCCGATTGATTGCATTGAGCCAGAGAGCTAACGTGAGGGGAGCAGCTGCATAGACCGCTTGCTGTGAGACTGCCGCCGCGACAGTTCCTAATGCAGAGCCAACCAGAGCAGCATTTTCAACAATCTCTAACCAAGCGCGTTTCGTGGCAAACCTCCTTACTGGCGGCGGAGTGGGTATGATCGCCTCTCCTACAATGAGATGCTAGCTGTACTAAACAAATTTCCCCTCTTCCTCCATCTGCTACTATAGTTCACTACCGTTAAATAAATATCCATAAGGTAGAATGATTATTCAGTAAGGGTTACATCGATTTCGCTATAGATAATTTTCGTTATCTTGCCCCTACAGCGGAGGGCAATAAAAACAGTCTTTATTCCAAACTACAGCAGCATCTCTCCAACCTTCTTTATAGTGGTAGCTGGCATCAGAATTGTATTCAGGGCGATCGCGCTCCTTATCTGGGTCATAGAAATCTATAAGGTCAATCCATCCCTGAGCATAATCTTTCGCTTCAGCAGAGCCTTCTGGGTAAGGAGCCTTTACCTGTTCAAGTCGCGGGTCTTTTGCGGATGCACTGAGAAGCGAAATGTGGAGCAGTTGCACTTGCAACTGGCATAACAGTATTTGAGTGGTGTTACCTATGCCCATAAATATGTAAATAAAGTTTGCTTCTCAATCTAGCGATTTACTTGCCCCAAAGATAAAATTTGCTGAAATAAGCTATGAACCGTCCAAGCTATGTAACCAAACAACATTGGAAAGCTAACTAAGGCTAGCGACTGAACCAAAGCTGCTGTCTCAAGCTTTTTTTTCACACAAATAAAAATTGGAAGTCGATATCGTAGGACAATTTGGCAGCAGAGGGATACATCTTAGACCAGCCCGTTCTATCAATTCCCTCATGTGGATGTCTTCAATAGAGTAGAGACACCATCCAGGTTCAAATAAAACTTCTTGTTGCTCTTGAGATTTTGGAGTAAGCTTAAAATCTTCTTGATGAACGCCATCTTCTCTCTTGAGACGCACTTGAAGTGTCCATGTATCGTCAGGCTGGGAGTAGTCTTCCCAAGAGCGAGATTCTCTTTCAAGCTTTGAATTACCTATAAATATAACCCCGCCTTCAGCAAGCAGGTTGCAGCTATTTTTTAGGCAAGCAAGTCGCTGTTCATCATTATTGAGATGCAAAAGCTGACTAGCAATGAAGATGATTAGGCGAAAATTACCTTGGTTGATAGGCGGGTTTGTCATGTCGCCAAGCATTAATTGAACCTTCTCCCTCACTTCTGGCACAGCGTTGCCAAGCTTCTGCTCAAAGACGCTTAACATTGCTGGGGAGTAGTCTACACCTGTTACCGAGTAACCTCTCTCTGCCAATGGAAGAATCTGACGCCCAGTGCCACACCCCAGTTCCAAGATTGGATCGCCGAACTGCTCCGCATAAAATTTTACTATCTCTGAATACGCATCTCCTCTGCCTAGCCGTTCAACGATCCAATCATAGAACTGGGCAAACAAGGAAGCTTTGTAGGAATTTTCAGAGATGTAGCTTTCTGCTGCCATACCTAGACCTACCCTTGCTTTCCATCTTTCATTTAAAAATGATTGCCACCAATGCTGACTACCATGTCTCCTCGCTGCTCGGCATAGGCTAAGTGTAAATCTGGTTTTAGCTCAACATAAAATCTTGGTCTAGTTTTTGTGTATAACCATTTGTTTAGCTTCTTTCTCACCTCTTTTTTGTCTGAGGTTTTAAATAAATATACCAAAAATCCAATAACTTTCCTGTTGGTAGTTCTTGATAGTAGGAGAGCTTACCTCCAATAGGTCCTAAAGCGCTGCTACTGAGCTGATACTCTGCACTATCTGAGCCAAACACCATGGTGACGCACCTTTTCTTTGTTTATATCTCTACAAAGTAAAAGTCTTGCCCCAAATGGGTTTTAGGATTTCCGCTATAGATAAGTGCTGGGGGAAAGTCGGTTTGCTTTCAACTACCTGCCCTGCTGCAAACGGGGCTGACGCTGGTGGTTTCGCCCTTGGTGGCGTTGATGGAAAATCAAGTGCAGGAGTTGCGCCAGTTAAGGTTGCCAGCGGCACTGTTGCATAGCGAACTGCCAACGTGGGAACGGAAGCGGACGCTACAGGCTTTGGAACAGCAGCGATTACGATTGCTGTATCTATCGCCGGAAACCTTACTCAGTCCGCCTGTATGGGAACGATTGTGTCAGCCGCAGTTGAAGATTAACGGCTTGATTTTGGATGAGGCGCATTGTTTGGTGCAGTGGGGCGATACCTTTCGTCCTGCTTATCGGCGTTTGGGGGCGGTACGACCTGCTTTACTGAAGTGTAAGCCAGTCGGGACAAAAATCGCGATCGCTGCCTTTACCGCCACTGCCGATCCCACCGCCCAGCAAACGATTCGCCATGTCCTGCAACTGCAACACCCCAATACCTTCCTGATCAGCCCCTTGCGGCAAAACCTCAATCTCAAGGTGCAAACTGTGTGGACGCCTAGAGGACGCCGCCAGCAGTTATTAAAGTTTATTCAAGCTAGACCCCAACAAACGGGATTAGTTTACGTCCGCACGCGCCGCGATAGCGAGGAGTTAGCCCAGTGGTTGCAAAAGTTGGGTCATGCAACTGTTGCTTACCATGCAGGCTTGAGTGCGGAGGAACGGCGGCAAATTGAAGCCAATTGGTTAGGTGGGAAGACTGAGTTTGCGATTTGTACCTGCGCCTTTGGCATGGGGATTAACAAATCCGATGTCCGTTGGGTAGTACATTTCCAAGCGCCTCATCTGCTATCTGAGTATATCCAGGAAGTCGGACGCGGCGGACGAGATGGGAAGCCTTCGGACGCGTTGACCTTGGTAAGCGAACCGACAGGATGGTTAAATCCGGAAGATAAGCAGCGACAGCAGTTTTTTAGCGAGAAGTTGCAAAAGCAGTATCAGGACGCCCAACGGCTAGCGAAACAACTTCCCAACCAAGGGGAAGTGGCAACCGTGTCTAAGCAATTTCGTGAAGGGGCGATCGCGCTGGCTTTGTTACATAGTGCAGGTCAGTTACAATGGCTTGACCCTTTTCACTACCGCAAACATCCCTCAAAATCATCCCAGGGATTTGCTCAAATTAGTAGTAGCCAGCAGCAAGTGCAGTCGCAGATGACTCAGTACCTGACAACTCGCAAATGCCGCTGGCAATTTTTACTGGGTGCCTTTGGCTTTACCCAGGAAGCGGCGGGGCTTGAGTGTGGCACTTGCGATAATTGTGCCCGACACCAGAAATAACCTGATGTAGAAGTAATCTACAGTTTCTTATCTCGATCGCGGCGACGGCGATCGCGCCACTCCAGTACTGTCAGATAAAAGATGCCTCCACTGACAACAACGAGTAACCCCAAGGCAATAAGAAATAAAATTGTAACCGGAGAAATTTCCGCAGCCATCTCTAAAAACCGTTACGACCCCAGACGACCATAGAAATTGACCAAGTGAACAAAACTAAGACAGAAACCCAACCCAACGACAAAATATCCATAGTTTTACATTAAGGAATGATTCTAAAGAAAATGATAGTTCAATTCTGGACTGTATAGCTGTGGAGGAGATTGGCTAATGAGAGATATTGTGCAGCAATTGAGGTATAAAGCGATCGCACTTCTTTTAAAACAACGGTGAAGCAATCGTCTCCTATGAACGCCGCCGAACGCATTGAGTCCCTGAAAGCAGGTACGCTGTCAGCTTTTACCTTTTCCCTCGCCTACAGCGCGATCGCGTTGGCTAACTCTCTAGTACTGGCAGAAGTTTCCGTCCTGATCAGGCTGCAAATCACCACAGGCTTTGACCTGCTGCTGAGAGTTGCTGTTGCTTGGTTGAGTGGTTTTTTGTTTGGTGTCACGTACCGCTACGTGATTCGCACTGATGAAAACTCTCACCTCAAATCTGGGGCAGTACTAGCGTTTGGGTTGGTGCGGGGAGTCGCCCCCCTAGAGATTGCCGGAGATATATTAAGCCAGTTCTGGGCATTAGGGGTTTTGGGAATCGAGAGTATTATCTGTTTTGCCATTGCCCGCTTTACTCTCGACTGGGCAATCCACCACCATTGGGTGAAAGCCTTTAAGTCAACTTAAGCCCAAAGGCTGTAAGCCATGCCCTTACTATGTGAGTTTTGCACAGCAATTCTTTGCCCTTACCCCTAGCCCCTCTCCCAAGCTTGGAGAGGGAAGCAAGACTCCGGGTAGGAGATGAAGGCTCACAAAGGTGATATGCTCCCACTCAGCTTCAGTTCCTCAAAACCACTCTGTCCGTAAGTCATCTCGCGATCGACTGCTGAGAGAATTTTGTTATTCGCCGCATCAGAAGCCAAGCACAGACAAGCTAACTGGGCAACATCAGCACGATGAATCGTTCCCGCCACTCGGTAGTCCTCTGTAACAACGCCATTGCCTGTGGCGGGTTCTGATTTTAGTCCACCAGGGCGAATTACTGTATAAGTCAGCCTACTGTCTATCAAGTGTTGTTCTGCCTGCTCTTTTTCCACTAAAACGGGCCCCAAGGTTTCTTTGGCTTGGGGTGGTAGGGCAACTTCACTCTCCCCTGCACCAATGGACGAAATCAGGATAAATTTTTGCACTCCTGCCTTTACCGCTGCGTCGATAAGATACTTATTTCCCAGATAGTCTGCCCGTTCACCCTCCTTGGGTAAACCGCCAATTGTACTGATAACGGCATAGATCGGTTCGTCGTTTTGCATTGCCTGTTCAACAGCCGCCGCATCCAGGGCATCTCCCATTACCACAGTAATTCCCATCGCCTCTAGTTCTGGGCGAGTTTCTTCTGAACGCAGTAGGGCTTTGACCTTTTGGTTTTGGGCAGTTAGGCATTTCGCAATTTCTCGCCCCACACCCCGACTTGCCCCAGCCAGAAAAATATGTCCTTCAATAGTCATTTTTAATTCCTTACCAACCTACTCATACTATGGGGAGGTGCTTCCGTCCGACAATGAGTAGCCAGGGTTGTTCCTTACGGGGTAAACCGGGAGGGCGATAGTAGTGATGGAGAATTTCAAAACCTGCTACTTCTAGACAGGAACTTAAGGTTTCATACTCCCAGCCTGAAACAAAGCGGTATCCTGAACCTCGCACGATATAGCCTTCGCTATTACCACGACAGATAGAGATGGCGATCGCACCCTGAGAAACTAGCGATCGCCATAAATCCTTTAAGACCTTCACCATGTCAGCCTGGGGGACATGCAGCAACGAAGCATTGGCAAAAATACCGTCAAAGGTTTCCGGCGGTAAGTCCAGGTTGAAAAACGACTGTTGCCAAACCTCGCAGCCTGACACCTGTTTCGCCATCTCCACAAAAGCAGGTGTGGCATCTAGCCCGATTGCCGTATGCCCTTGACTCTTAAACGCCACCAAGTCCCGCCCCGGCCCGCAACCAAGATCGAGGATTTTACCGGGATTGTGGGGCATTGCCGCTACCAAGGCATCGCGATTTTGGGAGACATCGTGATCCCACGTACCTTCACGGAAGGCATCTGCCTCTGCTTGATATTGGGTGATCGTTACTTGTTCGTGCTGTTCCACATTACTTAACCTTGCAAGACTCAAGAAAATCTTACTAGACGAGCGCAACAGTCTTTCAGCCAGTCTCAAGGCGTAGGGCGGGTTAGCGATCGCCTAGCGTTCCGCAAGGAAAGCGTAACCCACTGGATAACTTTAAGGGGCTTTCAACCTCACCCACGTTCTTGAAACTGCTTTTAGAAAAGAAGAAATCCTTCGTTAATATCAGTGGAATTACATATTTTTGCGGATAATACTTAAGACTTAGAGATTAATATTTTAAACAAGAGTGAAACCACCAACTTTTTAAACAAAACACACTCCAATTGAATTTAATAAAGATTCAGTAAGAACGTGACTTTTTTAAGGACAAATAGTTTCTTGAAAAGTATTCTTTAAAAAGTTCACCCCCTAAAAGTTCGTCCTCTCAAAAAAGCAGTTTTTGGATGACAGAACTTGTGAGGACTACATCTAGTCTGTCTATCCGGAGAGTTTGATTGATATGAAAACAGCTTTTTCGACTTTATTGGGATCTTCGTTACTAGCAGCTGGTCTCGCCCTTGCATCTTCTGCCTTTTCCTCAGCAGATGCCGCTTCTATGGCGTTTGATGTTACAGGAAGTGGAACTAAGGTCAATATCACTTTAGATGACACAGCCGCAGGAGAAGGTAAAGTTCAGTTTAGAGTGAATGTTGTCACTGACGCGCAAAACCCTAACGTTGCCGATCTTCGAGGTATCTTCTTCAATCTTGCGGATGACTCGCTTCTTAGCGGACTCAGCATAATTGGTTCAAATGTTACGGCTTCTGCATTTAGCGCTGGAAGTGTTAGTAGTGTCGGTAGTAATAACAATAATCTCAATGGTAGTGGGTACGCCTTCGATGCTGGGGTAGAAATTGGTCAGGAAGGTTTAAAAGGCGGTAAAGATGATATTCAATCCACTGTCTTTACCCTGTCTCACAGCTCCGTTGCGTTGACACTTGCTCAGTTTTCTGAGGCATCCTTCGGCATGCGTCTCATGAGTGTAGGAACGCCTGACAGTACGCGCGCAGGCAGCCTCAAGCTAACAGGGGCAGCCCCAGGCTGGACTCCTCCAGTGATTGAGAAACCGCCTGTTGACGAAAAGCCGCCTGTTGACGAAAAGCCGCCTGTTGACGAAAAGCCACCTGTAGTTGAGCAGCCACCTGTAGTTGAGCAGCCGCCTATAGTTGAGCAGCCACCTGTAGTTGAGCAGCCACCTGTAGTTGAGCAGCCGCCTATAGTTGAGCAGCCACCTGTAGTTGAGCAGCCACCTGTAGTTGAGAAACCGTCTGTTGAAGCCGAAAAAGTACCAGAGCCAGCAACGTTGGCAGGTTTGGGCTTGGTGGCTGGAGCCTTCGCGGCATCGCGCCGTCGCAAGTCTAACAAGGCATAGTGTTGACCTGACGAAGGCTTTGACATTCGCGTAGTGTAGAACTGCTCCGATTTACGACAGTCAAAAATAATGCCCTGGCTATAGCTGGGGCTTTTTTTGTGCAAGTGATATGTGAGAGCGCCTCAGATCCCTGTTTCTTAGAGAGTCGGGGATTTCACCTTCACGAATCAATTAGGGGAAAGGCACGTTAGCGCCAGCCTTGCAGTGACTCTGGTAGGGCATCCTGAGAATTTCTTGACAATATATTCTTTGCCAGACTCGACTTTTGGCGAGTAGTCTGGGATGACTGCACTTAAGTACAGTGGCAGCAAGACAAGGCAACTGAGTTTATTGAAAATGCCTGAAACTGCCAACAATCTGTCCTTGAAATCTCACCTGGGTACAGGCTGCTCTTTTCCTTTACGTATGAACTTGCAGGGCAACCTGCAACTCAGTACCGCCGAACCGGGTATCGAAGAGTCGATTCGGATTATTTTGGGCACCAAGTTAGGGGAACGGGTGTACCGACCAAGCTTTGGGTCGCGCCTGTCTGAACTCGTCTTTGCGCCGATGAATACCCAAACTCTCTTGCTTGTGCGCTTGTATGTTCACTCATCCCTATTATTGGAGTGCTTTTACCCTGATTGGTAATCCTTGGTAGCTCGGGCAGAAAAAATTTCACCTAAAAACAGGAAACAGGGGCAAGGGAAGTTTATAGTTGTTTTGTCTTTTTTTAACGCATCCGACAGGATTTTAATACTGATAGCAACGGAGCAATATGGAACTTGAGGAATGCTTAAAAGCTCGTCGAGATACTCGCCACTTTCTCCCCGATCCCGTCCCACAGCAGGTATTAAATAAAGCGTTGGCGGCGGCTCACATGGCACCTTCCGTTGGATTGAGTGAACCTTGGCGATTTGTTTCTGTTGAGTCTGCAGAAAATAGGACGTTTATCAAAAAATTGTTTAATGAAGCTCGCCAAAAAGCTCAAAAGCAGGTTGCCGATGAACAAGATGAAGCGCGTTCCGACTTACACCAATCTTTGAAACTGGAAGCCATCTTGGATGCACCTGTAGGACTTGCTGTTTTTTGTGAGCTACCCAGTGAAAACTATACAATTGGTGTGATTGGAACACCTCAAACCCTAATGTGGAGTGTTGCCTGTGCCATTCAAAATTTGTGGCTCTCCTTAACGGATCAAGGCTATGGGGCTGGCTGGGTGTCGATTTTAGATTTTGAGCAACTAAAAAAAGAATTAGACGTTCCAGAGGCTTGGCTGCCCTTAGGGTATCTGTGCATTGGTAAACCAGCAACAGATTATGACAAAAAGCCCATGCTGCAAAATCAAGGATGGAAACAAAGAACGCCTGAGCCTATTGTCTTGAAGCGATGAATCGAAAAGGCTATAAGGGTTTGCAGCCGTTTCCTAATTAGTCATGGGGTGGGGTACGCTTAATATCGCGATCGCATGAGGCTTTCAGACTTTGCCTAACCCACCCTATAAAAGACTTCAGTCTATTTGTTAACCAAAGCGACCAGTCACATAGTCTTTGGTATATTCCTGCGCGGGATTGCTGAAGATTTTTTCGGTTTCGTCATACTCGACGAGATAGCCAACTCGAGCGCCTTTTTCTGTCGCTTCCGCGTTGAAGAACGCTGTCATGTCAGAGACGCGTGAAGCCTGCTGCATATTATGAGTAACAATCACGATTGTATAGTTCTCTCTGAGTTCGCGCAGCAGCTCTTCAATCTTCTGGGTCGAGATCGGATCAAGGGCTGAGGCGGGTTCGTCCATCAACACCACCTGTGGTTCAATTGCTATAGCACGAGCAATACACAGACGCTGTTGCTGACCGCCAGAGAGCGACAGACCGCTTTCCTTGAGTTTATCCTTGACTTCGTCCCACAAGGCGGCTCGACGGAGCGATTTCTCTACCAACTCGTCTAAGTTATCCCGGTAACCGTTGAGTTTTGCTCCGAAGGTAATGTTGTCGTAAATAGACTTAGGAAAGGGATTGGGTTTTTGGAACACCATACCAATCCGGCGGCGTACTTGTACGGGGTCAACCTTATCGTTATACAGATTGATCCCATTGAAGGTAACGTCTCCTTCAACCCGTGCTCCAGGAATCAAATCATTCAAGCGGTTGAAACATCTCAGCAGCGTACTTTTACCGCAACCCGAAGGGCCAATAAAAGCCGTAATTTGATTTCTGGGGATGTCTAGGGAGACCTCACGAACGGCTAAAGAGGAGCCGTAGAAGATCGAAACCTTCTTAGCTCGTAAAACGACTTCTTGGGCGACGGTTGCTGTGGGAGACTTCGACTGATTGGAGGTGTTAAAGTTCATAAAAAAAAGCAGATATGGAGAATTTTAACGAAAATTGGGCTGTACTTTCACTAAAAAGCTACAAAACCTCGTTCGAGAAGCAAATTAATAGATTTTCTTCCGCGTCAGCAAACGAGAGGAAATGCTGACAACAAGAATGATTGAAAGTAAAACTAATGCCGCCGCCCAAGCAATTTCTCGTTGGGGTTCATAAGGGATAATTGCAAAGAAGTAAATGAGAACGGGTAAGGTGGCGATTGGCTCAGATGGGTCACTGTTCCAAAAGTTATTATTCAATGCCGTGAACAGTAGAGGAGCCGCTTCACCTCCAGCACGGGCTAAAGACAAGGTGACAGCAGTCGCGATCGCTGGCAGTGCAGAAGGCAAGACAATATACACAATTGTTTGAAAATTCGTCGCTCCGACCCCAATCGCTGCTTGTCGCACGTCACGAGGAACTAATAATAACCCTTCTTCCGTGGTACGCATCACAATGGGCAGCATCAGCACTGACAGCGCCACACCCCCCGCAAAGGCAGAGAAGGTACCTGTTGTCAGCACTACCAGGCTATAGGCAAACAGACCGCATAAAATCGCTGGCACTCCGCTGAGGACATTGGCAGTAAATTTTACTGCGTAGGCAATGCGAGTCCCCCGTCCAAACTCGGAGAGATAAATAGCTCCTAAAATTCCAAAGGGAACGCTAAAAGCCGCCGCGATCGCCAAGGTAATCACGGTGCCGAGAATCGCATTACCAAAGCCCCCCTCACTTAACCCCGGTGGTGGCGGTAATTCGGTAAAGGAATTCAAACTAAGCTGCTTTATCCCTTCTTGAGCGACATCGAAAACAATGATCGCTAAAGCAAATAGAATCAAAGCCGCAAAAACACTCACCAAAACGGTCATGAAAGTGTCAAAGCTTTTCCTAAACGGAGACCGAGCCGAGCGAGTTAAATTCATCTGTTCGGAGCTGGCATTCATCTGGTCTTGAGTGCTAGCCATGAGTGTTTCCTTTCTCCTTACGAAATACCTGAAGCTTGACTACTCTACGTTTTGGAATTTCCTGATAATTATTTCAGCAAAGATGTTGACAATGAATGTCAAAATCATCAGGACTAAACCAGCATACAAAAGAGCCGCCACCTGTAGCCGAGCTGCTTCCCCAAACTGAGAGGCAATCAAAGAAGCAATAGTAGATCCAGGAGCGAGAAGGGAAGCTGTAATCCGGTTGGAATTACCTACTAGCATGGCTGCTGCCATTGTTTCCCCCATCGCTCGACCCAGAGCCAGCATAATTGAACCGACAATACCCGAAAATCCAGCCGGAACCAAAACTCCCAAGATCGTTTCCCAGCGGGTTGCTCCTAACGCCATCGCACCCTGACGGAGTTCCCGAGGTACAGAGAGCAGGGTTCCTCGCGAGATCGCAATGATTGTGGGAGAAATCATCAGTGCTAAGACAAGTCCGAGGGTGAGAAAACTGTTTCCTCGAGGAGGCGTACTAAATAGTGGAATCCACGCAAAATTTCCGTGGAGAAAGTTGTAGAAAGGTCGTAAAAAGGGGATGAGGACGAAGATGCCCCACAGTCCAATCACGACACTAGGAATTGCCGCGATTAGTTCCACCGCTATGGCAATAGGAGTCCGGATCGAGTTGGGCAGAAAGTCTTCGCTCAAAAAGATGGCAACACCAACCCCTACAGGAACAGCAATAACAAGGGCAATCAGAGCTGTGACCAGAGTGCCGTAGATTTGCGGCAGTGCCCCGTATATATCATTAACAGGGTCCCAGGTTGTGTTGGTCAAAAACTCAACCCCAAAAGCCTGGATAGCGGGCCAAGCCGTTCTCCCAATTTGGAAAGCAATCCAAAATAGAACGGCCCCCACACCGAGCGCGAAGAACAACGTTAACCAGTAAAAACCCCGGTCGAGTATCCGCGCTGCGGTAGGTTTCTTCTCAAGGGACTGCCGATCAACCATAGAAGACTCTCCAGCCAGCGAACTCATGATTTACCCTCTAGACAAGCTGTCGTTTACAGAAGTTTTAACCTAATTTGAAGCCGTTGTGACTTTCTCTTCGAGTGTTGTTACAACTCGCTGAGCCAGGCTTTCTGGAATGGGGATATAACCCAACTCTTCAGCAATCGGTCTGCCCTCAGTAAGAGACCATTCAAGCACATTTTGCAATGCTTGATACTTTTCTGCATCCTGGTATTGGGGATAAACTAGCACCCAGGTTAAACCAGCAATCGGGAAAGCCGCTGGGTTTTCCGAGTCGGGAACCAATAAGGCGTAGTCTTCCGGAACATCCACACCATCAAATACGGCAGACGCACTCTCAGGGGTGGGAGCAACAAATTCACCGGAGGCATTTTCCAAAAGAGCAGCGGGAATATTATTGAGCTTTGCATAGGCATACTCAATGTAACCGATGGTGCCTTCGTTCTGCTGAATTTGGGCAGCAACTCCCTCGTTTCCTTGAGCGCCAACCCCTGTAGGCCAGTTGACGGAGGTTCCAACTCCACCAGTCCAACCGGGACAAGCTTCCTTGATGTGGTTAGTAAAAATGAAGGTGGTACCGCTACCATCGGAACGGTGGGCAAAGACCACTGGTCTGTCGGGTAGAGTGAGGTTAGGATTGGCAGCTGCAATTAGCGGATCGTTCCACCGAGTCACCTCACCTTCAACGATACCGCAATAAGCTTCGCGGGACAGCCTGAGTTCTTGACCTTCAAGTTCTGGAAGATTGTAGGCAAGTGGAACTGCACCCGCCGCCATGGGAACCTGAATCGGTTCAGCGTTGTACTTTTGGCGGAAGGACTCTAAGCGCTCGCCCTGGATAGGTGCGTCACTGGCTCCAAAGTCTACAGTTCCACTGATGTACTGTTCTATGCCTGCGCCACTACCAACAGACTGATAGCTAACCTGCACACCGGGGTTGACGCTTTTGTTGTACTCAGAGAACCAACGCTGATAAAGAGGGGCAGGGAAGCTTGCACCCGCACCACTTAAATTGGCGCTAATGTCACTGCCCGTAGTACCAGTAGCATTAGGCTCTTGAGCCTCCGGTTGACAGGCTGAGACACCAAGTGCCAGAACGACTAAGGGGGTGAGCAATGCTTGTGGCTTGGAGAATAACTGAAACAGCATACTTTTCTTTTTCTAGATAATTCGTGACAACTTCAAAAAATGCACTAAGGGTACAGTTTCTCAAGGAAGGAACCTGTTGTGCGGGGAAAGGCACAAGCACTCTAAACGGCATTCATTTGGGTAGAAACCCTTAACCCCGCTCCATCTGGAGCCATAAAGAGTTGTAGATGTTTGTGGAACTTCTAAGCACCTGTGAGTGTTGTAACCCGAAGCCTTGACATTTAGGTAAACATTAGGTTAAATCTAGGTTAGAAGATTATATTTGCTTTAAAGCTCCAAGATTTTGGAGCGAGTTCTCTGCGTATTTCCTCATCCATGGTATACTAACGAGCAGCCCTCTGTAGTGCTTGTTACCGCTGTTTGCCTAGTCAGTTGCAGCAACAGTGAGGCAGGATGCAAGCAAGTTTTATCTAGCTCGGCAAAAGTGGGCGCTGTATTTAAAATGCAGCACTACGAATCATCGCAATTTTTCAAAAAATAGACCCCAGGTAGCGGCGAACGGCTGTTCCTACCTGTCAACTGCAGCCCAAAGTCACAAAGCCTTTTTGGCACCTGTAGCCCTAGGCTTCAACACAGTGGGGGTTGTCAGAAATTGTTGCTACGCTTTGGCTTCATCCTTTCTCAGGGATACTCCAAAATTTCAGCATCCCTTCACTGCCGAAACTGGTGAGAACTTTACCATTTTCACTGAAGGCGAGACTATCCACTGGGCCGGAATGCCCTCCGAAAGTGTGCAGCAGGTTCCCCGTTGACACATCCCACAGTTTAATCAGACCGCTTTCAGTGTCAGTTGCTATTTTCCCATCTTCACTTAAGGCAAGAGCGTTCACTCTATCGACAAGTAAGGTACTCAAGAGTTCTCCCGTTTGAGCATTGAGCAGCACAACTTTACCTGTCATATCTTGACCAACTAGAGCCTTTCCATCGGGGGTGAAATGTAGTTTCCCACCGATCTGGATAGGTAGGGTGTTTTGCGGCTTTCCGGTTTGTAAGTCATACAAGGCTAAATCTTGCTGCTGATACCCAACATACAGCGTTTGTCCATTGGGGGTGACGGCGACAGAGTAGCGATCGCCCCAACTGATGCCTTCGGTGAGGGCATAGCGTAAGTCTCCGGTAGGGAGATTCCAGACTTTAATTTGGCCACCGCCACTGCTAACGAGGGTATTTCCATCCGGGCTAAAGGCAAGAGCTGTGATGGTATCGTTATGTTTGCTTAGGGTAGTTTTGACTCGCCCTGTATTAATATCCAGTAGCTTAACAACGTCACTTGCCTCCTGAGTGCGACTGCTAACGGCGAGAGTTTTGCCATCGGGACTAATGGCGATCGCGCAACCAAACGAATCGAGACTGACGCTATAAAGTAAGTGTTTGCTGCTGCGATTCCAAGGGTTCCATGCCTTAACTTGGCTACCGCCACAAGTTACTACAGGTTGCCCTTTGGGACTGATAGCAAGGGAATCGTCTCTTGCGGGTGTGGTTTCGCTGTCGATGGTGCCTAGGAGTTGGGCGTTGTTTAAGGAAGAGGCGGTTAAAGCCGACGTATCCCAGACCCTAATCTGGCTGTCTTGACCATAAGGATTATCAGCACTAAAGAGGATTTGCCCATCATCGCTAAGGGCGATCGCGTCAGAAAACGTTGTCAGGGTACGCAGCAACTCTCCTGTCTTTAGGTTCCACAGCTTCACCTCTCCCACACTGGCAATTAATGTCTCGCCATCCGGGGCAAAGGCGATCGCATTCACCACATCACCGGAACCCGCTGCAATGCTGCGTACTACCTCCCCTGTTTGTAGATTGCGAATCCTAATCGTGTTGCCCTCGATATGTCCTTTTGACACATCATCAACAGAAGCACTGGCAACCAACTTGCCATCAGGACTAATGGCAACGGCGCTGACGGTGTAGGTAATAAAGCCTGGTGGATAGGGGGAACCACCATCTTTGTAGGTTTGCTCTAACTTTCCAGTACCCAGATTCCAGATTCGTAGTGTCTCATCCTGGCTAGTACTGGCAAGGGTTGTCCGATCTGGACTAATGGCAAGGGATAAAACTGAGTCAGTATGCCCTGTTAGGGTACGAATTAATGCCCCAGTTTTGGCATTCCATAACTTGATGGTTTTGTCTTGGCTACCGCTGGCGAGAAGGGTTCCGTCTTGACTCATGGCAACGGTATTAACCCCCTGGGAATGCCCTGTTAGGGTACGGATTAACTGCCCCGTGTTGGCATTCCACAGCTTGATGGTTTTGTCTTCACCAGCACTAATTAGGATATTGCCATCTGGACTGATAAAGAGCGATCGCACTCCTCCCGTATGTCCGGCTAGGGTGGTTTTAATCTGCCCTGCTGTAACATCCCAGAGTCTAATTTCCGGCTTGGTGCGATTGGCACTTGCTAGTAACTTCCCGGATTGAGCTGTTGCAATCACCCCGGTAGCTTCTGAAGTACTGGAAAGGGTGCGGATAAGGGGGTTAGATGGCTCTTCTGCTTGAGAGGAGGGTGGCTTGGTTGTCTCTTGTGCCGTTAGCTCGGTAGAGGGTTGGGAGCAGTTGACTGTAGTAAAGGGAATTGCGATCGCGATCGCCAACAATGTTACCGTTTTCCAAGCCATTGCCTTCAAGCTCATAGAGGAATTGAGACACAATGACACCAATGCATCGTTGTTCGTTCCCTTTGCAAACTTAGCCTGAGTTACCCATTATTTATCCTTGTGTATAGGCATTAAGCGGCTATTCAAGCAGTTTCTCATCGGCTTCAATCAATACTTCTTGCAATAGGGGCGAGAGTTGATTATTTAGACGCCCAGCGCGGATAAACTCTGCATAGGTATCTGCTTCAATATCTAAGAGTTCTTCCCGCATTTGTTCAACATTGAGTTCGCGCAACTGAGGATGCTCCCTTTGTAACTTAGCCATTTCATCCTCAATACCATTGAGTTGCCCTTTTACTAGTCCTTGTTGATAACGGAAAAACTCGGAATCGATGCCTGGGTATCGGCTGGGATCAGACAGCGCGTGCAGCACCCGATTAAGCGCCACCCGACGAGCATTTGCTTCAGAGTACTGCTGACGTAGGGGTTGATCGCCAACTAAGTTGAGCTTAGAGAGTAAAAACTGTGTAGATAAGCCTTGAACTAACAGAGTGAATAAGACAACACCAAACACGGTGTCGATGATATCTTGTCGATCTGGGAGAATGACGGGCACACTTAAAGCGATCGCAATCGAAACCGAACCCCGCAAACCTCCCCACCAGAGGACGGTTTGGTCTCGCCAACCAATATCAGACTTGGCTACCCAATTACTGATCGCGGCTAAACCATAGATGGCGATCGCTCTGGTTAGGAGTACTGCTGCAATTGTCACCGCAATCAGGTCTAAATTATTAGCGAGGCTGGAGAAGTCGATTTGGTCGCCAATCAGCAGAAAAACAATTGAATTGACAAAAAACGCCAGAAAATCCCAAAACTCAGAAACAATTAACCGGGTGCGCGGGTTCATCCCAATCCGGGAGCCAAAATTGCCCAAAATGATCCCCACCGTGACAACGCTGATCACTCCAGAACCACCCAATTCCTCAGTAATCAGATAAGTACCGTAAGCGGAAACCAAAGTCAGTGATTGCTCTACCAACGGCAAATCAAAGCGTTGGGTAAGGAAAGAAATCCCAAATCCGATTAAGCTGCCAACTCCTATACCAATGCCAACAAAGACAAAAAAGGTTGCCAGAGTAGTAGACATTGAAAATTCAGCCGTTCCGAGAGGGATTCCGACTAGCAAGCTAAAGGCAACTACCGCTACCCCGTCATTAAATAAACTTTCTCCCTCCATCAACATCGTCAGACGCTTACTTGCCCCTAATTCCCGGAACAAGGCAATGACTGAGACTGGATCGGTAGCAGAAAGACTTGCGCCTACTAACAAAGCGATTGGTAGAGGAATACCAGCTAGTTGGTTAATGGCGATCGCAATCCCACCAATCGAGATGATCACACCCACCACTGCAAATAATGTCACTGGCGCTAAATCGCGTCTGAGATTTCGCCAGCGGATATTCCACGCCGCTTCAAACAGCAACGGTGGCAAAAAAATCTCCAGAATTAGTTCTGGGGATAAGTTCACTAGCCGAACATTGACAATCGATAAAATCAACCCGGCAATTACTAAGAGTAATGTATAAGGAATTTTGCGAAACCAGGCGAAAATCCGCGATATTGTGGCGACACTCAAAGAAACTGAGAGGACTAAGAGGAATTGTTCTAAATTTTGCTCAATTGCAGCGTCACCAAGGGTGGACTCTAAGGTCATGGGCAAGAAACTCCAAGGAAAGTTAGCAGTCAGTCAAACAATGTTACTTTTACACCGTCAGCTCACTGAGAGTAAATTGCTCTGTAGTTGTAACTTTCGCGCCTGAGGCAGTTTTTGATGATTAAACTAGGAATTTTCCGGAGAAAGGGCGATCGCTGATGGTGGGTTCCATTCAGGACGCAAAAGACCGTATAAGTACATATCATGCCGCTTACCGTCGCGCTGTAAGAATTCCCGGTACGTACCTTCTTGTTGAAAACCGAGTTTTTTGTAAAGTGCGATCGCGCGATCATTATAGGCAAACACCGTTAGTTGCAATCGATACAAATTCAACTCATCAAAAGCAAATTGCAAGATTAGTTGCATGGCTTCATAACCATAGCCTTTACCCCGATGCTGAGAGTTACCAATGCAAACACTCACCCAGGCGACTTGATGCGTCCAGAGAATATTTTCTAGTTCCACCCATCCCAGCAACTCCTCCGTTTCTACTAACCGAATGCCAAATATAAAGCCGTCGGTTGCTCTATGGCGTTCCTCTAACCAAGCCGCGAGAATAGTCTCAGATTGGGGAATGGCTGGGCGTGCATCAAGTAACCGCAGGAAATCAGCTTGCTGATACCATTTACCCATTAGTAGCAAGTCGCCTCGCTTTAACGCATCAAGACGAACGCGATCGCCCTGCAATAAATTTGAAGGCTTCATCAGTTATATCGATTTACTTTGAATAGGTTTGATTTAGATTTTGCCAGGTTCTCAACAATTTTTTTACACCAAGGAACAATCTTCGGTTTTATTGCCAGATGTCAATTTGAAGACTTTTTAAACATAGATGTATTGTGGGATGAACGAGGCAAGTTTAGCAAATTGTTTTTTACTTAAATAGAAATTCTTTATAAAAAAGCGTCCCTAAGCAAGAACTTTTTTGATGATTTAACAACTTACTTTTTGGCAAATTCGGCAACTCTCTGCTCCCACTCTCGCCAATAGTTTGCCATTTGCTCCGGTTCAAACCAAAATACTTCGGCTGGCATTTCTGGCAGAGCTACCACCAGCAAGGCGCAATCAATTTTGATGCCATAATCCTGGTAAAATTGATTAACTGCACCACTGTAGGCGGCTAGTTGCAATGGGCCATCATACAGACGGGCAACTGAGGCTTTTGGTCGATCCGCTGTTTTCCAGTCACAAACGCAAGGGACACCCTTGTAACTGGCGACACAGTCAACTCGACCTGCATAATTAAGACCATAGTGAAATACTGAGCCTTCAACTAATCGTACGTCTTGGATATCTTGCAAGACTGGCTCAACACTCTCCCAGTAGGGACGAGCCACCTCTGGTACGGAAACATTTTTTCCTAGAAGATAGCGCTGAATGTGCTTATGGGTGGACGTTCCCCGGCGACTAGCCGCACTGGAAATTTTGTTGGCTTCTACAGTTCCCACGCGATCGCGCCAGTTCATTAAGGCTTCTTTGGCGGCTTGAGGCTTAGTAGCATTGAGAATGGTTGTAACGCTAGGGAAGCGAATCCCGCCTTCATCAACGTAGTAGCGTTTCCCTTGCTCCCGTAATGATTTTGCCTGGTAATTGGGTAACAACTGGATATTGGGCGACATTGATACAATTTTTTGAGTGGTTCAATTTGCTCTTGATTTATGCAATTCTTTACTAAGATTGAGAAAGAGCGGTTTAATTTTTTATAGCAATCGGGAGCAAAACATGACACCTATACAAATTGCCTTTGCCATTGGTGCCTCTATTTTGTTGATTAAGTTAGTGGCTTCGTTATTTGGCTATGGCAATAATCCCATCTTAACTTATTCTGTTACTGCTGTTTTAGCAACGTTTGTTGCTTTTGAAATTATCAAGCTCGCGCAGTTCTTTTTGGGTAAAACAACTTAGTTAATTCCGCTCTATATTTCCAGAAGCGTTATCTAATTAAGTTGGTTTTCAAAAGGAGAATAAGGGAGCAATTTTTTCAGCATAATCACCTCTTGCACCTAAATTTCTCCCTCGTCGTCCCTTCCCCTCTTCTTCCTCCTGATTTATGGGAAAAAGTTGATTTTTTATTCCTATTCATCCCATGAACAGGAGGGTCGGGGGGTGGTGCAAGAGCTGAATCTACTAATATTTCACCTGTTGAGAGGCTGTCTCTAAAGAATTAGAAATCCCTGGAGATCCCCCTCCCGTCCCCCTTAAAAAGGGGGAAGCCAGAAGAGGCTTCGCCTTTGATATCACAGGGGACTTTCAAGAGATTTTGTTCCCCCCTTTTTAACCCTGGCTAGGGGGGAACTATCCAACCGTTAGGCAACCTAGCCAGTTAACACTACCTTAGAAACAGTCTCTGAGTAGATAGACAAATTAAACAGAAAATGTCATTGTGAGCGGAACGCGATCGCTTCAAGATGACAAGATTTTGGCTTTGTTCCATGTCTACTTGCTCATGCCGAAAATGCCAAATCAGGATGGGTACATATGTCTATGAAACCTGAATTCAAGAATATGACTGCCTGGAACCAAGCGGAGTTATTGATGCAACCAGCTTTCCTGCGCGTCATCGATAATATTCGCAAGCAGCTAGAAACATCAGACTGGAAAGGCACTTACCAGGATATTCAATCACCTATACCAGGCTACCAACTGTGCTTACAGCGCCAAAACGCCACCGTAAATGTGGATATTTGGGAGCTTTGTTATCAGGTTTGTTTTCGCAACTATCAACTCAACTCTACTGAAACAGAGAGTCAGACAGTGGAGATTGATACGAGCTTGCTTGATGAAACGGGAGACGTAGACTGGCAGTGTTTGGAGGCGAAGACAAGACAGTTAGTACAGCAAGTGTTTGCTAATTTGCCTTTATAAGATGGACAAGATTATCCATAAGTCGTCATCCTAACGAAGGATTCCCCAGGAAAGAAGCGCAGCAATTTTTCCCTGTCTACTGACTTAACGCCGGAAGAAGCAAAAACTGAAAGCTGGTAGCGTTTAAATAAGGGAATAAAAGTAAAAGATTAGGCAATGATTCAAGACTTACAGGATATTCAGCAGAGTGCTGGGGCAACATTTGAGAACACGAGTGTTCCCAGCAGTTTTGGTAATGATGCCGCAGCGATGCAGGCAGCACGGCAGGGAGTTGTGGTATGCGATCGCTCCCATTGGGGATTACTAAAAGTTTCCGATGACGACCGACTGCGCTACCTGCATAACCAAAGCACTAACGATTTCCAAAAACTCCAACCCGGACAAGGCTGCGACACTGTTTTTGTCACCTCCACTGCTCGCACCATTGACTTAGCAACAGCCTACATTACCGAAGATGCCGTGGTGCTACTCGTTTCTCCCAATCGCCGGGAATACCTCCGACAATGGCTAGATCGGTTCATCTTTCCGATGGATCGGGTGGAATTGAACGATATCAGTAAAGACTATGCCACCTTCAGCCTAATTGGGCCAGACAGTGACGCACTCCTGCAAAAATTGGGGTTAGAGCCAATGGTAGGCGAGGCTTACAGCACTCACCAACTCGTGCAGCTAAAAGAGGCAAACGTTCTGCTAGCTGTGGGTAATGGTTTGGCGATCCTGGGATACACGCTGATTGTCCCTAGGGAACAGGCGGCAACCCTTTGGAACCAGTTAGTTTCAGCCGGAGCCGTGCCAATGGGCGATCGCGTTTGGGAACAACTCCGTATTGAGCAAGGACGCCCCGTTCCCGACTGCGAACTCACCGAAGACTACAATCCTTTAGAAGCGGGACTGTGGCAAACCATTTCCTTTGAGAAAGGCTGCTACATCGGTCAGGAAACCATTGCCCGCTTAAATACCTATAAAGGCGTCAAACAGAACCTTTGGGGAGTTCGTCTCAGTAACCCCGCTGAACCTGGCAGCATCGTTACCGCCGAGGGTGAAAAAGTCGGTAAGCTAACCAGCTTTACCCAAACAGAAAAAGGACTTTTCGGCTTGGCTTATGTCCGCACAAAAGCTGGTGGTGCGGGGTTAAAAGTGCAAGTGGGAGATAGCGAAGGGGAACTGGTAGATGTGCCGTTTTTGACCCACGACTACCGCTAACACAATCATTTACCCACGGCAGATAATCTGAACTCGTAGAGACGTGTCAGCAACGTCTCTACAACCTGTCACTGGATCACTACTGAACATGGGGATGATACTTGCGATACAACATCGCCTTGACTGGATGCCCACCCCGTAGATGTCGGGCGATCACTATCGGCACCTCATCAGGATGAACGCCACTGTACCAAATCTGCTCCGGTTCCACCAGCACCATGGGGCCATTACCGCACTGACCTAAGCAGCTACTGCTCGTCACACTAACACCATCCATGGCAGATGCCTGGAAAGCAGCTAGTACCTTAGCGGCACCCTGCTTTTTGCAAGTGCGGTTTTGGCACACTCGTACCTCTTTTGCCGACTCTGAACCGTCCACTAATTGTTCTATAAACTCGAAAAAACTAATAGCGTATCACCCCTAAAACCATTACATTAAAGGGATTTGCTCAGTATGGGTTTCAACTTGAACCGTGATACTCCCTTTTTGCACCTCCATCTTCTGAATACGAAACGCCGTCCCTTCAAATTCCCAATAGGGCAAGTTGATTAATTCCTTGAGCTTCTCCATAAAGGCAACTGTAACTTCCAAAGAAATCGCCTGACCTTCTTCAAGAGAGAACGCTTCTAGCAATACACCGTGTTCATCGGTGCGTGGGTAGATTACGCTTGTGCTGCGAACCTGTTGAATCTTGCCGCTTTCAGATATTTGTATATTGCCACTGAAGATGATTTTGTTGTCACCCGGCAGCTTTAACTCCATTGGCGGTTGAAATTGTATCGAGGTTTGACCATCTACATCCAATTGCCAGGGTTTTAGCTTGCTCAGAACATAATCTGAGTTCATATTTTGGTTAATATCTGCCTCTGTGACGACAATTCGTCCCGTGGAATCTACAGGATGAGTTAGCTCAATTTTGCCAAGCAGAACGCTTAGAGGATTGATGTCCAAGGGACTAGTATGCAGTTCCACTTCCTGCATGTGTAGGTCTTGCTTCGTTACCAATCCTTTCCCTGCAACCGAAATTGAATCGGCATGTCCCTGAGCCATCTTGAGCAGATCGGTGTGGATATCTACGTCTATCTCTTCGGCGGCATCTACTTGTTGAGATAGCTGTGTCTTGGCTACCTGTGAAACGGCTTGCTCTTCTAGGCGTGGTTGATCTGACATCGCTTTGTTATCTCCTGATTGCTATATTCAGCATTGCGGTTTTGAGCGCGATCGCTTCCTTTCCACCACAACCCGTCTGAACACCTGTTACCCACGGTGTCAAAAAAACTCACAAAATGTTTCATCCTCAGGTTGTACTACTACTATCTAGCTACTAACCTCTGCCCTTTGTCTGAGGGAACAATTACACGCTGGCGAATTCCGGCACAGACAACCCTTTCGACTCTAACCACTCACGACTAAATAAGCGCGACTGATAACGAGCGCCACTGTCACACAAGAGTGTCACAATTGTATGCCCCCGTCCTAATTGCTTAGCTAAGGCAACCGCTCCCCCGACGTTAATCCCTGTGGAACCGCCCATAAACAGTCCCTCTTTATACAGGAGTTGGTAAACGACCCGCAGCGCCTCATGGTCATCCACCTGAATAGCATCATCGACAGGGGCACCTTCCATATTTGCTGTGATGCGGCTATTGCCAATGCCTTCAGTGATGGAGTTGCCTTCTGGGTTAATTTCGCCCGTTTTAATGTAGCTAAATAGTCCACTTCCCATCGGGTCTGCAACAACAGATTTCAGGTGGGGATTTTTTTCTTTCAAGAACATTGAGACGCCAGCAAATGTGCCACCCGTCCCCGTTGCAGTTACCCAAGCATCTACCTTGCCATCGGTTTGCGCCCAAATTTCAGGCCCAGTCGTTTCATAATGCGCCTGTCGATTGGCTAAGTTGTCAAACTGATTTGCCCAAATCGCATTTTCCATCTCTTCAGCGATACGTCCCGACAGCTTGACGTAGTTATTCGGGTCTTTGTACGGCACAGCCGGGACTGGGCGAACTTCCGCACCCAATGTCCGCAACATATCCATCTTTTCTTGGGATTGCGTTTCAGGGATGATAATCAGGCATTTGTAACCCTTGGCATTGCAAATATGGGCTAGACCAATCCCCGTATTGCCTGCCGTTCCCTCTACGACTGTGCCACCGGGTTTGAGCAAGCCCTTTTCTTCAGCATCTTGAATCATATATAGTGCTGCCCGGTCTTTCACAGAACCGCCGGGATTGAGAAATTCTGCTTTACCGAGAATTTCACACCCTGTTTCTTCGCTAAAGCTGTTGAGGCGGATGAGTGGCGTGTTACCAATCGTGCCCACAAATCCATCTTTGATATCCATTTTAAATTTTCCTAAGTTCTTTCTATAAAATTTTGGCTTGTAGCGGCAGTAGGATTTATGCCCCGTGCGCGATCGCTATTCCTACCAAACTTTACTCATGTTAAGGACAAACCTAGGCAACACCAAATCGCCACTAACAGTATCGGGATTCTCCAAACATTCCACGGGTACACCCGGACGATAAATGTAGACTCTCCGGTGCTTGCGGTCAATCAACCAACCTAGTTGCACGCCTTCCTCTTGCATGTACTCCGACATTTTTTCCTGCAAGGGATTGAGGCGATCGCTCTTCGACCTGAGTTCCACGACAAAATCTGGGCAGATAGGGGCAAACTTTCCCTGCTGTTCGGGCGAAAGGGCATTCCAGCGCTCTCGTTTCATCCACGAGACATCAGGCGATCGCTCTGCACCTGTTGAGAGCTTAAATCCTGTGCTGGAGTCAAAACAAATACCGATTCCGTCTTGCTCTGCCCAATTTCCTAACTGTAAAGCGATATTAAAGTTGCGATTGCCTGTTGTTCCGCCTGTAGGAGGCATAATTACTATCTCACCAAATTTATTCCGCTCAATGCGTAGGTCGCGATTAACCTGACAGAACTCAAAGAACTGTTCGTCTGTGATTTGCATTGATGGCGGAATCTGCACAACCAGGGGAGATGAAAGCATGATTAGATTTCCTCCGTTAAAAAGTAAGGTGGGCAATGCCCACCCAACTTATTTAAGTTTCTACTTGTCGGGCTGAGGAGTCATCCGTAGGTAGGGCTTAATTTCCTCGTAACCTTTGGGGAATCTTTCTTTCAATTCTTCAGGGTCTTTGATGGATGGGACAATCACCACATCGTGGCCATCTGTCCAGTTGGCAGGCGTTGCCACCTTGTAGTTATCAGTCAGTTGCAACGAGTCGATCACCCGGAGGATTTCATCAAAGTTGCGCCCGGTGCTGGCAGGGTACGTGAAGGTCAGACGCAGTTTCTTTTCGGGGTCAATGATGAAGACTGAACGCACCGTCAACGTGTTGTTGGCGTTGGGGTGGATCATGTCGTAGAGGTCAGAGATTTTGCGGTCTGGGTCTGCCAAAATCGGGTAGTTCATGCTGGTGCTTTGGGTTTCTTCGATGTCCCCTACCCAGCCTTTATGAGAATCAACATCGTCAACGCTGAGGGCAAGCGTTTTGACATTGCGCTTGTCGAATTCGGGCTTAAGTTTCGCGACTTGACCTAATTCGGTGGTGCAAACGGGGGTGTAATCTGCGGGGTGGGAAAATAGCACAACCCAGCTATCGCCTGCCCAGTCGTGGAAGCTGATTTCGCCGTGGGTTGAATTTTGCTTGAAGTCAGGTACTGTATCACCTAGTCGAAGAGCCATAACTAATTTCGCTGTAAACCAATAGCGGGACAATTCTTAATAATGCCACAAAACCCCGGTTTCCCGGTCGGGTTTTAGATCTTTTTAGGATTCTCAGGAATTAACCTGACTTCGATGATTTGTTGCGAGGTTAAAATGAGAAAATAGAAAACAAAAGTTAAATTATTAGAGAGCTAGAGACGCTAGATTCTCTGAATGCTGTGTAGGAAGGAGTTGACTTAAATGAGAAGTTTGGTTCGGTTATTCGCCGTTTTAGTATTGGTAGTCGGTTGCTTAGGATTTGCCGGACAACAGCAAGCGATCGCTTCTAGCTTGAGCAATGCTGTTGGGCAATCATCCTCGATCTTGGCGACTGAAGCCCAGTTGCGTAATCGTGCTGACGATAAGCTCGATACTGAGTTTGGTCAGAAAATTGATATCAACAATACCAACGTCCGTGCTTTCCGGAAGTATGCTGGGATGTACCCGACCCTGGCACGCAAAGTTGTTGATAATGCTCCCTACCAGAAGGTCGAAGATATCTTTGACATTCCTGGATTGAGCGAGCGACAAAAACAGACCTTGCAATCCAACTTGGATAAATTTGCTGTGACGGAGGTATCTACCGTCTACACCGAAGGTGGCGATCGTATCAACAACGGCATTTACTAAAAACCACAGGAGTTAAATTCTCAGTAGGGGCGCAGGCACAACCTGTGCCCCTATTAAATTATTTATCACGGAGCATTCAGGACTTAATCGCAGTTGTCTTCCTCAGAATCTAATTCTTTCCCCCAACAAAACCTCCCTACCTACTTTGATGTTTTGGTCGTTGGTGCTGGTGCGGCAGGTTTGTATACTGCCCTCTGCCTGCCAGAGAACCTCAACGTTGGTTTAATTACCAAAGACACCCTATCTGTAGGGGCGAGTGATTGGGCGCAGGGCGGTATTGCCGCTGTCGTCGATCCGGCTGACTCGACCGTACTACATGTCAAAGATACGATGGAAGCCGGGGCAGAACTTTGCCAATGGGAGGCGGTGCAGTTTCTTGTTGAGCAAGCACCCGCCTGTATTCAATCATTAGTTGAGTTAGGGGTAGCGTTCGATCGCCGAGGAAGTGACTTAGCCTTGACATTGGAGGCAGCCCACTCTCGCCCCCGTGTACTACACGCGGCAGATACGACAGGGCGAAAAGTTGTCAGCACTCTCACCGCTCAGGTGTTGCGGCGTCCCCATATCCGAGTGATTCAGCAGGCATTTGTGCTGTCTTTGTGGCTACATCCACAAACCCATCATTGCCAGGGTGTGAGCTTGATTCACAACGGTCGGGTGAGCTGGATACGAGCGGGGGCGGTGATTTTGGCAACAGGCGGCGGCGGTCAGGTGTTTGCCCAGACGACCAACCCTGAGGTGAGTACAGGAGATGGTTGCGCGATCGCGTGGCGTTCCGGTGCTGTTTTGCGCGACCTAGAATTTTTCCAATTTCACCCCACTGCTCTGACTAAACCGGGTGCGCCGCGATTTCTAATTAGCGAAGCCGTGCGTGGCGAAGGCGCACACCTGGTAGATACCCAAGGCTGTCGCTTTGCCTTCCACTATCATCCGGCTGGGGAACTGGCACCGCGAGATGTAGTTAGTCGGGCGATTTTTAGCCACTTACAGCAAACAGAAGCAAATCCCGCAGAGGCTCACGTTTGCCTAGACTTACGCCCCATTCCTCCGGACAAAATTCGCCATCGCTTCCCAAATATCATTCAAGTGTGTCAGCACTGGAGAGTGGATGTGTTCTCAGAACCGATTCCCGTTGCTCCTGCGGCTCACTATTGGATGGGTGGTATTGCCACAGACTTAATGAATCGCACTTCGATTCCTGGTTTGTATGCCATCGGAGAAACGGCAAGCACGGGGGTTCACGGTGCAAATCGGTTAGCCAGTAACTCCTTATTGGAGTGCGTTGTATTTGCCACTCAGTTTGCCCAGATAGAACTTGAGCCTAAGGGGATGCTGCAGGAGTCCTCGCCCTCAACGCCGGAAGCGGTTTCCTTGACAGTGGAGGATTGGACGGTGCAATGCCAGACGATCGCTGCAATGCGGCAAGCCTTACAACGCTTAGTATGGCAAAGTGCAGGCATTTGTCGGCAACAGGATGTGATGGAAAACGCGATCGCCTCCATTGAAACCTGGCGTCAAGAATTTGTAGCCCTCCCCATCAGCCAGTCGTTACTGCATCTTTCTCCTCTCAAAACGGTGCAGTTTGATTTCCTCGACGCCAATCAAGGATTGCGGGCGTGGGGAGAGACCTATAACCTTCTAGATGTTGCTCGCTTAATTCTTAAAAGTGCAGCATTTCGTACAGAAAGCCGAGGGGGACATTACCGTAGCGATTATCCTCAAACTGATTCCCGGCACTGGCAAGTTCATACATTGCTACAAAATGAGCGGTTGTGGCGATCTGAGAGGATTACCGCTCCTCAAGTTTTGAATTGATTCACATTGACAGTCTAAAACGTGTTCCGGAACCCCGGCTAGTTCTTGGGCCCCCATTTTTTGGCGGCTTGTAAGTTTCATCAGCCTGGAGGCTGGTCTCAATCACTGGGAGAGCCTCAACGCGATCGATCACCATCAAGCGCTGTGCTGAGATGTCATTGGTTAGACTCAGCTTTTGTGTAGCATTACTTACTTCAGGGGTCAAAAGCTGCAGTCCAACCAGTAAAAGTACTGTACTCGTGAGACGGAAGCAAGTAAACATAACAGCCCTAGCGGTAGATGAATAGTTCAAAGAAGTGTCTTCAGTATATTCACTGGTTTTTGAGAAATTGAGTTCCTTCACCAAAGATTTACAGTGCATATAAATTAAATAAAGTTTTGCCATAGAAGTAAAAAGTATGAAGCGCTAAACCCTAGCCAGGTAAGCCTTGGAGGAATCAATAGGTATTAATTATGTGTTACATAGAATCTTAATATATTTAATTTCCTGTAAACTCATCCCTCAGTACAGTGTTTGTGGCTTCCGTACATTCCTCAATACCAGAAACCTTTTTTCCGGATAAAATTCTAAATTTTAAAAAATTAATTCTTGAGCAAAAGTATATTGATTTCTTCCTAGGTTTTTAGCGTGATACATTGCTGTGTCAGCCTTCTTAATTAATGTTTCTACGTCTTTACCATTTCGGGGATAGACGCTAATACCAATACTCACCGTAACAAAAGTAGTGTGTCCCTGAAGCAAGAAGCCTTTAGACAAGGCTGTGAGAACTTTTTGGGCAACTCTAGCGGCATCTTCCACTCTGGCAAGATTGGGAAGGATGACAGTAAATTCATCTCCACCTAGGCGAGAAACGATGTCGTTGCTACGCAAACAGCCTGTTAATCGCTGGGCAACACCTTTGAGGATGAGGTCGCCATAATCGTGACCTAGGGAGTCATTGACTTGCTTAAAGCCGTCTAAATCTAAAAATAAGAGGGCGAAAATTTGTTCGTTACTACTTGCTAATTCTAGAGACTGACGGAGGGAATCCTGAAAGTTTTGACGATTTGATAAACCTGTCAGTGGGTCGTGATGAGCTAAATAACGTAGGCGATTTTCTGACAGCTTAAGTTCGGCATTGGAACGAGTCAGTTCGGCAGCGGTACGCTTAAGTTCTTCCTCCATGCGTTTACGCTCAGTAATATCACGGATCACCCCTACTAAAAAAAGATTGCCCCTAACATCTTTATGCAGCGATCGCTTTGTAGAAATGAAGTGGGTGGTTTGAAAGGCGTCGGTAAATTCTTCTTCGTGTTCCTGATCAATCCCCGTCTGGAACACCAACTCATTTTGCGAGTAAAAGACTTCCGCTTCCTGGCGGGGGAAAATGTCGTAGTCAGACCTCATCAATAAGCTTTCGAGGGGGTAGCCGATGAACTGACAATAGGCTGGGTTGAGAATAATCCAGCGATGGTCTTTGTCCTTGACAAAAACTGGATCGGGAATAGTGTTAATTACGCTCTGCAAAAATTCTTTAGATCTTTTTAATTCCTCTTCCTGGTGGGCAATAGAACTGGTAACAACGATGGCGGAACTGCCGAGTGCCAAGAGTGGCGGTACTAGGGGTAGCCACCACCCCGCTAAGAAAGCAATGTAGACGCTGCCACCTAAAGTCACACTTGCCAGCAGAAGATAGGGGAAGGCGCGTCGAGGCGATCGCCAATGCCAAACAGCACTCGCCCCCAACACAGACCACCCTAAAATCCACAGCCACTCTCCTGGTTCCGACCAAGCATGAATAACCGGACGACCCTCTAAAGCGCTACTGAGGATTTGACTGACAAAATGAGCATGAAGTTTTACGCCCGCCACAGGTTGAGCGTCACCAAGCAGGCTGCTGCTGTAAGAGGTGTAGAAAAAGTCTTGCAAACTGGGTGCCGTCGAGCCGATCAAAACAATGCGATCGCGTATCCAATGCGCCGGGACTCGATCCGCTAAAACATCGGCGAGGGACACCGTGCGAAAGTTAGCGCCCGTACGAAAGTTGGCAACAATCTGGTAGCCCAAATTATCCACCTGCACATACGCTCCATCATTCGGCTGTAGCAGCGGAAAAATTGCTTGACCCAGCTGTAAATAGTCAGGATTTATTTTTGCAGGTTTAGGACTAATACCTTCTGCCTTTAGATATTTCAAAGCCAGTTGCAGGGCAAAACTCTTGTGTAGAGTCTCATCAATGTGCCAGTAGAGTACGCTGCGACGAACTATTCCATCCCGATCTACAACTACATTGTTAAAACTGACTTGGTTTGAATCTAAGCAGGGGGGAGGCAAAACTCCAGCGCTTTGCTCATCCGCCAGTTTCTCTATGCCAATCAATTTTGGCAGCGCTTTACAAACCTTGACAAAGCGATCGTGACCCGGATTGACAGGCAAGTCCCGATAAATATCTAACCCAATTACACGCGGTTGGTAAGCGGCTAGTTTTTCCAGCAAAGTAGCCATGACCGCATCAGGAATTGGCCATTGATTAATTTGCTGTAGGTCAGCCTCCCCAACCTCCACAATCACAAGGCGCTGATCAACAGATGCCGGGGGACGCAAGCGAAATAATTGGTCGAAAGCTGCTAGTTCTAATGGCTGTAGGAGTCCCAACAAGCGCAGAACAATAATACCGCCTGCCACACCAAAGGAGGTGAGCAACGCTGGACGCCCTTGCTCTAACAGCGGTCTCAGTCTTAACCGTAAATGTCTTTTCGGCATCTATAGTGACGGCACAACTACCCCAACCGTTATCCGTAATTTCGGCGAGTTTTATCTTTTCCCTTTGTATGTCAGAATTTCCAAGTTGGTAGTGGAAAATTGGCTCAAAGTAACTGACATTAAGCTTGATTAATTACTGAGTATAGAGTTCCCGGTTTGAGGAAGAGGTAGATGTTCTTGATTATAAGGATTTTAATCGGGTGCAATTAGCATTTAGCTCAAGCTGAGAGTCATCCTAACAACCCCATCCTTCCCCGTCACGAAGAGGGAAAGGGTGGAGCGACTTTTGTTCTAGCTGAGGAGACTTAGGTGAGGGAGAAGTCGATAATTGCGATCGCTCTCCTCAAGAAAGTCAACCCGGCTAGCCGTAGGCTTAAGAACGACCCGGCAGAACGTACTTAAAGTTGCGTGGGCCTTGATAGTTAGACAAATCAGCAAGTTGTTCTAACGACTGAGTACCCGTAACAACTTCGCCACTAATGTCCCAAGTTGGGAAAACTTTAACATTCGCTTGGGCACAAGCTTCAGTCTGAGGATTTGTACCATCAGGAGCGCACTCATTGTAGGGGAATATTTTGGCAGCTTCTTTACCAAATAGCTGCTTTTGCTCAAAACAGTGAGGGCACCAGTAAGCGCCATACATTTTCACTCCGCTTTCTTGAAGGTGACGCGCTAGGGCGAGTTCGGCTTCGCCTGATGTGGTGGTGACTTCCCAGCCGTTGGGGGGTTGAGGGGTAGTATTAACCAGGGGAATTGGTGTGCCAGAGCCACCGCCAGCCACAGACTCTCCGACGCTAGCGTAGACAGCCAGGGTGCCAACAAGCGTCACCATAGCGACAATAAGACCTGTAAAAAGGAGTTGCCCGATATCTTCCCAACTACGACCGATGAGGGCAAGCACTAGCAAGCTCAAGGAAAATAGGGCGGAGGCAATGCAGTACAGACAAGCGGCTTGAATTTTAAACGCCAGCAGGTACATCAAATAGCCGCTAAATATAGTCATAGCGGTGGCACCTGCAAACAACAAAAGCCATGTCCACTTCTCTAAGTTGGCACGCAGGTCTTTGTTTTGCTCTGATTTAATCAGCAAAGGAGCGAGGGCAAAAGCCGCCATACTGGCATAGCCTAGGAACCCAAATAGCGACAGGGGCAAACCAAAAATGTTGGCGTAGGGGCTAGCAAGAACATCATTACAACTGGCAGCACCTGCGGCTCCGGCACTACAAGCGGCGCTACTTCCTGAGAACTTGACTACAGTCAGATAAGCGGTCAGCAGGGCACCAATAGTAGCGATCGCTCCCATTATTGGACGCGACCAGCGATGAATCCAGGGAACAGAACGTCGGCGGCTCATAATTTTAAGGTCTATAAACTAGGGGCTAAGAAAAGTTTTTAGTCTTTAGAAGGACAAAGTTTTTGTACCAACTAATAACTAAATAAATAACTGACTAGAGGCTAGTGATTGACTTCTACGAATGTAGCTTGACCGAAGAAATCGCTTGAGGTTCCGTTTTTGGAGAAACGCTGCGTCGGGCAGCCTCGACAAATTGAGAGACGCGAATCGGGTCAATGGGTTGCTCGATTTTGCCTCGGCGCTTGAGGGAACTGGAAACAATTACGCCGTCTGCTGCCTGCATCAGGGTGGAAATATTTTCCCAACTGGCACCACTACCGATAAAAACGGGGGTGTCGTTGGCAGCAGCCGAGGCTAATTCCAAATCTTCTAAGGTGGGAGGGCTACCCGTTGCCCATCCGGAGAGAATTACTCCATCAGCTAGACCGCGTTCAATGGTTTCTTGAACAGCGGTCGTGAGATTGGGAGAACCCAGAGGACGGGCATGTTTGACCAGGACATCTGCCAAAATTTTGACGTCGCTGCCGAGTTCTCGTCGGTAGCGTAGTAACTGGTGGGCTTGTCCTTCAATTAATCCCTGATCGGTTGCCATAACGCCTGTAAGGACGTTGACACGGATGAACTGGGCATGGACACAGGTGGCGATCGCCAACGCACTGTGGGCATCGTTGCGTAATACATTGATCCCCACAGGCAACGTCACCAGGTTCATTAATCGCTGGATAATCAGCGTCATCGCACTAACAACAGCGGGATCAACTGAATCTTTGGTAAAGGGAGCGTCAAAGAAATTTTCAACGATAATACCATCAACTCCCCCGGCGGCTAGGGCAGTTGCTTCCTGCTCCGCCCGCTCAATGACCGCTTTGAGGCTACCGCCCCAGCGGGGAGACGTGGGTAGGGGAAGGAGATGAACAACCCCAATAATTGGATTCGGTGTCTTGAAAATTTGAGTTAGGTTCACGGGAGCTATAGATGAAAACACCGGCTATATTCTGCTAAGGCTACAAGCAATCGTCTACTGTACTGGGTCGAAAAAAACGAACAGAGCAGAATAAAAGGCGATCGCTTCGGTTTCCTCAATAGAATTTTATCTACAATAAGGAACGGGGTTTATCAAAGGAATCACCCAACATCACGCAATTGCTTGAAGTCTGGGTGAAACTAAAAGCTCCTATGTTGTAAAATGCTTCTCACTGATGAGCGATCCCCCACTGGAGGGAGCCATAGACAGATATACTAACCGCATGGGCAACAAGCCAACCATTGCAATTTCTCATCTAGGGTGCGAGAAAAATCGCATCGATACAGAACATATGCTCGGTCTGCTAGTGCAAGCCGGCTATCAGGTCGATACGAATGAACAATTAGCCGATTACGTTATTGTAAACACTTGTAGTTTCATTGAAGCTGCCAGAACGGAGTCTGTCCGCGCCCTAGTAGAACTAGCAGAAGCGGATAAAAAAATTGTGATCGCTGGCTGTATGGCGCAGCACTTTCAAGAGCAACTGCTCGAAGAATTACCAGAAGCTGTAGCCGTTGTGGGTACAGGGGACTATAATAAAATAGTCGATGTGATTCGACGGGTAGAAGTCGGAGAGCGAGTCAAGCAGATCTCAGCCGAACCGACCTTCATCGCTGACGAAACTCTACCACGCTATCGAACAACCTCTGAGGGAGTAGCTTACCTACGGGTAGCTGAGGGGTGTGATTATCGCTGTGCATTTTGCATTATCCCCCATCTGCGGGGCGATCAGCGGTCGCGTTCGATTGAATCAATCGTTGCTGAAGCCCAACAACTTGCCTCAGAAGGTGTCCAAGAAATTATTCTCATTTCCCAAATTACTACTAACTACGGTCTAGACCTCTACGGTAAACCGATGCTAGCAGAACTACTGCGAGCACTAGGGAACGTTGATGTTCCCTGGATTCGGATGCACTATGCCTACCCGACAGGTTTAACACCTCCTGTAATCGAAGCGATTCGAGAAACCTCTAACGTACTGCCTTATCTGGATCTCCCCCTACAGCATTCCCATCCAGAAATTTTGCGAGCCATGAACCGACCCTGGCAAGGGCGGGTCAATGACACGCTGATTGAGCGCCTTAAAACAGCGCTACCTGAGGCAGTATTGCGGACTACCTTCATCGTCGGGTTCCCTGGAGAGACAGATGAACATTTTGAGCATCTGTTGGAGTTTGTACAGCGCCACGAATTTGACCATGCTGGCGTCTTTACCTTTTCCCCAGAAGAAGGAACCCCCGCTTACACCTTGCCTAACCAACTCCCACAATCGGTGATGGATGCTCGGCGGGACGCCTTAATGGCAACCCAACAGCCGATTTCCTTAAAGAAAAATCAAGCCTATGTGGGCAAAGTCGTTGATGTCCTGATTGAACAAGAAAACCCGTCTACGGGCGAACTTATTGGTCGCTCGGCAAAATTTGCCCCGGAAGTTGATGGCTTGGTTTACATCCAAGGCAATGCCCAACTGGGGAAAATCGTGCCCGTTGAGATTACCGATGCCGACATCTACGACCTGTTTGGTGAAGTCGCACCCGTGTCCGATGCTCAATCAGACCAGCGACTCGTCGTCAACAGCGCGACTTGAGGCAAATTAGGCAAGTCAGCCCTATTTAGAGCTGAAGGAGTGAAGAACCCAAACTAACTACTTCACGACATTTTCTTGCCTCAAATTGCGCGACATACCTTTTAACTGAAAACCAACAAACAACAAACAAATTATGACCCTTTCCTTCAAAAGCCTGGGCCTGTCTGAAGCTCGTGTCCAACACTTGGAAAATCTAGGCTTCACAACGCCCACCCCCATCCAAGAGCAAGCAATTCCCGAATTGCTGGCTGGACGGGATGTGGTCGGTCAATCTCAAACAGGCACTGGTAAAACGGCAGCTTTTTCACTGCCAATCCTAGACCTGATTGATCTGGAGAACCGCAGCGTTCAAGCTTTAATCTTGACACCGACGCGGGAGCTAGCTTCGCAAGTAGCCGATGCGATCCGTGACTTTTCCAGCAACCGCCGTCTCAATATCCTCACGGTCTACGGTGGTCAATCAATGGATCGCCAAATCCGTTCCCTGCAACGGGGTGTCCACCTTGTCGTTGGGACGCCAGGGCGAGTCATTGACTTGCTAAACCGAGGAGACCTCAAGCTGGATAAAGTCCGCTGGGCAGTCTTAGATGAAGCCGATGAAATGCTAAGCATGGGCTTTATCGACGATGTCAAGAAGATTCTCCAGAAATCGCCACGCGATCGCCAAACGGCTTGTTTTTCCGCGACGATGCCCCGACAAATTCGGGATTTAGTCAACCAGTTCTTGAACTCGCCCACTACCGTTACGGTTGAGCAACCAAAAGCTACCCCGTCACGCATCGAGCAACATGCTTACCTAGTGCCGCGTGGTTGGACAAAAGCCCAAGCCTTACAGCCGATTCTAGAGTTGGAAGACCCAGAAACCGCATTAATCTTTGTGCGGACGCGACGAGCCGCCGCCGAGCTGACCAACCATTTGCAATCGGCTGGTCACAGCGTTGATGAGTACCATGGCGATTTGAGCCAAAGCCAGCGAGAGCGCCTATTGTCTCGGTTCCGCCAAAATCAAGTCCGCTGGGTAGTTGCCACGGATATTGCCGCTCGCGGTTTGGATGTAGACAACCTCACCCACGTGATTAACTACGACTTACCAGATAATGTCGAAAGTTATATTCACCGCATTGGTCGTACAGGTCGGGCAGGGAAGACAGGAACAGCGATTTCCCTGATCAGCCCCTTAGATAAGTACAAAATGCGGCAAATCGAGCGTAAAGTGCGCCAAACGGTAGAAATTTTGCGGATTCCTACCCGGTCGCAAATTGAGGCGAAACGACTCGAAAAACTGCAAGACCAACTACGGGAAGCTCTTGCTGGCGAACGGATGGCATCCTTCCTACCGATTGTCAGAGACTTGAGCGAAGAGTACGATCCCCATGCGATCGCCGCCGCCGCGTTGCAAATGGTCTATGACCAAACTCAACCGAGCTGGCTGGCATCAGAAGAGCCATCAGTAAATGACCGTCCCTCAGCTCCCAAGCGACGAGTTGAGCGCAGTCAGAAAACTTCTGTACAAAATCGGTCGTAAACTAGGGACAAGGGGCTAGGGGCTAGGGGCTAGGGAAAGCCAATCGTAAAAAGAATGATGGTTTTATTGTATGAGTGCCTTATAAGCCCCCGATCCCCAATCCCTATCCCGGTCTGCCAATCCTTAACTCGTCAATTTCCCATCCCGAAACGCTTGTGGCTCTAAGTCTATCTACTACTAACTCTCCTGACCTCAACAATGCTGCCCGACGTCCCCGGTGGCAAGGTCTAATTGAGGCTTACCGTCCCTATTTGCCCGTTACCGCTACAACCCCTGTTGTGACGTTGCTTGAGGGAAATACGCCCTTGATCCCCGTTCCGGCGATCGCCAAACTGATTGGCAAAGGAGTGCAGGTTTATGTGAAATACGATGGTCTAAACCCTACAGGTAGCTTCAAAGACCGGGGAATGACTATGGCGATTTCTAAGGCAAAAGAAGCTGGGGCAAAAGCGGTAATTTGTGCCAGCACGGGGAACACCTCCGCCGCTGCGGCGGCTTATGCGCGTCGCGGTGGGATGCGGGCATTTGTGGTGATTCCCGAAGGCTACGTAGCGCTGGGAAAATTGGCGCAGGCATTGATGTATGGCGCAGAAGTGCTGTCAATTAAGGGAAATTTTGATCGGGCATTGGATATTGTTCGGGAAATGGCCCAAACCTATCCGGTGACGCTGGTTAATTCTATTAATCCTTACCGCCTAGAAGGTCAAAAGACGGCAGCATTTGAAGTTGTTGATGACTTGGGGAATGCTCCCGATTGGCTATGTATTCCCGTAGGAAATGCAGGAAACATCACTGCCTACTGGATGGGATTTTGTCAGTACCACCAGGAAAATAAATGCGATCGCTTGCCTCGGATGATGGGATTTCAAGCCAGTGGTGCTTCTCCCCTGATTACAGGACAACCTGTAATGCATCCCGAAACCGTGGCAACAGCGATTCGGATTGGGAACCCGGCGAATTGGGAACGCGCGATCGCCGTGCAACAAGCCAGCCAAGGAAAATTTAGGGACGTTACCGACGCTGAGATTCTCGAAGCTTATAGACTATTAGCCTCTCAAGAAGGCGTTTTCTGCGAACCCGCTAGTGCCGCTTCCGTTGCGGGTTTACTGAAAGTGAAAGACGAAGTGCCAGCCGAAGCAACGGTAGTTTGTGTCTTGACTGGGAATGGTTTGAAAGACCCAGATAACGCCATTGAGCACAGTAATAATCCTTTAAAACCAGGAATCGAGCCAACGATCGAGGCAGTTGCTGAAGTCATGGGATTTTAGAATAATTGATCTACGCTCATCGCTTGTATCGTTTGGATAGAGCGGGAACCTCGGAGCAAAAATAAAAAATCCCTTATTTAGCCGGGTAGAGGCACAGCTTTGTCATACCCCCAAAGAAAGATTAAATCCCCCCTTCCGCTCTTTTAAAACCTTGGAAATATTAAATGTCGTGCCTACTTCACTGTGTAAGTAGCACATACCAATAATTAAAGGTTTGTAGTCAGGTTTTTAACCCTGACTAAGAATCAATTTTTAAATATTTGCATGGCAACACAATCTCGCCTATTACTAAGCAGTTACATCAGATTCAGTGGGTCAACATCGACAGAGAAGCTCACTGTCTTGGGACAGGTTTCCCGCAACTCGCTCAACACTGACACCTCTATTGGGACTTCCGGAGGGAACTTGAGCAATATTTGCCAGCGATAGCGACGGGCAACGCGCATGATGCTGGCAGGAGCAGGGCCAAGAATTTCCCCGGCAAAATTAGCTTTTTCGAGTACCTCTACTAGGTGTTCCGCCGTTTGCATCACCTCGACTTCATCCAATCCACTTAAACGTAAAAGAATTAAACGTCCGTAGGGCGGATAGTTTAGGGCGGCGCGTTGTTCTAGTTCGGCTTCGATAAAAGACTGATACTGATGTTGGCGTACTGCTTGAATTACAGGATGCTCTGGAGAGTAGGTTTGAATAATCACTTTGCCGGGATCATTGCCGCGTCCAGCACGTCCTGCAACTTGCGTCAGGGTTTGGAATGCCCGTTCGGTAGCGCGATAGTCTGCCAGATTCAGCAAGCCATCAGCGGAGACAACGCCCACCAATGTTACCTGTGCTAAATCCAGCCCCTTAGTAAGCATTTGCGTCCCCACTAATAAGTCAGCTTCCCCATTGGCAAAACGTGTTAACAGCGTGCGGTGAGATCCTTTGGTGCGGGTGGTGTCGCTATCAAAGCGGATGATGCGTAGGTCGGGAAACTCCTTGGCTAATTCCTGGGCGACTCGCTGGGTGCCACTGCCGAAGTTTTTGAGGTAAGGAGAACTGCATTCGGGGCAGTTGCGGGGGTGCAGTTTGGTGTAGTTGCAGTAATGACACCGCAATAACTCCGTTGCGCCTTCGTGAGTGTAGTGATAGGACAGGGAGACATCGCAGTGAGGGCACTCCATTACATATCCACAGCTACGGCAAGAAACAAAGGTACTGTGTCCTCGGCGGTGGATAAATAAAATACCCTGTTGACCCCGTTCTTGGAGCTGTTGCAAGGCGTCTTGCAGTGAACGGCTAAAGATGGAGCGATTGCCCTGTTGCAATTCTGACCGCATGTCCACAACTGTTATCGGTGGCATCGGTCGAGCTTGGACACGTTCGGGTAGGGTTAGGTAGTGAGTGCTGAGTCCTGAGTCCTGAGTCCTGAGTCCTGAGTTCGGAGGAGTGTCAATAGTTTGTTGCTCCCCTGCTCCCCCGCTCCCCCGCTCCCCTGCTCCCCCGCTCCCCCGCTCCCCAATATTCACCCACGTCTCTAAAGAGGGGGTGGCGGAACCTAAAATCAGGGGGCAGTTTTCTAGTTCTGCACGCCACTGGGCGACAGTGCGGGCGTGATAAGTGGGGGCGGGTTGGTCTTGTTTGAAGCTAGAGTCGTGTTCTTCATCTAAGACAATTAAACCGAGCTGGGGTAACGGGGAAAAGATAGCGGAGCGGGTGCCAATGACTACCTGGGGTTCTCCGATGAGCATTTGCCGCCAAGTGTCGTAGCGTTCGCCATCGGAGAGGGCGCTGTGATAGACGCAAACTTTGTTGCCAAAACGGGCGCGAAAGCGGTCTGTGAGTTGGGGGGTGAGTCCGATTTCTGGGACTAAGACGAGGGCAGATTTTCCTTGTTCAAGGATGGGCGCGATCGCCTGCAAATATACTTCGGTTTTTCCCGAGCCTGTTACCCCATGCAACAGCACGCGGCTAAATTCTTGTAAGTTGCTAATAGTTGCTAAAGCCGCACTTTGATCAGGCGTGAGGGCTTTCGGGCGATCGGCAGCAAGATCGGGTTCAGCTGAAGTTCGCAATACTTCTCTAGACTGAATTACTATATATCCTTTCGTTTCTAATGCCTTTACAGTTGTAGAACTGGTGTTACAAATTTGCAGCAATTCTGTCAGCCACAAATCCCCACCACGACGCCGTAAAATGTCCAATATTTCTCGCTGTCGTGGCGTTAAATCTAAGGGAAAACTATCACTAACTAAGGTGACGGCTTTTTGTAATTTGGGTTGGGTAGGTTTCGGTGGTTCTACGTAGCTTTCTACCCAGCCACGCTTCAATAATTCCCGCAGTCCGCGACTGGCTCCACGAACTTGTCGCTGGATGTAGGGCAAGCTATAGTTGCCGTTGGGTTGCGATCGCAAAAGTTCCAACACCTGACGCGCTACAGGACTAATAAAGGTATCAGCACTTGAGGCGATCGCTTCCTCTCTCAGGCGCACCCGACGTTGCGATCGGGCCAGCAATCCCGGTGGTAACGCCACACGAATCACCGAGATCAGCGGCGTGCAGTAGTAGGCGGCGACGCGCTCCAAGAGTTGCCAATAAAATGCTGGAAAGAACCCCGCACTAATGACATCCTCAACTTCTTTAATTTTTGAGGGGTCGAGACCGGGAGGGGGGGAGTCCACAAGCCCAATCGCGATCGCCCCTAGCTGTTGCGCCCCAAAGGGGACACTCAAGATATCGCCAGGACGCACCTGTAAATCGGCAGGTAAGCGGTAGGTAAATAATTCCTGCGTTCCCGGACAATCCACCAGCACTTCAATCCAGCGCTCTATAGTAGAACCCGACTGATAAGACTCCCCAGGTTCTGCCAGGACTAGACCCACCTGCTGATTAGACATACCGCAAACTTACCACTCCACGGAATCCGAGCTGATAGGCGCGATCGCGCCTTGAAACAATCTGATTGTAGCGGGCGATCGTTCTGGAAACTCAACACCTACCCTCAAGCCTGCTGTCATCAGTATTTTCTCTCGACTAGCAGATTTCAGCGAACACAAGACTCTCTCAGAGATAGTACTAGTTTTCTGACTAGCGATAGAGAGGCAATCTAGTTAAGATATGAGAGCATAAAGATATAGCAAAGTTAAATAAAAGGAACGGTAAAGTCAGTTAGTAGGACATACTCAACAGTATCAAGGAAAGTCAGTTTAATGCCTAAGGTGTTTCTTGAAAATAACAGATTAATTTAAGAAACTCCTAAAACTATTTGATTCCTTCCAGTCCCGCTGTCGTTTGTTAATTCCTCCTAACCTCACTAAAACTACTAATTAGCTGAGGACTTCGCAATTCTGTAATCAGGCAAACAACTATTTACAAATATTCTGTTAGCCTGAGAAAAAATGTTTTTTCTAGATCCGTAGGAAAAAACGATTTTCTCTTTTTTGAGCAAAAGCCTTCATCGTCACTAGTTCATAGGTGATGATCGCTCCCCAAAAGCCAAAAAACCTTTATTTTTTGAGAAAAACATAACTCAGTCAAATCCCTCCAGGCTCTCCTGGATAGGCTGAACACTGAAGCAAAGTTCTACCAACTCACTCTTGTAGTCGCTCCTGATCATATTTCTATTTCTCACTATGAATGTTACTCAACTGAACGAAAGCAACACCCTGGACTCTGATCTCAAGCCAGATTTTCCTGATAACGCTGAGACTGATACCGATATGGAAGAACCCGATTTGGCGCTGGTTGAAGTTGAATTCTCAGGCTCTGGAGAAGGATTGGAAGGAAGCCGGACATCGGGATACCAGAAAACGGGTTCAGACGACACAGTTGGGGCTTTCTTTAAGGAAATGGCGCGTTATCCGCTGCTCAAGCCAGAAGAAGAAGTAGATCTGGCGAATAACGTGCAATTCCTCGTAAAGATGGAAGAGATTCGTGAGCACTTAAGAGAAGAATTGAAGCATGAGCCAACCAAAGCTGAGTTGGCGGCGGCGATTGATTTGACGGAGCGCCAGTTAGAAAACCGCTTGTATCGCGGTCGTGTAGCGAAGCGAAAGATGATTCGCTCCAACCTGAGATTGGTTGTTTCTATTGCCAAGCGCTACCTAAATCGGGGAGTTCCCTTCCTAGATTTGATTCAAGAAGGCGCATTAGGCTTGAACCGCGCGGCTGAAAAGTTTGATCCCGAAAAAGGATATAAGTTCTCAACCTATGCCTATTGGTGGATTCGTCAGGCAATTACCCGCACCATTGCCAATGATGCTCGCACAATCCGCCTACCGATCCACATTGTTGAGAAGCTAAACAAGCTGAAAAAAGCCCAGCGCGACCTGAAGCAGACATTGCAGCGCAATCCGAGTGAAGAGGAACTAGCAGAGTTCTTAGAGGTTTCTCGCTCTAATTTACGCCAGTTGCTACAGTTACGCAGGCGATCGCTCTCCCTCAATCACCGCGTCGGTAAGGGTGAAGATACCGAATTAGTTGATCTACTCGAAGATAACGACCTGCGCTTACCGGAAGAGCAGATGAGCGAAACCATGATGCGCCAGGAAATCTGGGATGTTTTGAGCGATGTACTGACGGAACGGGAAAAAGATGTCATTTCCTTGCGCTATGGTCTCACTAGTAGCGAACCCTACACCTTGGAAGAAGTGGGTGGAATGTTTAATCTCTCTCGCGAACGCGTACGGCAAATTCAAAGTAAAGCGATGCGTAAGCTGCGCCGTCCCCAAGTTGCTCGCCGCTTGAAGGGTTGGTTGAACTAAAAAGTTTGGCAAGGGCTAATTTGTTGAAGAGAGGAGTACAGAATACTTCTCTCTTTTTTAGTAATGGTGGGTTGGGCTTTGTACTTTTCCTCCTTTCTCCCCATTTTGCCATCCGCTAGAATATCTCAGGACTGACTCAATGATTGGCTCAATGAAAGCAACTAATGGCTTCTGAATTAACTTTGCGTCCTGCCACACCCGCAGACATTTCTGTACTTTTTGACTTGATTTAAAGCCCTAGCAGAGTATGAAAAGCTATCTGATGCTGTAGTGGGCAATGAGGAGGCTTTGAGAGAACATCTTTTTGGCGATCGCCCCTATATTGAGGCGATTTTGACAGAGTGGGACGGAAAAACCGCTGGATTTGCCCTGTTCTTTCCCAATTACTCTACGTTTTTGACCCAACCAGGGATTTATTTGGAAGATTTGTTTGTGTTACCGGAGTATCGGCGGCGGGGTATTGGCAAGGCAATTTTAAGTTACCTGGCGCAGTTGTCAGTTTCCCGTGGTGGTGGGCGTCTGGAATGGAGCGTTTAGGATTGGAATGAAAATGCGATCGCCCTTTACAAAAAAATGGGTGCAACGATTTTACCCGACTGGCGCATCTGCCGAGTCACGGGTGATTCTTTAACTCAGTTAGCCGCCCAAGCAGCAATTGAATTAATTTGACAGCCTGACAAATTCAGCTATATCTAAAATTAGTGCCTTAAAGAGTAGGAATCAGCAATTATGACCATTTGGGTAAACGAACAGATTGACCCTTCGGGTCTTCTTTATTCTTGTATTGCTTGCTGTAACGAAGAGATGGCGCAAGACTGCCATAAGTCTTTTAAAAACAACCTAACCGCCGCGCAAACATCTTCCGGCTGGGTAGCGCGTCTTAGGACAGTAGAATCCTGGGATGAAGTTCCCGTTAATGCTCTCAAACTCAACTAGACCTCTTGCATAAGTCGAATAGACCCCCCTTAATCCCCCCTTAGTAAGGGGGGATTAAGGGGGGTCTGGTACATTTTTGCAAGAGGTCTACCGATGGAGTTCATTCCCTGGGATTTTCAACAAATCTATCCAGAATTACCTGAGCATCAGGGGAAAATTCCCTCACCAAACGAATCGGATTTTTTTGCGTAGAAGCTAACTGAGCATACTCTTACGCTAACTTTTCCTAGCATCTGTGACCTCTCAGTTCCGCCAAGGATTGCCTGCAACTATTTCCTCCAATAGTAGTGGCAGGAAAAATTCAGTCTATAGTACCTTAAGGAAATAGCAGATCGTCTGAGCAACGTGCTTGGGGAAGATTACTCAGTGCAGCTTGCTGTAGTCGGTTTGCTGACTTCAAAACAGAAATTTACCACGCGAGCTCAACCAAAGTCTCTGCTTCTAAACCAGTGGAAACATTATCGTCCACTCCTTATTTACTTGTTGATGCTGACAAGGCTCAGCGTCCTCTGCCATTGGCGGGGACAAACCGCTGGATAGTTGGTCGTAGCAAGCACAGCGACGTGCTGCTGCTAGAGCAATCGGTGTCTCGACGCCACGCGCTGTTGCACTGCACCGAAAGCGGTGACATCTATCTGATCGATTTAGGCAGCCGTAATGGTTCCTTTGTGAATGGACAGCGGGTGATTTTGCCCGTGACTTTGCAAGATGGCGATCGCTTAACCTTTGGCAATAGCAAGTTAGCGTTTCATCGCCCTCAAACAGAACCTCAATCCTCCTCCGATGGCACGAACTCCTCTGTATTTTTCAAGCGCGTCCGTTGCCTAATTTCCGTGCTGGTGGTTGATATCCGCAACTTCAAAGCCCTGACTCAGCAAGTGGATGGAAAAATCCTCTCAAAAGTGATCGGCACCTGGTTTCGCGAGGCGGAGACAATTATCCGCCACTATGATGGTTGGGTCGATCGCTATGTCGGGGATGCCATTGTGGCGGTGTGGTGTCATCACCCTCAAAACGTCAACATCGAAGAAGTGCAGAATATCTGTGAAACTATTAGCGCCCTGTACGCCATGACATCAGCGCTGAACCAGCAGTATCCTTTACCCTTCTCATTGCCGATTGGGGTAGGAGTCAATACAGGTTATGCAATGGTAGATAGCGATGCTAGCCATGAGGATCATCTAGAATATACAGCGCTCGGAAATACTGTGAAGAAGGCTTTTAACCTAGAAGCCGCTAGCAAAAAAATTGGTTTAGATATTGCCTTGGGAGAAACGCTCTATCAATATTTTCAAGATTCAGGAATGGGTGAAGAGGTGTTTACAAAAATGACGGTTGAACTGAAGGGAGGCGAAAAGGCAACGTCTTTCTATGGTGGCTCTTTTGCCAATCTTGATGCTTTTCTGCACAAAAATTAGCATCTGTGTGACGTCATTTCGCCTTTAACCGGATTGAGTACAACTGGACAAAAATCCTCAGATGCTGCTAGGTATTGATTTAGGGACAGGTTCTGTCAAAGCGTTACTCCTGGCAACCGATGGCACAGTGATCAGGGAAGCCTCCAGTACCTATCCTGTCTTAGCACCGCACCCGGGTTGGGCAGAGTCTAATCCCGCAGACTGGTGGAATGCTGTCGCGATCGCGGTAAGAACTGCCACCGTAGATGATGCCAATCAAATTCAGGCGATCGGACTCTCCGGACAAATGCACGGCGTTGTTCTGAGCGATGCGGAAGGGTCAGCCCTGCGTCCGGCGATTCTCTGGGCAGATACACGCTCTGGCGAAACCCTCGCTGCTTATCACGAGCTAGATGGACAGAAGCAAGCACGATTGGCAAACCCGATTACCGCAGGGATGGCAGGTGCGAGTTTATTGTGGTTGCGCGATCGCGAACCCCAACTTTACAACACTGCTCGCTGGGCACTTCAGCCCAAAGACTGGCTGCGCCTCCAACTAACAGACACAGTTGCCACAGAACCCTCCGACGCCTCCGGAACATTACTGTACGACCTGCTCGCCGATAACTGGGCATTTGAAACCATCGAAGCCCTAAATCTCCGCAGTGACTGGCTGCCTCAAATCATCCCCTCTAGCAGCATCGCTGGCTACCTGACCGCTAAGGCTTCTGAACATCTAGGTTTACCTGCTAGCTTACCCGTAGTTGCCGGAGCTGCCGATACCGCCGCCGCCGCCCTAGGTAATGGACTCCTAGAGCCAGGTTTAGTGCAACTCACCATCGGTTCCGGCGCTCAAATTATCGCCCTTTGCTCTCAACCGATGGTCGATTCCCAAGGTTGCACTCACCTGTATCGTACCGCCCTCCCAAAACAATGGTATGCTCTAGCCGCCATCCAAAATGCGGGTTTAGCCTTGGAATGGGTGCGAGGCATTTTGGGTATGAGCTGGCAGCAAGTATACGCCGAAGCCTTCGCCGTACCGCCAGGATGTGAGGGTTTAGTCTTTTTACCCTATCTCACAGGGGAACGCACTCCCCATCTTGACCCCAACGCACGAGGTGCCTGGGTAGGGCTAGGACTCCACCACAGCCCCTCCCATCTGATGCGTGCTGCCTTGGAGGGGGTTGCCTTTGCTTTGCGACAAGGCTTAGAAGCCCTAGAAGCTACAGGAGCTAGCACGACTCAACTGCAACTATCCGGCGGAGGTACGCAAGAAATAGCGTGGCAGCAGTTGCTTGCAGATATTCTGAGAGTTCCCCTGTACACCACGGCGGTAACGGCAGCTTCGGCGCGAGGCGCTGCCATCCTTGCTGGAATGGGGACGGGTATCTATACTGACACCTCAACAATCCACCAACTCACCCCAGCACCAACCCTAGCCGCGACTCCAGGACATTTTGAGTCAGCCCTAGCCGAAGCATGGGAGCGCTACTGTGCGCTTTATCCTCAACTCAGTAGGCGATCGCGAGGCTAGCCTCAGCGTAAAACCCTCGGAGTTCTAAGTTTGACCCTTCCCCCAACCCCTCCCCGCCACGGAGAGGGGCGTTGAATTTCCCCTTTCCCGCCTCTATCTGGGATTTTGGAACAAGATAGAGGCGTTGGTAACGTGACTGTTGCCTTTGAGTCTCTCTAGAGGATTTTCCTATCTAATGACTACCCTTTTTGAAAGCGATCGCCTAGTTGTTCGCCGTTGGATGCCTCAGCTGGATGCAGAACAAGCCTTTGAAATTTATGGTGATCCGGAAGTGATGCGCTTTATTGGCAGCGGTAAGACGGAAGCAAACGTCGAGACGCTACGTCAGAGGCTGACTGAAACAATCGAGCGCTATAACCAATTCAATAACGGGACTGGCTCTTGGGCAGTTGTTGAAAAGGAAACCACAAGAGCTGTGGGAGCCATTCTTCTTAAACAACTACCCGATAATGATGGTTTGCCTACTCAGGACTATGAGGTGGGCTGGCACTTTCGACAGGCTTCTTGGGGTAAAGGATACGCAACGGAAGCAGGACGAGCGATCGTTGATTACGGATTTAATGTTTTGCATTTGCCAGTGCTATATGCCGTGGTGAAGCCGGAAAATAATGCTTCAATCCGCGTCACACAGAGATTGGGAATGGAACCAATGGGGCGCACAAATAGGTATTACGACGGTGTCGAACTCCTCCTCTTCAAACTCGACGCCCCTAATGCCATTGCACCTTAAAACTCTTTACCTTAATTCCTCATCTGAGCTTTCTGGTAGATGACACCTGAAGTAAGGGATTTGGGCATCGGCGAGCGATCGCTACGAATCTACGTCTGTTCTCCCAACATCTGCAAGCAACTCCCCACAGAGTTTTAAGGCGTACCGATTGATTGCATCGTCACCGGAGATATCTCTACTTTTTAGTCCCCAGTAGAGGGGCGTCAGTTGTTAGTTGTTATGGCTAACGGTTGACGCTTCCTTGCTGCTACGCAACTATCTCAAATCCCTAGTTCCAGAGATTACCACCAGAATCAGTACGGTTATCTCCCTCTATCTAATCCCTCCGCTCTGGAGTCCCTGGGCGATTATAAAAAGTAAGGATGCAAGGTGGTGGTCGTCAGTTAATCCTGATTTGTGTCTTGAGGAGTACCAAGGATTATAGATATTACCACCGAAACAAGTACGGTTATCTCCGTCTATCGGCTGTCTCAGTGGAGGGGTTTCTGAGCGATCATTAAAGTAAGGATGCAATGTTAGGAAGTGAGTTCTAACGGTGTCTTGAGGAGTATTACCGTCATGTTACAGCACCATCGTCCAAATCGTAAATTGTTGAACTTTTTTTACTTTACCAGCGTCTAAGTTTGTAATACCATAGAGTAAAGCAAACTCATATTGACTTCAAGTTGTTGCTTTACCAGTTAAAGAGCAGTGACGGAGTAAGGAACGCCGCAGACTTGACTTAGATAAACATTCGTTAAACGTTAAAGATTTTGATATTCACGCCTAGATCTCCTGTCTGAATGAAGGCAGGCGGTTTATACATCTTTTACCAGATGTAGCCCATTGATTTAGTTCCCTATCCTCAGGATACATAAGAAGATCACAGCTTTCCTGAGGAGCAGTTCTAGCCACAGACTTGTTGCTTGTTTACGGAGTTACCACTCACAGATGTCCACTGATAAAACTAAGAAAAAAACCACCCAGCCCACGTTGTCAGCAGACATGGTTCGTACCTATCTCCATGAGATCGGTCGCGTGCCACTACTTACCCATGAACAAGAGATCGTTTATGGTAAGCAAGTGCAGCACATGATGTCACTGCTAGAAGCTCAAGAAGCTTTAACTGCAACGTTGGAGCATGAACCAACTACTCAGGAGTGGGCTGAACAGGTTGGGCTAGACGAAGCCGCGCTAAATAAGGCAATTACTTTAGGAACGCGAGCCAAGCGCAAGATGATCGAAGCGAACCTGCGTCTTGTTGTCGCGATCGCTAAGAAGTACCAAAAGCGCAACATGGAGTTTCTGGACTTAATCCAGGAAGGTACCTTAGGTTTAGAACGAGGTGTTGAGAAGTTTGACCCGATGCGGGGTTATAAGTTTTCCACCTATGCCTACTGGTGGATTCGTCAGGCGATTACGCGAGCGATCGCGCAACAAGCGCGGGCGATTCGACTGCCGATTCACATTACCGAAAAGCTCAACAAAATCAAAAAAGTACAGCGGGAACTGGCTCAGACACTGGGGCGTAGCGCCACCGCTGCTGAGATCGCTAAAGAGCTGGACTTAGAACCCTCCCAGATCCGGGAATATCTAAGCGTTGCCCGTCAGCCAATTTCTCTTGATGTTCGCGTCGGAGATAATCAAGATACTGAGTTGTCCGAACTCCTTGAAGACGAGGGCTTAACCCCAGTCAACTACACGACTCAAGAGTCCTTACGGCAAGACCTCGATAAACTGCTTGCCGAACTCACTCCCCAACAGCGAGAAGTACTGTCCCTACGCTTTGGCTTAGAAGATGGCAATGAGCTATCTCTGGCAAAGGTTGGTCAACGACTCAACCTCAGCCGGGAGCGAGTGCGTCAGCTAGAGCACCAAGCGCTGGCACACCTGCGTCGGCGTCATGCGACTGTCAAAGAGTACATCGCTAGTTAGTCATAACCCGTAGCGGGTTAAACCTAAAAATTACTCCAAGTGGTAGCAAGAAATTGTTGCCACTTTTTTTTGTAAACGTTTGTAAACTTATTACGAAATTCTACCGAACACTCGTGAAGCTATCATCCACAAGTCTGAAGGTAAATTCACCCATTTGAGAGAGCGGTTAGGTACTACAACTTAGGTATTGTTTAGTAACTGGGGTATGAAGTTCTCAATTAATAACGGTTATAGGATTACGATAGTTTACCAACTGTGACGGTTGATGAACCGTCAGGCACTAATCGAAAAAGAACATTTCCACCGTTTATAACCGTTACAGAAACACTTAAAAAATAGCCATATAAAAGTTTTAAGTCGGTTTTTTCTTCATTTTGGCTCTTTCAAGGTGCAACGTTTAAACAATTTTTAAAAGGGGTAACTACGGTGTTTAGCCAACTAACTAAATTAATATCACAAGGTCGTCCAACACTTAATCGCCTACATTTGCCTCTCACCGGGTTATTCCTCACCGTTGGAGTTGCCGCGAGTGGAGCGTTTTTTCAGGCAGCAAAAGCTCAACAACAAGTGCAAAACTCTGATTCCGTAGTTGTTGCCGCTGTACCAGTCGCCACCTCCAGTAAAGCGATCGCTAACGGAACCTACCTCTACGGACAGACCCCCCAACCTGAGCAGATTGGTCAAGAGTATCTAGTCTTTGAAGCCAATGGCGGTAATGTAGTGGGCGCGATGTACCTCCCTGGCTCCGAGTTCAGTTGCTTCTACGGCACATTGCAGTCGGAGAAAATGGACTTAACCATGGTAAATCCTTACGACCAGACAGCAGTTTCTCACACTATTGCCCTCAATCAGCCAACGGAAGTGGCTTATGCGGGTAACCAGTTAAGGACTCAAGATAGCTACGATTCTGTTACCTACCCGCACTCAGTGCAACTGGAAGGATATACACCGATTTCTCAAGTTAGCGAAAACGACCAACGGCTCTTAAATACCTGTAAAGCTAGCTATCAATAGTAGGGTTTGATTCGCTAACCCATTAAAAAAGCATTTTGTAGAGTGGGCAATGTCCACTCTATTTGTTTATATGCCCTCAAAAGCGACCTCATTGACCGAAAATAATGGGATACAAGCCCTGTCCTTCACTTCGGCGTGAGACTTCGGCGTGAGACTTCGGCGTGAGACTTCGGCGTGAGCTCAGTCGAACGCTCAGTGACCACTAGGACGGCTTTTTATTAGGCTCTGGAAAACGAGCAATTAGAGTTCTAATCAATTCAGATTTAGTCATTCCACGACTTGCGGCTTCTTTTTCAAGTTGCCGCTTTTCGTATTCGGTTAATCTAATATAAATTTTTTCTGTTTTCATACAGGTGTGCAGACAATTGGATACACATTTAGGATAATGGTAACAGGAGGATTGAAAAATGAAAGCAAGATATCAGTACCGTTTTTACCCAACAGACCAACAGCAGCAAGGCTTGGCTCAGTTGTTTGGTTGCGTTCGTGTTGTGTATAACGATGCTCTGGCAATCTGCAAACAATCCGAGAAAAAACCAAAATCTGCTGAACTCCAAAAGATTGTTATCACTCAAGCTAAAAAGACTGAAGCTAGGGCTTGGTTGAGCGAAGTTTCAAACATTCCATTACAGCAGTCAGTAGCCGATCTGGAGATAGCTTTTAAGAACTTTTTTAATTCCTGCAAAAGTAAGAGAAAAGGTAAAAAAGTTGGTTATCCTAAATTCAAGAAACGGACTAATAGTCAATCGGCGCGGTTCAGGATTGGAGGTTTCTCTATTAAAGATGAAGGTGTTTATCTTGCAAAAATAGGTGTTGTTAAGCCTATCTGGTCAAGAGAACTGCCAACAGCGCCAAGCTCTGTAACTGTGATTAAAGACTGTGCTAATCGCTACTTCCTGAGCTTTGTTGTAGAAGTTGAGCCAGTCAGTATTAATGCCAAAAATCAAAGTGTGGGGGTCGATTTAGGGATTAAAACTTTTGCCGTGGTGAGCAACGGTGAAAAAGCGTTTAGTCCCTGCTATAAGTTGCTAGACCTCAAAGTGCGTAAGCTGCAACGGAAGTTGGCACGACAACAGAAAGATTCAAGCAGGAGACATAAAACCAGGATTCAGATAGCTAGGACTCACAACAAGATTGCAGATACTCGCAAAGACTTTTTGCACAAATTATCAACCAAAATCGTTAGTGAAAACCAAACTATCGTTTTGGAAGACTTAAATGTATCGGGCATGGTTAAAAACCGCAAACTGGCTAGAGCAATTAGTCAGCAGGGATGGAGAGACTTTCGCGTTTTGGTTGAGGCGAAGTCTGAAAAATATGGACGGAAGTTCGTAGTAATCAGTAGATGGGAGCCAACAAGCCAGACCTGCTCTAGTTGCGGCTACAAATGGGGCAAAATTGATCTGTTAATACGCTCGGTACTTTGCTTAGGCTGTGGTACAGAACACGACCGAGATGAAAACGCATCGATAAATATAGAAATGGTCGGCACGGGGCATCGGCACGACCTTAAATGTACGTCGAGACAGAGTAAGACTACCTCGGTAGCATCAGTCAATGAAGCGTAAAGAATCCCCGTCGCTTTAGGACGGGGAGTATGTCAAAAGCTCAGAGAAGTTCACTCCTCTCTAAGTAGCTACCGTGTATACACAAGCTTAAAATCAAGCTTTTGGCTATTCCTTACCCCCCTAACCCCTTTATCAAGGGACGCGAGGGGGTTTGAACGAAACTTGCATCAGAAAGAATCCAGTTATGTATACACGGTAGCTCTAAGTAGAGAGGCGATTGGCGTCCCTACAACTCAAAACTCAATTCCTGGCTGGGCTTTAACGCCTTGTTCTCGAAAAGGATGCTTGATTAAGCTCATCTCTGTAACCAAGTCAGCATTTTCTATTAAGACGGCGGGTGCGCCTCTTCCCGTCAAGATCACATGAGAGTCCTCAGGCTTGCGCTCAATTCCTGCAATTACGTCTTGAACATCTAAGTAGCCCAACTTCAAGGCGACGTTAATTTCATCTAATAACACCAACTGAAAGTCGGGATTGAGGATAAATTCCAGCCCCTTGTTCCAGGCTTCTTGGGCTTTTTGAATGTCTCGCTCTCGATCCTGAGTTTCCCAGGTGAAACCTTCTCCTAGGGCGTGAAACTCTAACTGCGGGAGTTGATCGGCTTGTGGAATCGTCCAGTGGTGAAATGCCGCTTTTTCGGCAGGTTCCCAGGCTCCTTTGATGAATTGAACGATCGCGACTCGGTAGCCATGACCAAGCGATCGCAATACCATTCCCAACGCCGCCGTTGTTTTGCCTTTGCCGTTACCGGTGTGAACAATGGTTAAACCTTTCTCTTTTGAAGCTTGCGCTACCCGTTTATCTTGTACAGCTTTGCGCTGCTGCATCTTCTGCTGGTACTGCGCTGAGGTTAATCCAGTTGTCTCTGATTGCCCTTGCTCTTTGAATTGGTCTGCCTGCTGATTCCACTCATTGTCAGTGGTCTTGTCTACATTATTCATCAGGAAAAGTCTCAAAATGGCGGGTAGTCTTCTTCTTCAGTCAAAGCAGCCATATCTCCTTGATAATTCTCGTTCAGTTTCGCCGCTTTTGCTTTTAAATGATTAGGCACGTAGCGGAGATGGACAGGTAAGCCATGGGCTAAATAAAACTCTGCAAGTTGCTCTGGATGAATGTAAATGCCTTCCCCGTGCAAACGCTGCACAATTTCCTCGAAACTGTGCCAGTGTTTTTGGGAACCTTGCTGCAACTGAACGGCACAGGTCAAATCTGATAAAAAGTTGTCGGTCATAGCTAAGGTATACGGAATAAGAACGAAGTTAGGTTATCCGTTAGTTCTTAGGTGAACTTATATCAATAATAAACTTTTGCTAGTCGAGTTTAGGAAGAGAATCGCAAGTTTTGAGTTAAAAAGCTCAGAAAGTATTGACTACCTCTTATTAACTTATCTGCCTCTTTCTGCTTCAATGGTAAAGATTTAGAACAAATCAAATCGCACAAAGCTTCCTATGAAAACAAGCAAAATCGCCGTTATTGAAGGGGATATTACTCAGCAACAAGTTGAGGCGGTTGTGAATGCGGCTAATTCCTCTTTGCTAGGTGGTGGTGGGGTTGATGGAGCAATTCATCGGGCAGCAGGTTCGGGTTTGCTCGAAGAGTGCCAGGGGTTGAAGGGCTGTCAAACGGGCGACGCCAAAATTACCAAAGGGTACAATCTCCCTGCCAATTGGGTGATTCATACAGTAGGGCCAGTCTGGAAAGATGGAACTCATCATGAGGATGAGTTGTTAGCCAGTTGTTATCGTCGCAGCCTGGAACTAGCAGAGGAGTACAACATCCGTAGCATCGCCTTCCCAGCTATCAGCACGGGGGTCTATGGGTTTCCTGCGGAACGCGCTGCCAGAATTGCGGTGAAGACAGTGCAGGAGTTTTTGGCGAGTCACCCAGCTATTGAGCAGGTTATCTTTGTCTGTTTCAGTTCCCACTCCTACAACTGCCATAGGGCAGCAGTGGAGGAGATTATTGTGTCCCGCAGCAAGCCATGACTACACCTTATCTAATTCAGCTCGGTTTGACAGCAATTTTGGCATTTTATGTTGCCTGGAATTTAGGCGCGAATGATGTCGCCAACTCAATGGGAACCTCTGTGGGTTCCAAGGCGGTGACGCTGCGGCAAGCCTTAATTATTGCTGGAACTTTAGAGTTTACAGGGGCGGTACTGTTTGGTCGGAGGGTTTCTTCGACGCTGGCGACGGAGGTTGTCAACCCGGAGTTGTTTGCCCAGACACCGCAACTTTTGTTATTGGGGATGGTTTCGGTGTTGCTCGCCTGTGGGTTGTGGTTACAGATTGCCACCAGTCAGGGATTGCCTGTTGCTTCTTCTCATGCTGTTGTGGGAGCGATCGCGGGATTCAGTTGGCTTGCCATGGGAATTGATGCCGTGGACTGGAAAAACATCGGTATGATTTCCCTGGCTTGGGTTGTCACACCTGTGGTTAGCGGTATCTTGGCGATCGCCTTTTACAGCCTGCTGAAGTGGGGAATTCTCGATCGTCCCCAACCTCTGATGCAACTGCGCGAATGGATTCCTTGGCTCAGTGCTGCCATCATCAGCGTCTTTGGTGTGATTGTGCTGCCGACGCTGTTTGATACTCCCTTTTTTGCCTCACTACCGCTCCCTCGCCACGACCTGATCCTTGCTACCGGGGGTCTTGCCGCTGTTGGTTTAACGATGGTGAGCTGGCGTAACCTGGAAAATAGTCAGGTAAGCTCCAACCCCAATCTTACTTCGCCCATTGAGAAGCAATTAGGACGCTTTCAAGTCATCAGTGCCTGTTTTGTTGCCTTCGCTCACGGCTCCAATGATGTTGGTAATGCGATCGCTCCCTTAGCCGCGATCGCCTTTATTTTACGTACAGGTACCGTTCCCTTGATTGGTATCGATGTTCCCCTGTGGATTTTGGTTCTTGGTGGGGTTGGCATTGTTACAGGTTTAGCTGTTTTAGGAAAAAACGTCATTGCCACCATTGGCGAAGGCATCATCTCCCTCCAACCCAGCAGCGGCTTCTGCGCCGAGATTGCCACCGCCACAACCATCTTGTTCGCTTCGCGACTGGGGATACCCGTATCTACCTCCCACGCTCTTGTCGGTGGCGTCATCGGGATTGGACTGATTCAAAGTTGGCAAAAGGTGCGCTTTGAAACGGTCAGATCGATTATCCTTGCCTGGGTGGTTACCCTGCCAGCCGCAGGAGGTCTTGGGGCGACAATCTTTCTGGGCTTGCGTTGGCTGTTCCTCAAAGCTTAAAATCGTTTCCGGCTACATCGTTAAGACTGATCGGGAGATGGGATATTTTAACGAGTCACTTACTTCTGCTGTACTGCACTGGAGTATAAAAAGGCACTCCTCAATATTTCTTAATTTCAGCTTGGTTTTCGAGAGATCTGCCCTAATCAGCAAAGCATCTCAAAGGGTCTACAGCCTTCAACCTTCAGCCTTGTTCCCCCTACTCCCGACTTGAGCAAGAGATGAATAAAGGATGCGATCGCGCCCCATTTGATCGCCTTGAGGGGCTTAAGTCTCTGGCGGCTTGCTTTTACCTCGCATACAATAGCGACAATAACTGCCAACTAGAAAACCTCTCTGAATAAAAAAGCAGATTTCTTTAAGAGAAATTTTATAAAAAGAGGGGCTTAGTTTGTGAAAATACTGAGAACAGCAGCAAAATTCTCGATTAAGTTCCTAACTCGGTTCTTTGGACGCCAAGTGGATAGAGGTTAAACGCATAATGGGGCAAAAGGACTTGCAACCGGAAAACTTTGGTGCCGGCGATCCAAAAGCAGCAGAAACTCTCTTGAGCCAGATGACGGCTGAACTTGAGAATCTGCAGCACAATCTCATTGCCCAGTTGTCTCAAGATGTTGAGCGACTTCAGAACGAAAAATCTTATTTAATTGACGAAATTGACAGGCTCAAACAGGTACGTCAGCAGCAACTAACTCAACAACAGCAGCTAATTAAGCAACTGGCTCCGGCTTTGGCAAACCAACTACAAGATTTGTTGGCGCAGCGGTTGCAACAAATGGACAATTCCGCCGCACCCTCCAAAAGCTCAGGGGGGGCAACTTTTACCCGTAGTGCAGGAGCCACGGAATACAACGAGAATGCCTATCGGTTGATTGCCTCTCTCGATTCCACCCTCAGAAGCACCTTCAAGACTCTCCAGCAAGACCTCAGCAGTTACCAAAGCTCTCTTTCCCAGCAGTTAGGTCAAATGCACAGCATGGAACAGCAGGGAGAGGCAATCTTAGAAGCCCTGGTGAATCGACTGCGAGACGAAATTTCCAAAGACCCAACACCAATTGCTCAAGCAACTTCGGCTCCTCCTGCGGTGTCTGGGCATCCTTCCCAGCCTGATTGGGAACTGCCAATTGTTCCCCCGGATAATCATCATCCTGTAGGCGATCGCTCTTCTACCCCCCCATCACCAATTCCCCCGGTTCCTATCGTTCCGGAGCCAGAATCGGCTGCCGCACTGCCACGTTCGACGCCTCAGTTAAAAAATCTCTCTAACGCCCAGCTCGGCTTTTTACTAGTTCTAGTTGCCTCACTGTCGCTGTCGTTTTTTAATATTTTAATTAAGATCATTCTCGGCAAGCCTAAGCTGATTTTTAATGAATTTACTATGGGTGGATTTATCGCACCCGGTCTAGGAAATTCCTTATTAATCTTGTGGCTACGGATGCTAGTGGTAGTGCCGCTGATGGTAGTTCTGGCGAGGATTCTCTACCCGGCGGTGTTCCGAGACATTCGAGAATTTGCCCGCTTCAAAGACCGACGTCTGGTGATCAATGTCATCGCCAGTGGCTTCTTTCTGTTTTTATCTCAAGTGCTGATTTACATTGCCTTAGGAGCGCTTTCAGCCGGAGTAGCGATCACAATTTTCTTCATCTACCCGATTGTGACGGTGCTGTTTGCCTGGTTATTATTTGGCGATCGCCCCACTCTCTTCCGTAGCGTGGTTATCTGTTTGGTGATGCTAGGAGTTATTTTAATTTCCCTACCCACTAGTGGGGGGGCTTTACTTTCTTTTTCAGGTATCTTCGCGGCGGCTGGATCGGGTATTGCCTTCGCGTTTTACGTACTTCTAATCCAAGCCTGTGCAAAAAAGCTAAATCCAGTTCCTCTGACCTTAATTCACTTTCTACTGATCTTTTTTCTTTCAGGTCTTTGCTTGGCAGGGCCAGCCCCTGACTCTTGGCGTTTTGCTGTCGAGCCAGCGGCATGGCCGGGTCTGATTATCAGTAGTCTAGTCTTGGGAGGAACTACTCTTGTCAGCTATCTCCTCAACAACATTGGCATTAGCATCATTGGTGCCGCTAGAGCTTCGATTTTAGGAGCAACGGGCCCAGCACTGACCGCCCTCTTAGCATTGATTATTATTGGAGAAGCCTTAACAGGGCAGCAAATTCTGGGAATGTTGCTAGTAACTCTAGGAGTTTCAGCCCTCAGCTTTGAGCGCCTGCGTCGCCAAACGAACAAGCCTCAACCTGCGAAGTCGGCTTAAATTCGTGCCGTAGTCTGAGATATTACCAAAATTTTAGCGATCGCTTTGCAGCGGACTCAGCAGATTAGTCAAAGCCAAGTTGTGCTTATTGCCCCAATTTCAGCAATAGCTAGATGGCAACTGTGCCTCTAGTCTACAGATCCTAAAGGCACTAACATCGCGTCGGGACTAAATTTTAGGTTTAGTCCCGACCCGTTTTACACTAGATCTGTCAACGGAGAGGGAGGGATTCGAACCCTCGTTAAGTTGCCCTAAACAGCATTTCCAGTGCTGCGCCTTCAACCGCTCGGCCACCTCTCCAGGCATGGTCGCAGTTATTAATGATAAGGGAAAAATGGTCAAATAGGAAACTTTTTTGGAAAAAAGTTCAAAATCTTCCGAGCCAGAGTCAGGTTGAGCTTGAGGATCTGAAAACTACCGAGTGACGTACACTGGACTTATGACACGTTTCTATACAATTCGCATTCACAACCGCCAGACCGGGGCTAAGCATAGCTTACAAGTCCCAGAAGACCGCTACATCCTACAAGCAGCGGAAGGTCAAGGCGTCGAACTCCCTTTTTCCTGCCGCAATGGAGCTTGTACGACTTGTGCGGTACGCGTTCTATCTGGGGAAATCTATCAGCCAGAGGCAATAGGAATTTCTCCCAAGCTTCGCGAAAAAGGCTATGCCTTGCTGTGTGTCAGCTATCCCCGCTCTGACTTGGAAGTAGAGACGCAGGATGAGGATGAAGTTTACGAACTTCAGTTCGGTCGCTACTTTGCCAAAGGAAAAGTTCGCTTTGGGCTACCCCTGGACGATGAGTAAGGCGAAAAATAGCCCGGTTGCTGTTTTTGTTTTCCTGTTGACTTGTTCCGTTTGCCTTCTCCTGGTGGGTTGCCAACCTCAAGGCGCACCCAAGGGAACTGTAGTGAAAGTTCAACGAGTCCTCAGTGGGCAAACCTTAGAAGTTGTAGACACGAGCCAGCAACCGCCTTTAATCCAACAGGTACGGCTACTGAGCATCGAAGCCCCGGATTTACAGCAGCAGCCTTGGGGCCCAGCGGCTAAAAATCACCTAGAGAGAATGATTAGCAAGGTTTCGGGTCAGCAATTCGTTTTACAGTCAGTGTTGCTCCAAACCGATCCGCTGTTCAAAGACAAGTATGGTCGTCAACTTGCCTATGTTTGGCATGATGGCGTATTGATCAATGAACAGTTAGCGGCAGAGGGATATGTCTTAGCTGCACCCCGCAGCGACTACAGTGCTGTCACGCCGATAGAAAACATGGCTGTGGAAGAAAAGCGATCGCGACTGTATAACAGCAAGTACGATCGTCGTATTGTCCGCGCCGAAGAAAAAGCCCGCATCCTCGGAAAAGGTCTGTGGAACCCCTTAGAACCCATGCGCTTGACTCCCTCCGAGTTTCGTCAGCAAAATCCTTGATGGCGGATGGGGGATGAGCAATGAATATAAACTAACTGAGCGCCGATAGCGGACAAATCTTCACGGCCACTACTCACCAACTGTATAACAACGGACAAATGACAAACCCCAATGAATTACAAATCTTCCTGGATATCGCTACTGAAGCAGCAATGGCAGCCGGGGCGGTTTTGCGGGAGTATTGGGGGAAGTTGGATGCAGTGGAAGAAAAAGGGCGTCCGGGAGATTTAGTAACCATCGCAGATAAGCAGGCGGAAGCGACAATTTTGGCGATGCTACGACGGCATGTACCAGAACACGCTATTTTAGCTGAAGAATCGGGGCAACTAGGCGATCGCTCTGATCAGTACCTTTGGGCAATTGACCCCCTTGATGGCACCACTAACTATGCCCATCAGTATCCAATGGCTGCTGTTTCTGTGGGGCTAATTATTGCAGGAACGCCCCAGGTAGGAGCAATTTACAATCCCTTTCGAGATGAGTTATTTCGTGCAGCCAAAGGACTAGGGGCAACGCGAAATCGCCAACCCATTCACGTTTCTCAGACGGCAGAACTGAGTCGAAGTTTGTTGGTGACGGGTTTTGCCTACGACCGACATGAAACGAGAGACAATAACTACGCTGAGTTTTGTTACTTAACCCATCTGACCCAGGGCGTACGCCGCAGTGGTTCAGCGTCTCTGGATTTAGCAGATGTTGCCTGTGGGCGGTTGGATGGCTACTGGGAACGGGGACTTTCGCCTTGGGATGTGGCGGCTGGGGTGGTGCTGGTGGAAGAAGCGGGAGGCAAAGTAACAGCCTACGATGACAGCGCCTTTGTGCTTGAGTCAGGGAGAATTTTGGCAACAAACGGTGCGCTCCATAGCAACTTGAGCCGCGAACTTTTACAAGTGCCGCCCATGTCTAGCTGGGATCAGGTTGTTGGTTAAATTTAAACTGTTGTTTTAAATACAGTGAATTTTAGATAAACCTGCGGATGCCAAGGATTTACTAGTTATCGCAAAATGTAAGACATACTAGAAGCAATTCATTTGGCACGGATACTGGGCGGCACTATGTCTTTTCAAATCGATCGTGGACTTTTTAAGTATGATTTCAGCGACTACCACGCCATTTTAGGGATTCCCGTTGATGCAGATGTCAAGGAAGTCCGCAAGCGATATCTGAAAATTGCCCGTCGCTTGCATCCTGATAGTTGTAAAGCAGCCAGTGAAGCCGAGAAAAAACAAGCCAGTGAACTTTTATCAAAACTCGTTAACCCGGCTTACGAAGAACTATCAACGGGAAGTCGTGAATATGCGGTGATGTTGAATCGCATCGGCAAACGCTTGGCGGGAGAATCCGCGAAAGTTTCCTTTTCCAGTGAAGTTGCCAAGCAGTTAAACCAAGCCGGAGCAAATTTAGACCACACTTATAAAAGTTCAATTCAAAATCTCGCCTCTGGACAGTACGAATCACTAGATAAAGTCTTAGAAGCGATCGCAGAAATTAGCGAACTTAATATGGTCTACCTGATGCAGAAGGGAGGGAAGAGCGAAGGAACTGGCACGGCGAAAAAACCGCTCTCCCACTCGACAGGAACGGGAAGCTCTACCACCGCGACAGGGGCACAGACAGCTACTGGTGCTGGTGCTGGTGCTGGTGTTAATACGGCGGCGGGCACTCCCCCAAGTGCTGGGATGAAGCCACAGCCAGAGGCTCAAAGCTCCCGCGTCGATTCCTACTTCCGGCGGGCGGAAGGGTATATGGCGAAAGGTAACTTTGCCAAAGCGACCTTGGAGTTACGCGAAGCCCTCAGCTTTGAGCCAAATCATGGGCGCTGCCATAGCTTACTAGGGGTCGCTTACTTGAAGCAAAACCAGACAACAATGGCGAAAGTTCACCTCCAAAAAGCCTTGCAGTTGAACCCCAACGATGAAATGGCAATGAAGGGTAAGCAGTACCTAGATAAGCTGGCACAAAAAACTGGAGGTAAGACAAGCGCAGATGGCAAAGGAGGCAATTCAGATAGTAAGACAACCTCCAGTGATAACAAGTCGGCTGGGAAGTCGGGCGGATTCTTGGGCGGTCTATTTGGTGGTAAGAAGAAATAGATTGCTACAGGACGTGAAGTAGGGTTAGTAGTTAGGGCTAATGACTAGTCGGCTAGCTGGCTAATAGTCAATAAACCTTAAACTACGAACCTTAAACCGTTAACAACTGACCACCAACTAACCCATGATTCACCAACCACCAGCAGGTGCTAGGGATCTGCTGCCCCTTGATGTTGCCCAAAAGCACTGGATTGAAGAGCGCTTGCAGCAGGTATTTCACCGCTGGGGATATCACCGAATTATCACTTCCACGCTGGAGTGGTTAGATACCTTAATGGCAGGGGGCGCAATTGAGCGCTCAACTGTGATTCAGCTTCAAGAAGCCGAAGAGAGAACCTTGGGGCTGCGCCCGGAACTCACTGCCTCGATTGCCCGTGCTGTCGTCAGCCGCATGGCAAGCGGAACAGGCAAAACGATGCTTTCCTTACCCCAACGCCTTTACTATAATGCCAACGTCTTCCGCCGCCCCTCTGTAGGGCATCATGGGCGGCAGCTAGAGTTTTACCAAGCAGGGATTGAACTCTTGGGAGCTGACGGCGTGTTGGCAGATGCAGAGATGTTGTTATTGCTGGCAGATTGCTTGCAGCAGTTGGGGATCAATCAGTGGCATCTGGTTGTGGGAGAAGCGGGGTTGACGCGATCGCTCTTTTCACCCTTTCCAGACTCGTTACGCCCTCAAGTTCGTCAGGCGATCGCCCACCTTGACCGGATCGCCATCGAAACCCTACCCCTTTCCCCAGAACTCAAAGAACGGGCAACCCTACTATTTGACCTGCGGGGACGTCCGGCGGATGTGCTGCAAAAACTTGCCAGTCTAGACTTAGAGCCATCCCAACACCATAGTGTCGATAACCTAAAATCCTTAATGGCACTGCTTGAGGAGACATCTCCCACGCCCTTACCACTGATTCTCGACCTCAGCTTGATTCAAACCTTTGACTACTACACAGGCATTGTATTTGAAGCAATTGGTGGCACGGATGCGGGACTGCGAGTGCTGGGGCAAGGAGGACGCTATGACCAATTGCTCGGTTTGTACCACCCTCAGGGAACCTCCTACCCTGGTATTGGCTTTAGTTTCAATATTGAAGACCTCCATTACATCCTCCTCTCCAGTGCCCAATTACCTTGCCAAACCCCAGCTAGTGACTGGTTAGTGGTGCCGGAAACCCCCCAGGCAGAAGCCGCCGCCTTTACCTATGCCCAGAAACTGAGAGATTCAGTACATTTGGTGCGAGTAGAAATGGATTTGGGCAAGCGTTCTCCCCAAGATGTTCGAGAATACGCCCGTCGCCACCACATCATTCGCATCGCCTGGGTTAACGCCGAGGGCACCCCTAGAATTGAGACGCTGACGGCGTGAACTCATCGTCATGTTGGTAGGCTAGATGAAGAGCTAGAAGAGAGAGAACACTGTGCCACACACAATCATTACTGATACTTGTGAAGGCGTCGCTGATTGCGTCGATGCCTGTCCCGTAGCTTGTATCCATGAAGGGCCCGGTAAAAATACCAAGGGAACTGACTGGTACTGGATTGACTTTGCTACCTGCATTGATTGCGGTATTTGCCTACAGGTATGCCCCGTTGAAGGCGCAATTGTTCCTGAAGAACGACCCGATCTGCAAAAGACACCGTAAGATTTGTCCATTGTTTGTTGTACGTGGTGTTAACCCTGGACAACAAACAATTTTCCTCCGACCAATGACCCGTAACTAAATCAGCAATGACTAATAATTCTGCTCCTTTACTTGAGGTAGAAGATGTTTATGCAGGATATGTCAAAGACTTGAATATCTTGCAAGGAGTCAATTTCCGGATTGCTCCAGGAGAGTTAGTTGCCGTCATTGGTCCCAATGGGGCGGGGAAATCGACCCTCGCCAAAACCATTTTTGGGTTATTAACGCCCAATCGCGGCAAAATTACCTTTAAAGGCGAAGACATCACCCCTCTCAAGTCCGATCAGATTGTGAGGCGGGGGATGTCCTACGTGCCGCAAATTGCCAATGTCTTTCCCTCTCTAACGGTGGAAGAAAATTTGGAGATGGGGGCGTTTATTCGCACCGATTCCTGGCAACCGCTGAAGAAGAAAATTTTCACCATGTTTCCTAGACTGGCGGATCGGCGGCGTCAGCGGGCGGGAACCCTCTCCGGTGGGGAACGGCAGATGCTGGCGATGGGGAAGACGTTAATGCTGGAACCGAGTTTGTTGTTGTTAGACGAACCTTCAGCGGCATTGTCTCCTTTGTTGGTTAATAGTGTGCTTGAGCAGATTAAAGCGATTAACGAAACAGGGACAGCAATTGTTTTGGTTGAGCAAAATGCTCGAAAAGCCTTAGCAATGGCGGATCGTGGGTATGTCTTGGATACCGGACGCGATCGCGTTGAAGGGCCCGGTCAAGATTTACTTAATGACCCGAAAGTGGGAGAACTGTATTTAGGAGTAACAACAGCACATTGAGGTAAGCCAGACAGATTTTAGACAAGTCCCAGAGTGGAAAAAGCACCCGACGACGATGACGAAGTTAAGGGAACGTTGACTGCTTTTATCAAAAAGTTCAACCCTAATCTATAGTTGGGGCGGTCTCTCAATGTGATGCGATACCTCTATGGTTTTAACGATCCGGGAAAGTCATCTCCAAAATATTCGCACCCACGCCGAAAGTACCTATCCTAATGAGTGCTGCGGCATCTTGTTGGGAAAATTGCAAGGTAATGTCAAAACTCTTTTTGAAGTCTTACCCACGGAAAATAGCTGGGATGAGGAAGCGGCGGCAGCCTTTAAGGATATTCCGGGTTCAGCTCAGTTGAGTTCTACCAAGCGGGAACGATTTTCCATTGCGCCGCGAACATTGCTCAACGTGCAAAAAGATGCACGCGATCGCCAACTTGATATCATTGGTATCTATCACTCTCACCCAGATCACCCTGCTGTTCCTTCGGAATTTGACCGGGCGATCGCTTGGTTCCAGTATTCCTATATCATTGTCTCTGTTCAAAACGGAACCGCGCGTGACTTGAAAAACTGGAGTCTTGATGATGATCATCAGTTCCAGCCAGAAAAGATGACGATAGTTACCTCTACCTAAAACTAAGAACTTACTTTAAAAACAAACTAACCAGGCACAATTAATCTGGTTTTTGGGTAGGATCTTAATTCGCTCTTCCCCACTACTTGTAATATGCTCAACCCGAATCTGGACGAAGTCCAGTTAAACAAAGAAGAATACGAACGTTACTCCCGACACCTAATTTTGCCGGAAGTCGGACTGGAAGGACAAAAACGTCTCAAAGCTGCCAGTGTCCTGTGTATTGGTACTGGTGGACTCGGTTCGCCCCTGTTGCTCTACCTCGCAGCGGCGGGAATTGGACGAATCGGGATTGTCGATTTTGATATTGTCGATAGTTCCAATTTGCAACGCCAAGTTATCCACGGTACTTCCTGGGTAGGCAAACCGAAAATTGAGTCAGCTAAAAATCGGATTCTCGAAATCAACCCTTACTGTCAGGTTGACCTCTACGAAACCCGCCTGAGTTCCGAGAACGCTCTGGAAATCATCAAGCCTTACGACATTGTGGTGGATGGTACCGATAACTTCCCCACAAGGTATTTGGTTAATGATGCCTGCGTCTTGCTGGACAAGCCGAACGTCTACGGCTCCATCTTCCGTTTTGAAGGTCAAGCAACAGTCTTCAACTACCAAGAAGGGCCTAATTACCGCGACCTCTATCCGGAACCCCCACCCCCCGGAATGGTTCCTTCCTGCGCTGAAGGCGGCGTTCTCGGCGTGCTATGTGGGATTGTTGGCACAATCCAAGCAACGGAAACTATCAAAATTATCCTCGGTCAGGGTAATACCCTCAGTGGGCGACTGCTACTATACAACGCCCTAGAAATGAAGTTCCGGGAACTGAAGCTGCGCCCGAACCCAGAGCGTCCAGTCATTGAAGAACTGATCGATTACGAGTTTTTCTGTGGAGTCACGCAAGCCAAGGAAGAAGAGGCAAAACGACAAATGGAAATGCCAGAAATGACGGTACAGGAACTCAAGCAACTGTTTGATAGTGGTGCCAAGGATGTTGTCTTGCTGGATGTTCGCAATCCCAACGAGTACGAGATTGCCAAAATTCCCGGCTCAGTTCTCGTACCCTTACCCGACATTGAGAACGGTACAGGAATTGAGAAAGTGAAATCCCTCCTCAACGGTAACGGTCATCGTTTGATTGCCCACTGCAAGATGGGAGGACGCTCCGCGAAAGCACTGGGAATCCTCAAAGAAGCAGGCATTGAAGGCACCAATGTCAAAGGGGGAATTGCCGCGTGGAGTCAGCAAATCGATCCCTCCGTCCCTGAGTACTAAATCAGCAGGTGGTTAAAGTTAAGCAAGTTAACACCTGATAGGGGGGCGCGTAACGGTGCGCCCCTATCAACGTATTAGTTAACATCTCAGTCGGTGTAGTTGTAGGATAGCTATAAAAATCGTTGTGTAGAAGTTATTATGCCCAGGCAAAGCGCTTGTCGTCAGAAGCCTACTCTTGCTCATTCCTTTCCTTCGTCAGCGATCGCTGGCGCAGTCAGTTGGGGGGCGATCGCTTCCCTGCAAACAGGTCTACTCACCCTTGCTATTCCCAGTGGTGCAGCTCATGCCGCTAATTCATTTCAACGCTGCGCTTCTGAATTAGTGCGCTTGGCGCAGATTGCCCCAGAAATAGCCGCAAATGCTTGTGCCGATGCCCTAAATCCTCAAGACTTGTCTCGCTGCGTGACGAGAATCAGCGTGCTGACAGCCACACTGGCTCCGGAGGCGCTGGTGGCTTGTAGCCAGGTGAGACGCCCTGTGGAACTAGGCACCTGCGTGTACAACATCAACAGAACCCTTGAACCCTCAGAGGCGATCGCTGTACTCAATTACTGTCGCCGCAGCCTTCTCCCGGCTCGCTTTTCCGAATGTGTTATTGGCTTAAGCCGCGAAGTTGATTTTTCTCCCCCAAGAGCAATGGACACTTGCATTGCAGCTGAGAGTTTGCCACGTCGGTTGTTTCCTAGTGCCGCCCCTCCCGGTTCATCTCCAGCCGTCCCCAGCCCTATACCTTTTACTCCCATCACTCCTGAAAATTAACCCGCTCAATCCCTCCTTAGATCAGACAGCCTTTCATCTAGTGCTAACTGCATGAGCTTTACAGCCCGCTTACACGGGCTGTAAACGCAATAGCCGCGACTTCCCTCCGTCGAGTTGAGGGGCTGATCGGTCGGCGGGCATTTCTAAGCGGATACAGACATCGATTCCAGCTCACAGTAGCCAGTCATGTTTAGCGGTGGCGTCGTCGGTTTAGCAATCAAATAACCCTGCACAAACGTGGCTCCCCGTTCCCGTACCCAATCAAACTCCTCCACCGACTCAACTCCTTCCGCAACCGTGCGAATGCCCAACTGATCGGTGATTTCTAACAATTTCTCCGTAATCAGCGCCTTGTACGGGTCTTGATGGACATTGCGAATCAGTTGCATGTCCAGCTTAATAAAGTCAGGACGTAGCTGGTGAATCAGATTTAAATTAGAATACCCCGTCCCAAAATCATCTAGAGCCACCAGAAATCCTGCATCCTGATAAAACCGCAGAATATTAGTCAGATGGCGAATATCTGGAGGCTGTTCTGACTCTGTTACCTCAAAAACAACCTTATTATGAGGAATACCTGCTTCATCAACTGCCTGTACCGTCATGCGTAGGCAGGTAGTGGGATCGTAAACAGCACTGGGCGAGAAGTTAATAAACAGATGCTCTTTTATGCGGTGTTGGCTGGCTTGGCGGATGGCACTTGATCTTGCCAAGACATCAAGCTGAAACAAAAGACCCGCATTTGCCGCTTGCGTGAATATTTTACTCGGAGAAATTAGCCGATTGTGTTCGTCAAAGCCTCGGAGCAGCGCCTCCTGAGCAAAGATTCGGCTGGGATCGTTAGCATACACAATCGGCTGAAAATAACTGGTCAAACGCTCCGATGCCAGTAAATCGATCAACCATTCTGACTCACTAAGGTGAATAAAGTTGTGCAGTGAAACCACCCGTGAGAAATCGTAAAACTGTGGTTCGGTTTCACTAGGCATCCACAAGGCTTTGGTTTCTTTCAACTCTTTTTCGGTGAGTCTGGCAACTAACAGCTTGCCAAGACCTTCCAAATTATCTTGGCTCAAAGCCACCTTTAAGCAACGTTCGTCTTCTAGCACCTGGTAGTCAAGTTGAGCTTGCCCCAAAATTGAAACGACTTTGCTCAAAATATGCTTGACGGGGAACCATAAATATAGTTTTCCCCTACCCTCGATTTTGCTAGGAAGGGCTTGACAACGAGTGCAGCGCCCAAATGCTGTGTTAACTATGTTCACGAGTAATTTTTGCTAAGCAGGTTGAACGAGGAGGCAGTACTTTTATTACTTTAGCTTCTGAATCCATAAAAGTAAGATGTAAGGGTAATAAATTTAAATTGAGCCGCTGAGCTTTAACAATTAATTATAAAAGGCGGTATCACACAGTTTTTTCTTTCTAGTAGCAATTAGCTTACCGCTCTCCCTCTGGGTCTGTTTCTAGAATAGTTTTGGCATCTGTATGGTGATAGTAATTGCTGCTAACACACAAATATGAAAATCCTGCGAATTCGCTCTACATCTTGAGAGGTAGTGCTCTCTCAGTAAAACTAGGGTTGACGTTCCTGCAAGAAACAGGCAAAACTTAACCAAGAGGGAATCGCTCTCAACTTATAGGTTAAGGAAGGGATAAGCTCAACAGTAAATACCCTGAAAATTCTATTTTCAATGCTGTTCAGCTCTAAATAATCGCCCTCAAGATAGAGGTAAAAATAAATCAACACAATTAAGAAGGTGTAAAAAATATATTAGTTTCGTTATAGAGCTACATCTTTTATTACATTTATTTATTATCTATTCAAACCACTATAGTCGCTCAGTTGTTTAGTTAAGCAACGTCAAGGCTGCTTACAACTTTTATTCCCTTTCTCCCTGTAGTCAAAGCCCAGCCAGTTACTGTCAATAATCTGCCATGTCTGAAAATGAGACATTAGCTCAGAAATTCTTAGTCAATGTACCGGGACTCATTTATCAATTCTTGCGGCGTCAGGATGGTTCGGTCAATTTTATCTTCCTCAGTTTCAGTTACCGGGAATTTTTTGAATTGTCCTCAGCCCACGGAGAGTTAGACACTACAGTTCTTGTCTCCCTCCTTCATCCCGATGACCGACAAGACTTCTTCGACTCTATCTCCGCCTCGGCAGAGATGTTGCAGCCTTGGCAGTGGGTAGGGCGTTGCATCTTACCGTCTGGAAAAATGAAATGGATTCGGTGGGATGCTCAACCCACTTCCCAAACGAATGGCAATGTTTTCTGGAATGGCTTGCTTGTCGATATCACTAGTCAGCAACAGGTGAATGTGGAAGTCGAGCGTTTGTCATTTTTGCTCGGTTTAACCGAGTACTTACAATCCTCTACTGATTTACGCGAGATTGCTCAGTTTGCTCTCGCCTATCTCGTGCAAACTACAAACTGTGCCTTTGGGGATATCAAGATAATTTATGGAATTGCAGAACAGCGTCAAGCTTGTACTCTGACTAATCAGATATCTGGTAAGTTTATCGCTACTTATGGTGAACCTGCTGTTGCCGAAATGGAGGTACTTCTGCGACAGGGCATCCCCTATGGTGAAGGACTACTGTGGCAAGTGGTAGAAACGGGTTGCCCGGTATTTGTTGAGGATTATGCCAATCATCCGCAAGCTATAGCCGCCTTTCGTCATCCATCAATTAAGCGGCTAGGGATTTTTCCAATTTCAACACCTGATGGTACGGTGATTGGTGTCCTCACCCTAGAGTCGCGATTAAAGTCTGTGAAGGAGTCTCCTCAACAAGATTTGATCCTTGCGGCTTGCCGCATCCTGGGAGTGCGAATTGAACGGGCAAAAGACAGAGAGCGTCTTGCCCAGGCTAATGCTGAATTAGAATACAAATCTCAACAACTAAGACAAAAAGCGCAGCAATTAGAGCAGACTCTGCGCGAACTCCAACAAGCACAAACTCAATTGATTCAAAGTGAAAAGATGTCGAGTTTAGGTCAACTCGTCACAGGAATTGCTCACGAAATCAACAATCCCGTTAGTTTCATCCACGGAAATATCGATCACGCTCATCAGTATTTCCAGGATTTACTTTACCTGCTGCGACTCTATGCCCAGCACTATCCCCAACCTGCGCCAGATATTCAACAAGCTCTAGAGAACAGTGAGCTAGATTTTCTTAGTGAAGACTTGCCAAAGTTATTGAATTCAATGCGCTCAGGAGCCGATCGCATTAGTGATGTTGTGAACTCTCTACGGAACTTCTCTCGTCTTGATGAGGCAGAGATCAAGTCTGTAGATATTCATGAAGGCATTGACAACACTCTGATGATTTTAGACAGGCGGCTGAGGGAGCAGGAAAATCGCCCGGAAATCAAAGTCATCAAAGAATATGGCAATTTACCTCAAGTTGAGTGTTATGCGGGACAACTTAACCAGGTGTTTATGAATATTTTGACTAATGCGATTGAGGCGCTAGAAGAGGAAGTTGGAGGATCGGCGGCATCTGATGGGCAGATGGGGGGAGAGGAAAACAGGGAGATAAGAGAAGGTTCTTTTGGCTATCAGAACATCTCCACACTCGATCACAAGATATCGCGATCGCCAATTCCTACAATCTGGATTCGTACTGAAGCTAAAAGCGACTCGCAAGTGACAATTCGCATCGCTGACAATGGCCCTGGAATAGCCGCATCATTGCAGCACCGGATCTTCGATCTATTCTTTACGACAAAACCTGTGGGTAAAGGAACGGGCTTGGGGCTACCGATTAGCTACCAGATTGTCACGGAGAAACATGGAGGGCAGTTGCAGTGCATTTCAGCACCAGGACAAGGAACAGAGTTTGCCATCGAGATTCCTCTGCGGCAGACAAGTTGAGAGGGAGCCTGTCACCTTTGTTTTCCCTCATCCCCTAACCCCTTTTCCCATTGGGCGAAGGGCTGGGGTGCGAGTGAGGGCAATGGATTGATCTACTAAAGTGACATTTATAGCCCTAAAAAAACTTAGGGACGTATCGCTACGCCCCTATCAAAATTGCCAACCTTGGTAATTGAAGTAGGAATTTACTTCATCGCCGTTAGCCATTGGGGTGTCTCAGCACTAGCAATTGAGGGCGCAGCCAAGGGACGAGAGTCGGTACGCATCAGCGACGCCGTTCTGAAAGAACCGCGTGAGGTCGCCACAACAGGCAACATCTCTCGAACATGACTGGCAACTTCTACCGTTTTGATATCATAAGTTTGCGTTGCCACTTTGGGATACAACCCAATCCCGATTACCGGAAGTAACAAGCAAGCGGTAATGAAGACCTCACGAGGTTTGGCATCTCCTAAGTATTTCTCAATGATTAGCCCAGAATTGTTTTGTCCGTAGAAAATCTGGCGCAGCATTGAGAGCAAGTAAATAGGAGTGAGAATCAACCCAACTGCAGCTAGGAATATAACCACCGCCTTGAAGGCAGAACTATAGGCATCGCTAGTAGTAATTCCCAAAAATACAGTCAACTCACCCACAAAACCACTCATCCCTGGTAGAGCAAGGGAAGCCATCGAACCGGCTGTGAACAACGCAAACACCGTAGGCATTTCCTTCGCCATACCTCCCATCTTTTCCATCACCAAAGTATGGGTGCGTTCGTAGGTGACACCGGAGAGGAAAAACATCGCCCCAGCAATCAATCCGTGAGAAATCATCTGGAGGACAGCACCGTTAATCCCCAATTCGGTAAAGGAAGCAATCCCTACTAGGACAAATCCCATGTGGGAAATGGAGGAGTAAGCCAGTCGCCGCTTGAGGTTGGTTTGAGCAAAGGCGGCAAAGGCACCGTAAACGATGTTGACGACACCGAGAATTGCCAGCACGGGAGCGAAGTAGATGTGAGCGCTGGGCAACATTTCGATATTCATGCGAATTAGCCCGTAACCGCCCATTTTTAGCAGTACGCCTGCCAAAATCATTGAAACGGGGGCAGAAGCTTCGCTATGAGCATCTGGTAGCCAGGTGTGTAACGGGAAAATTGGCAGTTTGACACCGTAGGCAATCAGGAAGCCCGCATAAGCGAGGAGTTCAAAGGCAATGGGGTAGTGCTTTTGCCCTAGTTCCGTCATGTTGAAGGTGACGGTATCCCCATAGAATGCCATTGCCAAGCCAGCCACGAGGATAAATATCGAGCCGAGGGCAGTGTAGAGAATAAACTTGGTGGCGGCGTAGAGACGCTTTTGTCCGCCCCAAATGGAAATTAACAGGTAAACCGGAACTAATTCTAGTTCCCACATTAAGAAGAATAAAAGTAAATCCTGAGCGGCAAAGACGCCAATCTGGGCGCTGTACATCACCAACATCAGGGCATAAAACAAGCGTGGCTTGCGCTCGACCTTCCAAGCGGCGAGGATTCCCAAGGTTGTCACTAAGGCAGTTAAGACAATCAACGGCATCGATAAACCATCGACACCTAATGCCCAGTTCAGTTTTAGTTGGGGAATCCAGGGGTAAGTTTCAACAAGTTGGAAGGATGAGTTTTGTAAGTCGTAGTGAGTCCAGAATGTATAGATTGTGAGAGCAAAATCTACCAGCCCAACGGCAAGAGCATACCAACGCACTGTTGTACCTTGCCGATCTGGGATGAGGGGGATGGCAAGAGCAGCGACTAGCGGTAACAGAATGATGGTGGTCAACCAAGGGAATTGAGTGCTAATCATTACTAAGAATAAATGCCTACTGGCTACGATGACATTATATTAAGTTCTATGAAGATTTGAGAAAAGGCTGGAAGCAAAGACATCAAATCTTCAAAATTACTGAGCATAAATACTTATTTTTCGTAGCCTTCGCCAGTGTAGCAAGGATATTAACTTTTGTTAAGAAGATAGTCAAAAAAAGATGGTCGCATTTGCAACCATCTAAATGAGTAGTTTGGATTAGGAGATTAGACAACGCGATTGACGATTGTCCAAACGTCGCCATCTGAGCGGACATGGGGGACGGAGATGGTTTGAAAGCCTGTGATGAAGGGCTTGTAATAGACCTGCCAGTATAAGGGACTGAGGAGATCGGCACTTTCTTTGAGTGCTTTGATTTCGGTTGCTAGTTCTGAGGCTAGTTCGTTGATGCGTTCAGCGTGAATTTTTGCCTGTTGTCTGCCTTCTTCAACCTCTTCTTTGAGGGATTGTTGTCGGGTGCTGATTTGTAAGGATCGGCGATCGCTTTTTATTTGTCGCAGTTGTGCTTCTAAAGCCGCGATCGCATCATCAATGCCTTTGATTTCAGCAAAGAGTTGGGCCGATTGTCGAGCTTGCTCGCGGTAGGCTTGGGCGATCGCCTCTGGAGAATCATCCTCTGGAGTGACAGCATTGTCACTAATCAATGCCGCACGTTCGGCGCGTAATGCCTCAATCTGAGCGAGAAAAGCCTCCCTCTCTGCCGGGTTTTGGTTCACAATTTCTTCCTCGTTAATCTGGGTAGTAGTCCTGAGTCCTGAGTCCTGAGTCCTGAGTGCTGAGTAGGGGTGCGGGGGAGCGGGGGAGCGGGGGAGCAGGGGAGCAGGGGAGCAGGGGTGCGGGGGAGCGGGGGAGTGGGGGTGCAGGGGAGCAGAGGAGCAGGGGTGCGGGGGAGCGGGGGAGCGGGGGAGCAGGGGAGAGGAAGAGAACCAATAACCCCTTTCATCCTTCATACTTCATCCTTCACCCTTCATACTTCATACTTCATCCTTCACCCTTCATACTTCATACTTCATACTTCACCCTTCATCCTTCATCTTTGCGCCTTCGGTGTCGAGAGAAAGCGATCGCGCTTCGGCTAAAATGCCCTCTGCTTTCCAAGCGTTTACCATTGCCGTTGCTACGGCTTCTGCCCCTGGACTATCAACCAAGGCGATGAGGGTGGGGCCGGCTCCACTGATCGCCATCCCGTATGCCCCAGCCTTTAATGCTGCCGCGTTGACGGCGTCATAACCGGGAATTAAGGCTTGGCGATAGGGTTGATGCAAACGATCTTGCAAAGCCGTTCGCAACCAGTCACCCCGTCCCGTTTCCAGTCCCCGCAGGAGTAAGCCTAAGTGAGCAATGTTGAAAATAGCGTCGGCGCGGCTGATGTCGTTGGGTAAGACGCGGCGTGCGGCTTGGGTGGACAGTTCAAAATTAGGAATGGCAATGATAGGGACAATATTACTGTGCCAGGGAATGTCGCAGATTTCCCAAGCTTTGAGAACATCTCCACCTGATGCGGCTAGCTGACAGCCACCAATCAGAGCGGGGACAACGTTATCTGGATGTCCTTCGATGGCGATCGCCATTTTCATCACTTCTGAGCGATCGAGGGGTGCCCCGGCTAGTTGATTAGCGGCGACTAACCCGCCTACTATTGCCGTTGCCGAACTGCCCAACCCTCGTGCTAGTGGCACTCCTAAGCTAATCTCGATTTGCACTGGCGGTGGAGTTTGGCGCAGATGTTCGTAGAACTTTGCAAACGCTTTGTAGACAAGATTCGTCTCATCCGTTTTAACTAAATGCGCCTCAGTCCCAACTACCTCAATGATTAGTCCAGCAGAGGAAGAGCTATCGAGAGAAGTGAACTTGAACTGGTTGTATAGCGTTAATGCTGCCCCAATACAGTCAAACCCTGGCCCGATATTGGCAGTTGTAGCGGGGACAGTGACAGTAACAGTAGAACTAATAGACATAAAAAATTTACTGGTGTTTTCCTTGAGATTTTACTCACGGGCGAACCCCAGCAACTTACAAGTTTTGAGATTGGCTGATAACAGTTCCCTCTTTACACTCGATCAACTACTGAAGTGACGCCGGAAGCGTGGATCGAGATGATGAGTTTTCTTTTGGTTGCATTGACGGCAGAGGGTTTGTAAATTACTGATGTCGTTTTGTCCACCACGGGCGAGGGGAATGATATGGTCGATGGTCAGTTCTGCTTCTAGGTTAGTTTTGCGACAGCTTTGGCATTGGTAGAGATCGCGTTCAAAAACATAGTTTCTCACTTCGGGGGGAATGGGAATGCGAGGAGTTTTGTTCATAAATTATCGCTACCTTATAGCAACGTGCTGCGACTGCTGTAGTTTGATTTAAGAGTCGCTTTGCTGATTCTCCTCGCTAATCTTACGGCGAATGTCATCAAGCGGAGATTCAGGTTCATCAGGAGCAAACTCTAAAGTAATTCTCACTTTTCCTGTTTGCCATCCTTTGCCATCAGCTCTGATAACTTCACAATCTATACCTTCAGAGAACCAGTCCAGTTTTTTTTCTGCCCATTGTCCCCTGTTACCTGAATAGTTATTTTCATAATTTCTTATTACTCCTGTAAGGTTTTTGAGCAATTCAATCTTCTTAAAAGTGCAGTTATCGATGAAAATGCGTCCGTCCTGGCAAACCGAGATGACATCGTTGTCACCATCCAAGGATTCAAAATTATTTTCCATGTTGAGGTGCTGTTTTCTATTTTTTGGCAACTGATTAAATTAGCATTTTAGATCCCCGTTATAGAAGTCGGGGATCTCGCCTTCGAGAATCATTCATCGAACATCATCGAACCGGGCTTCTGGTTCACTAATCTCTGGTTCATCAGGGCAGAACTCCACAATGACTCTGATTTTGATTTTTCCTTTTTGCCAACTTTCAGAACGAAATTTTAAAACTTGACAATCTATACCATCATTAAACAAATCCTTTTTCCTTTGATCGGGTAAGTTCACTTTCCTTTTTATTGCTTCTAAAAAATCTTCCATTTTTAACTGTATTGAACTGAAGTTGTTGCTGTGTAATCCCAACTCCTGACCTATGGGTTGATGTTCAATAGACACGATTTCATCTTTACTTATCGATTCAAATTCACTGTGCATTTTAACCTCTTATAGCAAGTGTTACGTCAATTATCAAGGACAAGCTTTTAGTCAGTGCAGGCTAATTTTGTTCGCATAGCTGCGAGTTTAATCGCAGTTTTTGAATGCCTTCGAGAATCATTTAGCGAACATCATCGAACCGGGCTTCTGGTTCACTAATCTCTGGCTCATTAGGACAAAATTCTAGGCTTATATTGATTCTCAGTTTGCCTTTTATCCATCCTTGCGTTCCAGGTTGCAGTAACTCAGAACTTACACCCTGAACATACCAACCGTTGCAATCACCGGGGATTCCTCCTTTTTGATCCAATCTAATTCTAAGTTCATCTAATCCTTTCTTTTTTAATGACTCCTTTACTACTGTAAAAAAATCACTAGCTTTAAACATCGAAGAAGAAAAGGACACAACAGTGTCCTTATGTTCAGAGGTAACGTCTAGAGGTTTAAAGTTATTGCTCATGATTCATCCTTAGTCAAACTAACTGTCTTCAAGTAATCTCGACAACTGAAGTCGCGGTTACACAGGTGAAGCGTACCTACGCAGGTGAAGAACATTTACAACCCGCATAGGCGTGCTTCCTTCCTATAGCCGCAAGTTTACTCCTTAGAGGATGTCTGAGAAGTCAAAAATGTCATGCTGAACGGAGCGACAGCGTAGTGAAGCATCTCAAACCACAATGGAAAATTGGGATTCTTCGCTCCACTTCGTTACGCTCAGAATGACAAAATATACCCTCCACAAACTTTTCAGACATCCTCTTAGGCTTCTGATATCGTTGCAACAACATCAACAATCCCGTTGCTGATACCAACAACTTCTGGGATAGGAAGAATCAAGTTGAAATCAGATTTCCCAATTGTTGGCAACTGGTGATGATGATCTAACTGCATTGCTTCTAAGCAACTGTTGATGCTTTCAACCGCTTTGCTGTAGGTTTGAATTTTGCTTTCCACCTCACTTTGTCGCCGTAGGTTTTGCTTGATTTTCTCCTCAGCTTCTTTATCCAACGTTTGTCCGAGATAAGTACGGGCGCGATCGTATAGTTGTAGGATTTCCGCAGCCTGTTTTTCCGCTCTAGGTGTGAGATGTTTATTGAGAGTTGTGTTGATGGTGGCGCGGAAGGTACGATTAACGGTATGGGAAATTTTCGGATCGAAATCTAGTTTTAGCAGTTGTCGGATAGCGGGTTCGGCTTCCTTCATGCTTTCGTAGTCGTAGCTGCGGCAGGTTTGCTGTAAGGTTTGCCGCAATTGCCATATAGCACTGGTGCCTTCGGTGTAAAAATCAGGACGTTCTCGCACGTAGCGATCGCATTCCGTTTGCGCTTCATTCACTAATGCATGAACTACCTGTACTTGTAGCTCTTTTAGCTGTTGCTCGATTCCTCCATCATTACCCAACAAGCGATAAATTTGACGGTAATAATCTGCCTTTCGCACTCGCTCAAGCAAACGCTGGAAAAAGTTGGCAACGACTTCCTCAGAAGCAGCAACTAAGACATCTTCTAACTCATTGGATAAGTAGTAAAAGGCTTCCGCTAAAATTGCCAGCAACGGTACTACTGTATTGCGGCGATGACTGACGACAGCGCGATTGTGAGCGGTACTAATTGAAAACGTTTTTAGCAACTCATCTAAGCGACTTACCATCCGTGCTTTGAGTTTCTGAAACTCTTCCTCAAAGGGGATGTTTGTACCACCAATAACCTCAGTTATTTCGCTTTTAATGTGTTCGCGGAAGGCATTGCCAATTTCATTGAGTTCTTGACTGAGGTATTGCAACTCCCGCTCTTTCATTTGGTCGATTTCGCGGGGCTGACTATCCAATTCCCGCTGCATTGCCTGATAATGTTTCTTGAGATTAATGCAAAGGTCTTGCAAATCATCCGCTAAGGCGGCGAAGAGTTGCGGGCGCTTTTCTTCCGTCAGGTAACGAATAATCGCACTGCGGAATTCTTCGATACCGCTATCTTGAATCAGCTTATCAAGGAGGGGAATTCCCCATTCATTGAGAAGCCGCACATAGTTTTCATTAGGAGTTTCTTTCCCCTTGACAATAGTGTCAAATTGAGTAGCCGCTAACTTACCAGAATTGGAACAGTAGTTATTAAACGCAAAGACAAATTGTGGTGTTTCTTCTTGTCCATTCAGCCCTTTGGCGCTTTTAGCAAAAATCGAATCTAGCCCGAAGCGATCGCCAGCACTTGTGTTCTTAATTTGGCTGCCATGAAATCCCAGTAAACCACTAGTTTTATAAATTCTCGTGGTATCCCGAAATTGAGAACTAATCACCTTCTCTAGTAGGTGATCTAACTGGGGTGCATACCAAGTTGCATCAATGCGGTTGAAGACGTAAAAAACACGATCGCGAATTCCCGGACTTTTCTGCATCCGCTCCAGTAGCTCTGTTTCTTCTGAAGTCAACTCCCCGGTTGTAGCGGTTTTAAAAACACACACCACCGCTGAGGTATCAGGATTTTCTACTTTGTTGTAAGCAACTAGGGCATCTTTTCTTACCGGAGCATCAATTCCTGGCGTGTCGATGATCGCATTACCATCCTTGAGGAGGGGATGATGGCAGTAATACTCAATCTTCTTCAAGACAGCACTATTTTTGCCGCGACGCGCATAGTCTGCGGCTTCTTGGAGATTGGAGAAATTAAAATCCTCCATCGAAACAGAGTTATTGTCTTTAGTGAGAACGCGATCGCGATTTGCCTCAAATCCCTCCAACAAGAACCATAGCGACTTGGCTTGTTTAGCCCGTTCGCTTTTCGCTTCTCCCCCCTCTGTCTCGATAATCGCTTCGCACCCTTGGCGTAATAAATCGAGCACTTCCTGCAAATTAATATTGGGGTGTTTCGGCAATCCCAATTGCTCACAGAACGCATCGACTTGTTCGCGGATTTCCATCTCACTCATGAAGGTGAGAACAACGCGTTCCTTATCGGCGGGGGCGTACTCGATATAACACTCCGTTCCCGTGGCGTGTCCCTCAGCACTGTAAAGTAATTCCCGCTCCAACAGCGCATTGATCAGCATGGATTTCCCCGCACTGAAGGCTCCTGCAAACACAATCTCAAACTTCGGCGCAATCACTTTTTGCAGAGAAGTCCGAACCGCCGTCGTATCAATTTGCCGCAGCGTAGGCTCCTGATGCAACAGTTGCAGGAGGCTTTCCACCTGAGCGGTTAGGCTTTCGCACTGAGGTAACATTTGAGTCATAATTGGCAATGGGTTGAGGAAATTCTCAAAAAAACAGAGGCTTTTATCCCTCCACCTCTAAGAGTTCCCATTCCGCATCTGAATATAGCAAGGGACGCAACACGATTAAGAGCTTCCCTAGCTCCCCCGCACCCACGTCATAAAAAACCAGATTTTTCTAAAATTTGCAGTCTTGAGAAGACAATCACCTAAGGATCTGCCAAATTACAGTAGACAGTTTAGTCGTAGGGCATATAAAAAGGTAGAGAAAGAAGTGAGTGTGAGTACTCACTCGCTTATACCCATCTATTTATTAACTTATGCAACAGATGAAATTGCTTCGCTGGGAGCAGGCAATTGATCGTCGCCCTTTGAAGGTTACTCCTGACACCACGTTGCAGGAGGCGATCGCCATCATGGGTAAAGCGAAAAGTAGCTGTATGCTGCCGGGCTTCAATCTGCCTATGGCATTAATTTTAATGAATAAAGCCAGAGCCAGTGCTGTTTTGGTGGTAGATGGCTCCCAGTTGAGAGGAATATTTACAGAAACCGATGCAGTGCGAGCGATCGCCTCAGGAAAGAACTTAGATGATATGACAGTGGGTGAGGTAGTTCCATCATCTGCGATCGCCCTTCCCGAAGCAGAGGCGCACAACATATTCACCGCCCTGTCTCTCCTCCGCCAGCATCAAATCCGTCACCTACCTGTCGTAGACGCACAACAGCAGCCCGTCGGCATCATCACCCTCGAAAGCCTTCGCCAAGCTCTGCAACTCGATGAGCTGCTCAAGTCGCGGTGTTTGTCCGAAGCGATGAATACTTCCGTAATTCAAGCCCCGCCAAGCGCCTCAATCATGAGCATTGCTCAACTAATGCAAGAACATCAGGTGAGTCATGTTGTGATCATAGAGGAAGAAAAGGGAGGGACAGGGGAACCGGAGCCAGAAAAACTTAGCACTTCATTACCCACGACTCAGGACTCCGCACTCAGTACTCTTTCCCCAATCCTCGCAGGTATCATCACCCAACGAGACATCGTGCAACTGCAATCCTTTGCTCTAGACATAGAAAAGCTACAGGCGCAGGAGGTGATGAGTACACCCTGTTTAGCCTTCAGTCCCTCCCAGTCAGTCTTAGAAGTCTTTTGGGAAATGCAGCAGAGCCGGGTACAGCAAGTCGTGGTGTCACAGGATGCTGAACTAAAAGGAATTCTCACACCTACGAGCTTTCTACAAACCCTCGATATCACAGAAATGGCGGCAAAAATTGAGCAGTTGCAGCAATCCGTCGAGGAATTTGCTGCCCAGAAAGCCACCTCCCCCAATGAAGAAGACGTTGATTTAGACTCCCCTTCCAGCCAGGAAAGTCCTGCCGAACTCCGGCAGCAATTGCAGTGCTATCGTCTCCTGACAGAGATGGCGCTCCGCATTCGGGAGTCTCTGGAATTAGATGAGATTCTCCACACCTCAGTTGCGGAAGTGCGGCAGTTTCTGCAAACCGATCGCGTGCTGATTTATCGTTTCAATCCTGACTTAAGCGGCACCGTAGTTGTAGAATCTGCCGGGGAAGGCTGGGAACCCGCTTTAAATAGCACCATCAAAGATACCTGTTTTGGGAAAGACTACGCTCACTCTTATAAAGAAGGACGAATTCAAGTTACAGAGGATATTTATACGGCGGGGTTGAGCCAGTGTCACATCGACATCCTGACACTCTTTGATATTCGTGCTAACTTGGTTGTCCCTATCCTGCAAAACGACCACTTATGGGGGCTACTATGTGCCTATAATTGCTCTGGCCCAAGACGTTGGCGAGAGTATGAGATCGATCTGCTAAAACAATTAGCCACGCAAATTGCGATCGCCATTCAACAATCAGAACTTTATCAGCAAGTCCAAACAGAACTCGCTGAACGCAAACGCGCTGAGGAAAAACTTAAAGTTTCCCTCAAAGAAAAAGAGATATTGCTCAAGGAAATTCACCACCGCGTCAAAAACAATTTGCAGATTATTTCTAGTCTCCTGCGGCTGCAATCTAGCTATATCAAAGATGAAGAAGCACGGTTACTCTTTAAAGATAGCCAAAATCGCATCCGCTCAATGGCTCTCATCCACGAGAAGTTATATCAGTCTAAAGACTTATCAAAAGTCAACTTCGTTGATTACATTCGCGACTTATCCAAAAATCTTCTCCGTTCCTATAGTGCTAACACCCAACTCCTGACTGTTGAAAGCCAGCTTGACAGCATTCCTTTGAGTATTGATACCGCAATTCCTTGTGGCTTGATTGTCAACGAGCTAGTTTCCAACGCCTTGAAACACGCCTTCCCCAACGCCAGCTCAGACAACAGAATCACGATTGAGCTGCAATCTCAAAAAAAGGATCAGTTAACACTAATAGTTAGTGACAACGGTGTTGGGTTCCCAGAAGACTTAAACTTTAGAAAAACCAAATCACTAGGTTTAGAATTAGTATGCACCCTAGCCGAGCAGTTAAGTGGCACAATTGAGCTTAATAGTAGTCAAGGAACATCCTTCAAAACTGTTTTTGCAGAAAAAGAAAACATAGGACGGGAATAATAAAAATGGAAAGCGCCCGGATTTTAATAGTAGAAGACGAAAGAATCGTCGCTAAAGATATAGAAAGAAGTCTAGAAGAATTAGGTTACACCGTTGTTGCTTCTGTTGCTTCCGCAGAAACAGCAATTCAGAAAGCCAGAGAAGACCAGATAGATTTAATCTTGATGGATATTTACTTGCAAGGAGACATGGATGGTATTGAAGCCGCAGAACAAATTAAATATATTTCTGATATCCCCATTGTCTATTTGACAGCAAATGCTGACGAAAATACCCTCCAGCGAGCCAAAATCACTGAGCCATTCGGCTACATCCTAAAACCCTTCGATGAGCGAGATTTGCAAACGACGATTGAAATTGCGCTGCGTCGGCATTTGGCAGAAGCCGCCACTCGCATTGCCTTAGAAAAAGCCCAACAAGTCAGCGAAATCCAATCTCGCTTCTGGTCTATGGTTGTCCATGAGTTTCGCAACCCCCTCACAGCCATCTCTTCAGCGGCAGAACTTCTAGAAAACCACAGCCATGAATTGTCAGAAATTAGACGCCGAGAATATCTCTATCTGATTCAAACCTCTGTTTACTCTGTAAATGAGTTGTTGAATGAAGTTTTGAATTTTGCCAGGGCAGAAAGTGGAAAATTAGAATGTAAGCTTGAAAAATTCGATTTAGAGGAATTTTGTCGTAATTTGGTCGAAGAGTTGCAGTTTAGCGCTGGACATAAGCATCAAATTATTCTTAATATTCATGGGGACTGCACAGATGTCTGCCTCGATAGAAAGCTAATCCGGCATATTCTGAGTAACTTGCTAGTCAATGCCCTAAAATATTCTCCCCATGTCGCTAACATTTACTTTGATCTGCATTGTGAGAATGGAGAAACGATCTTTAAGGTTAAAGACAAGGGTATTGGTATTCCTCCAGCGGATAAAAAGCGGCTGTTTGAGTCCTTCCACCGTGCTACAAACGTTGGTGATATTCCCGGACATGGGCTAGGGCTAACGATGGTCAAAAAATGCTTAGATCTCCACAACGGGAAAATCACCGTCGAAAGCGAACCGGGTGTGGGTACAACGTTTACCGTGACGTTACCTTTATTTAACTGTGTTTTCATTTAAACCATTGCTTTATGGAGTTTGATTGATTCTCACCTACTGATTTAGAGGCGATCGCCAAACTTTTTTTGCTCGTGAAATCACCAAGAGTTATCGTCTTCGGCAGCATCAACATGGATTTGGTAGTCCGAACTCCTCGGCTACCCGTAGCAGGGGAAACCTTACACGGTCATGACTTCTCGATCACTGCAGGTGGCAAAGGAGCCAATCAAGCCGTCGCCGTCGCACGCCTAGGAATCCCAACTCAAATGGTGGGACGGGTGGGAAACGATAACTTTGGCAACGCCCTGCTTACTAGCCTGCACGCGGCGGAAGTCAAAACCGACCAACTCCTAGTAGATACCGTCAGTTCTGGTGTTGCCGTTATTGCCGTAGATGATGCTGGCGAGAACAACATCATCATTGTTGCTGGGGCAAATGGACAGGTGAATGAGTCAGATGTTGCCCGCCTTTGTACCTTATTACCCAATGCCGCCGCCTTACTCTTACAACTAGAAATTCCGCTCGCGGCAGTGATGGCGGCAGCTCAAGCCGCACAGCAAGCAGGGGTACCTGCGATCCTCGACCCCGCACCCGCCCAAGACATCCCGGCGGCACTTTATCCCTTAATAGATATCCTCACGCCCAATGAAGTCGAAGCCAGTCAGTTAGTCGGCTTTGCTGTGAATAGCCCAGAAACCGCTCAACGAGCAGCCGCTGAGTTGCAGCGCCGAGGAGCCTGTACAGTAATTGTGAAACTGGGGGCAAAAGGTGTTGTTTGCGCCACAACGGTCGAAACCTTCTTTGTTCCTGCCTTTGCCGTAGAAGCCATTGATACTGTCGCAGCTGGGGATGCCTTCAATGGCGCTTTAGCAGCCGCCTTAGCAGAAGGGCGTTCCTTGCGGGAAGCCGTCCTCTGGGGGGCAGGGGCTGGTGCCTTGTCAGCAACGAAAGCTGGGGCGCAACCATCTCTACCTGAGCGAGAAACTCTTGAGGCGTTTCTGGTGAGAAACGACGGGAAGCAGTAGCCGCGATCGCCAAGTCACAATAAAAGAAAAGCACTGGCGATTAATTCTATGAAACTGCCCAACGGCCCGAAAACTCCTCAACTTCTCCGGACGCTGAAGCTGGTGGCTCGTCCCTTAGAGTACATGGATGACTATGCTCAACGCTATGGGGATTTCTTCACGGTGGGTAGCCAGAATTCTCCCGTCGTGTACTGTAGCAACCCCAAGGCAATCCAGGAGCTTTTTACCGCCGATTCAGAGCGGTTTGAAATTGGTAAGGGAAATAGAATTCTACGATTTTTGCTGGGGGACAAATCCCTGCTATTGATGGATGGACCTCAACATCAGCGCCAGCGACGGCTGTTGATGCCACCTTTTCATGGCGATCGCTTGCGTACCTACAACCAGCTAATCTGCGATATTACCGCACAGGTGACGGCACAGTGGGAAGTTGGCAAGCCTTTCCCGATCCGTTTATCGATGCAAGAAATCACCCTACGAGTGATTCTCCAAGCCGTGTTCGGGCTGCATCAAGGAGATCGTTACGAGCAACTCAGGCAACTGCTCAGTTCGCTGCTAGAGGCGATCGGTTCTCCCTTGAGTTCCGCCTTGCTATTTTTTCCTTCACTCCAAAAGGATTGGGGGTCACTTAGCCCGTGGGGGCGCTTTTTGCGTCAAAAGCAGAAAATTCAGCAGCTAATCTATGATGAGATTCGCGATCGCCGAGAGCAAGGTGACTTCTCTGGCACTGATATCCTCACGTTACTGATGTCAGCTCGCGATCAAGCGGGTCAGCCCATGACAGACCAAGAGTTACACGACGAGTTGATGACACTGCTAGTTGCGGGGCATGAAACCACCGCATCCGCTCTCACCTGGGCATTGTACTGGACTCATCACCTCCCCGAAGTCGAGGAAAAGCTGCGTTGTGAGCTAGGAACCCTCAGCGATGACGCCGACAAGGGCAAAATTTCCCGGCTTCCCTACCTCACGGCAGTCTGCCAGGAAACCCTGCGGATTTATCCCATTGCCATAACAACCTTCCCTAGAATTCTCAAATCACCGCTAGAGCTAATGGGGCATGACTTTAAAGCAGGTACGGTACTGTTGCCTAGCATTTATTTAGTGCATCAGCGGGAGGATATCTACCCAGAACCTAAGCGCTTCCAGCCAGAGCGCTTTCTAGAACGGCAATTTTCACCCTACGAGTATTTCCCCTTTGGTGGAAGCGATCGCCTCTGTATTGGCATGGCACTAGCACAGATGGAAATGAAACTAGTACTGGCGACGATTCTGTCCCGCTTTCACCTAGCTCTGGTTGATCAGCGTCCCGCCAAGCCTGTACGCCGTGGCTTAACCGTGGCTCCTCCTAGCAAGATGCAGATGGTTGTCATAGAGCGGGTGAAAACAGCCGAGGCTCAAAATGCCAACACATTGCCTAAATAAACTCAGCGCCCTTTAGTTGCCAATGTCTTCATTCCACAAGTCCGGATTGCTGTGGATAAAGTCACTCATCAACTGTTTGCACTCCTCCAAATCCAGATCAATTACCTCAACGCCATGAGACTCCATAAACTCCCTAGCACCAGGAAACGTGGCTGATTCCCCAGCAATCACTTTTTTAATCCCAAATTGCACCACCGCACCAGAGCAGAGGTAGCAAGGCATTAAAGTTGAATACAGGGTTGTTCCTGTGTAGTTACCAATTCTCCCCGCATTTCGCAGACAGTCAATTTCAGCATGGGTAACGGGGTCGTTGTTTTGGACGCGCTGATTGTGCCCTCTACCAACCACTTTTCCCTCCTTCACCAGCACCGAACCAATAGGAATTCCTCCCTCACTGAGTCCCGCTTTGGCTTCCTCAATAGCTGCTTGCATAAATTCGTTCATGGCGCGTTTATTCTCCGGTAGACGGTCTTCCTAATTTTTACCCCAACTCCACTAGATATCTATGCCCAAACAACTGGTGCTAATGGATCACGATGGCGGTGTGGATGACTACCTCGCCACTTTACTGCTGATGACGATGGATGGCGTCCAACCTCTTGGCGTTATCGTCACTCCCGCCGATTGCTATATTCAACCCGCCGTTGCTGCGACGCGCAAGATTTTGGATTTGCTGGGACGTTCTGATATTCCAGTGGCAGAAAGTACGGTGCGCGGAATTAATCCCTTTCCCCGACTCTATCGCCGCGATTCATTTATCGTTGACCATCTCCCCATCCTCAACGAGCAAGAGACAATAGAGACGCCATTGGTGAAAAAATCAGGGCAAGAATTTATGGTGAAGGTGCTGCAAGACGCGCCGGAACCCGTAACGCTGCTGGTAACGGGGCCATTGACAACCGTTGCTACGGCGCTAGATATAGCACCAGAAATTGAAGCCAAAATTCAGCAAATTGTCTGGATGGGAGGAGCGCTTAATGTTCCTGGCAATGTTGAAAAAAGCTTAGAGGCGGGACAGGATGGTTCGGCAGAATGGAATGTTTACTGGGACTCTATCGCTGCCCATCGCGTCTGGCAAACCGCAATTCCGATTGTGATGTGTCCGTTGGATATTACCAATACGGTGCCTGTAACTTCAGAGTTTGTCTATAGGTTAGGTAAACAACGTCAGTATCCCCTTTCTGATTTTGCTGGACAATGTTATCGGAAACGCCGTAAAACCCCCGTGCTTTAGCCGGGGGATATAAGGCGGGTCATCGGAGGCTTCGACGTGAGCGCTCAGCCGAACGGTACGGAGATGACTAAACTACAAAGGAGTGGGGAAACAAGCTATCAAGCTCCTAATCAATTCAGACTTACTCATCCCTCGTCTAACCGCCTCTTCCTGTAGTTGTCGCATCTCATATTTGGTCAGCCTAATATCTAATCTCTCTGTCTTCATTTGTACACACATTTGGCTACACATATACTATAATCAAAAAAGCACGTTGAGAGGTCGAATCAATGCGAGTCTTAGAGTACAAAATCAAAGCCAAACCGCAGCAATACAAGGCTATTGATGAAGCTATCAGGACAGTGCAGTTCATCCGAAATAAAACGATTCGCTATTGGATGGATGCACCCAAAGATACCAAAATCAATCGGTTTGCTTTGAATAAGTATTCAACAGAACTCCGCCATGAATTCTCCTTTGTCAAAGACCTTAACTCGATGGCAGTACAGGCTGCTGCTGAACGTGGGTGGCTGGCAATCTCTCGGTTTTACGATAATTGCAAGTCTAAGAAGTCTGGTAAAAAGGGGTTCCCTCGCTTCCAGAAAGACAACCGTTCAGTAGAGTACAAAACCTCTGGATGGTCGCTGAGGCCTCTCGAAGCGTGGTCGCTTCACAAAACCAAAAGACGTATCAACATCACCGATAAAAAAAGAATTGGTGAACTTAAGCTTCTAGGTAAGTGGGATATTCATCAATATCCTGTAAAGTCCATCAAGAGAGTACGTTTAGTGCGACGTGCCGATGGGTATTACTGCCAGTTTGCTGTTGATGTCGAGTGTATTGATATTCAGCCGCCTACAGGTCAGGAGATTGGCTTAGATGTTGGCCTAGAGTCGTTCTACACCGATTCAAACGGACATCAAGAGCCAAATCCTAAGTTTTTGCGGAAAGCTGAGGTGGCTATCAAACACAGTCAAAAAGCCATTTACAAAAAGGTCAAAGGTTCAACTGGACGCCGTAAGGCAAGAGCTAAATATTCCCGAAAACACTTAAGAGTAAGTAGGCAACGTACCGAACACGCTAAGAAGCTAGCGCGTCACGTTTGCAGGTTTAACGACCTAGTAGCCTATGAAGACTTAAGGGTTAGCAATTTACTCAAAAACCACTGTTTAGCTAAGTCAATTGCTGATGTTAGCTGGTATCAGTTCAGGCAGTGGATAGAGTATTTTGCTACTAAGTTTGGCAGATTAGCTGTTGCTGTTCCACCTCAGTACACCTCACAAGAATGCAGCCAGTGTAAGGCGATAGTCAAAAAATCCCTCAGTACTCTTATCTCACGTTTGCTCGTGTGGATTGATTCTGCAAAGGGATTGGAACGCGGCAATAAATATTTTGCTCAAAGCAAAATCTAGGGATGGACAGTCCCGAAGTAACGCTAAGGGAGTTGGAATCTCTACGCTACTTGGTGCAAACCTGGTAGAGCAAGTTCTGACGATGAACTTAGAATCCCCCGTGCTTTAGCCGGGGGAGTGTCAACAATTGCGAGAATGGGAAACTGTAATTGTGACGACGGGAGAGAGTCAGGGACGGACAAAGATAGAAGGTGGTGGCAGAAAGATTCAGGCGATGGAGCAGGTGAATAAGTCTAAGTATTACGACTATCTTTTACAACAATGGGCGCGGTGAAGTTGGCTATTTTCGGCTCTGAAGGGTTGTAAGTAGTTGAGGAATTTAAAACCGAACTCTCCCCTCGGTTAATAACTTAAATCCACCAATCAATGCGGCAAAGGCAACGAAGAACGTCCACAAACTGGTGGGTCTTAAAACTACGCCACCGCTCAAAAATACGAGCACACAACCAATAATTAATAAAATCCATCCTAAGCTGCCCGTTTCTCTGGGAAACAGGAGCAGGCTAATCATGCCGCCTATAAGTGCCAAAACAGAGGCAGCAGCAGGAATGTCTCGCCAAAAGTAAGGGGAGTACTGAGTGGTGAAGATGATGTTTTGTCCTAGAAAGTAAACGCCAACGAGAAGGAGAATCAATCCAATGAGTTTGAACAAAAACGTGTTCATGATTTTTGCTGTTGTCTCTAGCTGTAAGGACTTAAGCTGGCACCCCTTTGGAGCGATCGCTTTTTGGTTGACCTGAGGTTTATCGATTTGTAGGCTAGATAATCGCGGCACTGGGGCGATCGTCTCCCTATTTCCCCTGAAATCCTTTGTGAGCGCTTCTTTGCCTACACAAATCTAGTTCTAACCCAAGCCTCGTTCCCGTGCTACGTAAAATAATGAGAAAGTATTAATTTAAATTAACCTTCGTAAATAAATGTCTGTTTTATTATCAGAAACCAGTGAAACTACGGAATAATCTAAGTTTATTAAGGAGCAGAGCGCTTCTGTCTAAAGTGAGACTAGCCCAAGGGTTGGAGCGGTCGCTTTGGCTAGCTTTGCTATTGATTGACTATGTTATTCTTGGCTTCCGGCTTCTCACTTTTGGTGGCTTGGGGACGCCTGAATTTTAATTTTCCATTATTTTACATTTGGATTTGGTATGACTTCTTATCTCGCATCATCTCAATCTCATACTCCTAACGCTACGATTCCCAAGCCTCAACTTGTGACAAATTCTTCACGGGAATCTAGCAGTAACTCTTCTAAGTCAAATGTTCATTCCCTCGCGGCACTCTGGGCGAGGAAATACTTCAGTGCTGTTACCAAGGATTACGACGCAGAGCAGCTACGTAAGAGTGAGAGCTTAAGGGAAGTCACCTCGAAAGAAGGTCGCGACTATACGGCTGAAAAGCTTTTGAGCAACCTAAGTTTGGGTAGTGCCCGCGCCTGGTCTTTAACAGAAACGCTGCTGTCAAAAGAAGTTCAACGCCACGGCATCAACCCCGAGTTGCTCAATCCATTGCAGATTGCCGCCGATACTCGCCATCTGTTTGAAAAAGCACTGGCTGCCTACGGTGAGCGGGCAACTCCTAGACGGTTGTCTGTTGTCTTAGGGCAGGACTTTGGGAAAGTTCGACAGAAATATACCTCTGAAGACCCCCGTGCTATTGGCTTTGTCAGTATGCAGTTTCACTATACAGGGCAGCTTTTATTAGAGTGGCTATCGCCAGTAGAACAAGCATTATGGAAGCCCTACTTAAAGGTGATGGACGACCATATGTACATGCCGCTTCGGGCTGCCTACGACGCCGCCGGAAATCATGAATACAACTCTCCTGCCATTAAAGCTGTACAGCATCTACTGCCAGTCAGCACCAAGATTGCTCACCTAGTGTGCGATCAAATCTGCCGCCTGCACCCCGCGCATCGTACCTACAGCGGTTCTCTCACTGAGTCGGTGGTCAAAACGGCGAGTATTCGTGATGCAGAGATGTTTCAGGTGTATTTATGCTTGTGTGTCTTGGAAGATGACATCCGCTCAGTACAGCGAGAACTCTTCCCGCTCTGCGTAATGCTATATCCTCGCTTGGGGGTGAGCTGGAAGTTAGTGCAAGACATGCTTAAGATTGTGGGCTGGGAGATGTTCAACACCTTGACTCCTGAAGATATGGCAACGTTCATGCCCTATCTGCGGACGATGACTGAGATGTTTTCTGATGAGGTGTTTCAAGGCAGATAATGTTGTTTCCGGTGGCGAAGGGATGAGATTTGCTTGAGAGGATTACCCATACTCTGCGTCGGAAAGGATGTTCGGGAATTCACTGCTTTGAACTCAGATGAAAGGCAGGTAAACTCGCTTTTGAGTGGAAATTTCAGTTAACTTTTTTCTGCTACTGATGAAGTATCCAGCTCGGAATTGGGAGATTCTGGAATTTCTAACGCGAGTTGGTAAATTTGGCGGCGGGGAAGAGAAGTGGCTTTGGCTAGCTGACGGCTGGCTTGCGATCGCGATATGCCGGATCTCAATAGCTGCTTCAATTCCGCGATCAGGGCAGATTCTGAAAGGACAGGCGTAGTTTGTTCTGCCCCTGCTAACACCAATGTGAATTCTCCTTTGGGATCGTGTTGGGTGTAATAAGCGATCGCCTCCTCAACACTCCCGCGCCAAAACTCTTCGTGCAGCTTCGTCAGTTCCCGCGCCAAGACAATCTGACGAGTTGCTCCCAGCATCTGGGCAATGTCTTGCAACGTCTGCCGCAACCGATGGGGAGACTCGTAAAAAATTAACGTTCTCATTTCCGTAGAGAGCAATTCTAGGTGCAAAGAGCGTTCTTTTGGTTTTGCTGGCAGAAAACCTTCAAAGAGAAACTGAGCCGTGGGTAAGCCGGAAGCCGTCAACGCTGTGATTACAGCCGTCACGCCAGGAATCGGCACAACTGTAATTTCGGCTTCAACGCAAGCCTTGACCAATTCATAACCGGGATCGGAAATTCCTGGCATTCCCGCATCCGTCACTAAGGCGATCGCTTCCCCCTGGCTCAACCGTCCCAGCAACTCCGGCAATCGCTGGGCGTGATTGTGTTCGTGGTAACTCAGTTGCGGCGTTGTAATTTGAAAGTGCTGTAAGAGTTTTCCCGTGTGGCGAGTATCTTCAGCCGCGATCGCATCCACAGACTGCAAAGTTCGTACCGCCCGGAAGGTCATATCTTCCAGGTTGCCAATCGGTGTTCCGACAAGATAAAGAATACCTGTAGTCACTAAACTGCCACCACACCAACAAGATTTGCCGTTAATCACCCTTAATCATAGCGGTCATCAGGCTAAAGCTTGAGTAGAGAAGTGGTATGCAAGTCTCTACAACGCTAGTTTTTTAGCTCCACCATGGGAGAGTGTGGATGTATTTGAGCTGGAAGAGAAAAGATGGCTAAACGAGGGCTGTTTGTCGGGATGGTTACTTGGGACTTGATTTATCTTACCGATGGGCCTCCGAGTAGTAACCAAAAAATTGCCGCATCTGACTACGCGATGGCGGCGGGAGGGCCAGCCACAAATGCCGCCGTCACCTTTAGTTATCTGAAAAATCAATCCACAATTGTGGGAGTTTTGGGCAATCATCCCCTCAGTCATCTAATTAAAGCGGATTTGGAAACTTATAACGTAGCGATCGCTGACTTAAATTCCACCCAATCCCAACCTCCTCCCCTAGCTTCCATCATCATTACCCAAGCCACAGGCGATCGCGCCGTCGTTTCTCTCCCAGCCCCCAAAACTGATTTCTCTAGCGATCGTTTGACTGCCGATCTTATCTCCAATATTGATGTGGTTTTAATTGACGGTCATCAAATGGTAGCCGGACGAGCGATCGCCTCCCTTGCCAAAGCCCGCAATATCCCCGTCGTCATTGATGGCGGCAGTTGGAAGCCTGGGTTTGAAACCGTACTGCCATTTGTGGATTATGCTCTTTGTTCTGCTAACTTCTATCCCCCTGGTTGTGGAAATGCAGAGGAAGCGATCACCTACCTGCAAGCCATTGGTATTCCTCACATTGCCATTACTAACGGCGAAAAACCGATTCAGTACGTCAACACCGGGGAAACTGCTCAACTTGTCGTACCGCAAATCAACGCCGTCGATACAGTAGCCGCAGGCGATATCTTTCACGGTGCTTTCTGCCACTACATCCTTTGGCAAAGCTTTCCCCACGCTTTAGCCTCCGCCGCAAAAATTGCCTCCCATTCCTGTCAATTTTTCGGCACACGACGTTGGATGGAGGTGGAAGGAGAAGAGAGTCCTGAGATTTGAGCGGTAATGTTGGGATCTGTTGATCGTTGGCGCTCCCTTTCGGCTACGCCAGTCTGGAATCATGGCGGCTCACCAATCTAGATCATCAATTTCATCCTTCCTCCTTCGTATAAATTGAAGAAAGTAGAAAATTTGCACCCCCTGATAGAGCATGGAAGACGGCAACCCAGTAAACTTCGCCCTAGACAGCGATCGAGGAGACATCTTTGAGCTGAGTATTCCTCAAGCCCCAGAGGGATTTAAATCTGGATTTGTGGGCATTGTGGGACGCCCGAATGTGGGGAAGTCTACGTTGATGAATCAACTGGTAGGGCAAAAGATTGCCATTACTTCACCCGTAGCGCAAACAACCCGCAATCGCTTACGAGGGATTTTGACCACACCAGAAGCCCAGCTGATTTGCGTCGATACGCCAGGAATCCACAAACCCCATCACCAATTGGGGAAAGTGCTGGTGAAAAATGCCCAGATTGCGATTCACTCAGTGGATGTGGTGCTGTTTGTGGTGGATGGAGCGGTAGCAGCCGGAAGAGGCGATCGCTTTATTGCCGAACTCCTGGAAAACACCGAAACCCCAGTGATTTTAGGAATTAACAAATCCGACCAACAGCCAGCGGATTCGCAGCAACTCGATGATAGTTACGCTGAATTTGCTAAAACCTACAACTGGCAGATGGCAAAATTCTCTGCCCTTACAGGCGAGGGACTAGATACCTTACTGCACTTGTTAATTGAGCAACTAGAACCTGGCCCTTACTACTATCCCCCTGACTTAGTGACGGATCAGCCAGAACGCTTCATCATGGGCGAACTGATTCGAGAGCAAATCTTACTCCATACCCGCGAGGAAATTCCCCACTCCGTGGCAATTACCATTGATGTCGTCGAGGAAGAACCAACGATTACGCGGGTGCTAGCAACGATTCACATTGAACGTGATTCGCAAAAAGGCATCATTATTGGCAAAAAAGGCAGCATGCTCAAGACGATCGGCAGTGATGCCCGCCAACAAATCCAGAAATTAATTGCGGGTCAGATTTATCTAGAGTTATTTGTAAAAGTGCAACCCAAATGGCGTCAATCTCGCTTGCAATTAGCTGAGTTGGGTTATAGGGTCGAAGAGTAAAAAAAAGTATGTTCGGCGAAGCCGTTGCCGGAGGCTAGGGTGAAATATGAAGTATGAAAAGAATCCTGATCCGGTAAGTCCTGAGTATGGGAACGAGGGAGATGAGGAGAGAAAAATTGATGACGATTAGCCATTACTTCAATCCCCTAATAATTTCATACTTCACCCTTCATACTTCACCCTTCATACTTCACCCTTCATACTTCACCCTTCATACTTCATACTTCACCCTTCATACTTCACCCTTCATCCTTTCTTCCCTACAGCACTCAGGACTCAGCACTCAGGACTAACTAACTATCGTCCTAACTTTTGCCGTGCTAACTGACGGAGGTGAACGGCGCTGGAGTTGTTGGGTTGGATTTGGAGGGCTTTGTCCATAGACGCGATCGCCAAGTCCAATTGTCCTAAGTCCCAAAGAGCCGCCCCTCGATTTGCCCAAGCATCAGCAAAATCGGGCTTGAGGGACGTTGCTTTATCAAAGGCGTCAACTGCTTCTGAGCTACGACCTAAGACCAGAAGAGCCGATCCCCGATTATTCCAAGCATCGGCAAAATTGGGTCTGACCTCGGTGGCTTGCTCGTAGAGTTTTAAGGCTTCTAAATGGCGCTGTTGCTGTTCTAATGCATAGCCTTTGCTAGTTAGGGCTTCTGGATAGTTGGGGTTGATTGCCAAGGCTTCATTACAAGCCGCGATCGCCTCATTGATTTGCTGCAAAGAGTTCAGACTATAGCAGCGTCCCCAGTGAGCTTCAGAAATATCTGACTTGCGGCTCAGGGCTTGGTCATAAAATTGGATCGCTTTTTGGTACTGTCCGCCTTGTCGCAGGCGTTCTGCCTGAGCGAGCACGTCTGCCACCTTCGGCTCTGAAGGAGCAGGAGCGGCAGGAGCGACAGGGGCAGCCGCTTGTACTGGTCTGGGCGGAGTAACGACTGCTGCCGATTGTTTAATTTCTGGTGAGGCTTCGACTTCAGGTCTACCCGTAGCACTAGTAGGAACAGATGGGGTAGATTCTTCAGGTTCATTAGCCGTTTCCTTAGGGGCGGCTGTCTCACCCTCAGAAGTCTGGGTAGACTCCTCAATAGAGACCGCGTTCGGCTCCGCCTCTACCTCTGCCGTTGTTTTTTTTGCCAACACCCTAGGGATAGGAGACTGGGAGTTAGCAAATTGGGAAGAGAGGAGCGTTTTTGTGGCAAAAAAGCTGGCTCCCACAGCCAACAAAACGGCTAGTGCAGTCCCAGGCTTGAGCGATCGCGTTTGGTTAACGGTAGTTGGAACTACTATTCTCCTAGATTGCGGGCGGGTGCTCGGTTGCGGTTGCCTCATTCCTGGTGCCGTTAATCCAGTCAGGGTAGGTGAAGGAAATTCCTGAGGCCTTACAACTTCTGTCGGTTCTGAGACTAACGGTTGTGGGGGTAAAGATTCGGCAAGATTGGCAGGAAGATGGCTTAAGGCATCCATTGCCTCTACAGCACTCCGGTAACGGGCGCGGAAGTCGTAACGCACCATACAATCAAGGATTGCCGCCAGTTCTGGGCTAACCTGCCGAGTGCGATCGCGCCAACTCACTTCGCCCGTTTGTGGATCTTGGCTGAGGTTTTTGGGATGAACTCCTGTTAAGGCTTGAATTCCAATCATCCCCACTGCATAGAGATCGCTGCTAAAGCGGGGATTTCCACTAAGTTGTTCGCTAGGCATATAGCCCTGCGTACCAATAGAAATAGTTAAATTCGTTTGTCCAGTTTTAGTATTAACAAGCTGGGAGCTAACTTGCTTCACCGCACCAAAGTCAATCAGCACAATTTTATAATCTTCGCGGCGGCGCATCAGATTAGAAGGCTTAATATCGCGGTGGATCACATTCTGCTGATGCACAAACGCTAGTACATACAAAATATCTTGTAATAGCGCCACCACCTTAGCTTCTGACCAAGGTTGCCCTAAAATCAGCTCTTGCGTCAGAGGTTCCCCTTCAACCAACTCCTGAGCCAGGTAAAACTCCTGATTATCCTCAAAGTGGGCAAGTAAGCGAGGAATCTGGTCGTGAATACCCAATTGATAAAGCACTCTCGCTTCTGTCTCAAACAGTCGGCTTGCCGTTTGTAAACTTTCAGCATCGCTCACCTGAGGCTTGAATTGTTTCACCACGCAACGGGGCTGTCCTGGCAAGTGCAAATCCTCTGCCAGAAAGGTTTGACCAAATCCCCCCGCTCCCAGCTCACTAATGACTATGTAGCGTCCGCCTAGAGGCTTCTCAGAATTAGCTGGTTGAAATAGATTTAAAAGGTTGAGTGCCATACCGTGCCCTTTACTTGTGAGCGATTGCTGTTCTTTATTTATAAATACCCACTTCAGAAGCGATTATTTGGATCGACTTTGAGTAAATATCTCAAAATTTCCTGAAGACCCAGTGAAGCTAAGGCTAAATGATCGGTGAGATAGTATCCCCAACCATTTTCCGGACAACCGGAAAGCCAAGCGCCATCTGCTAAATTCTTTTATGATCCTGACTGGGTTATAACACCATATACAACCCAATAGGTTTGACCAGACACGGCAAGCCTCAAGTACACTAATGACGTAAAATCCACCGTTATTGTTGCCGCTACCAGGTTATGTTAGAGAACAAAACTGACCTAAGACCGACACAGCTTAGAAGCGGCAATCTCTCTCCAGTTCCGAACTCCCGATTTTTGAATTTCAAAGGCGTGTTATGTCTGCTGAACCTCTTTACGTTCAATTGATCTGGGAAGACACCGAGACTGGTGAATCCCAGCAGCCCATTTTGGCACCACCGATCGCTATGGGTCGAGAGCTAGACCAAATGCCAGAAAACTTAGGCGAACAAGCTGTCTCTCGCCTGGAGTTAGCCAACAAGCAAGTCTCCCGATTTCACTGCTTAATTACGGTGGTGAATCATCAGCTCTACGTCACCGATCGCAGCGCCAACGGCACCTTTCTCAATGGGCAACCCCTTCGCCCCGGTAATCACCCTTTTTCTAGCAAAGACACCCTCCGCATTGGTTCTTACAAAATTATCGCGAGCTTAGTGCGGGACAACGACCTCGATTCCACGGAAATCAACCGGGAGCATACCCATTTTCAAAAAGGTAGTAGCCTACCCAGTAACGCTTTAGTTATTTGGTTAGTAGGTGGGCTGGTGTTGGTGCTGATGGGTATTGGGGCTTGGTTTTTAGTCAGCAACCTGCTCGAGCGATCGCGTCCCCGCGTTCCCGAAGCTCCCACCCCTGTCAGTAGCGTACCTTTGCAACGCTCCCCGATTAGTTGACGAAGTAGAAAGAGAATTTATCGGGTGCTAAAACTGAGTAGATATATCGATGCCTAAAAGTTAATTTATAAAAAATCTGCTCCCCCAACCCCGTTTAAAAAAGTGGGCTAGTAAGATTCTCCCCTCTGCCCCCATTCCTCTGTTGCTCCCCTGCTCCCCATTCCCCTCATGCCCTTCTCCCAGCACACCACGACTCGCGACGGGTTCATTCAATTTGGTCGGAGGAGGCGATCGCCACGGCACTTGGCAACAATTTTGCTGGGCATCTTAACCCTACTACTTGTCTTAACCCCCGTTTCTAGCACGGCGCAGGCTCCTATTCCTGAGCGTACCGCCGAGGCTCCTGTTGTCGTCGATGGTCGAGTGTTGTTTAAGGTCAGAAACTCTGGCAACTTCACGGCGGCTGAACGAGCGGCAATTATCAATACAGCCTTAGCCCAAGAAGCGCGATCGCTCGCTCCTGTTGAAATTGATGTAGTTCAGGACAACCAGCTAACGACTATTCGCAGTCGCACCGCCAATAACCCCGATGGTATACCTACCGATCGCAATCTCGTTACGGTAACGAAGGAAGATGTCATTCCTGGCATTAGTCCCTTCAGTCAAGGAGTTATCTGGCGGCGCTCCATTGTAAATTCCTTACAACAAAGCCGACTCGAACGCACTTCCAGTTATGAGCGTCAGGCGCTAATTTTCAGTATGGGGGTGCTACTAGGAGCGATCGCCATCCATCTTTGTCTGCACGTCCTCGGTAAGCTGCTCTCCCACCAAATCCTACGCTGGTTCGGCGCGATCCCCTCTCCCCTACACTTGAGAGAATCACCGCTCAAGTTATTCCTGCAACTCGCCCTCATCGGTTTGCAGACCGGATTATGGATCGCCGTTGCCTTCTACATTAGCGATCTTTTTCCCGTCGCCCGCCACTGGCGCTACCAGCTATTTAACTTCATCAATTCCCCGATCATTGGACTAGGAACAACCAATTATTCTGCCCTGCAACTACTGCTGCTCTTCGCCTTTACCATCGGGTTATGGTTTGCAGTTAGCGCCCTCACCAAAGTTTTCCGATTCTATGTTCTGGTGAGAACAGGTGCCGATCCGGGGATGCAGGAAGTTATTGCCATTTTGGCGCAATACATCCTCACCTTCCTAGGGCTGATTGTATTGCTGCAAATCTGGGGGCTAGATGTCGGTTCTCTGGCAATTCTCGCTAGTGTCCTCGGTGTGGGGATTGGTTTTGGCGTCCAGAACATCACCAACAACTTCATCAGTGGCTTGATCATCACCCTAGAGCGACCCATTCAAGTGGGAGATTTTGTCAAAGTAAGTGAATTGGTGGGGACAGTTGAGCGTATTGGGGCGCGGAGTACAGAAATTCGCACCCTCGATCAGGTGACAATTATTGTGCCCAACTCCCGCTTTTTGGAAACTGAGGTGATTAACTGGAGTCATGGCGACCCTGTATCCCGCCTCAAGATTCCCGTGGGGGTGGCGTATAGCTCATCGGTAGAGCAGGTACAGGCGGCGCTGCTAGAGGCAGCAAGAACTCACCCCGATGTGCTGGTCAAACCTCAACCCCAAGTTTGGTTTCAGGGGTTTGGGGACAATTCGCTGAACTTCGAGCTGATGGTTTGGACTGGGGAACCCAAAAAGCAGTTTCGGGTCAGAAGTGACCTCTACTACCGCATTGAGGCAAGCCTCAGGCAATCTGGTATAGAAGTGCCGTTCCCCCAACGGGATCTGCATGTGCGATCGCCAGAACTAGAAAAGTTCTTCCATACCTGGTTTGAGCACCAAGCACCGATGGCAACCGATACGCCTAGTACCAATGGAAACAACCGCAGCGATCGCTTCCCCGATTCTTCCTTAGAACCGCTACCCGAACAAGCCGTAGCTGCTGTTCTTACCGACGAGAAATTGGTCGCTGTTGATCTCAATGCCCTAGCCACAGCCATGCGAGAATCGGGAGAACTGGAAATCAAAGACCGCCGCTATCGCTTCAACCTCTATCCCGCCTGCTTTATCGGTGCAGAAGCCGTAGAATGGCTGGTACAACAACAAAACTGTACGCGCCAACAAGCAATTCAGTTAGGGCAGTTGTTAATCGAGCGAGGCATTATTCATCACGTTTGGGGGGACTATCCCTTCCGCGATGATTACAGCTTTTACCGCTGCGCTGGGGATGAGCAAGTGCTGTTAAATTCGGCTCATTGAGCGCAAAATAATTAGCTCTCACCTTCCAATCACTAAGGCTGCATTTGCTGAAGAACGTTCCAAATCACATCCGTCGGTACTGGTTCTGTAACGGTTACTGCTCAGAATCCCCTAGAAGAGGGAGCTTCTAGCTCCAATTCCTCGATAATTCTATCTCGCTAGATGTTTCAATATATTTAGTAGATTCAAAGGAGATTTATGGTTTCCGCCGTTATTGCTTATTTCTTGATTCTGGCAGGTGCCACAGGTACGGCTCTTGCCCTGTTCTTTGGTCTAAAAGCTATTAAGCTAATTTAAGCCTAAGCCGTCAGCGACATCCCCCAAACCTCACCAGGTCATACCAAACACACCCAAGCTCTCCATGGCGTTCTGTTCAAAATGACTAAAAAGGATGGAGGATGAAGTATGAGTGAAAACCATCAATAGTCTCTCTCCCCTTGGTTTAAATCCAAAGAGCAGAAAAACATCTGATGGGAGTCAGCCGTTTAGGCGTCGAATCATTACTAGCGTCCTGACTTCAAACCCCAGAATTGATTTATGGGGCTGAAATTTCATACTTCATCCTTCACACTTGGTGCCTTTAGTTGACATTGGTGAAGTGCCAGTTAGTTCGGCTTCCCTATGCTGCACTATAGGTATCTGTACGGGAGAGCCAAATGTTGAGGATAATTTGTTACCGCCGCTAGTGTAGAAAAGCGGCAAAATTTCTTGTTTCTGTTCTGTGGCAAGGAGGGACTTACACCTCAGGGTCTCGAATCTTGCTCCTTCTGTGAAAGATTAACGGACGAGGTGCAGGGTTTTTGGCACCATTCCTACCCTTTGTACTAAAACCACATCGGGAAGTTGAGCGATCGCTTACCGTAGAAAGTAAGGGGGTGCGTAGGGGGACGGAACTTGCCAATGCTCTTTGAGTAAAACGCATTCGTAGTCATTAGCTACATAAGCTACGTAGACGCGCCTTCACGGAAGTGCGTTAGGCATAGACTTCACGCAAAAGTTTTCGCAAACCCTACGCCAGGGATGCTTATTTTCACTGATTGCCTCTCCCCTGGCGTGAAGTATATTCGTATTCACTGACCAACCCAAAATATCTTCCCTAGGAAATAGGGGAAGTTTGGTTAAGGGTTGGTTAAAATGACTTGAAGCAAAGGTTAAGATAGCAATCCGGAGCCAATAACTACTTAAGAACAGACATTTAATAGGAGGCAGCAATGAACGATTCTGACGAAATTAGCAAAACCAACTTTCTCTATCCCCGTAGCCGCTACTACGGAACATTTACACCTGAGCAGTTAGCGTTTAACGCGAATTTACAAGAATTTGCTCAGAGAGTTTCCTACATCTCTGCATTGGAAACGGGTGGTAAGCTTTCTCCCATCCAAGCCTATGACAAGGTCAAAGGTTTGTGGAAGGAGTTGAAGCAGAGTAAGAAGGCGATGCAGATTGGCTCTGATCTGCCACCAGAAACGAAGTAATTAACTGTATCAAACGTCTAAGCAACATTTCAACGATTAATACTTCCTTTGTCTTTCTCACTGCTGAGTCTAGCCAGAATATCTATAAGGACAACTGCCAAGCTTTTAGAAGCGATCGCCGCCCATCTTAGACAATAAGCAAAGTGTTCTAAAACACAAGCACTCATAGATAGTTGGGTAGACGAATGTTCAAGTCTCGCGTTTGGCAGTTCGGCCAGTCTTTTCTAAGTTTTTTGAAGCGATCGCTTATATCTCATTGGCGATCGCTTCTTTTGCTGCTCATCGGCGTCTTTTTACCGTTGCAGATTTTTGGAGAATTGGCGGAGGAAGTCTGGGAAAATGAAGGCGGCTTCCCCTGGGATCGACCCATTTTGCTTGCTATTCACAGTATGGCGTCCCCTCAGTTAGACGCTTTTGCCACGACGCTGACTAAATTTGGGGTATTTTGGGGAGTATTTCCGGCGGCTGTGCTGACGGCGTTGGTGTTGTTCCAGAAACATCGGTGGCGATCGCTGACATTTTTGTTCACGACTCTCTTAGGTAGTATTGTTCTTAACCGCACCGCCAAAGTATTACTGCATCGTGCTCGTCCCCAACTTTGGGAGTCACCCGCTCCTGAATTTGACTACGGGTTTCCCAGTGGACATGCTATGTCGAGTATGACGCTGGTTGCTGTATTAGTTATTTTGACTTGGGATACTCGCTGGCGCGTTCCTCTGCTGATTATTGGCAGCGTGTTTGTATTGGCGATTGGCTGGACGCGATTGTATTTAGGCGTTCACTATCCCAGCGATATTATTGCAGGTTGGACGGCATCTGTTGGCTGGACAGTAGGAGTTGCTCTGCTCATTAGACCTCACAAGAAGAGCCATCATCTTACCTAACGTTCTGGAACTGAAGGCTCAGGAGTCGCTGGTACAGATGGCGGTTTTGTGAGAGTGATGTAAGTAGAAATCAGATACAAGCCCCCAACAATCAGTGGAAGCAGCAAGAGCAGCACCACTCTAACCACAGGTTTTTGATGCCAATTTCTTTGCTCATCTGACTCATGATCATTCATGCTGCTCCCTAGAAGAGATACTCTTACTCACCATCATCGGCTAAACGCTTGTGAGATGCTTGCTGAGGGATTCCTCTAACTGAGTCAGCAATGTATCGACATCCCTTCCCACTTCCTCAAAACAAACAGGAGGAGCGGGTTCTGGTTTAAACTGCACCAGATTAATCTGTCCACTGCTAATCCCGATCAAGAGAACTTCTAACTCTGGATTATGAGCATCAATGACACCTAACATCTCCCGCAGCGTGTCCTCTGCTTGATGATTTAGTTTCTCAATCGCTGCTTTTGGGCAATAGATAAAACGTGGCGTGGGTTCGATATCGATACCTATACTGCCCTGAGAATCGCCATTTTCTAGCCATAGCCCCCAGGATAGTGCGGCTAAGTCTTGCTGATTTTCCTTCACAAACTGATCGAGCTGGCGACGCCAACTCTTTTGTCCAGGTTCTGAAGGGTTTTTACCAAATTGAATCATGACGATTACGACTAAAAACTGACTAAAGTTGATGTGAATTTAACTTGTCTATTTCCCAACTCAGGTTGAAAATGGTTAATTCCTCACTTGATCAGGCGAAGAGAGTCCTGAGTCGGTGAGAAAATATGAAGTATGAAGGGTGAAGGGTGAAGGGTGAAGGGTGAATAGGGTTGGTTATTTTCTCCGCCGCTCCCCTGCTCCCCTGCTCCCCTGCTCCCCTGCTCCCCTGCACCCCTGCTCCCCATCACTCCAGCAGTTGCTGAATAGCTTCTGCTGTTAACTGCTCAATATTACTGAAAACTACTGCCGCGCCCGCTTCTTTAAGCGTAGCAGCATAGGCATCACGACGTTCGGCGATCTCCTGTACGTGAGGTGGCAAAATTCCCACACCAATCCAGGATCGTTCTGGCTGGAGGGTTTTTGCCTTCTGGATCGTGTACATATCAGCCACCGTATCTCCTGCATAGAATACGGGGGTTGTCGCTTCTACCGCAAAGCGTTCCTCCATCAGGCGCACTGTGGCAAATAATCCTGTAGGGTCAGGCTTCCCTGGTGCATCCTCCATTGCTATCAACACGGGTGTTTGCAGCCCTAGGCGTTTTTGCAGAATGTATTCGGCTGAACCCCTAGTCGCACCACTAAAAAAGCCCCAGGGAATCCCTGTGGCGGTTAGCTGTTCTAGGTAGCTAGCTTGTAAGAGCAGAGGTTCATTTGCAATGTAGCCGTCCCAGTTGTGGGGATTGGTGCCGCGATAACGCGACTGGAAAAAGGCAACAATTGTATCGTAGTCAAGATTGATTTGCGATCGCGTTTGTCCTTGTGTCTCGAAGTAGCGAGCCAACAGTTCCTGCGAACCTTCCCAATCATTATTCCAAATGCCTTCTGACTTGAGTCGGTCAATATCTATCGATGAAGGGCGATAAGCGCCATTAGTAAAATGCTCCACAGTATCAGCCAGTGCTCGTCGGTAAGACCCACTAACATCACGCACTACACCGTCAATATCGTAAACAACAACCGCTTTTGTATTAGTCATTAGTTGATGATTTTAGGATTTATTGCTCATCCCCAACCTCGAATCATTTGCGCTACAGGGGTAACAGTGGGGTACAATTAAGGATTGTAAAGCGATGGGAGTAGTCTGGGATGTCCTCGGACGTGGAATTGTCGAAGTTTATTTTAAAAGTTCTCTGGCTAGAAGAGAATGTGGCACTTGCCGTCGATCAGGTGGTGGGTAAAGGTACAAGCCCGCTAACTTCTTACTTCTTTTGGCCCCGGAACGATGCTTGGGAACAACTAAAAAAGGAGTTGGAAGCCAAACACTGGATCAGTGAGGTAGATCGCGTCGAATTACTTAACAAAGCCACAGAAGTAATTAATTACTGGCAAGAGGAAGGACGGAGGCGTCCAATGTCAGAAGCTCAATCTAAGTTTCCGGAAGTAAGTTTTACTGGCAGCGCCTGATCGCAAGTAGCGGTAAAAAGATAAAAGGCAAAAGAAATGAGAACTCCTCCTTCTTTTGCCTTTTATCTTTTTAAATTTTCCCTCTACACCATGCCACCAGCCGCTTGAAAGCGAGCGCGGGCACGTTTTAGGGCTTGAGTCGCCTGCATTTTTTCTTGACGATTGTCAGTACCTTGTAGCTGATTGAAACGGGCTTCAGCTTCTGTAAAAGCCGTCCGCGCCGATTCTGTATCAATGTTGTCACCACGATCGGCACCGTTGACCAAGATGGTGACTTGATCGTTTTCAACTTCGGCAAAGCCACCCATTAGCGCGATCGCCACCCAGTCTTTGCCAGGACGAACCCGCATCACACCGATATCCAAGGCGCTTAATAAAGGAGCGTGACCGCTCAAGATTCCCAATTGACCAGTAGTACTGGGTAGAATAACTTCCTCAGCTTGTGAGTCCCAGACTGTTTTATCTGGCGCAATTACACGAACATTTAATGCCATTTGTTCAGTTGTTTGTTGTCAGTTGTCAGTGTCCTTTGCCATTAGCCATTAGCTAACGACTAATGGCTAATAGCTAATCACTAGGGACTAACCTTTCATTTTTTCAGCTTTAGCGACCGCTTCGTCGATGTCGCCTACCAAGTAGAAGGCTTGCTCCGGTAACTCATCCAGTTCACCCGCGAGAATCATCTGGAAGCCCTTAATGGTTTTTTCCAAAGATACATACTTCCCTGGAGAACCTGTAAAGACTTCTGCCACAAAGAAAGGCTGTGACAAGAAGCGCTCAACCTTCCGAGCACGGGCAACAATTAGACGGTCTTCTTCAGACAATTCATCCAAGCCCAAAATGGCAATGATGTCCTGGAGTTCCTTGTAGCGCTGTAGAGTTGACTGGACTGCACGAGCGGTGTCGTAGTGTTCCTCGCCAACGATACTCGGCTGGAGCATCGTCGAAGTTGAACCCAGTGGGTCTACAGCGGGGTAAATCCCCTTAGATGCCAAGCCACGGGACAATACTGTTGTTCCATCCAAGTGAGCAAAGGTGGTAGCAGGAGCGGGGTCAGTCAAGTCGTCAGCAGGTACGTAAACCGCTTGGACTGAGGTGATCGACCCTTCCGTGGTGGAGGTGATGCGCTCTTGCAAGTCTCCCATGTCAGTTCCCAAGGTTGGCTGGTATCCCACCGCAGAAGGCATCCGTCCCAACAACGCCGACACTTCAGAACCCGCTTGCACGAACCGGAAGATATTGTCAATGAACAGTAGCACGTCCTGCTTATTCACATCCCGGAAGTACTCAGCCATGGTCAGAGCCGAAAGACCGACGCGCATTCTTGCTCCCGGTGGTTCGTTCATCTGACCGTAGACTAGGGCGATCTTTGATTCGTTGAGGTTTTCGTTATTGATAACCCCTGACTCAATCATCTCGTTGTAGAGGTCATTTCCTTCACGGGTGCGTTCGCCCACACCACCAAACACCGAAACTCCACCATGGTTGGTGGCAATGTTGTTGATCAGCTCCATCATAATGACGGTTTTGCCGACACCAGCACCGCCAAATAGACCAATTTTGCCGCCCCGCCGATAGGGAGTCAGCAGGTCAATAACTTTAATTCCTGTTTCAAAGACAGAAGGCTTGGTTTCCAAGTCTGTCAGTTTGGGAGCCGGACGGTGGATGGGGAAGCTGTCCTCAGCATCGACGGGACCCCGGTTATCTACAGGCTCACCCAAGACGTTGAAGATCCGACCCAGGGTGGCTTTACCAACGGGTACACTGATAGGAGCGCCAGTGTCTACGACTTCCATGCCCCGCACAAGTCCGTCTGTACTACTCATGGAAACGGCGCGTACCTGATTGCCGCCCAGTAGTTGCTGCACTTCGCAGGTAACGGAAACGTCCTGTCCAGCTTCGTTCTTGCCTGCGATTTTCAAGGCGTTGTAAATCGGCGGCATATGACCGCTAGAGAATTCAACGTCTACAACCGGGCCGATGATTTGAGTAAGAAAACCTGTGTTTGTCTTTTCTGTGGTGCTGACCATGCTTACGCCTATTGTTTAGAGAAGCTATTGACTGTTGATGCTAAAAAACAGTCTTAACAATTAAAAATGTCCCTTTCCAGAGTACCACCGAAAGGACGCTCTCACTATCGAGGCAACGGTTTCAAGGGGATAGGAGCGATCGCTCTGCCTGCGTAGGTTCAATGTAAAAAACTGCCCTCCTTCTTGCTAAAAGAAACGGCAGTTACAAAAGGGGATTTACACCTGGTTGAGTTTGTTGATCTAGACTTTGGTTTTCACTTTCTTTTGCTGTTTGCGACTTGACTGCAAGGCTACACCTAAACCACCCAAGGCTAATAAGCTTAATGCCAGGGTCGGTTCTGGGATCGGTTCGGGTTCTGGCTCTACTTTTTTGAGGGGTCTGCCAAAGAATGTTCGAGTGGTGTAAGTATTTGTCTCGCCAACATTAAGAGAGAACACATTGTCCAAAACTGACGAGAGGTTAGTATCTATGTCTGGAACAGGAAGATCAGAGAGTTCCAGAATGTCATTATTGTTGCCAGAGAAACCAGCATCATAGACCACTCCATCTCTAAGCCTGCCACCAATGGGCTGAATCGAGCCAAGCAGTATGTTATTAACGAAATCGACTTCAAAGCGGCCCGTTGCGGGTATTGTACCGCCTGTGGCTGTGATGCCAACAAACTTAATTGGATCGATAGTCCCGTCTTCTGAAATTGTATCGGTGGCAAAAACTAAATCGCCTAATTTAGGAACGCTGACTCGACCGCCACCATCGTCATTAAATCTGCCTGAAAATAACACATTGGCATCTAGGACACGAAATAAGTCGAAGTCAATCGCTGTTGTTGAGGTATTTGTAATTAGATAAGTCTGTGTCAGCACCGAGCCGATCTGGTTGTTGCCGTCATCTAACTGCGCTGTAAGCTCCTGCCTTAAGTTGAACGACAAGTCACCAAGGCGGAACGTACTTGTCGCATCATCTGATGCAGTATCCAAGAATAAAGGATTTTCTCCTCCTTGAATATCGAAGAAGGAACCACTCGTCAGAAAGATTGGGTCTTCACCTTGTCGGCGGACGATTATGCCAGATTGGGCAACTGTTCTGGCGGTATCTCCATCCACTGTTGTATAAAATGCATCGCTAGTGCCGTCGCCACCCAAAAATGCCCCAAAAGAGCCAAACGCATCGACGCCTACTGTCACCGTACCAGCACCAGGTTGGTTACTTAGGATAGCTGCCATTGCTGGCACAGTGGAAATGCTAAAGGTAGCCGTTGTCGCAATAGCAATTGAGCTAACCGTGTTAAAAATCCGCTTCATATATATTGCTCCTGTATCTTACATAAATGAGCTTATTTAAAAGTGCGATCGCATCGGTTATTGCTTGTTAGTGAAAGTACTTAAACTGTTAAAATAAGTAAAGGATTGTAAATAACATAAAATGGGGCTAACCTGGTGTTGGCTGGTAGAGCGAGTGCGCGTTACTAGTTTATTGATGACAGCAAAATTCTCCACCTAAACGCCCGTACAGGTAGTAAGCGTTTAGCCGGATTTGCTTAAATTTCTGTGTAAATACTGACATGATTTCTTCTTTTTTAAGAGTTTTTGTCAATGTCTTTACCAAAAAAACATATTTATATGAAGTTTTGATTAAGTTAAAAGCTAATAAAGATTTGCCTCCGGTGGAAGCAACATCTGCGTTAAATGGCACTGACTTAAAGGTTTGTAGTCAGCGTTTTAACTCCGCCAGCACTTCAGTGCTAACGTGCAACCTATGTTAGGTCAGTGCAATTCAGTTTTAGTCCACAAAGCGTGTACTTAAGCTATTAGCCCAAAGTTTTAACTCTGGGTGGGTGAGTAAGTGAGAGCTTACTCCCCCTCTCCCACCAAGGGAGAAGGGGTTAGGGGATGAGGGGGAAAGATTTCTCAGTGAATCAGTGTTTTAGCTGTTTTCGCTTCAAAACTCCCCCAGCACCCAAGGCTCCTAAGGTTAAAAGACCAAGAACTGAAGCAGGTTCGGGGACAGTTTCCACTGTGAAGGAACTATACGCGAAGCCGCCGTCTCCATCGGATACTCTTAGCCCAACGGTGTAGACGCCTTTTTCATCGAAGGCATAACCGCCGCGATCGCCTGTAAAGTTATCGTATTCGCCATTGCCATCTAAGTCCCAGTCAAAGGTGAGGAGGTCAAAAACACCGGGATCAGTGGCAGCCGCCGCAAAATCGAACCATTCACCGGATCTCAACAACAGGTTAGAGGTGACAGAGGTAATGGTTGGGGCGATATTTTGCACTTTGACTCTAAACGAACCGTAATCAAAGCCGCCATCCCCATCAGAGACGCGGAGATTAATCGGATTGTCACCTTCATCCGCAAAGGAATACTGTCCCGTGCTGGCGCGATCGCTACTACTTGTAGAGTAGTCAAAAACGCTGTTATTATTCAAATCCCAATCAAACGCTAGGATGTCCTGAATTCCTGGATCGGTCGCTGTAGCGCCAAAGGTAAAGGCATCCCCTTCATTGATCACTAAATCATTCGTCAGTTGGGTGATGGTGGGTGCAACGTTTAAGACCGTAATCGATGACGTTACTGAGTTACTAAAATTGCCCTCGTCGTCTCTCGCTAGCCCTGTATAAGTAAACACTCCTTGATTGACAAAGACACCCAGGTCTTTGCTAGCAGAACGAGTTTCACTAAGGCGCTCATCTGTACCCAAACTCTCGCCATTTAGGAAGAACGTGACGGCATCATCGTCTGGGTCTTCAGCAAATAAGACAGCAGCGGCGGATTGCCCTTCGTTGATCACCTGCGGTAGAGAAAAGGCTGTAATTGCAGGAGGGGTGTTGATGACTACAGGAGGTGGTGGCGGCGGGACAGGACTGACTACGGGGGGAGGTGGTGGCGGGACAGGAGTTACGACGGGAGCTTGTGGTTGGACAGGATCGTCAGGAGCACCGCTGTCAGTATCGGCTCCGAAGGTGATTGTATCTCGAAAGCCATTGCTCCAATACATAGAGAGGGAGCCAAAGAGGTCGCCTACCGAGATGTCGATGGGGTCTGAGTAGACGTAGGTGTCTGGTCTAGGCCCGCTATAGACCTGAAATGCCCAGCCATCAGCAGACTTGGGTGTACTCCTGGGAAGCCCCAGATCCGGCAGAATGTCAAAAACCGTATTTCCGGGAATAGCGTTAATCACCAAAGACTTAACGGCTTGACCCCTGTTGGTAAATGTCCAAAGATTATTGAAGGTATCACCGGATTGCTTTAATAGCCAATTAGCCCCAGATGCTGCCCCTGCTCCTCTGGCTGTGGCTCTCCAGGTTCCTTGACTCAAGGTGCCGTCTGAGAAACCGACTGTCACCTGCATACCGCCCATCATATCCCCGAAGGTGGAGAAGCCTGTGAGAGTGGTAGCGATCGCCGGGGTGGTTGTAGAGCCTAAGGCAAGCAGAGTTGCCCCCGTAAAGCTGGTGGCAAGGATTTTGATAAGAGGACGATTCATAGAACCAAATATCTATAGATATTAAAGACAGGTCAGGAATTATGGGTGAGCGCAGCTTCCCCAGACAACGACTGTCGATTGGGGAGCCAGGCTACACACTGGCTAAAGTTGTGGCTGAAAAAGTAGAATGCACCGCAAAACTTTTACTAAGCGGCGGAAGAGCCAGTTGAAAAAGATGTGACGCTGCTCGTTCACGCCTCTTTAGAGAGAATAGTACCCTATATCATATTGATACTGTTTGATGGGTTCTGACATTCAGTGCTATAAATAGGCGCTGATTCTGGGGTTATTGAGGAGCCAAAGTTTAACTCCTTCCCGAGCCTCTCACCAAGCATCCCAGGTGTGTCTTACCTCAGTGATGCACCCTGATATTTCCCGATGTATCTAGCAGCGAGCAGTGCTCTACACAGATACAAATTTTAATTTTCTTTTCTCGTTGCAGGGGAGTTCCGATGAACTTCAACATCCAGCTCTTGTAGCAGTCACCCAAACCTATAAGCATTTTACTACTCTTAGCTGGAGCAATTTAGCTACCAGCTTATATCCCTAAGGTTAAAACTCACTCTTGTTTACGCATCACATCAGTTCTAGTTGCTGAGAGATGGCATTACGAGCACTAGTTGATAATTTTCTCAAACAAAAATACATCATCGCGTTGGTAGCGCAGTTGAAATTCTCCTCTGCGCTTAACTTTTTCGGCTACACCCTTGGCAAAACTGGGGTCGATATTCACACCCGGATGACGAGTATTTAACAAAACATACTGGAAGCTCTCAAACTCAGGGAGTTCTTGATAAGGAAGAGCTAGCTTCACCAAGGGTCTTTGAGATACTTGGGGAGCCAGTTGCTCGCTTGTCAAAACACCGCCTTGGGTTTGGACTAAAGCGATCGCTTCTCGGCTTGCCTGCCAAGTATCGAGCGTTGGCATATACTTGGTGAAAAAATAGCTCCACCGCGCTAGAGCAAAGAAGAAAAATAGCGACCAGAGAACGATCGCCCGTTTACTGCGTAAAAATCCCTTACCCGCTGCCAGGGTGGAGATGATGGCAACTAAGATAAAGGGCAAAATGGGAAGGGAGTATTGGTAAACCAAGCTTTTTTGGGGTTCGTAGTCCGCTAAGAGATTTAGCGCTAAGGCTGGAAATGCTCCGACTAGCGGCGTCAGATGAGCTGGAGATAGCCCCCAAATTACGGGCAAAAATAGTAGAACCAAGTACTTCAGATTCAGCCAGGAAAAGACAACAGAGATGACTGCTCCCGGCTTAAGAAATACATTTTTGGCAATTTCTAAAGCCGAGCCGCCTAGATAGGCATAACGCGCTAGTGAGACTTCTTGACCCCCGCCAAAGGACGGAATAATGGCTTCTGTTGCCAAGAGAAACCAGGCAATACCCGCCACTAAGGCGATCGCTCCACACAAGCGGCGTTGATCAAATACCAAGAGCCAAAAGCCGAGAGACGCTACGGTTAGCGCCATGATCGACTTGCATCCCAAGATCACAATAATCGCCAAAACAAACCAAATCACCCTACCCAAGCGTGCTGCCAAAATTGCCGTCAGAAGGGCAGGAAGGGCAAATACTTCCGGGTGGAAGTCAAACAAATTTGTATTAAAAACAACTGGAAATAGCAAATAGGTGGCAACTACTGCCACCGATTGCTCTGGTTCGAGTCCTCCTAACCTTGCCAGATACCAGGTGGGAATTGCCCCCCCAGCTAAGGCGATCGCTTGTACCCCTAGTAACCAATGGACGTTTGGAGAAATCTTATACAGCAACGCTAAGGGATAGAAAAGCCACGCCGCATGATCGCCAATGATATGAAAACCCAGAAAAGAGGAGAAGGGGGTTTGCCCCTGACTAATTAGATAAACGGCTTGATCAAAAATTCCTAAATCCCAAGCATTGGACTGAATCAGTGCATGTCGGAGGCTACTTGCAGCAAATAAAATCAAGGCACTGACGACAATCATCCCCGTAAGAATTGGGAATTGCGATTGCGATTGAGTTCTGCTGAGAGATTGATCTACAAGTCTGGCATTTACAGGAGAAGAGTTTTGCATGGCGCGTGATAAAAAATAGGGTCTAAGTCACTGAGCCGGAACCGATTGCCTAATGAATGCAGACAGTTTTATGTAGGAGGAATTTTGACGAAAATTTGTCCCAGAGAACTCATTGCTAAGAAGTAGGCGATGAGGATTAAGTTATCAAGGGTTGTTCCCTAAAAAAGCTAGTTAACATCCGGCGACGGCTAATGTTAACTAGCTCTGGAGCAATCAAGGAGACTTTCCGTGTTTACTGTTGTGGCAGTGTCTGTTTGTGCTTGGTAATTTTCTGAGTTCTTCTCAGGATGAGAAAGGGATAAGTTTGTCTATAAAGAATAAATTTTTCGTTAAATTTATCCCAATAATTTTGATTAGGCTCAGAATAAAGCAAAAACTAAAGCGGCTATTCTACCCAGAGAGAGATTAAAAAAATTTCCCTAGGCTTTTGGAGATAGGTATCCGTGGCGATCGCTCCTACTGATTGGATCTGGCTTAATAACTGGCGTAAGTCCTGAGGTGTCTACGCTGATGTGCCACCTAGGGGGAAGCAGACAATTGGCAGGTGTACGCTCCTAAGCCTTCGTTCTCGTTCCCATTGCAGGGCGATCTTTAGCATCACGCGTTGTAAAACGGTAAGGGTATCAGCTCAATTCTTTTGCACTTTTTATGCATTCCTCTTTCTGGCCATACGTGACCCCCGGTATTCCTGATGAGCTATTTGAGCGCTTACCGGGGATTCCTCTGAGCAAGCGAGAAGTGCGGTTGCTGATCATTTCGGCGTTGCGGTTGCAAGCCGACTCAGTTTTGTGGGATGTCGGGGCGGGAACTGGAACAATTCCCGTAGAAACTGGGTTACTGTGTCCTCAGGGGCAAGTAATCGCTGTCGAACGGGATGAAGATGTCGCCAATTTAATTCGCCGCAACTGCGATCGCTTCGGCGTTCGCAATGTCCAGGTCATTGAAGGGAGCGCTCCAGAATGTCTTCGGGAATTAACCGTAATGCCGCAACGCATCTGCATTGAGGGAGGACGCCCTATCAAGGGACTCCTCAAGGAAGTCTGGCAATACCTACAACCATCGGGTCGAGTAGTCGCGACTGCTGCTAATTTAGAAAATCTTTATGCCTTATCTGAAGGATTTGCAGAGTTACAAGCTCGTAATATTGAAGTAGTGCAGTCAGCCGTCAATCGCTTGGAGAAACGAGGCATTCATCAAACCTTTGCAGCGGTTAATCCCATTTTTGTACTCAGTGGTGAGAAGCTAGATTGAAGCGCCGCCTCAGGGGGACGGAAGTAGGAGTGGGGAGTAGGCAGTAGGGGGTAGAGAGAAAAAAGCAAAATCTATTTAGTAAACCTGCCCTGAATCTTCAAAACCCAAAACCCAAAACTCAAAACTCAAAACTTAAAACCTACTATGCCTTGGTCTCGGATTTTTAGTGCAATTGTAGCGATCGCGATCGCCTTGGGGATGATTATCCTTGGGGGATGGTACTTCACCCTTGGCTTTGCCATAATCGTCTATCTCGGTGAACTGGAATATTTTGAACTGGTCAAAGCCAAAGGAATTGCCCCGGCTGCCAAAACTACTCTGATTGTTTCGCTACTGCTGCTGGTAAGCACCACCTTTTCACCGACTCTGACAGATGCCTTGTTTCCCTTAGCTGGAGCATTTATCTGTTTTTACCTGCTATTCCAGCCCAAATTGGCAACGATCGCCGATATTTCTACCTCGATTTTAGGATTGTTTTACGGTGGTTATTTGCCCAGCTATTGGCTGCGGCTGCGACAAATAGACTTAGCACAAGTCTCCTCCTTACCTTCTGATGCGATCGCCTCCAATTTACCCTTAAATGGCTACTGGCCCAATTCCTGGCTCGATTTTGGCCACTTTCCCCAAGGACTGACCGTGACGCTTTTAGCCTTTGCTTGCATCTGGGCAGCAGATATTGGAGCTTACATTTTCGGTCGGTTGTGGGGTCGCACCCGCCTTTCTGATATCAGCCCGAAAAAAACCGTCGAAGGTGCTGTCTTCGGCTTCACAGGTAGTATGGCGATCGCCTCGGCTGGTGCTTGGTACCTCCACTGGCCCAGTTGGCAACTCAGTGGACTCGCTCTCGGCTTACTAGTAGGGATCGCCAGCCTCTTGGGAGACTTGACCGAGTCGATGATGAAGCGAGATGCGGGTGTCAAGGATTCCGGACAATTAATCCCCGGTCACGGCGGCATACTAGACCGTACCGACAGCTACGTTTTCACCGCTCCCCTGGTCTACTATTTCATCACCCTCCTGTTACCGTTGCTACCTTCCACTCTGTAAGGGCTTGAGGGAGCAGGGGAGTAGGGGAGCGGGGGCGCAGGGGAAGCAGGGGCGCAGGGGCGCAGGGGAGCGGGGTAGAGAAAAATTGACGACGATTAGCCATCACTCCAATCGCCTATTTCATACTTCATACTTCACCCTTCATACTTCATCCTTCACCCTTCATCCTTCATCCTTCATACTTTTTCCCCTACTCAGGACTCAGGACTCAGCACTCAGGACTCAGCACTCTGCTCAAGGTCTGACCATCAGGCGTCCTTGGCAAACTAACTGACCGGGGGTGAGGGTTAGTTCCTGAACATCAACGTCTGAACCTAAGTCAATCTCATAGCTTTCCCAACTGCCTACCGATAGTTCAGGAGCTGCGCTAATCTTGAGAGGATACAGTTGTAGGGTATGGTTACTGGCGAGCTGAAGTCCGGCACAAATTTCTACAGGAGTTATCTGATGATTTGCATCAGTAATTGTGCCACTTAAGGTTAATTGCCCGTCGTCAAAGACAACCTTGTCCCAGCTAATTTGCCTGTCTTTCAAGGACTCAGCCGAGCTGGAACTGCCGCCAGAGGTCAAGAGAATTCCCAACAAATCGGTCAGGGCATTGGAGAGCAGAGGGGCGTCCAGAGATGCCATCAAGTCGGCGGCTTCTAGTCGTAACTGAGCGACAACGGGGATGGGTTCTAAGAGGCGCAACGGTTTGCCCTTGATGACTTGACCTAGGTTAATATGAATTTCGCTACCAGTAAGTTGAATTTGGCTCAGGTGCAAGCCACGATAAACGGCGTAGCGGGCGGCAACGAAGACTTTAGGAATATGACCACTGAGAATTTGGCGATCGCCTCCTTCAACGGTAAACTCTAGTGCTTCTACTTGTTCGACTTGCGATCGCAGCCATAACCGCAATGCGGGTGACAACACCCGGCTAATAATTCGGCTCCGATGCGGCTTCACTGGCTCCACAGCTTCCATATTCATAACTGACGACATTCTTCTCTTGCGACGTAACTACACCTAAAAAGGAGCCAGGGGGCTAATTATCCAGTTTTTTATTGTTTTTTGCAAAACTGGGTATTGATACGGATCTGACTTCTTGTAATATTTGTACATAGTCTATCTAGGTCAATGTCACGTAGTCAGCCAATTGGCAATACGCCGTGAATCAATCAGCCCTTTTGCAATGGAAAAGTTTACATATTGATTAGTCTGTTCATGGAAGAAAGAGTACAAAAAATTCTTTCCCAGTGGGGAATCGCCTCAAGACGCGAAGCTGAGAAAATCATCTTAGCAGGGCGCGTTCGGGTTAACGGTGCCGTAGTGCATTTGGGGCAAAAAGCCAATCCAGAAACAGACTACCTAGAAGTCGATGGTAAGCCTATAAAAGCAGACAACCGTCCCCAGTTGCTTTACCTGCTATTACACAAACCTGCCGGAGTCGTTTCCACCTGCCGTGATGCTCAAAAGCGCACTACCGTTCTTGACTTACTCCCCCCCCAACTACGTCACGACCAAGGAATCCATCCCGTCGGACGATTGGATGCTGAATCTACAGGGGCACTAATTCTGACTAATGACGGCGCACTAACATTTCACCTTACCCACCCTCGCCACCACTTCCCCAAAACTTATCAAGTTTGGGTACAAGGACATCCTCCTGATTCAATCTTAGAATCTTGGCGTCAGGGTATGATTTTGTCGGGAAAAAAGACCCTACCTGCAAGCGTGAACCCGATCGAGCGTCAAGCCTCAAAAACACTTTTAGAAATTGTCTTGACAGAAGGAAGAAATCGCCAAATTCGTCGTATTGCAGAGCTATTAGGGTATCCTGTGATTCATCTCCACCGCAGCGCGATCGGTTCGATTCAATTACAAGCAGCAGGGGAACCCCTGTTTCCTGGTCGTTATCGTCACCTGCAAGATTTTGAAGTTCATTTTCTCCAAGACCAAGTCAACTTAGTATCAGAAAAAGTGCCAGTCCAGAGTAAGGAGGAGCGTGTATGAAGGAGAATAAGCTGCATTTTCAGCAAGAACAAATTGAGCAGCTACAAGAACTGGGGGCTTACCTGCACCAGTTCCGCACTGAACAGTGTATCTCCTTGGAAGAGGTCGCCGCTCGGACTCGAATTCAGGCACGTTTACTAAACGCTATTGAACAAGGTCAGCTTGAAGAACTGCCAGAACCCGTTTACATTCAAGGCTTTATCAAGCGTTTCGCCGACGTTTTAGGTTTAAATGGCACAGAGTTTGCTAGTGCCTTTCCGACGACGGGGCCAGGTTTACAGTTGATCAGACCCACCTGGCGGCACTTACCCTCCGCCCAACTGCGGCCAATTCATCTTTATGGGCTTTATGTCTTACTCGTGATTGGTTCAGTTAGCGGTCTGTCTTACCTAGTGAACCGATCAGCGATACAGGTTGCTCCTGTTTCTACTCCCCAACCCCCCGCAGGCCCTGCTCCTATAGCCGCAAACTCCGCCCCAACTGCCCCTCAACAGCAAGGAGCAACAGTTAACCTAAACGCTGCCAATGTAAATGGTGCTGGGGGAAAGCCTGTTCAGGTCGGTGTGATTCTCAAATCTCAATCCTGGTTGCGGGTAGTTGCTGATGGCAAGACAGAATTTGAGGGCGTCTTGCCGGAAGGAACCCAACGTACCTGGGCTGGCAATCAACAAGTGATTGTCAGAGCGGGTAATGCTGGAGGAGTTTTGGTGGAGTTTAATGATGAGCAAGCCAAACAAATGGGCGCTCCTGGTGAAGTGCAGGAAGTGACCTTTGCTGCCCAACGAGAATCTTAAGGCTGAACTTAAGTTGAGTTGCCTTTGTGTAATGACGACTGATAAATAAAAGGCGAAAAGGTTTTGATCAGGGCAATTAGCGAAGAGGGTGGGCAACTTGCCCACCCTCTTTGTTAGCTAGCGGCACCTCTGAGGCGACCATAGGTGTAGGTTAGGGTATGTACGCGATCGCTTAACTCTTTCGTCAAAGTACCCGGTTGATAGCGCCATTCCCAGTTCCCCTCAGCTTTGCTCGGAAAATTCATCCGCGCTTCGGTGCCTAATCCCAAGATGTCCTGGAGAGGAATAATCACCTGATTGCCTACAGAAGCCATAGCGAGCCGAATGAAATCCCAGTGAATGCCATCAGGACTCGTACAACCTAAGTAGCGCACAAGACTTTCCTTTTTCTCTTCTGGAAACTCGCTATACCAGCCTGCAATCGTATCGTTATCGTGGGTTCCCGTGTAAACCATACAGTTGCGCTCGTAGCTGAAGGGCAAATAGGGATTATCTGGCCCCTCACCAAAGGCAAACTGCAAAATCTTCATACCAGGAAACTCAAACTGTTCGCGTAGTGCGTGTACCTCTGGGGTAATCGTGCCCAAATCCTCAGCCACAATCGGCAACTGACCGAGTTTTCCTTTGAGTACCTCAAAAAAAGTTTCGCCAGGTGCCTTCATCCACTCCCCATTCAGGGCTGTTGATTCCCCCCGCTTAACTGCCCAGTACGCCTCAAAACCTCGAAAATGATCGATGCGGATAATGTCTACATAGTCTAGTAGCATCTCGAAGCGCTGCACCCACCACTGGAAGTGAGTCTCCTGTAAATGATCCCAGTTATAAACCGGGTTGCCCCATAGCTGACCTGTGGCGCTGAAATAGTCTGGCGGCACCCCCGCCATCAGTGACGGTTCGCCAGTTTTTTCATCCAAACAAAACATGTCCCGATGCGCCCAGACTTCCGCACTATCGTGAGCAACATAAATCGGAATATCGCCAATGATTTGAATGCCGCGCATATTGGCATAAAGCTTCAGCTCCGACCACTGGCGGAAAAACTGAAACTGCAAGTATTTGTGATACTGAATCTCTGCATCGAGACGTTGACGCCACTCCTCAAGAGCCTCGGGTTGACGGTGGGCAAGTTCCGGCTCCCAGGTATGCCAGCTTTGCCCTTCGTGAACCTCCCGGAGTGCCATAAATAAGGCATAGTCATCAAGCCAAGACGCTTTGCTATCACAAAAGCCAGCAAATTCCGTTTGTAGCAACGGTGTTGCCTGAGCTTTGAAATTTTCGCCAGCTTTTCGGAGCAAGGGCATCTTGGTTTGAATTACGCGATCGTAATCTACCTTCTCCAGAGGAAACTCTGGTAAATTCTGAAAATCATCATCGGAAAGTAACCCTTGATCCCGTAACTTGTCTGGGCTAATTAGCAACGGATTGCCAGCCATGGCGGAGTAAGACATGTAGGGAGAATGACCATACCCCGTTGGCCCTAGGGGCAAAACCTGCCAAAGTGTTTGACCACCCTCTGCCAAAAAGTCAACGAAGCGGAACGCTTCTAAGCCCAAGTCACCAATGCCAAATTGGCTGGGCAAAGAAGTAGGATGTAGCAAAACGCCACTCGATCTGGGAAACGGCATAAATGACGTGGGAGATGTGTTCCAAACTTCACGAATCTATCACGGCAAGGAAGGGTTTCAACCTCGCTCCCAGGTAGGATTTGGTGGACTAGTACTGCAAGATGTTTGAATATGACTTATAGAAATCCGATTCCTACGGTCGATATCATCATTGAGTTAGTTGATCGACCCCATCGACCGATCATTCTCATTGAGCGCAAAAACTCTCCTTTGGGTTGGGCACTTCCGGGAGGGTTTGTTGATTATGGCGAGTTGGTAGAAGCCGCAGCACAACGAGAAGCAAAAGAGGAAATTGGTTTGCAGGTGGAATTACTAGAGCAGTTTCAGGTGTATTCTGATCCCAAACGTGACCCTCGCAAGCACACTTTAAGTGTTGTGTTTATCGCTACGGGTAAGGGAGAACCAAAAGCGGCAGATGATGCCAAAAGTTTGGGGATTTTTAATAGCTGGGAGATTCCTGAGGGGCTGTGTTTTGACCACGATCGCATTCTCAAGGATTACTGGCACTATCGGCACTACGGCTGGCGTCCTCGCTTGTCGTCAGCAGGACAGGCGTAATTTGATACTTAAGAGTCTCTCCTTGGCTATAGTTGACCTCTATTAGTAGTGAGTGAAGACAAACAGCCAAATTCTCTGCAATTGTCAAGGAATGGAAAAACTTTGTAAAAGGCTGATGTCTCGATAGCGCTACTTAAAGAAATGCCAATTGCTAACGGCAAAACTAAGGCGGAAGTTGAGCGAGTTATCAAGCAAATTTTTCCCGAACAAAAGCGGGAGTTTGCCTATATTTTTCACCTCAAGGGAAAGTTAAGCGTATGAGTTACCGTATGAATCGCCGCGCTTACGCGGAGACGTTTGGGCCAACTGTAGGCGATCGCGTCCGACTTGCAGACACAGAACTCGTGATCGAAGTCGAACGCGACTACACCACCTACGGCGACGAGGTGAAGTTCGGTGGCGGCAAGGTGATTCGTGACGGTATGGGGCAATCTCCCATCTCTAATGCTGATGGAGCGGTGGATACGGTGATTACCAACGCTCTGATTCTCGATTGGTGGGGGGTGGTGAAAGCTGATATTGGAATTAAAAACGGCAAGATTTTCAAAATCGGTAAAGCGGGAAATCCTTATATTCAGGACAACGTTGATATTATTATTGGCCCCGGTACTGAGGTGGTGGCGGGGGAAGGGATGATACTTACCGCAGGCGGAATTGATAGCCACATTCACTTTATTTGTCCGCAGCAAATCGAAACAGCGATCGCCTCTGGCATCACCACGATGTTAGGCGGCGGTACGGGCCCAGCCACTGGAACCAACGCCACCACCTGCACTCCTGGGCCTTGGAATATCTACCGGATGCTACAAGCCGCTGACGCCTTCCCAATGAATTTGGGATTTTTAGGAAAAGGAAACAGCACCCAACCGGAAGGATTACGAGAACAAGTTATCGCTGGGGCGATGGGGTTAAAGCTGCACGAAGACTGGGGGACAACTCCCGCCACTATTGATACTTGCCTCAGTATTGCCGATGAGTATGACGTTCAGGTAGCCATCCACACCGACACCCTTAACGAAGCTGGATTCGTCGAAACCACGATCGCGGCTTTTAAAAATCGCGTCATCCACACCTACCACACCGAAGGGGCAGGCGGCGGACATGCCCCGGATATTATCAAAGTGTGCGGGGAAGCGAATGTTTTGCCATCTTCCACAAATCCCACTCGCCCTTACACTAGCAATACCTTAGAAGAACACCTCGACATGCTGATGGTATGCCATCACCTAGACCGAGGAATTCCTGAAGATGTCGCCTTTGCTGAGTCTCGGATTCGTCGGGAAACGATCGCCGCTGAAGATATCCTCCACGACTTAGGCGCATTCAGCATGATTGCGTCTGACTCGCAAGCGATGGGACGCGTGGGAGAAGTGATTATTCGTACCTGGCAGACTGCCCACAAAATGAAGGTACAACGCGGCTTTCTCCCTCCCCTGGAAAATGGGGGAGACGTGGAGAGATTAGAACGGAACGACAACTTCCGGGCAAAGCGGTACATAGCTAAATACACGATTAATCCGGCGATCGCCCATGGAATTGCGGATTATGTCGGTTCCGTTGAAGAAGGTAAGTTGGCGGATTTGTGCCTCTGGCGTCCGGCATTTTTTGGGGTGAAACCGGAGATGGTAATTAAAGGTGGGGCGATCGCAGCAGCGCAGATGGGGGATGCTAATGCTAGTATCCCTACCCCGCAACCTGTGCATATGCGTCCGATGTTTGGCAGTTTTGGGGGCGCGATCGCGGCAACTTCTCTTACCTTTGTCTCGCAAGCGGCGTTAGAAAACGGAACTCCTGCCCAACTCGGCTTACAAAAACCCGCCGTTGCGGTTTCCAATACGCGGCAACTTAGCAAGCAAGACATGAAACTCAACGCCGCTTTACCAAAGATTGAGGTCAATTCTGAAACCTATGAAGTCAGGGCAGATGGTGAATTACTAACCTGTGAACCTGCCACTGTTCTTCCTATGGCACAGCGTTACTTCTTGTTCTAAAACTAGCTATTTGTATAGTCGTAGAGACTGCTGGGACTGTCTCTACAAAGTTTCGCTTCCCCAAGCTTTCACTTACAGAGAGTGGATGAAAGCCTATTCTCAGCTAGAACTCAAAACTTCCAAAGTAATGCAACTTTGGGACAAAAAGTAAGTAAAATTTCTAAAAAAAATCTATCCTTAGGTATAAAAGCAAGAGCGCTACTCCAATAGAGAGAGGCAAAATGAATAACATTACCCTAAATATAGTTATTAGATAATCACAATTTGGGATGTCAAGAATTGGACAAGTGAGCTACCAGCAATGGCAGCTAGCGCTATCGCGACGTCCTAAATTTTAGAATGAAGAGGTAAATCAAAAATGTTTAACAAACCACTGGAGGGAAATTTTCGTACAGGTGCGATCGCTTTAGCACTCTCAGCGTTTTTACTTCCCGCCTGCAGTGCTAATCGAACCGACACAGCAACTGTCCCCGATACGCAAGAAAACGTCACGGCTGAGGACGTTGCTGATAATACCGCAGCACTAGTTGGTCAGACCGTCACTGTCAGAAGCGAAATCGAAGAAGCAATCGGCACCAATGCCTTCAAAATTGAAGACGATCAGTTTTTCAATGGTGAAGATATCTTAGTTGTCAACGCCACAGGTCAACCTCTCCCAGTTGTTTCTGACGACGATACAGAACTTCAAGTAACCGGAGAAGTTCGTCAGTTCGTAATTGCTGATGTAGAACGAGAGTTTAATTTAGGCTTGGAACGGGAATTGTATGTAGAATACGAAAACAGACCAGCAATTGTTGCCCAGTCAATCGCCTTAGCTCCTGAACCCGGCGAAGTCACAGAGAACCCTAACCTGTTCTACGGCAAGACACTTGCTGTCAAGGGTGAAGTTGAAGATATTGTCGGCCCGACAGCATTTACAATTGACGAAGACCAGTTAACTAGCGGTGGAGATTTGCTAGTCTTAGTTGCAAATCCAGAGCGAACCATTGCAGATGGCGAGGCTGTTGTCGCTACAGGTCAACTACGCCCATTTGTCATCGCTGAAATCGAAAGAGATTACGATTTAACTTGGGATTTGGACTTGCAAAGACAGCTTGAAGTTGAATACAAAGACAGACCTGTGCTGATTGCAGATGATGTTTATCCCTCAGCTGTTGAGGACGCTCTATAAGTAAAGCGGTACAGCAAAAAAGGGAGCAGAGATTGCTCCCCTTTTTTATACCAAAAATCTACCGTTTGCGAACCCAAACTCCTCGTCCATCTACCCGATAATTGAATCCCTGATGTACTAAGACGCTCACTTCTTTGCCAAGACTAGAGCAGGTCAAGGTACAAATTCCATAAATAGTGGGCACCCAGCATCAATCCCTGAGCCACAAGAGGGCGGCTGCGTGGTTCATTCCAAACGGGTTCTGCCAAAATCAGCAGCTCTCGCGCATGTTCTACGTCCAGTTCTTCATGGACGGTATAGTGTGTCTGGCTACCTGGTGCCGTCCAACCTCTGTGAGTTACAGTATGCGCGATCGCTGCACTAACATTTACATACAGATGCTCAAGTATCCCTAATGCGGCTGCACCCGCTTCCCCAGGTTGGGTCAGACAATAGTTGAGAAGCGAATGATTGAAAGCCAGTACGAATGCAGGGTAAGATGCACTCAGGTCTTCTGGGGTCGCACCGAGAGCACATAAGAATTGCCGGAAGGTGTGCTTATGAGAGTGCTGCACTTGCCCTTGACCATGTTCTTCCGCCACGTTCTCAAACAAAGATAGTCGTTGTTCCAACACAGGAGTGCGAGCCAACACTGCAGCTAACGCCTGGGAAAACGACTCAATGGCAAAGATAACTGGTATTTGTGTGTGAAGAAACTCCGAGCGTGACGTAGAGCCTAACTGCATCCAAAGCAGGTAGGGATGATGGTGAAAATCATAAGCTTGACTGACTTTCAGCACTGCTTCTTCAAACGTGGCACTTCTGACAACATCTTCTACAGACAATTTGGAAGTAACTAACTTTTTCTCGGCAGTGACAGACTCAGTTTTTAATAGCATCATGGCTCACCTCTTCCCAGAAAACTTCATGAGTACAAGGTAAGAAGTCTATTGCTGAAACGCACACCGTGAAACTACGCGATTTTTAAAGCTTATTCAATATCTCTACCTAGAACTTCATCAAAAAAACATATTCCGAGAACAGTGCTATCACCCTTGACAAAAATGAGTTGTTATTGGAATCTCCACGACAAATTTCGTGCCCTCTCCGGGTACTGACATACACTGCAACTGACCACCATGTTTTTCCACAACAATTTGGTAGCTAATTGCCAAACCCAGCCCCATCCCTTTACCAACAGCTTTAGTTGTAAAGAAAGGATTAAATAATCGTTTCTTCACCTGTTCCGTCATCCCCAGACCATTGTCTGCAATGCTAATGGCAATCTGACTACCATTTACGACCTTAGTACAAATCTGAATCAAAGGCTCAAACGTCAAGTGCGAAGTTTGAACTTCAGACTTCATCTTCTCCTCCAAAGCATCGCAAGCATTAGTGAGCAGATTCATAAATACTTGATTAAGCTGACCCGCATAGCATTCTACATTCGGCAATTGACCATACTCTTTAATCACTTCAATTGCCGGACGGTCGGGTTTAGCTTTAGTGCGGTTTTGCAGAATCAGTAAGGTGCTATCTATCCCTTCATGAATATCAACTGCTTTCTTATCCGCCTCATCCAGTCGTGAGAAGTTCCGCAGTGATAAGACAATTTGACGAATTCTATCCGCCCCAATCTTCATAGATGACAGCATGTTGGGCAAATCTTCAACCAAATAATCTATATCAATTTCATACTTTAAATCTTGAATTTCCGAAACCGGATCAGGATAATGTTCAGTATATAACTCGATTAAGCTTAGTAGGTCTTTCGTATACTGATTAGCGTGAATAACATTACCATAAATAAAGTTAACAGGATTATTAATTTCGTGGGCAACACCAGCAACTAACTGACCAAGACTAGACATTTTTTCGCTCTGAATCAATTGCAGCTGAGTGTCTTGAAGTTCGTGCAGAGTTTGAGATAAACGCACATTTTTCTTATTTAACTCTTGCGTTCTTTCTTGCACTTTCTGTTCTAATGAGGCATACAGCAAAGCATTCTCCAGAGAAATAGCTGCCTGAGCAGAAAGTAATCTGAGAATTTCTAGACGTTCAGGAGTAAATGCCCCAACAGTTAAATTATTTTCCAGATAGAGAACAGCCACTAGCTGACCTTGACTAAAGATAGGGGTACATAAAATAGATTTCAAACGGTTGGAAACAACATAAGGGTCATTGGCAAACTTCCCCTCACAAGCTGCATTATTTAAAACCACATCAGAGCCAGTTCTCTGTACGTAATGAATCACGGTAGCAGGCAAGTTTTGATAGATGTTGAGCGGAATAGACTGCTGTAAAACTATCTCTTTTAACTCAACTGATAAGGAAGCTTCTATTAGAAGTTTTTCCTCTCTTAATAAAAGCAGCACGCCTTTTTCTGCACCAGCATTCTCGATTAATATCTTCATCAAAGAAGCCAGCAACTTATCCAACACAATTTCACCAGCTATAGCTTGCGAAGCTTTCATAACTGTCGCTAAGTCCAGCATTCCCGAACTACTGCTAGTAGAAGAACTACTACTAGAATTTAAAGTGTCTTTACTACCAGCTGCTGACATTCTGGCAAGCAAATGCGGATATTTTTTCTCTAAATCTTCTGCCTTCCGCTTGGCTCCACAACGTTGATAAGCGTAATAGGCTTCATTGAGGTGAACTTTGGCATACTTTTCTTTGTCTTGGCTCAACCAAAATTTTGCCGCTAGTTCATTAGCTAATGCTTCATTTTGAACAAATTCCTTTTCTTTCGTTGATTCAATAGTGTCGTGATATAAGTTAAAGGCTTCTAAAGTTTTACCAGTAACCCGAGCTATTTCTGCTTCAACTAACAGATACTTATGGAGAAAATTATCTGGACAGTTTTTTGTCCAAACTTTTAGTTGCTGTTGATTAGTCTCCAACTGCTGCCAATACTCTTTTTGTACCTCTTCTGAGGCTTCTGGGTAGAGTGCTAGTAAAATGAGTGAATAATAAAAATTATGTTTGGCAACTGATATATGACCCAGAATAGAATTAATCAGCTTTGATGCAGATACAGCAAAATGCAAAGCCTCCTGGGGATTTTCATATAGATAAAAAACTTGAGATTTTAAGATATAAAATTCGCAGATTGCTGCCAAACTTTTATGTTGCTGGCATTTTTCTAAATACTGGGCTTCACTAAAATCTTCTGAATCAAAGTCAAATTGATTTTTAGTCAATCCCAGCAAATTCATAGTTGTCAGTTTATATGCCAGGATGATATCAGTTGCCCATTGATTTCTTGTTTTTTGGCAAAACAGCAAAAAAGGCTGTATCTCTTCTAACATCTGCTCAAGATTGTGACACTGATAAAATCGAGAAATGGCTTTGTGAAGGCGACTGTATCCAGCCCATTGCAATTCCCCAGAATCTAAACCAACTTGATAAGCTTCGTTGTTAATTGAATGACTAAGTTTGATTGGTTTTACCCAGTTACTTAAGTAGTTAGCAAAAAGTACAAGCCCTGTACATTTTTGTTCTAAATTATTAAATTTATTGCTTAATTTTTTTGCTAATAAACCAAACTCATAACCTGATTGATAATCTCCTAAGATTTGACTAAGTATCATTCCATAACAAGAATAGCAGTAAACTGTTCCTGAAGTGTAACCATACCTGAGACAGAGATTAGTCGTTTTGATAGTAATTAATTGCCATAGTTCAAAATCAAAAAAGTAAGCCAATGGCCCGATATGGGATAACAATTTTACAGCGACTTTTTTCTCTGGAGATGTAATCTCTTTTACATCAATCAAAGAAGCAATTTCTTGATTAGCTAAATTTATTTTTGCCTCAGCAAGTTCAATAGCGATCGCGGCTTGCAAATTTTCTCTAGGTAAGTCTATCCCTAACAAAATTAGAGCTTTCCGTCCTGCCTGAATTGCCTCTTGATATTTCGCTAATAAGGTATACTGTACAATCAGCAAACTATAAATTTCAGCCTTCTCCAAGATGGATTTTGTATGAGGCAATATCTGTTCAATCAAAGCTTCGGATTGCTCAAAGTTACCATTTAAATATTCCGCCTCAGCTCGTCTCTTCTGTAGTGAGAAAGCCAGCTCGTAGTGCTGATTCCAGCTACTATTCGGTAAAATCTCCATACCAGCCGTTAAATATTGCAGGGCTGAAGCATAAGCCATTGCGTCTTTAGCTCTTTTCCCCGCTTCCAGGTTCAGCGCGGCGAGTTTAATTTTCTCTGGTTCATCCGTCAGTAATTCCTGTCCAATATTAAGATGATCGACTAGCTCAAAAATTCTTTCTAAATATTGTTCAGACGGTGTATTCCTTAGTAGTAACCGACCTATTTGAAGATGAATAGCTTTTCGTTCTTCTCCGTCACTTAAGGCATAAGCTGCTTGCTGTACGCGGTCGTGCAGGAATTTATAGTTGGAAATTATTAATTGAGAATCATTTAATTCATTTTCTGATAATTCCAAGTCAGAAGTGGAGGCAATTAACTCTTCAGTGAGAGCGGGGACAATATCTTTAAATGTTTCTGATATTGATTTTTTATAAACAATAGAGATATTAACCAAATTAAATTTGTTGCCAACACAGGCAGCTAAACGTAAAACTTCCTGTGTTGACTTAGGAAGCCTTTTTAGCTTTCCTATTACTAATTCCACGACATTGTCAGTGATGTCTGTTGCTTCAATTGTTACTATATCCCATTCCCAAATCAATTTTTCAAAATTGAATGTGAGCAACTTTTCCTGATGAAGAAATTTTAGAAATTCATTAATAAAAAATGGGTTTCCGATAGTTTTACGCAGTACAAGCGATGCCAAGGATACGACTGATTCCCTATCGCTATGCAAGGTATCTGCAATCAAATCAGTAATATGCTCAAGTTCTAAGGGTTCTAGAGTAATGTGGCTGATAAAGGCTCCAGCATTGCGTACCTCAGAAAGAGTCATCATCAAAGGATGAGTGGGGCTGATTTCATTACTTCGATAAGCTCCAATCAGAAGTAGATATTGCACATCCGAATTTGTCAGGATGAATTCCACAAGATTAAGTGTTGCGGAGTCAGCCCACTGCAAATCATCCAGGAAAATAACTAAGGGATGTGACGGCTGGCCAAATACTCGAACAAAGTTTTGAAAAACTAAGTTAAAGCGATTTTGTGACTCCGCTGGCCCTAGTTCTTGAACAATGGGCTGAGGCCCTACAATCAGTTCTAATTCCGGAATTACATCAGTAATAAGTTTTCCATTAGGGCCAAAGACTTGTTGAAGTTTTTCTTTCCACTGATTGAGCTGGGCTTCACTTTCGGTTAAAAGTTGTTGAACTAATTCTGAGAAGGCACTGGCTATAGCAGAATAGGGAATATTTTGCTGAAATTGATCGAATTTTCCAGAAATGAAATAAGCCTGTTGTTGGGTTATGGGTTTATAAATCTCTCGTACCAAGGATGACTTGCCTATACCCGAATAACCCGACACCAACATCATCACAGTGCTACCTTGACTAACCTGTTCAAAGGCGGCTAGGAGGGCATTAGTGTTGAGTTCTCGACCATATAGTTTTTGGGGTATTTGGAACTTGTTAGAAATATCTTGATGACCGATAGGAAAGTCTATAATTTGTCCATTTGTCTGTAGTTGAGTTAGACAATTTTCTAAATCCGCTTTAATTCCATAGGCGCTTTGATATCTATCTTCGGCAGTTTTTGCTAACAGTTTCATGACAATATCTGAAACAGCATGAGGAACCTGTTTATTAAGTTCATGAGGCGGAACTGGCTGTTTAGCAATGTGACAATGCAGTAACTCCATTGCATCTAATGATGTAAAGGGCAACTGCTGGGTTAGTAGTTCGTAGAAAGTAACACCGAGAGAGTAAAAGTCTGTTCGATAATCTAGCGAACGATTCATCCTACCTGTCTGTTCGGGCGATATATAGGTAAGGGTACCTTCTAAGACATTGGGATTTTTTAAGGTAGGATTTTCCCGCGTCAAGACGGTGGAGATGCCAAGGTCGATTAGTTTGAGTTGCCCCGTTTCGGGGTTAAATACAATATTGGATGGATTAATATCTTTGTGGATAATATTCTGTTGATGAAGTTGGCTCAAACTTTCAACAATCTTTAGAGCGAGTAGGAGAAACTCTAAAAGTGTTAACTCTCTACAAGCCATTAACTTCTTTAAAGATTCTCCCTCAAAGTCTTCCAGTATCATAACTAGAGTGTTTTGATATTTTTGCAGCTCATAGGCTCTCACAACGCTCTTTAGGTTCAAAGAACGGGTAATTTTATATTCCTGCTTATGTCTGTTAAGTTCTTCTGGTGTTAGATAGTCAACTCTTAAAACTTTGAGAATAACACTTTGCTCATCCTGTCTACGGATACCCCGATACACCAGAGACTTAGTACCTTCATAGATCAAATCGTGAATCTGGTAGCCAGGAAGCGTTATCATACCTGAAGTTTTCCTAGATTTATTGATAGTAGCCGTTATGTATCTTTGACAAAATCAGGCTTTTTTGAGCAGATGTTATTTATCGTGTTGCTGATAAATAGTTGCATAAGTCCTGAGAACTAAACTCACGTAATTCAATCATGACAAAGCCTCCCCCTATTCCCTTTTAAAATAAACGTTACTCACGGTCTTTTGATTCTTTAAAAAGGTGGGTGAGAGCAATATTGAAGGGGTGGCTCTGTAGAATGCGTAGGCTATACAGTGCACTTAGGAGCAAGCCAGAGATGAGCAGTAGTTTTTTATTTTGTCAAGGGAATATCATATACGTTTTGTTAAAAGAATTACATGGGAATTTTACGTAAGCGTCTGTTGCGCTGTAATCAAAGTTGTGTATTTTCCGCAAGTTAAATTTATTTAAGTAGAGCGATCGCATTAAACGTCAGATGGACATTGCCCAACTGACGCCTACTCCCTTCCTGACGGTGAGGTAGCGATCGCTTTCATAGAGAAGAGAGTCTAAGAGGGGTCTGTTGCCAGTTTCTTAGTGAAAGTTTTTAGCACCGATGCTGTTTTGCCGCCGTTTCAGTGCTTTTAGGCGACTAACAACCAAATTCAACAAGATCCTCATGCTTTGGGGATGAATTATTGCCCAGAGATTTAGACAAAGACAGGTACTCCCCAGCCACAGCAGGATGTAGGTGGGTGCCATCACCACCCCGATCGCCAGCCACGTGTATACATGAAATATCATCACTAACGCCGGGATACAGGCGATCGCCGCCGTCCGAGAAATCTGTCTTCGCGAACGATTCAGTCCGGCAAACGTCATTGTCAGCCCCGCTAGCAGCAAGTTGAGGGGGACGAGGAACGCACAGATGGCGATGCAGTACTGCCGGGAAAACTCAAAGAGAGAATTGGAGTCAAACATAGTGAATTAATTTTACATCTATTAACTGATGTCTGATTGTTTTAGAAATTAACCGTTGGGATGAATAGGACAGCAAATCTTTCTTATGGTTGAGGGAAAGCCGATTTACAAGCCTCCCAATAGGGAAGAGAAAAGTTCGGTAGTTTTGAGTAAGGCGATCGCAATTCGTCTTCAAATTTCTTAACAGTGAGGATTTTATGCCCATGCAACTCCAGGTTCCCAAAATAGCTTGTGCTAGCTGCGTAGAAACAGTCACCAAAGCCGTTCATTCTCTCGATCCTAATGCCCGTATAGATGTTGACATAAAAAACAAGATAGTCAACGTCGAAACGCAAAAGCCAGAAACTGCCGTGCGAGAAGCGATCGCCTCAGCCGGATATCCTGTGGTCTAAATAATATTAACGGCGGCGGGACTTGACTCTCCCTTTGACTGGAGACTTTATCCTGAGGGAAAGTAACCAAGAGCAAAAGCTAGTCATGGAAACCCTCACATTAAAACTGCGGGGTATGAGTTGTGCAGGTTGTGCTGCCAATATCGAGCAAGCCATTCAAGCCGCCCCTGGCGTGGTTGAGTGCAGCGTCAACTTTGGAGCCGAACAAGCAACAGTTCAGTACAATCCCCAAAAAACCAACTTAGAAGCCATTCAGCAAGCCGTTACGGATGCCGGGTACGGTGCTTCGCCGCTTCAGGAAATGGGGGCGGTGGAAGACGATACCGAGCAAGAGATTCGCAAAGCCCAAAAGCGAGACTTAATCCGCAAACTCATCGTGGGTGGTGCGATCAGTGTCGTGCTGCTGATTGGAGGGCTACCGATGATGACAGGAGTGCATATCCCCCTGATTCCCGGATGGCTGCACAATTTTTGGTTGCAACTCGTGTTGACGACACCCGTACAGTTTTGGTGCGGGTTGTCGTTTTATCGCGGTGCGTGGAAGGCATTTAAACGCCGCTCGGCTGATATGAATACCCTAATTGCCTTAGGGACGAGTGCGGCGTATTTTTATTCTCTATTTGCCACGATTTTCCCCGGATTTTTTATCGCGCAAGGGTTAGAGCCAGCCGTCTATTACGAAACTGCCGCCATTGTGATTACCTTAATCCTCTTGGGGCGATTTTTTGAAAATCGGGCGCGAGGGCAAACCTCAGCAGCGATTCGCGAACTCATGGGCTTGCAAGCGAAGACAGCACGGGTAATTCGCCAAGGGGAGGAAGTCGATATCCCCATTGAGGAAGTGCAGGTTGGCGATGTCATCTTAGTGCGTCCGGGGGAAAAAATCCCGGTGGATGGGGAAGTGGTGGATGGCACTTCGACGGTTGATGAAGCGATGGTGACGGGCGAAAGTTTGCCTGTGAAAAAGCAACCGGGTGATGAAGTAATTGGCGCAACAATTAATAAGTCAGGTAGCTTCAAGTTCCAAGCCTCGCGGATTGGGAAGGATACGGTACTGGCGCAAATCGTGCGGTTAGTGCAGCAGGCGCAAGGCTCAAAAGCCCCCATTCAGCGCTTGGCGGATCGGGTGACGGGGTTGTTTGTCCCTGTCGTCATGGCGATCGCGATCGCTACTTTCGTGATCTGGTTCAATTTGATGGGCAATCTCACCCTAGCAATGATTACAACAGTGGGAGTGCTAATTATTGCCTGTCCCTGTGCTTTGGGTTTAGCCACCCCAACTTCGGTAATGGTAGGTACGGGTAAAGGGGCGGAAAACGGCATTTTAATTCAAGGGGCGGAAAGCTTGGAAACTGCCCACGAAATTCAATCTCTTGTTCTCGATAAAACCGGAACGCTCACAGAAGGTAAGCCTGTAGTAACGAATTACATCACCGTTCGCGGAACTGCCCACCACAACGAAATTAAGCTATTGCGGCTTGCTGCTGCTGTTGAACGCAATTCCGAGCATCCCTTAGCAGCGGCAATTGTTGAATACGCAAAATCTCAAGGGGCGGAACAACCTTTACCCGATGTCAGCAACTTTGAAGCGGTTCCTGGGAAAGGAGTTCAGGGAACAGTTAACGATCGCTTAGTACAAATCGGCACGTCTAGATGGATGGCGGAGTTGGGAATTGAGGCGCGATCGCTCTTAGATTCTCTCGAACAATGGGCAGCCTCTAGCAAAAGCACGGCTTTAATTGCGGTGGATGGGCAAGTTGAAGCGGCTGTTGGCATTGCCGATACCCTGAAATCCTCTTCAGCCAGTGCCGTAAAAGCGCTACGCAAGATGGGTTTAGAGGTGGTGATGCTTACGGGCGATAATCGCCAAACCGCAGAAGCGATCGCCCGCGAAGTTGGCATTCAGCGGGTTTTTGCCGAAGTTCGTCCCGATCAAAAGGCAGAAAAAATCAAGCAACTGCAACAAGAAGGCAAAATTGTGGCGATGGTAGGGGATGGAATCAACGATGCTCCCGCCCTTGCTCAGGCAAATATCGGGATAGCGATCGGTACGGGAACAGATGTGGCGATCGCCGCCAGCGATATTACCTTAATTTCTGGCGACTTAACCGGAATCGTGACGGCAATTCAGCTTTCTCGCGCGACGATTCGCAATATTCGCCAAAATCTCTTTTTTGCCTTTATCTACAACACCTTAGGAATTCCCATTGCTGCCGGAATTCTCTATCCCTTTACAGGCTGGTTGCTGAACCCGATTATTGCCGGGGCGGCGATGGCGTTTAGTTCTGTCTCCGTCGTAACTAATGCCTTGCGCTTGCGGAATTTTCAACCCAAAAGTAATGAATAAAACAGGATTATTTAAGCCTCACCTGTGATCGCATCCCATGTTGCCTACGATACGATTTTCGCGAACTATTGTGATTAAAGTGCTCTAAGCAAACAGCTTGCGGCAGGAGAAGCTATGGTTCAAACAGGCGAGCCTATCGACTTAGGTATTGTGTCTCAATGCGACGTAATGAATTGCACTTACAACGAAGGGCAGAGGTGCATAGCAGGCGCAATTGACGTTACCTTTTTAGATGATCTGGCCCAGTGTTACACCTACACAACAGAAGAGCCATCGTCTTCAGTGCAGGTTGCCAGAGGAGCGGGCGATGTGTCCCAGTGCGACGTAATTGACTGCACCTATAACGAAGGGCAGAGGTGCATAGCAGATTCAATCACCGTTAACCTTCTGGATAGTGTTGCACAGTGCGCCACTTACACTACTACCTCAAGTGGTGCTACTGGGTAGGTAGCTCCGTTGCATTTAGGCGATCGCTGCCCTAATTGACTGACAAAAATTTAGAGATATTGAGTGCGTCCGGCTAAATTTGCAACTACTGCAACTAATTCGGCAGGTTCAACGGGTTTGGCAATATGGCACTGGAAGCCTGCTAAAAGAGCAGTCCTACGATCCTCCGTTCTGGCATAGGCTGTCAGGGCTATAGCGGGAATTTTTCCGCCGTTTTCTGGCTTTAGCGCTCTCACTCTACGCAGCAGCGTATAACCATCTTCATCCGGCATCCCAATATCGCTGATTAACACATCTATTGCTGTAGAAGAGCGAGTCAGTGCTGCGATCGCTTCATCTGCCGAAGCCGCCGCTAGGACTTCAGTCCCACAGGCTTCTAGTATGTAGGTAATTAGCTCGCGGACATCCGCCTCATCATCCACGACAAGTATCCTTAATCCATCTAGCCGAGGTGAGTAGTCAAACGGAACGCTACCTCCCACTGTTGGATGTACCCATTCTGGTTCAATAGCCTTCGGGCTAACTGCCATCAGCGGTAAATTTACAGTAAACATCGCTCCTTGTCCTTCACCTGGACTCTCCACATGCACTGTTCCGCCATGTAGCTCAACTAGCTGACGCACAATCGCTAACCCTAGCCCCAACCCACCAAAGGTTCGGGTGATGGAATTATCGGCTTGGCGAAAGCGATCGAAGACGTAGGGAAGGAACTCCGCGCTAATGCCTTGCCCTGTATCCGTCACAATAATCTCAACATGAGAATTAATTCGTTTCAGCCCCACCTGAACGCGCCCGCCTTTTGGCGTGAACTTAATTGCATTGCTGAGGAGATTCCAGGCGATCTGCTGTAACCGCTCAAAGTCTCCTAAAATCGGCCCTGCTGCTGGATCGAGGACTGATTGCAGTCGAATGTTTTTCGCCTCAGCGGCAGGTCGCACGGTATCCATTGCGGCTTCAATGACTGATATTAGCTCAACTGCTTGAACATGCAAACGAATCTTGCCCGTAATGATGCGTGAAACATTGAGGAGATCCTCAACTAGCTGCGCCTGAGACCTAGCATTGCGCTCGATTGTTTCTAAGGCACGAATTGTCGTTGCTTCGTTCGATTTGCGGGTGCGAAGGATTTGAGACCAGCCGAGGATAGAATTGAGGGGAGTCCGCAACTCGTGGGAAAGGGTGGAGAGAAATTCATCCTTCAATCGATTCAGCTTCTCAGCCTCCGCTCGTGCCAACTGCTCCCGCACCAACAGTTGCGCCCGTTCTGCTTCTACTCGTTGACGCTCCCGGATTTCTTTTGCCAATTCATCTATTTTTTTGTTCAGGAGGACGAATCTGCTGCTAGCGGAGTCCATGTTTTTTAAACGCAAGAAAATCAGTGAAGGAGATTCCGGCGATCGCGGTTGCAGCACTGCCCCTTCGCAGCGATACAAGCAAGGTTGTCCCTCAGTATTACGAAACGTTAACGAGCTAAGCACCATTTCCCGGCTTCTGGAGCAAGCACCTAGATATTGTTTAACTTTCTCAGGAGGATTTGTTACCAACTCAACAAGCATTTTTCCCTCCAGCTCCTGACGGCGTAGCCCCAGTGTCTTAGTAACTGGTGGATTGGCAGCTAGAATCTGTCCGTCTCCAGTAATCAGGAGCGAGGGTTCCGGTAATACTTTGGCGAGTTCAAGAAACTGTTCGGGCGTCAACCCTCATCCTCTCCCTTAAAGTATTCTCTTCCTTGACTTTCTTCTGCCTCTGGAGTGGGTTTTAAGTAAACAACCACTCTGCATCCAGCATCGCCCATGGCAATCGTCTCTTGCAGTTCCACCTTGGCATACCCTAGGTTATCGGCGGCTATCGAACCAAAGACATTTGAGGTCATCATACACATGGCAGGGCGATCGATGACTTTGTCGGCAAACGGACAAGCACGATTCCCCAAAACAATCTTTTCATCTGTTTGCTCAATGATAAAAAAGTCGCCCTGAATTCGCCGCTTTAAGTCTACTAAGACATCGGCTACTTGCTCCCGCGTCAGATTAGAAACCTTGAGAGCCGATTTGTAGTCTCGGTCTATCTGCCTACCCATGTTTTGACCAACTACGCTAATAAACCCTGAGGCTTCCTCTGTACCAACTACATCTTGAAGGGTGCCAGCCAATTCTCGAATTAAGGTGCGTAAAAATACATCGCGTTCTAAAGGGATGCTGCGATCGCTTATCGAATCAGTTTTAGAAGAACTATTCATCGTGATTTCTCGTGAAGAAATTGCTCAGGTAGATCGCTGAGTTGCAACAAGCCTATATTGTAACTTTTGCCACCCTAGCCGTCTAAGTAACCTCAATCTTAGATAAAGAACTTTGTTTGAAGAACGGCTCTTCCAAAATCTTCACTAATGTCACCATCTGAAGAATTGTCTTCTGCAAAATAGGCGCTTAACAATTTTTCTAATCTATTCAATCAACAGACGCAAAAATATCAGTAACCGCTTCTTTGAAGTGGAAATAAAGAAAAAAGAGCGACGCGATCGCTGCCCTCTTTTAGAAGTCCCGCTCATTGAGGATGACTTATAGTTGCTTATTTCCTTGGTGGGACTCCATCGCACCCTGCGGCTAAACGTCCCCCAGTCAGAAATCGACATCGGCGTTCCAGCGTACTCCAACCCCGATGACAACAAGCTATGGAATGTGCTGCTGATGCCCTTTCAAAAACAGCGCGATTACTGGTGCCGACTTGATGGAACGATAGTGGAAAGAAACCCGGCAGTTGTAGGAGAAGACCCAACCTATTTTATGGATTGCGAAACCTTGCAGTCTGAAGGGACAGATTGTGAGGAGCGGCAATATCTGGTGGCTCAGAAGCTGGATGGAGGTTAATTTCTTCACCCTGTTTTTCTTGACTCTCCACTACAGTGGAGACTTCATAATAGAAAGGTGGAGCATTAAGGAAAGAGCCTTTGAGCCATGCTAACTAAAACAAAGATTTACGGACGCCTCGTAGGATTGGGGCTTTTGCTCTCAATTGCCTCCGGTACTCCTGCTACAGCTAGACCAATTGAAACTGGGGTGGAGACAACTGGCGAATTTCAACCCATTGAGCAACCGTTGCCATTGAAACTTGCTGTAACCTTCGGTGGCTTGGCATTGATCGGTGCAGAGTTGTGGTGGTTTCTCTTTAGCAAAAGTTCTGCAAAGCAAGCTGAGGCGGGTGAAGGAGTGCAGGAAATAGCGATCGCGGTCGATGGCGGTTACGATCCAGACCGCGTTGTTGTGCAAGCGGGGCAACCCGTGCGGTTGAATTTTGTGCGAAAAGATCCCAGTAGCTGCTTGGAGCAAGTATTACTACCAGATTTCCACATTGCAGCCGATCTGGATTTGAATCAGGTGACACCTGTAGAATTTACGCCAGAAACGCCAGGACAGTATCAATTTACCTGTGGCATGAATATGTTCCGGGGTGTCGTCGAAGTTCAAGAATCAGCGTCTAATTCTCAAAGAAATACCCATGCGTAGAACCATCAAAAAATCCTCATTGATTTACGCGATCGCTGCTTTGCTAGCTGGGGGAACGGTTGCAACAGTGGCAATCCACTCCCTCAGCAAAATGAATCATCAAGGCATGATGCACGACGCGACACATTCCAACCCTGCCACTGACCCCATGCAGGGCATTCAATGCCAAACCATGACTCTCATGCAGGGCATCAGATGGACAACGCCGCCACTCCTCACAAGACAGAAACCGCACAAGCAAAACTGACGCTTCCTCAAACAATTGCCCCGAATCAATCAGTTCCCCTGGTTATTGATGTTCAAGGCTCAAACGGGAAGGCGATCGCGAATTTCGATACCTTTCAAGAACAGCTCATGCACTTAATCGTAGTGAGCGACGACCTGCAACATTTCAGCCATCTTCATCCCGAATTCAAAGGCAACGGACGCTTTGAAATTAATGCCGATTTTCCTCAACCTGGAAATTACAACCTGTTCGCTGACTACAAACCTGCGGGACAAAAGGAACAAGTTTCGCTGCTAAAAGCAACAGTTCCAGGAAAACTTTCAACTCCCTTTCCTACCGATTTAAATCGCACCAAAACCTTTAGCGATACAAAAGCCACACTTAGCCTTTCTAACCCGACAATCAAAGCAGGTGAAGAAGTGACCTTGCAATTCAACTTGCAAGATGCGAAAACTAATCAACCGCTGACAAACTTGCAGCCTTACTTAGGAGAAAAAGGGCATCTCGTCATCCTTCGCCAATCCTCACCAATCATCCAAGAAAACTACATTCACGCCCATGCCCTAGGCAAGAGTCGCGTTGGAGAAGTAAGTTTTCATACCAGCTTTCCTCAGCCTGGAAAATATAAACTTTGGGGACAATTCAACCGTGGGGGCAAAATTGTAACCACAGATTTTTGGGTAGAGGTGAAGTGAGTTATGAGTTGTACCACTTCTCTATAATATTGCGCTTCATAATCGCCCCTCCCCGTGAGCGGGGAGAAGGGGTTAGGGGACGAGTGCCTGCTTCCCGTAGGGTGGGAGAGCGCCAAAAGCCTGATACAGAAGGCATTTCTACCTTAAGTTGACATCCATGTGGCTTCCCGTGCCCCTACTTTAGGACTTGCTACAACTATGGCGACTGCATCGGAAGCGGCTTCCAGTCGGTGTAGTCAGCCAAGTGTCCCCAATAGGCTCGAAATCCCGTGATTGCCCAAATTAAGGCAGCAATAACCAAGACAGCGACACCAATTAAGCGAAAAGCGCGATTGGTTTTCCAATACAGTGCGGGGGCAGCACAAACGCCAGCTAAACCAGAGAGGATAAAACCAATACCTGAGATTAGAGGCTGTCGTGTTAGCCCTAGATTGATGATTCGTAACCCAATTACAATTGCTGCTGTCCCTGCAAAGAAGGCATAAATGGCGACAGTGATTAAATCCCAACCCAATGCTAGAGATACAGATGCACCGAGGAATAAGGTGCCAAACAACACGGAAGTCTCGCCGAAAGCAATATTGAAGCTGCCTGTTATGGGCCAGGTAAAGATCATATGTAAGCCTGTTACAAACGCGATCGCGCCAGTCATGCCAAAACCGGGAATCCAACGTTTTTGGTAAGAGTCATCTAACCCTTTATAGACAAATAAAGCTAATAGAACTAGCCCCGCTACCATATTAATCAACATCAATGTGATGTAGTTAATCATAAAGAATTAAGCCATCCAAAAAGCGACTGATATAAAGATAGGATTTATTGGCAATATAATTGATTTAATAAGAAATTTTTAACTTTATTTAGATATCGAATCTCTTGATAAATGACGACTAATCGCAAGCTTTTATTCACACAGCATCAATTTGGCGATCGCTCACCATCCCTGCACGGCTCTCATCGCACCAGGAAAGCTTACTGTCTGAGGTAAAGGAGACAATCATGCTAGGAGCGATCGCGGGCGACATTATCGGTTCAGTTTACGAGGGAAACAACATCAAAACCAAAGAGTTTCCCCTATTCCACCCTAAATGTCGCTTCACTGATGACACCGTGCTGACAGTTGCGGTTGCCGATACCCTTCTCAATGCTGACCAATACATTGAGCAGTTCAAGCGGTACTACCGTCGCTATCCCTATTTTCGATAGTGAAAACGACCTCCGCGATCGCTGCACTTCTATTTCTCCCGTCAAATTTTGTCATGTAGAAAGATTAGACTCCAGAACAGCGTCAACCTTAGGGAATCATCCAACTACTCTCTACTCCCTGAGGAGTCCACACAAAACTTGCTCGATAATTGCCTTCGGGGTGAAGATGCAGAAAGTCAATTTCGTCAATTAGGGTACGCACAACGGCGAAATTCTCCCGCCCCGAAGCAACCTGTGCCAATTCAGAAAGTCGGACGGACTCTACTTGCTCTGAAAGCCCAGATCGCGGTTGATCAACTTTTGTATTTGGCGCAGTCGGCTTGACGTAAATCTTGAGACTTTTTGGATGACTGCTTTGCCAAACTTCATTGGCTAACTCGTCATCAAAGTGAAGATCCGCTTCCCCCATCAAGCGCAACTGCTGCTTGCTATTAGAGTCCCAGAAATGCCACGTTACCCGGTTTTGGTGCTGGATTTCTTTAATCTTTTGTGCCCGACAGTCTGAATGAAAGAGTAGCGATCGCGCTTTGGCATCAACTCGGCGCAGTACCACCGTGCGTAAAGATGCACCCCGACTACTGACCGTTCCAAAAGTAGGAGTATTGTAAGGATGACCAGGTTCCCTTCCCCCTTGCTCTACTTCAGACCAGATATGAGCCAGCAATTGATTCAGTTGTGAGAAACGTTCCATTAAAGTCAAAGATCCCAAGTGAACAGTAAGAAAACTCACCTACAGCTTCTTATTGTTGCTGACGCTTTAGGTTCTAATCAAGCCCGAAAAAACCGCCTCCTACTGTTGGGAGACGGTTTGGTTAAACTCATCGAGCAGAGCCAAGATTAGAAACGGTAGCAAAAGGTCAAAAAACTTTTTTACCCTCCAAAATCAGGCTTTCTTACTCGTACTTGTCTCTTTCGTTGTCTTCTTCCGAGTTGTCTTTTTGGCTGTAGTTGTCTTACTCTTAGTGGAACTTGTTGACTTACTAGAGCGAGTAGATTTCTTTGTAGAAGCCTTTGCTGCTAACAATTCCAGCGACTTCTCCAAAGTTATCTCCTCTACAGATTCCTCTTCAGGGATAGAAGCATTAGTTTTACCATGCTTCACGTAGGGGCCATAGGGCCCATCGTAGATATTCACGGGTTCGCCATCTTCCGGATGAGCGCCCAGTTCTCGTAGCGGTGCCTTTGACTTCCGTGTACTGCCGCCCCGTCCCTTCTTCGGTTCCGCCAGCAGCTCTAATCCACGGTCTAGCTCAATTGTCAATACATTATCACTAGCTTTCAGGGAGCGATAGTCTTTCCCTTCCTTACCCTGGTCATGTACCACATAAGGGCCAAAGCGTCCCAAGCTGGCTTTGATTTTACAGCCTGTTTCTGGATGAACCCCTAAGGTACGAGGAAGTGACAGCAGACCGAGTGCCATGTCTAGGGTGACATCTTCGATGTTGACGCCTTTGGGAAGGGAGACGCGCTTGGGTTTTTTATTCTCTTCGGTAGCTTCGCCTAACTGCACGTAGGGGCCGTAAGTGCCAACCAACAGATAAATGGGTTCGCTTGTTTCTGGATGTAGACCGACTTTTTCTGGCCCTTCGGTTTTCTGCCGCAGCAGTGTCTCGACCCGCTCAGGATCAAGGTCAGCAGGGGTCAGATCTTTAGGAATCGAGGCAGAGATGCGCCCATCGTCACTTTCCGTTTCAATGTAAGGGCCATACCGACCGATACGAACTTTCGCCGCTAAGTTTTCCAGATCGACAGTGCGGGCTTCGGTGGGATCAATTTGGCTTTCGCGCTCTTTGACTTGGTTTTCCAGTCCCTTTTCTGACAGATAAAACTTTTGCAGGTAAGGGAGCCAATCGGCTTCTCCAGTAGAGATCTCATCGAGGGTTTGTTCCATCCGCGCCGTGAAGCTGTTATCGACTAAATCAGGAAAGTGTTTTTCTAGGAGACTGGTGACAGCAAAGGCGGTGAAGGTGGGAATTAGGGCGTTTTTCTGCATCTGAGCGTAGCCCCGGTCAATGATCGTACCGATGATGCTGGCGTAGGTACTAGGACGCCCAATGCCTTCGCTTTCTAAGGTTTTCACCAAGGAAGCTTCGGTGTAACGGGCGGGGGGTTGGGTTTCGTGAGCGATCGCGTCTAATTCTTTGCAGTTGGGATGGTCGCCTTTGTGCAACGGCGGCAAAATCACTTCTTGATCTTCGAGAGCCGCGTCGGGATCATCAGACCCTTCGACATACGCCCGGAGAAAGCCTGGGAAGTCGATGCGCTTACCTGTAGAACGAAACCCGGCATCTTCGACCTGTATCTCGACGGTCATGTGGGTTTGGCGCGAATCTGCCATTTGACAGGCAACGGTGCGCTTCCAGATTAAGTCATACAGGGCAAGGTCTCGACCGCTTAAGCCCGTTTGCTGGGGGGTGCGGAAGCTGCTACCAGCCGGACGAATCGCTTCGTGGGCTTCTTGAGCGCCTTTGCTTTTTGTGGTGTACTGACGGACTTGTGGGCTGAGATAGGGCTTACCATACATTTGCTCAACACAGCTACGAGCCGCCGCGATCGCTTGTTTTGACAAATGCACCGAATCTGTCCGCATGTAGGTGATATACCCCTGCTCGTACAGGCTTTGAGCCGTTCGCATCGTCTCCCGTGCTGACAGCCGCAGTTTCCGGTTCGCTTCCTGTTGCAGGGTGGACGTTGTAAACGGAGCGGCGGGTTTCCGGGTAACCGGGCGTTCGTCTAACTCCGTCACCGTCCAGGATTTATCCCTCAACCGCTTTTGCAGTTCTCTGGCTTCGGCTTCGCTGAGCAGCCGCACGTTCCGTCCGGCAATAATTTGCCCCGTATTGGGGTCAAAATCGCTGCCGATGGCAATTTTTGTGCCCGCCAGCGTCACCAATCGCGACTCAAAAGAGGCTTTGTCTTTCTCCAGCCTAGCTTTCAAGTCCCAGTAACTACCTTGGCGGAATGCCCGACGCTGACGCTCTCGACTGACCAACAGCCGCACAGCGACAGACTGCACCCGTCCGGCGGATAAGCCGTAGGCGATTTTCTTCCACAGCAGGGGCGAAAGGGTGTAACCCACCAAACGGTCTAAAATCCGGCGCGTTTCCTGAGCATGGACTAACTGTTCGTCAATATTTCGGCAGTTGTTCAACGCCTCACGGATAGCTTCTTTGGTGATTTCATGAAACACCATCCGCTTGGTGGGCACTTTCGGCTTGAGGAGTTGCAATAGATGCCAACTGATGCTTTCCCCTTCTCGGTCTTCGTCAGTGGCCAGAATCAGCTCACTTGCGTCTTTGAGGGCATCTTTAAGCTGTTTGACAACTTTCTTTTTGTCTTTGGGAACAACGTATAGCGGATCAAAATCGGCGTGGACATTTACCCCAAGTTGCGCCCAGCTTTCCCCTTTCACCGCTTCAGGAATTTCATCAGCACTAGGGGGAAGGTCACGTACATGACCCATAGATGCCTCAACCCGATAGTCAGCAGGCAGGTAGTTCCGAATTGTACGTGCTTTAGTAGGAGATTCAACAATGACAAGAGTTGGCATGGAAACTTAAGAATGATAGTAGCTCGGCTAAATACTTGAATTTAAAGTAAGGATAAGAGAGGTTAAACTCAAAAGCCTGAAATCAAACTGGGTAGGAGCAATCGGCAGATTAACACATTGTTGACTGCTGCTTCCTTAATGCTCAATGTAGCTCGATATCTACTTATAGCTGATCTGATATCGATACACCTGACATCAGCCTAAGGATATGCAAAAATATAGCTAAGCCTTGATGCCTTGACATCAAGGCAAGCCTTTGGAGCAAAACCCATGCAACCGATTCGACAAGGCGATGTAATTTTACTACCTGTACAGCAAATAGAGGGACAAAAGCTATCTCATCTGATCCTCGCAGAAGGTGAGGTGACAGGGCATGCACACCGCATCAGTCAGGGAAAAGCCGAGTTGTATGAACGAGAGGGTACCCTCTATCTCCGGGTCTTGTCTGATACTGCCACCTTAACTCATGAGGAGCATCAGGCAATTACAATTCCCCAAGGTAACTGGGCGAGCAAGATTCAACGGGAATACGAACCTCAAGGATGGCGGAACGTGGCAGACTGAACAGCGTCTAAAAGTCTGAACCAATAGCCATAAGCGTAATACTTGCCGTTCTGGGAACAGAGGCTAACAGGAACTAATAATCTGTAAACAAAATTTTGACGATTTACAGAGACGTTTTCATATTAGTGCTTGGTGTATGGACTCTCCACGTTAGTGTAGTGTCGATACATCAAGCTTACTGTTGGTAAAGGAGCACCTAGATGTTAAATTCAGGTGAGTTTGTCCCATATTTGTCAGAAACTGGCAGCGGAGTAGGATAAACGAGTAAGTGTGAACATTTATTTCACTGTCACTCTGAAACTATTCTTGTTCAAAAGACGAGGAGTAGCCATGTATGTCCCAGAGGAAAAATGAAGTGCTGACTTCCGAGCAAGAGGCTCTGCTTCTGGAAACTCGGGAAAAATGGAGAGGTATTGCCCTTGATCCCCAGCCAATCGACCGCCCTTCAGCTACAAGTGCAATTAAATCTGCCTACGCTGCCATTAATAAGCCAGCACCGTACATTCTTTTTTTCGCAAGTCCCGATCAAGCTTTAACTAATATTTTTACTGAAAGTAATATTCCGGTCGAGAAGCCACTAGGGTATCAGCTATGGCTTCAATTAGGGCAGCAATTATGGACGCAATTAGCCAGCCAATTATCTAGTCAGCTAAAAAGTCAGTTGGTAAGCCAACTAGAAAGTCAGTTGTCAAGCCAGCTTTGCCTGCAATTCCAACGGCATCTAGAAAACCAGTTAAATCAGCAATTTGTAGAGCGACTCACTGAAGCAAGACTGGGAAACCAGCGCTGGCAGCAAGTAGTAAATTTGATTTTTCAAAGGCAGTCAGGACGCGAACTCAATTGTCAAATTGAGCAGCTAAAAAGCTTGTTGGCTGCAGGCATTCAAAGCGAGTTGTGGGCTTGTACGAGTAGTTGGTTTGACTTTGGTATTTCTGTTTTAGGTTTAGAGCATGACTCTAGCCAATGGGAAACTTTTCAGTCATTAACGCGCTACTGTGGCTGGATTTTTCCCTTGGAAGAGGTGGCGATTGTCTGCGATCGCCCCACAAAGCTTTCCTTTGACGAGCAAAAACGCCTCCATGCTGAAGGCGAACCCGCGATTGAGTTTGCCGATGGCTATAGTCTCTATGCTTATCAAGGAGTGACCTTACCAGAAAAGTATGGGAAACTCTCCCCGCACCAGTGGCAAGTTCAGTGGCTTTTACAAGAAAAAAATCCCGGACTGCGGCAAGCGCTGATTCAGGGCATTGGCTACACGCGACTGTGCCAGGAGTTGCCAGTAAAAGAATTAGATTCCTGGGAAGAATATACGCTTTTGAAAATCAAGCAATCTGTTGATGTTGAGCTAGTTCACTTGTTAAAGATGGTTTGTCCTAGTACTGAAGATATTCACGTTGTACGAGTGCCACCGGACATCAACTCAGCAAGAGAGGCAATAAAGTGGGTAAATTGGGGAACTGATTCAGAGGAGTTCTCAACTCAAACCTAGGTTTTGAGTCGGAAGTGGTAGTACTGTGCCTGTAAGGAGTCTGGAGTGTTGAGGTGGTGAGTTCTCAGCAGTAGAGACAAGTAAAAGTATTTAGCCGCGATCGGGAGCGTCTGTCGGTGAAGGCGTGCAAATCTGAGAAGAACTCCCCTGCGGACGAAGCGCCTTAGAACTATCGATAGGGAAGATGAACGCGGTACAATCCCTTGTAAAGGAATTTTAAGGTTAAACCTCACCTCGTCGTTAGACAGCAGTCGTATTGAATCTGCCAAAGTAAGCTTATGAGTTTTGCGGAACTTGCAGCCCAGTTAAATGCTGGGACAATCTTACCAGAAGGGATTGTGATCTTTACTCTCCTCCTGGTTTTAGTGATTGATTTGATTTCAGGACGACGTTCGGCGTCGATTCTTCCCTATGTGGCGATCGCTGGTATTTTGGGTGCCGAAGTGGCACTGGTTTATCAGTGGGATGTCGCTAACCCCATCTCTTTTTTTGGTGGCTTTAATAGCGATGCCTTGAGCGTAGTGTTTCGCGGCATTATTGCCCTCTCTGCGGCGGTGACGATTTTGATGTCCATCCGCTATGTGCAGCAATCAGGCACGTCGTTAGCCGAGTTTATCAGCATTTTGCTTACCGCTACGGTGGGGGGCATGTTCCTCTCCGGAGCTGGTGAACTCGTGACGATTTATCTCTCCCTGGAAACCCTCAGTATCGCCTCTTACTTGATGACAGGCTATACAAAGCGTGACCCCCGTTCCAATGAGGCAGCATTGAAATACCTGCTGATTGGGGCGTCGAGTTCCGCCGTATTTCTCTATGGCATGTCTTTGCTTTATGGCTTATCGGGAGGAGAGACAAGACTCACAGCGATCGCGACTGGGATTGCGACGGCAAATATCGGTCAGCCCCTAGCTTTAGTGGTGGCGTTGGTATTTGCGATCGCTGGAATTGCCTTCAAAATCTCTGCTGTTCCCTTCCACCAGTGGACACCGGACGTTTATGAAGGTTCACCAACTCCGGTTGTGGCTTTCCTCTCCGTTGGTTCTAAAGCGGCGGGCTTTGCTCTAGCTATCCGGTTACTCGTTACGGCTTTCCCCTTGGTAAGCCAGGAGTGGCATTTTGTCTTCACTGCCCTTGCCGTCCTCAGTATGGTCTTGGGTAACGTGGTTGCCCTCACCCAAACCAGTATGAAGCGTCTACTGGCTTACTCCTCCATCGCTCAAGCTGGTTTTGTGATGATCGGTTTGGTAGCGGGTACTGATGCCGGGTACGCCAGTATGGTGTTCTACCTAATGGTCTACCTGTTCATGAACCTGGGCGGCTTTACCTGCGTGATTTTGTTCTCTCTGCGTACTGGAACCGACCAAATCAGCGAATACGCTGGTCTTTATCAAAAAGACCCTCTGTTAACCCTGGGTTTGAGCATTTGCTTGCTTTCCTTAGGTGGAATTCCGCCACTGGCTGGTTTCTTCGGCAAAATCTATCTCTTCTGGGCAGGTTGGCAAGCTGGGACTTATGGCTTGGTCTTGCTGGGACTGCTGACGACGGTGATTTCGATTTACTACTACATCCGTGTCGTCAGAATGATGGTAGTAAAAGAACCCCAAGAGATGTCGGATTCGGTGAAGAATTACCCAGAAATTCGCTGGAATTTGCCGGGGATGCGTCCCTTGCAGGTGGGGTTAATTGTGTCGGTGATTGCCACTTCTTTGGCAGGGATTTTGTCAAATCCTTTATTCACCCTGGCAAATGACTCTGTCACCCGCACTCCCATGCTACAAAAGCCTGTAGTAAGTGCCCAATTGCCGGAAAGGAGCGCTCAGGTATCAATACTAGGCAATTTTTTGAGAAAGAATTGAACTTGTAATGCGTGACTCGGCTTGCTAATGGCAAGAGCGCCAAGAAAGACAATTTAAGCGGTAGGGTGGGCAATGCCTCGCCCTACGTTTTTATTTTTAGAAGGGTCGCGATCGCTTTTCTCCCTCGGATGCCTTCAATGCAATAAGTAGGACGAAGTCAATAATTTAGAAATTACGTCAAACTCACTCCCCAAAAAATTACATTGCCAAAGGTTTAATTTCTTTTTGCCTACTTATTTATGAGTCAATTTAAAGAGTTTCAGCCCCTAGCGGCGATCGCCACTACTCCCGCTGCGGCCCAAAAATTACAGCCTCTACTTCAATCAGCCGGGGTAATGCTTTGGGTGCCGGAGTCCTTGAGTCATATCGAAGGAACCCAAATCTACAGCGGTTCCCTCAAAGAACACTTAGCAAAGATCTGGCATCAGTACCAGGGATTTATTTTTGGCTTGGCAACGGGGGCAGTGGTGCGGTTGATTGCGCCATTGTTGCAGCACAAGTCCCTTGATCCCGCTGTCGTCGTGGTAGATGATTCGGGTCAGTTTGCGATCAGCTTGTGTAGCGGGCATCAGGGAGGGGCGGATCGATTAGCCCAAGCGATCGCTCTACAACTGGGGGCAACACCTGTATTAACTGGGGCTGCAACTAATTTAGGCTTACCTGGTGTCGATATACTGGGAGTGCCCTTCGGCTGGCGGCGAGGCGGGGGTGATTGGACAGCCGTGAGTGCGGCGGTAGCAAGAGGGGAAGCCGTTCAAGTTATTCAAGAAGCAGGTTCCACCCTCTGGCAAGACCATTTGCCGGAAGGACATACTTTTTGTTTTGAGCAATCAGCCGTCCCTGCAAACGCCAAAATCTGGATCAGCCACAAAACCCCACCCCTCTCAACTGCCTCTGAACTCCCGGTCGTTCATTGGCATCCACGGGTATTATGGGTAGGAATTGGTTGCGAACGCGGGGTATCAAAGCAGCTAATTGCCACAGCAATTGAGCAGGTTTTTCGGGCAAACGATCTGGCAGAGGACGCGATCGCCGGAATTGCAACTATCGACATCAAAGCCGATGAGGTGGGAATCCTGGAACTTTGCCAGGAGCGGAATTTGCCCTTGCGAACTTTTTCGGCGCAAGTGCTGCGGGGGATGGATGTCCCAACGCCCTCAGCCGTTGTCGATCAAGAGGTAGGAACTCCTAGCGTAGCTGAGGCAGCCGCTTTAGTTGCAGCGAATCATGCCCCCCTACTGGTGACAAAACAAATCATCCGGGCTGACTCTCCCTCGGCTAAAGGTGGGGCAGTGACGGTAGCGATCGCCCAATCCCAACAGGAATATACTGGACGCACTGGGCAACTGTTGCTGATCGGTACAGGGCCAGGACGATTAGATCAGATGACGCCCGCCGCACAGACGGCTGTATCATCGGCAGATGTACTCATTGGCTACTCCCTCTACATCGACTTGATTAAGCTCCTGCTACGTCCTGGGCAGATTATCGAAGCCTTACCGATTACCCAGGAACGCCAACGGGCAGAACGAGCGATTGAGTTAGCAAATTGGGGCTTGACTGTGGCGGTTGTCTCTTCTGGAGACTGCGGCATTTATGGCATGGCGGGGTTGGTACTAGAAGAACTTCGCGCCCAAGGTTGGGATGGAAAAACTCCTGATGTGCAAGTGTTTCCAGGCATCTCAGCCTTGCAATCTGCGGCTTCCCGCGTCGGTGCGCCCTTAATGCATGACTTCTGTGCGATTAGCTTGAGTGACTTGTTGACGCCTTGGGAAGTGATCGAAAAGCGGTTAACAGCAGCCGCCCAGGCAGATTTTGTGACCGCTTTATATAATCCGCGATCGCGGACTCGAACCGAACAAATTGTCACCGCCAGAGAGATCTTCTTGAAACACCGCCACCCCGATACCCCCGTTGCGGTTGTGCGTTCAGCTTACCGAGAGGACGAGGAAGTTACCCTCACAACCTTAGATGAATTGCTCAACACGCCGATTGATATGCTTACCACCGTGCTAATTGGGAATCAAAGCACTCGCAATTATGCCCAATGGATGATCGCTCCTCGAGGCTACTTGGGTTTTGATACCGAAATTCGTTGATTTATCTTGATCTTGCCGCTCCACCGAATAGAAACTCTAACCCACTTGCCACAACCGTTAGCACAATTGAACCGAGCAAAGCAGGCAAAAAACCAGCTACGGTAAATCCAGGGGTTATGGCACCCGCGAGCCAAATGGCGATCGCATTAATCACAAACAGAAACAAACCCAAGGTGACAATGGTAAGCGGCAGTGTCAACACTACCAAAATCGGCTTGACAACGGCATTGATTAATCCCAACACCACCGCTGCCACGATGGCGGCAAAAAGTGATTGAATAGCAAACCCCGGTACTATATAACCTGTAATTATTAGTGCCACAGCCGTCAGTAGCCAAGTCAATAAGAAAGAAGGCATAACTTTTATTAAACAACTTCAACCAAGATTTTACCTACATTGCTGCCAAATTTCTTAAAATTATCGTTCTGCTTAATCTTACAAAAAAGAATAATCTAGAATTGGTGGTTAAACTTTTCATGAGAAACTAGACAAGTGGATTCGATATTTAATTTCTAATTAAACTTAAGTAGGACAAAGTAAATATTATTGGTTCGTAGTCAGGGCTAAATTTTTCAAAATTCGACCCTATCTCTTACTACAAACCCGTTTAAAAAGTTCTACACTGCTTTAGGTAATTGGATTTATTAGACCTCTTGCAAAAATGTACCAGACCCCTCCCCAACCCTCTCACAGGTGTAGGTTTTTTACAATCAAGCGGAGTTGAAGAAAGTCACAGTTGTAGTCGCAGACAAAGGACCCAAAGAAAGTGGAA
>JAHHHJ010000003.1 GCA_019359445.1 Kastovskya adunca ATA6-11-RM4 | reverse complement strand
GAGGGCTTTCTGACTCTTTTAGCTGATTTACTTAATGGTCTTCCACTTTCTTTGGGTCCTTTGTCTGCGACTACAACTGTGACTTTCTTCAACTCCGCTTGATTGTAAAAAACCTACACCTGTGAGGAGCCGGGAGCGGGGGAAAGAAGAACTGTTACCGAATTATGAATTATGAATTATTGCCAAATTGTGGATTATGAACTACTACCAAGTTGTGAATCTGGATATCGGACAATCAATTGGGATTCCTTCGCCTCCTCGTCGTTTCTCTACCAGTCGATCTACTTATACCAATAGGAACAAAAATGAAGTAAATATATTTAGCACAAAAGGCAGAGGCAACAAACCTGCTCAGGAGAGACTATGCAGCTATAACTTTTAATTTAGGGACTGGAAAATGACGAGAGTCTCCCGATTACGGTTTGCTTTCCAATTTATTCCTCTTTTTTCTAGTGCGGCTATTGGAGTCGGATTAATTTGGCTGGCTTATTCTGCTGCTATTCCCGTTATCTAAACAACAAATAGAGCTTTATTCAAATAATACTAAGTTAATTCTACTAAGTGGCGCTATTAGAAATTGTTCAAGTAATTTCTGAAAAATGTCTAACGGGCATCACTCAAGGGCAATTTTTCTGACTATATGTTCTCTAATTAGTTTATTCTCTATAGGTAGTAGTATAATTTTTTAATTATCCTTACCTAAGTCGATGCGCGATCGCAGCATCCCCTCAGGGTTATCGCCAGTAGATAATCAAATAGTTTCCCCCACACGCCACGAAGAGTACCAGCATCAATTGCTAACGACGGCTGAGTCGTATCTACGGGAAAACGTTGCACCGCAAGCGGCTGTCATTGATAGCGATGCTGATGCATTGCGGGCGGTATTGCATGGAATGGGCGATCGCGCTTTATTTACCTTGAAGGTTCCTCTCTCGTGGGGTGGTGCCGAATTTAGCGACGCGGCTTACTATCGCTTTCAGGAATTAGTCCCGAGATATTCTGGAGCCTTGGCATTTTTGCAAACGCAACATCAAAGCGCGGTAGGGATGTTAGCAAGGTGTGAAAATGAAGGGTTGAAGCAGGAGTACCTTCCCAGGATTGTTAAAGGCGATCGCTTCTTAGGAATAGGATTTTCCCAGTTGCGGCGTAAAGGGAAGCCATTAGTCAAAGCCGCAGCGATCGAGGGGGGGTATCTGTTGCAGGGACAGGTGCCTTGGGTGACGGGCTGGAACTACTTTCAGGACTTTATTGTGGCGTCAGTTTTGCCGGATGATAGAACGATATTCGGTGTAGTGCCGTTTGTGGAGACATGGCAAGATAACGGCGGGGAAATCACCTTTAGTTCCCCGATGCAACTAGCAGCAATGGCATCGACTAACACCGTTTCGGCAAAATTGCAGCACTGGTTCTTACCCAATGAACGGGTTGTCTCGATCAAGCCCCCCGGTTGGATTCACGAAAACGACAAGAAAAACGTTCTCAATCACGGCTTTTTTGCCTTGGGATGCGCCAGAGCGGGATTAGATATTCTCGAAGCCACCGCCAAAGGCAAGGAGCTTGATTTTATCAAGGCGGCGTTTGACTCCCTCCATCAGGAATTCTGGGATTGTCGCACTCAGATGATGCAGGGGTTATCCCCATTCCCCTCCTGGGAAGACAAGTTGCAACTACGTGCTTGGGCAATCCACCTTGCACAACGCTGCGCTCATGCCGCTGTCACCGTTTCTAGTGGTGCGGCAAATTACGCCCACCATCCAGCGCAACGGGTGTATCGAGAAGCGATGGTATTTACAGTTTTTGGTCAAACCACAGCAGTGATGGAAGCGACGCTGGCGAGATTGCTGGAAAACAAAACGTACACCTAGGTTAAAACATTCCTGATTCTCTAAAAGCAAGCGCTGGTTGAATCTTTCACCGACTCAGGACTTGGCTATACATGTCCTACTTATATATACAAAGTTACTTGTCAAAACTACATAGTAGGCTGCTGGCATCAGTACGATAGTTAGGCACAAAATTTACGTTTTTTGAGCATCAACTAAGTAGCCTTGGCAGCCAAAAGATTTACCGCAGCGATCGCTTTCTTTTGGAAGCTTCGCAACGCCGGAAATTCATCGGGGAGTGGAGTCATGTCATCTCAAAGCGACCAGTCTCTCAAAATTGAAGTCACTGTCAATTGGGATGTCAATTGGGATCAACCAGAACTACTGGAAGGTCTAGATAGCTGGCTAAGCTTGGGCTTGATCGGTGATGCTCAGGTGAGGCAGTTGTGTCAGCGTTATTTATCCTCTCCTCTACCGCAAGTGGCTGTTGCTCCCTCCGTACCCCCGGTAACGCCCTCAGTTCCTGAGTGGCAGGTTGAGGAGCCTGTTGCGCCCACTCGCCGTCCATCGCCTCTTGCTCAGATGTGGCAATCCTTGCGGGATGAAATCAGTGTGCGCTGGCTGCTGTTTTTGGGCTTATTTTTGGTGGTGCTGTCGTCAGGGGTGTTGGCAGCGACGCAATGGCGGACGTTTCCGGCTGTTGGACAGTATGGCGTTTTGTGGACATATACCTTAATTTTTTGGGGGGTTAGTTTCTGGGCGGGGAAACAACGGAATTTGCAACTGACTGCCCAAACCTTGCGCTTAGCAATGCTATTGCTGATTCCAGTGAACTTTTGGGCGATGGATCGGTTATGGCAGCAGCCCTGGGGTATCATCGCAATCGCTTTTTCGGCGGTGAGTCTTACCGCCATCACACTTCTGCAACGCCAATCCCATGCTGATACTCCGTTTACCCGTTTCTTTTATCCCTCCCTCCTCGCTTATTTAGGCTTAAGTTACCTGCACTGGGGTTGGGACTGGTCGAACTTTCCGCTGCTGGCCGTTTATATCGGTATGGTAGGCGGTACTGTGGCGCTGTTTTACCACACTCAGCAGCAAAGCCAGCTATTGACAACAGGGGAGGAATCGCCGCCACTCCTTCCTCAAGGAAGGGCATTTGTTATTTATGCCCTGATAGTTTTGCTGGTACGGGCAGTCTTTATTGTGGAAGTACCTGTCGAACAATTGGGATTGGCGATCGGGTTTTCTGGATGGTTGTTAACCTGGTTAGCCCAGACTCGCGAACAAAAGGTAGAATCCTTGTCGCTGCAAGAACGCCTCTGGCGCACTCCTTTTACAGCCTGTGGATGCCTGTTGTTGGTGCTGGGGTGGGTGGTTTCAGTGGGAGAACCCTTTCCCTGGCAAGCGGTGGTGGTAAGTGGTTTAGGGATAGGGTTTTTTGGGCAACGCTTGCGGCGGTTTTGGCGGCGTTGGGATTTAGCAGGGATTTTTCTAATTGGATTGCAGGCGCAGTGGTTAATTTGGGAGTTATTGCCTTCAGGTTTTCAGCAACAAGCGATCGCTTTTTCTAGACAACTGATTGCCCCGGAAATTCCTACCTCAGCCTTACTGAGTTTGTCGCTATTTCCCTTCGTCGTTGTGATGGTGGGGCTAACGGATTGGCTGTATCGCAGACATCAGCCGCAGGTTGCCCGGTTTGGGGAACGCTTGACGTTGTGTTTGGGGATTGTTCTGACGCTGATAGCGCTGGCTCATCCCAGTTTGCGATCGCTCAATTTGATCATGTCAACGATGACTCTCTGGGTCATTCTCTACCGCCGTACCCCTAGCACTGTTCTGGTGTATCTTACCCACCTCACCGGGTTACTTACCCTCACTTCCCTCGTTGATTGGGCATTCCCCAGCCTGAATCAGAACGCTTGGGCAGGAATTTTACTCGGTCTGATGGTGGCCGAGTGGGGCTTTAGCGTGGTAAATCCCATTCCCCTTGCTTCTAGCTGGCGTCGCAGTGCGTGGTATCTCGGTTTTGCCCTTTCTGGCTTGAGTTATGCCTTGTTTTGGACTGACACTCAGCCCTCCCAGACACTAGAACTCAGCGAATGGGGCTTGATGTGGTTAGCCACACCCTTAGCACTCACCTGTGTTGCTAGTCGTACCCAGCCACCGCAACGACAACAATCAGCGTGGTTGAGTGTTGCCGCTTTGGGTGCCGCGCAGTTATTGACGCTGACACTACCAGGGGTTCGCTTAGTGGCTTTGGGCGTCGCTACAGGGTTGATGGGGGTAAATACCCGCTATTTGCGACGACTTCCAGCGGCGATCATTACCGTGGGCTTGGGGCTGAGTTTTGTGGCGGCGATGCTATGGGAAGGCATTCCTGGTTTACCACGGCTAACGATCGCCGATTGGTTGATTGCCGGAGCGATCGCCCTTGGCGTTCTGTGGTCATTACAAAGGCTGTTGCAACGTCGTAATGGTACTGTTGCGGCGTTATTTGCTCAAGCCTGCGATGCCTGGGCTGTGCCATTGGGCAGCGTTGAGCTACTGGCTTTGACACTGCACGTTACTAGCCTCGAGCTGGAACTGATCGCGACGAATGGAAAATATGCGATCGCTGCGATGTTAACCGTGGCGGCTTTGCTCTTTAACCAATGGCAACAACCCAAAAATCAGGGCGTTTATAGCCTCAGTTGGGCGGTTGGACTCACCGTGGCGGAAGCTGTATATCTAGCTGGGGGCGGAAGGCTGGATTTGGCCATTGCCAGCATTGGCTTAGGGCTATTGGTGTTGTTTGTCAGTGATGGCTGGTTATCTCGCCATCGCCCTCTGTCTCTATCTAGCGTTGAGACGTTGCCGTTGTTTTACGCTGTCTTAGGCTTACTGCTGCGACTCGGTTACTTTAACGCGGGGACGGGATTAATTACCCTTGGTGCTGCCTTAGTTGGTATTGGGGTGGGGCGTCGTCGTCAGGAGTGGAAGCCCCTTACCTATCTCTCAATTGCGGGTATTTCCTGCGCCTGGTATGAATTAACGATCTATCAGTTACTGCAATCTGAAGGCGGTAGCTTGGCGGATGGGATAACGATTCTCGCCGTTATTGCCGTCGCGATCGCTTTTAGCTATCGTCTCCTCGCCTGGTTTTGGCAGTCGCGCACCCAGCGGCGTTTCTTGCGCCTGAGTGCCACTGAAATCACAACGACTGCCCATATCCATTGGTTAATCGGCAGCCTTCTGATGGTAAGTGCTGTCAGGGTTGTTGTTACCACCACCACTTCCCCGCGTCTAACAACCGTGGGAATCGTCATCTTCCTCTTACTCGCCGCCTATGCTCTGCTTCAAGAACGCAGTAAAGAAAATCTCCCTTCCCCCTCCCCATCAGTGGGAAAAGATCGGGTTTTTGAGTTAGCAGGAGATTTCTTTCCCTCCCATGGGTGGATCTATCTGGGCTTAATCGAACTCGTCGCCACCTACATCTATGCTCGCTTCATTTGGACGGAGTTAGCGGCTTTGGATAGCTGGCTGGCTGCGATCGCCTGTGGTATTGCCGTCCTCATGTACCACCTGCCTTGGGAGCGATGGGGATGGTCTAATTTACCCTGGAAACGTTCAGCGATCGCATACCCTCTACTCACTGTTTTATTAACCAGTACAGCCGTCTCTACGGTGACGCTGTGGGTGGTGGTGGGTTTCTATAGTTGGTTGAGCTGGCGGCGCTCAGATGTCCGCTTTACCTATGTCAGCATCGTACTGATTAATTGGGCAGTCGCTCGATGGTTTGAGCAGTACCAACTCACCGATCCTTTATGGTACGCCACCCTCTGGGGGATTTCGGTGTTGTACGTGGCTCAGTTCGACCCCAGTCTCCAGCAATCCCAAAGATACCAAAGGCGTCACTATCTCCGCTTACTAGGAACAGGAATAATTTGCCTAGTAGCCCTCTTCCATCTAGACACAGGAGTCATCCCGGCAATCATCGGTATAGTCGCTATTTTTGCGGGATTAACTCTACGAGTACGCGCCTTCCTTTTCTTAGGAACGGCAACATTTTTACTGACTGCTTTTTATCAATTAATTATTCTCGTCTTTGATGAATCATTTTTTAAATGGGTAGTTGCTTTAATTGTTGGCATCATCTTTATTGGTATTGCCGCTAATTTTGAGACGCGCCGCGAACAAATTGCCTTAGTTTTTCGCAACAGTCGCTCTGAGTTAGCAAACTGGGAATAAGCTTACTTTGCTAACCGCTGTTTAGGATCAGTTAGTAAATCCATATTCCTTTCTTACTGATATTAATTAACGGCTGAAAGAGACTTCGGTTCTGAGTTTAAACCTTCTTGAGAGGGGAGAGCAGCATCGCGCTGCATTTCTGTCAGAACAGTCAAGCAGACAAGGACTAAACTGACAACGAGTACGCCTGCTCCAATGAGAACTGATAGATCGGTTTTCATATTTCAGAACTTCTCCTACTTGTGTGAAGTCTGTTATCACTATGAGCTTAGAAATTTACGAGCCTTCCTTCATCTGCCCTTTGTAAGAGTCAGTTAATAATTTAATCATTCCTGAAGAGGAAGAAAAACGAAAAAATTTGTTCACCTTAGAGAATTAAGGGGATGACAGTGCCAGAAAAAAAGCGATCGCTTCCAAAAATCCGCTACCAGGGAAAGTAGCTAAACTAGGAGCGATCGCTTCCGAAACGAAAAAATTAACCCAAAGGATAAAGACTACTGCATGATCTGTTGTTGCGCCCGCGCCGCCCGGGCTTCCGCACTTTCCATCACCTCAGCCATTTTCTCCACCATCTCACCCGGATAATTTTCTAAAACCCGCGTTGAGAGGGAAATGCGATTTTTACCTTCATCGATGTTAGTAATCATCGCCTTCACTATCTGTCCTGTTTGGAAGAGAGTAGGCAAAGACTCAATAAAATTCTGGCTTACCTGCTTGATATGGAGCAAACCTGTGACACCATTGAGATCGACAAAGACACCAAACGGCTTAATACCAACAATCTTACCTTCGACCAACTGACCGATCTCAAGATGGCTGATAGCAACAGAACGCTGCGCCTCACGTTGAGAAAGTACCAGCTTTTTGGCATCGAGATTGACTTCTAAAAAGGTAGCCGTGAGATTTTGTCCCACCAAAGCGTCTAAGTCTTCACGTTCGCTAAGATGCGATCGCGGAATGAATCCCCGCAAGCCTTGCAAATTAACAGTGACACCACCTTTATTAACTCCTGTCACCCGCACTTGCACTGATTGCTTGTTTTCCTGCATTTCCAGGACATTTTCCCAGACGCGCTTTTCTTCTAGCTGACGCCGGGAAAGCGTTACCTGTCCGTCTTCATCCTGCTCCCGAATAATCAGGAAGTCCATTTCTTCCTCTAAGGGTAAGACCACTGACAAATCAGTAATCCGCCTCAAGGATACTTCCTGGGCAGGAACATATGCCAAAGATTTACCCCCGATATCAACATAAGCGCCATCGCTCTCGTGGGTTTCTACTTTGCCCCGTACTACTTGTCCTCTCTGGAACTCATAGCTGTGCTGCTCCAGAGCCTTGGCAAAGTCATCCATTGAAAAAGAGGTCTGCGCTGGTTGAGAACGGGTTGATTCAGAATTCATAACAATGCGATCGTGAAAAAATAAGGGATTGCTAGTGTGAAACCGCCTTGATGGCGATTACCAGAGCGGTTCGATGATCCGTCAGCGTTAGGATTAGTTAGTTTTCCATTGTCGGTTGAGATTAGTCATTCAGTCACTAGTTGGTGAGGGTTTGTTGTTTATGGCTTAAAGACTCTCTCTCAAAGATGAATATCTTTCCCAGTCTCCCTCTTCACCAGCCTGCAACCGCTAATCCCACACTAAGCCTTTAGCTTCTGTTCAAATAGCTGCTTGACCTCCTCCCAGGCTTGAGCGGCTGCGCCTTTATTGTAACTATCACGCTGGTCGCAGAAGAACCCATGAGCCGCTCCTTCGTAGCGAAAGACCTGGGAATCGATATTGTACTTGTTTAACTCCTGCTCAATTGCGTCAACTTGTGCGGCGGGGATGCTGGCATCTTCCATACCAAAGAAGGCGTAGAGGGTGCCTGCAATGTCTGAAGTCCGGGCGATCGTAGGCTCACCACCACCGGGAGTCATTGTGGCAATTCCTGCGCCGTAGAACGACGCTGTCGCCGTAATTTCCGCAAGCGTCGCCGCCAGATAGGCAACGTGACCGCCAAAGCAAAAACCAATACATCCTACTCGGTCTTTTTTGACCGAGGGAAGGCTTTTGAGGTAGTTAATCGTCGCTTGTATATCGCTCAGGAGTTCTGAGGCTTGGGTTTGATTCTTGTACTCCCTGCCAATCTTGATGTCTTCGGCGGTGTAACCCGTTTCAAAACCGGGAGCTTGTCGTTGGTAAATGGCAGGAGCGATCGCTACATACCCTTCTTTGGCAATGCGTTCGGTTACATCCCGGATATGGGCGTTGACTCCAAAGATTTCCTGAACTACAACAACGGCAGGAAATGAGCCTTCACCAACGGGTTGAGCCAGATAAGCCGCAATTTGTAAGTTGCCATTAGGAACGTGGACGTGTTCTCTAGGAATTTCTTGGGTATTCATTGCGATCGCTCTTGCCAGTGAATTCACCGTCTCGATTTTAAGGGATGGGGTAAATAGTCAGTCCTGAGATGGGATAATGAGGCGATGGGGTGAACCCATAACCTCATTCATCCTCCCGTAAAAAGTACCCAGAAAGTGTCAGAAGACAATAACTAGGTAGGGAGATTATCCTAGAGACAAAACATCCAACTGCTGGTGTAGACGTGAAAAATCAAGCACTAAACGCCAGATTGGAGTTCTTAGAGAGCTTCTGTCGATGGTTCAGTTTCATATTCAGCCAGACAGTGAAATTCCTGCCTCTAGGCAGTTATTCGACCAAATCCAGTTTGCGATCGCCTCCCGGCAATTTCCCCCCGGTCATCGCCTCCCCAGTACGCGGCAGTTGGCGATGATTACCGGGTTGCACCGTAACACGATCAGTAAGGTGTACCGCCAGCTAGAAGAAACAGGATTAGTCGAATCTCAAGCCGGTTCGGGGATTTATGTCAAAGCCCAGGGGCATGAAGGCGGTGCACAACGCCGTTCTCCTATCCTCGATCAGCACCCGGCAGCTTACAAGCTAGTGGAAAAAAGTCTGGACGACCTCCTAGGACAGGGATGTTCTTTGAGTGAAGCCAGAGAACTGTTCCTCGCCGAAATAGATTGGCGCTTGCGCTGTAGTGCGCGGGTGTTAGTCACTGTGCCGTCGAGAGATTTAGGAGCGGGTGAGTTGATGGTGCAGGAATTGGAGAAATCCTTAGGAATTCCTGTGCAACTCGTGCCGATGGAAGAACTAACAGAAGTTCTCGGTCAAACCCATTCGGGAACAGTTGTGACGAGTCGCTATTTTATCCAAGAAGCAGAAGCGATCGCTGCACCCAAATCTGTCCGCGTCATCCCTGTAGATATCTACGACTACGCTCAAGAAATCCAGATTATTCAAAACCTCCCCAAAGATACCTGTTTAGGAGCCGTCAGTCTTAGTTCTGGTATCCTGCAAGTCGTCGAAATTATCATCCACAGCCTCCGGGGAGATCAGTTACTTCTAATGACCGCTCAGACTAAAGACGCCTACAAACTCAATGCTCTGGTTCGCAGCGCCCAGACCATTTTTAGCGATCAGGCGAGTTACCCCCTCGTTAAAGAGGCAATCTTAGCCGCCAGAGATGACATTATTCGTCCCCCAAAACTGATCCGGAGTGAGAACTATATCGGAACAAAGTCAATTAACTTGCTAAAACGAGAGTTGGGCTTAGGCTAATTGATAGTGGTATGAATGTCTTAAGAGCAAAAAATAATGACAATTGAAATGCACCCTTCGATGGGATTGAAAGACGCCATCGAGCAGCGTCGTGCGGCTAGGGCGTTCCGTAAAGAGGCGATTCCCGACGCAATTTTGCAAGAAATTATGCGCTTAGGGGTACGCGCTCCCTCCGGTTACAACCTCCAGCCTTGGCGCTTTGTTGTCGTTCGAGAGCAGGAAAACAAGGATAAGCTCAAAGCCTGTGCTTTCGACCAACCTCAGGTAGGACAAGCACCCGTCGTATTAATCTGCTGTGGCGACAGACGCGTAGCAAACTCAGACTACATTGAATCCATCATTCAACAAGGTATGGATGTGGGAGCAGTTAATGACAAGTATGCTGAGGTTATGCGGGGGGCTATTCCTAGCCTCTTTGAAAACAAGCCCAACTTCGACAGCATGCAAGTATGGACAAACCGCCACACAATGCTAGCCGTGGCTCACCTAATGATTGTCGCAAAAAGCTTTGGTGTAGACAGTTGCCCAATGGAAGGGTTTGTAGCCTCTCAGGTAAAGGAAGCGTTTAATATTCCTAAGGAAGTAGATGTTTGCTGTTTGCTACCACTGGGTTATGCTACTGAACCTTTCAAGCAATACGGAGGTCGCATGGAGCTTGAGCAGGTTTACTTCGGTGAAAGTTACGGCAAGCAATTAACGCTGTAATCGGTACAGTAATCCTCGAAAGCCCCTGTTGCTCAGCAATTTATCTTGCACCCTCCCCTTGGCAGCTACCGTGTATACACAAGCTTAAAATCAAGCTTTTGGCTATTTCTTACCCCCCTGACCCCCCTTATCAAGGGGGGAACTAGATTCAAAGTCCCCCGTGATATCAAAGGCGAAGCAACATCTAGCTTCCCCCTTTTTAAGGGGGACGGGAGGGGGATCTCCGAGGGGGACGCGAGGGGGTTTGAACGAAATTTGCATCAGAAAGAACCAGTTATGTATAGACGGTAGCTTTGGCAGGGAGGGTTGGGGTAGGGTTCTTCCCGCATTAGTGCAAGACTCCCATGAGCCTTCACTCACTAACCTTTGGATGAAAGCCTATCTTCCCTCAGGACACGGCTTCCGGCGGTATCGATAGCCAACTAGCCCCAGGATGCCAAGACTGAATAGTCCCACATAGGGTTCAGGAACGCTAACTTGCTCCTGTTGCACTTCAACATCCGCCCAAACCAAGCGATGATCGGAGCTGGGAAACGGGAACGTACCCACAAGCGGGAATTGAGGATCGTCGCTCTTTGGCCAAAATACAGCCGCATCGACAATTTCCAAATCCTGAGACGGCAAAACATAATCAACCCGAAGATTGCCAGAACTGTTATCGGCAAAGTCAGCCGTATCAAAGGCTGGATTGCCTTGGTGGTTAAGGTTAACTCCTCCCTGTAAGCTGGCTTGTTGAACACCACCGAGGCTAGAGGGGGTAACGCTGGTATTGACTCGCGGATTGTTCAGCAACTGCTGAATAGCACCAGGGTAACTATCTCCATCAAAGGGATCGGCATTTTGATCCCCCATAATTACAAAACTTTTGTCAGCCCCCAGTCCGCCCACTGTGCCAGAGTCATCGTAGATGTAGTCTCCTTGTCCAGGAGTAATGTAGTCCGCCCAAAGGCGAATTTCATCAAAGTTACGCCTGCCGTTGCGGTCTTCTAAACCATCAAAGACGGGCGGGGTGGGATGGCTAACAAGGGCGTGAACAACACTGCCATCGACCTCAATCGGAACATCCCAGTGACTTTTGGAAGAAAGGCGCACCACATCTAGTTCTTCCTCGGAGTACCAGTCCTGCGGCTCTGGCGTGGCGGGATTATCAGGGAGCAGGGCATTAGGCATGTCCTTCCACAAAAACTTCTGGAAGGTGCGAATTTCTTCAGTGAGAATAGGATACTTGGAGTAAAGCGCCATGCCGTACTGACCGGGGAAAAGACCAAATCCTAAGGCATCGTTTGGGCCACCTACAGAGCCGTTGTTGTCGAGATCGAAGCCGGAGGGAATCCCCGTGTTGGAGGGAGCAACGTATCGGTATTGATACTCAACGGGGGTCGCTCCATTCTGCCCAACAGAGAGGTAATTTTCTTGAAATAGCTCTGCTGCTGTACCGTTTTCAACATAGTCAAACTCGTTGATGAGCAAGACATCCGGATTGACTCGTTGGATAATTTCGGCAACAGCTTGTGCTTGATCGTTATCTGGCGCTGACAGAAGATCGGTAATTAGCTGTCCTTCGGTGTTGCGGTTGAGGGAGGCATTGAAGCTAGCAAAGCGGAGATTAGCGGCTTGCATCGGCCCAGAAGCGATCGCTAAAATTCCGATTGTCCCCATTGCTGTCAACCCAACCCTGGAGCGATCGCGAACTAGGAAATCAATCACACTCGATACTTTCATGGAAACTGTATCTGTTTTGTATTGCAGGAATGCTCCTAACCTAGCGAGGCAACCTTAAGGAAATGCTATGGGAGGACTAAAAAACTGTTCAAAATAAGAATCTGCCGTAAGTACGCTCAAATCATCACATCTCTCTAGTCGTAGGATGCTCGGCTATCAGCTTGGGGCTATAGGAACTCCAGACTCATAAAGAGGCGATCGCCAACTCCACTTTGTTCTTATCCACAACTTCACCTTGTCTTAGCTTGCAGATAGTAGGCTTCTGGGTTAGACCTATATTTTTTCTCTTGTCATGAGTAAAATTACGGAAGTTGGCAAACGTTTAGGAACAATTGGCTTAACCTGTTTGGGCGGCTTTACCTACGCTTTCTTTGCTGTACCTGCGGCTAATGCCATCACGATTACCAACGTAGACTTTCTCGGACAGTCAACATTTCCGACAGGATTCCCATATCAGGGAACCGAGTTAGGAGGGTTGTCGGGAATTACCTATGACGCTAGCAAAAATGTTTACTACAGCATTTCCGACGATCGCAGCGAAACAAATCCGGCTCGGTTTTACACTCTCAACATCGGCGTAGAAGATGGTGTCTTGAGCCAGGAAGACGTAACGCTACTTGATGTCACCACGCTTCTTAATGAAAATGGTCAGCCTTTTCCCGATTTAAGCCTCGATCCAGAAGGAATTGCTTTAACTAACCAAGGCACTTTATTCATCTCCTCAGAAGGAGAAGCAAGACCCGATCTCGGTCGAGTGACGTCTCCCTTTGTCAATGAGTTCTCTTTAACCGGACAGCAACTCAAAACTCTGCCAGTTCCCTCTAAGTTTCAACCCACTGTTACTGGAGAATCAGGAATTCGCAACAACTTAGCGTTTGAAAGTCTGACTATTAACCCCGATGGAACGTCTCTGTTTACGGCGACGGAAAATGCCCTAATTCAAGATGGGTTAGCGGCGGGGCTAAATAACGGTAGCCCATCTCGGATTTTGAAATATGACCTGTTAACTAGAGCAGAGCAGGAATTCCTCTATCTCACCGAACCCGTTGCAGAAGCTCCAACTCTCCCTGATGGCTTCAATACCAATGGTTTGGTTGATTTACTAGCGTTGGATGACCGGACATTCCTCAGTTTAGAGCGGTCTTTTTCTGTGGGTGCGGGCAATACGATCAAGCTGTTTCAGGTGTCTTTAGAGGGATCAGATGACATTAGCGATATTGAAAGCCTTAGTGCTGTCAACCTCAATAGGATTAAACCTGCTCAGAAAAGCTTATTGCTAGATTTCCAGCAGCTTGGTTTGACCCTAGACAATATCGAAGGTCTAACCTTTGGGCCCGATTTAGCCTCTGGGCAAAAGTCGTTAATTGTTGTCAGCGATAACAACTTTAGCCCAACTCAGTTTACCCAATTCCTCGCCTTTAGTCTGACCACCGAATCTCCTCGTTCAGTACCGGAACCTTCCGCCTTAGCCGGATTAGCGCTTTTAGCGATCACGGGACTAAAAGCCAAGCACCGTATCCGATTCGGAGAGTAATTTTAGACTTTTGAAGAGGGGCTAGAGACTAGGGAAGAGAGTTTTGAGCAAGGCTAAAGCATCAGGTCAATTCAAGCCTTCGCAGGTAAACCAACGCCCAAAAACTCCCGAACGTGCTGTAAATACTCCTCTGGAGCTTCCAGCATCGGAAAGTGAGCCGTGTTAGGCATTTCCAAAAACTCTATTTTCTCGTTGAAACTTGCGGCTTTACGCCCCAATTCCGCCGGGATAATCTTGTCGTATTGCCCAGCAATTAACAAGGTTGGCATTTGCAACTGAGCGAAGGTCTGGGGCATCACTTCCGCCGCATACTTACTCACCGCCGTAAGCATAGTTCCTAAAGCTGCCTGATCATCCGCTAGCAGATAATCCTCTAAGAAGGCTCGGCTAATGGATGTCGGCAGTGGGCGATGCAAAAACCGACTCATGAACATCCGTTCGGCAAAGGGAATGTTTACTAGCCAGTGGGGACGGAACTTGACGACTAAACCACCAATTTTGTGAAACGCGGTAAAAGACCGGGCTTCGTATTCAAAAACGCCGCTACAGGTGAGAATTGCCTTTTCTACCCGTTCTGGGTGGCGTTGTAGGAACATCGCCGCCGCAGATGCTCCTAAGGAATGGGCATTGATGTAGACACGCTCTAGCTGCAAGCCATCTAGCAATAGAGCTAAATCCTCAGCGTAGTCTTCCATCTCGTAGAGCAGCTCTAGCTGTTCTTCCGGTAAACGCGATCGCCCAAATCCCCGCAAGTCATACAGCAAACAATCAAAGGAATCGGACAATTCCTTAGCCGTGCTTTGCCAATACCGTGCTGAGCCTCCCCAGCCATGAACAAAAACCATAACAGGTTTCTTTGCAGTAGAGGCAGGCTGTTTAAGCCATTCGTAATAATGTTCTACACCGCGAACGTTAATTAGAGGCATGTTGAAATATTTGAGCGTAGAGACGTATCAGGGTACGTCTCTACTTTTTTAAGCAGATTCCGGTTTAGGGAGAGATGAAGGATGGAGCAAGAGTTCTGCGGTGGAGCGCTTTTCGACCATTTCCCGCGTAATCATACAGCGCGTGACATCTTTGCGCGAGGGCAACTCATACATCACCTCCAGCATCAATTCTTCCACAATTCCGCGTAATGCTCTAGCTCCAGTTTTCCGGCGATAGGCTTCCTGCGCGATCGCCCGTACGGCATCGGGCTTAAACTCTAGCTGGACATTGTCCATCTTCAGAAGCTTCTGGTACTGTTTCACCAGCGCGTTGCGAGGTTCGGTGAGAATCTCCATTAACGCTTCTTCATCCAGCGGATCGATCACCGCAACTACAGGTACCCGACCAATAAACTCTGGAATCAAGCCAAACTTCACCAAGTCATCGGGTTCTAAGTGCCGCAAAACATCTGCTGCACGTTGGTCTTTAGATTGGTTCTCGCCTGATTGGACAAAGCCCATTGAACGCTTCCCAACCCGCTGTTCAACGACTTTTTCTAAACCAACAAACGCTCCACCGCAAATAAACAGAATATTACTGGTATCAATCTGAATGCAGTCTTGATAGGGATGCTTACGCCCACCCTGGGGCGGTACGTTAGCAATTGTCCCTTCCAGCATTTTTAACAGGGCTTGCTGGACACCTTCCCCAGAAACATCCCGCGTAATCGAGGGGTTTTCACTTTTGCGAGCGATTTTGTCAATTTCATCAATGTAGATGATTCCTCGCTGGGCTTCCTCAACATCGAGATCCGCCACTTGCAACAGCCGCAGCAGGATATTTTCTACGTCTTCTCCGACATATCCAGCTTCTGTAAGAGTGGTGGCATCTGCCACGGCAAAGGGAACATCCAAAACAGTCGCCAGAGTCTGCGCCAGCAAGGTTTTCCCGCAACCTGTTGGCCCCATCAGCAAGATGTTGGACTTTTGCAGTTCGATTGCATCATCCACGCCTCCTTTGCCTTTTGAGTGGATAAAACTCAGGCGCTTGTAGTGGTTGTAGACCGCTACAGAAAGAACTTTTTTGGCTTCCTCTTGCCCAATGACATGGCCATCAAGATGCTTTTTTAGTTCTCTGGGTTTGGGAATTTGATTAAAAGATAGCCCGGCCGAACGAGCGCGACGCTTTTGCGGTGGCTCAGAACGCGGCACGGGCTGAGGTGCAGGAGTGCTAGAATCCAGCAACTCTTCATCTAAAATTTCGTTACACAAGTCCACGCATTCGTCACAAATGTAGACTCCTGGTCCAGCAATCAACTTGCGTACTTGTTCTTGGGACTTGCCACAGAACGAGCATTTTAAATGGGAGTCGTACTTAGACATACCTGCCTCTTACTTCAAGGAGTGGCTGCGGCTTCCGGTTTCGGAAGATCCTGCCGGGTGATAACTTGATCGATTAGACCATAGTCTTTCGCCTCAGCCGATGACATGAAAAAGTCGCGCTCAGTATCTGCTTCGATTTTTTCTATGTCCCGACCCGTATGATGAGCGAGGAGCCGATTGAGCGTTTGTTTGTGATAGAGAATTTCCCTAGCTTGGATTTCAATATCCACTGCCTGTCCCTGAGCGCCTCCTAAAGGCTGGTGAATCATAATCCGGGAATTTGGCAGTGCCATTCGCTTACCAGCAGCTCCAGCGGTGAGCAAAAACGCTCCCATACTAGCGGCTAGACCAAAGCATATAGTAACAACGTCTGGGAGGATCTGCTGCATGGTGTCATAAATTGCCATACCCGCCGTTACAGAACCACCAGGAGAGTTGATGTAAAGCTGGATGTCCTTTTCGGAGTCTTCTGCTTCTAAAAACAGGAGTTGGGCAACGATAGAGTCAGCCACGGCATCGTCTACTGGCGTCCCCAAGAACACAATACGCTCTCGCAGCAAGCGCGAGTAGATATCAAAGGCTCGTTCTCCCAAGCCAGACTGTTCTACCACCATGGGTACAACCGCACTAGGGTCAACAGAGTTGACCGCGTGAATCTCTGGAGAACTAAGACTTGTAACTCGATAATCAGGGGACTGGGATTGAATCATATTACCAACAATGGCATCAAATTTGCGGGCTAGCATCGCACCTAAATTAAGTTTGCTAACTGGCACCGCGTTTTATTTGCTGTTCTTAGTGATTATTATGCCTCAACTGCTTGAGGACTGACTGGAAAGTATGATTGATTGCGGATTCAGTTGGCATTAGCTGATGCTGATTCTTGGTCAATTTCATCTTTCACCCTTGTTTCCCTTGATTTTAGATGTGCCGTTCTTGCTCAAGAGCAGTAGACGCAACGTTTAGCATCTCTACTCTTGAGCAGAGGTAAAGGGCTTATTCAGCGTCTGAGGGCTTAACCTCCGCTTCTAGGGTTTGTTCAGCTGATGGAGTAGTTTCTGCTTCTGGGGCTTCTTCGGTGTCAGCAGCTACCTCTGCGGTTTCTGCTTCTTCTGAAGTCAGGGAACCTTTAGGAACGAGTTCCACGGTGCCGTGTTCTTCTAGCCACTGTAGGGCTTTTTCTTTGAGCAAGTCGGAGGTGACGAATTCCCGCAGGCGGTCTTGGTCAACCTCTTGTCCCGTGAACTCTTCCATCATCTCGGCAATTTTGGCTTCGATGGCTTCCGGTTCCGGCTCTAAGGATTCGCGTTTGGCGACTTCTTTGAGGGCGAGATTTTGCTGCAAGCGTGTTAGGGCTTCAGGGCGCGATCGCTGGCGCAGGTTGTTGACCATGTCAGCCGTGAGCATATTTTTCACATCCATGCCCATTTGTCCTAACTGAATCACTGTTTGGGTTAGGAGTGTCTCCACTTCCCGCTCAATCAGGGTTTCGGGCAGGTCAACTTCTACTTTCTCCACTAGTGCTGCAATTAAGGCTTGCTCTTTACTAGTGGCGGTTTCCCGTTCAGCTCTTTCTTTAAACTGGGCGGCGATGGATTCGCGCAACTCGGCTAGGGTTTCAAACTCGCTTACTTCCTGGGCGAAGTCATCATCTAATTCCGGCAGCTCTTTTTCTTTGAGTTCTTTGAGGGTAATCGTAAACTCTGCCGATGTTCCGGCTAAATCTTCGCGGGGATAGTCATCGGCAAATGTCACGGGTACCGTTTTGGTTTCCCCAGGATTCATGTCCACAATGCCCCGGACAATGTCTTCAATAAACCGTCCTTCCTCAAGTTCAATCTGGAAGTCGGTTGCTTGACCGCCTGGAATTTCTGTCGGTTCATCCCCCGTGAATTGACCGCTGTAATCGACAACAGCAACATCTCCCATCTGAGCTGGACGACCTTCTACAGGAATCAGGGTTGCTTGTTCAGCCCGCTTTTCTGCTAAAAAGTTGTCAACAACATCGGGTTCAGGGACGGTTTCTTCGGCTTGGACGCTTAAGCCACTGTAGTCACCCAGGGTTACTTCTGGGGGGACATCTACAGAGGCAGAGAAGGTCAGGGTTTCTCCTGGTTTGAAGGTTTTTACCAACTCCTCAAAAGGGGAACGGAGTTGGTAGTTACCCAACGCCTCAATGGATTCTTGCTTGATGGCTTGCTGCAAAGCATCTTGAACCAAATCTTCTAGCGCGGCTTCTTTGATGCGTTGGGAGCCGAGGCGCTGGAGGAGAACCTGGCGAGGTACCTTACCTTTACGAAACCCAGGAATATTGGCAGTACGGGCAAGGTTTTTTACAACCTTTTCGTAGACAATTTTCGTTGTTTCGGCGGGAATCTCAATTTCCAGACCCACTTGGCTGGCGGGAAGTTTTTCCTGGGTAACTTTCATTGATGCTTTCGTGTCAAAGATGTTTGCTACGGACTCAATTCTCTTGAGGGTTCATACAGACGGAGGCTTCTTGAGGGGCTAGTGTGCGCCTGAAGGATAACCCTACGTGATATTCTAGGTTTAACAACTAGTTTGCAAGTTATTAGGCAATCAGTTGTAGTTTGACTAGGGCTGCGACTATGCCATCGACTTGATTTTTGGTGTCCGTATTTGATGATAGTACATAGGGGGCGCAGGTGTTCGCCTTCTCAGATTAGATTGCCAAATTTTCCAGACAATTTCTCAGCCTTGAAGCACAAACATCGGGCAATGTCTTTGTTAAACTGAGGTTTTACAGGCTGGAATTAATTGTTTTTTGAGGTGAAGACACCAAGGGCACTGATCCCCCAACGAAGGAGGATACCCTTTTGGGAGTCGTCGCCGCACCACAATAACAGAGAGTAGCGATCGCGTAATTTAAAAAAATTCCCACTGTTTTATTAAAACTATTGAATAAAACTCTCAATCATCTCTAATATCGTTAGGTGGAGGATAACAATTTGACCGCAGGATTTCGCGTTGCCATATTAGGCGCAACTGGTGCCGTAGGCACAGAACTGATCGAATTACTAGAAACTCGGAACTTCCCTGTCTCACAGTTAAAGTTGCTAGCTTCCCCTCGCTCGGCAGGTAGCTATCTGCCGTTCAAAGGCAAACAACTGCAGGTGGAAGTGGTCGATGATCATTCTTTTGAAGATGTGGATTTAGTCCTTGCTTCCGCTGGCGGTTCTACCTCGAAAGTCTGGGCAGAAAAAGCGGTAGCAAGTGGCGCGGTATTTATTGATAACTCCAGTGCCTTTCGCTTAGACCCCCAGATCCCGTTGATTGTGCCAGAGGTCAATCCTCAAGCAGCGGCGCAGCATCGGGGAATTATCGCTAACCCCAACTGCACGACAATTTTGATGGCAGTGGCGGTTTGGCCGTTGTATCAGTTGCAGCCGATCAAGCGGATCGTTGTCGCCACTTATCAATCAGCAAGTGGTGCAGGGGCAAGGGCAATGGAAGAAGTCAAAACCCAATCACAAGACATCTTGAATGGGAAATCCCCGACTCCGGAAATCTTTCCTTATCCGTTGGCATTTAACTTATTTCCCCACAATTCCCCATTAAATGACCAGGGGTACTGTGAAGAAGAAATGAAAATGGTTAATGAAACCCGCAAAATATTTGGTGTAACGGAGTTACGGGTATCAGCTACTTGCGTACGGGTTCCTGTACTACGAGCGCACTCAGAAGCAATTAATCTAGAATTTGTAGAACCCTTACCAGTAGCAACAGCGCGGGAAGCGTTAGCCAAGGCGAACGGCGTCAAATTGGTGGAAGACTGGCAAGCCAACTATTTCCCCATGCCAGTAGAGGCAACAGGTCGTGACGAAGTGTTGGTTGGTCGGATTCGCCAAGACATCTCTCATCCCTGTGGCTTAGAACTTTGGCTAAGTGGCGATCAAATCCGCAAGGGTGCAGCTTTGAATGCGGTGCAAATTGCTGAGTTGTTGGTGAAACAAAACTTGTTGCAACCCACGGCGGCAGTTTCGTAATAATTATCAAAAGTCCGGTCAGTCAAACCAGCCGAAAACAATTTGCTAAGGAGGAGTGAGCGTGTGGCGGTCAATTTTGGACGTGTGCTGACGGCGATGATCACGCCGTTTAAGGAAGACGGTAGTGTCAATTATGAATGTGTCGAAAAATTATCAGCGTATTTAGTGGAAAATGGGTCAGACACGTTGGTGGTGTGTGGCACGACGGGAGAATCGCCGACATTGACTTGGGATGAGGAATATCAGCTCTTTCAGGTTGTTCAAAAAGCGGTCAGCGGTAAAGCCAAGGTGATGGCGGGTACAGGGTCAAATTCTACGGCAGAAGCGATCGCGGCAACCCAAAAAGCCGCTAAAATAGGACTAGATGGTTCGCTACAAGTCGTTCCTTATTACAACAAGCCACCCCAGGCAGGGCTGTACCAACATTTTCAAGAGATCGCCACTGCTGTTCCAGACTTGCCCCTGATGCTCTACAACGTACCCGGTCGCACAGGTCAAAACCTGCTACCAGAAACCGTTGCCCGACTAGCATCAATCCCCAGTATCGTAGCAATCAAAGAAGCAAGCGGCGACCTCAATCAAGTAAGTGAGATCCGGCGTCAGACGCCATCAGAGTTCCAGATTTACTCTGGGGATGATTCCCTCTCTCTTCCTATATTGGCAGTAGGAGGAACAGGAGTTGTGAGCGTTGCTAGTCATCTCGTGGGTTCCCAGTTGCAACAAATGATTCAAGCCTTTGAATCTGGGAAAACTCAACTAGCAACAGAGATTCACCTGAAATTATTTCCCTTATTTCAAGCTCTGTTTTGTACAGCTAACCCCATTCCCTTAAAAGCAGCTTTAGCAATGCAAGGTTGGGATGTTGGTTCGACTCGTTTACCATTGTGCGGACTGCCAGATAACTTGAAACCAATGTTAGAGGCGGTATTAACTGAACTTTCATTACTTTAAATAATTAAGGTGTACGCAGTCTTAAAAAAGCTAAATATCTTCAATTTATGCTTCATTCCTGACTATTTACTACTGACCTATTCTTCTGAGAGGCTTGGGAATATACCTTGGGTAGGATGGCATAGATAAGTTAGCTCAAAATCAAGCTGGGCGTGTTTTTTCTCTAATGCCCAACAAGCTAACTACTAAAAGCACCTGACAAAGAGGTCGTTTTTGATGCGGTGAAAACTGAATCAACAAGTTTTTAAGTTTTTATTAGATGCAACTAAATTGCAATTTTCCAGTTTGTTTTGTTAGTGAATTTATCCTCGAAGGAGGCAAATGAGTAAAGGTAAATCTTCTCCAGCACTGAAAGTAATTCCCCTAGGCGGATTGCACGAAATTGGCAAAAATACCTGCGTATTTGAGTTCAACGACGAGATCATTCTCTTAGATGCAGGAATTGCTTTTCCCAATGAAGACATGCATGGGATCAATATCGTTCTGCCTGACATGACCTACCTGCGGGAAAATCGTCACAAAATCAAGGGTATGATTGTCACCCATGGTCATGAAGACCATATCGGCGGCATTGCTTATCACTTGAAGCAATTTGAGATTCCCGTTATCTATGGTCCGCGTTTAGCAATGGCATTGCTCGCAGGCAAGTTAGACGAAGCTGGGGTTACCAACCGTACTAAACTCCGTACCGTTGCTCCTCGTGAAACAGTGCGTATTGGAGAATCGTTCGTCGTAGAATTTATTCGCAATACCCACTCAATCGCGGATAGCTTCACCATCGCCATTCATACACCTGTAGGCGTGGTGATCCATACAGGCGACTTCAAGATTGACCATACCCCCGTTGATGGGGAGTTCTTCGACCTTCAGCGCTTGGCAGAACATGGCGAAAAAGGCGTGTTGTGTTTGATTAGCGATTCCACTAATGCGGAAGTTCCCGGACATACCCCTTCCGAACGCTCGGTGTATCCGAATCTTGACCGTGTCTTTTCCCAAGCATCAGGACGATTGCTGGTGACAACCTTTGCGTCTTCCGTGCATCGGGTCAATATGATTTTGCAACTAGCACAGAAGCACAATCGCGTTGTGGCTGTAGTCGGTCGCTCAATGCTAAATGTCATCGCCCATGCTCGCAACTTAGGGTATATCAAGTGTCCGGATAACTTATTTGAGCCGTTGCACGCGGTTCAGAATCTACCGGATGAAAAGGTTTTGATTCTGTCAACGGGTTCTCAAGGCGAAACCTTGGCAGCGATGACACGCATTGCCAATGGTGAACACCGACAAGTCAAAATCCGTAAGGGCGATACAGTCGTGTTCTCGGCAAATCCGATTCCGGGTAATACGATAGCCGTGGTCAATACCATTGACAAACTGATGATCCAGGGCGCGAACGTCATTTACGGTCGCCATCACGGAATTCACGTATCGGGTCACGGTTCTCAGGAAGACCAGAAGTTAATGATTGCCTTGACTCGACCAAAGTTCTTCATCCCCGTACACGGCGAACACCGGATGCTGGTTCAGCACTCGAAGATAGCGCAGAGTATGGGTATCCCGGAGGAAAATACCGTAATTATCAATAACGGTGACGTTGTTGCAATTACTCCAGAGAGTATGGGGGTCACGGGTCAAGTACCATCGGGCATTGAATTGGTCGATAGAAATGGCATTGTCCACGACAATATCGTTAAAGACCGTCAGCAATTGGCAGAAGATGGTGTCGTTACCGTTGCGGCGGCGATAGATTGGGAAGGCAAACTGCTTGCCAAGCCAGAAGTTCACCTACGGGGGGTCGTCTCCACTGCGGAGCGGACGCTTTTACAGCAATTGGTGATTAAAGCTATTGACGGAACATTACGCGATCGCTGGACAGAATTTGCCAAGTCCATTGACAGTCAAGGAGTAGATGTTGACTGGGTAGGCTTAAGAACGCAGATTGAAGGCGATATCCAGCGCCTGACTCGTCGCGAACTGCAAAGCCGTCCCTTAGTTATCTTCTTACTGCAAAATCCAGAAGAACCCCCGGCGAAGACACCAGGAAGACGCCGTCGCTCTACTGCGAAAGTGGCTTCTTAGATGGAGAGTGAGGGGTGAAGGCTTCGGCCGTGAGCTCAGCCGAACGGGGGAAAGGTGTATACCCTTCAAGAGGCTTCGCTGATTAGCACGGCTCTCTCGAAACCCAGGGTGAAATCAGCCGTGCTTCTCTAAAAAAGCCCCCACTCTTCAGGCTTCATCCCTCCCCATTCACTATTCCTCAATTCCCAAAAAGACTGACTGACAAAGGGTAGAAACATCCTGCCGTCAAAGTCAGTCTTTTATTTTGTGCAGTTTTCCAAGGTAATCGGTTATCCTGTTAAGTGTTGTCACTGAAATGTTGCGCTAAGTTAACAAAACTTCCGTGAGATTGCCCACGCGCAGTCTTTGCCGTTTCAGTCAACATAAAAGTAGGCAGTCTGGATTTACAAGTTTCGATAAATACGGTTTTACATTTTCTGCCATCAGTTTAAATTTTTTCCTTTGCCAGTGCTGCTCTCCTTCGCGATAACTCCGCTCAACAAATACAGGTTCAAGATCGGTTGCTGAATGCAACGCCTACTTAGCCAATTTGTTACAGGGTTAAACCTACAGAACCACAATATCTGCAATAGCAACAAATCTCCGCTCTTCTAGATAGCTAGGAAGCGCCTGCTTTCCTGCGGGGATTTCCCAAAAAAATGTACCGCAGGCAATCCGGTATGAGCTACCAAGCGGTTGTAGGTAAGTTACAGATAATCCAATTTGCTTTTGCCGAGCACAGGAAAAGAATCATGAGTGTATCCGAGTATACAGTAAAGAATCTAGCTCTTGTAAGCAGTGTTTGGGTATATCCAGAGACGGCGATACAGCAAAAAGCCCAAGCGAATCCTCTCAAACCGAAAAGAACCATTAAGTGGCTGCAGCCTGCCAAACAGTGGCTAGACAAAATCGAAGTCAGCAGTCCTAAACTTGCACACCGCCTTTGCCAAGCGATCCCCGCTCAGTGTCCTTTTGAGCGCGATGTTAAGCTCTTTGGTCGCACATTGTTCCACATTCCGCCGATGTGCAAGCTCAATCCCCTTTATGACGAAGTAGTGGCTTTACGTTTTCGAGCATTGTGCTATTTGGCAGATGAATGTGGTGAAGATATTACCGCTTACTGCTAATATCCAGGTTTAGGAATTTTTGCACTTGGGCATTACCGATGCCGTGCAACCTGGTAAGACATCATGGCCATCATTGCCCTCAAAGCTTGGTATCTTCAGCAGTACGAACCGATTAAAGAACTGGAAAAACGCCCCCACGATTTGCGTCTGAGCAAAAATAGCTTACTCAAGTCGGGTTTGAGAGCTGACTTTTTAGATGAGAGCCAGGATGTTAAGAACTCTGCCTGGTTCGGACGTTATTTAGAAGGGGAAACAGTTGAGTTTTATATTGAAGGTAGCGGCGGCTATGCGGTTTCCAATATTGACTTAATTAGCCACGAGATTTACTTCACCAAACAAGACGTGATGGCGCAGCTAGAGCCGATTGTGTTCTTTTGCTCCCAAAGCGAATATAACGCTTCGAGTGTTGCCCTGCGTGACACATTGCAGGATTGCTTAGAGCGAATCAATCAGCGATCGCGTTTGCCCCTAACTCTAGAAGAATCTCGACGCCCTATTGATGGCCCGATGCGGCTAAACAGTACCTCACTACGCAAAATCCGCAAGAGTCTGCTCTTTGTCGCCGATGGCACCCCAGTGGTGCGACTAGATAACGAAAACCCTCGACTGATCCCCAGTCCTAATGTTTGTGTAGAAATAGGCTATGCCTTGCAGAGCAAGCGCTCTGAGCAAATTTTGCTGGCTCAAATGGAACGCTCGGATCTGCCCGGACAGTTTCCTTTTGACTTACCCAACTACCAACAGTTGCGGTTTAAAACAGCGACTGAACTGCACCAAACTTTACCGCCACTACTGGAAACCCTGCTACAGCGGTTTAATGTTATTTCTAATTAGATCCCCCGCTTGTTGTAGGGGTGCAGGGGTGCAGGGGAGCGGGGGTGCAGGGGTGCAGGGGTGCAGGAGAGCAGGGAAGAACCTCTTACCTTTCATACTTCATACTTCATACTTCACTAAGCGCCTCCCTTCACGGCTTCGCCGAACATACTTTCTCCCCGACTCAGCACTTATCAAAATTTGCAGGGATAGTGGTTTTCCCCCTTGCGGTCGCTGATAATGGTCTGGATGGATTAAGGATAAGGATCATTTTCTATGCCAAGAACCCCAGACGAGTACGCCGTCTATATTTTGCTGTCCGGTGGTCACCGGGAGGAAGTACGCTTTGCCACAATTCAAGAGTTTCAGAAGTGGTATAGCGGCGAGCTAATGCCAAAAGCTGCCTCTACAGACTTCATCAGCGTGCCGATCAAAAATATTCAAGGCGAGTACATGGTTCTACGTCCGTCTTGTGTCGAAGCAATTCGAGTGGAACCTCTGTTTGCTGGTAGCGTCGAACGCTACTAAACGGTTTTGCAGATAACAGGCTTTACCGTTTGTCAGTTGTCAGTTGATTTTTGGATCGCTGACTACTGACTGATGACTAATGACCAAGACAAGATTGGATTCATGACAAAGGTACTTGCTTTGCTTTCCCTGGGTTTGGGGGTGGCGCTGGTGACATCGGGTCAAGTCGTACTTGCCGATGTACCGCTGCGTCCTATCAGCCAGGAAACCTGTAATGTTAGCGATTGCGAACTAAAGGAATGGGGGTTTGATGACCAAATCTGGGGAAGTGCGGGTAAACCGGGAGATCGGCAAGCCCTACTAACCTCGATTGATCACAGTCTGCGTTATTTGGGAACGCCAACGGCGGCGGCTGCCTACCGGAAACTTCCGGTAGGAGGGATAACGCGCGATCGCGTTCGTCGTTCCTTAGTACGCTTCCGCCAGCTCGTTGTCGGTTCCTCTTCTCCCGCCGAGCTACAAGCCGCTGTTAACCGAGAATTTGTCTTGTACAAGTCGGTTGGCAAGGATGAGCGCGGAACCGTCTCCTTTACGGGTTACTTTGAACCCATTTATACGGCGAGTCGAACGCGGACAGCGGAGTATCGCTATCCCCTTTATCGAGTCCCCAAAGACTTTTCTCGGTGGGGAAATACCCATCCAATTCGCGCTGAGTTGGAAGGGGAAGATGGCTTTGGGACAAAAACCCGCCTGCAAGGGCAGGAACTCGTTTGGATGCGCGATCGCTTAGAAGCCTTTTTGGTTCACGTTCAGGGTTCTGCCCGTTTGCAAATGCCTGATGGTAGCGTGATGAGTGTCGGCTACGCTGGCAAAACTAGTCATCCCTACAGCAGCATTGGTAGAGAATTGGTAAACGATGGGAAATTGCCCTTGGAAGGTTTGACACTTCCAGTGTTAATTGAGTACTTTCTCGCCCATCCTGAAGAAGTCAATCAATATCTCCCCCGCAATAAAAGCTTTGTCTTCTTCCGAGAAACCAACGGCGCACCCGCTACAGGGAGTCTCAGTCTCCCTGTGACGGCGGAACGCTCGATCGCTACGGATAAGTCCTTGATGCCACCCGGTGCGCTGGCATTGATTAGCACGAGTCTTCCCTACCAGACGACTGACGGGCTTCTAGAGTCACGTTTAGTCAATCGCTATGTTTTAGATCAAGACACTGGTAGTGCAATTCGGGGGGCGGGACGTGTCGATGTCTTTATGGGGACGGGTGCAGTTGCTGGCGATCGCGCTGGAGTAGTCAACAACACCGGAGAACTTTACTACCTACTCCTCAAGCAATAACGGCTAGTTGTCAACTGACAATTTTTAATCTTCCCTGACTTTTAAGCCTTAGCTGTAGATGAATGCGGATGTACGTCGATGATATTTGGCGTCATCCGCATTTATTTTTAGTTAGCTAGGGTTTTTCCTCCCCATTAGCTAATCATCTTCTCTTCTTTGCCTCAAAAGGATAGGATATACCAAAGGGAAAGGTTAGTTGCGCCGGACAACTGCTACCGATTCATGCCCTAGAAGTGCGACACGTAAGACTGGCTTCACCCTAATCGTTAATACTCCTCCTGATGTTTCTCCCATACCGGGGGAAATAAGAGTTTGACACTCCCCGACCTGAAGGTACGGGGATTCTTTAATCTACGAGCCAACTTGCTTAGGCAGGATTGCTCCAACCAAAGTAGAGGTCGATTCTCCCAAAGCGTTGCTCATGTCTAGCATGAAGGTTCCGGTATGCCCTACCGTACCCAATCCCTGACGAAGGATATTTCTGGCTGCGTTATGATCTCTGTCCAAGACACATCCACATTGACAAACATGGGTTCTTGTGGACAGACTCTTTTTCACAATCGTGCCGCAGCTAGAGCATTCTTGGCTTGTATAGGCGGGATTAACGGCAACTGTAATGCGACCAAATACTTTACCAAAGTATTCCAGCCAGACCCGAAACTGATACCAAGATGCGTCATTAATAGACTTAGCGAGAGAGTGATTCTTCACCAAATGTTTAATCCTCAAGTCTTCATAGACGACTACATCGTTGGATGTGATGACGCACCTTGCCAATTTAACGGCATGGTCTTTACGCTGTCTACTTATCTTGAGGTGGTGCTTTCCAAGAACACAGCTAGCTTTGCCCCGATTTTTTGAAGCTTTTACCTTTCGTGAAACTTGTCGTTGAGAACGTTTGAGAGCTTTCTCTCCCTGGCGAAGGAATCGAGGATTTTCAACCGTTACTCCATTGGAGTCGGTGTAGTACTCTTTGAGTCCAACGTCTAAACCTATAGCAGTCCCCGATGGTTCCACGACTTCTTTACGGTCAACTGACACACAGAATTGGACATACACACCGTCTGCACGTTTTACTAATCTGACCCGTTTTATTTGGTCAATTTGATAAAAGTGCAGGTCACGGGTTCCTTTCAATTTGAGTTTGCCGATACCATTTTTATCTGTAAAAGTGATAGATTTGCGGTCAACGGCTAGCTTCCAGCCCGATGTTTTGTACTCGACAGAACGGCAGTCTTTCTGGAATGCCGGAAATCCTTTTTTACCTGGTAATCCTTTTCTACAATTGTCATAAAATCTGGAGATGGCAGCCCAGGCTCGTTCGGCGGCGGCTTGTCGCGCCATTGAGTTGAGTTTGTTGGCAAATGGAAACTCTTTGGCAAGTAGAGCGCAATGCCTAGAAAGTTCAATCCATGACTTGGCTTGACCCTCTATCCACAGTCGAATTGCTCTATTACGAATGAACTGTGTCGTGCGGATAGCTTCATCAATAGCTAGGTATTGATGGGTTTTGCCGTAGGTCTTGAACTCAAAGACTAGCATAGTTTACCTCCCTCGGCTTATGATATCGCAGTGCTCATAAAAGTGAAAAAATAAAAAGCCGTCCTAGAAGAAAGGGGCTTTAGACCCAATTATTTCGGTAAATAGGGACACCGCCGCGAAATTTGTTGTCTGAAATTAGTGAAACGGTAGACGACGGGCAACTGACAAAAAGCCCTGCTTGAGCAGCCCAATTATCAACGAAATGTAATATCCCATATTTACGAGGAGGTAAAGCTTGTGTCCGCAGTAACAAAGCAGTACCAGTTTGTGGTAGTGGAATTAGCAAGCACCGTTAAACTTCGTACATCTATCAAGAGTACGTTGATTCCTGCCTTGCGGTGTGGCTTTGCTGGCTACCCAGCTAATCCTCGCTGGAGGGCGGATAAGTATTGTGTCTGGAAGAAAGGACGCATGTTGCGGTACGCCTTAAAACGAGGAAAGTTAGCGATCCGTCCCACTGACTCTATGCTGGTGATGACCAAGGCTCCTAATGTGGAAGCTGCGCCCCAATCTGCTCAGGAGACGCCTCGAAGGTGGTTTTCCCACCAATATTTGCTTATTCTTCAATTTTTGCAGCGCTACGGCAGTCGGAATCAAGCGGTTTCTTCTCCCCTTTCTTGAACAGCAACTCCCCTAATTTATAGCCACCAAAAAGGCTGGACTACTAAGAGTTTAGTTAGTCCAGCCTCACAAGTTTCACAGGTTTTGTTTGCTTGTTTTAGTCAAAGAAATTCTTGATTTTGTCAATCAAGTTTTCTGAGGCGTCTTCAGTTTTTTCACCTGCCTTTTCAAGCTGGTACTCAGCCTTGTCGCTGGCTTTGTCAACAGCGCGTCTCGTTTCTCCGAGGGATTGTTGCGCCTGACCTTTGGTTTCACGAAGTGCTCCTTCAGTTTGACCTGTCACCTTACCAAGTTCCCGTTGAACACGACCTGTGCTTTCATCAACTTGACCTTGAATTTGGTCGGTAGTCCCTTGCCCAGCTAGGTTATCTACTGCTTCTTCCACTGGGTTTCGAGCAATCAGCAGGTTTTGTTTTTCGAGATTAGCGATCGCTCCAGAATCTGCCAAGGCTTGGGGAATGCCTGAGCTGACAAAAAACAGTACTGCAAAGAAACACAGGGCTGCAAATCGCCGCAGAATACTCTGCGTTAGTTTTTTTGCAAAGCTTTTGTTTGTCATGGTGGAAGTTTTTTCTAAACTTCATTTATTGTGTCCCTTGCCCCCTGACTAAAGATATATCTGTGGGTAGATTAATCATCAGAAGATTAGCGACTTGAAAACAGTAAAAGTGATCCTCGCTACCAAATTGGAATGTCTAACTAGGGATGGGCGCGGCTATTGATTGAAAAATGTAACAATCAACGTCAATTCCATAAAAATAGTGATGAAAGATAAAAATTATTCCTGGAAAGGTAGCCCTAATGCGGGACGCGTTCTCTCTATCCTGGCAGTAGTAGGTGCTATTGCTGTGTTTGCTATGGGCTTTATCCGTTAAAGTAGCTTGCTCTTCAGTGTCAGTTATTCAGCCGAGATCAAGCACAGGCACGTTGAGGCGATCGCTAAATCAAAATGCTAGAGTCAGCTACTTTCTCCAAAACGATAGCCTTTGCCGTACACCGTATGAATCAGAGGTGTTTCGCCCTTTGCCTCAATTTTGCGCCGTAAGAGGCGAATCAGTGCCGCAAGGACATTGCTGCTAGGTGGCTCTTTGTCACCCCACAAATGCTCGTGGATTTGAGCGTGGGTCAATAACTGACCTGCATGGCGGATAAAAAAGTCCAGTAGTTGGCTTTCTTTTTCCGATAGCTCAATTAAGCGATCGCCCCGATAAGCAAGCTGGTTTTCGCCATCAAGTTCTAGCTCTCCCACTTTCAGGCGTTGGCTAGCATTACTAGGTTCAGCCGCCGCCGAACGTCGCAGCAAAGCCCGCACCCGCGCCAGTAACTCCCGCAGTTCAAAAGGTTTGACAAGATAGTCATCAGCACCCGCATCTAAGCCCAACACCCGGTCATCTAGAGTATCTTTGGCAGTGAGAAAGAGAACGGGTGTAGTTACGTCTTGCGATCGCAACTGCTGACAAATCTCCAATCCCGATCGTTTAGGTAGCATCCAGTCGAGAATCAGCAAGTCATATCCGCCTTGCAACGCCAGTTGGCTACCTTCAGCTCCCTCATAAGCCACATCAACGCTGTAGCCTTCTCGTGTCAACAGGCGACTCAGCGGTTCTGTCAGCTCAACTTCATCATCAACTAAGAGAATTCGCATCTAACCTTTTTCACTCAGTGGTGATGAAACACGACGCAATGGATGAGAACATGGCATGGTGGTCGAGCGATCGCCAACATTAATATTGTAAATATTAAAATTTCCCCTGCGATGACGATTACCGTTGCACTGCCAAAAGGCGCATTACTAAAAGACAGCATCAAACTGCTGCAATCGGTTGGACTAGACTTTAGCGCGTTTCTCGACTCCGCCAGTCGCCAACTCCAGATTCAAGACCCCACAGGCACCGCTAAAGCCTTGCTGGTGAGGACACAGGATGTCCCCGTTTATGTTGAGTACGGTCAAGCCCAGTTGGGAGTAGTTGGCTATGATGTCTTGCGAGAAAAGAGTCCGCAGGTGGCACATCTAGCTGATTTGCGCTTTGGCTCCTGTCGGCTATCGGTTGCGGTGAAGCAATCAAGCCCTTACCGTCGCCCCTTAGAACTGCCTCCCCATGGTCGTGTTGCTTCCAAGTTTGTCCACTGCGCCAATGAATACTTTGACAGCATAGACCTACCTGTGGAAATTGTGCCGCTGTCTGGCTCTGTAGAATTAGGGCCAATTACAGGTATGTCTGAGGCAATTGTAGACTTAGTTTCCACAGGTCGGACATTAAAAGAAAATGGCTTGATTGAGATTGAGACGCTGTTTGAGAGTACGGCGCGGTTGATTGCCCATCCTCTAAGTTATCGCTTAGATATGGATAATCTCAACCACTGGGTAGAACAGATCCGGGCGCAGACGTTGAGTGCAGCTTAAGTCGAATGGTACTAACTTAAAAAAATTCATCACAACCGATCAAACCTTGTGCAGGGGGTCTGGGGGAGGCACTCATCCCCCAGCGGGGGGATTGGGGGGAAGCCCCCCCAAGCTGGGTTTTTCTCAAAAACGACTATTTTCCGCTTAAGTCAGTACCATTCAGCTTAAGGTCAATGTTGCTAGCCTATGACCCCTTTAATTTCAGCATCAGGGAGGGTACGGGGCAACGTGTGGTCTTGATAGGGTGAAGCAATAGGGCTAAATCAGGTAGAAGGCATTATGAATCGGTTAGTTGTAATTTTCACCCTGTTTGCATTGATATTGCTGTTTGTCACTGCTCCCTTTGCTGGATTAGCAGGTTTAATGCTGTTTTTATTAGTGCCAGCGGTGTTCTGGGTATTTTATACAATGGCGGCGACGTTGCTGGTAGGCGGGCCTAAAACCCCCTCTAGGAAAGAACCTGGCAACACCTAAAGCTGGATTTGAGCAGAAATTTTAATAATAGCGATCGCTTCAATCTTGCTTTCGATTGGCGTCATGATTTTTTAAAAAATAGCAATATGAAACTCTCTTCCCTAGAAACTACCCCCAATCCCCACTGCATGAAGCTCAATCTTGATGAGCAGATTAGCGCCAAACCTGTAACACTGCGCCCCAATGAAACGGTTACCAATGTGCCGGAAGTTGCCAAGCAATTGCTTCAGCTCAAGGGGGTTAAAGAAGTTTTTCTGGCGTTGGACTTTATTACGCTGATGCGAGAAAGTAACGCCGATTGGCAGCCAATTTTAGCTCAATCTGCTCGTTTACTGGGGATTGCAGAGTCAGCCGATGAGAAACTTAAGGCTCAATTAGCACAGCCTGCGACGGAAAGTAGCCGTGAAGCCCGTCAAAATTTAGGGCAAGTTGATGTCGCCATTCAGGTGTTTCGCCACATTCCCATACAGGTGCGGGCGACAACAGAGTCAGGGGAACAAGCGAGAGTGAGCCTGCCAGAACGGTTTAATGAAGCTCTGCAACGAGCGATCGCGGCAACAGGGGCGAACTACATCACCGAACGCCGCTGGCAACCCTACGAATCCCGCAACGGGCTGCCTAGTGAGGTCGTGCAAATGGTAGCCGAGGAGATCGATAGCTTGGTTGATCAAGCCGAGCTGGCACAGATTGAAGCTCTAGCGATCGCCTCCAACACTACGTCACCTAACTCTGTTGAAGAAGCACCGACGGCCAAACCTGTCAATCAACAAGCCTTGCTAGACGAACTCCAGAGTCCGGACGGACAGCGGCGACTGAAGGCAATTCAGAAGCTGGAGGTTACACCGGAAACCTTCCCCGCCATCCTTACCGCCCTCAATGATCAGCGGAGTGCTGTTCGCCGTTGGGCTGCCGCCATCCTAGGCACCAGTGAAATACCAGAAGCGGTAGAACCTCTGTGTCGTGCTGTCCTCTCTGATAGCTCCGTGATTGTGCGCCGTACAGCGGGGGACGCCTTGAGCGATCTAGGGGATGAAAGCGCGATCGCAACTATGGCTAAAGCCCTAGAAGACTGCTCTAAACTAGTACGCTGGCGTGCTGCCCGTTACCTGAACGAGATGGGGAATGAAACCGCCATAGAACCCTTGCGTCGGGCGCTGGAAAAAGAAAGCGAGTTTGATGTGCGCGTTGAAATAGCCGCCGCCTTAGAACGAATTGAAGGCGGAGGCGATCGCACCTTACCGATGTGGATGCGCCTATCTCAGGGAGCTTAGTAACTAAGCCGGAACCGTCAACGGCACCCCATTATTCGCAGGACTCAGCTGCAGCAAAAAGGGAACCGCTACTTTCACCCAGTCCTGAATCGATGTGTAATCCGCCGCTGCTTCCCCGAAGCAAATGTCCAACATATCCGTGTGAATAATGCCAGGATTTAAGGGAATCGCCGCCATCCCAGCAGGCAGTTCCTGCGCCAAAGCGCGAGTTAATCCCTCAATTGCCCACTTAGAAGCACAGTAAGGCGCAACCTCCGGAGAAGTCGAACGCCCCCAGCCCGAACTGAAATTCACAATAATGCCACTTTTCCCCTCAATCATTGCCGGGATAAAGTGGCGAAGTACATTCCCTACTCCCTTGATATTCACATCAATCAAGCGAGAAAAATCCTCACTAGGAATTTCCCAAAGCGGTGCTAATTCATTGATGATACCCGCATTGTTAATCAACAAATCTGGGGGAGCATACTCAGCCAAAAGCCGCTTTGCCCAAGCCTGAACCTGCCCCTCATCTGCCACATCCACCGCTGTAAAATCGTGAGGCGAACCAAATTTCTTAAGTTGTGCCACCGCCTCCGCAGAACGAGCGCAACCCAAAACCGTATGTCCCGCCTGGATAAACTCCTCCGCCATCGCCTTACCCAAACCGCGACTGACACCCGTAATTACAATTAACCTTGCCATTTCTCTCTCTTCTCTCTATTAATCTATTCTCCGCGCCCTCTGCGCCCTCTGCGGTTTATTAAACACCAGCACCTGACACATCCAACCCACCCAAACCAATCACTATTCACCCTCAGAAATAAAGCGATCGCCTATCAATTATCTTTTAGTAGCCTTTGATACATTTTTCCGGCTGCTGGATTGATAAAAGTATCAATAAGCTAGGAGTTTCACAAAAACACTGAACTAACCTTCAAAAGTAAAGAATTGATAAGTTTGTTCAAATTATTTCTAGCAAAACTTGACAATTAATTGCCTCTAGGGTTCCGGTTTGAGTTGAATAACTTAAACGACTGGTCCGAGAGAGGCAAGCTAACTTGGCAGAGTTTTTATTAGTTTAAAAAACCAAGGATAGCTACACGGCGGGAAAAAAGCCCGGGAGAAGTATACAGCAGTTATGGAACTGTTGATACTTTCCTGGGCTTTTTGCTTTCTAAAACTTATTGTTTTCACCTGCAAAGGACATGACTGAACAACCATCCTTCCAACCCCCAAACTCCAACTTAAACGGACATTTATCAGAAGCCAATCGCGCCTTAGAACGCGAAGCACAACTGCCACTAACAGGTTGGCAGCAGGAAGTCGATAGAGGGTTAGAGTATGGCTTAGAAGCCGCCGAAAGTATACGCGATCGCACTATTTCTACCTTCTCTCGCGGTGAACTTCCCCACTACGCCGGAATCAATACTTTTCTTAAAGCTCCCTATATAGAAGATGTCAGAAAAGTTGGGGAATACGATGTAGCAATCGTCGGCGTTCCCCATGATTCCGGTACTACCTATCGTCCTGGTACGCGTTTTGGTCCGCAGGGAATTCGGAGAATTTCCGCATTGTATACCCCCTACAACTTTGAACTAGGAATTGACTTGCGCGAGCAAATAACCTTGTGTGATGTCGGTGATATTTTCACAATTCCTGGCAATAACGAAAAGTCTTTTGACCAAATTTCCAAAGGCATTGCTCATATTTTCTCCTCCGGGGCATTTCCCATTATCTTAGGCGGCGATCATTCAATTGGTTTTCCGACAGTTCGGGGAATTTGTCGTCACTTAGGCGATAAAAAAGTCGGGATTATCCACTTTGATCGCCATGTCGATACTCAGGAAACCGACTTAGATGAACGGATGCATACCTGTCCCTGGTTTCATGCCACAAATATGAAAAATGCTCCAGCAAAAAACTTGGTACAACTGGGCATTGGTGGCTGGCAAGTTCCGCGTCAAGGAGTGAAATTTTGCAGAGAACGAGCAACCAACATTTTAACGGTTACAGATATCACTGAAATGGGCATTGATGCCGCTGTTAATTTTGCCTTAGAACGAGCGTTAGACGGTACCGATTGCGTTTATATCAGCTTCGATATTGACTGCATTGATGCTGGATTTGTCCCTGGTACGGGATGGCCCGAACCCGGTGGTTTATTACCCCGTGAAGCCCTGGCATTGTTGGGCAAAATTGTCCAAAAAGCGCCTGTTTGTGGATTAGAAGTTGTCGAAGTTTCACCGCCCTACGATGTCAGTGATATGACGTCGTTAATGGCAACTCGCGTTATCTGTGACACGATGGCTCATTTGGTATTATCCGGACAACTTCCGAGAAAAAGACCCACCTATCTCCATTCAGAGCAAACACCAGAGTTGATAGAAGAGTGGAGATAGCTCATGCATGAAACTGATATGACCAAGGCTTTGATTTTAACAGTCAAAGATTGGTGGGAATCACAACCGGAACGCCCTCAAGTGGACAAGGTTCATTTAATTGTCGGCAAATTTACTTGTGTTGAACCAATCAGTTTGCAATTCTCTTTTGATGTTCAGAAGCAGAATACATTTCTTGAAAATGCCACCTTAGTGATTGAAGAAACGCCCTTGATTGCTTTTTGTCATTCTTGTCAGCAGGAGTATATGCCTGTAGTGGGGCTGCAATATGGTTGCTCCCAGTGCAATGCTCCGATGGAGGATATTCGCTCAGGGCGAGAGTTGAAAATTGACCGGATTGAGTGTGTGGATATGGCTTTGGAGAAGGGGGGTATTTTTTAAACACAGAGGGACGCGGGGGTTAGCTCTGAGGGGCAAGAGAGTTTTTTTGAAGATCTATGTAAGGAAGTTAGGTAACAATGCATCAAACTTTTGACGCGGCTTTAGGGATTAATTTACTTCATGCAAATCAAGCGGGTGCTGACCACAATCGCGCTCATTTTGATCAGTGGGGAATTACTTGCCTGAATGTGATGAGTAGTCCTGGTTCGGGCAAAACGGTACTCTTGGAACGCACATTGGCGGCTTTAAGAAATCAGCTAAAAATTGCCGTTATTGAAGGGGACATGACGACGGAATTAGATGCCGATCGCCTGCGCCAGTATGATGTCCCTGTGATTGCTATTAATACGGGGCGTTCCTGTCACCTAGATTCAAAAATGGTGGCAGGAGGAATTCACACTCTAGAACATCAGTACAATCCTTCTGATTTTGATTTAGTGCTGGTGGAAAATGTCGGCAATTTAGTCTGTCCGGCGGAGTTTGAAGTGGGAGAACATGCAAAGGTTGCCCTGCTGAGTATAACGGAAGGGGAAGATAAGCCGCTGAAGTATCCGGTCATGTTTCAGGAAGCGGATTGTTTGCTGATTACGAAATTAGACTTAGCTCCTTATTTGGACGTTGATATTAGCCGCATTGAAGCGAATGTTCGCCAAATGAATCCGAATGCTCAAATTATTCCAGTTTCTGCCAAAACGGGTGAAGGATTAGACCTTTGGCTGGATTGGGTGCGGCTACAAGTGGCAATGAAAAGTCAGTTATCTGAAGGAACGGTAGCAACAGATACAGATGTGATGATGAGTTATTAATCATTAATGATTAGTAACCAGCACTTTCTGAGTTGACGTAAAAAAAAGGGAAAGGGATGAAGATTAATAAGTTAATTTCTTTACTAACTTTGTTTGTATTCAGCTTAGCGATCGCCGCTAGTTGTACTCCCTCTTCCCCAACTGCAATTTCTGGGAATTCTGCCTCAGAAAATGCAACAATTCAAATGGGCTTTAGTGTTTGGCCCGGTTGGCTTCCCTGGCAAGTTGCTCAAGAACAAAATCTGTTTGAAGAGAATAACGTCAAGGTAGATTTGAAATGGTTTGATGGCTATCTAGACTCTATTAATGCCTTTACAGCAGGTCAGTTGGATGCCAACAGCCAAACGCTTAATGACGCGCTTACGGCTGCCGCTGCTGGGGTGGATTTAGCCGTTGTCCTAGTTAATGACAACTCCACAGGTAACGACAAAATAATTGCTCGCGACGGCATTAACAGTGTGAGCGACCTCAAAGGCAAAACCATAGCTGTTGAAGAAGGCACAGTTGACCATTTCCTCTTACTTTTGGGAATGAAAGAAGCGGGGTTGTCTGCAAAAGATGTCAACATTCAACCCTTGGAAACGGGTGCAGCCGCCGCCGCATTTGTGGCTGGACAAGTAGATGCAGTCGGAGTATTTGCCCCCTTTACAACCCAAGCTTTACAACGACCAGGAAGCAAAGAACTATTTAGCTCTAAAGATTTTCCTGGTGCAATTCCCGATCTTCTTGTAGTTAAGCGCCAGTTAATTGAGGAAAGACCTCAAGATGTACAAGCACTAGTTAATACTTGGTTTGATACCCTCAATTATTTGGAAAAAAACAATCAAAAAGGGAGGGAAACTTTAGCGAAACAGGCTGGGGTATCGGTAGAAGAGTATAAAAACTATGATGCTGGTACAACAATCTTTAGGATTGAGGATAATTTGAAAGCATTTGAACCGGGGAATGACATGAAATCTTTACCCTATGCGGCTAAGGAAATTAGTGAATTTTTGCTGGAAGCTGGATTAGTCAGGGAGGCTCCGGATATTAGCAATATCTTTGATGACCAGTTTGTTAAAGCTTATGCGGAGAAGGGGAAGACTTAAAGGCTGTTTGCTGATTCTGGGGTGGGGTAGTAGGGAAACTTAGTAAACCGCACCAGGCGCAGAGGACAAAGAGAAATAAGTAGTAGGACGAAAGTAAATAACTCGAGGTGTGTAGGCAGGTCTAAAGCCCTCAAAATAGTCATAAGACCTTGACTACAAATCAAGTTTAAATACTTTAATTTATTCCCGCATACTTACTTAAAAATTTTTTAGGTTTGATAGCTATTGATTATTCAAGGAACCCTTATGGCTCAACCTCCTGAGTATGTAAATCATGCAAATATCTCTCGTCCGGCTAAGGTTCTAAAACCTAGTGTCTTTTGGCGGATTACTGATGATATTCCTAAAAAGTTGAGTTGGAGCTTAATGGTGCTCTCGGTGGTAGTACCGTTTATCTTGTGGCTACTTATTTCTAATTCTGGGTTAGTAAAACCTTTGTTTCTCCCCACTCCTACTGCTGTTCTGGGTGCTTTTCAATCCCTCTGGGCAAGTGGCGATTTACTCAAAGATATTTTTTACAGCTTGTTTCGGGTACTCAGTGGTTTTCTTTTAGCCGCTAGTATTTCTATTCCTTTGGGAACTCTGATGGGAACTTTTCCCAGTATCCGAGCCTTAATGGAGCCGATTATCGGCATTGTCCGCTATATGCCTGCTCCGGCTTTTATTCCCTTGCTCATTTTGTACTTTGGGATTGGAGAAGAACCGAAGATTTTGCTGATTTTTATTGGCACTTTATTTTTCAATACCCTGATGGTGATGGATGGGGTAAAGGAGGTTCCTAAAGAGTTAATCGAAACCTCTTATACCTTAGGGGGGAAACGCAAACAGGTTTTACTGCAAGTCATTTTTCCGTTTATCTTGCCGACAATTCTTGATGCTGCGCGGGTAAATATGGCGGCATCTTGGAACTTAGTAATTGTTGCGGAGTTAGTGGCGGCGACGGAAGGGCTAGGACGGCGGATTAGTGTGGCTCAACGGTTTTTGAAGACGGATGAAATCTTTGTTGGTTTAATTGTTATTGGTCTAATTGGCTTAGCCATTGATCTTTTGTTTCGTTTGTTACTGCGCCTGTCTTGTAAATGGGCTATGAATTGATAAATAAGTCTGGAATTAGATTTTTTTCAACTCGTCTATTATCTTCCCAGTCGGCGATCTTCAGTACTCAGTTGCTATTTTCAAATTAGGTAGATAGTTTTATGCATTTAGAAGTTTCTCAACTACACAAGGAATTTCCCACTCGCAAAGGTTCGCTGCTGGCTCTTGAAGATATCAATATGCATATCGAAGAGGGAGAGTTTGTCTGTACCGTTGGCGCGAGTGGTTCGGGTAAGTCTACCTTGTTACGCCTAATTGCAGGGTTGGAGTTCCCGACATCGGGAGAAATTCGGGTCGATGGGGAACGCGTTGCGGGGCCAGGTTTTGACCGAGGGATGGTCTTTCAGAGCTATACGTTGTATCCCTGGATGAATGTGGCGGAAAATGTCGGTTTTGGTTTGAAGTTGCAAGGCATGAGTGCAGCGGTGCGGCGGCAACGGGTAGCTTACTATTTAGACGTGGTGGGGTTGTCCCAATTTGCCAAGTCTCTTCCCAAGGCATTATCCGGTGGAATGAAACAACGGGTAGCGATCGCCCGTGCTTTAGCCTCCCAACCCAAAATCTTGTTAATGGATGAACCTTTTGGGGCGCTGGATGTGCAAACGAAAGAACAGATGCAGCAATTCCTCCTGGAAGTCTGGCGATGCACCGGAACCACGATTTTCATGATTACTCACGATGTTGAGGAAGCGGTGTTTCTCTCACAGCGCATCTATGTCTTATCCGCACATCCGGGTACGGTGAAGCAGGAACTGAAAATCAACCTCCCTGATGGCTTTACCGACGCCAACAGTATACGTACCAGCCAAATTAAGCGCACTCCCACGTTCCTAGCTTACAAAGATCAGGTAATGGAATCCCTCTGCACCTCCAGCGTTCCGGAAAAAGCAATGCTATTGGCTGGATAAGAAACGGCTAATACCCATTCCCTCTTAGACACTAGGCAATAACATAAAAGGTTTTAGCCGGGGGTAAATTTAGATAACTCAGCACTTAAATCTCTGAGGATTTCACATAAGCAGCAGCTAGCGGCGTAATCGCTTCGACGACTCGATCGATAATAAAGCGATCGCGATCGCCCCAAACTCGCGGTTGACCAAAAATGCAGGGTTGCAGAACCCCCCATAGCATCCCATCTTCACAAAGATGAGCGTGAATTAATGCCCGATGTCCAAAGTTTTCCGCCTCAAAATCGCGATTAACAACCTCTGGAGGGGCGGTTTCCACATCTTCCACAAAAATCGACTCCTCCGTCCGCAGGGCTGCTGCAAATAGAGGGTCTTCTTTGGGGAGAGAGTCGGGTTCTTTTTCCCACTCGGCGGTGCTGACATCAGGACATTCGGGGTTGCGCCGCCAGCAGTAAGGAGTTCTCCCCATTTTGGTGTGGGGATCGCGCAGGTAGAGAAAAGTGCGATCGCACTCCAACACCTCACACAATGCCGGGAGTAACTTAGAAAAAACCAAATCGGGTTCCCTGTCGGCTTGCACAATGTTCTCTAGAACCGCAGGTAACTTGTACTCATTCATAAGTCGGGTAATCTGCAAAAACTAAAATCCCCCTTTCCCCTAAGTTTAGGGGGTCAAAGGGGGGAGAAAAATCACCACAAGAGTGGTGACCAATGGCAGCGATATCCGCTTATTTTGCTACCTCAGGTATGGCTGAGGGGAATACCGAGCGAGCAATCAGCACAGGTTTGTTCGCATATTCTGCTTCCAACTGGCTTTGCACGCCTGCATCCCAAGTTAAGTCGTAATCCCGCTCAAACTCAGCAACAACGAATGGGCGGACTTCCCCGACTGCGGCGATTGCCTGGTCTTCCGTGATCGCTCTCTGCTGAGTCGGCACGAAGACTATCAAGTCGCCGCCATCAAGTCTAAATACACCTGACTCGCCAACTTCTTCGACTTCACCTCTGACGGCAACCGTTTCCCCGTAGAATTCGCTGGGATTTTCAGTGATTTCCTCAGGTTCGGGTGCTATAGCTAGGGACTGAGCAATAATCGCTGGTTTATTTTCGTACTCTGCGTACAGCTCCCGATCGCCACTCAAGTTGTATTCTTCTTCGAGTTCAGCGATCGTAAACTGGCGCACCTCGCCCGTGGCTTGAATCGCAATACCGTCAGTCGGGACAGCAAAAGGTTGTCCTGTCGCATTCACAACCAGAATTGTTTCACCGCTTAAAAACTGACCATCGCTAACGGTGAAGGCATTCTCACCCACTGCTTCCGCTTCGCTGCGGATCGTTACAGTCTGACCAACTAGGCTCTCGGTGTTCTCAGTAACGTCCTCTGCGGTGACATTTTCTTGTTCCTGAGTCAGAGGGGCACCTGCTTGTTGATTATTATTACAGGCAGGTAGCACTATTGCTAGTAGAGCAATAGCCAGTGCTCCCTTGGCGTTCCACAACACCTGAGCAAAGCCGCGCTTACGATTGGCAACTTGATTGTCACTAGCTTGATTCATCATCGAGAAAATCTCCTTAAAATTTATTACTCCTCACATCCTGGCAGCAATGCCCGATGCTAAACCTTTCCTGTCCGAAAGGAGCGATCGCTCTTCTTGCCAGACAAGTCTGCTGTCTAGTCACGACTATCAAGCTAGGCGATCGCCCAACTTGATAGTCTCTTTACAAATTGCAAGTGATTCAAGCGCCGCACTTGAGAAGCACTTTCTTCGCAATTTGTGCAACAGGTTAGTTCAAAAAGACTTGACCATCTCTTTGAATTCTTAATACGCCCTGGTTACTGTCCAGCGTCGTCTCTTCATCTAGCCCAACCTCTAACAGTCCTTGTTCAGAGGCAGACACTGGCATAACTTCTAGTAACCCCTCATCCTGGCGAACCATAGTAATCGTTACAGGCGTCGGCAAGTTTTGCAACACAACTTCTTCTCCACCTGGCAAGAATCGGCGTTGCGTATGTCCGACTGCTTCGTAGGAGACGATCGCATTAGTGTTATTTTTCAGTTTCACGCTAACCATACCATTCATCGGCATGACGTTAGCAACTACCGGAGCGCGCTCTTCTGGTAAAGGCGGTTGAATAACACCAGTTCTGGATGTTGCAGGAGCCACTCGGTCAGTCAGAGCACCCGGTGTAGTCCTTCCTTCTACAACACCCGACTGTCTCCTTTGGGTAGCCGCGTTAGGCGGACATCCCTGAGGGACGATTGATACGCGGTTAAACGGCTCCTGGTAGTAAATGCCAGGGCAGGGGTTAACCTTAGAGCTTAGCGTCTGGGCGGTTGCAGAGAACGCGATCGCTGGCACACCAAGGATCAAACTCCCGCAGATTGCTTTTACTATTCCCAGGGTTTTCTTGCTCATTTGCTGGGATTCGTACATAAAATACCTCCTATTTTCGTAAGTTAACTAGCTTGCTTCTGAGGAAACAGAAAAACGCTATATTATGTAAAACCTAAATTGAACTAGTAATTTACAAACACTTGCTATAACTACCGGGCTATAGCAGTCCTACTTGATTTATAAAATCTTTTGTAGTGCAGGCATTTTGCCTACCCTAATTGCAGGCGAAACAATACAATTCGCCACCTAAATAGGATTTGCTATATCATCAGATACGGATAGCTCTTTCAACCTTCAAAAAGCTGGCAATTTCACTACCTATTTTCTAATTCACCACTGATTAGTTTGCTAAATAGTTAAGTTAATCGTTGGTGATGAAAAATGGGGAACAGGCTTTAAAACTTGATGGTGAAGGTTGTTATTTTCACCATGAGTGACAATTTTTTCAGTTTATTGTTTGTTCTAATTCTCAGGATTTACACCTATCAATCTAGTTATTCTTTCTTAATTCAGACTCTACCCTAAGGAAGGAGTAGTCATCTATCTGGGGGATTATTCCGCCTTTGGACAGCCTATACTGATGAAAGCAGCAAAAGAATAAATAATCCAAATCTAGTAGTTCTATTATTAATTTGCATCACTCAAGACAAGGTGGATATGAAAACGATACGCCGCAGTAGTGACCTGACCTCTTATGAGAAGAATAGCTCTCAGGAACAAAAGGAATTGCATAAATACTCAATTAATACGCTGGCTAACAGAATCATTAGAGTCAGGCAATTATGGGGATCGAAATCGGCGGGTTACTGGTTACTACCAATTCTGGGCAGCAGTCTTGCTGTTTTGGGGGGTTGCTCAATGGAGCGGGTAAGAAACTTTCCTGAACAAGAGACGACTCAATCGCTGGGCAATTCCAGACGAGAAAGCGATCGCCCCCTTACCCCAACAGAAGAAGACACCAACTTTGTTGTGGACGTGGTGGAGAGAGTCAAACCTGTCGTCGTGCAAATCAACACCGCTCGAACCGTAGCAACCGGGAGACCGGAGGCATTGGACGATCCCACCTTTCGCCGTTTCTTTGGTGATTCCGCGCGAATCCAACCTCAAGAGCGCGTGGTGCGGGGGATTGGTCGGGCTTTGTCATCAGTGCCAACGGGCAGATTTTGACCAATGCTCACGTCGTCAACAACGCCGATACAGTCACCGTATCCTTCTCCGATGGTCGCAGCTTTGAAGGCAAAGTTTTGGGAGAAGACCCGGTAACAGATATTGCCGTCGTTCAACTTCCTATCGAAAACTTGCAACCCGTGGAGTTTGGAGACTCCGCCCAGGTGCGACCGGGACAATGGGCGATCGCGATCGGTAATCCCCTCGGTTTACAAGAAACCGTAACCGTTGGTGTGATCAGTGGTCTAGACCGCCCTGGTAGCGCTTTTGGCGCATCCGACAAGCGCATCGACTTTATCCAAACCGATGCCGCCATCAATCCGGGTAACTCTGGTGGCCCCCTACTGAATGCGCGGGGTCAAGTCATTGGCGTCAACACCGCCATTATCGGGGGAGCGCAGGGACTCGGCTTTGCGATTCCCATCGACAGCGCTCGACGCATTGCCCAAGAACTAATCACCAATGGAAGAGTCGAACATCCCTACTTGGGAATTCAGATGATATCCCTCACCCCAGAAATCAGGCAACAACTGAACGCAAATCCCAATGTTGATATCAACGTGGAGGTAGAGCAAGGGATTCTGATCGCCGCCGTGGCGCGGAACTCTCCTGCGGCGGAAGCTGGACTCAGACCCGGAGATATCATCCAAACTATCAACAATCAAGCCGTCACAACCTCAGAAGCTGTCCAACGGTTAGTGGAAGAAAGCGGCGTTGGCAATCCCTTACTAATAACAGTGCAACGCAACAATCGAACCCAGGAACTTTCAGTACGACCGGAACCCCTACCAACGCCTGACCAGTAAGGATGAAGGATGAAGTATGAAGGATGAAGTATGAAGGATGAAACCTTCTAACTTTTAACTCCTAAGTCGTGAGCTTACTCACTCAGAAATGACGAATAAAGAACGTCCCAGTAATATTGTTATCCGGATCTTTTTGGGGATTTTAATCCTTTTTGGTATCTTCGCGGTTGGGGCGATGCTGAATTAGGCCTTCAAACAAACCGGGGAGAACCCTTCACAATTGCAAGAGATTGAAGAGGAACCCTTACCATAACGCGACTAAAAGCAGATTTATTTCGTTAGATAGAGGCTAAGCTAAATAATTAGGCTGTGGCTATGCTGCTACGTAGCTTTCCCGCCTGCCGTTTGAGTAACAACAGGTAAAAGAAAGAAGTATCGAGCAATGAGAAAACGAGCATTTTCAGGGTTGAAGCAGGTTTTTTTAGGATTTCTGCTTGTGGTTCTTTGTTTTTCTCTATCTGGCTTACCTGCTTTGGCTCAAGGTGTAGCGGACGAACTGAACAAATTCCCTCTTCTTTCTCCCGATCATCAACCCGCCCCTCCCACTGAACAAGAGCCGATTGTCCCGCCACTTTCTAATCGCACTGGGCCCAGCAATCTGCAGGAAGTGGAAACCTTCATGGACACATTTTTTGCTCAAGAGATGCCAAAAGAGCATGTTCCTGGTGCAGTAGTGTCTTTAGTAAAAGGTGGGGAAATCTTGTTTACTAAAGGCTACGGCTATGCCAACGTTGAGAAAAAGATTCCCGTCGATCCCGAAACAACTCTCTTTCGCGTTGCCTCCCTCTCTAAGCTGTTTACGGATACAGCAACGATGCAACTCTACGAGCGGGGAGCGCTCGAATTGGACAGAGATATTAATCAGTACTTGCAGGCTTTCCAAGTAGAAAACAAGTATCCCCAACCGATCACCGCCGCCCATCTGATGACGCAAACAAGCGGCATTAGCAGGCGACTAATCGGGATTGCGGCTGACACTGAAGCGGCAATGTCACCCCTAGAAGAGTTTCTCTCTGAGCGTCTACCGCCGATTATTTTGCCGCCTGGAGAAGTGTACTTCTACTCCAATACGGGAATTGCCCTCCTCGGTTATCTGGTGCAGCAAGTTTCCGGCGTTCCTTTTACCCAGTACATCGATGAAAATATCCTGCAACCCCTGGATATGCGGCAAAGTACCTTTCTTCAACCCTTGCCACCTGCCCTAGACTCTAATCTAGCGGTAGGCTATCAGTATAAAAGTGGCAAATTTCACCCCGTTCCGTTTTTGTATCTCAATATTTTTCCGGCAGCGTCACTGAGTACAACGGCAACGGATATGGCGCACTTCATGATTGCCCATTTACTAGAGGGGCGTTACGAAAACTCGCGCATTCTGGAAGAAGATACGGTGCGGCTGATGCATCGGCAGCACTTCACTCATCACCCTCTGTTACCAGGCTCCGCCTACGGCTTTCACGAACGTCTAGAAAATAACCTCCGGACAATTGGACATGCGGGGAACTTACGGGGCTACTCCAGTTCAATTACCCTCCTACCCGATCAAGATGTCGGACTCTTCATCGCCACCAATAACTTTAACGGCATTCACGAAAAACTAATTAATCAGTTTTTAGACCACTACTATCCCGTACAAAACCCATCACCCTTAAGGGAACCCGATGCCAATTTGCGATCGCCACTTGACCAGTTTACGGGGACTTATTGGGATTTTGAGTATCCGCGCGACACCTTCCTCAAGCTTGGGGCAACCTTTGGGCATATCAACATCAAAAAGGGCGAGGATAACACCTTGCTGGTGAGCGTACCGGGTTTGTTCTCTACAGGAGGAGCAACCCAAGTGAAATTAGCCCCAATAGAACCGATGTTGTTTCAGCGCACTAATAATGATGATTTCACTGCCTTTGGGGAGGATAGCAGCGGTCAGATTAGGTTTGCCTTTAATCCAATTGGCCCCAAGCTCGGAGCCTTTGAGCGTGCGCCTTGGTATCTGACGATTTGGTGGCAGTTGGGGCTTGCTGTCGTTTGCTCCTTGGTTTTCCTGTCCGCCTGCATTGTTTGGCCGATCGTGCCTATAGTTCGCGGCTTACGAGGAAAAGGTTTTAAGCTAGAGCGACGGTTTAGTTCTGCCTGGTTAGTCGCGGGTTTAGTCGGCACTCTCTATCTACTTTTTATGATTGGGCTGCCCCTGTCGCTGTGGTTTTACGGCGTTTGGAAGCTGATCTATGGCGTGCCAGCGATCGCTATTCCTTGGTTCTATCTACCGCCAATCGCGATTGGCTTGTCCATTGCCTTGTTAGTGCTGACAGTACTGGCTTGGAAAAACAAATATTGGTCTATTTGGCAGCGATCGCATTACTCTTTAATTACTCTTGCTGCTTTTGCATTTATTCCTTTCCTTGTTTACTGGAATTTTTTAGGGTTAAAGTTTTAACTTTAACTTTCCGTTCTAGCCATCCTATTTAAGTGGTCAAATTTATAAACGAACCACACTCCTGCACACCAAAACGCTTTAGGAAGAAGTTTCCCGATAGCTTAGGAATACTGTGCTACAAGTTCGTTTAGCATTTTGCACATTAAATGTAGCTATAGGATGAGGCAGATCTAAAACGAATCAATCAAATTTACACTAGTCGTGATGTCATGAAGAGAGAAAATAATGAACCTTGACGACCTACAAAAAAAGGGAAAGAAAGTAGCAGAGCGGGTTTCTCATGAAGTGGGAAAAAAAGGAAAGCAAGCGATTGATAAAGTTACTCAAGTCACTCAAGAACGAGTTTCCGCTATCACTGAAGACGCAATTTTTGCTGCTGTCGATCGAGCGATTGATGTCATAGAAATTGCTAGCCAGCGCATTCAAGAAAGAGAAATACCAACAGAGAACGTAGCGCTAGAAGTTAGCGTAAAAATCACTGGGGTAGCGGAACTTAAAATAAAAGCCGATGTGCCAAAGTCAGGCGAAATAGAAGCGGTGAATCTGGATGTTGTGCCAAGAGAAGAATAAAAGCCCCTAGGGAAAGGTAAATTATTCTTCTTCTGCTACGAGGGCTATGGGTTCCGGGCGATTATTCCTTTTATCTGCTCCCCATTGATCGAGAATATCTTTGACCAAAACCTCTTGTAACCACACCTCAGCAACTACAACAAAGGGAAGTGCGAGAAACAGCGCTAAAACTCCAAAGAAAACGGCAAAAACAATTTGGGAAAGCAGCGTAACTACCGGGGGTAACAGTACCGTCTTTTTCATCACGAAGGGAACTAAGAGATAGTTCTCAATCTGCTGAATTAGGAGGTACAAAATTACCACTCCAACCGCTTTCCAAACCCCGTCAGTCAGAGCAACTAAAACGGGTGGAATCAAGCTTAAAGTTGGCCCCAGGTTAGGAATAACTTCTAAAAATCCTGCAATGAAGGAGTTGGCTAGTATCAGCGGTACTCCCAAAATCCATAAGCCGATCGCGCTAATTGTACCGATAAAGGCTGTATTAATGAGAACGCCAATTGCCCAGTTGACTAACGCTACTTCCGATTGATTCATAATGCCTTCGGCTCGTCGGCGATAGAAAGAGGGAAATAACTGTAAAAATATTCGGCGATAAAGCTGGGGATTAACCAGAAACATAACGGTCAATATCAAAACCAGTAAGGCACTTCCTAAAATAGTCAGTAAGTCGGTGAAGAAGGCAAAAAAGTTGCGAAAGAACCGCGCGACAAACGGCTGAATTTGTGTAATCAGCGTGTCAGTGGTCGGGACATTATCTGCCATGCCCTCTGGTATATTGCTTCGCAGCCAGTCAAGCCAATTTCTAGATTGTTCTATCGCTAAGGGTGTTAGGTCGATCAATTGTTGAACTTGAGCGACAAAGGGAGGCACAACGATCCAGATGAAGCCAGCTAGAAGGATGATTAAGATGATGATTGAGATAAAGACAGCAATGCCGCGCTTGGCCACAAATCTTTCTAGGAAGCGTACTAGCCTATTAATTACAGTTGCAAAGACTAGTGCCGCAAAGGCTATTAAGAGGATTTGCTGAATTCGCCAAAGAATATAAAGAGAGATAACAAAGGCGATGATACCAACCGCTTTCCCAAAACTCACAACCTACTCCCCATTTTTTGGCAATTTTAGGCAATCTTACCGAGAATAGAGGGCTTCAGGCAATCTTTGCATCTCTCCTAGGCTCGACTTTTGCTCTCTGTTGATTGAGAGTTGACTGAAATAACGTTTTGAGGGGTTTAGTGCAGCAAGGGCGATCGCACCTTCTAGGTGTAGCCAATTTGACGAATGCGATCGCTTTATTCGTCCGCGCTAAAGCTAGAGTAGCTTTATAGGCTTGGAGAAGATTTGATGCAGGGAAAAATTATTGTTGTTGGCGCTTCTGCCGGAGGCGTAGAAGTACTGACCAAGCTGGTGGCAGGTCTATCACCAGACTTGCCAGCAACGATCTTTGTTGTACTTCACGTTTCGCCCAACGGCACCAGCGTTCTGCCGAAAATCCTCAACCGTGCTGGCCCATTGGAAGCTATGCACGCCAAACAAGGCGAAGTATTTCAGCCGGGGCGCATCTATATTGCCCCACCCGATTATCATCTGCTGATCAAAAAGGGGCATATGCAACTAACGCGCGGCCCTAAGGAAAATAGTCATCGCCCTGCCATCGATCCGCTATTTCGCACGGCAGCACGGGCTTATGGCTCCCAAGTAATCGGTGTGGTGCTATCAGGGATGCTCGATGATGGTACGGCAGGTTTGTCGGCAGTGAAGGAGCGAGGTGGTATCGCCATTGTCCAAAATCCCGATGAGGCTCTCTTCAGCGATATGCCACGCAGTGCCATTGAGAACGTAGAGGTCGATTTGATTGTGCCAGTGGCGGAGATGGGAGCCGCTTTAGTACATTTTGCTCATAAACCCGTGAAAGAGCAGGAACTAGCTCCGGTATCTAAAGAAATGGAGATGGAAGCTGACATTGCGGAACTAAAGCCAGACGCCGTGCACAGTGACGAACGACCGGGAACGCCATCGAACTTCGCCTGTCCCGATTGCGGCGGCGTCTTATGGGAACTCGGTCAAAACAATCTGATCCGGTTTCGGTGCCGCACAGGTCATGCCTTCTCAGCCGAAAGTTTGCTAGCAAAGCAGTCAGAGGCACTGGAGGAGGCACTATGGACAGCGCTCAGGGCACTGGAGGAGACGGCAGTTCTCAGACGGCGGATGGCAAAACGGGCTAGTCAAATGGGTAACAGTGCCAGAGCGCAGAGCTATGAAGAGCAGGCGATCTCTGCGGAGCAACGCGGTGAACTGATCCGACAAACGATTTTAAGCAGCATAAACAGCAATAGTAATGATGGAAAAAGAACTCCTGAAGATAGACCTCACTGAAAAGTCCACCCGGTTAAGTAGGACATGTAAATAATTAAAGGTTGGTCGTAAGGGCTAAACTCCTCAAAATGAGTCTAAAGCCCTGAATACGAACTAATTTAAGAAATTTCAAATTGCAACACAAAGAGGGATATCTCTCTCCCCTTACCAAAAAAATGATCTTCTGGATTGGTGCAAAAGGTCTTGATAGTAGCCATCTTTTAAGGCGTCGGTTGCAAGTCTGACTGCTCCGGGTTTTCTCGCCTGACTTCTTCTACCTGACTCACTGAAAAAACCAAAGTAAAATCTCGACCCATTTCTTTAGCAACAAATTCTTCTAGAAGCCTTACCTGTTTGGGTGTCAACACCTCACGCGATCGCACTGTTAGATACACCTCCGGCGGATTGGTCAACCAATCTGTGTCAATATCAACCAGTTCCACTCGTTGAAACGTAATTGTGCGGTTTAGCAAAGCTTCTTTTAAAGAAGCTTCGAGATGAGCTTGGCGGGTCAATTCTATAAAGCTAATACCCAAAGGAATTACAAGCAGCGTCGTCAAGCCCAGCGTCCACATCAAAGGACGTTTAGCATCCTCAAGCGGGGTATAGCCCGTAATCAAAAACGTCAGCATACAGGAGAGGGTAATCCCTAACAAATTAGTTAGGTAGAGGAGCGTTGCACCCAGACTGAGCGACCAATCACCATGGGATAACCCTAAGCCAATCACGCAAATTGGTGGCATTAGCGCCACAGCGATCGCTGTTCCGGCTAGAGTCCCAGAAACTTTCGGCTGTATCTTCGCAAAACCGCTGATTCCCCCGGCGGCTACAGCAATTCCCAAGTCTATCAGGTTAGGTTTGGAACGGGATATCACTTCGCTCCCAAACTCCGGTAGCCCAATCAAAGAGCCAATTGCCAGCGCTAATACTACAGAAAAAATAGTGCCAACCGCGATCGCCTGCAAGCCTTTACGAAACAGAGAAAGATCCCCCTCCAAAGCTCCAAAGGCTAACCCGCGAATCGGAAACATCAAAGGCGCAATCAGCATCGCCCCGATGATCACAGCACTACTGTTGGAAATTAACCCGAAAGTTGCGATCGCGCAGGAGCCAAAGATCAACACCATGTAGTTGATTTCCAGGGTTGATTCTTCTAATAATCCCAGTTGCAAGTCTTGTCGCTTCTGGGGTGCAACTTTTTTCTGCCTGAGATACCTAAAAAAAACTTTAATCGTTTTAAACAAGATTTTTTCGCTGCTTAATCAACATTTTAGAAAAAAATCAAGACGGGTGGCGAGGCTAACCCTCACTGCCTTATTGCTGACGGCATTAAGCAAGTTTTCGGCAGCAAAGCCGACCAGATTACAAGATTTGCAACTGGGATTAATTGTTCCAATTGCTACTAGTACCTCGCCTGCGACGCCGCCATACCGTTTAGGGGTGAAGGCTCCCATGAGCGATCGCACACTAGAAATCATGAAAATTCATCTCACTGATCTCAAACTTAGGGCTTTCAAAAGAAACAGCTTAAAGCTACAGTTTATTAACCTTAGATAGATCCCAAAATCCTTATTTTCCTTTATTATCAGCAAGGTTTTCTCTGCTGGCAAGGACTCATGAATCCAGAAACAGAAATAACAACAGCGTGGGGAAAAGTACAGGCAATGTTCGATAGCCTGATCCTCATGCTGCCTAATATTGTGTTGGCATTGATTGTCTTTGCGCTGTTTTTCTTGATCGCGCGGGCAATCAAGGCATTGGTTAAACGCCTGACTCGCACGCGTCGGCAGGCTCGAAATCTGGGAATGGTACTGGGACGTTTGTCCCAGGGAACGATTATTCTAGTGGGTTTATTTGTAGCGCTAGCCATCGTCTTCCCATCGTTCAAGCCAGGAGATTTGGTGCAACTGCTAGGGATTAGTGGTGTAGCCATTGGTTTTGCCTTCCGCGATATCCTGCAAAACTTCCTCGCTGGCATTTTGATTCTTTTGACAGAACCGTTTCAAATCGACGACCAAATTGTCTTTAAAGATTATGAGGGAACGGTAGAAGACATTCAAACCCGCGCTACAACCGTCAGAACTTACGATGGTCGTCGCATTGTGATTCCCAACGCCGAGCTGTTTACTAACTCCGTAACGGTTAATACTGCCTTTGAAAATCGCCGCTTAGAGTATGACGTCGGTATTGGCTACGGCGACAATATTGAGCAGGCGAAGCAGTTGATGATCGAAGCGATCGCCAGTGTCGATGGGGTCTTGCGACAGCCACCCCCAGAAGCCCTCGTGATGGAACTTGCCGATAGTACAGTCAATATTCGCGCCCGCTGGTGGATTCAGCCACCCCGACGAGCCGAGTCCCTTGATTCGCGGGACAGAGTGCTGACGGCGATTAAGAACAAGTTAGTTGCCAACGGTATAGATTTACCCTTCCCCACCCAGCAAGTTCTTTTCCACGACCAAACCGAAGAAACCGATGGCGATCGCACTCGTCAACGCGAGGGATGGCCCGTCGGAAAGACAGAAGCGCCACAGCCGCTGAGTTTGAGCAGATCCCTAAGGGAGCTGGCAAAAACGCGATCGCAAAGCGATGGCAATGGCAGCAAAGAGACTCAAACGGCGCAAGATGACCCATGGAAAACCCCAGGCTGAACAAAATTTGGGACTCGCTCCAATCCAGTTATTGGTTCATCCCAACGCTGATGGCGATTGTAGCGGTTGCACTGGCATTTGGAGTGTTAACCTTTGACCGCTCCGGCTTTCACGGCCCCTTTGAGAAGTGGGGCTGGATCTATACGGGTGGGCCGGAAGGGGCGCGGGCAACGCTTTCCGTCATCGCAGGTTCGATGGTTAGCGTTACGGCTACAGCCTTCTCAATTACGATTGTTGCGCTCCAGCTTGCGGCTTCAAATTTCGGGCCGCGACTGTTGCGTAACTTTATGCAGGACAAGGGCAATCAGTTCGTGCTGGGCATGTTTATTGCCACGTTTATCTATTGCTTACTCGTACTGCGGACAATCCGTGGAGAAGGAGATGGATTCAGTCAGTTTGTACCGCAGATTTCAGTAACAATTAGCCTGCTGCTAGCGATCGCCAGCATCGGCGTGCTGATTTACTTTATCCATCACGCCTCAACGATCATTCAGGTATCCAACGTCATCGCTGAAGTTAGTGCCGATTTAGACCGCGCTGTCGAGCGCCTCTTTCCTGAAAAAATGGGACGAGATAAGTCCGAATTCCAGCGGAAGGTTGCGGAAATCCCGGTCAATTTTGACAAGGAAGCTTGCCCGATTAGATCAACCCATACCGGATATATTCAGGGAATTGATAACGAAGCGTTGATGAATATTGCCTGCGATCGCGGTCTGCTTTTGCGCCTCCAGTATCGACCGGGCAAGTTTATCATTCCCGGCAGTGAGTTAGTTATGGTTTGGCCTGCCAAACAGGTGAATCGAAAGCTCGCCGATCAAATCAACGACGCCTTTATTCTGGGTAGAGAACGTAATGAACAGCAGGATATTGAGTTTCCCCTCGATCAGTTAGTCGAGATTGCTCTGCGCGCCATCTCTCCTGGCATCAATGATCCCTTTACCGCCCTGCGCTGTATTGACCGACTAAGCGCCGGGCTATGTCAGCTCGTCCAGCGGGATTTTCCCTCCCCCTATCGCTACGACGACGATGGCAATCTCCGCGTCATCGCCAAGCCAGTGACCTTTGCAGAACTAACCGACATCACTTTTAATCCGATTCGACGGTACAGTAGCTCAGATATTGGGGTGAGGCTCCGCTTGCTAGAGGCGATCGCCGTTATTGCTAGCTTCACCCGCTACGAAAAAGACCGTGCGGCGCTGCTGCGACATGCCAAGGCGATCGAGAGGGACAGCCAAGAGACAATATCGGAGGAGCTAGATCGAGAAGATATTCAAGAGCGATACTTAATGGTAATCAAGGCGCTAGAGCACAGGACTGACGCAGACCAGAGGTGAAAACGTTAATTCTTTCGTAGGGGCATTGCCATACCCTTATAGAACCCATTTGAGATCTCAGGAAGGGGCTGCAAGCCGCTTAAGCATGAGCCTGATAAATGTCGGGCTACAGGGGTGGTTGAGCGGCAATTCGCTGCTTCCAACAAATTAAACCGATAACTCTTCATCTGGAATCTTCGTGAGTGGCGTTTACTTATGTTGTAATCCGTTAACAACGAAAGATATTGACGTCACTAAATTACTGTGGCAAGATAAGGCTAACCCTGAAACTTTTGATGCAGTAAACGAGTTACAACGGTAACGAAGCCCACAAAAAAGTTCCAGTCACCTGGAACTCGTTAATTAAAAAGGTTGATTCCATTATGGCAAATTACGTCGTCAACGAAGCGGATTCCGCTTCTCATGGTTCTGTTCAACTGGTTGGCAACTCCAGCGCCGTCGCTGTGGCTGCTACTCCGGCGGCGGTGTCTCCTCCAACTCTGGTTGCTGCTGACCTGGGGCTGAAAGCTCGAAATCAGCCATATATCCACCCTAGCTGGTTGGCAAAGGCTCTCGCTGGAGATCGCCAATGTTTATCTTCGCTCCACACCCAGGCGAACTTTTCGGTTCCCAAGGCGGACGGTGACTTTGATGCTGAGGGGTACAAGATCAAGCATCAGGGCTTGCTGGTTCAGTATGCTCAGGAGTTGCGAAGCCAGGGGTACACAGTCTATGCCGAGGACTCCAATTCCTTCAAAGTCAACGCAGGGCGTGCAGTCATTTCAGGCACACCCGACATTGTGGCAATTCGAGGGGAAGAGGTTCTGATCGTGGATGCTAAAACTGGTCAGCCCCGTTCGTCTGATCAGGCACAAGTTCTGCTCTATATGCTATTTGTTCCGGTGGTGAAACTGCACGGTATCCAGCAGATTCCAGAAGGGCGGCTGGTTTACCAGGACTATAGTGCTGTGGAGGTTCACTCGTTGGCTGTGACGGAGGAATTTAAACGACGGGTTCGAGACTTGGTGACAATGATGCGGTCGGATGAGTTGCCGCCTGTTACGCCTAGTGCGAAAGAGTGCCGCTATTGTCCAGTGCGTCATATCTGTTCGCATCAGGTGACTACGGTAGCGGAGGCATCCGTTGACTGGTAGGTTCGTGCTCGCCTAGGTTCTTCTATATGAAGTGCCTGAGCAGGTGAAGACCTGAACCATAAACACTGACAGCGGGGTAGCCCGTAATTCTGTTGCCTCGCTGTCTTAATTAAATTAGTTGGCGCATTGGCGTCTGGTTCGATGACACAGGTCAAACTCAGGGATATTGCATCAATCCGCATTGGTTACGCCTTCCGCAGCAGCGTGGAGCGCGACCCAAACGGAACTGTTGGCGTTATCCAGATGAAGGATATTGATCAGTACAATCAATTGGAGCTGAGCGATGTCTATCGGGTACAGATTGAGGATCTGAAGCCCGAACATTTGCTCAAGAAGGACGATATTTTGTTTCGCTCGAAGGGAGTCTCGAATACGGCTGCCTTGGTCTCGCAGGATGTTGGGCAGTGCGTTGCGTCTGAATTGTTGACAGTCATTCGGGTGAAGAAGGCGATCGCCGGTTACATCGCCTGGTATATCAACCAACCCTACGGGCAGTATCAGATCAAACGATTTTCTAAGGGGAGTAGCTTGCTGTCGGTGAGTAACACGGAGTTGGGCGAGTTGAAGATTGAACTACCGCCTCTAGAAAGACAGCAGTTAATTGCCGAGGTTGCAGTTCTGAGCCAGCGGGAGCAGCAGATTATGGATAAACTCACCCGTAAGCGTCAGGTGTATACCAATGCTGTGTTAATGAAACAGGTCAAAGCGGAGTAGGAAGAAGGGGAAAGATGGCTGAGACAACGAAGATCAAGCAAGACGAAATTAACAGTATTCTCTGGCAGGCGTGCGATACCTTCCGGGGAGTGATCGACCCGTCCGAATATAAGAACTACATCCTGGTGATGCTGTTTTTGAAATACATCAGCGAGATTTGGAAGGATAACTATGAGAAGTACCAGAAGCAGTATGAGGATGATGACGAGCGCATCCGGCGCAAACTAGAGCGCGAACGCTTTGTGATTCCTAAGGGTGCTAACTTCTTCGATGTGTATGAGCAGCGGGGCGCAGACAACATTGGGGAACTGATCAATATGGCTTTGGAGGCGATTGAAGAACATCCAACGAACAAAGCCAAGTTGGATGGGGTGTTCCGCAATATTGACTTTAACTCTGAGGCAAACTTGGGACGGACGAAGGATCGTAATCGCCGCCTGAAGAATTTGCTGGAGGACTTTGCGAACCCGAAGCTGGATCTGCGCCCGTCGCGGGTGAGTGAGGACATTATTGGCAATGCCTACATCTATTTAATTGAACGGTTTGCAACGGGAGCCGGGAAGAAGGCAGGCGAGTTCTTTACGCCAGAGCAAATCTCGAAGTTGATAGCAAAGCTGGCGCAGCCTAAACCGGGCGATCGCATCTGTGATCCAGCTTGTGGATCGGGTTCGCTGCTGATTGAGGTGGCGAAGGAGGTTGGCAGTAGCAACTATTCACTGTTTGGGCAGGAGGTGAACGGTGGCACCTGGGCGCTGGCGCGGATGAATATGTTTCTGCATGGGATGGATGCCGCTCGAATTGAGTGGTGCGATACGTTGAACAGTCCAGCACTGGTGGAACTGGACAAGCTGATGAAGTTCAACGTGGTGGTGGCGAATCCACCGTTCTCGCTGGAGAAGTGGGGGGCGGAGAGTGCGGACAAAGATACCTATAACCGTTTCTGGCGAGGAGTGCCTCCGAAGACGAAGGGCGATTATGCCTTTATCACCCACATGATTGAGACCGCCTTGCCGAAAGATGGGCGGGTGGCAGTGATTGCGCCGCATGGTGTGCTGTTTAGAGGGGCGGGTGAGGGGCGGATTCGGCAGAAGTTGATTGAGGAGAATATTCTAGACGCGGTGATTGGGTTGCCGCCCAACCTGTTTCCCAGTACGTCGATTCCTGTTGCGATTATGGTGTTTGATCGCTCACGGGAAGAGGGAGGGGCGAATGAAAACCGTCGGGATGTGATGTTTATTGATGCCAGCAATGATTATCAGCCTGGAAAGAACCAGAATGCGTTGCTGGATGAGCATGTGGAGAAAGTTGCTCAGGCTTACCTGGTGCGGCAGGATGTGGCGAAGTATGCCCGTGCGGTGCCTGTTGAGGAAATTAAAGACAACGACTTCAACCTGAATATTCCGCGCTATGTCGATACCTTTGAGGAGGAAGAGGAAATTGACATTTTGGAGGTGCAGAAAGAGATTGATCTTCTGGAGAAAGAGCTAGCTACTGTGCAAAGCAAAATGGCAATTTATTTAAAGGAGCTTGGTCATGCCAAATAGAGGTATTGAGCGCCCAGGTTACTATAAAACCGAGATTGGCTGGTTGCCGCTTGATTGGATCGTGGTGCCAATTGGCAAAGTTGTTAAGTTATCTCAATACGGGCTTTCAATTGCATCTGATGCAGAAGGTTCAACGCCGATTATTGGAATGAAAAATTTGGTGAGTGGTAAAGTCCTACTCAACGATTTAGCAAAAGTTTCAATTGGGCAGGAGGATGTTGAGAAGTTTCGTTTACTACCAGGAGATATTCTTCTTAATCGAACTAACAGTTATGACTTGGTAGGCAAAGTTGCAATTTATGACTCGAATCAACTTGCTGTTTTTGCTTCCTATCTAGTGCGTTTTCAGTTCAACACAAGTCAAATTTTGCCAGAATTTGTAGACTATTTCTTGAATTCAAATCCAGCACAACAGCGTTTGAAAAAATTGGCAACCAAAGGAGTAAGTCAAGCAAACATAAATCCTACTGTTTTTAAAGAGCAGTTTCTAATACCTGTACCTTCAATTCAGGAGCAAAAGAGAATTGCTGAGATTTTAGCGACTTGGGATGAGGCGATCGCGCTGACGGAGAGGGCGATCGAAGCGAAACAGAATCTTAGAACTGCTCTTTTGAGTAAACTTCTTAATTTTGAGAAATCTCATCAAACAAAAATTGGGGAGATCTCTCAGGTTAAGTCTGGTTCAACCCCGCTACGAGCAAACTACGAATCATACTTTAAGGCTGGTACAGTTCCTTGGGTAAAAACAATGGATCTTAATAATGGATTCATTTATAAAACTGCCGAATTAATAACTGATACTGCAATTAAACAAACAGCTTGCTCCGTGTTTCCTAAAGGTACTGTTTTGGTTGCCATGTATGGTGGTTTTAATCAGATTGGTAGAACTGGCTTGCTTAAGATTGATGCAGCAGTTAACCAAGCAATATCAGCTATTCAGGTAGATAAAAGTATTGTCTTACCTGAGTATCTTCTCCAGTATCTAAACGCAAAAGTTGACTATTGGAAACGTTTTGCAGCTAGTAGCCGTAAAGATCCAAATATTACAAGAAAAGATGTATGTGATTTTCCAATTGTAGTTCCCTCCTTGTTGGAGCAGAGAAAGATTGTTGATGTGCTTGAGGCTTCAGATCACGAGATAAGTCTTCTGCATCAATATTGCGCTTGTCTGCAAAGACAAAAACGTGGGCTAATGCAGAAACTCTTGACAGGAGAATGGCGTGTTGCAGTTCAGGAGGCAGCTTAGCAATCTCTCAATTCAAATCATCAAACATTCAGAGGTATGCCCCATGACTACTCAACCCATTACCCTCCAACTTCCCCCCGAACTGTTGGCACAGGTGCAGGCGATCGCAGGTAACCCTGAGAACTTGCAGGAGTTTGTGATTCGGGCGATCGAGCATGAGATCGAACGCGCTCAACCCAATCCACCAAAATCCCAATTTTGGCAGAAACTTGAGCAACTCCGCGCCCAAATGCAAGCTGAGGGGATTGAAATTGACCCTGATGAAATTTGGGGAGATGTGCGCGATCGTTCTCCGGGACGGGACGTGAACCTATGAGTCGTTATCTAATTGATACCAACATCCTTTCCGAACCGATTAGACCTCAACCCACGCCGATTGTGGTTGAAACCATGCGCCGTTATACCAATGACATTGCGATCGCATCTATCACCTGGCACGAGATTTTTTTGGTTGTCGGCGATTACCTCCCTCTAGAAGACGCGAAACCCTTGAGCAATACCTTGAGGAGGTACAGGATACATTTCCAATTCTGTCTTACACCCAAGAAGCAGCTACCTGGCACGCTTCAGAACGCGCTCGACTCACAGCGATCGGTCAACCCCCTGCTTTTCAGGATGGACAAATTGCAGCGATCGCCCATGTCAACAACCTTATTCTTATCACTAACAATGTTTCTGATTACACCAACTTTCAAAACTTGACCCTAGAAAACTGGTTTGCGCCATGACGATTACTGTTCCCATTCACGCGATCGAACTTGCCCCCGACAGCACAGTCAGCATTCATAACCTATCCTGGCAGGACTTTGAATCGCTGCTGCTGGAGATGGGAGAAAAGCGAAGCACCCGTGTTGCATACTACCGAGGCACTCTAGAAATCATATCGCCGCTGGCACTCCACGTTGGCGAAGCATGCCCTTTAGGCATACGCCCCCACCGCATTATTGCCGATATTCTCAAAGCCATCCTTGATGCCCAAGACCGCAACTGGGAAGATTTTGACCCCACCACCCTCCAAGCATGATCCAGGCGCAACATGACCCAAGGCTTCCGGTTCAATGAAAAATATTTGTCCCAAATCCCTGCCCTGCAACTGCTGATCAATTTGGGCTATGAATATTTGCCGTCCGAGGCGGTACAGAAACAACGGCGCGGCAAACTCAGCAATGTACTGCTGGAAGACATTCTCTACAGCCAGTTGAAGAAACTCAACCGCATCACCTTCAAGGGACAGGAGTATCTGTTCACCGAGGCAAACATCCAGGAAGCCATTCAACGCCTCAAAAACCTCCGGTACGACGGATTACTCAAGACGAACGAAGAAATCTACGACTACCTAACCCTTGGCACCAGCCTGGAGCAAACGATCGAAGGGAATTCCAAAAGCTATAGCCTACGCTACATTGACTGGCGCAACTGGCAAAACAACGTATTTCATGTCGTTGCTGAGTTTAGTGTTGAACGAACCCGCAGCACCGAAACAGCCCGCCCTGATATTGTGCTGTTCGTCAACGGCATCCCCTTCGCCGTGATTGAATGCAAATCTCCTAAAACTGAAGTTGAGCAGGCGATTTCCCAGTGCATTCGCAACCAGCGCGACGAATTCATTCCTAAACTCTTCACCTACACCCAACTGCTACTAGCAACCAACAAAAACTCAGCCCGTTACGCTACTACGGGAACTCCAGCAAAATTTTGGGCGTGTTGGCGCGAACAATACGATAAAGAGCAGGACATCCAAACCCTAGTCAACACTCCCCTACATGATGACCAGAAGGCAATTCTCTTTTCCGGGGACTTTGCCTCAGCCCGCCGTCATTTTGACGCACTAGAGGCAGACGGGCGACAGGTCACAGAGCAAGACCGTGCCATCTATAGCCTGTGCCGCCCAGAGCGAATACTTGACCTGGCTTACCAATTCACAGTTTTCGATGGTGGTGTTCGGAAGATTGCCCGTTACCAACAGTTCTTTGCTGTAAAAGACATTCTGAAACGGGTGAAACAGCTTGATGCCCAGGAACGACGTAAAGGTGGAGTCATTTGGCATACCCAGGGATCTGGCAAATCGCTGACGATGGTGATGGTGGCAAGAGCTTTAGCTCTCGATCCTGACATCCCCACTCACCGCATTGTCATCGTCACCGATCGCACCGACCTGGACGATCAAATCAAGAAAACCTTTGCCAGTTGCGGAATGCATCCCGAACAGGCAGATTCTGGTCGGAACCTCGTTCGGTTGATTGAAGAAAAGACTGAAATCATCACTACCCTGATCCACAAATTCACAGCAGCCCTACGGGTTCGGAGGTTTGAAGACCCTGACCCCAATATTTTTATCCTGATTGATGAAAGCCACCGCAGTCAGTACGGCTCCTTCCATCCCAAAATGCAGATAGTCTTTCCCAATGCCTGCTACCTGGGGTTCACGGGAACTCCTTTGATGAAGAAGCAGAAGAACACTTTTGCGAAGTTTGGCGGCATTATCGATCCGCCCTACACGATTCGCCGTGCAGTGGAAGACCATGCAGTGGTGCCATTACTCTATGAAGGTCGCCACAGCGAGCAGGAAGTTAACCAGAAGGGCATTGATGCTTGGTTCGATCGGCTGTGCCAGGGACTCACTGATGAGCAGAAGGTTGATCTGAAGAAGAAGTACAGTCAAGCTTCCATGCTCCAAAAAACGGAGCAAACCATCTACTGTCGCGCCTTCGATATCAGCGAACACTACCGCCAGAACTGGCAGGGCACAGGCTTCAAAGCTCAACTGGTTGCGCCCAGTAAAGCGTCTGCCTTGAAGTACAAACAATTTCTGGACGACCTCGGCTACGTTACTTCCGAAGTCATCATTTCCCCACCCGACGATCGCGAAGGATACGAAGAGGTGGAAGGTGAACCCACTGATGAGGTTCAAAAGTTCTGGCAGCAAATGATGAAACGCTATGGCTCAGAGCGCGAGTACAATCAGCAGAGCATCAACAGCTTTAAATACGGCGACACACCAGAAATTCTGATTGTGGTGGATAAGCTGCTGACTGGGTTCGATGCACCTCGTAATACCGTTCTATACCTGACTCGTTCTCTCAGAGAACATTCCCTGTTGCAGGCGATCGCCCGCGTCAATCGTCTTTACTCCGTTGAGGTTCCCAACCCACAACCTGGTAGCAGTTCTGAGGCGATCGCCAATAACGAGAAGGAATTTGGCTACATCCTTGACTATGTGGGTGTTTTGGGCGAACTGGATAAAGCCCTAACAGCCTACAATGCTTTGGAAGGCTTTGACGAGGAAGACCTGGCAGGCACGCTCACGAATATCCGTGAGGAGATCAGCAAGCTGCCTAAACGTCATGCCGACCTGCTAGACATTTTTAAAGAGATTAGTAACAAGCGGGATGAGGAAGAGTACGAGCGGTTCCTTGCCAATGAGGAGCGCCGACACGAGTTTTACGAACGGTTGGCACTGTTCTCAAAAGCGTTGGCGATCGCCTTGTCGTCTGAGAAATTCCTCCTAGAAACCCCTGATTATAAGATTGACCTCTACAAGCGTGACCTCAAACGGTTTCAAAACCTGAAGGCAGCCGTGAAGCTGCGCTATCAAGAAGCAGTTGACTACCGGGATCTGGAACCCAAAATCCAGAAACTTTTGGATACCCACGTCTTTGCCAATGAAGTGATTCAAATTGCTCCTCCCGTCAACATCTTTGACGAGACGGCATTTCGGACAACGATTGAACAACAAGATACCCCTGCCTCCAAAGCAGACACGATCGCCAGTGCCACCAAGCGCACCATTACCGAGCGCATGGATGAAGACCCGGCGTTCTATAAGAAGTTCTCAGAAATGGTTCAGCAGGCGATCGACGACTTTCGCGCCAAACGGATTTCGGAGGCAGAGTACCTGCAACGGGCTGAAGAGATTCGAGATGCGATCGTGAACCGCCAACCTGAAGACCATCAATCGGAAGAGTTGCTGCAAAATCCAGATGCTATGGCGCTCTATGGCTTGCTCAAGCCCTTTGTCGAAAAGCACGCCCAGAAACGGGAAACGGTTGAAACGGTTAGTGCTGAAGCAGCCATTGCTATCTGCGATATCATTCGAGGGCAGGTGATTGTTGATTGGGTCAACAACGAAGATGTCCAGAAGGACATGATGAACCATATCGATGATTATCTGTATGATGTGGTACGCGACCAGCATGGCATTCAACTGAGCCATGACGAGATGGATGAAATCATCCAGCAGTCGCTACAACTGGCGAGACGCAGAATGGCAGCATGATTGTTGAGACGCATCGGTGCATCACTTACGGGGATAAGGCGATCGAGTTTGAGATTATCCGCTCAAGCCGGAAAACACTGGACATCTCCGTCCACCCCAATCGAACCGTCACCGTCAAAGCCCCTATCGACGCTCTGCTGGAGGAGATAGATCGGCGCGTCAAGAACCACGCCCGCTGGATTCTTAAGCAGCAAAACTATTTCAGCCAGTTTGAACCCCGTACCCCACCGCGTCAATATGTTAGCGGCGAGACGCACCTTTACCTGGGACGGCAGTACCGCCTAAAAGTCCAGCAAAGTGCCCAATCCTCTGTAAAGCTGAAGGGGCGATTCCTCACTGTAGAAACACCCCAGCCAGACAACAATGATATGACCCGCGAACTGCTGGAGAACTGGTATCTGGAGAAGGCACGACTAAAGTTTGAGGAACGGTTGGATATCTGTTTCGCAGCGTTTAAGCGGTTAGGGTGCGATCGCCCACCCCTTCAAATTCGGCAACTCTCTAAACGTTGGGGCAGCTTGACCGCTAGTGGCACGATGATTCTTAACCGCGATCTGATCCGCGCTTCTTCTCGATGCATTGATTATGTCGTAACCCATGAACTATGCCACTTAAAGCACCCCGATCACAGCCCAGACTTCTACAATTTCCTTAGCTCTATCATGCTCGACTGGGAATATCGAAAGAGCAAGCTTGAGCAGATGTTGATTTGAGAATTTGCGTCAGTCTTAGAGCAGTGATACTCCTTGAGTTCTTACTAACCACTGTTCAAAGACTTGGACTGAGCCGATCGCCGTCTGTATCAGGGGCCAACCCACCAAACAAATTAGTGCCGCCCGAAGCGTGGTGATATCTAACCCTTGCCGCACCGCCACAATCACCGCCAGCAAACTCCAGGCAGATAATACTAGCTCAATCGGTCTTCCTAGCAAGGGAATCAACGTTAAAAAGTTTAATACCTGGGGAGCATAGGCAAAACCAATGGGAATCAGCAACTCACCATAGGTTAAAGAACTCCGTCGGAGCCACTTCCCAATCTGCCAGATGGTAAATGTCCAAAAATAGTAACCCGCAGTCACACTTAGCCCACTCAGAAGTAACGCCAATAGAAACAGCGGCAAACTGGCTCGATTAACCAACAAAATCAACGCACTTCCTAACATATAAGACAGAGCGGCTAAAATCACGATTGATCGGGCTGTAGCTCGGTTTAGGGGCGTATTACGAGCATTTTCATAAAAATCACCATCTAAAGAGAGTGCCTTCCAGATGGTTCTACCTAAACTCCGTCTGATTTCCTGGTTGCTCACAGTGATTCAGATTCTTACCAAATTCGCTCAAATATCTACAATATCTGTTAATCATCAGTTGTCATGACTAACACCACTGAATAAGACAAAACTTAAATGCTGCACTTAATCGAGCGGATACTGCTGTGGCTGCGGGGGGGAGCTTTAAAGCTACTAATTTTAGCGGGAATCATCCTTTTGGTTTGGGGAACACTCTCTCCTGTGGGAACGCTGATGTGGTGGTTGAACGAAGGGGCAAACACTTTAGGTTTGAAAAACAAGACGTTTAAAGGCTTACCTTCTGGCGATCGCTCCCCTGCTGTTGCCCAATCTTCAACGACTAATTGCTACATCATCTTTTTGGCGGGAGTGGGAAATTTTTCAGCCACTCGGTTGGTTCCAGGAGAAAAAATCTTTCTCAAGGGCTTAGAGAAAAATCATCCCGACTGCGTTGCTGTTGAAGGCGTCTTTGCGTACTCCGTCGCCAACGAAAGTTTAGGGGGAGAGCGCTTTCTCGCTCCTCTCTGGCGCTTTGCCGAACAGGCAGATGGCCCATTAGGAATGGCAGACATCCTGATCAAAATCCGCAATCTCTGGCGATTTGCGATTTCCATTGATGACCGCTACAGCCCCATCTACAACCAGGGAGTTGCCAGTGCCATCATTGACCAGATGAATGCCGCCCAATCTATCTCTACTTCCTCATCATCACCGCTGAAAATTGTCCTCGTTGGCACCAGTGGCGGCGCACAGGTCGCCCTCGGTGCCGCCACTTATCTAGATCAGTGGCTAGATGCTCAGATCGTTGTCTTATCCATTGGTGGTGTTTTTGCGGGAAATCATGGGTTTGACGCAGCTGATGACGTCTACCACCTCCAAGGGCGTCGAGACTGGATAGAAGACCTTGGTAGCATTCTCTTCCCCTCTCGCTGGCCTTGGACTGTTACCTCCCCGTTTAATCGAGCGCGTTGGCAGGGACGTTACAGCGCAGGCTTCAGTGGCCCCCATGCTCATGATGGTTCGGAAGGCTACTTTGGTGTCAAACCAGTTAACGAGAACGGCACCACTTATGTAGAGCTAACGTTACAAAAAGTTAATCAGTTGCCAATTTGGTCTGACCGGAACTCATCTAAAAATAGGCGCGACCTAAGCCCATAATGAAGTACAAGTTTATTAAATACCTCTTACTCGGTTTGTTGGGAGTAGTCAGCACCTATCTAATTTGGGGTGTGGCAATCGAACCTTACTGGATTGACCGAGAAGAGGAAATTGCAGAAATTCCCAGTCTTCCCCCTCCTTGGCAGGGGAAAAAGGTTGGCGTTATTGCCGATATGCAGGTGGGGATGTGGTGGGATAATACCTCCACCATCCGCCGCATTGTTGAGCAATTAGTTGCAGAACGTCCAGCAATCGTGCTGATCGCTGGCGACTTTATCTACCATCCCGGCAAAGATCCAACGACAGAGCTAAAGAAAGTCACTGCACTGATTCGCCCACTGGTAGAAGCTGGCATCCCTACCTATGCTGTGTTGGGCAATCATGACTATGGGATAAACAAGCAGCAAGCACCCAGGGATGAGCGTTTATCTGTGCAAGTGCAGGAAGCGTTAAAAGCAGCAGGGGTGAGGGTATTAAAGAATGAGGCGGTGCCGCTAAACCTTACTCAGACACAAAGCCAGACAGATGAGGCAGCTTTGTACTTAGTGGGGATAGGGCCGCACCTACCCAAAGAGGACAAGCCAAAAGTTGCCTTAGCCCAGGTACCAGACAATGCCCCTAGGCTGGTGATGATGCACAATCCTAAGACTTTTGAAGCTTTGCCTGCCAATACTGCCCCACTTGCTGTTGCGGGACACACCCACGGAGGGCAGATTCGCCTGTTGCCATTTGGCTTGACGCCTATGTGGTTCTTGGTGAGTGACGAAGAGGATTTGGTGCCTGCTGCTGGCTGGGTTGAAGACTACGGGCAGCCAGGAAATCGTCTTTACATTAACCGGGGGATTGGTTTTAGCCGTGTGCCAGTGCGAATTAACGCGCCACCAGAGCTGACTTTGTTCACCCTACGCCAAGCGAGCGATGCGGCGACTCAGTAGCACCAAGACGCGATTGGAGGCAAATAAAGTGATGGGGAATGGCGAATCACTCCTAAGCTGCCTTACTCTGTTGGTGACGCTGATAGGATGAAGATGAAAGCTGGTCAAATTGAGGGCGAAAAACCCTACTGTTACCACTTAACCCCGTCCTGATTATTTAACCTATGGATTTGCAATTACCTATTGATTTTATTACTGCCGGAAAGTGGTTAGGCATCGTCACCATTATTTCTGCTGTTCTTGTCGTGATCGCCTTTCTCTTCAAATGGGGTATCCGCTTTCGCTTAGTAGGAGTTACAGGCTTTTTAGGCGTGCTAACGGTAGGTCTGTTTGGACTGAGTCTGGGACTCTTTAGCCGCACCACAATTCCTGGTGCCCTTCGCTATGCGGTAGTCTACGACAACGGTGGCCCAGAAGTAGTGATTAAAGTGCAACCAGAAATCACGACTACTCAGTTGGAGGCAACACTTCAGCAAGCCGCCGCTGACTTGTATTCTCTGGGACGCCGGGGTGGGGTAGACAATTTGCTAATCATCCGCGCCCGCACTGTCACTCATCCAGAACCCGGAATTTCCCAACCCCTTTTCCTAGGACAAGCAAAGCGATCGCTTGCCATTCGCGAAGATGAGCAGATGCAAGTCGAAGTCTTTCCCGAAAGCTTCGCTCAGTTACCCAGTTAAGAGCAGGGGAGCGGGGGTGCAGGGGTGCAGGGGTGCAGGGGTGCAGGGGTGCAGGGGTGCAGGGGTGCAGGGGTGCAGGGGTGCAGGGGTGCAGGGGAGCAGGGGAGCGGGGGAGAACCTCTTACCTCTTACCTTTCATACTTCACCCTTCATACTTCACCCTTCATACTTCACCCTTCATACTTCATACTTCACCCTTCATACTTTCTCCCCAACTCAGGACTCAGGACTCACCGACTCAGGACTCTCACCCTCCCTCAAGAGATGGTAGTGTTAAATACACAAAATATGAGCAATCAATCTGCCGCGAAGAAGTTGTCAACTCAAACCTTTCGTTCTTCTTTGTTATCGCTTTTCGTTGCCCCAAGGCAAATACTGCGGGGCGAACAGGCATTAGCTGAGTCAGGAGAAGCGATCGCTCGCTTGGGAAAACGTCCCTTAATTGTCGGAGGCGATCGCACCCTAGCTAGCTTTACTCCTCAGTTGCAAGCAATTTTACTGCCTCAGCAACTTAAATCTGCCCCCGCCTCCTACAGTCCCGATTGCAGCGAAGTATCTTTGGCATCTCTGCGAGCCGCAGCGAACAAACATCAAGCCGATGTGATTATCGGTATCGGTGGCGGTAAGGCATTAGATACAGCAAAACTGTTGGCTCATCAGTGCCAGTTACCGATTGTCACCATCCCGACTTCCGCTGCTACCTGTGCGGCTTGGACAGCTTTGTCGAATATCTACTCTGAGCAGGGTGCCTTTGAGTACGATGTCGCCCTTGACAAATGTCCTGACTTATTGTTACTCGACTACAGCCTGATTCAAACGGCACCACAACGTACCTTAGTGGCGGGAATTGGCGATGCGTTAGCCAAGTGGTACGAAGCGTCAGTCAGTAGCGGCAGCTCTCCGGCGACGCTGATTATCGCGGCAGTTCAACAAGCCAGAGTCCTGCGAGATATCCTCTTCCAAAAGTCTGCGGCTGCCCTGCAAGAACCCGGTGGAGAGGAGTGGCGAGAAGTCGTAGATGCCACGGTCTTATTAGCAGGTGTTATCGGTGGCTTGGGGGGTGCCCAATGTCGCACAGTTGCTGCCCACGCTGTCCACAACGGCTTGACTCATATCCCTGCTGCCCATAATGCCCTGCATGGTGAAAAGGTTGCCTACGGCATTCTTGTGCAGTTGCGCTTAGAAGAAATGATTCAGGGTAATCAGCTTGCCGCTTCCGCACGACAACAGTTGCTGAAGTTTTATAGCGAGATTGGATTGCCCCAAACCCTCGACGATTTGGGGTTGGGTCACATCACTTTAGCAGAGTTGCGACAGGCGGCAGAAATCGCTTGCGGTAAAGCCTCGGATATTCATCGTCTCCCCTTTACAGTGGTGCCTGAACAACTGATGGCGGCGATGGTTTCAACAACAAGCTTAGTTGATGGAAATCGCAGCCCTATTAATCTCGCGTCAGAGAATTGACGATCTAGGGGCAGAGTTGATAGATTTGTGCATCGCAGCAGAAAGGACAATGGCAAAGCAGCAGCAGGAGTTCGCTCGTGACGTTGCGCTTGTTCTAGATGGCTGGTGTGGTTCATTTAGTTATGGAGAATGCGGTAAAAGCGATGTCTTTAAATTGGCTAACTCCAGCAGGGCGTGTGAGTGCGTTGCCGCCCTATGTTTTTGCCCGTCTTGATGAACTGAAAGCTCGTGCAAGAGAACAAGGGCTGGATTTGATTGACTTGGGCATGGGAAATCCCGATGGCCCAGCACCACAACCCGTCATCGAAGCAGCAATAGCGGCATTGCAAAATCCGGCTAATCATGGCTACCCGCCCTTTGAAGGCACTGCGAATTTCCGCCGCGCCATTACCTCTTGGTACCGTCGCCGCTACGATGTTGACCTCAACCCCGATAGCGAAGCCTTACCCCTATTGGGTTCCAAGGAAGGACTGGGACATCTCGCCCTAGCCTATATCAATCCCGGCGATTTGGTATTAGTCCCCAGCCCTGCCTATCCGGCTCACTTCCGGGGCCCGGTGATTGCGGGGGGGAAGATTCACAACCTCATTCTCAAACCGGAAAACGACTGGCTGATCGATCTAGGCGCAATTCCTGATGACGTTGCCCAGAAAGCCAAAATTCTCTATTTCAACTATCCCAACAACCCCACGGCTGCGACTGCGCCGCGTGAATTTTTTGAGGACATTGTCGCCTTTGCCCGCAAGCACGAAATCCTTTTAGTGCATGACTTGTGTTATGCCGAACTCGCCTTTGATGGCTACCAGCCCACCAGCTTGTTAGAAATTCCCGGTGCTAAGGAAATCAGCGTTGAGTTCCATACCCTGTCAAAAACCTATAACATGGCAGGCTGGCGTGTGGGCTTCGTTGTCGGGAATAGCCAGGTAATTCAGGGATTGCGGACTCTGAAAACGAATCTGGACTACGGCATTTTCGCTGTCTTGCAAACTGCCGCTGAAACTGCCTTACAGCTACCGGATCTTTATGTCAGCGAAGTGCAAGCCCGCTACCGTCGCCGTCGTGATTTTCTCATAGAAGGCTTGGGGCAACTCGGCTGGACTGTGCCTAAAACAAAAGCGACGATGTACTTGTGGGTACCTTGCCCTCCCGGTGAGGGTTCGACGGACTTTGCTCTGGATGTTTTACAAAAAACCGGGGTGGTTGTGACGCCGGGGAATGCTTTTGGTGAGGCGGGTGAGGGCTACGTGCGGGTGAGTTTGATTGCGGAATGCGATCGCCTAGGTGAAGCCTTGAGACGCTTCAAAGAAGCAGGTATCCGCTACTCTGCTGAAGCCGTTGTTTCAGGGAAAGAGTGAGGGCGAACCTCAAAGGGTTGGCATATTAACAATCTGAGGAATTTTTTATGGCGATCGCTCTTCAAGAGTTTTCCTGGACAAGCTTAGTAACTGTTCTGGCGTTAATGCTCTACTTTGCCTTCACCGCTAATGTGGGTAGAGCGAGGATGAAATACAAAGTGCTTCCTCCTCAAACTTCAGGAGATCCAGATTTTGACAGAGTATTTCGAGTCCAACAAAATACATTAGAACAGCTCGTACTGTTTATACCAAGCTTGTGGCTATTTTCCTTGTTTGTCAGCCCAATTTGGGGAGCTGTAATTGGAGCCATCTGGATAGTTGGACGCCTAGTATACGCTTGGGGCTACTATCAAGCTACTGAAAAACGATTGCCTGGTTTTGGGATTAATGCCTTGGCGATTGTCTCGTTGCTTTTAGGTTCGCTAGTAGGAATAATCTTGACGATTGTGGATTGAATTCCTCTACCTGTCCCCTATTTATAAAGGGCGATCGCTAATTTGCCCAAGCCGTTTATGAATCTCCTGGATGTAGAAATTTCAACCTCTCGCCTTTTACTAAAACCAATTTCGATGGAGTATAAGGAAGCGATTTTTTCAGAATTTACTGAAGAAATTACCTCCTATACCTATCCCCAGCCAGCCAAAACAATCGCCGAGACAGAAACCTTTATTCAGGAATCATTACAAGGACTGCAAGCAGGGACAAACTTACAACTGGTTATCTTGTTAAAACAAACTCAAGAATTCTTGGGTTGTGCTGGACTTCACAACCTAGATAAGCAGCCAGAGTTAGGAATTTGGCTGAAGAAGTTGGCACATGGCAATCGATATGGACGAGAGGCGATCGCGGGAATTAAACAGTGGGCAGTTAAAAATATAAATTGCGACTACCTAACTTATCCCGTTGACAAGCAAAATATTGCCAGTCGAAAAATTCCCGAATCCCTTGGTGGAACAATCGTTAGAGTAAATGACAAGCAAAATTTAGCGGGCAATACATTACATCTGCTTGAGTATCAAATTCCCAATCGATAGAAGCAAAAATCTGCTATCTGACAGAGGGCATTCTTAGCTAATTCAGATTATTAAATAGGATGCGCTCAAACCTAGTGCTACCGAATGCCGCAATCCTCAAACTCTCCCTACCGATTCACCTGGTTCGATTGGTTTTGCCTGTGGTATCCCCCAGGCTGGCTAATTTTATTTAACCGTCATTGGCAGCACTACCATGCCGATCCTGATGGCTGGAACTGGCTGGAATATGGCTTATTTTTGATTCCCGGTGGCTTTTATCTTGCCTTACTGATTCGCTGGTTGCGTCTAGGTTGTCGTTTACCTCGCCCGGAAGTGAGTAAGTTTGACCCCAACTACCAGCAAGCCTTCAGCCAGGAAATCCTTACCCCGATCGTAAAATACTACTTTCGCGGGGAGTTGCATCAGGCGGAGAATTTGCCCGAAACTGGGCCTTTGATTGTGGCGATGAACCATGCAGGGATGTCCTTCCCTTGGGATGTATTGGGCTTGGGGACTCTCCTTAGCCAGACGAAGGGATGGACAGTCCAACCGATTGCAGGTGTGTCTTTATTTGACCATGCTTGGATGATCTGGTGGCTACCGCCGGGATGGGCAAATGCTTTGGGGGGGGTTAGGGCAGAAGCGGATGCTTTTGAAGCTGCCGTTGCCGATAAAACCACTCTGCTTTATACCCCAGAAGGTTTACACGGCCCTCGCAAGGGTTGGGCAAAGCGCTACCAGCTGGAAACCTTTCATCCTAGCTTTATTCGATTGAGCGATCGCTATCAAATTCCGATTCTCCCCGTAGTCTGCATTGGTAGTGAGTTTTTGCATCCTTGGGGGTATCATCTCAAACGCATCGCCAAGTTACTCTCCCTTCCCTTTCTACCCCTTTCCCCGTTGATGCTGATCTTTGCTCTCTTCCCCTCGATGGGCGTTTGGGCAATGAGAACTCGCCTGCGCTACTATATCCAACCGCTTGATCAACCGTCTTTAGAAACATCACAAGCTAGCTCAAAAGCCGTCTCAACTTACCGCAATGCTCAAGGCTTACGGGAAAAACTGCAAAGTCAAATTAATCAACTTCTCCATGACAAAAATTGAGCAAGTCTGCTAACTCCAGGAATTTAGAATTACAGCCGTTTTTATTTCTTTGGACTACAAAATCGTCAGGGCTTGGCACTGTGCCTTGCCCTTACCCAATTAGCAGGTCTATTTACTGGAAAATAGCTGTAATGGGGCTTGTTTTATCAATTGTTGGAACGGAGAATCTTTGCTGATATCCGTCCAAACCGACTAAAGCGAGTTAAATTTAGCGCGGATTGATTCAACTCGCTGGCGATTGACGCCTAAATCTGACTTTCCTAGACGCGATGCCGATCGCACATGAATAACTTTAGCGCTGTCATCGATTAAAAATTCCACGTCATCTACAAACCCCATCAACGCAGTGGTGAACTCTGTATAGAGATAGTCCTCAGTTTCTGAGATGATGTTTACCCGTTCCATCGACTGTAGGGTTGTCTTGAGCTGACTCATTGCCTCAGCCGGAGTGGAATTGTAGGACAAAGCCTCAATGCTGTGCTCTTTGTCAGTGATCGGGCTTTGGCTAGAGACGCAGTTGGGGGTATTTGGACAAGGGGCGAGTTGGCGATCGCGAACGCCCAGGTTATCAGGTTTTTTTCCGGAAAATTTAAACATTTTTCGTTGCAGAAATGATTTGTCACTGGTTCATGATAGGGCGTCAACGCCTTTGCTGGTGAACTCACTAAAAGGATTAGCGATCGCTATCTATAGCTGTACAACCTAAATCACCAACGTCTGATCCGACGCCGCAGGGGATGGGAGAGATAAATCAATAGCACGCCATCCATCACGAGTTCAAACAATCCCACCTCTCGACCGTAGTATTGCTCATCCCAATAGCTGAACCAACTGCGAAACCGGATTGTCCACTCGAAGGGGAAAAACAACAACGGGCCATCATCTACATGGGTGAGGATATCGACGCTGGTGTGTAGCAGGCAAGCCACGCAGAACCAGAATAACCAACGCTCTGGGGAATTGATATTACAACGCGATCGCCACAAAAATCCTATCGCCAACAGCAACAAAACTGGCGAGTGCAGAAAATTGTGTGCCGCAATCCAAAAGGGATTGTGGAAATACAACTGAGTAAACATTAAATCAGTTGTATCAGCAACACTCCAGCCCAAAATGTAGTGGTAGTAAATCAAGCTACCAATAGACAACAACCATAGCGGCAAATCTGGAGCAACAGAGCCGAAGAGAAACGCACTTTTTACGATGGGAATGCGTGGGAAGGCTTTATCTAGAGCCGCAGTCATTAAAAAGTGCGAAGGGGTATTCATCGTTGTTGCGAAAGTTTTGATTTTACAACTTAGTTCCGGAGTCGAGGGAAACGCCTTTGGATCGTTCATTATTGAAATTGCTCACCCTCAGTCAAGGAAATAACATGGTAAGACCGATTACGCCGGACATGCTCGATCCGAAAACGCCAGAGGACGTTGAAATCCGCGCCGAAGCAAGAGAACCGATCACAGACCCGACTCTTGGTATCGCGGTTAACGTTAACCTCCAAGGTACTCCCCGCCATCGACTTGTTACTATCGGTGATTCGTTAACCCATGGATTTAAGAGTGGTGCGATCGCAGATACCAGCTTTTCCTATCCGAGAATTATTGCTAAAGAACTGGGCTGGGATGGGCTGCGTTATCCCACCTACAACGGGCCAGGAGGTGGATTGCCTCTCAACTTAGAATGGCTGGCGCGTCAGTTAGAGAAGCGATACGGTGAAAAAATCGATTGGTGGGAATTTCCGCCCGGTTTGGCGTTGATCCGTCAAGTGATGGATGAGGTGGAGGATTACTGGGAACGCGGTTCTGGTGCAATTCCCCCCGATCCTAGAGGAAAAATTAATCACAATCTTGCCGTCTACGGCTGGGATTTGCGGAACACAATCTCGCGCAACGCAGATATGTGCAAGGAGATACTGCATCAGAACCCGCCGAAGGATAATGTTGCCGGACAAGTTGTTGAGTACCACAACGAACGTTCGGCAGTGCGGGTTTTAAATACCGCACGGGATGCACAAGGTAAAGCCCTCTCCCCCGTGCAAGCCGCCGCTGCATTAGGTGCAGAAGCAGGCGAAGGGGATGGCATTGAAACGCTGATTGTCCTGATCGGTTCTAACAATGCTCTGGGTAGTATTCTCACCTTTAATGTGCAGTGGAGCGGCCCAGGCTACGACGACATATCCGTCAACGACCGCTACACTGTCTGGCGTCCCATTCACTTTCAAGCCGAACTAGACGAGCTGGTGAAGGAAATCAAGAAAATCCGCGCTCGTCATGTGATTTTGGGAACGGTTCCTCACGTCACCATTGCACCGTTTGCTCGTGGTATTGAGTCTAAAGCAGAGCCAGGTTCTCGATACTTCCCTTACTACACCTTGCCCTGGATTAAAGACAAAGATTTCAATCCCGATAAGCATCCCCACCTGACTGGGCCTGAGGTAAGGGCAATTGATAGTGCCATTGACCAGTACAACGAGTCTATTACTAATGCCGTGAAAGAGGCGCGACTAGAAGGCAGAGACTGGTATGTTTTTGAAGCGGCGGGGTTACTGGATCGCTTAGCATCGCGCCGCTATATCCATGACATCAACGCTAGACCCAGTTGGTGGGATAAAGTCGGGGGTAAATATGAACTGCCGCCAGCACTGCAAGCACTTGACCCCATACCGGATTCTCGCTTCTTTGTCTCTAACTCTCAAGGTCGCACCCAAGGCGGTCTATTCTCCTTAGATGGCATTCATCCGACAACCATTGGCTACGGCATTATGGCTCAAGAGTTAATTAAGATCATGCAGCTAGCGGGGGTGAAGTTTTCTCAGGCGGATGGCACCGAGCGTCAAGGTGAGGTGAAGGTTGATTTTGAGCGATTGATTGAGTTAGATACGCTAATTTCTAACCCGCCGCCAGTCCTCTCCAATGTTGAAGACTTGATTGGTTGGATTGACAAAAACTTTAACATCTTTAGCCGTTTGTTGAAGGCGAGTTACTAACTAAGTCGGGACAACAACCCTGGAAAGGTTCGCTGCTGATGGTGGAAGTAGGAACCTTTCTTTGCTTAGACGAGCAACCCTTGTACTTATCGCCGACTTTTACCAAATCTTGAATTAAGCGCGATCGCCTCCTTCAGAGGGTGGTGGACGTGATGTGATTCAATACGATGGGTGGGAGCATCGAAGCGATCGCCCCTCAACTGTCAATTCTGCAAAAATCAATGAATTTGGAGTCTATTAACACCAGCATTGCTGGTCTCGTAATCATAGTTAACGGTATTCTGACTAGCACTTGTCAACTGCTCGCCCTGTTTGTGATTTTCCTAGGGGTGATGCGAGCGCTGATTATCTTTCTTAGAAGCTCTTTGCTGCAACCCCAAACAGCAGAAGTCTTTCAAAGTAGCCGTGTGGCGATGGGATATTCTTTTTCATTGGGTTTGAGCTTTCTCGTCGGTGCCAGTATTCTAAAAACGATGATTTCCAGCCGATGGGATGACATTGCTCGCCTTGCCGCCATCATTGCCGTACGAACTCTCCTCAATTACCTACTCGAACGGGCGATTGCTCAGACGAACAAATCACAGAGTTTAGAAAAACAACGTCTTGAGAATTCTCAGACAAAATAGCCGACCAAGCTACCCCTCGATTTAACGTTTATTTCCAGCCATCTGCCCAACTCGGAGCGGATAAGCAGAATTTAACTGCTCCTGCACGACTTGCTGCAATACGACAGAGTATTGCTTGGCGATTAAGTCAGGGGTAAAGTGCGATCGCAAGTAGCGCCGCCCAGCCCGCCCCATTTGCTTAACTAACTGGGGATTTGCTGCTAAGGTGCGAATAAAGGCTGCTAGTCCTGCCCCATCACCGTTATTGAAGGTAGCCCCGCAGCGAGCTTCCTTGACTAGGGTTTGCAGGTAGGAGTGGGATTCGCAAATCGCGGCGATGGGGCGTCCGGCTGCTAGGGCACCATAAAGCTTGCTAGGGGCGACTAATTCTGCCATCCCCGGACTGACACTCACTAAGGATAAATCGCAGGCAGTGAGGGAGTAAGGCAAGTCCTGTCGGTTCTGGTAGGGCAAAAAGCGACAATTTCGTAAGCCCAATTGCGTCACGTACAACTGACAAGCTTGCCGTTTGGCACCGCTACCAATAAAGATAAACTGCATCGGTTCTTCGGCTAAGAGGCGAGCCGCTTCCAGAATCGTGTCCATGTCATGACAGCGACCCATATTGCCAGAATAAAGAATAGTGAAGGTGTCTACCAACTTCAAAGACTGAGCAAACCAGTTTTGTTGTTTAGCAATGGGTACGATGCGCTGCGGGTCAGCCCAATTGTGAATAACGACTACTTTATCGACAATATCTGGGCATTTTGCGATCAGTCGCTCTCGCATTGAGGGGCTGAGAACGATCACTTTCTGAGCATTTTTCCACGCACAAAGATTGAGGTAACTCCACAGGCGCACCAGCCAGTGATTTTCTGACACGACCTTTAGCTCGACAGCAACGTCGGGATATAAGTCATAAATCAAACAAATATAGGGCGAGCGGAAGAGTTTGTAGATCAGGTAGGCCAGAATCGGTAAGAAGGGAGGCGCGGTGGTAACGAGCAAAACGTCGCATCGGCTAGCACGTTTGAGCAAATGCAAGGCAGAGCGGATACAAAATAGCAAGCCGCTAATCGCTTTCCCCCGAATGCGTTGCGGCCAAATCGAAGTAGTACGCGATCGCCTCACGGAAACTGTCGCTAATTGCTCAATGGCTGGAGCCGTCTGCTTTTGAAACGCATAGGCGGGTTGCCCAGTAAACACCTGCACAGACAACCCCTGCTCGCCTAGCTGCAAAGCTAACTCTTCAATCAATTGCCCTGTTGCCGCATAGTCAGGCGGATAAAACTGGGTCACTATCGACAGTGCGAGTAGTTTGTTGTCTTGTACCTGTGTCTTTCCGTTGCTCATGTCGCCTCGTATTAGGAGTGGGGATGGATTTAGTCCGTGTTTTCTCGAGGGGTTTGTCCAGTCCAGCTAGGAAGACTAATCAACCGTTATTGCTTGTTCAAATGAGAAGATTCGTAAACGGCTACTTCGTCTTGAGTTTTAATCCGAAACACTCCAAAAGAAATACGCCAAAAGACAGATTTTCGAGAAGCTAGGGGTAGACTGTGTTGATAATTTGCATAAAAAACAGTGGTTTTGCTTCAAAAAACCGAATAATCAGAACTTTTGCCTTTTTTAGGTCAGCGAAAATTTGTGATCAGTTAGTCCAGATTTGTCCGGGTTTAATGACAACAGCCATGTAGGGTAAAGATCAATCTAAGTAAATCTAACAGGTTTCTCAGCAAAATTACTGAGAGTAACCTAAATAAGCGTCGCCTGAAACCAACTTGTCAAAATTCAAAGCACTAAAAACTCAAGGTTGTTCGCAAAGTGCCAATGACAATGTCCGCGTTATCACTGTTGTGGTTCGGTGCCGTCAGCCAGATTACCCCTGGCGTAAGCGTCAAATTATCTGCTAACTGGTACTGATAGAACGCTTCTAGGTGCAAAGAGGTACTAGGATCGCTGATGCCTAGATTGACTAAGCGATCGCCACTATTCGTTACCTTGGGTTCCATCCCCACAACAATACCTGCCAGATTGCCAGGTTTGCCCAAGTCAGGAAACGCCAACGTCACCGCCCAATTCCAAATATTGGCATCACCTTGGTCGATGACACGGGCTGCGGTATAGCCAGCCCAACCCCCCAAGACGAAGCGAGGACTGATTTGGTAGGAAGCTTCGATACCGTAGGAATTGCTACTAGTGGGTAGTCCTAGCTGAGTGAAGAGGTTAGCGTTGTTACTGCCTGTTTGTAAATCTTTGTTGTAAGCATGAACGTAGGTTAAGCCAATTAGCGATCGCTCACTGGGCTGAAAAACAACCTGTGCTAATGCTCCATAGTCGCCGCCAAACAACCCGGCTTGAGGATTACTCCCATTCCCCGCTAAATAACCCAAACTTAGTTCTAGCCGCTCGCTGAACGCATGTCTGATACCTGCACCTGTCCCCTCAAGCAGGTAATAAATCGGCGGACGAGTACCAAAGCGAGAAAGGGCACCCTTTGCTCCATCGCCATCTAGGTAGGGATTGACAGTACTGGCAAAGTAGTAAGGGGCGTCCGCTTGAGCGGCGAAGACAACAGTAGTATTGTCACTGACGGGCAAGCTATACACCAGAGCATCTAGTTCAAGATCGCTCTCGCCTTCCCCTGTAAACGCCAATTCCCCTTCACGGGTTTGGGTGCGGTTCGATAGATTATTTAACCCCTCTGCTTGTAACCGCGTCAGGAGCAAATCCCGACCTGTAAAGCTGGTGTTTAAGTTTAAGCGAGTGCGATGACCAAATACCGCCACATCGTCCAGGTCGTTCCCGTTGGCATCTTCCCCGGCGACAATCCCAGCCAATCCTAAGACGGCTTCTCCCTGAAGTTTTGTTGTCGAGGAAAACTGAGTCAGTTCCAGTTCTCCCGTCCGGGCGGTGAGGGCATCAACATCAGCCCGCCGTAAGGATAGTTCTAGAATAAACTCCTGTCTTAACTTCTCTAGGAGAGCGACATCTTCTAGAGTGACGGCATCGCTTGTTTGAATCAAAGACTGAATCTGATTGAGGGCGCGGGCTAAACCAGCGGCAAACTCATAGCGAGTAATAGCGCGGTTGCCTCGAAATGTACCATCAGGATAACCCTCGACTACCCCGTATCGTTCAACCAGCGATCGCAACGCCTCATAAGCCCAGTCATCCGGCTGCACGTCCCGCAGTTGGGAAACGTTGGTAACTTGCCCCATCGCGTCATCGCTGTATTGTTCGACTTGCTCTAAAACTCCTGTCGGGTCAGTTGCTACCTCGACTGGGATATCTTCCGTGATATCAAGTTCGATTAATTGCCGATCATTAAAAAACCTCTCCCCCTTTACAGAGAGGGGTGTTGTAGGTGGGGCGGGGTTCTGCACGTACTGAGGGGAATCAACCGGATTTGATCGGACTGTAAGACCGCTCAAGTTAGTCGAGGAGATAGTATCAGCCGAGTTTTGCACGACCTCAGCGACTGACTCCTCTGATGCCACTGCGCCACAACACAGCGCCAGAAGCGCCCCGACAATGGCGGAACTAATTGGCGGAGTATTTCTCCAGATTTGACCTATTTTCACGTTGATTTCTCACACCACAGCACGCCCCTCCATTGTCAGTCTTTGCAGGACTAAGTGCCATGAGTATTGAGAAATTTTGTATGAAGGGTGAAGGATAAAGTATGAAGTATGAAGGCTTCGGCCGTGAGCTCAGCCGAACGGGTGAAGTATGAAGTATGAAATAGGCGATTGGAGTAATGGCTAATCGTTGTCAATTTTTCTCTCCCCTGCACCCCTGCACCCCTGCTCCTCATCAGTGGGAGAGGGAGTGGGGCTTTTCTAAGCCGTGGGCTTCCATGAGCTGACGATCGCTCATTACCTCGCGGGGAGTACCATCAGCGATGATGTGTCCTTCATCTAGGAGTAAAACGCGATCGCATACTTCCACAATCAGTTCTAAGTCGTGGGAAGAAATCAGCACCGTTTCCTTGGACGCTTGCAAAACGTTGATTACGCGACGCCGCGATCGCAAATCTAAATTAGCGCTCGGCTCATCGTACAGCACCAGTTGCGGACGCATTGCCAAAACTCCCGCGATCGCCACCATACTCTTTTCCCCACCAGAAAGGTTGTGCGGCACGCGGTCAATCAGTTTCTGGACGCCTGTAATGGACAACGCCTCCTGCACGCGAGCGGCAATTTCTGCTTCTGATAGTCCCATGTTCTCTGGCCCAAACGCCACATCATCCCGCACAGAAGGCGAAAATAACTGGTCGTCGGGGTTTTGAAATACCAGACCAATCTCCGGGCGAAATTCCCCCACCGCCACAGGTTTGTCAAAAAGCAAAATTTCTCCCGTTGTCGGTTGCAAGATGCCACAGATAGAAAGAAATAGGGTCGTTTTCCCCGCACCATTTGGCCCGATCAACCCTACCCGTTCTCCGGGCTGGATGGTGAAGTTGATGCTTTTCAATACGTCTGGTCGGGCTGGGTAGGAAAAACTCAGATCCTTAATAGCGATCGCGCATGATAGGGACTTGTGCTGAGGTGAGAGTTGCGTCTGCTGTTTCATTGGATAAGACTGCTGGTTCGGATTTTTGCTACGTTGTTTCTAGTTTTAAAGAAATGTTCTATGACTCAACCTATTAAGCCCCGAATCTATGAAATTTTAGAATCATCTGATCCCAACGATCCCTGGAGCAGAATTGATGACTGGGGAGTAAGTTTATTAGTAATTTTAGATGTTAGTGCCTTTATTTTTGAAACTTCAAAAGATATATCATTTAAATTCAATATTTTTATCTTTGATATTGAAATTGTTTCTGTATTCTTTTTTACTGCCCTCTATTTTTTGCAACTTTGGTCTTGTACTGCCGATCCGCACTATCCGCATCCGCTTTGGGGAAGATTGCGTTATGCGGCGACTCCCTTAGCCATCATTGACTTACTCGCTATTTTGCCATTTTACCTATTACTGTTATTTCCTCATGTGCAGTTAATTCAATCGACAGGACTATTTCGTTTACTGCGCTTATTAAAGCTAATTCGTTATTCTAATTCGCTACAAACTATTTTACGAGTGATTGGCTCAAAAAAAGATGAGCTAATCATGACTTTATTTTCTGTATTTATTCTTTTAATCTTTGCCTCTAGTGTGATGTTTTTTGCCGAAGGGGAAGCGCAACCGGAGGCATTTCCTAGTATTCCCGCCGCGATGTGGTGGGGAGTAGTAACGTTAACGACGGTGGGGTATGGAGATGTCTATCCGACGACGCCGATTGGTAAATTATTTGGTGCGGTATTGGCATTTATTGGTATTGGTTTATTTGCTTTACCCGCAGGGATTATTGCCTCTGGTTTCTCAGCAGAAATTCAAAAACGCAAAGATCCTGAACGTAAAGCGTTATCAGAAAGTACGGCGGCAATCTGGACGCCAAAACAGCAGCAAGTTGTTAGTCATCAGGTAGAACAATCGGCAGAATTGATGAAACTTTGCCTAGAAATTGCCCAGGAGAAGTTTGGCGATCGCATTGGCGATCAGGCAGTTATTCGGGATTTCGCCACCACCCTCTACCAAGAAGCGGTTCGCAAACTTGACTTATGATCCTCCCACCCAAAATTCTGCCACTACAAAGCCAGCCGCAATCGCGAAGGTAAGAATTAACGCGATCGCATCGCGGCGGCGCATCTTAAATTCCTGACGGCGGCGACGGGGAGGCGCTTGTCCATATCCCCGCAAACACATCGCCTTATACACTTGCTCCGATTGTTCGTAACTTCGCACCAAAAGGCTACCTGCTAGGGATGCCAAAACGCTCAAATTCCGAAAGCTCAACTTACTCGCCCGAAAGCCCCGCAAACGCATTGCCCGTTGCATCGTTTTGAGGTCGTTGCCAAACTGCTCGATATAGCGATAGCTCAACAGCGCCATATCTGCCAACAGACTAGGAAGTCCCAGCGATCGCATCGCTTTAATGTGGGTTAAAAATGGTGCTGTACCAAAGAGAATCAAGCTAATCGTCAGAATACAGATAAAGCGAGTAGCAATCAGGTATAAAGCGATTAGCCCTTCTACGCGCAGTGCCAGAAACCCAAGCTGGAACAGGATAGTATCGCCAACAGTGAAGGGCAAGAGAATGGCGATCGCCGCTAAGAAAAAGCCCGGATAGCGCAACCGCGTCAGCAAAAACGACACAGGTAACTTCGAGGCAATGAAATACGCGATCGTCACCGCAATCATTACCGGAAGCAAACTCAACTGCTGCACAAAGGAAAAGGCAAAAATTAGAGCAAACAGTGCCACCAGCTTGCATCGAGGTTCCCAGCGATGAATCGGGGAATCTAGATGAGCATAGGTATCCAACGCGTGTTTCATCAACTCTCCAACAACTCTGGCTTGACTCGCTTCAAAAAGAGCGCCACAGCAGCCGTAAATGCCCCTTCAATCAGCATCAAGGGGATATGGGCAAGAACCAGCCCGTAAATCGCTTGCCGCTCCGTTTCAACATTAATATCTGCGGGAATACTAGTAATAATTAGGGCAAAAAAGATTAGCGTTGCAAATCCCAAGCCCCCAGCACCAGCCACGAACCCAAAGACAGCAGTCCACAACCGATTTTCCTTACCAAATCGATAACGCAGTTGAAACAAGTAATACGCCAAAATCGCTGGAATCCCAAACATTGTGGCATTCACTCCCAGCGTCGATAATCCCCCGTGCTGGAACATTACCGCTTGGAAAAATAAACCAATAAGAATCGCTGGAACAGCGTAATACCCCAACATCGCTCCCAAAAGTCCATTGAGAATGAGATGAACACTCGTTGGGGGGACGGGAATGTGAATCCAGGACGCCACAAAAAAAGCGGCAGTCAGTAAAGATGCCTTAGGAATATTCTCTTTGTGATTGGGATGGCGGTTAATTTGACGTAACGAGTACCAAATAACGCCACCTGCCGTTGCATAACCAGCAATACAGACAGGAGCGGGAAGGATACCATCAGGAATGTGCATTATTTTTGTTCTGAGGGCTGATGTGAAGACTCTTTGTTTTGTCCCTTCTTAGGAAGTCTCATGGGATTATCCTTGATCCTCAAGACTCGGAACTATGGAAGTCAGAGCTTTTATTACCCCGTGCAAAAAAGAGTGCTGTTCCGATAAATCCCCAAATGACCGCCGCACTTATCAACACAATTTGAAGAGGAGTGAAGGCTGGATTGCTTGTTGCAGTACTCCTGACACGGGAAACGGCACCATTATCACCTGTCTCAGCCCCCCCTGCGGCGGCGGTGTCGCCCCCCACAGGAATGTTGATGATGTCGCCGTGACCTGCCTGACGGACTTGAACCGTCCAGTTTCCTGGCTGCGAAGAGTCAGGCGTGAAAACAAAATTACCCTTTTGATCGGTGGTACCTTGCAACCAAGGTTGGCTAGGGTTTTCAGGGGAGTAAACAGTGACTGGCGCTGCCGACATCGGTTCGCCTGTATCGTATTCCGCACTCAGCTCAATTGCCTGCGTCTCCCTGGCGTTAAGCCTCGCGCCGTGAGCGATCGCTCTTGCCGACCAACCGCAGGTTGAAACAAAAACGAGTGGGATTAAAAGTTTCCACTTAGTATTCATAATTCTCTAAATTGTATAAATCCTTACTTGATCAGCGCTTGCTTAAGCAATCAGGTTGTTGAGGGGACTAAGGTATCGACTTAATCCCCGCAGAAAAAAATCCTAAGAACTCGGTTCGCTGTTATTGTTGGTAGTCGTCTGGGTGATCTCTCGACAGTGACCTTCGCCCACATGACCGATATTTGGGAGAATTTCCTGAACTTTCTGGTAGTCCTGTGCTGAGAGTTCAGACTGCAGCCGCGCCATATCTGCCTGTAGCTTGCCACTCTGCGCTAGGGCAGCCAGCGGCTCAAAACCCAGTGCCCCCGTATTCAGGGAGTCGTCAGCACTCTTTTCGGCATCACCAAAGAGGTGATCGAAGTGAAAGGTTGCTTCCAAATCAGCCGTACCGTTTGGCTGAAGAATCCCCTTTCGCTCGTCGCCCACAAACTCCCCGCAGACGTATTCAAATTCCTGATCAACGTTGAGGACAAAGTCGATGGTTTGTCCTTCCTTCTCGGCTGTCCCGTTCATCACCAAGGTTTGACCCTGAGCTGGCCCTTCGTTTGCCTTGACCATTTTCCAGGAAAGGGCGTTATATTGACCCGCAGGAGCATTGGGGGCTTCGCCAACGAGAATTGAATCAGTTCCTGCCTCACCTTTGTGGGCTAAATCCACCGTTTTTGTTTCATCGATGACAACTTTCTCGGTTGCCTGGATTTCGCTGCCTGCTTCAGTATTGAAGGGGGGATCGGCTTGGTAAGCTGTAATATCCCCTAAGTTTGTATAGACATTATCAAAAGAAATATTCCACCCATCTTTGGAGACGAAACCCTCGCGAGCAAAGTCTTCACCGTTAGCCCGAACTTGAAGAGTCCCCGTTCCTTGCTGAGTCTGGGTTTGAGTCTGAGTACCTTCCGGAGCTTGGGTTTGAGTATCTCTAGGAGAACAGCCAAGAATCACTCCTGGAGCTAGAAACGTTAAACTCGCGAAAATCAGTAGCTGTTTCCTCATTATTATTAAGCTTATTTTCCCTGAATTACTGTACAAAACTTAATCAGACAGATTTTTGTCAAAAATTTCAATCCCCCCAGAGGGTATCCGGAGGGAGTTCAACCGTAGTTACGGCGTTGATTGATAAGGGTACAAGCTTTCCACAGAAGGGTTTACAGCCCCTCAAAGCCAGTTAGCGATCGCATCTGTAGACTTTACTCGGTGCATCCCCGCCGCCACAAACTGTTGCGGGTGATGCAATGGCAAAACAGCGCCTTTCAGCAGCGGGGGAGATACTATGCTGATACGCCCAATCTGTAGCTTGGTTGGCCCTTTCTTGATAAGGTACTCGCCAAACTTCTCCTACCCGCCTGGCATCGAAGTAGGATGGAATTGGTAGTTGAGTAGTTGTTTGTGGACTCATGATCATTGCTCCTTACCTAACGTGATGCGTAAAGAAGAGTAAGTTTCAACCCTAGGATATAAGCTAAGCTGGCATCGGAATTTATGCAGGCGTTACCACTAGCCTTGAAGCAGATTGAAACACTGCTGCATCAAAGGGGACAGGGCGAAGACCTACTAGCCAGGTATTTCGAGGAGCGGGAGTTGCGGCAGTGACATTTTCAGAAAAAGGAAGGGCTGCCGATAGCATTTTTGTTGCAGGTGGCGAAATGGGGAACCTGATGCGATCGCTCGATTGGTCGCAGACTCCCTTAGGAGACGTGAACCACTGGCCCCAAAGTTTGCGAAGCGCTGTCAGCATTTTGCTGCCTTCAAAAGCTCAGATTTTCCTGCTCTGGGGAGCTGAATTGATCAAGCTCTACAACGATGCCTTTCGCCCTATCCTGGCATCGAAGCATCCTTGGGCACTGGGTCGCCCTGCCCGTGAGGTGTGGAGCGAAACTTGGGACGCGATCAAACCCTTGCTAGATGGAGTTGTCACCACGGGAGAAGCATTCTGGGCGCAAGATTATTTGTTCTTTCTCAATCGCTACGGGTACAGCGAGGAAACTTACTTTGATGTCTCCTATGACCCCGTGCGGGACGAGAGCGGGGAAGTCGGCGGCATTTTTGGCATCGTTAGCGAGACAACTGGGCGAGTTCTGGGCGATCGCCGCTTACAAACCTTAAGCTTGCTGGCGAGGGAAACGGCTCAAGCTAAGACGGTTGAAGCTGCCTGTCGAAGTGCAATTCAGGCTTTAGCCACCAATGCTCACGATATTCCGTTTGCCCTGCTCTATCGAGTGGCGGCAGATGGCAAGCGAGCTACTCTGGTTGAAACGGCCCGATTCGATGCGGAAATTTCAACGCCAGCAATCGTAGACCTGACTCAAGACAATGACGGATGGGGATTGAGACGAATTCATCAGACTGGGCAAGCGGTCGTTGTTGATGTAGCAACTCGATTCGGGGCGTTACCCAAGGGAGCCTGGGACGAGTCGCCTACTGCTGCCTGGGTTGTGCCGCTGACCCAATCGGGACAATCTCAGATTGCTGGGTTTTTGGTCTTGGGAATCAATCCTCATCGAGCCTTTGAGAAGGAGTACCAAGGATTTTTTGATTTGGTGGCAGGCAATGTCACGAATGCGATCGCCAATGCCCGCGCGTTTGAAGCAGAACGCCAGCGAGTCGAAGCACTGGCAGAACTCGATCGCGCCAAAACCGCCTTCTTCAGCAACATCAGCCACGAATTTCGCACTCCCCTGACGCTGATGCTGTCGCCGCTAGAGCAGACGCTAGCGGAACTAGAGGGAAGCATTCCGGCAAAAGCGCGATCGCAACTCGAAATGGTGCAGCGCAATGGGAATCGCTTGTTGAAGCTCGTCAATACGCTGCTCGATTTCTCGCGCATTGAAGCCGGACGCCAAAAAGCAAACTACCAGCCAACCGATTTAGCAACCTATACGGCGGAATTAGCCAGTCTATTTCGTTCTACCGTTGAGCAAGCGGGACTGCAACTCACGGTTGATTGTCCTCCCTTGCCAGAACCGATTTATGTCGATCGGGAGATGTGGGAGAAGATTGTGTTGAATCTGCTCTCGAATGCCTTTAAGTTCACGTTTGCAGGAGAGATTGCGGTTGTTCTGCGTCCGGTTGGCGATCAGGTGGAACTGAGCGTGCGCGACACGGGTACAGGCATCCCAGCTGCCGAGCTTCCCAAACTATTTGAGCGGTTTCATCGCGTTGAGGGCGCACGCGGACGCACCTTTGAGGGCACAGGCATTGGGTTGTCGCTGGTGCAGGAACTCGTGCAGTTGCAGGGAGGGGCGATCGCTGTTGACAGTACGCTGGGTCAAGGCAGTACTTTTCGTGTGCGGCTGCCAATGGGCACAGCGCATTTAGCCAACTGCCTGATGGAAAGTGGCGTTCCAACTGCGATTGCTGCTGGTGCAAAATCCTATGTTCAAGAAGCGTTAGGTTGGTTGCCCGAAGAAAATTCTGAAGGCAAGGAAACCGAGGCTCACTTCTCAGCTTCAGCGCGGATTCTGCTGGTCGATGACAATTCAGATATGCGGAACTACTTGTCCCGTATTTTGGGCCAATTCTACGAAGTGGAGCTGTTTGCAGATGGAGAAACTGCCTTGGCTGCTGCCTCTGCTCGCACCCCCGATTTGGTGCTGAGTGATGTAATGATGCCCGGTATGAATGGCTTTGAGTTGCTCAGGCAGTTGCGAAGCGATCCGCAAACACGCCAAATCCCGATTTTGCTGCTGTCTGCCCGTGCCGGAGAAGAATCGGCAGTCGAGGGACTGGAAGCTGGAGCCGATGACTATTTAGTCAAACCCTTTAGCGCCAGTGAACTGCTTGCCCGTGTCTCTGCCAACCTGGAACTGGGACGATCGCGCCAAGCTGCGGCACGTCGTTGCCTCGATGCGGTGGCATCTTCCGTCTCCGATTTTATTTACACCTTCGATTTGGCAGGACGATTCACTTACGTCAACAAACCGCTGCTCGACCTCTGGCAGAAAACGTATGCTGAAGCGATCGGCAAAAACTTTTTTGAATTGGATTATCCGCCGGAGTTAGCCACCCGACATCAGCAACAGATTCAACAGGTAATCGCCACGCGCCAACCGCTCAAAGATGAAACGCCCTACACCAGTGCCTTTGGCACAAGAGCTTACGAGTACATTTTCGTGCCGCTCTTTGATGCAGAGGGGGCAGTAGAAGCAGTCGCCGGAATCACTCGCGACATCACTGAACGCAAACAAGCCGAAGAAGCCTTGCGAGAAAGTGAGGAGCTAAAGCAAAGCATTTTGGAGAGCAGTAGTGACTGCATCAAAGTCTTAGCGTTGAACAGTGAAATTCTCTACATCAGTACAGGCGGGCTGTGTCTTTTAGAAATCGACGATCCGAAATCTGTCCTTTATAGCGTCTGGACTGATTTGTGGGAGGGCGAAGATTATGAAAAAGCCCAAGCCGCGATCGCTGCTGCCACAATCGGCAACATCGGTCAATTTCAAGGCTATCGCCCCACCACCAAGGGCACACCGAAATGGTGGGATATTATTATTACGCCAGTGCGAGATGCCAAGGGACAGGTTGTGCAACTGCTTGCTGTTTCACGGGATATTACGGAAGCCAAGCGCATTGAAGCCGAACGCCAACAAGCTGAACTAGCACTGAGAGAAGCCCATGTGCAGTTAGAATCTGCTTTGGCGGCGGGAGCTGTCTACACCTGGCGCTGGAGTATTCCCGGCGATCGCGTTAGGGTCAATGCTGCGTTTGCTCACCTGTTTGCTGTAGACCCGGTGAGTACGACATCCGAAGGGTTACCGATTGATTTCTTTCTCAACTCGATGCACGAGGAAGACCGTCCTCGCGTTTCATCTGCAATTATGCAGGCGATCGACACAGGCGAGGAATATGCTGCTGAGTACCGCGTTCGGACTGTCAGTGGTGAGGAACGTTGGCTAACGGCACGGGGTCGAGTTGAGTATGATGCGGCAGGGAAACCTGTTTCTTTTCCTGGCGCACTCGTCGATATTACCGAGCGCAAACAAGCAGAAGTAGCCTTGCGCCAATCAGAGGAACGCTATCGAACGCTGTTTGAGTCCATTGATGAAGGCTTTTGCGTCATCGAAATGCTGTTTGATGAAAATGACAAGCCGATTGATTACCGCTTTTTGGAAACCAATCCGGCCTTCGGGAAACAAACGGGACTCGAACAAGTGATAGGCAAAACAATGCTTCAACTCGCGCCTGCTCATGAAAAGCATTGGTTTGAAATCTACGGCAAAATCGCCATGACGGGCGAACCGCTTCGCTTCGAGAATTGCGCCGAAGCACTGAACCGCTGGTACGACGTTTATGCATGGCGTATCGGGCAGCCGGAGAGCCGAAAAGTTGCCGTACTGTTCAAAGATATTAGCGATCGCAAGCGCACTGAAGCCGAACGAGAACAAATCCTGCAACGAGAACAAGCCGCACGGGAAGCTGCCGAACGGGCAAATCGCATTAAAGATGAGTTTTTGGCGGTACTGTCTCACGAGTTGCGATCGCCTCTCAACCCGATCTTGGGCTGGTCTCAGCTACTTCAAAACCGCAAGATGGATCAAGAGCGAACGACTTATGCCCTACAGATCATCGAACGCAATGCCAAACTGCAAGTGCAGCTCATTGATGATTTGCTCGATGTTTCTCGAATTCTCCAAGGCAAACTCAGCCTAAATGTCGATTCGGTCAATCTGGCAACCACCATCACCGCCGCACTGGAAACAGTACAGTTAGCCGCCGCCGCCAAATCGATTCAAATTCAGACAATCCTGGAACCAGAGGTTGGGCAAGTTTTAGGCGATTCAGGTCGCTTGCAGCAAGTCATCTGGAACTTGTTATCCAACTCCGTCAAGTTTACCCCGTCAGGAGGACGAGTTGAAATTCGCTTAGAGCAGATTGAGGCTGAAGCTCAAATAACGGTCAGCGACACAGGTAAAGGGATTCTCCCCCAATTTCTGCCCCATGTCTTTGAATACTTCCAGCAAGCCGATAGTGCCACAACTCGACAATTTGGTGGATTAGGATTGGGCTTAGCGATCGTCCGTCAAATCGTTGAATTACATGGTGGCAGTGTTCGTGCAGACAGCCCTGGTGAAGGGCAGGGAGCCACCTTTACAGTAAAATTCCCGCTGATGCCGCAGCACTCAGTCATTCCTCAAGCGGTTGGCGAGTCCAAACCTCTCTCAGGCTTGCAAGGTATCAAAGTGTTAGTGGTAGATGACACGACGGATATGCGAGAGTATGTTGCCTTTCTCTTAAAACAGGAAGGGGCAGAGGTTGTGGCTGTCGGTTCAGCAGCAGAAGCTCTTGCCACGCTAGCTCAGTTTCAGCCAGCGGTGTTGGTGAGTGATATTGGGATGCCTGACATGGACGGGTATATGCTGTTGCAGCAAGTCAGAGAGCTACCCTCAGAGCAGGGCGGTGAGATTCCGGCGATCGCTCTCACGGCGTATGTCGGGGAACTCAATCAACAACAAGCGATCGCTGCCGGATTTCAGCGGCACCTTTCTAAGCCGATCGAGTCAGCCGCGTTGATTACAGCGATCATTGATCTGATCAAAGTCAATTGATACTACTTCTACCTAATCCCTAAATGCTTGCTACAGATACTTTTCTTCCTCCCCTTTTTTAAAGTGGGTTGGGGGAATCTATGTGTAGCCTCTTAAAAGGGAAAATGGTATTACTTGTACCGAAGAAATGGTTTAAAGCCCCTATTGTGTGGAGCTAATAATGGTCAGCCCCTTTTCTCCGGTTTTTTAACTCAGGAATACACCCCTAATTTTCGCTCTCAGGCTTAGGACTGATAATAAAAAGCAACTTCTTTCTCTTTAAGCAGTGCCCAACCTGCGTCGCTCAACTGCTGGTTCAATTGATCTTTGGGCAGGTGTTTGGCTCCGATGCGAACGATCCGAGAACGCATTGTATTCGTCACTCCACTGCGCTGACGCCCTGCTTCTAGTGCCATAACTTGGTTATAGAGTTCCAACTTGGCTGGGGGAATCGGCGTACCATCTAGATCGATGCCTTGAGCAATTGCGGCATCGACGGCATCTGCACCCGTGGTAGGAGTCGGTGAGTTCATAAAGGTAGAGAAACTTGGGACAATGTATTTGTATCGCTAGGTAATGATTGTATCAGCCAGAGGTGATCGCCCTATCCCAGTAAACGGCTACAGCAAAAATTTGGGTATCTACTATTTTTCTGATTAGGGAACTGAACCGTTCTGCACTTTTACCGCATCAATCGGTGGAATTTCTGCGAAGTCGAGAATTTTTGCAATCAAATCTTCCCGCTTGACTGCCATCAGATGAACGCCCTGACAAAGTTGCCTCGCTAGCTGGACTTGTTCGGCGGCAATCTTCACCCCTTCTAGTAAGGGGTCATCAGCGGCGGCTAGCCGCTCAATTGTTGAGTCGGGAATATCAACGCCGGGGACGTATTTATTGATAAATTGAGCATTTTTAGCTGATTTCAGCAGAAAAACACCTGCCAGAATTGGCTTCCCGCTACCAGAGGCAATCTGATCCATGAACTTTTCCAACCGCTCAAAATCGCTAATGAGCTGACTTTGGAAAAACTGCGCCCCCGCTTCAACCTTCCGCTCAAAACGACGCTGCAAGCCTGACCAGCTCTTGAGTTGAGGATCAACCGCTGCACCGGGGAATAAATGGGTCACGCCATCAGTGAGGGGTTTATCGTTAACGTCAATCCCGTTATTTAGCTGGCGAATCAGTTGTAGCAGGCGCACTGATTCTAGGTCAAAGACACTTTTGGCATCGGGATGATCTCCGGCTTTAACCGGATCACCTGTGAGGGCAAGAATATTGTGGATACCGAGGGCGTTGGCACCCATCAAATCTGCTTGCAGGGCAATGCGGTTGCGATCGCGACAAGCCATCTGACACACTGGCTCAATCCCGTTTTGCAACAAAATCGCCGACGCCGCAACGGAACACATCCGCAGCACTGCCCGACTGCCATCTGTAATATTGACAGCGTGTACTCTTCCTTTCAGGGTTTGTGCCATCTTCACCATATGGGCAGGGTTGCCTCCTTTGGGAGGTGTAACCTCGGCGGTAATGAGAAACTCCCCAGCCTGAACGGCAGCGCGGAAATGGTTGGTCATTGCTTGGGTTTTAGCGCCCTACTTACAACTACTATTATCGTGACGCAATAGAAGGCAATTGTATCTCTACACAGGTACGGAATAACCCAGGGCTTTTTTCACTCTAGCGAGAGTGGCGTTGGCGATGCTTTCGGCATTTTGTCGCCCATCGCGTAATACGGACTCTAGATAGCCCTGATCATCCATAACTGCCTGATACTTTTCTTGAATCGGCTTGAGAGCTGCAATCGCCGTTTCAGTCAGTAGCGGCTTAAACTGCCCCCAGCCCATATCCTGACATTCCACCGCCACGTCCGCTTTCGTTTTGCCAGAAAGAATGGTGTAGAGGGTCAGCAAGTTGTGGCATTCTGGGCGTTCTGGGTTATCAAATTCAAGACCTTTAACCGGGTCAGTTTTACAGCGCTTAATCTTTTTTTGGATCAAGTCTGGTGGATCGAGTAAGTTAATCCGGCTCATTTCCGTCGGATCAGACTTAGACATCTTCTTTGTGCCATCAGTGAGGCTCATTACCCGTGCGCCTTCTTTTCTAATCAGCGGTTCTGGCATCTTCAAAACCGGATGCTCTTCGCTGCCAAATTGGTGATTTATCCGAATCACAATGTCACGGGTGAGTTCCAAATGCTGCTTTTGGTCTTCCCCGACAGGCACCTTATCCGCATCATAGAGCAAGATATCTGAGGCCATGAGTACGGGATAGTCCAGCAATCCGACATTGACATCTTTACCTTGTCTGACGCGCTTTTCCTTGAACTGGATCATGTCCTCCAGCCAGTTGAGGGGGGTGATGCAGTTGAGCAACCACGTTAGCTCACTGTGAGCCGGGATATGAGATTGCACAAAAATATTGGAGTATTGTAAGTCAATCCCACATGCCAAATAGAGGGCAGCGATCGTGTAGGTATCTGCTGCCAATGTCGCTGGATTGTGCGGAGCGGTGATGGCGTGTAAATCGACCACGCAGAAGAAGTTTTCGTACTCGCTTTGAGCTTCTACCCAGTTGCGAATTGCTCCCAGGTAGTTGCCCAAGTGAAGATTACCCGTTGGTTGAACCCCAGAAAGAACTCGCTGCTTGCTCATTAGCTTGTAAAAAGAAGTGCTTGTGCAAAAACTGCCACAAAATTATATATAACTCTGACAGTATTTTGCGATCGCTTCACAATCAGCGCATCGCTAAAATCTGACAACAAACACCCTTTGTATCAGTTCTATCTATTATGACTCAGTCTTCATCCCAGAACCTGCTAACTGAACTCAAGACGTGCCTTTCCCTGGTGCAGGACATGGAAAACCACAAGGAAGCCAAGCAGGCGTTTGAGCAATTGCATAACACCCTAAATGCGGAAAACCCACAAGCAGCGGAATTAACAGACTTACTCTGGCAAGAAGTGATCGCGGCTCGTCGTGCTGCCGCCTTCTGGCATCAGATTAGCGATGTCGAAAAAGAAATGGCAGACAGTATGCTGGAAAAATTGATCCAACTCCGACAAAATTATCTGCGCTTGATGCAAGAGCAGTAGGAAATAAAAATAATTCAACTGTAGGGTGAGCATTCCCTTGCAGTTGAAGAGTTTACCGCTTCTTTTTTAATGCAACGTAGAAAGGCGATCGCGTTTTGATGAAAATCACACTTCACGAGCCAATCACCCTAGAAAACTTCCTTAAACTGCCAGAAAACAAGCCTGCCAACGAATATGTTGATGGTCATATTTACCAAAAACCCATGCCTCAAGGTAAACATTCCCGACTTCAACTCAAGCTTTGTGAGGCAGTGAATCGGATGGCTGAGGAACGGCAGATTGCACTAGCATTTCCAGAACTGCGCTGTACCTTTGGAGGAAGGTCGATTGTTCCTGATGTAACAGTGTTTTCTTGGGAAAGAATTCCCTTTGATGCTGAGGGAGAAGTCGAGAATGCCTTTGAGATTGCTCCTAACTGGACAATGGAAATTCTCTCACCCACTCAAAGAGCAACAAAGGTAATTAGTAACATCCTTCATTGCCTTAACTATGGTACCCAGCTAGGTTGGTTTATTGACCCTGATGAGCGCTCGGTACTAGTATTTCTTCCAGATCAGCAACCACTAGAATTGTCTGGAGAGGATAGATTGCCCGTACCAGAATTTCTGGAATTAGATTTGACAGTTGCTCAGGTATTTGGTTGGTTAAAGGCAGGAAAATGAAAAAGCGATCGCATATCCCAAACAACAGACAGTTAAGTGATGAAATTTCTCGGAATCGACCTTGGCTGGACTTCAGGAGCGAGTGGTTTATGCTGCTTGAGTTGGCAAGATGGACAACTGCAACTTTTAGAGCTAGATAGACGGCAAAGCGTAGCCGAAATTTTGGATTGGGTGGATATTTGGGCACCGCCAACCGAACCCGCAATAGTTGCCGTTGATGCCCCAACCCTCATCCCCAATACCACAAGCATGAGGGTGCCGGATAAACTCACCCATAAGCACTTCGGGAAATATCACGCGGGTTGTTACCCGGCTAATCTCGGACGCCCCTATGCTCAACACACGATTCAGTTCGGTTTAAGCTTAGAAGCGAGGGGATTTGCTCACGCCCCAACCATTAGCCCCCAAAAATGCGATCGCTATCAAATTGAAGTCTTTCCTCATCCAGCGATCGTGCATTTATTCAACTTAGAGCGCATCCTCAAATACAAAAAAGGCAAACTCGCCGAACGCCGCCTAGAACTCATCAAACTGCACCAATACATCCTCAATGTTCTTCCTACCCTAGAACCCGCTCTTTCCCTTTCTTCTTCCTCTTTGCCTCTGCCTTTCTGCGATTTGTTTCTTCCTGAAATCCCCACCACAGGCGCAGCCCTAAAAGCCGTAGAAGACCAACTAGACGCCCTAATCTGCGCCTACATCGCTGCCCACTGGTGGTACTGGGGCTTAGAACGGAATTGGGTACTAGGAGATGCAGCCTCCGGCTATATAGTCGTTCCCGCACCGAATACTAAGTTGCCTTCAGATACACCATCTTCAGAACCCTTGAAAGTATCCTTTGACAAGTTGGGTAATAGCTAATACTTCAAGCATATTGTGATGGCGCTAATGCAAGACCGACAAACAATAATTTAAATATTTTCTGATAATACTTTCAATTTATCTAACGCTAATAATCGAGCAATTTGCTCTGCAAGACAACCAGCAGAAAATCTAGGTACTTTGAAGTTAGGTAAATAAGCTTGTTCCTCAATATCTCCAAATGCTTTCGAGTGGATGGTGACTTTAGCGCCAAGCAAGACTTTTTCTTGAATACCCAAAGAAGGAAGACACATATGATGTATGGAATGTGACCAGGCATCAACTTTCCAAGAAAGCCTAATAATTTCTCTTACTATTGGATTATTGTCCAATTCTGTGTCAACCTCTAAGTCAATTGCCCATCGTTTAAAGATTTCGTATTGTTCCTGGGAGCTTAGATTTTCATAGTCTTCCTGCGACCATCCTGCACCTTCAGGGAAAGGAGATTCGTGAAATCTTCTGTCAAATTTTATTTGAGATAGGACTGCTCCGATAATTCCGTCAATTATTGTAAGTTTCAAGTCCTCTCCAATATCTTTGAAGTACCTCGATCCAACTACAAAATACGGAAATAGCGAACCGTGGGCTACTCTTAGCTTTAACTCAGTAATCTCTTTTCTCCAAAAACTAACCTTTCTCTTTGAAGAATACTGGCTACCTAAATTATATCCTTGCCCTAAACCATCAAAGTCAATGCAAATCAATGGCTCATCTGCCTCATTACAGAGAGTATAATCAACACTTGTCTTCTTCAATCGGGATTGTTCAATATCAGTAAATTGAAGCGTTGAAGTTCTAATTCCTTCCATCATTGCAGTAACTACCGCCATATCATTTGATATATCAACAACCTCATTAGTATTGAAAACCATGAGAAATGGCAAATTGTGATAAACACGATATCCTTCTTCTACTTCCCATGTTTTTTTCAATTTGTAAAAATTATCTTGCTCCGACAGGCTGGCAAAAACTTTCTTATTAACTCCCATTGCATCCGATACTCAATGATTGAACTGCTAACTCTGCGACTAATTACAAACGATTTAACACTGAAGATATTACCAAACTCTTCCAAATTCGATTTTAACCAGTAAGCCAAGTCGCATAACAACACAAAAACGATTTATTGTAGAGAGTTTTGCTGTGTATCTACCTGGAATTGGCAGAGCTAAAGCAAGGTTCTCCATGTCTGCGTTAAGTCAACTCAAGTAGAACATTTGTATTATTCTTGGTTCTCCCTAAATCCACAGGTCTAGAACACTACCCCTTAAGACCAGGTATGTCACAATTAGAGTCGGTGAATAAAGATTTAGTACCAGGTAATTAAAGTGAGTCCGACTGCCCAAGCGCCCTCTACAAACCGTCGCGCGGTTTTTCCTTTCACTGCCATTGTGGGTCAGGAAGAAATGAAACTGGCCTTGTTGCTGAATGTGATTGACCCCAAAGTTGGTGGTGTCATGATTATGGGCGATCGCGGCACCGGAAAATCCACAACCATTCGGGCATTGGCGAACTTGTTGCCAGAAATTGATGTGATTGCTGGCGACCCTTACAACAGCGATCCGACCGACCCAGACATGATGGGCAATGAGGCGGCTCAGGAACTTCCACTAGTCGTCAAAATGAAAGTCCCCATGGTTGACCTGCCTCTGGGGGCAACTGAAGACCGCGTCTGTGGCACGATTGACATTGAAAAAGCCCTCTCTGAAGGCGTCAAAGCCTTTGAACCGGGACTGCTGGCTAAAGCCAATCGCGGCATCCTCTACGTCGATGAAGTCAACTTGCTCGACGACCACCTTGTTGATGTGCTGCTCGACTCTGCCGCTAGTGGCTGGAATACTGTAGAACGAGAAGGTATTTCCATCCGCCACCCGGCTCGTTTTGTGCTGGTGGGTTCCGGCAACCCAGAAGAAGGCGAACTGCGACCGCAGTTGCTAGACCGATTTGGGATGCACGCTGAAATTCGTACCGTGAAAGAGCCAGCGTTGAGAGTGGAAATTGTGGAACAACGCTCAGACTTTGATCAAAATCCCCAGAACTTCCTAGAAAAGTATCAACCTCAGCAAAAAGAGTTGCAACAACAGCTTGTGACAGCGCAACAGCTCTTATCAGCAGTGGAGATGGACTACGACCTGCGCGTCAAAATCTCGGAAGTTTGCTCAGAACTAGATGTCGATGGTTTGCGGGGAGATATTGTCACCAATCGTGCCGCCAAAGCCTTAGCTGCCTTTGAAGGACGCCGAGAAGTGACGGTAGATGATATCCGCCGCGTCATCACCTTGTGCCTGCGCCACCGCCTGCGGAAAGACCCCTTAGAGTCTATTGACTCTGGCTACAAGGTGGAAAAGACCTTTAATCGGATCTTTGGACTAGAGGCAGCTGGAGAGGAAAGCACCACTGCTGCTGCCAACGGCGTTCGTCAGGGCGTCCGCTAGAGGATTATCGCGCTGAGTAAGGAGGCAGAGTCGTAGCAGTGTCTCGCCTGCCTCCAAGATCCCTGAGGAACTCGGGATCTGGGGAGAGAAAATTGAATAATAATTATTAGCCTTTAACTAATCCTCGTTAATTTCCTCCTGGCTGCTTTTCTCCCCTGCTCCTCTACTCCTTGATCTCTCCTATGCCTGAGCCGCTGATTGAACTTAAGGGCATTAGCAAATCCTTCGGTAACAAGACCATCCTCGATCAAGTTGACCTGACCATTCAGCAGGGCGAGGCATTGGTAGTTATTGGCCCCTCAGGCACGGGAAAGTCTACAATTTTGCGAATTATAGCCGGATTGCTATCTGCCGATGCGGGGGAGATTTACATCCAAAATCAACGGCGAGAAGGCTTGGTCGAAGATGGCAACGACCCTATTGGGATTGGGATGGTATTCCAGCAAGCGGCGTTGTTCGATTCGTTGACGGTGGATGAAAACGTCGGGTTCTTGCTGTATCAGCACTCGCGACTGCCCAGAAAGCGGATTCGGGAGTTAGTCGATCAAAGGCTAGAGATGGTGGGGTTGCCTGGGGTGGGCGACCTCCTCCCGTCAGAACTATCGGGGGGAATGCGTAAGCGCGTCAGTTTTGCGCGGGCGATTATGTCTAACCCGGATACGCCTGAGGACAACCCAGAAGTTTTACTATACGATGAACCCACAGCAGGACTTGACCCGATCGCCTCAACTGTAATTGAGGACTTAGTCCGCCAGTTACAAGCTGTTCAAGGTGGTTGTAGTACCTATGTGATGGTGAGTCACCAAGAAAGTACTATTCGCCGTACTGCCGACCGGGTAGCCTTTCTCTATCAAGGGAAAGTGCAATGGCAGGGCAGCGTTAAAGAAATTGACACAACTGACAATCCCTTAGTGCGACAATTCTTCAGTGCCAGTGTTAAGGGGCCAATCCATGTAGTCGGTTAGGATAGCGATAGCTGGCAACACGTCACACTGAAAGTATTCAGGTCTAGGAGGATCAGCATGGCAGAACGCTGATCAGTAAAAAACAAAACACTATGCGCTCAATGCTTTAGTCTAGCCAAGCTAATAGGGAGGAATAGATTATGCGATCGCGAACTGTTAGAGAAGGCTCAGTTGGATTACTCATACTAGTAGGACTGGCTTTATTTGGCGGTCTCACCTTTTGGATACGCGGTCTCACCTTAGGCAACCGCACCTACACAATCTTTGTGGAATTTATCAACACAAATGGTATGCAAATCGGGGCACCTGTCCGCTATCGTGGCGTTACTGTCGGCAGCATTAAGAACATCAAAGCCGCTGCCAATGGTGTTGAGGTCGTTGTCGAAATTAGTAGCGCTGACTTACGGATTCCTAGCAACGCGATCGTCGAAGCCAATCAATCTGGTTTTTTGAGCGAAACCTCCATCGATATCACTCCCTTACAAGCCGTACCACCCGAGGTACTAACGGCTAACCCACTGGCTGACGACTGCAACTCCCAGGTGATTGTTTGTGACAATGACCGCCTTCCAGGTCAAATTGGGGTAAGCTTTGATGCCCTGATTCGGAACAGCAACCGCTTTGCCGAACTCTACAGCGATCCAGCTTTTTTCAACAACATCAACAGTGCTGCCAGGAACGCTGGCGTTGCGGCTGCCGGAGTTGCCCAACTTTCCAGTGATTTGTCCCAGCTATCCCGTGCTGTCCGGCAAGAAGTCAACACCTTCTCCACCACGGCTAACTCCATCAACCAAGCTGCCGCTCAAACCTCTGCTCAAGTAAGTATCGCCGCCAATCGCATTTCTAATACGGCTGATCAATACAGCGCCACAGCCGCCCAACTCAATGAACTCGCTGCCAATGCCAACGACCTGATCGTCTCTAATCGCTCCACCCTGGTAAGAACCTTAGATAGCGTCACCCAAACCAGCGACCAACTCCGGGCAACTGTGGTCAGCCTTGACCCTACCATTGCTCGTATCAGCACGACTGTCAACGGACTCAATGCCTCTGCTGGTCGCCTCAACATTGACACGCTCTTGCAAAATTTGGAAACCTTATCTACGAACGCGGCTCAAGCCTCTACCACCCTGCGAGACTTCTCCGATCCGGCGAACGTATTGGTTTTACAACAAACCCTAGATTCTGCCAGAGTCACCTTCGAGAATGCCCAGAAGATTACGTCTGACTTGGATGAACTTACAGGCGACCCTACCTTCCGCAACAATCTCAAAGAATTAGTCAATGGACTAAGCACTCTGGTTTCAACAACCGAGCAACTAGAACAGCAAACTCAAGTCGCTCAACAACTTGAGTCCGTCTACACCGCCATCAATTACCCTGTTCCTACTCCGGCTAACAAGTCAGTCAAGTCCAACTCAAAAGTAAGCCGAGCCTTACCTAAACTGAATACTCAGAAGCATTTAAAGCTCATGCCTGCTGTCAGGAAGAAGCCAGAAAGAGAGTGATTGGTGAATAACAGTGAGGAAATAGGGAGACACAATCAGTAGGGGCTAGGGCGTGTTTTCTTGCCTTCCCCGTCAGATTCAGATCCTCCCAGCCAGGGTTAAAAAGGGGAATAATTCAGCCGAAGTCCCCCTTTTTAAGGGGGATTTAGGGGGATCTCCGGGGCGAGAAAACACGCCTTATAGCAGTCAACCTATAGCTTAGGACACTCCTGATTCCTCAAGGAAGCGTGCTAGTTGAACTTGAACTTAGGAGTCAGTACTCACCGACTCAGCACTTTGCTATAAGTCTTCCCCTGCCCCTACTCTCTTTTTAATATCGAATACGCGGGTCGATTAGGGCATTGATAATATCAATCGCAATACTCGCCAATACCACGATCGCGCCGAAGAATACTAGGATTCCCTGCACAGTCGGGTAATCTCGTGCCGAAATCGCGTCATACAGGCGATTGCCTAAACCCGGCCAAGAGAAGGTTACTTCCGTCAAGACTGCCCCTCCCAGCAACGCCGCCAAGGTCAGTCCCAACACGGTAATTACCGGAATCATCGCATTTTTCAGAGCGTGGGCAAAAACAATCCGCCGTTCGGGGATGCCTCTGGCTCTCGCGGCTTCAACATAATCGGCTTTGAGGGTTTGCTTTAGGTTCACCCGCACAATCCGCTCAAAAATGCCGCTGAGGAGAACCCCCAAGGTAATGCTGGGTAGAGCGAGATAGTACAACGCGGTGAAAAACTGGCTTAAGTTGCCACTTAGCAGACTGTCAACCGTGTAAAGACCTGTGAAACCAGTAGGTGTGGGTAAGGTGATGGGAAAGCGAGTTCCTAGGGGAAACCACCGCAGTTGTACGGCAAAGATCAATTGCAAAATCATCCCCACCCAAAACAGCGGCAATGAGTAGGTGATAATTCCAAACAACCGCCCCCCCACATCCAAAGCCGTACCGCTATGGGAGGCTGCCAGAGTACCCACACCAACACCAACTAGGAACGCCACGACCATTCCGCACACTGACAATTCCACCGTTGCCGGAAAATGGCGCTGAATGATGTCCCAAACATCCTGACCCTGGCTAGTGATGGAGGTGCCGAGGTTGAAGTGCAGTAAGTCTCCTAAATAGCGCAGATACTGCAACCACAAGGGGGCTGAGAGTCCCAAACGCTCCCGATAAGCTTCCTTAACGCTATCGGGAGCGCGACCGCCCAGCACGGCATCTACGGGGTCACCGGGTGTTGCTCTCAACAGCAAAAACACTAGGGTGACAATCGTCCACAACATCAAGGGAGCCAGCAGAAGGCGGGTGAGGACGTAATACTGTAGGGCTTTGGAACGAGACATAAATGGGTGTAGGGGGCAGGGGAGATAGGGAGGCGGGGGAGTAGAGAAGTAGGGGAGTAGGGGAGGTTATTTTGTTCCCTACCCCAACATCTGATCAAAAGAAATCCCTCTTCACCAGTCTCCCGATCCGCCAATTTTTAGTTTCCTTTGGAAATTTGCCACAAGGGTAGCCGCTGAATAGGGTCGAGTTTCAAGTCTTCTAATCCGTCCTTGGCGAAGGCGTATTCTTTGGGTTGCCAGAGGGGAATTAAAGGAACGTCTTGCGCTAGCAACTCTTGAATTTCGGTGAAGATTTCCGCCCGCTTTTTGGGGTCTTGTTCGGTGCGCTCTTGAGCGATCAGTTGGTTCATGCGATCGCTATAGTAAAACGACCCCTGACTCTGGGATGCGCCTTCTTCACAACCATTGGCTTCTGAGCCTTTGGTACAGCTTACCAAGGGATGAATAAAGTTATCTGGGTCAGAAAAGTCAGGATACCAATCTAGCAACACGCTCTGATAAATCCCTTTACCGATGTTGCCAAAGAGGGTAGGGGACTCGACGCCTTGCGGCTGAATTTGGACGATTCCCTCTAGTTGCTGGTTGGCGTATTCTTGCAGCGTGCTAGCGGTTTGTTGGCGAACGGCTGAGGAGGAAGGATACCACAGCTCAAGTTTTAGAGGATTTTCTTTGGTAAATCCAGCTTTTGCCAGGAGTTCTTTGGCTTTAGCAATATTACCGTCGCCGTAGGCTTCCTCAAAGGTTGGCTTAGAAACATCAAAACCTGTGGGAATCAAGCTATAGGCGGGTTCTGCCTGGTTTCTGAGGACGCGCTCGTTGATCAATTTGCGGTTAACTATTGCCGCGATCGCTTGGCGCACTTCTGGATTATCCAGCGGTTTCTGCTTGGTGTTCAACACCAGGTAGCTGATGTTGTTGCTGGGGTCTTCAACTGCCTGCCATTGACCTGATGACGCGCCCTTTTTGAGGCTGACAATCTGATCGGGATCGAAGGATTGGTAAGCAATATCGACGGCTCCCGTTTGAACGGAGTTAAACAAGTTCGCCGAACTGGTGAGAATTTGAAAGTCAATACCTTGATTGGCTGGCTTTTCTCCCCAATAGTCATCAAAAACATCCAAGCGAACAGAGTTGGCGTTAAATTCCGACAATTTATATGGGCCCGTACCGACAAATGTGGTCGGCTGGAATTTACCGTTACCAATTTCGTAAGCCTTGGGGGATACCGCCGCCATGCCATCAAAGGCTAATAAGGAAGGGAAGGGCGCAAAAGCATTTTTCAGCTTAATGGTGAGTTCGTACTCCCCTGTTGCTTCCACCGATTCCATCACATCCGACAACAGGGAGGAGGGTTTGCCGCCGTTTTCGCTAAAGCGCTTTAGGGAAAATTCCATCGCTTCGGCGTTGAAGGGTGTGCCGTCGTGGAAGACAACGCCTTCCCGGAGAGGAATTTTATAGGTTAAACCGTCCTCGCTAATTTCCGGCATGGCTGTAGCGAGTTCGGGTTTGATCTGATCTGTACCCAATTCGTAGGTATAGAGGGTATCGCCTAGGCTCTGGAGAATATTACTGCTTGCTAGTTCGTAAGCATCAGCGGGATCTAGGGTTCGAGGTTTGAGGGTTGTCCCTACAGTGAGGCGTCCGCTACCAGCACTCGCTTCCGGTGAAGCGGTGGAATTCGTCGCTGGCTGATTTGTGCAGCTAACTGCGAAAAAGAAGCAAGCACAGAACAAACAAATAAATTGGGTAAGCGATCGCCACCGTTTGAAAGAAAAGCTTCTCCGGTTCATAGCATTGGGTCAGTTGAGCAACTGAGGTGTTTTAGGGAACTATTACTGACGCCCAGCAAATTGCCTCCCGCCTTCTACAGGTTAATACCCTAGAGATGGTTAAAGACCGCCTTCAGCCTCTCTGGCGTAACTCTGTCTCAGGTTGGATGGCAAGGTGTGAGTTTGGTTGGTGCAGCTTTAAATCGAATAGTATAGCGGAAAAGACCGAGCGTCCTTTGGTTTGACGTAAACCTGCTGCTGAGGTGCCAGCTTCAACTCATTAAAGCGATCGCGAGCCAGGTGGGCGGTTACAACCTGACCGTCATCTAAGACTAACTCGGCTTGCACTTCCCAACCGAGATTAATCACGCGCTTGACTCTTGCCGGAACCGACACTCCATTCGGCGTCGTCTCCACCACAACATCATGGGGACGCAGGAAGATTTCTGGCTGGGCAGAATCAAAGCCATTCCCTTGAAACATCCGAGACGTGCTAGGTAGTACGTTCACCGGGCCAATAAAACTCATCACAAACGGTGTCGCCGGGTGGTCGTAAATTCCGGCTGGCGTACCAATTTGCTCCACTTTCCCTTGATTCATCACCACGATTTCATCAGAGACTTCCATCGCCTCTTCTTGGTCGTGGGTGACAAAAACTGTCGTCACATGCACTTCATCATGCAGGCGTCGTAACCAAGAGCGTAAGTCTTTACGGACTTTGGCATCTAACGCACCAAACGGCTCGTCTAGCAGCAACACGTCGGGTGCTACCGCCAAGGAGCGTGCGAGGGCAACCCGTTGCCGCTGACCACCGGATAACTGAGAGGGATAGCGATCGCCTAATTCTTTTAAGTGCACCAGTTCCAGAAGTTCTTCTACCCGCGCCTTCGCTTGTGCTTTGGAAGTTTTACGAATATCCAAACCAAAAGCAATATTTTTTCGCACTGTCATGTGCTTAAACAGAGCATAGTGCTGAAATACAAAACCAATATTGCGGTCTTGTACGCTTTGATGAGTCGCATCCTTTCCTGTCAACCAGATCTTGCCGCTATCGGGGCTTTCTAACCCTGCTATTAGCCGCAACAAAGTCGATTTTCCCGAACCCGATGGCCCTAATAACGCCACCAGGGAACCTGACTTAATTTCTAAGCTCACCTGGTCAACAGCTTGGAAACTGCCGAACTGCTTCGATACGTTCTCAACAACAATGCCCACTGAACTTCTTACCTCACATCGGCGAGCCACTTTATACGCTACCAGCTTTAACCCGTACCAGTTGTGGCTTATTATTCAAAGCTTAGGCTGACAACTGCTCTGGCTAATAGCACTTATTAATCCCCAGTTTATCGATGGGGTTACTGTAGTTTTATAACATACTCAGTAATATTCGTTAAATCTTTTTGCGATCTTTTCTTGACCGCAACTACCACAATTAAGCCCAGAGCAATCGCCACAATCTGCTCCACTACAATCAATTCCAGAGCAATCGCCACAATCTCCCTTGCCTCGATTGAGAGTACTGCATTGAGAACTACAAGTCCCCGTCTGCCAATTGAGAAGTATCAATCTGTTAAGCTCTATTTCATTTCTGTCATATCTGCGATGTGAGTGCTCAGTCAGAAAAAACTCCGTGATACTATGCAAGCCGTAGCTCGAGAAAGAGATGGGAGAAACGCTTTGACTCTAAGGGTAGCTGTTGTTGGGTCAGGGCCTGCGGGTTCCTCTGCCGCTGAAACGCTGGCAAAAGCAGGCATTGAAACATACTTATTTGAGCGAAAGCTTGACAATGCTAAGCCCTGTGGCGGAGCAATTCCACTCTGTATGGTGAGTGAATTTGACCTGCCGCCGGAGATTATCGATCGGCGGGTGAGAAAAATGAAAATGATCTCGCCGTCCAATGTTGAAGTCAACATTGGTAGCACGCTTAAAGAAGATGAATATATTGGCATGTGCCGCCGTGAAGTCCTAGATGGCTTCCTGCGCGATCGCGCCGCCAAATGTGGTGCCCAGTTAATCAACGGCACTGTTCACAAACTTGATATTCCGACTAATAACACCGCTCCTTACACCCTCCATTACGCCGACCATTCCAATGGCAGCCTGGAAGGAATACCCAAAACACTGAAAGTAGACCTCGTCATTGGAGCAGATGGGGCAAACTCCCGCGTCGCCAAGGCAATTGATGCCGGTGATTATAATTATGCGATCGCCTTCCAAGAGCGCATTCGTCTGCCCGAAGCGCAGATGAAGTACTACGAAGATCTAGCAGAAATGTACGTCGGCAATGATGTCTCTCCTGACTTCTACGCCTGGGTCTTCCCCAAATACGACCACGTCGCCGTCGGTACGGGCACGATGAAGGTCAACAAACTGCAAATTAAGAAGTTGCAAGCAGGTATCCGCGCTCGTGCTGCCAAGCGACTAGAAGGTGGCGAAATCATCAAGGTGGAAGCTCACCCCATTCCTGAGCATCCCAGACCTCGCCGCGTTGTTGGTCGCGTCGCCCTAGTTGGAGATGCTGCTGGTACCGTTACCAAGTCCTCTGGCGAAGGCATCTATTTTGCTGCCAAATCTGCCCGGATGTGCGCGGAAACCATTGTGGAAACCTCCAACAATGGCGCTCGCATTCCTACAGAAGCCGACCTAAAGCTTTATCTAAAGCGTTGGGATAAGCAGTACGGCATCACCTACAAGGTGCTGGACATCCTGCAAACTGTCTTCTACCGCTCCGACGCCACCCGCGAAGCGTTTGTGGAAATGTGTGCCGACCGTGACGTTCAGAAGCTCACCTTTGACAGCTATCTGTACAAAACCGTCGTCCCAGCAAATCCCATCGTTCAGATGAAGATTACTGCCAAGACTATTGGTAGCCTGCTCCGGGGTAATGCTCTGGCCCCCTAGGGCTGGTAATTTTTGGCTTCTCTTCGTTTTATGTACCAACTCCTTTGATTCTTCTGTTGTCAGAGGAATAACAAGTTAACCTCAGTCAGTATTAGACCTTCCTAGGGAGCTAATACTGGCTTTTTTGTTGCACGTAGACGGCAGCAAAGTATAGTAAAAATTTCCTCATTTACCCTGCTGATTCGTGTTGATAAAGCTGCATCACCTTAGTCAAAGAGAGGCGAGACTGAACACCTAAGGTGAGGGGGGAAGTGTGTCCCCGATTGAGATGGTCAGCGGCAGCACAACCAATCATGGCGGCGTTATCGGTGCAGTACTTTAGGGGAGGGAAGATTACCCGCAGATGGCGTTCTTTCGCGGCGGCTTGCAAATGGCTTCGCAATCCACTGTTAGCAGCAACGCCACCGCCAACGGCTATAGTGTTAACTCCGTAGTTGAGGGCGCAGGCGATCGCTCTTTTCGTCAAGGCTTTTGCTACAGTCTCCTGAAAGCTAGCCGCCAGATCGTTCACCGGAAGTTGTGAGTGTTCTTGCTGGAGTTTTTGTACCAGCCGCAGCACCGCCGTTTTTAAGCCACTGAAACTAGAGTCGTAGGGATGATAGCCACCCCCAGCCAGAGACACCTTCCCTTCCGGTAGGGGGAAAGCCAAGGGATTTCCTTCTTTGGCAAGTTTGTCAATAATCGGGCCACCGGGATACCCAAGCTGCAATAGCCGTGCCACCTTATCAAAGGCTTCCCCAGCCGCATCGTCACGAGTTTCTCCGAGGGTTTCGTAGTAACCGCAGTCTTTGACGTAAATTAAGCTGGTGTGACCGCCGGAGACGAGCAGGCAGATGAAAGGCGGTTCCAAATCGAGTTCACTTAGATAGCTGGCGTAGATGTGACCTTCGAGGTGATGAACGCCTAAAAAGGGTTTGTTGCGAACGAGGGCTAAGGACTTCGCGGCGGTGAACCCCACAAGTAGCGCTCCGACTAAACCGGGGGCACAGGTTGCTGCAACGCCGTCAATTGCCTCCCAGTCAATATTCGCTTCGGCAAGAGCTTGTGCGATCGCATCATTAAGGGTTTCGACATGGCAACGGGACGCCACTTCCGGTACGATTCCCCCATACTTTTGATGAATCGGAATTTGCGACGCGACAACACTACTGCAACAGACGCGATCGTTGACAACTGCTACCGCTGTTTCATCACAACTAGTTTCGATTGCTAATACGATTGCCATTCTTCGAGCGCCTTAATAAAAATACTACTTTTAGTTACTTAAACTTTACTCAATTAACCAGGAAGAGTAAGATTGCTTCGGTGTACAAATAGCTTCATCTTTTTTGTACAGAAAATTTATTGTTTCGTAACAAAAGGAAACAATTCAATGCGAAAATTGTTGGCTTTTATTTTAGCGATTGGTCTCTGGCTCAACTTTGCTCCTGCGGCTTCGGCTGATGAGGTCTCAGGACTCGTTCCTTGCCGCGAGTCTCCCGCCTTCCAGCAACGTGCTAAACAAGCGCGTCCGACAGTTGGCGACCCCAGTTCTGCTCCCAACCGGATGGATCGTTATGCAAACAAGCTTTGCGGCCCTGATGGTCTACCTCGCTTGATTGTAGATGGACGTCTCAGCCACGCGGATGAAATTATCGTTCCGGGCTTGCTCTTCCTATATATTGCTGGTTGGATTGGTTGGGTTGGTCGGACTTATCTGATCTCTGTCAGAAAAGAAAAAGACTCAGAACAAAGAGAAATCTTCATCGATGTGCCTCGTGCCCTGCCGATCATGTTGAGTGGTTTCACTTGGCCTCTAGCCGCAGTTAAAGAACTGCTCTCTGGCGAATTGGTGGCTAAAGAAACCGAAATTCCTGTTTCACCTCGTTAATCACACTCTAACGCTTGCTTATTGCTTTTGGGAGAATAATTCATGCAAAATTTCCTTACTTGGCTTTCTCTGGCACCCATTCAGCTCTTTTTACTGCTTTCAGGTACAGCAGTATTGTTGATTGCAATTAACGCTCTTTACCCCGATCTACTCTCTTTGGGATGAGATGCTAAATAACAACCATCAGGAAAAACATTTCCTCAAGGTTGTCGAGTTAATTATTGTTTGAAACTTGCGATGATTGTGGTATTGAAAACGAAATTCTTGCCACACCCATCGCGAGTTTCTATCTGCTTGAACGGGTCAATTCAAAATCAATTAACTTTTATAAAGTTCAACCCAAAGAAAGGAGATTTTAAGCCGCTTATTCCCATAAAATAGTGCCAATAATGCCATCTGAGCAAAAAAAAATGGTACAAGCAATCAGCGAATCAAAAAATCGACCAGGGGACCCCAGGAATCGGGAAGTTGTTCACCCTGTCTATGACGATCCTCAAATTGGTAATTTCTCAACACCCGTTAATAGTTCGCCTATTGTCAAGGCTTTCATTAGTAACTTGCCCGCCTATCGCCAAGGGCTTTCCCCCTTGCGTAGAGGTTTAGAAGTTGGCATGGCTCACGGCTATTGGTTGATTGGCCCCTTTGCCAAGCTCGGTCCTCTACGGGACACCGATGTTGCTAATTTGTCAGGATTGTTATCAACGGTAGGATTAGTTGTGATTTCCTCCGTTGCCCTATCCCTCTATGCCAGTCGGCAACCCAGTCCTCCCATCAATATCGTTACAACACCGAAACCGCCAGAAGGTTTGAGTACGAGGGAAGGTTGGAGCGATTATACAACGGGTTTCCTGATCGGCGGTATTGGCGGGGCAGCCTTCGCTTACCTGCTACTTTCTAATATTTCGGTGCTTCAAAATCTCTTCTAAGAATTCTGTTCAATCAATAGACTAGTTCTATTGAACGCTATTCTCCCATCCTGGTTATGAAGTCAGGATGGGTTTTTTATTGAAGGATGAAGGGTGAAGTATGAAGTATGAAGGGTGAATTCGGTTATTGGTTCTCTTCCTCTCCCCTGCTCCCCTGCTCCCCTGCTCCCCTGCTCCCCTGCTCCCCTGCTCCCCTGCTCCCCTGCTCCCCTGCTCCCCATCTCCCCATCCAACCGAGCGACTACCCTTGTGAACGCAACTAGAGAGGAGAGAAAAAGTAAAGTGCCCTTAGCGATAATGAGCAACGATGCCTTTATTCTGGAATAGACAGAGTTATAGTCTGTTATTGGTTGTGGTTAATGGGAGACGGATTGGTTCATGGGACGTTTGGCGCTGCTGAGTGTATCTGATAAAACGGGGTTGATTGAGCTGGCTCGTCAGCTTGTTGAAGAATTTGAGTTTGACATTATTAGCAGCGGTGGCACCGCTAAAGCTCTGCAAGCGGCAGGACTACCCGTTACCAAAGTGTCTGACTATACTGGGTTTCCCGAAATTTTAGGCGGGCGGGTAAAAACCCTTCATCCCCGAATTCACGGCGGTATTTTGGCACGTCGAAACCTGTCTCAGGATGTAACGGATTTAGAAACCCACCAGATTCGTCCGATTGATTTGGTAGTGGTAAATCTCTATCCCTTTGAACAAACGATCGCTAAAACCGATGTCACCTTACCAGAAGCAGTGGAGCAAATTGATATTGGAGGGCCAGCAATGCTGCGGGCGGCGGCGAAGAACTTTGCCCACCTGACGGTATTGTGTAACCCCAGCCAGTATGAAAGCTACTTGCAGGAATTACGCCAGCAGTCGGGAACTGTGTCGTTAGAATTTCGCCAAACCTGCGCTCAACAGGCATTTAGTCACACCGCCTCCTATGATCGGGCGATCGCTCATTACCTCGAAACTCCAGAGCCACAGCAAGAGCCGTCACTACCCCAGCAATTTACCCTCTCCGGGCAGCAGTTGCAGTCCTTACGTTACGGAGAAAATCCCCATCAGCCAGCCTCTTGGTATCAAACCGGAAGTGTTCCCTCTGGCTGGGCATCCGCGACTAAACTTCAGGGAAAGGAACTCAGCTACAACAACTTAGTTGACCTAGAAGCAGCACGGCGCATCATTGCAGAGTTTCCTGACGCTCCCGCTGCCGCTATTCTCAAACACACCAACCCCTGCGGTGTGGCGCTGGGCGCAACCCTAGCGGAGGCTTATGAAAAAGCGTTTAATGCAGATGCGGTTTCTGCCTTTGGTGGTATTGTCACCCTAAACCAAGCGATTGATGCTGCCACGGCAACTGCTTTAACTCAAACATTTTTAGAGTGTGTCGTTGCTCCAGACTGCGAACCAGAGGCGAAGGAAATCCTCTCAGCCAAGTCGAAGCTGCGGGTGTTGCTGTTATCTGACTTATATCAAGGGTCAAAGCAAACAATAAAAGCGATCGCGGGCGGTTTTCTTGTCCAAGCGGCTGACGATGTCGTTGATAGCCCCGATAGCTGCCAAGTCGTCACCGAACGGCAACCGACACCAGAGGAGTTGACAGAACTGCTGTTTGCCTGGAAAGTTGCCAAGCACGTAAAATCGAACGCGATCGTCGTCACCAGCGATCGCACCACCACAGGTATTGGAGCGGGTCAAATGAACCGCGTCGGTGCTGTCAAGATTGCTCTGGAACAGGCGGCAGAGAAAGCTAAGGGCGGCTTTCTGGCTAGCGATGGTTTCTTCCCCTTCGATGACTCAGTCCGGACAGCCGCCGCCGCAGGAATTACCGCGATTATCCAACCAGGAGGTAGCCTGCGGGACAAAGACTCTATTCAAGCAGCGAACGAACTGGGGTTGACAATGGTTTTGACAGGTATCCGTCACTTCTTGCACTAATCTTCCCCTCTACCTTGTCTTGATAAAAGGAGGCAATCTTTGGATTGGCTATGGCTCGTCATTCCCGTTTTGATAGCCGTATCGGCACTGTGGGAGTATTCAAGCAGCCGCTCAATGTTTGGACAGGCAGCAGCTAAGAGAAATTTACGCAATAGCGCCTTCTGGTTGGTACTGGCACTGATGCTAGGGATTGCGTTTTATTTTTTGCGATCGCAACCTTGGAGAAATAGCGCCTTATTCGGTTTAACAATTCTCCTCTTTGCCGTAGAAGTAGTGCTCTGTATCTACTGGCTTACCTGGTTTGGGCGTAAGCAACAAGCAGGGTCTCTATTACTCAACGTTGGGCGGCTCAAAACTCAAAGGGGAATGTTTTCTACAGGAATATTTTTCATGTTCCTGACGATTATGCAAGTTGGCTTATCAATAGACCAAGCGTGGAAAAGCCTCGCTGAATTTAGTCCTTCCCACCTAGAAATTTCCTTATTTTTAGCCATCTTCTTTTGGGCATCAGCACTTAACTTTCTAATAGCAGGGGCAAGTAGGCTAGAACTTAGAGAAAATGGCATTTGCTACCTCTATAGCATCATCAGGTGGAAAAAAATTGGCTCCTATCAATGGGAGGGGAAACGTAGCAATACTCTGACGCTCTGGCTAAAACAGCGTTTTCTGTTCTTTCAAACCAAAAATTTTCCTATCCCTCCTACTCAAAAAGAGACAATCAAGTCCATCCTGGAGCAAAACCTCTCAGGTTCAGCAGAAAAAATGGAGAGCGCACCATAGCCGCTCAGCTGTTCCTTATTTAAGCTAACCCTTGCGTCCCTATCCGTCTTATACCAATTCTTTAAATGCTGGCTACAGATACTCTTCTTCCTCCCCTTTTTTAAGGAGGTTGGGGGATCTATATGTAGCCCCCTAAAAGGGAAATGGTCTTAACAATCCCTTTACAACCGAAAACGATATTATCTTCTCGCGGGAAGACCCCCGTCACAGCGCAGCGTTCGACTGAGCGTCTCCGCCCTGAGCGTTCGACTGAGCGCTCACGCCGAAGTCTTGCCGAAGGGTCACGCCAAAGTCTTGACGGGGGATGAAAGGCGGTTAAAAGAGAGAGTTCGACACCCTACTAATAACATTTAGCGCTGCAAAGAGTGTCCAGTAAATTCAGTATCATACTGGAATGCTGACACTGAATCACCGCTACCGAATCTATCCAGACGCCGCTCAAGAGCAACAACTTATTGAGTGGATGGAAATCTGTCGCCGCGCGTACAACTACGCACTTCGGGAGATAAAGGATTGGTGCGATAGTCGTAAGTGCTTGGTTAACAGATGCTCTTTGGAGAAGGAATACATCCTCCATGCCGACCTGAAGTTTCCGGGTGAAATTCAGCAGCTTAATAATTTGCCACGAGCGAAGAAGGAATTCCCTAAGTTGGGTGAAGTTCCTTCCCAAGTTCTTCAGCAAGCTATTAAACAGTTGCATAGAGGTTGGGAGTACTTTCACAACAGAGGATTTGGCTTTCCCCGATTCAAGAAGTATGGTCAGTTTAAATCGTTACTGTTTCCCCAGTTTAAGGAGAATCCAATAACGAATTTGCAGATCAGACTGCCCAAAGTCGGAACAATCCCGATTAACTTGCACCGACCCATCCCAACAGGGTTTGTGGTCAAACAGGTGCGAATCTTGAGGAAAGCTGACTACTGGTATGCCTCTATCTCCCTGCAATGTGATGTCAGTGTTCCCGACACTATCCCTCACGGTCATCCAATTGGGGTTGATATTGGGTTGGAGATAATTCTTGGCAACTAGTGATGGCGTTCTCGTAAAGCCGCCTAAATTCTTGTATAGTCTGCAAAGCGAGCTGAAATTGCTGCAACGCAGACTTTCTAGAAAACAAAAGCGGTCGAAGAATTACGAAAAACAGCGTATTAAGGTTGCCCGACTTCATCACCATATTGACAACACGAGAAAAGACTTTCACTACAAACAAGCCCACGCTCTTTGTGATGCGGGTGATATGGTCTTCATGGAAGATTTAGATTACCGCACCAGTGCTAAGGGAATGTTTGGGAAACACATGCTTGATACTGCTTTTGGACAATTCAGAAGCATTGTTAAGTATGTGTGCTGGAAGCGAGGGAAGTTCTTTGCTGTTGTTGATGCTCGCGGAACTTCTCAGCAATGTCCTGAATGTGGTGGTGAAGTCAGAAAAGATCTCAGTGTTCGAGTTCATAACTGTCCTCACTGTAGCTACAGGACTGACAGAGATGTAGCCAGTGGACAAGTTATAAGAAACAGAGGAATTAAACTCATTAGTACCGTTGGACAGACGGGAATGGAAAGTGCCTGTGCAGACGATCTACCGGGGACTGAGGTAACTCAGTCTAGGCGAGTGTCGAAATCCCCTGAGCGTAGTCTAAGGCTTCGCCGTGAGCGCTCAGCGTTCGACTGAGCGCTCACGCCGAAGTCCGAACGGGGAACAACCAGGAAACCTAAGAAGTGATTCTTGGGAAGCCCACGGTACAATCTTTGATTTGCCGTGGGAGGATGTCACTCCGCCGCACCTGCTGTTCGCAGAAGCTGCACAACATCAGGATAGCTATTAAAATCGGCAATCATTAACGCCGTATAGCCCCCACGGTTTTTGAGATTGACATCCGCATCCGCGTCCAGTAAAGTCTTCACCGCACCAACATAGCCCTGATGGGCAGCCCACATCAAAGCAGTAGCACCCGCATTATCCTGGAGATTAACCTGAGCGCCAGCGTCCAGAAGTGCCTGTATCACTGCCGTATCGTCTCGGTCAGCCGCTTTCATCAAAATTGTTTTCCCGTCTGCTGTAACCGTATCCGGATTTGCCCCCGCATCCAGCAAAACGTTGACAGTGTCTGCATGACCTTGAGCCGCAGCTAGAGTTACAGGCGCTTCACCAAAGTTTTCCGCATTGACATCCGCTCCTCGTTTCAGCAGCGCCCGAATAATTCTGGTATGACCATGAATCGCTGCCACCATCAAAGGAGTGTCACCTAAGCGATTAATCGCCTGGGCACTTGCCCCCTGCTCCAGCAACAAGTCTACGACAGCATCATGACCTTCAATAACGGCAAAATGAAGCGGTGTCTCATCATCTTTATCTTTAGCATTGGGGTCGGCACCCGCATCTAGTAAAGCTACCACTATCGATAGGTAACCATTCGATGCGGCTGCCATCAGGGGAGTTCCCCCCTCAGGGCTACGGACGTTGACATCGGCACCCGCTTTAATGAGTGTCTGCACAACGGCTAGATTTCCCTGCTCTGTCGCTAATGAGAGAGCAGTTTCCCCCTGGTGGTCTTGGGTGTTGGCATCAGCCTTGGCATTCAGTAAGGCTTGCACAATCTGGTTGTGACCCGCTTGGGTGGCTAAGGTTAGCGCCGTTTCTTCATCTTTGTCTTTGATATTGACATCAGCACCCCCATTTAGCAGGATGTTGACCACTGCCTCATGACCTCTCAGTGCTGCAACCATCAAAGCCGTACTCTCATCTTCATTCCTGGCATTGACATCCGCACCCGCAGCAATTAAAGTCCGCACCACATCAACTTGATTGGCGGCGGCGGCAATCATCAATGGGGTCAATCCATAAATTCTTCGTTTACGGTTGACATCTGCCCCAGCATGTAGTAACAGATGAACAATTTCTGTGTAGCCGGAGTGGGCAGCAAATAGTAATGCCGTGGTATCTTCAGCGTCAGCTACTTCAACATGAGCGCCATGTTCGAGGAGTGTCTTGACCTGATCGAGGTTGCCGCTACGAGCGGCATGGATTAGTTGGAAATCTTTGGAGGTCATTAATCGGAAATCTCTGTATATCGGGGAAAAACGCCTCATTGCATCCTAAGTACTGTCAATTTAGCGCCAACTTGATCGCCAGAAGAAGTAGCCTCAGACAGAGATTTCTTTAAGGGCTAGTCAAACTTTAGAGAAAATGAGAGCTGTGTTAAGTTAATTTTTATCACGATCCTTAACCATTTCTAAGAACACGCCTTATGAACTTTGCAATTCCGGAATCGGTAAAAGTCTGGTCTCAATTTATTCACCCCATTTTTATGTGGGTGCTGTTGGCTCTAGCGATTTATTCTTTTTATCTGGGTCTAAAAATTCAACAGGCAAGAAATGCTGACGGTGACGCCAAAAAAGAACTGATCAAGGGTCGCTATAACGTCAGGCACTACCAAATCGGAAGCTTACTACTAGGGTTTATGGTCATTGGTTCCCTAGCGGGAATGGGTGTCACTTACCTCAACAATGGCAAACTGTTTTTTGGCCCTCATCTATTGGCTGGCTTGGGGATGATGGGGCTAATTGCCACCTCGGCTTCGCTCTCACCTTTCATGCAAAAAGGGAATATGTGGGCGCGTTATACCCACGTTAGTTTGAATATTGTTCTCCTGGGGCTATTTGCTTGGCAGGGAGTGACGGGTATGCAAATTGTCCAGAGAATCATCAGCAAGATGTAGCTTTTTGCTGGTTGTCAAGCTTGGGGGAATTGCCAATCATTTAAGAAACCGCCCCCCATTCCCTGTCTTAGTGGACAGCAGAGGGGTGCGGTTCTTTGCGCCGGAGAGTGTAATCAACCAGGTTTGAAAGGACACTTTAGTGCCGTTCACCTTTTTTGGGGATGGGCAAACCTAAGCTGGTGTGGAAGTCTTCCTGTACCTTCTGAGTCAAGCGGCGGGAAACTTGTTTGACGACTTGGCGTAAAACGCGATCGCCTGTTTTCTGAACTAATGGTTGGGGCAATTTGTTGATGAACTTTGGGAAGCGCAAGGCAACTCTCAAATCTAGCTGCCATTCCACTCGCGTAATTGCATCAGGGAGTTGCCTAAGTTCCTCTTTTTGCCCCTGGAAGTGCTCCTTTGCAGACACTTCTACAAAGGTTTGAGAAGCTTGAAAGTCTACGTCATAGCCGGGAGGAACATAACCCGGTACGGGTATTGCCTGAATGCGATAAATTCCTTGGTCTTGGGGCAATAGTTCTAAGCCAACTTTTGGCTCGACTTCATAACCAAAGGCACCAAAACGCCCAATTAACAAAGCATAACCATTTTTCCCCAGCGGTTCGACCATCATGGGGTGGGCGCAACGACAAAACCAATTTTGGTGGTTATCGAAATATTCAGCAACTTTATGAGCTTCAGCATACATTTCCATGCAGTCTTCAAAATGACTATGAAACCGACTGACTGCGCTGACTTCGGCTGCTTCGGAAACGGCACTGTCAATCTCAGTGAAATCTGAGTCGTTACGCAAACGCGATGGCTCGATTTCTCGATATTGATCTTCGGTGAATTGAGAGTGCATAAATATCCTCTACTGCGTTGGTTGCCCTATATTCCAAAATTCCCAATACTGGGTTGCAATTTTTGCTAGCGTTTATTTACTTTTCGGTAAACATGCGTACATATCTCCAAAATTTATACAATTGAGAAACTGCAGTTTACAGCAATCGCAAGAGAATTTCTTGCTCACTCAGCATAGCTTGCGAGTTAGAAAATCAACCATGGGCGATTTACGGAGAAAGGGATGAAAGCATTTGTCGCTGGAGCAACAGGCGAAACGGGTCGTCGAATTGTACAAGAGCTGGTTAAGCGAAATATTACTGTTCGTGCTCTAGTAAGAAATCTGGAAAAAGGGAGAGAAGTGCTTCCGGCGGAGGTGGAATTGGTCGTCGGAGACGTTTTGAAGCCAGAAACCCTTGGGGCTGCTATTGGTGATAGTACGGTCATCCTCAGCGCAACCGGAGCCGCTCCGAGCTTCGATCCAACAGGCCCTTACAAAGTTGACTACGAAGGGACAAAAAATTTAATAGACATTGCCAAAACAAAGGGAATTGAGCATTTTGTGATGGTTTCTTCCATTGCGGCATCCCAATTGTTCCACCCGCTCAACCTGTTCTGGCTGATTTTGGTGTGGAAAAAGAAAGCAGAGGAGTACCTGCAAAGCAGTGGCTTGAGTTACACCATTGTTCGACCGGGCGGTCTGAAAAATGAAGATAATCCTAATCCTGTGGTGATGTCTTCTGCCGATACCTTGTTTGATGGCAGCATTCCGCGCACCAAAGTGGCACAAGTTTGCGTGGAAGCGCTCCAGCAACCGGAAGCAATGAATAAAATTGTAGAAACGATCGCCAAACCAGAGGCGGAACCCAAAAGCTGGGAAGAGCTATTTGCCAGCGTCGCCTAAACAGTTGCAGATATCGTTGAGTTGACCAGCGTGAGGCGAATTGAGCTTGATACGTCGAATTGTGGATAAAAAGCAACAATTTAGTTTTCCTACAGAGTTCACCAACACTTTAGGAAAACGTCTGATCGCTGGCAGTGCTAGCGCGATCGCACTGATGTTCTTGCTATCCAATCTCGATGGCATGGACTACACTCAACGATCGCCCTATCCTACAGGGGTGAATGGCACGCCGCCACTGGTGATGAAAGACGGCGATCCCCACATTCGTGCCTTGATGCGGACAATCACTGCCAGTGAAGCCAATGACTCCCAACCTTACTCGATTATTTATGGGGGCGAGCATGTTTCAGATTTAGGGCGTCATCCAGAGTTGTGCGTCCCGATTGTGGCAGGCCCGAACGTGGGCAACTGCACAACCGCAGCCGGACGATATCAGTTTCTCAACACAACCTGGAATGAGAAGGCACAGCGCTATCACCCCCGCCCTTCAGGTTTTTGGAGGTGGCAGTCTTACAGTTTTGAGCCAGAATTTCAGGATGCGGTTGTTCATGCTTGGCTGAGTGACCCTCAGGCATGGGGTGTGGATATTGCAGAACAACTGCGGCAAGGAAAGCTAGAAGATGTGTTGCGGCAGCTTTCCGGTACCTGGACGAGTCTGGGTTATGGAATAGAAGATAATGCGATGACTGGCTATTTGCCAAGAATCTATGAGCGGATGTTACGAGAAGAATTGGAGAAAACTGGTTAGAACGCGAGTGATGCGATCGCGTATAAATTTTTAAAGCACCCTGGTGAATCAGTTTAGAACGCGAGTGATGCGATCGCGTATAAATTTTTTAGGCACCCTGGTGAATCAATCGCGTATAAATTTTTAAAGCACCCTGGTGAATCAGTGGTACAACTGCCCATTTAGCGACTCAAACGCAGGGGCAACATGACACGGTTAGGAGATTGTGCCTGACTGCTAGGAGACGGAGGACTAAAGAAAATCGGCAAGGTCACAATTAAAAGACCAACGGCAAAAACATGGGCAAGGATGTCAGCGGTTGTTAAGCGTTGGGTTTCTGGTGATTGAACTTCTGATAATTCGTTTAATTCGTTTTCTGGTGCTCGGTCGAAGTTATTCATAGTTAGTTTTGCTTTAGAATTTTGAACTTGTCCTTTCTATTGAAGGAGAGATGAGTGGGATACTCCACCGTTTTTATAAGGAACTTTGGAGAAATGCAGTTAGGGTTTTCTCCGTAAAAACTCTGTGGGGATGTTGTGGTTTTAGTAAAGTGATGTTGTATTTTTCCTAAAGTTGGGAGGGCGATCGCTGGATAATAACGGACGCGATCGCCCCCTAGCCCTCTTTGCTAAGGGAAAAGAAGCAGTGGAGGGGGATTTTTTTGCATAACTCTCAGTGGAGTCAGAGATAGAGCCTAGGGAGCGAGCAATTTTTCAGGTTTTTTAGTCTTGTTGACGCCAAGCCCAAAACCTTATACCTCTAAACTCAGTTGTATGTAATCATCCCCAATTACAATGACTTCCAGCCCTTGTGTTTTATCATCTAAAAGTTCAGCAAGTTGAACAAGTTTGTCTCTTTGAACTCACTTGGGGCAAAGGGCAACAACTGAGCGTTAGCGTTCCCTATCCTCCAACGCTCACAACCCTATACCAAGAGTGGCAGCGGGTTTACCTCAGCTTTTATAGACAAGCACTACGCGGACGGGTGGCAGAAAATGGCTCTCTAGCTGCGCCGCCTGTGGACTGGCACGACAAACTCGTGCAAGCAGAAGCCAAACTCCTCTATGAATTTCATCGTTGGCTGCGTCGGGAGGAGTTGTATGAAATTCGCTCTCGTCTGGCTCAAGGGGTGGGGACGAACAATCACCCCATCACGACTACTGAGGTATTGCTTACTTGCAATCCTCTCGATTTGGCACGCTTACCGTGGGAGGCTTGGGAAATCGGGGCAGAATTTGCGGCAACAAGGAAGATTCGGATTGTCCGCAGCGTCGCCACTATCCGCCGGACGGTAATTTCCCAAAATCGCCGACGCCATAAGCGCGGGAGAATTTTGGTGATCTTAGGTGATGATACCGGCTTAAACTTTCATAGCGATCGCCAAGCCGTGCGATCGCTCGCTGCAATTGCAGAGATTAAGTTTGTCAGCAGGGAAGCTAAACAGAGTACAGATGATCTAAAAGAGCAAATCGTGGAGACTATTGCCGATGAGCAGGGCTGGGATGTTTTGCTCTTTGCCGGACACAGCAACGAAACAGCTTTAACAGGGGGCGCATTAGTGATCGCACCGGGTGTGACGTTATCCCTCAGCGAACTCGCCCCGTCCCTAACCATTGCCATAGAACGAGGATTGCAGTTTGCCTTGTTCAACTCTTGCAGCGGGCTGAGTCTCGCCAATGCCTTGATTGACTTAGGTTTGAATCAAGTGGCAGTGATGCGAGAACCGATTCATGACCGCGTTGCTCAAGAATTTCTAGTGCGCTTTCTTCAGAGTCTGGGGGAATACAAAGATGTCTGCGAGTCTTTATTAGCCGCTTGTCAGCACCTCAAGTTAGAACAGCACCTCACCTACCCCAGCGCTTACCTGATTCCCTCCCTCTTTCGGCATCCCGACACGCCACTGTTTTGCCTGAAACCCTTTGGTTGGCAGCAAAAACTCAAGCAGTGGTTCCCGACTCGCCAAGAAGCGATCGCTCTGGGTATCCTTGCCCTGCTCAGTTTATTACCCCCTGTCCAAGACTTTGCCCTAGAGCGGCGAATTTGGCTGCAAGCAATCTATCGTCACGCCACCCACCAAATTCCTGCTACACCCCCACCAGTGTTGTTAGTGCAAATCGACCGCACATCACTGGAGAAAGGCAAAATTGATGCCCGTAAGATTAATCCCCTTGACCGTGAATATTTAGCCAAATTAGTCACTCAACTCTCCGCTAAAAACCCCAAGGCGATCGGTTTAGATTATCTCCTCGATAGCCCAACTTCAGAAGACTCAATATTCGCAAAAGCCGTACAACAAGCAACTGAGCAAAATGGCACCTGGCTTGTCTTTGCTGCCCTGAAAAAAGGCACAGTTGAACAAGGGGTAACCCAAAGCGTTGCCAGTCTTTCTCAAACGCTGCAAGGTTACATCAATGCACCACCCTGGAATATTCCCCTTTTAAACGCCAACACCGATTGTACTGAGACTTGTCCCTTTGCCTACTTACTGGCACTCACGTCTAGCTTGCAGCAAGAGTCCTTCACCACTGAGCCACCTTCGCCCCCAAACGATCTTCGTACTCAGGTAGTTGCCGATCTCAATCAAGGCAAAGCCACTGCTGAGTTAACGCAATTTCTGCATCAATTACGTCTTTTATCCATTACCAGCATTTCTCGGAATTTTGAGCAGCTTTGGTTAAAGCCAATTGTTGACTTTTCCCTACCACCTGAGCAAGCTTACGATCGCATCGCGGCTTGGGAGGTTCTAGAGAATGCGGCTCAAATGCTGCCACCTGAGAAGCTGCAACCGCAAGTCGTCCTCATTGCCGCTGGTGGCTACGACCAAGCCGGGATGAATCAATATAGTAGTGATAATTTTGATATACCTAAGGCGATCGCTTATTGGCGCTCTCTCAATCAAACTTCCCCTTCTCCCAACGTATTTACCGGAGGAGAAATCCATGCCTATACCCTGCATCATCTACTAACGCGGCGATTAGTCGTACCGATTCCCGACTTGTGGATGATTGGCGTCATGGTAATCCTAGGAAAAGGAACGCAAATTATGCTACTAGAACGACGTTTTAGCAAACGCCAACAACTAATAGCGTTTGTAGGTGCAACAATGCTGTATGCCCTAATAGGGTTGCAAGCTTATCTTTCTGCTGCGATTTTAATTCCTTTAGTTTTGCCATCCGCTATATTCTGGCTTTACCTTCTCCCATCTTTTAACTCAAGAAAAAATTTTTATTTGAATAGGGGGGAATAAATCAAACTTTGTAATAAATGCGGTGTATTAATCGGAAAATTTCTGTAATTAGCACACATGCTGGTAGTCGTGTAGTACACCATCTGGCATTAACGTCCCACTGAGGTTTGCTCCTTCTAGATTGACGCGACTAAGATTGGCTCCCCTTAAATCGGCTCCACTTAAATCGGCTTCGCTTAAGTTTGCGCCACTCAAGTTTGCACCGCTCAAGTTTGCCCAAATTAACGCTGAGTTTCTCAAGTCTGCACCTCTCAAGTCTGCACCATGCAAATTAGCACCCGGTAAGTGAACGCCGCTCAAATCCATTCCTGCTAGGGAAACGCTGGGGGCAATTAAGCAAGCGCCTGTGTCAGTAAGGTCAAAATCTTTGGGGAATTTTGTTTGTTCGTTATAGAGCAATCTATGAAGCTTTGTATTTTGGAGCTTCGCTTCTGCGAGGTTGGCTTCGTACAAGTAAGCGTTGCTAAGGTTGGCGTCTGTGAGGTTAGTACCGTTTAGGTTCGCTCCTCGCAAGTTAGCACCAATCAAGTTGGCATTGCTGAGATTTGCTCCGACCAATTCTGCTCCTACCAAACCCGTAACCATCAGAGTTGCCCCTCTTAAGTCGGCTCCCGTTAAATCCGCCAAACTTAAGTTAGCGTTGCTGAGATTGGCTCCCATTAAGTCAGCGCCACTGAGGTCAGACCCTCGGAGGTCGGCTCCCTCTAAGTCCGCTTCCCGTAAATCGGCTGTCCCCAATGCCACACGGCTTAAATTCGCCTGTGACAGGTCGGCGTAACTGAGATTAGCTTGAGTGAAGTCGGCTTTTGGTAAATTAGCTTCCTTGAGATTGATGCGAGTTAAGTTAGCCAGGAAAAAATCTCGCTCTCCCGCTGCATATTTTTCTAAAAGTTCCTCAGGGTTCATACCTGCACCTCTAATTTAAGTAATACCACTTCTATTCGTGGTTCTAATCCCCATTCTATTTTTGTTAACGATACCTCAACCCTCAACGGAAAAGATGCTTACGGAATGGTGCTGAAATCAGAGGCTAAATAAAGGCTCCAAGGGCTGATATGACAGAATCATTGCCTTGGAAATTAAACATACTGCCTCTACTATGGCGAATCGCGCCGAAATCCTTAAACAACAGTTTCACAACAGTTTAGCGCTACCATTTGAGCGGGTGTCAAGCGCCGCGATCGCACGCGCCCTGCAAACTAGTTTCCCTGACTTGTCGTAGGCTCAGGTGAGTTCTGAGGAAGGTTTGTGTGGTGCAGCCTATTTAACTACAAAAAAAGGGAGCTTGATTATGCCTCTACAGACGCATTGCTCCCTGAATAATTATTTGGCTAAAGGCTTTAGTCGGTCAAGCCGCCAAAGATCCCCTTAAGTGCAGCGATCGCATCTTCAGCAGATGCCCAGATGCTTTGATCGGGTTCTTTGCCAACCAATTCGCGAGTCCCCAGCTTGTAAATGATACCTTTGAGCTGCTCTTGGTGGGCGCGGTTTTTGAAGTTGACTTTATTAATCGGGTCAATTGTTTTTTCTAAGTCATCACCCGCCACTTGAGCGGCTTTGTGAACCAACAAACCACTCATTACCAGTTGGTGCTTCAGCCCCTCGTGCTGCATGGCTTTCTCATATAGATCCAGCTCATTGCCTGCCATTATCCCCTCAATCGTCTCAACCAGTCTTTTGGTTTGCTCTTGAGCGTCAGAGGAGGTACCAAACTTAGCGATCGCTTGATCGATGGTACGCAGGTTTTCTTGGTCATCTTCGAGCATATCTTCGAGGCGATCGCGAATTTCTTCGTCACTTCTGCAAGCTGCTAATAATTTCTGCTCGTTAGAAATCATCAGGTTTTGCAGAATTTTCATATCTGCCAGCTTCGTAGCGATCGCTGTGCGTTGAGCTTGATCTAATGTGGCTACCATTATAGGAATTTTCCTCCGTTACTAATTCAGGTTGATACTTTTGCTCTGACTCCTATTTATCCGATTAGCTCAGTTGCCTTCATCCTTCCCTCGGTTGATTTGGGCAAGTTTGCATAAATAAAGAGAGGTCGGCTAGACCTCTCTAAAAGGAGTTTATTGGCTAACTAGTTTGTCTATCGCTGACTAAACCGCCATTGCTCAACAGCAAGGGAGATTACTTAGAACTTGCCATCTCTTGCTGCAATTTGGCTTTAGCCGCCTTGAATTCAGAAGCCATTTGTTCTTTTTGCTCTGAACTGCAATTATTATCAATCGCAGCGAACATCGTGCTTTCTTCTTGACGGATGTGATCGCCAACAACATCCATCACACGACGGATTTTATCTTTAAAGTCAGAAGAGCTGGGGCTAGTGGACTTAATGTCTTCCAGCATCTGCTTCAGTTGTGCCTGCTCATCGTACAGTTCTTGGGTGTCGTTGTCACCGTAGAAAGAACGAACTCTGGGATAGACTACTTGCTCTTCAGCTTCAGAATGAACTGTCAAATCTTTATAGATTTGACCAAAATATTCTTGAATCTTTTGTGGGTCGTTGGAAGCTAGAAGTTCTGTAAACAGGGTGTTGACCTTGTTATGATCCAGTCTGATTACAGTCTGGATGTTCATATCCGATTTACTGGAACCTTGGGTGACGACACTACCGGCAACACCAGTGATCGCTGCCATCGCATCTTGAACGCGTCCCCATAGTCCTTGATCAGGATCTTTCCCGGTCAATTCACGGGTTCCTAGCACTTCTGAGATACCCTTTAGTTGCTCTTGGTGAGCCCGATTTTCAAAGTTAATCGCGTTTAGGGGAGCGATCGCCACTTCTATATCAGCACCAACAACCTGAGCGCACTTGTGAACAATTAGTCCATTTCCCACTTGGGCGTGCTTGAGTAGTTCGTGTTGAGCGACCTTCTCAAATACGGAGAAATCTGAGTTCTCCATCATTTCTTGAACATGCCCAATCATCTGCGTGGTTGATTGGTGAGGCTCTGTCTGAATGCCATACTGAACGATGACTGTTTCTAGAACACCCATGTTCTTTTGGTCATCATCAAGCATATGTTGCATCCGCTTACGGATTTCTGAGTCGTTAACTGCGGAAACTAGTTTTTCTTCATTAGAAATAATTAACTGTTGTACAGCTTTCATATCTGCCAATTTCTGGCCGATAGCTGTACGTTTTGTATCATCAATTGTCGTTACCATTTTTCTTTCTCTCAAAGGATCTTGCTAGATATGTTCTAGACTGTGTTCAAGTGTCTCTCAGTAGCCCAGCAGATTCATCTTTCTCTTGAGGGATACTGAAAAACATGGGTTGATCGACCAAAAATCCTTATTTATCTAAGTTTTAGCCATTTGTAACTTGTTTCAACTCTAGTTAGAGTTAACACTTCCGATAGATGGATTTTAGTTTTTCTTACTAATCCTTCTAGGACAGAGAGTGATGTTAATCCAGTGAGTATTTATCCTTAATGGGTTGCATTTCAACATAGATAATATAGGCAAAAATTTTGCTGTAATCTACCAAGAAGTAGACGTTAAATATTTAGTAATTAAGTAGTAGCAATTTGAACCTACAAAATTAAAATAATTTATCTTAAGAGTGATTTTAAGACGTTTACTGCTTATATCGTCAGGCAGATTCAGGGGGTAAAGGCGATCGCCTAGATTGATTCAACAGCAGAACAAAAAGGAAACAAGCACCCAATGCCAGACCAACCAGATATCGGTGAACAGGCAATAAGTAAAGTCGCAGAAGCTGGACTATCTAGCCAACTTGATGAAGCAGAAGATCTAAAAGTAGATGTCCGCACCGATCCCGGAAAATTGATGCAAGGAGAGCTAGAATCCGTTGAGATCGACGGTAAGGGGTTGGTCATGCAAAAAGACCTCCGTACCGAAGAACTCAACGTGAAAACAGGCAACGTTGGCATCGATCCCCTGAAAGCCGCCTTTGGTGAGATCAAATTGAATCATCCCACGGATGCCCAGGCTCACGTTGTCCTGACAGAAGCAGATTTAGAACGCGCATTCAACTCGCAATATATCAAACAGAAGCTGCAAAACCTCAAGATTAATGTAAACGGCGAACCCACCACCATCAACACTGAGCACGTCCAGTTCCGCCTACCCGGAGAAGAGAAAGTTGCCCTCACCGCCGAAGTGGTTATTGCTGAAACAAATGAGAAAAAGCAAGTCTCCTTTACTGCACGACCTCAAAAAAGTTCTGGTGGGGAACAGGTTGTACTTGAAGATGTGCAATACGGTGACACTCAAGAATTGTCCCCAGAACTCACCGACGCTTTGCTAGACAGCACTAGAGAACTACTCGATTTACGCAACTTTGAGTTACAAGGAATGTCGTTGCGCCTCAAGGGACTTGATTTGCAAAAAGGTAAGTTAAGGCTAGAAGCCACTGCCCATGTTGAAGAGTTTCCTGATTCCTAAGTCAGTGAGTCCTGAGTTGGGGAGAAAGGATGAAGTATGAAGGGTGAAGTATGAAGGATGAAGTATGAAGGGTGAAGTATGAAGTATGAAGGGTGAGTGTAGTTATCCCCTGCTCCCCTGCTCCCCTGCTCCCCTGCTCCCCCGCTCCCCGGCTCCCTATCACCTCATCACCCCAGCCCTCTCTCCTTCTGTCACTAGACAGATACATTCCTTAACATAAATTCATATCTTAAACAAGATGGCTCACCTCAAAGGAGATGCAGGCAGTGATACCAGGAACGGATGGGTTAGGAGAGCAGGCGATTAATAAAATTGCCGAATTAGCTTTATCGGCTCAAATCGATGAAGCGGAACGATTAGAAGTTCAAGTCAAAACCGATCCGGGCAGACTCGCTCAGGGGGAACTAGAATCTCTGACGATTCATGGGGAAGGACTGGCGATGCGGCAATCTCTGCGGATGCAAGAGATGAAAATCCACATCATGTCTATTGCCGTTAGTCCCTTAAAAGCTTTGATGGGTAATATTGAGCTGACTCAGCCTGCGGAAGGAACAGCCAGGATCGTCTTAATCGAGGGGGATATCAACCGCGCCTTCAACTCTGAAATGTTGAGTAACCAGATGCAAGATCTGGGTGTTGAAGTGGATGGTAAGCCAGTTACCATTGATACGCAGCAAGTCAATTGTCATTTTTTGGCAGACGGCAAAGTGGCGTTGGATGCGAAGATTTTGCTGCGCGAAGTCAATGAGATTAGGGACGTTTCTTTTACAACTACGCCTCGTATTAGTGCTGACGGACGCGGCGTTTTGCTTGAAGATGTGCAGTATGCGGCAGGAAAAGAGCTTTCTCCAAAACTGACCAAGGCGTTGATGGACAAAGCGAGTAGAGTTCTTAACTTAAGTAACTTTGAGATGGAAGGGATTACCCTGCGAATTCAACAGCTAGAGGTGGAAGCAGGAAGGCTCACCCTCCAAGCGATCGCGGATGTGACTCAATTCCCCTCCATGTAAATTCTGTCTCTTTCTACAGCAGGATGTTTCTTTCCTCTCATCTCTCTATTTTTTATGGGGATGAGCCAAATGATCGCGCTTGGCGATGTCGGCACTGCTCAACGATCAAGGTACTAGAAGTTGGTTGACAAAAGTATCGACAGCCTGTTGTTAGGACATATCGATGGAAACTCCAGAAACTGAGCGGCAAGAACAAGGGGGTAACACCGCCTACGCCAATATTCCTGTGGTGGCTGAGGGCGAAAAAGATGATTATAGGGATAGCGGCATTACCAGTACTGTGGCGATCGCAGGACATCCGATCCACCCTGCTCTTGTCACCTTGCCCATTGCTTTTCTAGTCGCTGCACCAGCTAGTGACATTGGTTATTGGCTGACTAGCGAACCCTTTTGGGCACGCGCCTCCTTTTATCTAATCGCAGCGGGATTAGCCAGTGGCGTCCTCGCCGCGCTCACCGGGATGCTGGACTTGATTAGAATCAAGCGAGTCCGGGAGCGTAAAGCGGGCTGGGCACATGCAGGACTCAACATTTTAGCTCTGGGTTTAACAATATTAAATCTGTTGCTACGGTGGGGAGAACAAGAGACGGTGACGTTTCCGGCAGGACTAATGATTTCAGTTGTTGTGGCGCTCCTGCTCAGCGTATCAGCCTGGTACGGAGCCGAACTGATCTACCGCCACAAGATTGCGGTGATCGGCTACAGCAGTAGATCGCAATCCTAAAACTGATCGGGCTTGCTCAAGCGTGAAAGCAAATAAAGGCTTTGACCGCTAGAACTTATAAAAATGAGAAACGAACATGACACAGACACCAAACATCCCACCTGTAATTGAAAGTGACGAGCGTAATTATCGTGACAGCGGTGTACCAAGTACAGTCGCGATCGCCGGACATCCACTGCATCCAGCCATCGTAACGATGCCGATCGGTCTTTTGGTCGCCGCCACAGCTAGTGACGTTGGTTATTGGTTAACAGGCGACGTCTTCTGGGCACGCGCTGCTATTTGGCTGATTGGGGCAGGGTTAGTGACTGGTCTTGTCGCTGCTCTCACTGGCTTGCTCGACTTCATGCGAATTGGTCGCGTTCGCAAGCACACCGCAGGCTGGGCGCATATGTATCTCAATGTGGGAGCGTTGGTACTCTCAGCGATTAACCTGGGATTGCGGCTAGGCGGTGACCCAGCGGAAAATATCTTGTTCACAGGACTAATTCTTTCAGTGATTGTCTCCGCACTACTGGGTCTTTCCGGTTGGTATGGAGGTGAACTAATTTACCGTCACAAAGTTGCAGTCATTGGCTACGGTGACAAAGAAGAAGCCTAGTTTTTGAGAGTACGTTGATTAAATTCAACGCGCGATCGCCCTTGGCGCGATGCCGGAGGCAATCATACTCTTTGCGCCTGTCTGAGGGAGATAATTAACCTCGGACAGGCGGCGTCGTTTTTTGGCAAAGACGGCTTGGCGCAGCAAAAACTGATCAAAGACTGCCTGAGTTTGAGCATTCCCTAGCCTGCTTGCAGGTGTAGATTTTTCACTTTAATGTCTAAAAGCACCACTATTGGCTGGTACACCATTCTTTCGCTACTGCTGGTTACGCCATTGGGTTTTCTCTCCAAGTTTTATTCCGGTGTAGCGGCTCAATGGGTTAATCATTACGCAGGCGATGTGTTGTACGAGATTTTTTGGTGCCTATTTTTCTTTTTACTAATTCCTAGCCGGAAAGCCGTTAATCACATTCCATTAGGGGTTTTTGGTGTTACCTGTGCCTTGGAAGTGCTGCAATTGTGGAAAAGTCCCTTTCTAGAAGCGCTTCGGGCAACGTTTGTGGGTCGAACGCTACTGGGGACAACCTTCTCGTGGGGGGATTTTTTCTATTATGCTGTCGGTTGCTTAATGGGTTGGTTGTGGTTACGGCAAATTTGGCGATCGCGTTCTATTTCCTAGCGCCAGCATTGACTAGAGCGCGATCGCTCGGAGAGTGATGAGCATTTCAGTTTAAGATCGAATTGAAGGAGACAACGCTTGTGTCAGGAGAATTCCAGGTTGCTTACACTCGGCGTCAATATTGACCACATTGCCACCATTCGGCAGGCGCGACGGACGGTAGAGCCAGACCCAGTTGCTGCTGCTGTCTTAGCGGAACTTGCCGGAGCTGATGGCATCACCGCTCACTTACGGGAAGACCGCCGCCATATCCAAGACCGGGATTTGCGCCTGTTGCGGCAAACCGTGCGGACTCATTTGAATATGGAATGCGCCGCGACCAATGAGATGGTAGCGATCGCGTTGGATGTCAAACCCGACTACGTTACCCTCGTTCCTGAAAAGCGTCAGGAAGTTACGACAGAAGGAGGGCTGGATGTTGCAGGACAAATTCAGCGGCTGAGTGAAGTTGTCGATAAATTGCAGACTGCGGGGATTCCTGTGAGCTTATTTATCGACACCGACCAAAAGCAAATCGAGGCAGCAGTAAAGACAAAGGCGCAGTTTATTGAACTGCACACAGGTCGCTATGTTGAGGCAAAGGATGAAGCTAGTCGAGACAAAGAACTAGCCGCCCTCTCTCAAGGATGTGAACAAGCGATCGCCGCCGGATTACGAGTCAATGCGGGTCACGGTCTGACCTACTGGAACGTCTACCCTGTTGCTTGCCTTGTCGGTATGGAAGAACTCAACATTGGTCATACAATCATTAGTCGAGCCTCTTTAGTCGGCATCGAACGCGCTGTGCGCGAGATGAAACAGGCAATGCGGGGACAGCTTTAGAAGCTAGCCATTAGCCAAAAACAACTAACAATAGATAACTGACAAATGACAACATACCATTACGTTTTAGCAAGCCACCGTTTTCTAATTGAAGAAGAACCCTTAGATGAAGTGTTGAAGGAGCGTGTCCGGCACTACCACGAACAAGAAAAAGAAATCGACTTTTGGTTAGTTAAGCAGCCAGCTTTTCTGGAAGCACCAGAAATGGCAGAGATCAAGAAATCTTGCCCTCAACCTGCGGTGGCGGTAATTTCCACTCACCCTCAGTTCATTACTTACTTAAAGCTGCGTTTAGAGTTTGTCTCAACTGGGCAGTTTGAAGCCCCATCAAATACAATTCCTGACCCTTTGGCATCTCTGACAACTGCCTCATAGGAAGCTGATTTTTACAGGCTACTTATGACCCTCCTAATCTCTAACTAATCAAGATACCTCATATTCTCAATTAGGGGGTTAGGGGGGTCTACCTGCAAGGGTAGGTTTTATTTTGGGGTAGGCAGTTTGCCCGCTATCTCTATGCAGGGGTAGGTATAGAACCGCCGAGGGATCAAGCAGGTCGCATAGTAATTTCCATTTCTGTTGTTGTATCGCCCTCAGCAGAAGATTCATTTTCAGATACTTTCTCCTTGGACTTTTCTGCTGTTGTTTCTGGCGATGTATTTTTTTTCTTTTCCTGATTGTTCTTTTTTACTTCAGTATTATGAGATAGCGAAACTGGAGCGACTAACTCATCTGAGAAACTTGTAGGATAAAACATGACATTTATTAAACTAAACTTCATGCTTTTACGGTAAGTCTCAGGAAAAATGTCAAACTTAATCTTGTGTCACTGTTTCAGGTGACTTAAACAGGTCTTCACTGCTACCTAGATCACTGCTGACGTTTTAAATAGCAGAACCTTTACGGTATTTACATTTAAGTCCCATATGCTCCCGTGCGATCGCCCTCAGTAAATATACGAGTAGCCGCAAACTTGAGTAGACAATTCTCCAACTGGCGAATAAAGGCGATCGCGTTGCTTACTCAATAGAACTGAGCTGCGCTTTTTGGGTTTGCGCTTGTGTCACCACGGCTTTGATTGCCTGGAAATATTTCTCACCACTCAGTTCACCAACATTGTGATGCCCTGCTTCGGGGACTAAAAGGAGTTGTTTGGGTTCGGATGCAGCGGCAAAGAGGATTTCGCTCATATAAGAGGGAACAACGCGATCGCTTGTGCCGTGAATGAAGAGAATCGGCATGGAGAGCGATCGCACTTTACTCAAGGAATCAAAACGCTGGTGTAAGAGTAGATCGACGGGAAAGACGGTGAAATGGCGGTAGTGATAGTCCACCATCAAGCGCATGGAAGTAAAGGAGCCTTCAACCACCAATCCGGCAACGTCGGGATGGTGAGAGGCAAGTTCAATGGCGATCGCACCTCCTAAAGAATGACCGTACAGGAAAATCTGCTGCGGGGAAATTTGCCGGATTTGTCTTAGGTAACTCCAAGCCGCTTCCACATCCTCATAGATAGTCGCCTCACTGGGAAACTTGCCCAGACTGCGACCGTATCCCCGATAATCAATCATCAAGGTAGAGTATTCCAACTGGTGAAACCAGAAAGCGCGTTTCACCTCATCGCCAATCGTTGAACCGTTCCCATGCAGAAACAGCCAAACGGGTGCATCGGGATTTACAGCGGGAATCCACCAAGCATGAAGTTGACTGGTTTTACCGGACTTGGTTTTAACAGGTAGCCAGAGTTCTTCGTAGGGGAGGTTAAAGGCAGCAGGAGTTCCCCTGAGCAAGATCACGGGCTTAAAGATAAATCGGCTTTGCCGCCAGAAGAGAAAGAGACAAGCCGCCAAGTAGGCGATCGCAAAAACTTCTGCAATGGTTAAGAGAAGTCTCAACCACGGTTGCAAAGAAACTTCGCTCACATTCAAACTCAAAAGTATTGATCGCATTGGTTTCTTTACACTTTATAGCAAGTTGGTTTAACGGCTTTGTCGAGTCAGTCGTTTTACTCCCTACACTGTTGCTTTTGAACTAAAGCGACTCACTTTTTTCAACGCCTCCAAAAAAGCGAAAACAGCGGGAGGATGCAGGGCATCTGCCAACACGGCTGTGGCAATGACTCGCTCTAAGGGAACTGGCAAACGGCACACTTGAATTTCTTCGGGTACTGGTTCGGCAGCAAGACGAGGCAGAATTGCGGCTCCCAAGCCTTGCATGACTAAGCTGACAATTGTTGAGTCTTCTTTGACGTCATAAGCAATATTCAGTGGGAATCCTATCCCATTTAAGTGCTTGCGAAGTGAGAGGTAACAAGCATTGGCAGAAGGAAAAATCAATGGGTAGGTAGCTAGTTGCTCCCAAGTAAGTTGATTGCTACTTACTCCTTGATTAGGCGGTAGCAAAACAACAAACTCATCCCGCAGGATTTCCCATGTCTCAAATTCACTAACCGTAGGAATAATTGTAAAACCAATGTCGGCACGACCTTCGCGCAGTACCTGTTCTACGCTTAAATAATCGGAATACTCCGTAAGCACCACGCTAACGCCTGGGAAGTGACTACGAAATTGAGCAATCACTGTGGGCAAGATGTGAGTTGCTACACTCCGAAAAGAAGCAAGGCGTACACTTCCCCCATCTAATCCTTTTTCTCGATTGGCTTCCTGGACGATTTTTTGTAGGAGTTGCAACACTTCCCGCGATTGAGTAATTATCCGCTCTCCCACTGAGGTGAGATGCGCTCCGTGACGCCCTCGCGAAAGCAGCATTACCCCCAATTCTTCTTCCAAAGAAGCGATCGCATGGCTCACGGCTGACTGGGAGAGTTCTAGATGCAGGGCTGCTTCGCTGAAGTTGCCATGTTCCGCAACTGCAACTAAGGCACGCAGTTGAGAAATTTTTAGCTTATAGGAGTTGATTTGACTCATACAGGTGATGCCAACAGGGTTTTACTTGTGTCAAACGCGACCGAATTCCGTTTTTCTCTATCTATGAATTTTATTCATATAACCTATTCAAGTAATGTTTTGTATGTCAATAGAGAAATTGTTAAATTTGTTTCATGAAAGATAACAGCGGCTAAGATTTCATCTTCGAGGCATCTTCCTATGATGGATTATAGAAGACATTCTGACCGAGAAAAACTAGAAATAATTTTTAATTCATCCGCAGCAAACCTTACTAAAAAAACTAAGTCAGCCTCCTTTTTAAGGGGGATCTGGAAACAGCTCGTTACAGCGATCGCGCGGGGACAAGAACTACAGACTTGGCAACGCTCCGACCGTGGTAAAACCTGGTGGTATGGCTATGACCCTAGAACAGGGCGTTCGGTGTGTCGCTCTTCAGAAGCAGAAATGCGCGCCTGGATCGAGCAGAGTTATTACCAGTAAATCAGTCTACTTTTAGCAAACGATACTGAGTTAAATTATGAGATTTTCAACGTATAAGGGAATTAATGAAGCAAGCCATCTGGAGTTAGCAAAATATCAACGCGAACTCTTAAGTAAGACTCGTCAACTCATCCTTCGTCCTTTTGTTAAACTCTGGCAATTTAGCCGCTATTATGGACGTTATATTGTTCGCCATCGATAACACTCTTTGATGAGTAGTGTCTCTCACGTCCCCCAGCTAACACTGGGTTTTTTTGTTGATAAAGATTGTGCAATCCCTTTGCCGCACGACTCAAGAGAAATTTTTGAATGGTGATTGAATTCTGGATTACAAACTTTGGTGGAGAACTAGCTGCCCTCAGTGCGGCGCTGTTGTGGGCAATGTCAGCAGTAGTGTTTGCTCACCTCGGACAAAAAATCCCTCCACTATTGCTCAATTTGAGTAAAGGGATAGTGGCGATCGCCCTGATCGCTTTCACCTTGCTAATACAGGGTAACCTGTCCTTCGGACTCAACAGTAAAGCCCTAGGACTCCTACTCCTCAGCGGAATTCTGGGGATTGGTTTAGGCGATACCTTTTACTTCGAGTCGCTGAACAACATCGGTGCAAGGCGAACGCTGTTACTACAAGCCTTAGCCCCACCCTTAACCGCTTTAATTGCCCTAATCTTTTTACAGGAAACCCTGAGTACCGGGGCTTGGGCAGGAATTTTTCTCACCGTCTTAGGCATCGCCTGGGTTGTCAGCGAACGAGTCCCAGTGGTTTCTCGTCAGGTGATGAACCTACCCCGTGGCGTCAGTTTTGCCCTGTTAGCCGCCTTAGGACAAGCAAGTGGAGCCGTGTTATCCCGTGCTGCTCTATCTGGCACTACCGTTACCCCCTTGTGGAGTACGTTAGTGCGAATAACTGGGGGGATACTGATTTTGCTGTTGTGGATACCGCTCAAAGAACGACAACCGCGTCTGTGGCTTGAGCCTCTACAGTCCATAAAAATTGTGGGGATTATTATCGTAACCGCCATCTTCAGCACATTCCTAGCCATTTGGCTACAACAAACCGCCCTGAAATTGACAGCCGCAGGAATTGCCCAAGCGCTGCTAGCGACAAGTCCGCTATTTGTTTTGCCCCTGGCAATGTGGATGGGTGAAAAGGTAAGTTTTCGGGCGTTTTTGGGAGTACTGGTGGCATTAGGAGGAATTGCACTGTTGTTTAGTTTGCAGTAAGAGCAGGGCGTGCAAACTGATTATCAATCAGCGCACATCTGAGTACGCTATCCACAAAACCCATCCTTCTCTAGAATCTGGATGTGTTTCTTAGGCATTTAAAGAAAGTAATGAGTACCGATGTCAGAAAAACTCTCATCGCCGCTGCTACCCACTTCTACCAAGTCGGCTGGATGGTAGGTACGGCGGGCAACCTTTCGGCAAAGACACCTGATGGTAGCTTCTGGATTACGGCTAGTGGTTGTAACAAAGGGCAGTTGAGGGAAGAGGATTTTGTCCGCATTGCACCAACGGGAACGGTGGTAGAGTCTTACCCCAATCAACGCCCTTCAGCAGAAATGAGTATTCATCAAGCGATTTACTCCTTGTTCCCTGAGGCGCAAGCGTGTTACCACGTCCACTCCATTGAGGCAAACCTGGTTTCTCACTTCACAGACAGTGAGGAGTTGCCTCTCCCTGCTTTGGAAATGATTAAAGGCTTGGGAGTCTGGGAGGAAGATCCCCAGGTTTCTCTACCTGTATTTATCAATCACTTGCATGTGCCGCAGATCGCCAAAGAAATAAGCGATCGCTTTTCCCATTCTCCTCCCCCCGTACCAGCCTTACTCATCCGTAACCACGGCGTCACTGTTTGGGGAAGTTCCCCTGCTACTACCCAGAACTACTTAGAGGTTGTTGAATATCTCTTCCGCTATCTAGTCGCGGCTCGTCAAGTAGGGATTAGCAACTAGTAAGAGGGATGAGGTAGAAGCAAACCCCTACCTCTAACCCCTAACCTAAGCACCCTAGCCTCCCTTCATCCTTCATCCTTCATCCTTCACCCTTCATCCTTCATCCTTCACCTCTTACCCTTCATCCTTCATCCTTCACCTCTTACCCTTCATCCTTCATACTTCATCCTTCATCCTTCATACTTCACTCTTCATCCTTTCTCCCCAACTCAGGACTCAGCACTCAGGACTCACCGACTCCCCTAAGAGCGACGTGCGACGGCAATGCAAGTCGGCAAATCAGCATCGGTTTTAATCGCCTGAGCATTGATATGAGTAGAGCTGGCGCGATAGTTCTGCTCATGCAAGGATTGAATCAGGCGATCGCGTTTTGGGATATCCATTTTGCCTCGGCGACCAATTTCTCCTAGGGTGAAAAAGTAAGGCGGGAAGTCTGCTTCTGCTTCCATCACCTTCAATAACTGCACCCGCTCTAACCAATTCCACTCCTCGGCAAGCGCCCGCATCCGCTGCAACAGAGTAGCGTTGTGCAATTCCCCCAGCCACATGGGGCCACTGATTGTCAACGATGAATCGTCGTGAGGGCAAACCACCCGCCCCAGCTTGCGCCAGGGAACCACTTGATAATCACCGCACTGGTGACAGTAACCGATAAATCCGAAGTTTTTCTCTGTCAATTCCTGCGTAGCTACCAAACGCAGCATTACCCGATAAACTTGTCCGGCAAAGAGCGAAAAAACAGGTTCAATGCCCAATCCCTTGGTTGCGGCTTGTTGTTGTACGCTACCAATTAATAGCCGCAACCCTTGCTCGTGGGCAGAGGGGTGAGCGCGAGCATAAGCCCCGTAGACGCTCAAACTATTTTTGGGGGAGTGTCCTGTGGCTGTACGTCCATCGGTGCTGGTGAGGTAAAGTAGCCCGCCGATTTTCGTCGCCCACAGGCTGGTGCTGAGGTAGGGAGCGGGGGAACCAAAGCAATCGACATCGACTAAGTCGTAGTAGTCAGAGCGATTGTAGCAGTCAAAAAATACCCGATTTGCATCAAGATGAGTTACCTGAGAATGCCCTGAGGCGATCGCGTCTGCTAAATTTTGGTGCAAGATCGGGCTGATGTCGGGATTTCCCTCATTCGCCCACACCCAATCCGCTTCACTCTCCAGCCAATAGCGCAAGGAACGCACACCACAACCGCTCATCGCCTCTAATACCCGCAAGCCTCCTGTATCAGATTTGTAAACCGCCGCCGCGAAAACACCCAAATCTCTCGCTACCCCGCTTGTTGCACGATAGAAGGCGTTGCCGACTTGAAATTTTGCTTTGCCTTCAACGTGCCAATTTAAATCTAGATGCATTTACGAGAGCGGTAATCCTGATTAAGAATCTTCAACCCGTGCAGGCGGGCTTTAAATGCGATAGCCCACCGACTAAAGCCAGTGAGCTATTTGGAGTTTGATACTATCAGATATCAACCATTGACAACTACACCACCGTTGGGATGCAGCACTTGACCTGCGAGGTAAGAAGCATCATCGGAGGCTAAAAAGACATAGGATGTTGCGACCTCAAAGGGTTGACCCGGTCGCTGCATCGGCACTTGCTTCCCAAAGCTTGAGACTTGCTCAGGGGGGAAGGTAGCGGGGATGAAGGGCGTCCAGATCGGGCCTGGTGCAACAGCATTAACGCGAATGCCTTTTTCGATCAAAGATTGGGACAGCGATCGCGTGAAGGCAAGAATTGCGCCCTTCGTTGTCGAATAACTCAGCAAAGACTCATTTCCCTTGTAAGCCACTACGGAAGTAGTGTTGATGATCGAACTCCCTTCTTTGAGATGGGGAAGAGCTGCCTTGCTCAAGTAGAACATCGAGAAAATGTTGGTGCTAAAGATGTTCTCTAAGCGTTCAGCATCAATGTTTTCGATACTTTCTTCGAGATATTGTTCAGCCGCATTGTTGACGAGAATATCTAATTTGCCAAACTGCTCGACAGTCTTTTGAACAGCTTCTGTGCAAAACTTCTCGCCCTTAAGGTCTCCAGGAATCAACAGGCACTTTCGACCCTGTTCCTCCACAAGACGCTTTGTTTCTTCAGCGTCTTCATGTTCGTTGAGGTAGATAATCGCCACGTCGGCTTCTTCTCTGGCATATAAAACAGAGACGGAGCGACCAATCCCACTGTCTCCACCTGTGATTAAAGCCACCTTGCCCCGGAGCTTGCCACTGGGTTTGTAGTTGGGGCTATCATACTGAGGTTTCGGCGTCATTTCTGACTCTAAACCCGGCTTCCTCTTTTGAGCCTGAGCTGGAATTTGATCCGGTGTAACGGTCATAAAATATTTTCCTTTTCTAACTATCTGAATTGACAACACTCATAAAAAACAGAACCCTGGACTACTCTCGTCCAAGGGTGACTGCTTCAACGGATTTATATGTCCTGAACTACAAATTAGGTTAACAACCACGTCTAAATCACTTATCAATCTGTGGGGAGAAAGCAATAGGGTACTGGGTCAGTCTGTAGGTGTAGTTCATCAGATATACTTGAGCGCGATCGCTTTCATCTAAACCGCGACTTGCTCAAAATTTCGCCAGCTTCCGCATCCGTTTTTCAGCCTTTGGTTAGAGATTCGACGTTGTGCCACTCCCGCTCATGGATATTTACCACTCAGGAGTGATCGTCGATTAGAGGTTCCGACCTCTGACCCAAAATATACAAATTGAAGGCGCGACAACTTAGCTTATCCAACGCCGCTAGTATCCTGCCCATAAGCCTGCCAAGCTAGGTCAACCAAGCCGTTAACAATAGCGGCAGCAACGACGGCGCTTCCCTTACGACCTTCTATGCGAATGTGGGGAATCAGTGAGTCTTGCAGACGATCTTTGGTAACATCCACATCCACAAATCCTGAAGGCGTCCCAATCACCAACGCTGGTCTAATTTCCTCGGCTTCGATTAAATTAATCAGTTCTGCCAGGGCTGTTTGGGCTTGACCAACAACAAAAATCCCTTCTGGATAACGTTTTGCCAGAGTTTGAATGCCCCAAGCCGCTCGCGTCTTTTCTTTTTGAGGGCGCGTCAGAGCTTCCATGCTGCAATAGACCGGATTAGCAAATGTGGTTTGAATTTGGGGAGTGATGCCGACTTGTACCATCGGGACATCGACCACAATAGTGCTTCGCGCTGCTAGTGCAGCCGCTCCCGATTGTAGCGCCCGCTCCGAAAAGCGAATTAGAGACTTGTATTCAAAGTCAGCGGTGGCGTAAATTACACGACGCACAATCTCGTATTCTGCCGGAGAAAAGACGTGGTCGCCAATTTCGCGGTCAATAATTGCCAGACTCTGGGCATCTGTTGCATGCCATTCCATACATCTCTCAATCCCAACGCGATTTGCTGATTTTACGGTGTGACGGATAGAGTTGTCACCAACTGTTAGTTGTTTCGTCACGGAACGTCAGCGATCGCGCCGGAGCGGTTTGTTGTCAGACTCTATATCTTCACTCTTCCTACAGTACAGACCTGTGCGATCATCGCACGCAAAATCTCCAGGGTTTGTACCAAAGCCAGGAGGATGTCTAATTCAACCCTACTAGCTGATTCAACATCCTCGGGCTGATGATTTTCTACGTCAAGTTTCTGATTCAGAGGTAGAGGATTGATTAATGACGGCTGACAGATAAGCAACTAAGGCACCTAGTACGAAGCCGATAATGTTGCGAAATAGGGGAAGAAAGTCAGAAGTCCGGGTGATAACCGGAGCAATACCAAAGGCGATAAACAAAATTCCCCACAACGGCGAGAAAATCAATGCCCATTGCCAAGCAAATACTTGTCCTTTTGTGCGGGGAATGGCAGCAAAGCCACAAATCAATCCTCCGACGAGGGACGTTACCAGTGTCAGAATCCACTGTTCACGGGGTAGCCCAGGGACAACATTGCAACCCCCTTGAAGTAGGCAGACTTTAACGGATTCTAGGGATTCAACGATAGATTGATTTTCTCCATTTTCACGGACAAAGTAGAGATTACCAAAGCGGGTTTGTAGTTCCACCCAAAATGTCCGGGGTAAGATCTGATAGACTTCATCGCCGATGTTGAAGTTGAGGATGTTGCCGCCACGCCCATCTGCAACTAGCAAAACGCTTTTTTCATCCAACCCCCAAAATTCTTTGACGGCTCGACCGGGTGTACGGTCAAACTGGGTTAACACACGCAGTTTCCAGCCCGTTTCCGCCTCAAAATCTTCTAAGTCTTTCGCCAAGGCTTGTTCCTGAAGGCTGGGAAGGAAGTTGGCAAGATCGATGACTGGTGTTTGCACCTCCGGGAGTAAATCGGGATTATTGTACGCCTGCGCTGGGGAAGGCGCGATCGCCCAAACGGATAATGTCAGAAAAAGTGCGGCTAAAGATATAAAAAGTCGTTTTGGAAACAGTTTTTGCATCGTCGCTCTTAGTGAAGTCTTAAGTAGGCACAGCTTAGGGATTCTTTAAACAAAGAATAATAGAAACGTTTAATTTCTTTACACTTGTTTACTTTAATCTAATATTACTGGCGATCGCCTACCTTCGGTACCACAGGCAAAACTGCTTGGCAGATAATTTATCTGTTGGGGTGATGGGGAGGTGGAGTAGCGGTTGTCACCTATAGCAAAGTAAAGTGCTGAGTCCTGAGTCCTGAGTCCTGAGTCCTGAGTCCTGAATCGGTAAGTCGGTGAATCCTGAGTCGGTGCCTGAGTCGGTGAGTCCTGAGTCGGTGAGTTTAAGATTCGACTAGCACTTGCGGTTCAGGAATCAGGACTGTCCTACTAACCTATGTGGCGATGGTTATAAACATTAAAAAACCGAGCATGCATCTAATCCTGCACGCTCGCTCAGACTACAATCGTCAGCGCTTAATCTAAATCAGGGCGATCGCTCTTTAATTCTGAGTTTTCATAACGTCTCTGAGATGGAGGCGGAACAGAGGGTCTCTGAGGTGGAGGCGGAGCAGAATTGTATTCCTCCGGTAGATTCAGAGAGTCGCGATCGATCTCATTTAAAGCGTCGCCTTCAGAATAATCCGGATCGAAGGACGAGACCTGCTCTGACTCCTGCCAATCGAATACAGCTCTTTGACTAGAGGTGAGACGTTCGGTAGAACGCCGTCCACTACTTGGACGATTAAACGTTGTCCAGGCGGCTTTTACTCCCGCAAAGACACTACGACTATTCACCTGGGCTTTCTTCGCTTGCTTTTTAACACCGCTGAGGCTTTGGTCAACTTGTTTAACCACTTGACCTGCACTCTTTACCCCGTCGCTGACATCATCCGTCAACTCGCTGATTTCCAAGCCCGTCAGACGAATCGACTCTAATGTCGGCGGTAAATCCCGCCGCAGGGTATCAAACAACTTTTCCGCACTACGAGCTGCCCGTGCTAACTCCTGCAAGGCTGGCAACGCTGCCACCAAAACTGCCGTTAAACTGACTGCCACTAAGAGGATGGACAGCCCTAACCAAAATAGTGGGTCAATCACCGACGCTCTCGCTTATCGCTTATAACTGATGGTCAGAAACCGAAGAATGAGGCTCAGAGGAGACTTCAATCGACTGTTTTAGCTCCTGTTTAGATTGCTGAGACGCCTCCACCCCAGCAGCTAGTGCTTCCCGCAGCCGCCCTAGGGTACTATCCCAGTTCCGCAGTGCCGATTCAGACAGGCGGTCTGCTTGCAGTTGCACGCTGGTTGATAAATCTTCTGCTAACTCTGGTAGGGCATCAGCAGACTTTTTTAATAATTGCCGCGTATCCCGTCCGGTTCGAGGGGCAATCAGTAACCCAGTGATAGTTCCGATGGCGCTGCCTAGCAGCAACCCCCCAATAAACGATCCAGAACTCTTATTTGACATCTTATGAAGTTTTTATCCCTACACCAATTTTAGGCAGATTTTCTTCAGGGACGGATACTTAATCCCTAAGGTTTCTGTAGACTGTCATGTTACCGTATGCCTGTTCATAAAGATGTGTTGGCGTATGCTATCAGCCAATTTGCTCTGATTTGTTCGCTCTCAAGCGGTTATCTGGCTCGGCGTCGCGGCTTCAATCCCAGGCGCTTTGATATTTGCGATCGCCGCAACACAGTTTGAGCTAAACCAAGTAACTGCAATACTTGCTGTAGCTTTTGTAGTTGCGGTTCTAGCCCCTGATAACGCTCTCTTAGACCCCTTGTACCGATCTGTCCGTTGATGATGCCCCGAGGTGCCCCATGCAGTACCGAATAGGTACTGCGCTCAACCGAGGCGAGGACATTGGCTGCTGCTGCTAATGCCAGCCGCAATTTCCACACTCGCCAAGCGACAAACAGGCAAATCAGCGAGACGATCAGGTTGAAAATGACAACAGTTGTCACCATTGTTCTATGTACTCCGCAACTGAAGAAAACTCATGAAATCAGCTAATTACCCAATTGCACAAGTACCCTGCGATAGAGAGCAACGCCTCAAGTACTGAAAGATTAGGCGATCGCTTAACCTTGTAACGCCTAGGCGCGATCGCTGCTCCATCGTCAGTTTTCAGCCCTCCTCCGCATCCTCATGGATAGAATCTTCTAGCATTACTTCCTGCCGCCTCTTTTTTTTAGGCTTTTCAAGGAGTAATTTTTTTATTTAAGTTATTACTGTTAATAGTGTTCCTGGCTTAATCGTAAAGTTTATTTTATTTCCTTTGTTCTCTAATCAGACGCGGCTAAAGTAGTAACTTACCTCTGTCAATGAAACGTTGTGTAAGAATCTTGAGTAATCCCTCATAATTCTAGTTAAATTCCCGAAAATTGTAACCTACTAGAAAGCCGATTTTTAACGGCTTGAGTGCTAATTATGTCAAAGAAAAGCTTACCCTTTGTTACTACACTAGCTGCTGCTCTAGTACTTTGTGTTTCTAGCCCAGCCTCAGCAGTTCGTTTCCACAGCAGTAGTGCTAGTAAATATGGAATTGCTCGCAACTCCCAAACAAATCTCGAAGGAGCACTCTTTAAAGCAACGATCAATACTATAAATGCGTATAATTCCCCTGGAACTAGCCCAAAATTTATAAATCATGAAATGTGGTTACTTAAAGGTGTTAATCAAAACTGGATTGAATTAGGCTTCACAGACGGAACATTTACAGAAGCTAGTACAGGCTTTCAGGGATATCATTACGGTCATTTTGCGGCAGAGGCAGACATGGATAATAATGGCAACCTCACTTATTATGTTGAAGATAGGATTTTTGGTCCTTCCACAGAGCGAAATAGTACTCATCAATGGCACATGCAACGAGAAGGGATTAACAAAGACAATTGGGCTTTGTACATAAATGGTGTTAAGAGAATTGTCTATTATGCTCCTGGACCAGGAAAAGCTCCTGATGTTGGACTTGAAACAAATACACTATACTCCGCATCATTAGATTGGAATGAGAGAAGTTTTCAATATAATCACGCTGGTGCTTGGAGATTTTGGGGTAGTGGTCAATTAAGTGTAAGTTCAGGTGCTGGTATTAAGGCTATATGGGATGTTTATCCTACTTCAATATTTACAAGCAAGGCATCGCCGTAGCTTTGGTAGTAAAACCTTAGCTAACAAAGAAAGAGAAGTAACAAGGTAAAGAGATTTAGTCATGAGTCGTAAAAAGATAATTGCTTTTTTAGCGTTTCTTACAATTCCCCTATTCGTTTTGAGTGTTAATGCCGTGATGGAGCAAAAACCTGAAGGAAAACCTGAAGGATATACAGCAGATGATGCAGTCAACCTAAATCCAGACCCAACAGGTCCAATTATCCCTAAAGTGAATAGCAATCCAGAACCCGTATTCAAAGCAAACAAGGGTACTCCAAAGGACAAGTTATTCGACATCAACAAAAAGATCAAAAAAGACAAGATAGCAGAAAAAAAAGGCAAGCTTCAAAAGGTAGAACTAAAAACATTTGGAGAGTATCATCAAACCTACGGTACGAAGATGAAGGACTTTACGCAGGTATCACCTGATCGTCTCGTCTGGATTGTTGAGTCCTATTATCCAGAAGGTATCGACAATCCTAAAGTAGGCGTGATTAAGAATGCTGAAGTTGTAGGAGTTTATGATGCTGAAACAGGCGAGCTAATAAGAGAAAGTTACAAAAGCCTTCAGTAATTCTGGATTGCATTTGAGTGTATTCAATATTTCGGCTTGTGTTGTAAAAAAATCGCGGTTAAATTGAGAAGTAAAAAACGCTGTTTCAAATAACATCTGTCCCATCTAAACACAATAGCAGCACTCCACTAGAAGGCTGATATTCCTCAATTGATGAATGGGGAGCAATGCAACTGGAATCAAATAATTCAGTGCAACTCCATATTTAATCGCCCAGTAGAGGAAAGAACTTAGCGAACTAGATGTGGGTGCTGTTATTGTTTTAAAATTTTTTAGGACTCAATGGGTAAGTAATCTCCTCAAACAAATTACTTTAAAACCAATAAAATCTGGAAAATATATATCCGACAGTAGCCCGCATATTTCCCCAGAAGCTTCCCGTAAACAGGGCAAAACTGATGTTATTACCTGAAATTTCAGAGTCAAGCTTAGGTATACGCAACGGTTGAATAGTTTTATCATTCAACCAGCACCCGCCTCACCTTGGCTGAATTACCAGCCGGAGAAGCAAGGTAAGTACACTGATACTTAAAAGGAAGGGTGAACAATGAACAAAATCACAATTAGCGTGCCTGATGACCGCTGGAATGTAATAGAAGAAACAGCGAATCGTTTAGGGATTTCGCCGGAAGAATTGATTTTGAGGAGCGTTGATGAGTTGCTTGTTCGGCAAGCAACAGACTTTCAAGAGGCGATGGACTATGTGTTGAAGAAAAATGCTGAACTCTATCGGCGTCTGGCATAATGCGCTACCTGACCAAAAACAATGGGATACAAGCCCCGTTCTTCACTTCGACAGGCTCAGTGACCATTAGGACGGCTTCTGTTAAATTCTGTTAAAATTGGAAACAAGTCGCCATAGGGCATTGGGAGACTTTAAACGAACGTGGAGGGATGGTAAGACTATTTCGGTAGCACAACCCAATGAAGCGTTAAGGAATCCTCTCTCATGAAGGAAGAGGAGGTATGTCAATCTCGATGAAGTGCGAGAACTCCACCGCCGTATCATTGATCAGTCTGGTGGGTTAGCGGGTATTTCCAATCAAGGTGGTTTAGAGTCGGCTTTAGCTCAACCACAAATGACATTTGATAGAGAGGAGCTTTATCCGACAATTGTTGAGAAGGCTTCAGCGCTGGGATTTTCCCTAATTAAAAATCATCCTTTTATAGACGGCAATAAGCGCATTGGTCATGCAGCAATGGAAATCTTTCTGATTTTAAACGGATGCGAGATTGAGGCGACGGTAGATGAACAGGAGCAAATCATTTTGCAGGTAGCCTCAGGTGAGTTAGGACGCGAAGATTTTACCCAGTGGCTTCGCGGTCATGTTGTTGAGCGAAAATAGCGCTGATCTCGTTAAAGATACGATCGCTCTTAGCTGGCATTCTCTCCTGTGGTAAGCGAGATGTCTGCGCTACTAGGGTCTTTAACGTAGTGCCGCGATTAGATACTGCGTTAGCGTAAAGGCATCTACGCCTAACTCGGTGCGCTCCTTAGCGGCGAGAATTCCGGCGTGGGCGTGCCACCAGGCGGCGGCGGCTACCATCGCTTCTAGGGGCAATTGCTGGGTAACGGCTGTTGCCAAAAGCCCACCGATTAACCCCGTAAGCACATCCCCTGTGCCACCACGGGCTAGGGCTGGGGTACTTTCAGGAATTAGCCACAGGTCACCAAAGGGGCGGAAACTGCCTTCTGAGGGCGTAGCGATCGCACTCCTCGATCCTTTTAGCAATACCACGGCTCCACTCTGCTGGGCGGCTTCTCGTGCGGCTTGAATGCGATCGCGTTTTGGGTCATCCGCATCGGGAAATAGCCTTTTGAACTCTCCAGCATGGGGCGTTAGGACGGTTAAAGCCTGACGTTTTGATAGTGTGGGAACGGTATCCATCTGAGCGAGGATATTTAAGCCGTCGGCATCGAGAACTAGAGGGATGTCGCTTTTTAGTACCCCTTGCACCACTAGCTTGGCATCCAGAGTTAAACCAGGGCCGCAGGCGATCGCATCATACTTACTCAAGTCTGTTTCTTCTGGGAGATCAGCGATCGCTCCCGATTCAGTTTCCGGACAGCCAATGATCAGTGCTTCCGGTAGATGGCTAACTAGCAAGGGTTTCAGCGTTTGGGGCACCGCAATCGAGAGCATCCCCACGCCACTTGCTCTTGCTCCCAATCCGGTTAAAATCGCCCCACCAGAGTACTGGCGAGAGCCACAAATGAGCAGCAGATGTCCCTGCTTATACTTGTGAGTCACGTCTTGACGCGGTAGCGGTAGCAACGCTTTAGCGGCGGTGGCAGTTAGGCGTTGAATGCCAGCAGGCTCGCCAATAATTGACCAAACATCCATTAAAGGAATGTCAAAATCAACTAATTCGCTATTCCCCAGATACTCTAATGCCTGGTCTTGCAGAAATGCCAGTTTCCACAAACCGAGGCAAAAGGTGTGAGTAGCGCGAACTGCCGTTCCTAATACTTCTCCGGTATCCGTGTGAATCCCAGAAGGGAGATCAATACTTAGTACAGGTTGCGACCATTGATTGAGTTGATTCACCACCTCGGCAATCTCACCTAAGAGCGATCGCGTCTGCCCAAATCCAAACAATCCATCAATAATGAAGTCGCAACTCTGTAGCGGTTGAAGCTCCTTATAACAAGGAATTCCCAAACTCTCCACATACTGAGCATGTTGCGAAGTTAGTTCCTTGAGCTTGTCAATCGGACGATACAGCAGCACCTCGTAGCCCTGAAGATGCAGTTCCCGCGCCACACTCAAGGCATCTCCGCCATTGTGTCCTGGCCCTACCATTACCCCCACCCGCAACCCGGCGATGCTCTCCCCCTTACCCAGAGAGGACTGGGGGGGATAAATCTCTTGCACCCGACGAGCAATCAACCCTGCCACCTTTTCCATCAACGCCGCCACAGGCATTCCCGCCTCAAAGAGGCGCTCCTCAATCGCCCGCATCTGCTCCGCCGTGACAGCGATTTGCTGAATTTGCTCCTGTCGTTTTCTACCTGCCAACACTCTCATCCTTTCCTGACTCAGCACCTTTTTCTTATCGTCTTCTAGCCAATCTCGCCTCTTTCCTGCTGCTTATCTTCCAAAATAAACCCGCGCATCCATCCCCTCAGAGCGCAACTGGTTACTCCAACGGTCAGCCTGTTCCCGCGCCTCAAAGGGGCCAACCGCAACGTGGGGGCCACGCGGTTGCTGCCGCTGGTTCACTACATTTCGCGACAACCCCAACCGGAGCGCCCGCTCGGCAATGCCAGGTAACTCGCCTGTACTCGCTGGAATCACGACAAAATAACCCCGCTCCCGGCTGATGGGGCTATCCGGACTCAACGTTGCTCCACCCACTGCAACAACTTGTGTGGGAAGTCCTTGGGATTCCAATCGGCGGGCAAACAGTTGGGCATTATCGCGATCGGAAAATACTCCGGCTTGGATCACTCCCTCCCCCGATCTCACAAAAGCATCTGGTTCAAATTGTTGGACTTGTGCCAACAACGAGGGGCTATTCCCCGATACGTACACCCGATACAGATTAGTGCTACGGGTTGGGGTAACTGGGGCGGGTGGTGGTGCCTGGAAGATCAAATCGCCGTTACGGGTAGGGGAACTGGGCGAGCTAGGGGGAAACACGGGTGGTGGAGAATCCAGTGTGGGAATAGAGGGCAAGGGTGTTGCTGGAGTGGCTGGGGGCAACTCGTCAAAAATTACTGGAGGAGTAGGTAAACGGGTTTGGGCAGTAGCGGGAGTTGAAGCCGCAATTAGCACGCCCCCAAACATCAGCATTGGCAACCCTAACGCTCTGGTGACAATTTTTTGGGGATAGCGATCGTCAAAACATTGGGCTAGCAATGGGAATAATTTTCCCACTCGATCTTGCTGGTTCCTGGTCATATAGCCATCCTAAATAAATAGGTTGTAACACTCTCTGTTGCTTCTCTTTGGTGGAGTCTCTGTTGTCTTGGAGTGGTAGCCTGCGGTAATCCGCTACGCGTCTACGTTTTTTTTCACGTCTCAGACAGGACGGCTAAAGCACCAATATTGTTTGACGGCAAAAGATCAGCGTCAATTTATCATAAGAAGTTATGCAATAGACTTCTTGCATGAATTGGAATTACCCCCCTTGGTAAGGAGGGAAACTATCTCCCTCCCCTTGCCAAGGAGAGGGTTGGGGAGGGGTCTAGAGGATTTGTGCAAGAGGTCTAATACTTCCCAAAGTTCCGGAAATTCTCGACTGTACTTTGTGGATGTTAGCCTAGAAGAAATTACGATTTTTTAAGGATTAAATGTTAGTGCGATGAACAAAGTCGTCGTCGGTCTTTCCGGTGGGGTTGACAGCTCCGTCGCCGCCGCCTCCCTCCATCATCAAGGCTATGAAGTCGTTGGCTTGACCCTTTGGTTGATGAAAGGAAAGGGTCAGTGCTGTTCTGAGGGTATGGTCGATGCGGCGTTCATTTGCGAACAACTCGGCATTCCCCATCATATTGTCGATACGCGGGATGTCTTTCAAGAGCACATTATTGACTATTTAGTGTCTGGCTACGAAGCCGGGATTACACCCTTGCCTTGTTCGCAGTGCAACAGGACGGTGAAATTTGGCCCGATGCTGAAGTACTCCCGCGAAACCTTAGGTATCGATAAAATCGCGACGGGACATTATGCGCGGATTCATTACGATGAAGCGAGCGGGCGTTATCAGTTACTCCGGGCAGTTGACCCTAAGAAAGACCAGTCTTACTTTTTGTATGATCTAACGCAAGATTTGCTGGCAGGTTCGGTTTTTCCGTTGGGGGAGCAAACCAAGGAAGAAACCCGCCGCATTGCCGCCCAATTTAACCTGAAAACTGCGGATAAGCCGGAAAGTCAGGATTTATGCTTGATTGAAGCCCACGGCACCATGCAGAAGTTTTTGGATAAGTACATTAACCAGAAAGAAGGCGATATTGTTGACCAATCGGGTAACATCCTCGGCAAGCACAGCGGTATCCATCACTACACCATTGGTCAGCGTAAGGGGTTAAAAATTGCCCACAGCGAACCGTTGTATGTGATTCAACTCGATCCGGTGATGAATCGGGTGATAGTGGGCGATCGCATCAGTGGCGGTTGTTCGGAATGCACGGTAGCACGAGTGAACTGGGTATCTATTCCCCAACCTTCTACGCCCATTCGTACGGAAGTACAAGTCCGCTATCGTTCTCGTCCCGCACCCGCGAATGTGATTCCCCTAGAAGGCGATCGCCTCAAGCTAGTATTCGATGAACCGCAGTTTGGCGTCACTCCCGGACAAGCCGCTGTTCTGTACGACGGAGAAATGGTCTTGGGCGGTGGCATTATCGAACGACAGTAGCAAGTCATCAAAAGTTAAGAAAGCGCACAAGTGCCGAAAGCTCAGACTAGATTTCTTCAATGTATAATCTGCTCCATTCATTTATTCAGCAGCTTTTCCCACAATGTAGAGTTAATCTGACGTTGATTGAGCCTCTGCTTGAGTCGAGGAGCGTGCAGAAAGGAGATTTTTTATTCCGAGAAGGCGATATTTGTTGGTTTGTCGGGTTGACGTTGAAAGGCTGCTTGAGAAGCTTTTTTCTCAAAGACGGCAAAGAACTGACACTGTTTTTTCATCTTGAGCATTACACGCTAGGGGACTATGAAAGTCTGCGACGGCAAACCCCTGCTTGTTTTTCCTGTCAGGCAATCGAAGACTCAGAGATACTCATCTTAAATTCGCAGGTGATCGAAGTTTTGGAAACGATGCCAGATGGTCAAAAACTATTAAGGTTGGTCGTGGAAGACTTGGCGTTTCAGTTGCGCGATCGCCTGCTTTCTCTCTATCGAGATTCACCTGAGCAGCGTTACCTGAATTTCCTCAAGAGCGAACCTCAACTTTTGCAGCGCATTCCACAGCACTATTTAGCGTCGCACTTAGGGATTGAGCCAGAATCCCTGAGCCGATTGAAGCGAAGGGTTCAAGAGAAGGGATCGACTTAACCAAAGTCAATGCGTGTTATGCCTCTGCACAGTAAAGTCACTAAAAATACACTTTCGTTGCACAGGAACACGATGTCACTAGAACAAAATAAAGCAATTGTTCTCAAATTCTATGAAGCCTTCGACCAGAAAGATGTTGAGCAAGGACAGGAATTAGTGTCTGCTGATATTGTGGGTCGGGGGATGGGTACAGACACCCTTCACGGCTATGATGCCTTTATGCAATATGGCATGATGATGTTTTCTGCCTTTCCCGACGGTCGCCATCTTTTGGAAGAAGTCATTGCTGAAGGCGACAGAGTTGTCACTTGTGGAACCTTCAGTGGAACGCATCAGGGGGAATTAATGGGCATTCCACCCACAGGTAGACAAGTCAAGTTTTCAGTGGTTCATATCGATCGAGTTGTCAACGGGAAAATTGTAGAGCATTGGGGACAAGGTGATACCTTTGCGATGATGCAGCAGTTGGGTGTGGTTCCAGTGTAAGCTCAATGTTGTAGAAGCAAAACGCCGCCTAACAATCCGCTTGCACACCGACCGTATTGAGTTGGTTGGTTAAGAATAAAAGGTTACTAGTGGCGGGTGAAGCGGAACGTGATGCCGAATTATTCTGCCTATTCACCCAAATTGGGATCTTAGGCGGAAACTTTCAGTCTATTAATAGTTAGCAAGCTTTCAGTTGTCTGTTGAGGCAGTGATTTCAAACTTATCTGTCTGAAGTCAGGGCTGTTAGTAGGGCAGTGTTTTGAGACGATTGGATCGGCGCTCGGGTTAAGTTGGAGTCATTTGTGACTATTGGAGTAAGCCAAAGATGGGCTATATTCAGGAACTTCGAGCGCTAGTTGGGCATCGTCCCCTAATCATTCCCGGAGCGGCTGTACTAATTGCTGGTCAACAAAACGGTTTGCTGCTTCAACAGCGCAAGGATAATCAGCAGTGGGGTCTGATTGGTGGCAGCATGGAGGTTGGCGAGTCTTTGGAGGAAACTGCTAGGCGTGAAGCCCTTGAAGAAACAGGTCTAGAGCTAGATGAGCTGGAGTGGTTCGGCTTGTTTTCAGGACAAGAACTGATTTATAAGTGTCCAAATGGCGACATTGTGGTCAATGTAGTGGCAGTTTACATAGCACGACAGTTTAGGGGGAGACTAAAGGCGGATGAGGAGGAGGCGAATGAAATACGTTTCTTCGAGTTGAGGGAACTACCAAAGAACTTGAGTCCACCAGATAGACCAGTTATAGAGCAGTATCTTCGTAGTTTCAATGGTAGTTACAGCGCAGGCTAACACTGCATTGGAGCGGACAGTCGAGAGAGCTTGGTGGTGAGTTCTAGGTTATCTACTGCCGCTCAACTGTGCCGTTATGCGGCTTTTGCTCTAGGTAAGGGCAGTAATTTGGAAATCATCGGCGAGGTAATCAGCGTCAGGTCAGTTTTGAGTGGTTGTGAGAAAATGGAGAGCGCACAAGTACCGAAAGCTCGGACTATATTTCTCCAATTTAGCTAAATCGTTAGGCACTAACGCGTAACCTTCACCCCAGCTCTTATGCCAAATCAACCGGCATTAGAAATCGAGCTGCTACGCGCAGCGTATGCAGCCTTCAACGCGCGCGACAAAGCTTTAGCAAGATTTGTTATAGAAAAACAGCAATAGCAATCGTTACAGTAAGCAAGTGTGAAACTTGTGCTGCGACGAACCATGACTGAACAGACTCTCAATTCATTGATTGATCACTTACAAATTATCCAACTTGTGAATCAATTTGGATTTGCGATCGATATGCGAGATTGGGAGATGTTTCAAAGTCTCTTTGATCATGCTGTTGAATTTGATTATTCATCCATTCAAGGACCGGCAGGCAACTTAAAGCCAGAGCAGAGCTACAGCAGGTGACTTTATTCATATTCCTTCTGGTGCGCCCCATGCTTACAAAAATATTGGCACAGCTCCAGGAAAATATATGCTGATTACCTCAATGGCAGGCAATCCAGAACAATTGTGGTTTCAGAAGTTTGAGTATGAGATGAGTCAGAAATTGGGAACTCCAGTGATCGATGGACATGAATATAATCAGTCAAAGCAGTCAATTTTGGAAGCATGACATGACTTTATCTGATTCGTACATCTTGCGTTTGAGAAAAATGGTTGGCTCGCGGTTATTGTTGAATCCTGGCGGCAGAGCGATCGTGCAGGATAACTCCCAAGGAATTCTGCTTCATAAGCGAAGTGATTTTGGATTTTGGGATCTTCCTGGCGGAGGTGCAGAAGAAGAGGAATCTGCTGAACAATGCGTGATCCGTGAGGTTTATGAAGAGACAGGTCTGGTGGTTGAGGAGTTTGAGCCAATTGGCTTTGCGTCTCATCCGGAGCGGGAACGAGTTGTTTATCCGAATGGAGACATCATCCAGGGGTTCGCTCTGATATTGCACATTACAAGATGGTCTGGCAGTTTGCGGACATCCAGCGAATCAACCGCATTAAAGTTTTTTGAAATCGCCGAGTTACCAGAAATGCGCGAGAATCTCCGCCTAACCGTTGACAAGTTTCTAGAATATCAAAGCAGCGGGAAGTTTCAGTTGTTTTAGGTTGGATGAACACCATTACACCTACGATTACGACAGCATAACCATCCCGTTGCACACCGACCGTTTTAAGTCTCTTCGTTAAGTTCGAGAGTTTACCTGCGGCGGGTGAACGGGGTCGTTATGCCGCTTTGTTTCTCAGTGGTGACTGTGGTTTAGATTTTGTCTGTTGGCGATCAAGGGTAGTCGATACAGGTTGCTCACAGGGTACACATTGCTATAAACCTCTCCTTCTGTGCTGCTATAAACTCGACAAACGCTCGAATTCGGGGTGCAACAAAGCGCCGATCGAGATAGCAAATCCAAACCGGAACTTCTGGGGGACGATAGATGTTGAGGACTTCTACTAAATTGCCATTAGAAGTTGCCTCCGCTGCTAAGTAGGCAGGCATCTGGCTCAAGCCCAATCCAGCGATCGCTGAACGGACAATCGCGTCTGCATTATCAAACACAATAGAACCACTCACTGCACATCGTTCAACCTTGCTATCAACAGCAAAAGACCACGAATAAAAGCGTCCAGTCGATCGGTTGCGAAAATTCAAACAGGTATGCTGCTGAAGTTGACTTGGATGCTTGGGATACCCATGTTGCTCAAAATATGAGGGTGAACCACAAACCACCAACGGGTAAGCAACGAGTTGGCGGGCAATTAGGTTTGCACTGTCGCTCAAGTTTCCTGTCCGAATCACTACATCAACACCTTGTTCAGCGGGATCTACAAGGCGATCGTCCAATGAAATATCAAGGGTGACTTCTGGAAAGGCTTGGGTGAATGCCTTGAGAATTGGTACAAGGCAAACTTGTCCAAACGCAGGCGAAACACTTATAGTTAAACGTCCTCTGGGAGCCACACGATTTCCTTGGATTTCAGCCTCAAGTGCCTCTAATTCCCCCAATAACTGCTGACAGCCTTCATAAAAGCGAACTCCGTCTGTGGTCAGGCTGATGCTGCGAGTCGTGCGATGAAACAGCTTAACGCCCAAGTCTGCTTCTAAACGGGCAACGGCTTTGCTGACAGCGGAAGTAGACAATCCTAAATTATTGGATGCTTGGACAAAGCTTTGCGCCTCTGCGACACGCACAAATGCCAGCATATTGGACAAACTCTTCATCGAAATTATTGAAAAAAAGTAGATAAAGAAGTGAAAGTCAGCCTCTTTACAGATGATTGTAGACAAAATATCTTGGAAATCAAAAGGGGGTACGAAAACTGTTGCAACCTCCAAACCATCTTTCTGAGGAATGACAGTGACGACTCAATATCCATTTGTTCGGGAACTCTATGATGCCTTTCAGCAGGGTGAATTCGATCGCTGGGATGCCCTGGTAGCAGAAGATGTCTTGGTTAATTCAACCTTGGGTCGGGACATTCAAGGGCGAGAAGCATTGAAAAGTTGGGCTGCACAATTCATCAATGCGCTGCAATCACGGGTTGATCTTGTGGATGAATTTGAAGCGATCGATACGGCTGGCAATGGTCGTGCTTTCTTCACAATATGCCTCGATTGGAAGCACGCTGAAGTGTTTATGGGGATACAACCCACAGGACGCGAAGGAACCTCGATTGAAACAATGCTGCTGACCATCAAAGACGGCAAAGTCGTGCGCTGGGATGTTGCCGACAACACCGTTGAAATTAATATCTACTTCTGGGAACGAGGTTGGGCAATTCCCCACAACGTTCATCCAGAGGTTTTAGTGAAGGGAGTTGAACGTCGCTCAAACTCTATTTGATTCTTGGCAACGTTCGCCAACGATTCATCTCTGTATTCATTGGAGAAGAAGATGAAAACGATTCAAGATTGAAGGACTAACGAATGCGGGAATTAAAGATAAGCACTTGCTATAATTACGTGCTGCCGTATTGGAGCAACAGATGATTGGGAGTGGCGAAAATGCAAGATTTAATCAATCTTGAAGAACAAGGATGGAAGATTCTCTCAACAAGGAGAGATTTGGCGATTGAGTTTTTTGAAGAGTTACTCATTGACGAAGCAGTTATGGTGTTTCCAGGCGGCATGATGATGAGAGGAAAACAGAATATCTTGGCAGTGATCGATTCCCAACCCTGGAAGTCTTTTCAGATTGAAGAACAACAGGTGATCTCACTTTCTCTGAATGTGGCTGCCATAGTATATAAGGTCACGGCGCAGCGGGAAGGAAGCGATTCATACATAGCCCTGATCAGCAGCGTGTACACCCTTCACGAGGGACAGTGGAAGTTGACACTTCACCAACAGACACCCGTGTGAGTGTCGGTAGCATCTTTAAAGCCTGTTGTAGTTTCATTACTCAAAACCGCGGACGAGCGCTGTGTTGTTGCAGCTCTTGCACGATCCTTACTCTCTGGGTGGCTCCTCACCTATAGCTTGATAGTAAGCCTTCTTTGCCACTGCCAATCGCTTGCCCTCAATATATCTCCGAAATACCCGCTCTGAACTGTGGCCTGTCAAACTTCGAGCCAGCAAGGTATTAATCCCCATTTCTACTAGGTTTGCTGCGTAGGTATAGCGGAAGCGATGTGGCGCTGGTGTAGAGACTATTCAAAAACTGTTACCAGGAGCTAGATTGGTTAAGGCTTATAGCAGTTTTCAGCCCAGTGCTTTGCAACGATTGGCAGAGCGTCCCTTAAATCAGCGATTAGCGGTAGCGATCGCATCTGATGACGAAGCCGCAAAGGCGATCGTGGCTCAACTAGTCGAAGATAGTGGAGGTCGCCCATTTGATCTCGGCTCGCTGCGAAATGCTAGTCTGATGGAAATTCCTGGTTCTTTTTCCTCCAGCGACAATCTCACATTGAATGCTGCGTTCAAGCAACGGTTGCAAGTTCTTGGTTACTAGCTTCAGCGGCACAACAACCGCCTTGCAGCGGACGGTATTTAGTTGCTGGTGTAAATGCAAAGGCTGCTAGCCGCCGCTGAAGAGGAACGTTCTGCCGCTTTAGGCTTAGGTCTTGTCAGTAGAAAATTCTTGTCAAAGTTGAAGGGCGCATTATTTTAGTGCGATCGCATCCTTTTATCTTTCTGTACTATCGTAATTCTCTCTTGCTGATTCTACCTGTTGAAAATTTTCTGTTGACCATTCACAAAGACTCTTCAGTACTTGATTTAGGGTCTTTCCGAGCGGGGTTAGGGAATATTCCACCATCGGCGGGACAACGGGATAAACCTTACGATCGACCAATCCATTGCGTTCTAGGTCACGCAATGTTCGGGTGAGCATTCGTTGTGAAATATCGCCAATTTCGCGTTGCAGTTCGCCATAGCGTTTAGTGCCATGCGAGAGCACATACAAAGCTGCCACGACCCATTTATCAGCAATCAGGTCGAGAGCTTGGCGGAGATAGGGATGGGCATCTAGGAGAGCCGGAGTTAAGTCTTTGGTTTTATGCATACATTTTTGTGTGTATAGCACTATATTGTGCCTACTTGCAGTTTTGAAGATACACGCAGCATAATCGATTTATTGCTGGATGCAAACCCCAAATTCAAATCGTTAAAGCAATAAATAAGGAGCAATCATGAACCGCATTTTCCAGCCCGAAGATACTGCACTGGTGTTGATTGACCATCAAGTTGGCACCATGCAACTGATCAAAAACATTGACTTGGATGTGGTGAAACGGAATACCCTGGCGCTAGCTAAGACGGCAAAAATCTTGAATATGCCTGTCGTTTTGACCAGTAGCCAAGAGGAAAATGTTCAAGGTCTACTCCTATCAGAACTGCAAGAGATTGTGCCGGATGCATTTGCGACAAGAGTGAAGCGTGCTGGGATTGTGAATGCCTGGACTGATCCAAATTTTAAAGAGTCCGTGGCGGCGACAGGTCGCAAAAATCTGATTATGGCAGGAGTGACAACCAGTGTTTGTCTGGTGTTTCCCGCGATCGATGCTGTTCACGAGGGATATAACGTTCAAGCTGTCATGGATGCATCTGGTTCGCCATCTGATTTAGCGGAAGAGATGTCGCGGCGGCGAATGGAAAAAGCAGGCGTTGTCCTCACAGCAACTGACACGATCATGGCTGAACTTGCTCAAGACTGGAGTACATCGGATGGACAGCAAATTATCCAGGTGATGTTCCAAAATGTTCTACCGTCCATTCACTAATTCTTGTATGGCCACGCTCATAACCTAGGAGAAAAATTTCATGAATGCCAATCGAGTTGAAACTAGCAAAATCATCGAAGGGTCTGCGCCCTCCCTGCGGATGCAGTTGTATGTAGTGACTTCCACAGCGCTCAGTCTCGAAGCAGTCAAGGAGAATCTGGCAGAACACCGAGCTTATCTAAGGAATCTCGAAGAGCAAAATGTGCTGTTCGGTGCAGGACCACTCTGGACGGATGATGGGCAATATTTTGAAGGCGATGGGATGTTGATTTATCGGGCAGCATCGGTGGCAGAAGCAACCGCGATCGCCGAAGCTGATCCCATGCATAGTCGTGGTGCCCGCACCTTCAAGATTCGTCCTTGGCTGCTGAATGATGGCAGCATCACGATTCGCGTCACCCTTTCCGAGCCGCAGCGTGATGTTTTTTAAGGAGTAATTCATGTTCAATCTTGCGAGAATTCTCAATCGGCACTCATCTACTCAAACCAGTGAGGTCACATCATGAACACGATGACGATTCACAATGCTAGCCGCATTGTCCAAGCCAAACCGTTTACTCATGGAACAGGATTCAAAGCTTTCAGCATAGGGCAGCAGAGCTTGGGAAAATCGATTCATCCCTTCTTACAACTCGATCACTACTTCATGAGTCAGCCGACCTTTGGAGAGCATTCTCATCAAGGCATTGCGGCTGTAACCTATATGTTTGAAGATTCCGAAGGATCTTTTTTTAATCAGGATAGCCAGGGCGATCGCTCTTTTATTCATCCCGGTGATTTGCATTGGACTCAAGCAGGTTCTGGAGTGAGGCACGATGAAACCCCGACAGAACCGGGTAAGGTCTGTCACGGCATTCAAATGTTCGTCGATCTTTCACCCGCCGATAAATCTGCTCCTGCTAGCGCCTTTCATCTCAAATCAGCAGACATTCCCATCTACACTACTTCAGCAGGTGGGCGAGTGCGAGTTATCCTGGGTACTGCTCATGGCATTACCTCCCCGCTGCGGCTCTCAACGCCGATTCACTTTTTAGATGTCACGGTACCTGCTCACCAAAAGATTGAACATGAAATCTCGGCAGACGAAACCGCATTTCTTTTGATGATTCGAGGTGTAGCGAAATTGGGACAGACAGAGCAATCTATTCAAGCTCAGGAAGCGGCTTTGTTTGAACCCATCAGAACGACGATTCAAGTTCAAGCAAGTTCAGAAGAAATACAGTACATTCTTTGTATCCACTAGCTGCTTTGCCATTGACATCGGCAGAACAATCCCGTAAATCCATCTGGCTCCTCCTACTGGATGAATGAAGCAGTAATAGCATCGGTCTTAAAGTCAGAAGCCAGAACCATTTTGGAAAAGCTTGGGATTTGAGGTTATCCGCAAGACGGAACCTCAACAGTTTGGTAATAAAATTCATGCAGTTTATGTGATGAGTCACTCTGTAGCAGCGACGGCATAACAATCCGCTTGCAACCGACCGTATCAAGATGATTAGTTGAGAACGAAAGCTTACTAGCGGCGGGTGAACGGGGTCGTTATGCGGCTCAAAATTTGGGTGGGGAGCAGTTGAACTTCAGAACTTCAGTCCCATAGTGTCATCACTAACTTCCCAACCACAGTCCAATCCTTACGCTACTATTTCTGTTAATATTTTGCCTCCTGTATTAGAGCAACGATTAGGTGGACGGCAACCATCTAACCTCTCATAGATGAGAAGTACACATGCTGTATAACAATTCGCTGGGAGCGGCTCACCGACTGAAGCGAGTGTGAACCACTGGGGAGGTGTAGAAGCTTGTACGTCAAAGGACTATGGTGGCGATCGCAAATACTCCAACCGCTTTATTCCCATCATCCCTATAACTTGCCATGACGGAAATTATCAGCCAACTTACCCCTGAACAAGAAGCGTTGATTCCGGTTATCCATGAGAAATGGAGGCAAATTGCCCTTTCCACTGAGCCGCTCGATCGTAAGAAAGCAGCAAACGCGGTTAGAGTGGCTTACTCTTTGATGGGTAAACAACAACCTCATCTTCTATTTTTTAATAGTCCTCATGAGGCTTTTAATACTGTTATTTTGAACCAATTGGGAAGATTTTTAAATAGCGAATTGTGGAACTCCATCGGCAGGGAATTAGAGAAGGAACTATGGAGTCAAATAGACAATACACTAGATGGCAAACTGTGGAATCAAATTGGAAAACTGCTGGAGAGCGAGCTGGAGCGTCAATTTTGTTACTACACAGAACGGGAAGTTTGGGCTTGTTATGGTGGTTGGTTTGACTTCTGTATTTCCGTCTTAAATTGCACTTACAGTTCAAAAAAGTGGATGGCGTTTCAGTTACTAGCTGAATCTTGTGGCTGGATTTACTCTTTTGAAAAAACTTGTAGTTGTATGCGATCGCCCCCGCAAAATCTCCTTAGACAACCAACAACGCCTCCACGCAGAAGGTGAACCTGCCCTTCAATTTGCTGATGGCTACAGCCTCTACTCTTACCACGGCGTAACATTACCTGAGAAGTACGGCAAGATACATCCAACTCAGTGGCGATCGCAATGGCTTTTAGAAGAAGAAAATGCTGAACTTAGACGAGTATTAATTCAGGGAATTGGCTACGCCAGAATTTGTCAGGAGCTAGAAGCGGAAGTCTTAGATACTTGGAAAGAATATACTCTCTTAAGAATTAGCGATGATATTGAAAGATTTGACATCGATATATATGATTTTGAGAAGGATAATGGCTTTCCGCAAAAAGAGCTAATTTATCTGTTGAAAATGACTTGCCCAAGTACAGGCTATATTCATGTATTGCGAGTGCCGCCAGCTATGACATCAGCTCGTGAAGCAATACGCTGGGTGAATTGGGGAATCGATCCAGAAGAATTTTCTCAGCAAACTTAAAGGAGTACTTTAAGAAAAACTACATATTGCACGCAAATTAAATTTCTTCAGAACATTTTTGTAGGGGCGCAAGGCTTGCTCCCTTTAATGTTTCGGTTTCCACCGTTGGTTTAATGGGCATATACCCTATACCCCTACTACAAAATTATCCTCTGCCAAGTGCTGCACCTTTTCAGCGTCTGGTTCGATAAATTGGTACGATAAATCTTTGCAGCTACAATTCTTAATATTGACATGACTCTTCGTCCAGATGGCATAGCGCCTCACGGCGGTCAGCTAATTAATCGCATTGCTACACCCGAACAAAAACAAGAATTTCTAGAGAAAGCCGACTCTCTCCCCAGAGTGCAACTGGATGAACGCACCACCTCCGATTTAGTAATGATTGCCATTGGGGGGTTTAGTCCTCTGACTGGCTTCATGGAGGAAGCCGACTACCAATCTGTTGTTGACCAAATGCGTCTTGCCAATGGTCTGCCTTGGTCAATTCCGGTGACACTTTCCGTTGATGAAGAAGTCGCCGCACCGCTCAAGGAAGGGAGCTTAGTGCGCCTAGATGACCCCACAGGTCGTTTTGTGGGCGTGCTGGAACTGACGCAAAAGTATCGCTACGATAAGCAGCGCGAGGCAATCAATGTCTACCGCACTGATGAAGCAAAGCATCCTGGCGTCCAGGTCGTTTATGACCAGGGAGCGGTCAATCTTTCCGGTTCAGTTTGGTTGCTAGAACGCGATCCTCATCCCCAATTTCCCAAATACCAAATAGATCCGGCTGAGTCTCGCGCCCTTTTCAAAGAAAAAGGCTGGAAGACAGTTGTGGGCTTCCAGACTCGCAACCCCATCCATAGAGCGCACGAGTACATCCAAAAGTGTGCGTTAGAAACCGTAGATGGTCTTTTCCTCCATCCCTTAGTCGGTGCAACGAAAAGCGATGACATCCCGGCAGATGTACGGATGCGCTGCTACGAGATCATGCTGGAGCATTACTATCCTCAAGACCGGGTGATTTTAGCGATTAATCCCGCCGCTATGCGCTATGCTGGCCCCCGCGAAGCCATCTTTCATGCGTTAGTGCGTAAAAACTACGGCTGTACCCACTTCATCGTGGGACGCGATCATGCTGGAGTGGGTGACTACTACGGTACCTATGATGCTCAACATATCTTCGAGGAGTTTGAGCCTGGGGAGTTGGGGATTGTGCCAATGAAGTTTGAACACGCCTTCTACTGCAAGCGCACAGAACAGATGGCGACAACGAAGACTAGCCCCAGCAAACCTGAAGAGCGGATTCACCTATCAGGGACAAAGGTACGGGAGATGTTGCGCCGGGGTGAGTTACCCCCACCACAGTTCTCTCGTCCAGAGGTAGCAGCGGAACTGATCGGCGCAATGAAGGGAGCAGCAAATGCATAGAACGCCAGTTCAGTAATCAATTGGTCTGTGCCGCTCATTTCGCTTCTAACACGCGACTGAGGAGTCAATGTCGTCAGATGGCGACGGCACAAACTAAGTCATGGGGACTACGGAAAATCAAGGAGGGTAAAGCCTGTCTCGGCAGGCTTTGCCACCATTAGGCAACCTAAAGGCTTGAGGATACGTCAATTCAGTTGATGCAGGTTCAAATTTTCAGCCGCGTGTTGTCAAGTGGTCAGATCGCGGTTGAATAGCTTGATCGGCTCATGTTGTTACCATCTGAATTGCTCATTCCTGGTAGGCTATAGCTGATACAGGGGAAAGCTGATAGCTGATATGAGACATAATCGGCGGACTTTTTTGCAACAAGCTAGTTTGGCGCTAGGGGCGCTGGGAGTGAGCCAAACGGTGTTATCACTCTTGAGCAAGCCAAGCTCGGCGGTACCGCTATTAGACCGCTACTTACAGGCATTAGCACAACCTGGGGCGCGGAAGTTGGCGCTACTGGTGGGTATTAACCAATACCCACGCGGTACAGCCCTCACGGGTTGTGCCATCGATGTCGAACTTCAACGAGAGCTGTTAATTCATCGTTTTGGGTTTAATGCCAGCGACATTCTGACGCTGACGGATAGCCAAGCGACGCGGGAAAATATCGAAACGGCATTTCTAGAGCATCTGAGCGAACAAGCCGTTGCTGGAGATGTAGTGGTTTTTCACTTCAGCGGTTATGGAAGTCGTGTCAATCTCACGTCTGAGTCGCCACTGGCGATCGCTACGGCGGAAACTGACCTCAACCTTCAGGACTTTAAGCGCTCCACTAATACATTGGTACCAGTGGACGGGATAGCTGCGGGTAAAGGAGGAGCCGCCAATGGGCTACTAGAAGAAACACTGTTGTTGTTGTTGCGATCGCTGCCGACGGACAATGTTACAACTATCCTCGATACCAGCTACGCCGGGAACGGTGAGACTCTCCAGGGAACCTTGCGAGTCCGTACTAGCCCCACCGCACCCAGCGACGGTTTTAGCCTCGCAGAGCTGGCGTTTCAAGACCAACTGCTACAACGGCTCAAGTTATCACGAGAACAGCTCCAGCACCAAGACAAGCTCAATCAGATGCCAGGAGTTGTACTAGCGGCTGCCGGCCCTAGTCAGCAGGCAACGGAAAGACAATGGGGAGGATTTAGCGCTGGCTTATTTACCTATGCCCTGACGCAACATCTGTGGCAAGCTACCCCAGCAACCACCATACAAGTTAGCCTCAGTCGCGCGGCTGGTCTGGTCGAGCAACTAGTGGGCAAAGACCAACAGCCAAGGCTAACGGGGCAAAAAAGCCAAGAACACCTCCTGCTGGGACAGTACCTACCGCCCGATCCCGGTCTGGGTGCAGATGGTGTTGTCAAGGGGCTGGAAGACAATGGCAAAACGGCATTGCTCTGGCTAGCCGGATTACCCGCACTGGTTCTGGAGCATTACGAACCCAATTCTGTAGTGACGTTGTTACCAACTCAAACAAACAAATCTGAAGAGTCCTCTGCTGACAGCGGCATTTCCGCTGTCAGCGCCGCATCTAAGCCCCTCCAGCTTCAGATTCGGTCGCGGGAGGGTCTGATGGCAAGGGCACGGCTGATCGGCACGGAAGCCCCGGAAAATGACCAAATTCAGATAGGGCAGTTGGTGCGTGAAGCGATTCGGGTATTGCCCCGCCATATCCGCTTAACGGTCGCCCTAGATTCGCACCTAGAACGGATTGAACGGGTGGATGCCACCAGTGCATTTGCCGCAATTTCCTCTGTTTCCTCGGTAGTTGTGGCGGGAGAACAACCCGCCGATTATGTGTTCGGCAAAGTGCATCAGGTTAATGCCGCCGCATCAGGTTCCCCCTCGGCGGCAAAGGATTTGGCGAGCCAGGACGGGAGTGAGGCGGTGATGTCTCAAGGGGGCTATGGGCTGTTTTATCTAGCGGATGATTCGATTCGCAACACCGCAGGCGTGGCTGGGGAGGCAGTGAAGTCGGCAGTCAATCGCCTCACCTATAGGCTGAAAACGTTGCTGGCGGCGAAGCTATTGCGTTTGACCGCCAATGAAGGCGCTTCGCATTTGGGTATCCGAGCCTCTTTGGAGATGGTCAATCCCAATCCGATGACTATCATGCAGCGAGAAAGCTTGCGGGCAACAGCGTCACTGGACAAGAAGGTGCGCGAACTGGCAACGGTGGGATCAGACGTTGGTGTGCCTACGGTGCCAGCGGGGAGCCGCATCCGTTATCGGGTGGAGAACCTCAGCGATCGCCCGGTGTATTTCCTCCTACTCGGAATGGATAGTAGCGGCAGCGCGATCGCGTTTTATTCCGTCGGTTCCTCGCCAGAAGCTGAGGCATTCGATAATAAATCTCCCCTAAAAGATGCCATCATCGCTCCTCAATCAACATTCAGTGTGCCCGATCCCGATGCCGCCTTTGAGTGGACGGTGGCTGGCCCTGCTGGGTTGGTGGAAATTCAATTAATCTGTAGTCGGGCACCCTTTACAAAAGCGCTGGCGGCAATGGAAGTTGCTCGTCGTCCCAAAGGAGAAAGCGAGCGGATTAGTGACTTATTTAACCCCTTAGAGGTCTCTAGGGCAGTGTTGCAAGACTTACATCAAGCCAGTGTGATGCAAAAGCCAGAGACTTCTGCCGCCGTTACAGACGTGATGGGTACAGTTTCCGATAGCTACGTGCTGGATATGAACGCTTGGGCAACTCTTAGCTTCGTTTATCAGGTGGTATAGAGAAATTCAGCCCTGTAAATACTCCTTGTGCGCCTTGGCTGTTTAAGAGCGATCGCGCACAAATCTGGGATGAACGGTTATCCTCACGTCAGCACTCAGAACTTTATAGAATGAACCTTCAAGACTTTCTCTTGTCAGACGATCCCGATCTTTGGTTGGATCGAGGTAATGAATTTTTTAACCTGCAAAATTATCAAGCAGCGATCGCTGCCTACAAGCAAGCCGTTGAACTCGAACCTAACTTTGCTCTGGCTTGGTATAACCAAGGCATTGTGCTAGCTGAGTTACAGCGCTACGATGAGGCGATCGCTGCCTATGACCAAGCCCTGCAAGTTGAGGGGGACTGGGGCGACCGAACACCTGCTGATGCTTGGTTTGACCGGGGTAATGTTTGGCTAAACTCGCAATGCTTTGAAGAAGCGATCGCCTCCTATGACCAAGCCCTGCAAACTCAGCCAGAAAACGCACTCGCCTGGAGTAACCGAGGGAAGGCATTACTTCAGTTAGAGCAGGACGCAGAAGCCATTGCCTCCTTTGAGCAAGCCCTGCAAATCGCCCCTGACCTGGCTGAAATTTGGTTTGTCCGAGGCGCAATATTATACGATTTGCAGCAGCATCAAGAAGCAGTCAGCTCCTTTGAGCAAGCCCTTGAAATCGACCCTAACCTAGTTGAAGCTTGGGAACTGCAAGGAAATGACTTACTCAACTTGTATCGCTACGAAGAGGCGATCGCTTCCTACGACCGAGCGATTCAAATCAAGCCGGATTCCTCTGATGCTTGGTACGGTCGAGGTTTAGCCTTACATGTTTTGAGGCGCTACCAAGAAGCCGTTATCGCTTTTGATCGAGTAATTCCTGTTAAGCCCGATCTGGTTGACCTGTGGCTTCTCCAAGGGTTTGCCTTGGCGGAACTACAACGGGAGTTAGAAGCCCTCGTCTGCTGCGATCGAGCGCTACAACTGCAAGCTGATCTGCCGGAGTGCTGGTTTCTCCGAGGCGTTGTGCTGGCAAAATTACAACAACACGACGAAGCGATCGCCGCTTGCGATCGAGCGATTCAACTTGATGGCGATCGCTATCTAGGTTGGTACGGCAAAGCCTGCTGTTATGCCTTACAAGACAACATTGAGCTAACCCTACAACACCTCAAACAGGCAATTGAACTCGCTCCCCAATGTCGAGAAACAGCAAAAACTGACTCCAGTTTTGCCACTATTCGCTCCCACGAGCAGTTCCAAGAATTGATTAGCTAGTAGAGAAGGATTGGCAGAGCAACTCTACAAATACTTCTTCAACAACAACTCCAACTTCTGCTTCGTCGCCGCCGGAACCTTATCCAATTGTGTCAAAATCGCATACTTCAACGCCGAGTGAGCCTCGGATGTTGGCGGATTTTCGCTCAGACGCCGCACAGTTTCCTGAATCACCTTCTGAGCATTCACCGCATTACGTTGTAGATTCCCAATCACCATCTCTACAGTGACACTGTCATGATCAGGATGCCAGCAGTCGTAATCTGTCACCAGCGCCAAAGTGGCGTAGGCAATTTCTGCTTCTCTGGCTAACTTTGCCTCTGGTAAATTTGTCATCCCGATGACCGTTGCCCCCCAACTGCGGTAGAGGTTAGATTCAGCTTTTGTAGAAAAGGCTGGGCCTTCCATACAAACGTAAGTTCCGCCGCGATGGAGGGTAACATCCGGGAGATTTAAAGAGGCGATCGCGTCTGCTACTACCCCCGCTAGGTGATTGCAAACCGGGTCAGCAAAGGCAATGTGAGCCACAATCCCTTCCCCAAAAAAGGTCGAAACGCGATTCTTTGTCCGGTCGATAAATTGATCCGGAACCACCATATCCAACGGTTTCGCTTCTGCTTTTAGAGAACCTACCGCCGAGGCTGAGATCAGATATTCCACACCCAACTGCTTCATGGCGTGGATATTGGCGCGAAAGGGCAATTCCGACGGCATCAGATGATGATTACGTCCGTGACGCGCCAGGAAAGCCACAGGCGTCCCATCCAGGGTTCCCACAATTAAGGCATCAGAAGGCGAACCAAAAGGCGTATCAATCTGTACCTCTTCCACATCTTTGAGGGCTTCCATTTTATAAAGCCCGCTACCGCCAATCACCCCAATCTTCGCTTCAGCCATTGTTTTTGCCTTGTCCTGTCGTCGCTGTGCAATGCCAAGCTATTTTATAGCAAAGTCCTGAGTCGATGAGTTTAAGATTCAACCAGCACTTGCTTTTAGAGAATCAGGAATACCCTAATCTCTGGGGCGACTGCTACATCTAAAACCGACTAATCAAACATAAAAAAGTCCGCCGTAGCGGACGTAGATTCATCTAAAGGTGGTGTGAGTTAGTTACTGTATCAACCTTCAAAGCTATCTATATCATTCCTGGGCCCTTACCACGCTGATCTTTTTCCATCGTCAATTCGCCTTCTTTATCTTCGTTTGCCTCAGCAATTTCTTCAGCGCGTTCTGCTTTGTCTTGGTCGTCTTCTTGCGCCATATCCCCCGGTTCGTTGACGTACATTTCGGGTTCAATTGCATAGTTATTGGTCAAACCCTCTTTATCAGTGGTGTAACCCTCGGTTGTGTTGATGCTATCCGGACGAGCCGCTTCCTTGTCAGTTCCGGCAGCGGCATTTTTATCTTGATTCGGAGTTGCTTTAAACTGATCTCCTTCTCGCTCTTTGCGAGCGGCTGTTTCTGCTGGCACAATACCCCGGTCATAGGTATCGACATCAGCACTAACTTCTTGTTTTGGAGTTTTTTGATCTTTATTCACGAATATTTTCCAAAAAAATTTTGTATCAACTATTACAGTGTCGGAGTGTCTGTAGTAGTTTGCATCTATCCACAGTGCTAACTTTTTTGTAATAATAAATCTCAAGCTAGTTGGTTTTAAAAAAGAGTCAAATGGTTTTATAACAATACGATTAAAATGTTAATTTATGTTGCAGAAGTACTGTAGATAGCCCAAATTCTGAATAACAATTTTGGCAGTTTCCAAACAAAATTTGCTCTCGCTCTGCTATTTGATTAGAGAGTTAATTCAGGTGGTTTTAACAACCAAAAGCCGCTGTAGGTCATGCCTGACTCGTCAGGTTGCACGACCAAAAAATGCAATCCTTTGCTCGGTAACTTGCGCTCTTCATAAGTCCGTGCGGCGGCGGCAACTTCTGAGTCTTCAAAAGTAGCAACAATCCAACGGTCAACCAACCCGGCATGTAATACCAAGCCATCGGGAGGCCCGATGATGTAGTTGAGTGCCACGGGTTGAGTATTCTGTAGCCAATGCGCCAACCGCATAGACTGGCGTCCTCCATAAATCACCACGCCGGGGATGGGTACGGTGGAGGCTAAACCGAGATTGAGGGGCAAAAGAAACTCTGGCATCTGCAAAATGGGAATGGGGCGATCACTAAATGCCTCTACCAATTGACCCGCAGGTAGCGTTGCAAAGCGCCAGCGATCGCCCCAGAGATGATCCGGGAGCGGGACAGGAGGGGGTTTATCAAGGGCTAAGGGGTCGTAACCCGGAAGGTTAGCGGTTCGTTCCTGTAACCATTGCTTCAAAGCGGTTGTGCGTCGGGTCGGGTCGATTTTGATCCCGAGTTGCTGCCCTGCTGCCTGAAATATCTCTAGGCACTGGGGGCGAAAAATTTGCATGACTTCTGGCAACTGCTGCCTAGTCGCCGCCTGTTGCAGTTGCGACAGCAGCCAGTCAATGTTGACTTCTGTTTGGGGGCAGATTGCCTCGTAGGTAAAGCGGCGTGTCGGATCACAGAGTAGCAGTTCCCACAGCGTCTGCCCTTGTTGATCTTGCTGGGGACGCCGATAAAAATCAGCTTGCCAAATAGCCATATTATGTTGAGTTTTTAACTATAGCAATCCTAGATGATTTATGAAGTTTTATATCTCTCTTTTCTGGGTGTTTAAGCGCGGTTACCGTGGGTCGAACCCATCCGATACAGCCGCCATCAGGTATTCGAGACTAATCTTTAGCTCCCCCAATGGCAGCCGTATCGGTAAAGGCGATCGCCCACAGCGATCGCCTTTACCGAGCGCGCCGAGAAATTTACACCTGTTGAATTCGATCCCCACTAATTAGGCGGATTGAGTATCCGTCCCCTCTGGAGAATCATAAACGCCCCAATCTTGAATCCCTCGGTCGCTCAAGATGGGTTTGGCACGATTAATTTCGTCCTCTGTACCCTCTACTATGACCAAAGAAGCACTTCCAATCAGGCGATCGCTATAAATTCTCGCTTGTTCTTCGGGAATGCTTAAATCAGACAGCGCCTTCACCAAACCATTAGCAGCAGCGGTTCCCAGCCCCAGCCCTGCCGTGGCACTGACTAGAGCGACACCAAGACTACCAGCGGCTAGCACAGGGCCGACGCCGGGAATAGCGAGACTACTTAGACCCACTAAGATAGTGCCCCAGAACGTACCTGTGGCAACGTTAGCAATTACTGCTGTGGGAGTATTTACATCTTGTTCACCAATGCGATCGCTCATTTTGGCACCAGCAAGCTCTTGGTTCTGCTCTGCCTGCTTGGCAATGAGGGAAACGTTATCCATCGAAAAGCCGGAAGCTTTCAATTCATTTAGTGCTTCCTTGGCTTCTTCAGGGTTGGAAAATACTCCAACGGCACGTTTGTGAGCAGTTACAACCATATTTTCCTCCGTCTACTTTTTCAGCTGAATGCTTACAAAAGCAGAATTATTTCATCATTTACATTGATATAGTTGTGCTTTTAGATCGAGTACTCATCAATCTAGAGATGTAGAGAAGTGCCATCTTAGGTGTAGTAACGCCAGCCCACCTGAAAAAGTAGCCGACTTTGTAAGGCGAGAATTTGCGGTTAAATTAGTAAGTACCGTTCCGGCGTTTAGTGGTCTTGACACTACTTTTGACGCCTTAGAAAGCGACGGTGACGAATCCCCAGCCGCTCGACTTGTTCACCTTTTAACGAATTTTTATCTAAATGTCTATGAACCCTGCTCTGACTAAATTTGGCACCGAAATGTCCAACCTCACCGGGGTACGGGCAATCATGAAAGACATTATCGAAACACTGCGAGCTGGGGGCGGACAGGAATTTATTAATCTCAGTGCGGGAAACCCAGTGATTTTGCCAGAGGTTGAGCAACTGTGGCGAGATTGCACGGCGGAACTTTTGGCGAGTCAGGAGTACGGCGAGGTAGTTTGCCGTTACGGCTCTAGTCAGGGATATCAGCCCCTGATTGAGGCGATTGTTAAGGATTTCAATCAGCGCTACGGATTGAATTTAAGCGATCGCAATGTCCTGATTACCCCAGGTTCGCAGTCAATCTACTTCTACGCCGCCAATGCCTTCGGAGGCTACGACAAGCAAGGCAATCTTAAACAAGTCGTTTTGCCCCTCAGCCCGGAATACACAGGATACGGCGGCGTCAGCTTAACGCCAGAATCCGTAATTGCCTACAAACCCACCTTGGAAGTTGACGAGGCGGCGCATCGCTTTAAGTATCGCCCGGACTTCAGTCAGTTGAAACTGACAACCAATACAGGTTGCGTCATTTTCTCTCGTCCCTGTAACCCCACCGGAAACGTCCTCACGGATGAAGAGGTACAAAAAATTGCAGATTTGGCAGCACCTGATGATATTCCCGTGCTGATCGATTCCGCCTATGCCCCTCCCTTCCCGGCGTTGAATTTCACCGAAATGACGCCCTCCTTTGGTGGCAATCTCTTGCACTGTATGAGCCTATCTAAGGCAGGGCTACCAGGGGAACGGATTGGAGTGGCAATTGGCGATCCGAAGTTAGTCGGGATATTGGAGTCGTTCCAAACAAACTTGTGTATTCATTCTCCCCGTTATGGGCAAGCGATCGCCGCCCGTGCGATCGCCTCTGGTGCCTTAGCGGATATTGCGGAAAATGTGATTCGTCCCCACTACCAGCAAAAGTTTAAGGTGCTGGAGGATACCCTCGATCAATTCATGTCTAAAGACCTGCCGTGGTTTTTACATCGTGGCGAAGGGGCGATTTTTGCCTGGTTGTGGCTCAAAGACTTGCCGATTACCGATTGGGAGTTTTATCAGCAACTCAAGCAAGTGGGCATCATTGTTGTGCCGGGTAGTTCATTCTTCCCTGGTTTGCGAGAAGATTGGCCTCACAAAGCCGAATGTATCCGCATCAGCCTCACCGCTAGCGATGAAGAAATCGCCATCGGGATGCAGCGTCTAGCGGGAGTGGCGGAACAAGTGTATCGGCAAGCCGCATTACCCGTCGGCGGATAAACGATGTTTTATCGAAAGCGCCGTAAAACCCTGCGCTTTCAAGGCGGGGATATAAGGCGGGATATTATGGGAACTCGATGTTCCAATAATATCCAATGAGCTTGGCTACCAGCCCGTAAATTGGGATATAGTTATGTCAAGTTAATTGACATAAAATGCTAGTCTTTGAGGCTAAATTACAAGGAACAGACGGGCAGTACCGCGCAATGGACGAAGCGCTACGTACTGCCCGTTTTGTTAGAAATAGCTGCCTCAAATACTGGATGGATAACCAAGGAATAGGGAGGTACGACCTAAACAAGTACTGCAAAGTTTTGGCAGATAATCCTGAATTCCCTTGGGTAAAGAAGCTTAACTCAATGGCACGTCAGTCAATGGCGGAAAGAGCCTGGAGTGCGATTGCTAAATTCTTCGATAATTGCCAAAAGCACTTACCAGGGAAAAAAGGATATCCACGCTTCAAAAAGCATCAAACAAGAGCAAGTGTTGAGTACAAGACTAGTGGATGGAAGCTTACGTCCGACAGAAGGAGTATTACCTTCACCGATGGATTTGAAGCTGGAACGTTTAAGCTGTGGGGAACTCGCGACTTACACTACTACCAAATAGAACAAATCAAAAGAGTGCGAGTAGTACGTCGTGCTGATGGCTATTACGCCCAGTTTTGTCTGAATGTAGAGCGAAAAGAGTTGCGAGAACCAACTTTTAAAACTATTGGGCTAGATGTGGGATTGACTCACTTCTATAGTGATAGTGACGGGACAACCATTGAAAACCCGCGTCACCTGCGTAAAAGTGAGAAGTCCCTTAAACGCCTGTCTAGGCGAATGAGTAGGACTAAACTTGGTTCTAATAATAGAGCCAAGTTGAGAAATAAACTGGCGCGAAAACACCTCAAGGTAAGTAGGCAGCGTAAAGACTTTGCCGTGAAGTTGGCAAGGTGCGTAGTCCAGTCTAACGACTTGGTAGCCTACGAGGACTTGAAGGTGAAAAACATGGTGAGGAATCGCCATTTGGCTAAGTCAATTAGTGATGCGGCGTGGACGCAGTTTCGTTCTTGGGTAGAGTATTTTGGAAAAGTGTTTGGAGTAGTTACGGTTGCCGTGCCGCCTCATTACACCTCCCAAAATTGCTCTAACTGCGGAAAAGTCGTCAAGAAAGCTTTGAGTGTAAGAACGCATATTTGTACTCAATGCGGACACACTCAAGACAGAGACTGGAATGCTGCTCGAAATATATTAGAAAAGGGATTGCGTACTGTAGGGCATACAGGAACGTCGGTTCGGCTTCGCTCACCGAGCGTAGTCGAGGTGAACGCCTCTGGAGAGACTGACCAATACTTGGGTGAGGAAACTCCTCCAAGTAAGTCAACTCGTGGAAAGAGGAAACCCAAAGAGTAATCTTTGGAATCCCCGCACCTTTTAGGTGCGGGGAGGATGTCAAGTTCATCAGCAAAAAAATCGTGATAGGAGTGGGAGTAGTTTTTGTGCGGGTACTAGTTGCATCACAAAGTCATGGGAATAGTCAAAGGAGATCAGTTGGTGTCTAGCTGGTTACAAATCGGCAAAATTGTTGCACCCCAAGGTTTGAAAGGGGAACTACGGATTTATTCCAGTTCAGATTTTCCCGAACGGTTTGAGATACCAGGACAGCGTTGGCTAATGCGCCCCGGTGAAACTGAACCCGAAACCGTAAAACTGCTGCGGGGGCGTGGTGTCCCTGGCAAAGGACTGTACATCGTGCAGCTAGCTGGGGTAGAAACTCGCGAACAGGCAGACGCCTTGCGGGGGGCGCAACTTTTGGTGCCGGATAGCGATCGCCCTCAGCTTAAAGAAGACGAATACCATGTGCAGGACTTGCTGACTCTAGAAGTCTTCAATCAACTGACGGGGGAAGCAATCGGCGTGGTTGTGGATGTGATTCCGGCGGGAAATGATTTACTTGAGGTACAGCTACACCAGCAACCGGAACCTGAAGCACCGAAGCCAGAAGTGCCTCTACCAAACCGCCTCAGTAAGCAACGCCAAGCCAAAGCGAAGCGGAAAAAAGTAGTAAAACCTACCACGGTTTTGATTCCTTTTGTTAAGGCGATCGCACCAGTCGTAGACCTGGAAAGCCGTCGCATTGAAATTACTCCCCCACCCGGTTTACTAGAAGTTAACGAGAATGTAGCAGAGGAGGAATAAGCGGCTCCGACAAAGCGGCGGCTACGGCGTGCAGGGTTTTGGTATTTCTCACCATGCGGGAATGAATAAAAACCGACAGCTTTACCTCTCGACCGATAGGCATCTGCGAACTTTGGGCAGGCACAATAATAAAATCCCACGGCGTCCAGATAGAAGTGAAGTTGAGGCGTTCCAGCATCTCGACATCTCGAGCTAAATCTGCAATGAAAGGACTCCCCGGACGCATCTGCACGCAGCCAAGGCGTGATGAGAGGTACGCCATCTGAGTGCCTTGATGAGGCGCAGAGATGGTGATCAATCGCTGCACGCGGTCAATACCGCCCAGTCGCTGCACGTAGTAGCGTGTCACCAAACCTCCCATACTCAAGCCCACCAGATCCAGAGGTTGATCCGGCGCAAAGGTCTGATCGATGTAATCTGCCACTTGAGCGGCTAATTGGTTGAGTCCTAAGCTGCCATTGTTGGGTTTTAGGTTGAAGCTGTAGGTAGACCAACCCCGATCGCTCAAGAATGTAGACATTCTGTGGAAAATGGCAGAGGTTCTGATGATGCCGTGTACTAGTAGGACGGGGTTGCGGGTGTTGGAGTTATTGGTCATGAGAGCCTAAAAGCGCTGACTTTCTTTAAGGGCGATCGCTTCTCACCAAGGCTTCGCCTACTTCTAATTTCCTACCTTGAGCGGCAATCGGCTCAGAAAGTGCGGCTTCCACAGCTTTGAGGCTTCTCGAATCGCTCAACATCAAAGAATGTAGAGGAACAGGCAGTATCACCTCTTTTCCTACAGGTAGCTGAGAACTATGTGCCGGAAAAATCATCAAATCCATCGGCGTCCAGATGTAAGTCACCTGAATGCGTCCTAGAGTCTCGGCAACATCTTGATTCAAATCATCCAGAAGCGGGCTACCAGGGCGCATCTGCGCGCAACCTAGATGCCAAGATAAGTAGCCCACAACCGTACCGTTGTTGGGGGCAGAAATGTTGATATAGCGCTGTACTCGTTCTATTCCTCCCAAACGCTGGAGGTAGTAACGCGTCACAATTCCCCCCATGCTAAAGCCAACCAAATCGATGGGTTGATTGGGGGCAAAGTTTCGGTCGATATAATCAGTGACTTGCGCGGCGAGGCGCTCTAGTCCCATAGAACCATTGTTAGGGGTCAGGTTAAAGCTATGTACCCGCCAACCCTTCTGGGCAAGGTAAGCCGACATGCTATTAAATACAGTCGTTGTATCGCTGATACCATGAACGAGTAAAACGGGATTGCGCTGAATTGCACTGTTCATCTTCGGTCTGGTTAATCTATGACTTGATTTATCCCTAGTCTAGATAGCGCTGTGAGCAGGTGACGCATAGGAGTGTTACACCCTACTGATTGGCATCAGCTTGAGCGAGAACTATGAGATAATCGTGAGTGTTTATAAAGTAAGTTAAGTCCGCACTATTTTCTGAGCAGAATCAGCGTCACTGTATCCAAATCGGACAGTAGTAAAGTTTTGTAAAGAAGACAGACAGAATCTTGCACATGTCTGCCATAAAAATTGATAATTCGATCTGGCTGACAATTTTGCAAACCCAGATATACAAGAAGTCATGATTAACTGGGCAGTTGCAGTAATAGTTTTGTAGAAGTATAGAAGCGTCGCCTCCAACGTTGGGGGCTGTAAAGAATTCATCTAATCACCAGGAGTATTAGTAAATGTTTGGTTTTATCAAAAAAATCTTTAGCGGTCTTGCCGCATTTTTTGGCGGGATTTTGGGCGGGAAGAAATCTGACGCCAAATCTGAAGACAAGTCCTTACCCGCCCCCAAAGGCAAAAAAGGCAGTGGATATTTCCTAGAGCTAGACGAAACTGGTGATGTGAAGCCAGTCAGCCAAGAGAAAACCTCAGCATCAACCAAAGCCAAAGCCGAGCCGACAGCATCAACTAAAGCCAAAGCCGAGCCAACAGCATCAACCAAAGCCAAAGCCGAGCCGACAGCATCAACCAAAGCCAAAGCCGAGCCAACAAAAACCGAAAAGCAACCAGAACCGGCTAAAGCAGCGGTGGCGACAGTCGAGCGCCCCAAAGGCGAATCGGCAAAAACCGAAAAGCAGCCAGAATCTAAAAAGAAAGCTGCTGCCAAAGAAGTGAAAGAAGTGAAAGTCGAAGCTCAACCCAACCCCCCAGCCGCCAATAATGGCAAGTCTCACTCGACATTTGCTCCCAACTATTTAATCTCCCCCGCCAATAACGATCGCCGTCGCCCTGGCCCTAGCATGGATACGTTCCGAGACATGGCACGTCAGGTCAACACACGGAATACTTAATTCAGCACAACTTTTAGCTAGAAGTGCATAAGTTCCTCGCTCAAGAGCGATCGCTAAAAAGAGAACATCCTAACTCGTGAAAGTTGCCCCACTACCTGAACTAGTGGGGCTTTCTTTTTAGATCAGTCTTGACCATTGGTTGCACAGTCGGCTTGCTGGGAGTTGGATTTGAGCCAACGACTGGCGATCGGCATCCGCCAGCCTGTACCAAAGGCGCGGTCAGTAATTTTGATGCCTGGGGGTGCCTGTCGGCGTTTGAATTCTGCACGGGCGACTAATCGCATCACTTGATCGACGATCACCGGATTGTGACCTGCCTTGACAATCTCGGCGGAGGATTGGTGGTGATGAATCATCCGACTCAAGATGTCATCTAAGACTTCATAGGAGGGTAGAGAGTCTTGGTCAAGTTGACCGGGTTTGAGTTCGGCACTGGGGGGTTTGGTGAGGATATTTTTGGGGATTGGCGATCGCGACGCACTCGTTGCCATTCCTTTCTGATTTAACCACTGACACAGGGAGTAGACGCGGGTTTTGGGAACATCGGCAATCACGGCAAGCCCGCCGTTCATATCGCCGTAGAGGGTGCAATAGCCGACTGCCATTTCTGATTTGTTGCCTGTGGAGAGGAGGAGATAGCCAAACTTGTTGGCAACTGCCATTAGTAAATTGCCCCGAATCCGGGATTGAATATTTTCTTCGGCAATGCCAAATTCTGTCCCCGCAAAGAGGGGTTCTAAGGTTTTGTCGTACCCTTGCATCAACTCCCCAATCGGCAGGGTGTGAATCGTGATGCCCAAGTTGGCGGCTAGTTCTTCGGCGTCGGTAATTGAATGTTCAGAACTGTAGGGTGAGGGCATAAGAATGCCAAAGACATTTTCTGCACCTAAAGCCGCTGTAGCGATCGCTGCTACTAACGAGGAGTCAATCCCGCCACTGAGTCCAATTACAACCTGGGAAAAGCCACACTTGCGGGTATAGTCGCGCACCCCCAATACCAGGGCTGACCAAATTTCCTCATCTTCACTCCTGGGAACTGGAGCAATTTTGGAGGGAAATAAGTCAAGCGATCGCTCATCAAATTCTACAATCGCTAAATCTGTCTCAAAGGCGGCGGCTCGACAGACTATTTCCCCATCCCGATTGAAGGCAACACTTCTACCATCAAACACCAAGTCATCATTCCCCCCAACCTGGTTGGTATAAATCATCGGCTGCTGGTAACGCTTGGCACCATGCCTTAACATCGCCTCCCGTAGCTTTTGCTTGCCGAGGCTGTAGGGAGACGCGGAGAGGTTGACGATGAAATCAACGCCCTGTTGCGCTAAATCAGCGATTGGATCAGCTTGGTAGCTGCGTTTGCCCCAAAACTCTTCATCATTCCACAAGTCTTCGCAGATGGTGACGCCGATTTTTAAGGCTGAATCTTGGGTGCTTGTTTCTGAGTCGAGAGGGGTAAGAGTAAAAGAATTACTTTGTAGCCCCGGTTCAAAGTAGCGATATTCGTCGAAAACATCGTAGGTGGGTAAGAGGCGTTTGTGAAAGATTTGTTGCACCTTACCCGCCTCTAGGAGGGCAATGCTGTTAAATAGCGGCTTACCCCCAGCCTGCTGGGCTTTGGGATTGGGTTCAACGGTGCCGACTAAAACCGCTAGCTGGGGAGGCAAATCCTGCGCCAGTTGCTGCAAGGTGGCAGATATTTCCTCAACGAAGCCCGGATTTAGCAACAAGTCCCGTGGAGGGTAGCCGCATAGGGAAAGCTCTGGTGTCAGCAACAGGCGGGCATTTTGCTCAACTGCTTGTTTTGCCAGCTGAAGGATTTGTTGGACGTTACCAGAAATGTTGCCAATAGTGGGATTGATTTGGGCGATCGCAATTTTCATAGTGGTTAACCTAAATAACTTGTCTCAGCGCTAATCTTTACTAAGTAATACCAATTCTCTAAATGCTTGCTACAGATAATTTTTTTTGCTCCCCCTTTTTTAAGCCCTGTTGGGGGAATTAATAGGTAGCCCCTTAAAAGAGAAATGGTATAAATAGGCGGAAATAAATCAAATGTAAAGTAGTGTAATATTTTAATGATTTTGTAGCGAGGGCTTCAACTTTGTTTTGAGTCTTTAGCTCTTATGACAAACCTTTAATTATTTACGCCTACTTACTTAACCGAATCTCAGTTGAGAAGTTCTTGATAATAATTCTCTAGTTCATCAGGCAGATAAACTGTAGTTTTTAAAGCTTTATTCTTTAGATTAAAAGCTTTCATGATTTTGATTTTGCCGAGAAATTCCAGGTCATGGGATATAACTAAAAGAGCGCCGCTATACTCCTCCAACGCTTCAACAATCTGCTCAACAGTTTCTATATCTAGGTTATTCGTCGGTTCATCAAGAACCAGCAAATCAATTTCACAAATCCCCACGATTGCCAGCGTTAACCTCGCCAGTTCCCCACCACTTAACATGGCAACGCTTTTATGCACTTCATCGTTAAAAAATAGAAAATTTCCTAGCTGCTGTCTCAAAACTTGATAATCGAGGCTTGAGTTCGCTTGTTGCATATTTTCGATAATTGTCTTTTCTCTATCTAGCAGTTCATAATTTTGATCGAGATAGACAATCTTCATTCCTGGAGAAACTGAAATTTCTCCTGATTCAAAACAAATCGAATCATCCTTGATGTTATTCAAAATCGCCTTGACAAAGCTAGATTTTCCGGCACCGTTAGCACCGGAAATAGTCACGCGATCGCCATAAGATAGATGAAACTGAATATCCTCAACAAGGCAAGCATTCCCTACCCTTAAATTTGCCCCTTGAATATCAATTAAATTTTTTCCTCGTTTACTACTCCCCTCTTCTAAACGAATATTTGTAACCTTATTTTTCCTAATTTTTAACTCTTCAATCTTTTGATTAGCTTTCGCCACGGCTACCTGATGCTTAGTAGAAGCCTTGCCAGCAGAGGCAGATGCCATTTCTGCAAAACCGCCTCGTTCTGCTCTCCCCATGCTTCTGTCTTGCGCTTGAAGTCGCCCTTCTCGTCGAGAGCGATCGGCACGTTGTTGTTCTTTTGCCGCCGCGTCTTTAGCACGCTTTAGCTCTTTTTTAGCCGCCTCTCGGTTCCTGAGAGTTGCTTGTATATCTGCTTCCTTTTGCTCTCTGTAAAGCGAATAATTACCTCCATAAACTTTTATGCAACTAGCAGTTAAGTCCCACGTTTTATTTACAACTTGGTCTAGGAAAAATGGTTTATGAGAAACAATTACAAAAGCACCGGAAAAGTTATTCAAAAAGGTTTTGAGACTTTCTAAGGCGCAGAAGTCCATGTGATTGGTTGGCTCATCCAGTAACAAAACCTCAGGATTTTGGCACAAACCCATTGCTAGAAATAACTTGGTAATCTCTCCCCCACTCAAGCTACCTACAGGCAAGGATAAATCCAGGGTAGTACTAAGCTGAGATTCTAAAATGTTTGTCACGTCCCACCATTCATCGGTGATAGAACTGAGGAAATTTAGAACTGTCCTATCTCTGTTTTCGCGGTGAATAGTGCTAATTTGCGGCAGATAATAAACTGAGCCGTGACTAATAACTGAACCAGAACTTGGCTGAATTTTATCAGCCAAAATTTTCAGCAACGTTGATTTACCAACGCCATTAGCACCAATTAAGGCAACTTTATCCCCTGGGTTGATTCCCGCATTAATTCCTCGAAAGAGAGTTCTCCCTAGGGGAAATGTATAAGCTACATCAGCGGCAAATAATAAAGCTTGTTTTTTCATATAAATAGGCAGAAATAAACCAACTTTGTGTTGCGACGTGTTTTCTTTTAATTAGTTCTTAGTCAGGGCTTTATTCATCCCTTTACTATAACCTTTTAATTATTTACGCTGTCCTATTTCTCTTTTCACTTTTGCTTAATAAATTTTATTTAAAATTCCTGCGTTTCTTTGTGTCAAGAAATAGCGCTTTCAGGCTTTCAAGAATAGTAACCTGATACAAAAGACATCAAATAAACACCAACGGCTTATCTTTTAAAGGTGCAAAGGCTTCCGCATCAAAGCGATACAAACTAGCGGGACGCCCAGCTCCTCGTGAAACTTTCAGTCCTGTATCGGATAAGAACCCAAGCTTCAGTAAGCGGGAGCGAAAGTTGGAATAATCGGAGAAATTCTCCCCTAAAACGGTAGTGTAGAGCTGATACAGATCGCTGAGGGTAAAGACTTCTGGTAAGACATCAAAGGCGACGGGGCTATACTCTAGCTTATTGCGAAGACGACGATAACCGTACTCCACAATTTTGTTGTGGTCAAAAGCAAGCTGGGGAAGATGCTCGATCGGATACCAAGCAATACCGCTGACGCCATCAGCAATCAGTTCTGCTTCTTCAAACCGTACTAGGGCGAAGTAACTGACAGAGAGGTAACGCACACCAAAGCTGATGGGGGATTCCCTAGGATCGCGCTCAGGGCCGCCGAAGGTGTAGAGTTGCTCCAGGTACAGGTTATTGACCCGGATTTTTTCTGCCAAAATCCGTTGAGCGGCATCTTCTAAAGATTCTCCCTCACGAACTAATGTTCCTGGTAGGCTCCACTGACCGATATGCGGTTCTTCCTGACGCATCACTAACAGGACGAGGACGCGGTTTTGTTGGGTATCAACGGAAAAGATCGCGTTATCGACGCCGACTTTAAAGTTGGCTAGTGTCTGTTTATTTACCTGCTTGGTGCCGCGTCCTGGCATTCGTACAACTGCTCTTGATGAATGTATTCCTCAACGGGAGCTGCGACAGCTTCTTTATCCCTGTTTTCACGATACGCTGTTGAGGATACTGCTGGTACTTGCAAGTCAGCGATCGCTATTATTGCCCCTAGCTGCGTCAATTCTGCTATTCCCTCCTCATCTATTGAATAGCCCGGACGGGGTACAACCAGCAACTGTACTTGCTTTAACAATTCTTCCACTTGATGCCAACGCGGCATCTGACTCACCAAATCAGAACCAATTACCAATGTCAAATCTACATTTGTACCCCAGTAGCGCCGTGCTTGGGCGACGGTTTCTAAGGTTCTGGGACTGCTAAGGAAGGGATAGAAACCAATATTTCCTTTAGGTGGGGTGGCATTTTCAATCAGCAACCTCAACATCGTTGAGCGATGTTCTAAGGGTGTCTGGTGAGATTTAAAGGGATTATCTGATGCCCAAACTGCAACATGGTCATAGCGATCTGCTAGCCAATTGAGAATGGCTTGATGGGCAGAAGTAGGAGGATCGGCACTAGTACCGAATAAGGCGATGTTGACCATTTTTTTAGTGCTGAGTAGGGGGAGTTTTAATAAACCACAGAGGCACAGAGGGCACGGAGGTAAGAGAAGGAGAGGAAGAGAGGGAGAGTAAAACGGGTAGTAAATCTCTTAAATTTCATACTTCATACTTCATCCTTCACCCTTCATACTTCATCCTTCACCCTTCATACTTCATCCTTCACCCTTCTTTAGCGATAATTTAGAGTCCGCGAGGCTTCTTGCTTTAGGCGTTCTTGGGTTTGGTGGGTTAGCTGCTGGAGAGCCTCTGAGATTTCTACGGTGAGGGGAATTGGCTGATTGAGATGACGGGTTGAGGGGGGAAGGGCGGCGACGTTTTTGGCGGTGCGCTTTTGAATTATCTCTAAAGATTCGGGCGGGTGCAGGCGTTGACCTTGTTTAACTACCAGTTCCAGCAAGGGTTGTTCGTTTTCTGTGGGGGATTCGGTGGCTAATCCTAATCGGTCTTGGATGAATTGATTATTCACACATTGGCGGTAGATTTGCTTGCGTCCGGGATAGGTTTCTTTGCTACTTGACTGCTTCATCGTGGCAATATTATCAATTTCTACTAGTTTGTAGATGCCATTTACCGGATTTCCCGTAACTAGGCGTGTTCCCAATCCATAGCCGTCGATGCAAGCTCCGGCATTTTTGAGCCGAGCAATTTCGTACTCATCCAAGTCACCACTGGCAAAAATGGTGACGTGGGGAAGGAGCGATCGCACTTTTTGAGACAGAGTTGCTAAATCTCCAGAATCCAAACGCACCGCCGCCACTTGAATTTCTCCGGCTCTTTCCCTTTCTGCCAGAGTCTGGGCGGCGGCTACTGTATCGTAGGTATCAATTAATAAAGCAGCACCGTCAAAATAGCGATAGAAGGTGGTAAAGGCATCTTGTTCGCTACTGGAGATGGCAGCGATCGCCATTACCAAAGAATGCGCCATTGTCCCACTGGGCTTACGTCCTAGCTTTAAGGCGGCTAAGACATTTGATGTCGCATCCAATCCACCAGCTAAAGCCGCCCTTGCTGCCCAAACTGATGCTTGGGGGCTAAATGCCCGTCTGGTGCCAAATTCTAGCAACTTCGCCTCTTCCCCAGCACTGTCCCGTAGCCGCGCTGACCGCGTTGCCACCAGTGTTTGATAGTTAATGGTATTGAGGAGATACGTCTCTATCACCTGTGCTTGCCATAGAGGGGCTTCTATCCGCAAAAACGGCTCATTGGCAAAAATCGCTGTTCCTTCTGGTACTGCCCAAACATCGCCTGTAAACTGCCCTGACTGCAATAGCGACCAAAAGCGTTCCGGTACATCCTCAAAAATCCCTGTCCCTTGCAAGGCAGCAATCTGAGCATCGCTGAAACGAAACTTCTCTAAATACTCCAACGCCTGCGCTAACCCCATGGCGATTAAGTAGCCATAACCGTTGGGCAAATGTCTCACAAACATCTCAAAAGACGCCTGTTTTTGCTCTATACCTTCCCCGGTATAGCAAGCTGCCATTGTCAGTTGATACAAGTCGGTTAGGAGGCTGTAATCTTCTGGGCTGATGAGCAATGCTTGGTCTTCATTCGTGCTGAATTGGTCAGGGTACAGGCTGTTGCGGTTAGCGGAACTGCTCATTGCCTCGCCTCATTGGGGTTAACATTTCTAATTATAGTGAGAATTACCAAAATCCTGTCAAGGGGTTAGACAAAAATTACGTAAAAGTCCTGATTCAGCAAGAGTTTTTGCTAAATCTCTGGGAGCGGATAAATTTTGTAATAGTAATTCTTAAAAAATTAGTCAGAGCGATCGCCTCGGTTGGAGATGCGATAGGCTCGTACATATCCCATCAGCAGATTCTGAGGCGATGATACGTTACCTGCATGTATTAAGGCTATTTTGGAGTACAGCGATCGCCGCTGAATTAGAATACAGAATCAACTTTCTGATTGCCGCCTTGAGCAGCTTGACTAACCTCGCTGGCAGTCTATTTGGGCTGTTTTTGTTCTACCGCACAGACTACAACTTCGAGGGCTGGAGTTGGGAAGAAGCATTAATAGTATTAGGAATTTTCACCACCTTACAAGGCGTTGCTGCCACCTTCCTCGTTCCCAACCTCAATCGCATTGTTGATCAAGTGCAGCAAGGTACCCTGGATTTTGTACTGCTCAAACCGATTAGCAGTCAGTTCTGGCTCTCCTCCCGTAGCATTTCTCCTTGGGGACTACCAGATTTAATCTTTGGAGGCGTGCTAACTATCTACGCAGGTATAAAGCTGGGCTTAGAAATTGGAGACTACTTTGTCAGTGCCATTCCGATCTTTTTTGGCATCGTCAGCCTCTACAGCCTCTGGTTTATCTTAGGCGCAACCAGCATTTGGTTTGTCAAAATCTACAACGTCACTGAGGTACTCAGAGGTTTAGTAGAAGCGGGTCGCTACCCCATTGCTGCCTATCCTGCCGCTTATCGGTTCTTTTTCACCTTTGTTGTTCCCGTGGCATTTTTAACCACCGTACCAGCAGAGGCAATGCTAGGTCGTACCCAGTTCGTTTGGGTAGTGGGTGCGGCGGCGTTGGCGTTGGGGTTGCTCTTGGCTTCTATCGTTTTTTGGCGGTTTGCATTGCGATTTTATACCAGTGCTTCAAGTTAGAAGCCAAGGGATAGTGAGGGTCACAAAAGAGGGAAAAATTCGGTAAAAGTGATTTATTGTCCAAAACTCGTCCCAACTCTCAAGCTGCCTCAGGATTGAGTTCAATCATCCTCCGAGTCGTGTAGGTGCCAATTGGACTCCAAATTAGATAAGGAACCAGCAACAGTGCAGCCCATCCAGAAATTGGCAAGACAATAAGAGTCAGCAAAATACCTGCAACGACGCCCAAGCCGCCTAAAAGCGTCCCAACTAAGAGACTACGCGATCGCAATGTTCCGGGAATAAAAGCAACAGTGATCACTTCCAACATCAGGTAGCATCCCATTAGCAACCAAGTTTTCAAGCTACCGGGGTCATTTTCCCAAACAATATAAGCAGAAATTGCGCCACAGACAAAAATCACCGTCCAGATCAACGGGATAGCTGGCTCAAAAAATAGCCAGTTAGGACGCTCCAAGTCCTTCTGCCAAAAGAGATCGCGAGGGCGTAACAAGGCGCTTCCCAAACTAACCAAGAAGGTTACTCCCCCAATCACCATCCAAGATTTAATCATGTCTTTAACCCTCTCTAAATGACATCAGAACTTTCTATCCCTCTGAGGTCAATCTTCTGAAGAAATCTTGATAAATTAACCAAGAATTTTAATCAGTCTGGGGTCATAGTTCGTAGTTTAGGAGTGATCAAGGTAGCGATCGCATTTTTGTCATCCAATTGACATTGACCCGTCATACAAGGGTCTTAGCCTTAGAGATAAGCAAAGATATGCTTTGCTCCTCACACCACACAAATCAAACAAGCCCTCTCAACCTTGCGCTGGGAGGGCTTTTTTTAGAGCAGCAGGGAAGTGTAGCAAAGTGCTGAGTCGGTGAGGAAAGTATGTTCGGCGAAGCCGTTGCCGGAGGCTAGGGTGAAGTATGAAGTATGAAGTATGAAGTATGAAGTATGAAGTATGAAGTATGAAGTATGAATTCGGTTATTAGTTCTCCCCTGCACCCCCGCTCCCCTGCACCCCTGCACCCCTGCACCCCCGCTCCCCTGCACCCCTGCACCCCCGCTCCCCTTCCCCACTCAGGACTCAGGACTCAGGACTCAGAACTCAGGAGGACTCAAAACTCCCCATTCGGCAGACGATTCCTTACAGGTTTTCTGAGATTAATGGGAAACAGATGAAAGTGAGACTTAACTTAAATAATGGAAACCAAACAACTCAGAAACACTGGCGTGACAATCAGTGCTATTGGTTTAGGGGGGATGCCAATGTCGTTAAGTGGGCGTCCGCCGGAATCGGAAGCGATCGCAGTGATTCACCGGGCACTCGATTTAGGTGTTACTCTCATCGATACGGCAGATTCCTACTGCAAAGATGAATCCGATAAGCATCACAACGAGCGACTGATTGGTAAGGCGATAAAACAGTACAAAGGCGATGTCAGCCAAGTCACTGTTGCCACCAAAGGCGGCTTGATGCGCCCTGAGGGAAGCTGGACGCGCAACGGCAATCCCGATCATTTACGAGAAACCATCCGCATTAGTCATGAAGCATTGGGGGGCGAAAAACCAATTGACTTGTGGCAATACCACTCCCCCGATCCCGACTACACGATTGAGGAAGCCCTCACCCCCGCCAAAGAAGCCGTCGATGAAGGTTTAGTGCGATTTGTTGGCGTCTCTAATTTCTCCGTTGCCCAAATCAAGCAGGCGCGGGATGTAGTTGACATCGTTTCTGTCCAGAACCAGTACAATCCCTGGCATCGTCAGCCAGAGTCTGACGGAGTATTAGAGTATTGCGAGCAGGAAGGACTGACATTTCTACCCTGGAGTCCCTTGGGGGGAAGTAGCCGCGTCAGCCGTTTAGAAGATATCCCGGCACTCGTTCAACTTGCCGAAGAAAAAGGTGCTTCTGTGCAGCAGATTGTCCTGGCATGGCTGCGAGCGAAATCTCCCTCTGTTGTCCCAATTCCGGGAGCCAGCAAAGTTTCTAGCATTGAAGGCTCTGTGGGAGCGCTAAACGTAAAGTTATCTTCTCAAGAAGTCCAACAACTTGACAATGCCACTGCCGCTTAAAAAAACTTACCAGCCGTGATGCAGTTCACCGTCATCTGCCTTTGGTTGTACCAAGAGATTACTAAAAACTAAGTTCTCTGTTCTTTCTTGCTACCGTAGGCATAGCTCTTTGCTACAAGGGGGTCTTTATGCTGGCACTTTTCCCTGACGCTTTTTCCAATACTTTTATCCCCCACGGACATTGTTACCTTTGGAAACCAGGATTGGTGGGGCTGCATGTAGTATCAGACGCATTAATTGCGCTCTCTTACTACTCGATTCCTCTAATCCTGGTGTACTTTGTCCGCCAGCGTCGTGACCTCCCCTTCCACTGGATTTTCCTCTGGTTTGGTGGCTTCATTATTGCTTGCGGTACGGGTCATCTCTTGGACGTGTGGACACTCTGGCACCCGAATTATTGGGTTTCAGGCATTGTGAAAGCGATTACGGCTGGGGTTTCTGTTTTGACAGTATTCCAACTGGTGCCATTAATTCCCCTGGCATTGGCGCTCCCTAGTCCTACCCAGTTAGAAGAAACGAACCGTCAGCTAGAAAAAGCCCTAGAAGACCGCACGACAGCCGAAGCTAAATTACAAATTGCCCTTCAACGCCTGACTTTCCACGTCGAAAACACCCCCTTAGCAGTCATTGAATGCGATAGTCAGTTTCGAGTGCAGTGGTGGTCACCCCAAGCCGAGCATTTATTTGGTTGGAAAGCGGAGGAAGTCGTTAACCGTCACATTAATGACCTGAAATTTGTCTGTGACGAAGACCAGGAAATTGTTGCCAGTGCAATGCAGGAGCTGACCAAAGCCAGCAGTCCCCGCTGTGTCTGTCAAAACCGCAACTACACAAAAGAGGGTGCGGTTGTTCATTGCGAGTGGTACAACTCTAGTTTGTGTGATGAAAATGGCAACCTAGTATCGATCCTCTCACTCGCTCTGGATGTGACTAGTCGTAAGCAGGCAGAAGCATCTCTCCAGCAAGCAAAGGTAGAGCTAGAAGCACGGGTTGAAAAGCGCACATCTCAGTTAAAGCAGGTTAACGAGCATTTAGTTGTTGAAATTCAAGATCGGCAGTTGGCAGAAGAATCACTGCGTAAGAGCGAAGCGAGACTAAATTTAGCGCTTTCTGCGGCTCAGATGAGTGCCTGGGACTGGGATATGATCAGCGATCGCATCAACTGGTCAGAAGGCGTAGAAACCTTGTTGGGTCGGATGCCAGGAACCCCCCTCGACACCTACGGTGCATTTCTTGAGTGCCTGCATCCAGAGGATCGTGCTGTTGTCGAGCAAACGGTCATACATGCCGTGAAAACAGGTACAGACTATGAGATAGAAGTTCGTACCTGCTGGCTGGATGGAACGACCCACTGGATCGCAAGTAAGGGGGCAGTTCTCCGCAACCACAACGGGCAAGCCCTGCGGATGACAGGCACAGTGATGGACATCACAGAGCGCAAGCAAGTTGAGCTTGCCTTAGAGCGAGAACGTCAGCAACTGCGGCAAATCATCACTCACGCGCCTGTAGCCATGGCGATGTTTGACCGCCAGATGCGCTATCTGGCGCACTCAGACAAGTGGATTGATTTTCAAGGCTTAGAAGCCGAAGCTTCAATCATCGGTCGCAACCATTACGAACTTGTCCTAGATATCCCGGAGCATTGGAAAGCTATTCATCAACAGGCTTTGCAAGGGGCAGTCCTTTCAGCGAGTGAAGATGTTTGGGAACGTGCTGATGAGACAAAAATTTACTTACGTTGGGCGATTCATCCTTGGTACACCCCAGAAGGAAATGTTGGCGGCATTGTCATCGCCACTGACAAAATTAATGAGTTGGTAGAAGCACGGGAAGCCGCTTTAGAAGCTTCCCGGCTGAAGTCGGAATTTCTTGCCAACATGAGTCATGAAATTCGCACCCCCATGAATGGGGTTTTGGGGATGGCAGGACTGTTGTTGCAAACCTCCCTGACACGGCAACAACTAGATTATGCCCACACGATCCGCAGCAGTGCCGAACACCTGCTGAAGATCATCAACGACATTCTCGACTTTTCCAAGCTAGAAGCGGGGGAAATGTCCCTAGAAACTCTCGACTTCAATCTAGAGCACTCTATTGATGCCGCCGTAAATATCTTAGCGGCTCAGGCAGAAGAGAAAGGGCTTGATTTAGCTGCCGTCATCGATCCCGATGTGCCTAGACAATTGCAAGGAGATCCGGGACGCCTACGTCAGATTTTGCTCAATTTAGTTGGCAATGCTATCAAGTTCACGGAGGCGGGTTCAGTTGTGGTGAAAGCCTCAGTGAGCAGGGGAGCGGGGGAGCAGGGGAGCAGGGGAGATGGGGAGCAGGGGAGCAGGGGAGCAGGGGAGCAGGGGAGCAGGGGAGCAGGACTCAGGACTCACCGACTCGGACTCACCGACTCGGACTCAGTCTCTATTCGCTTTGAAGTTACAGATACAGGGATCGGCATCTGTGCGGCTGATCGGCAAAAACTGTTTCAATCTTTCTCCCAAGTCGATGCCTCAATGACTCGACAGTATGATGGCACAGGTTTGGGACTGGTTATTTGCAAGCAACTGGTGGAATTGATGGGGGGAGAGATTGGCGTTGAGAGCAAACCCGGTCAGGGATCTACCTTCTGGTTTACGATGCCGTTTAATCCGGCGACAGTTCTGGTGGGAAGAGCGGTTCCTCAATCCCTGAACAAGCTGAAATTGTTAATTGTGACGGATCATGGGATGACCCGCCAAGCGGTGCGATCGCTTGTTGATGCCTGGGGGATGCACCTAGATGAAGTCACAGATAGCACCGCCACGCTCAATGCTTTACGCACCAGTGCCGCTCAAGGACATCCCTATGACGTGGCAATTGTTGATTTGCAACTGTCCCAGCATCAGGGAGCGCTCTTGGTGCCGATGGTTCGCCGCGATCCCACCTTAGCAGCAACCAAGCTGATTGTACTGACGACCCGGCAACAGCGGGATTCGGTGCAAGATTTGGAGGAGATCGGTATTTCTGGCTGTATTATCAAGCCGATCAGAGCCTCGCTGCTATTTGACAGTCTGGTAACAGCCATGGCTCCCCTGTCTCCACTCGTTCATCCCCTTGAGCCGTCCACCCCACAGGCTTCCCCATCCCATCCCTCACTTGTCAAAATTTTGCTGGTAGAAGACCACCCTGTTAATCAGATGGTGATTTTAAACCAGTTGCAAATGCTGGGTTATCAGGCAGATTGCATGAGCAATGGTGCCGAAGCGATCGCGCACTTACAATCCCAACCCTACGATATTGTGTTGATGGATTGTCAGATGCCAGTGCTAGATGGTTATAAAGCCACCCAAGAAATCCGACGCCGAGAAGGAGCAAACCAGCATACCGTTATTATTGCCCTGACTGCCCATGCCCTACCCAGCGATCGCGCTAAGTGTCTGGCAGCGGGAATGGATGACTACCTCTCTAAACCAATTGCTCAAGAAGCATTGGGAGCGATTCTAGAGCGTTGGATACCTGAAACTCCTACAGGGAAAACTCAGAAACAAACTCATCCCCTGGCAGATAATCCTGCCTTATCCTCCCAAAATCAAGGAATGGCGATCGCGTCCAATTCCGCCGCCAATCCTCAGAATTTCTGCTACCTACCTACCGCCGTCAAGCCAAAGTCTGAATCCTCCAGTTCTCTTCATGCGCTACCCGTTGATTTAGATCGTCTAGAGAGAATCTCTCGCGGTAAAGTGACTTTTCAAAAAAAGCTTTTAAAAATGTTTGTTGAAAATACAGAACCTAGCTTAGAAGCAATTCGCAAAGCCCTACTTATCAATGACTTAGCGACCATAGAACAGCAAGCCCATCGGCTTAAAGGAGCGAGTGCTAACGCGGGAGTGCGGTTGATACCAGAGATTGCCGCCCAACTTGAGCAGCAAGCCAAGCAAAAACAACTAACTGATGCCTCAGAACAACTTGCTGCACTGACGCATCAGTTAGCTCAGGTCAAAGCCTTTTTAGAAAACTGGCAGTAGAGAAAAAGAAAACTTATTGATTGTGAGAGTTTTATGACAATTAACGCCTAAAAATAGAACGGGGCGGGTTTAGAGAAATAGTAAAACCCGCCCCAATTAGCAACTGACCATTACTCGTGGACAACTACAACTGACTAATCTGTGCTTCCTAGTTGTAGGGATTCTTTGTCAGTCTGCGTCCATTCAGTGTGGAAGAGACCTTCTTTATCAATGCGCTCGTAGGTGTGGGCACCGAAGTAGTCGCGTTGGGCTTGGGTGAGGTTTTGCGGCAGGCGATCGCGGCGATAACTATCGAAGTAATCTAAAGACGCACTAAACGCCGGAACCGGAATCCCTAGATTGTTTGAGATTGCCAGCACCTCTCGCCAAGACTCCTGACGATCGAGGATGCTTTGCTTAAACTCAGGCGCTAACAGTAGGTTAGGCAGCTTCGGATTGTCCTGGAACGCCTTTTGAATCAATCCGAGGAAACCCGCCCGGATAATACAGCCACCTTTCCAAATTCTGGCAGTTTCCGACAAATCTATGTTGTAGCCAAACTCCTCTGATGCCTTGCTCATGAGTGCCATTCCCTGAGCGTAGGAACACATCTTCGAGCAATAGAGCGCATCGCGAATTTTGTTGATCAAAGCTTTGGCGTCGCCGTCATACTTGCCTGTTGGTCCTGGCAACTCTTTTGATGCCGCTACGCGCTCTTGCTTATAAGACGACATCACGCGGGCGTTCACTGCCGCGTAAATGGTGGGGATCGGTATGCCCAACTCTAAGGAACTCACCACTGTCCAGCGTCCGGTTCCCTTTTGTCCCGCCGAATCGAGAATCACCTCCACTAGAGGTTGCTCCGATCCCGCCTCAATATACCGGAAGATATCCGCCGTAATTTCAACGAGAAATGAATCCAGCTCTGCCGTGGTGTTCCATTCACTAAACACCTCATGTAACTGATGGTGGTTCAGCCCCACCACATTCTTGAGCAAATCGTAGGCTTCAGCAATCAATTGCATGTCGCCATACTCAATGCCGTTGTGCACCATCTTGACGTAGTGTCCGGCACCACCGGGGCCAATGTAGGTCACACAAGCCCCGTCAGGCACTTGTGCGGCAATCTTCGTGAGGATTGGCTCTAACTCTTGGTAAGCGGTATCAGTGCCTCCTGGCATCAAGCTTGGGCCGTGCAAGGCACCTTCTTCACCGCCACTGACGCCCATGCCGACAAATCCGAGTCCTGTGGCTTCCAATTCTTGGGTGCGTCGCTCTGTATCGTTGTAGAGAGAGTTGCCACCGTCAATGATCATATCTCCCGGATCGAGTAGGGGTTTGAGTTGAGCGATAACTGCATCAACTGGCTTTCCTGCTTTCACCATCACCAGAATTTTGCGAGGACGTTCCAGGGCATTGACAAATTCTTCCACCGAATAGGTGGCTGTAACGTTCTTGCCTGGTGCACGCTTTGCCATAAACTCTTCGGTTTTGGCAGCGGTGCGATTATAAACGGCGACAGGAAAACCTCTGCTTTCTACATTCAGTGCTAGGTTTTCTCCCATGACGGCTAGACCAATCACGCCGAAGCTTGGTTGTGACATAAAACTCTGCTGTAAACTCTGCTAATTTTTGTCAAAAGAGACAAATTACCTTCAGGGTATCCCGATCCCCAAGATTGTTATCTAAAAAAGACCTTAAGAGCGATCGCTTAGCTCAAACATCTGTTGATCGAGTGATTGATTAGCCGTTACTTACCGATTAATTGGTATTTGTATATAGAACGACAGAAATCACCGTAAAGACGCACATTAAGGAGTCCCCCCGAAATGTTGGCATATATCCTGGCGCTTACCGTTGGTCTTGGAAGCTTTGCAATGTACATGGCGGCTTTCTTTTTTCCGGAAGTCCATCGCAAAAATGATTTTTATTGGAGTGGAGTTGGGCTATTTTATGCCTTAGCCCTATGGGCATGTGCAGGACGCATCACTGGCGGTGTACTCCTCGGTCAAGTGGCGAGTGTGTCCTTAATCGGTTGGTTAGGTTGGCAAACCTTTAACTTGCGACACGAACAGACCTCGCCCCAAGAGAAAACTGAGATTTCTCCCGAAGTTGAAGAAAAAATTCAAGGCTTCTCCCTGACTAAGTTAGCTCAACCCTTGACAGAGCGAGTTAGCGGCTTGCTTCGCCGACAACCACAAACAGGTACAACGACCACCGTTGAAACAACCAGTAGTGCAGTCAAGACTGTAGAGAGCCAAAAGGCACCCCAAACCCCAACGGAGCCTACAGCCAGCTCCCCAACAGTTACGATTATCGACAATACAACGTCCCCGACAGCACCTGCACTACAAGAGACAACGCCTACTGTTGAGGAAACGGCTACCGTAGAGACAGCTATCGACAATACAACGTCCCCGACAGCACCTGCACCAGAAGAGACAACGCCTACTGTTGAGGAAACTGCTACCGTAGAGACGGACGTAACAACAGGCGACACTGAAATGTCAGAGTCTCCTGAACTAGTTCGCCCTGAGGCTCCGGATGCAGAACTGGTAGAGGATGCCCAACCCCATGAGGGAAAGGCAGTAAGGATACCAGCCGAAGAAATTGCACCGGAATCAGAACTGGCTCCCCCGGCTGAAGACCCAGGTGTAGGCGATGTCAAAGATAGACAAGCTAAAACCGAACTTCCCCCATCAACTCCATCTCCATCCACTGAAGGTGATCATCCCCCAGAGCAAGCTTGAAGCGCCTGGAAAGTTCTCACAGATAATGGAGAGAATCCCCTAAGGATGAAAGCAGATCTGAAGTGAAAAATTAAGAGGATGAATTGATTTTGCACCCCAACTTCCTTCATCCTTTACACTTCAGACTTGACAACGACTTGCCTTTCGTTAAACGCTTCTTCAGTACCACCCCTCTACTTTTGTAAGACTGTGACAGCAGCAAAATCCTATAAAGAAACCGTCAACCTGCCCAAAACCCAATTCGACATGCGGGCAAATGCCACTCGCCGCGAGCCGGAACTACAACAATTTTGGGCAGAACACCAGATTTACGAGCAACTGTCACAAAACAACAAGGGTGAGATTTTTGTTTTGCATGACGGCCCCCCCTATGCCAATGGTTCGCTGCATATGGGTCATGCGCTCAATAAAACCCTCAAAGACATTATCAACAAATATCAGTTGTTGCGCGGACGTAAGGTGCGTTACGTGCCAGGTTGGGATTGCCATGGCTTACCCATTGAGCTGAAAGTTTTGCAAAACATGGAGACAGAAGATCGGCAACAGCTCACACCATTGAAACTACGCCGCAAAGCGCGAAACTTTGCTTTGAAAACCGTTGACCAACAACGCCAGAGCTTTAAACGTTATGGCGTTTGGGGAGACTGGGAGCATCCTTACTTAACTCTCGCGCCAGAGTACGAAGCCGCGCAAATTGGTGTTTTTGGTCAGATGCTCTTAAAGGGTTATATCTATCGCGGCTTGAAGCCAGTACACTGGAGTCCCAGTTCGCAAACGGCGCTGGCGGAAGCGGAGCTGGAATATCCAGAAGGACATACCTCACGCAGCATCTACGCGGCTTTTAGGATGACAAAGGCAGCAGATGCGGTCAAAGAGGTGTTAGAGCCGTTACTACCGAATTTGGGTGTCGCTATCTGGACAACGACGCCTTGGACAATTCCTGGTAATCTTGCCGTTGCCGTCAATCCAGAACTCAACTATGCCGTGGTGCAAGTGGGCACCGAAACTCCAGCCAAATACCTGATTGTGGCGGCGGATTTGGTGGAACAGTTGTCGGAAAAATTTGGGACGCCACTGACGGTGAAGGCGACAATGCCAGGACAGGCGTTGGAACATTGCACCTACAAGCATCCGCTATTTGACCGGGAAAGCCCGATTGTCATCGGTGGCGATTACATCACCACGGACTCAGGTACAGGCTTAGTACACACGGCTCCCGGTCACGGTCAGGAAGACTATATTGTGGGTCAGCGCTATGGCTTGCCGATTCTTGCGCCTGTGGATGATCGGGGGAACTTCACTTCAGAAGCTGGAGAGTTTGCGGGGTTAAATGTGCTGAAGGATGCCAATGAGGCAATCATTAAGGCACTTGAGCTAGCCGCTTCCCTGCTTAAGGAAGAGGCGTATGTCCATAAGTATCCTTACGACTGGCGCACAAAGGAGCCGACAATCTTCCGGGCGACGGAACAATGGTTTGCCAGCGTTGAGGGTTTCCGGGATCAGGCATTGCAGGCGATCGCATCGGTGAAATGGATTCCACCCCAAGGGGAAAACCGGATCACACCGATGGTAAGCGATCGCTCAGATTGGTGTATCTCTCGCCAACGGAGTTGGGGTGTTCCCATTCCGGTGTTTTATGACGAGGAAACCAACGAACACCTGCTCAATGAGGAGACAATTGCCCACGTCCAAGCCATTATCGCTGAAAAAGGCTCCGATGCTTGGTGGGAGATGTCGGTAGCAGAACTGTTACCGGAACAATACCGCAACAACGGTAAAACCTACCGCAAAGGCACCGATACGATGGATGTTTGGTTTGACTCCGGCTCCTCTTGGGCGGCGGTGGCAGAGCAACGGCAGGAATTGCGCTATCCGGTGGATATGTATCTGGAAGGTTCAGACCAACATCGGGGTTGGTTCCAGTCTAGTTTGCTCACTAGTGTGGCAACGAACGGCATTGCTCCTTACAAAACTGTCTTAACCCATGGCTTTGTCTTGGATGAGAACGGTCGCAAGATGAGCAAATCTCTGGGGAATGTCGTCGATCCGGCAATGATTATTGAGGGGGGCAAAAATCACAAACAAGACCCTCCCTACGGTGCAGATGTGCTGCGCTTGTGGGTGTCGTCGGTCGATTACTCCTCAGATGTGCCGATTGGGAAGACGATCCTCAAGCAGATGGGGGATGTGCGCGGGAAAATCCGCAATACTGCCCGGTTCTTGCTCGGCAATCTACACGACTTTGACCCGGCTACCCAGGCGGTACCTTATGAGCAGCTTCCCGAACTTGACCGCTATATGCTGCACCGGATGACGGAGGTGTTTAGTGAAGTCACAGATGCCTTTGAGAGTTACCAGTTCTTCCGCTTTTTCCAGACGGTGCAGAATTTCTGCGTTGTGGATTTATCGAATTTCTATCTAGATATTGCCAAAGATCGGCTCTATATCAGCGATCTCTACTCCCCACGCCGTCGCAGTTGTCAAACCGTGCTAGCGATCGCGTTAGAAAATTTGGCTCATGCGATCGCTCCCGTACTCTGTCACATGGCAGAGGATATCTGGCAGTACCTCCCCTACAAAACGCCCTACCAATCGGTATTTGAGTCCGGCTGGGTGAAGATGGAAGACGAGTGGAATAAACCAGAATTAGCCGCCTCTTGGACAACCCTACGGCAAATCCGCACTGAGGTTAATAAGGTGATGGAGCAAGCCAGGGCGGAGAAGATGATTGGCTCATCACTAGAGGCGAAGGTACTACTCCACGTAAGCGATCGCTCCTTAAGACAACAGCTAGAGACGCTCAATCCCCAAGATAGCCTGAGTGGTAATCGGGTTGATGAGTTGCGCTATCTGTTCTTAGCGTCCCAGGTGGAACTGCTAGACTCCCCGGAAACAATCCAGACGGAATATAGCCTACACTCAGAGCGGTTTTCCGTAGGAGTGACAAAAGCAGAAGGGGAAAAATGCGATCGCTGCTGGAACTACTCCACCCACGTTGGCGAATCGTCAGAACATCCCTTGATTTGCGAACGCTGCAATGCAGCATTAGTTGGTGAATTCTAACCCCAGCACCCAGACTAAATCAACACCATCTAGTGGGTTACGCCCAGCCGTAACCCACCAAAACTACTGTTCTAAAAATTCCATTGGATTGTCAACAAGCCCAGTTGAAATCCATTGAAAATCAAACAGCTTAGTCAAGATTTGACAAATTCACCTTGTTTTGGTCTGCCTGATAAAGATTGCCAGATACTTCTAACTTTTGCAAAAATTCTTCACTTAATTTTGTAAATGCTCTCGCTCCAGAAGAATTCGGCGTTGCCAAAACTGCTGGAGTGAAGCTATCAACCGCTTTAGCGACATTAACGTCCATAGGGATACGGTTTTTAAACAGTTGTGCTGGGCTAAAATCATCCGTCACCCGTTGCATTACCTGTTTGTAATACCTGCCAATCAAACCGCCAGAGAGGATGAAAACTATCCCCAGTAAGCGCAGGTTCAACGGACTATCAATCCCATGACTTTCTCTAAGTTTCGCAATTCTCCGTTCTAGCAGTTGAATACCAATAATAGACAAAGGTTCAGGTCTTGCAGGCAACAAATAAAAATCACTGCCCACAATTCCACTGCGTGTTAACAGGTTATAGCCAGGAGCACAGTCCAAAATGATGAAATCATAATCATCAATAATTGGCTCTAAAATACCTCGAATGAGCTGTTTTTCAAATTGATTCCAAACTTCATTAAAATCACCTTTACCCTCAACAACTGCTTGCTTATGCAGCATTTCTGAGACTAGATACTCGTCATAAAGGTCAATATCCCCCGGCAATAAATCGAGCTGTTTTACACTACAAATATAGGGTTTGATGATATCTCGGATTGAATATTTTGATTGGCTTTTAGGTCTGATGGATTGGTAAATAAGATGACTCAGCGTCCTTCTTTCTCGCCTTGCCTTTGCAAACTCCTGAGGCGGGATCAAACTGAGCGTCGCACTGATTTGTGTATCCAAGTCAACAACTAGCACCCGCTTTTGATGGTTTTTTGCTAGAGAAGTTGCCAAGTTTACCGTGAGAGTTGTCTTACCAACGCCGCCTTTCATATTTACTGTGGCAATGACAAGCCCCATGAATATAATCCCCTTCAAAAACTCTGCTGGATGTTATCTAAGCGAGCTTCAGGTTTAATTTCGTTCCTGAGCTGCTGTTGCACTCTACATCATAATGCGGGATCTGACTTGAGCGGCAATAGAAGTTAGCTTCTTCCCGGCTTTTACAACCTGTGCATGTATGAGCGGCGGTGAGCTTATCAGCTTTCCAAACAGGCTCTGACAGACAAAAGCCTGCGGTGACAGGCTTTTCTTTTTTCCCAGAGAGAACTAATAACGGGCTTAGAAACCACCAGAAGTACTGCCAGCGGCACCACTTGTCGCCGGGAAATTGCTGGGAGCGGTTGTAGTTCCGGTGGTAGGTGTACCGCCTACAGGCGTAACGGAAGTAAAGCCACCAGGAGAGGTAGGAGTTCCAGGGTTGATGGGGATGGCGCTGTTCGCCGGGTTAACAGGCGCTATAGGGGCAGGAGTTGTAGGTATCACACTGCCAGCAGGGGGGACAACACCGGGAAGGCTTGTAGTGCCAGGAAGAGTTGGCGTTACAACACCGGGAGTAGTTGTAGTAGCGGGAACGCCAGGTGTAACTGTACCAGGAGTTGTCGTGACGCCGGGAAGGGTTGTAGTGCCGGGAAGAGTTGGCGTCACAACACCAGGAAGGGTTGTAGTGCCGGGAAGAGTTGGCGTCACAACACCGGGAGTAGTTCTAGTAGCGGGAACACCGGGTGTAATGCCAGGAGTTATCGTGACACCGGGAGTAGTTGTAGTAGCGGGAACACCGGGTGTAACGGTACCAGGAGTTGTCGTAGTACTAGGAGTTGTGACGCTTCCAGGTAGAGGAAATTGAGCGATGAGGTTAGAGGTTGAGTCATTGACACCAGAAGACAGGGAGCGTGTCTGCGCTGAAGCTGTCTTCTGGAAGGCAGAAATAGTCATTAATGCCCCAAAAGCGACTACTCCTAACGCACTTACGAGTTTGTTTGTGCGGTGTCGAGAATTGCGTTGAACTAACATTGTTTTATCGAAAAGTTTATTTATTAACCTATGTAAAATCAGGTTACTAAGCCGTTGAGGAGATTCCCTCTAGAAACCGACGTATAACCTAAGAGGTAATTAATGCCAGAAAAAGATAAATATAGGCGTATATGAAATAAATAATCAGCAACTGGGTGTAAAACGCCACGCGCATCCCGCTTAGAAATAATTACTGGGAATTTCCTTCCATAGCGGTTATTTTCAATAAAGTTGCAGTTTTATTGATTTAGGTTGATGGGTTAGCAGCCAAAAAATTGGAAAGTTTTTGTAAAAATTCTTGCGTTAACTCGCTGAATGCTTTGGCACCTGCGGCATTGGGATCTGCCAATACAACGGGTCGAAATTCATCAACGGCTTTGGCAACCGCCACATTCATCGGAATTTCTGTATCAAAAATTTTGTCTTGCCCAAACTCGGTGACTACGCGGTTTTTGATGCGGGGAGCCATGTTGGTAGCATGACCTAGAGAGGAGAAGACGATGCCAAGGAGATTGATCGTTGTGCGATCGCTTTCTTTAAGCTTACCGATCCGCCCCTCAAGAATACCAATGCCAACAACCGATAAAGGTTCTGGTTTCGCCGGAATGATATAAAAGTCACTGGCAATAATGCCACTGCGAGTCAGCAGATAATCGCCGGGAGGAAAATCGATCAAAATAAAGTCATACTTGTTACGCACGGGCAGAATCATATTCCGTACTAATGTATCTTCAAAATGATTCCAATTTTTCTCAAAATCCTGCTGATTTCCCTGAGATTGAGCATAAAGATTTACAGCTAACAAAAAATCATTATATAAATCGATATCTCCGGGTATTAAATCAAACCCTTTCACCTGACAAATATTGTGAAGGATAATCTCTTGTGGAGAAGTATTTGTTTTATTACCCGCTTGTAGCGTTTGATTAATTAACTGTTTTAATGTTCGTTGCTCTTTCCTGACTTTGGCAAAATGTAAGGGCGGTATTAAGCTCAAAGTTGCATTGATTTGTGTATCCAAATCAACTACTAAAACCCGCATTCCCTGCTCTTTTGCTAAACAAGCAGCCAGGTTGACGGTAGTAGTTGTCTTACCGACGCCCCCTTTCATATTGACTAATGCAACAACGTATCCCATCAATCCTGCCATCCAAAGAAGATGTTACTAATCTTAGTCGGAGTGGTCAGGTTGGGGGAGAAATTTGTGGATTCACTGTAGCTGAAGGCACTTGAGTAAGTGTTTTGTCTTAATTACTGCTGCTTCCTGGGGGATTAACATTCGCTAAGTTGGACGATCTCAGAGGTGTGAGGTTATCTTTGACAGGGGCAACTTTATGAAGGAAAAAGAAAGTTGAGTTTTAATCCGGATCTTTGCCGCAACGAAAGTGAAGTAGAAAGTAAACTCATCGTCCAGTATTTACTGCCGCAGTTAGGCTATCCTCCCGACACTTGGCACCAAGAGGTAACTTTTGGCAGCATTCGTTTAGATTTTTTAGCTTTTGCCACACAGGTTGTTCCTTTCGTCCTAGATGCTAATTCGCCGTTGAGCGTGGTGATGGAAGCGAAGCATCCCAATCAAAACTTAAATAACCACGTTCGCCGCTTACAACGCTACTTAATGAGTTTGAACGTGCGATATGGACTTCTAACTAACGGGAGAGAGATCAGAATTTATCAGAAAGTTCGAGATGATTTTCAGCTTGTATTTCAGTGTTCTGGTGATGAGGTTGATGTAAGACTAGAAGAGATTAAAGCTTTGATTGGCAGAGATAGCTCAAAGGAAAAAGCTATTGAAGTTTCTTCAGAGGTTAAGACTTTACAGGCTAATCTAGTTATTCCTCAACCCATCTCCAATCCTAGTCCAGAAAAAACGAGTAAAAGCATTATGAAAGTTATTGCGGTTTATCACAATAAAGGCGGCGTAGGCAAGACAACAACTGTAGTTAATTTAGCCGCTGCTATCCGAAAGAAAGGAAAAAGAGTACTAGTGATTGACCTAGACAGCCAAGCTAATACCACGTTTGCAACAGGTTTAATCAAATTCGAGGATGAAGAATTTGATGATATAAGAGACTCTAATATTCTTCAAGTTTTACGTTCAGAGGAGTTCTATCCGGTTCATGAAATTGCTAGAAAGTCTCAGTTTAGTAGCCCAGAAATTGATGTGATTCCCGCACACATTGATTTAATGGAAGCTGAAATGGAGCTGAATCAACTTGATTACAGTAGGTTGATACTCATTGATAAATTAGAGGAAGTTAAAGAGCAATATGATGTTGTAATTATTGATACGCCACCATCTTTGAATCTATATGCAAGAGTTGCCCTGATTACGGCTGATTACTTAATTATTCCATCAGATTTAAAACCCTTTGCTAATCAGGGTTTAGTCAATGTCAAAGATTTTGTTAAAAAAATCGATGGCTTTAGGAAACAGATAAAAAGACAACCTATTGAAATCTTAGGTATTCTTGCTTGTAAAATATCAACTAATGCTAAGTTTGTACAATCTACATTGGTAAAACGTATAGAAGTTATCAAAAAACGTTACAACTTAGAGGTAATGGATACAGTTATTTATGACAGAGATGATTTAGCGAAGTGTGCTGAAAAAACTCAGATTGTAGGAGCTATAGAAATAGCCGATCCTGTGTCTGTACTTGATTTTAAGCCAGATTCTACGGCGGCACAGGAATTTGAATTGTTAGCCATAGAAGTTTTAAGAAAAATAGGAATGGAATCATGAAGTTATCTACCTCGCTTATAGCTGTCAAAAAAATTAGCTCCACCATTCCTCGTTCAAAGTTTTCAAATGAGGAGTTGGAACAAGCTGCCCAATTGATTTTAGAAGCTGAAGGAATTATCAATCCAATAGTTGTTCGTCGAACAAGCTTGCAGTCATATGATGTAGTTGAGGGAGGATTTGAGTACTATGCTGCTGCGAGAGCAAGAGAGATAGATTCTCGTAAAGGTGAAATGATTGGGGCATATATTATTGAGGATGAGAATGAGGAGGTTATTAAAGAACAAATTAAATTACTGAGAAAGCCAAAACCTGCTCCTCCAGAAAAAGAAAATTCTGGTTCAGATGAAGCTCGCCTGACGAATTTTGAAGTTCGGGTGGAAAATAGAATTAATGAGCTAAAAGCAGAACAGGCGAGAGACAGACAATATTTAGAAAATGAAATTAAAGAACTTAAAAATCAACTTCCCAGTAGGATTCAACCTTTAGATGTCTTCAACAACATGAGCTTATCTGAGCTAGCTTTTAGATTAAGAAGTACTGGTTTGACAGATAAGAAAGCTGCTGAAATTGCTGAAAGCGTGGAAAAGGAGCGTCAGAAAAAGAAGTTTGAATCATTGAGCGATGTAGTGGAACGGGTTAAAGTCAAAAATGGAAAAAGACTAGTTAAAGGTGTAAACGGTGACAAAATGGTTGCTATAGTTGATAGTTGGTCACGGCTCTTGTTTAGTTAAATCTTTTTCCTTATTACGGTCATCCCAACTTAATTAAGCAGCCTAATTCAACTCTCCCAGACGCTAAGTAAACCTATGACAGCCTAAACGTTCGCTTAATTTTTCGTTGTCTATGATTTCATCTGTCGTAACTTCTAAATACCCGCCCCCAATAGCCCAACAGCTTCTATTTCAAACTGACAAAAAATAGCGGCTTCCCTGTATCTTGAGTAATTACTGCCTCAATTTGTTCCGTCGTAAAGGCACTAGCTCTGGCTGTTGGCAAAGGACTCAGCTTAATTTTGTCACCTTGTTCCAAGTGATGAAGCGCTTTGTCTAACTCTTCCCTTGATAGCAGGGGATCTAATTTCTCGCGGAGATTAAAAATCGGCAGGTGGTTATTAGTAGATAACTGGCGATCTAATTCCTGAATGACTAGCAAAATCTTGTCGTCGCCCCTCCAGTGGCTAGCCACTGGAGGGGGAGGCGAAACAGATCGGAAGGATTCCCGCAAAAATTGAACATAGTTGTTGAGTAAATCTAGGCTGAGAACAAACTGAGTCCCACTGGGGTTGTACTCGTATTGCAGATACTCTTTCCCCCGTTCCGTCAGCCAGATTTCTTGAATTTTTTTGTCCCTGGGGTTTACCTCAATCAACCCTCGTTCTGCCAAGTTTTGAATGGTGGTTTGTCGTTCCTCAGAGGGAATACCTGTTTTTTCAGGCGTAATTGTCCCTTTAGTGCTGGCTTGCAGCGCTTGGCGTTCTGCGTCAGTGAGGGGGAGTTCTTCTGTATCTTGTTGCAGGAGAAATTCGCCGGGAGGAGCAATTTGGAAACGGCTGACGGCGTAGGAACACGCAAGCAAACCGCGATCGCATAACTTCTGACACACCTCCTCACATTCTGCCACAGTCATTTTAGAGGTCGGCTTAGTTTTGGCGATCGCTGCCCGGTAATCGGGAAAACTCAGTAACTTTAACAGCAACTTCAGCTCAATCGTTTCCATGCAACTTTCTTTACCCGCCTCACTGCAATAACGTCCTATTGCAATGTGACAGATCACACCAGCCCTCGATACCCCCAAAGGTTTAAATTTTCCAAACGTTGTTGTGTAATTCTAGGGTTTAACTCGCCGCAAAGCGGCAAAAGCTGGAGAACGTAGCCCGAAGGGTAAGTAGGATAATACTAACCCCGCCCAGGCTTTTGCTGAAGACGCGGATTTTCCTGTCTGAACAAGCTGTCGCCCTTTTTGGGTTTCTCCCCGTTCGATCAAGCGCAACCCTAGGAGTAATTGCGTTTCTGCTAAACGCGATCGCCGAATTTTCTCTAGTTCTGACTCAAACTGATAATTTTCTAAATAACGTAGTTTATCAGTCAAATAAGGAATGGCTCGATTAATACCTTGCTGTTCAGCATGGACGCGATATTCCATCAACCGTTTGGGCAAATAATAGCCTTGCTTTCCCGCCAAAGCCAAACGCACAAACAAGTCATTATCCTCGCAGTTTTGGATATTTGGCAGCATATATCCGACTTCCTGCAAAACTTGGCGACGAAATAACGTTGCACCAATTTGAAAACTTTGCTTGACAAAAACCACATCTAGCAAGTTCTCAACTACCCCTTGGCGCAAGTTCGTTCTTCCCCACTTCTGAGAATTTACCTGCGTCGCTTGCTCGTTGCGAAGGTTATTAATATCAATCACCCAATGGTCAGTTCCCACAAAATCAACCCTGGGTTCTCTGTCTAAAACTTCACTTGTGCAAGCGAGAAACTCTGGTGTTATACGGTCATCATCATCAAACTTAATAAAATAGTCTCCCTGCGCCGCCTCAAACCCAGAGCGCATATTATTACTTTTCCCAATGTTTTGGGGATGATGAATATAGTGAATACGGCTGTCTTTGTACTGTGACATCAGTTCCGGCGTTGCATCTTGAGAACCGTCGTCACAAACAATTAACTCAAAATCTTGCTCAGTTTGCTGAAGAACGCTATCAATCGCGATCGCCAATAAATCTGCACGATTGAAGGTGGGAATACAAACACTGATTTTAGGCACTCTACCACTTAAATTTACTTGGGTTTTAGTGTCGTTAATGACACTTTATTGTAGTCGTTGAAGAGAGTGACATTATTTCTAGGCGCGATTTCCTGTTTAATGCGATCGAGCTTGTTATTGTAAGGAATGATACGAATAGGTTCGTCAGGGCTAATATTAGTCTCAATGCTGTTGAGTAGTGCGACTAGCTGGTCGTATACAGCATCATTCGCCAAGGTATAAATTCCACGGGATTCCATCCTGAAAAACTCCTTGGAGTGCGATCGCCCTCCACAGCCTAACTGATTTGCGGGAAAGTGTCAGGAGAACAGAAAAGCTTAAAAACGTCCAGAGATATCCTACTATCTCTCTTAAGTCAATTATGTGTGAGAGCTTGATCCATGAAGATTTTAATGCTCTCTTCTACTTTTCCCTACCCTCCCACAGGGGGGGGAACCCAAGTCAGGACGTTCAATTTACTGAAGTACTTGAGCAAGCGTCATCAAATTACGGCACTCGTGCAGCGTAATGAAGATGTTACGGATGCGGAAGTGGAAGAGTTGGGGGAGTGGGTAGAGGAGTTGGTGGTATTTGGGCGACCGAAGCCTGCGGAGGCAGAGGGCGGGATACTGGGAAAAATGCAGCGTTTCAGTGCCTTTTTGCAACAGGGGACGCCTCCAAGCGTGCTACACCTCTATTCGCCAGATATGCAGCAATGGATAAATGAGGCGGTGCGGGATGGCAGGTTTGAGGCGATCACTTGCGAGCATAGTGTGAATGAAATCTATGTGCAACCGGATTGGCAAGAACGGCTGCGAACTGTCGTAAATATCCATAGTTCGGTGTACGGAACTTGTCGCAATCAGTTGGAGACGGGAACTTCGGAAAATAATCTACGGGATCAACTAAATTTACCGTTGTTGCGTCGTTACGAGGAGCAGTACTGTTCTAAGTTTTCCGGGATTGTGGTGACGACAGAAGACGATCGCCGTCAGATTCGGGAGTTTGCCCCAAAAGCAGCGATTAGCGTCATTCCCAACGGGGTAGACTTCAAGTTGTTTCCTCGTCGCATCTCCGATCCGGGGGGACAGCGCTTGGTGTTTATTGGGGCGATGGATAACCGACCGAATATTGATGCGGTGCGCTTTTTTAGCCTAGAAGTGTTCCCGAAAGTTAGAGAGCGTCATCCCGAAACGACTCTGGAACTGGTGGGAGCAAAACCTGTAGCGGAGGTGTTGGAATTGCAGGAACAGCCAGGAATTTCGGTAACAGGTCGCGTCCCGTCAATCGTGGACTACCTACACAAGGCGACGGTTTGTGTGGTACCAATGCGGACAGGGTTTGGGATTAAAAATAAAACCCTAGAAGCTATGGCAGCAGGAGTACCCGTGGTGAGTAGCGATCGCGGTTTGGAGGGGCTAGAGGTGGATGGCGGCGTGCCATTGCGGGCATTACGCGCCAACGAACCGACCGAGTATGTCTATGCGATCAGTCGCTTGTTTGAAGACCGCAAGCTCCGCAAACAACTGTCAGAGAACGGACGGGCATTAATTGAATCAGAATACACTTGGGAACGAGCAGGGGAGCTGTATGAAAACGTTTTAATCGGTGAGGGTACCTCGGCGCGATCGCAAACTTAAAACCGCGATCGCTCCTCTTGTCCGTTCTCCGGTATTCGCAACGACAAAAAGCAGTAAGCAACCGATGGGATATGAGAGCAAAAGACAGACCTCAAATGGGAATTCAAGACAGTCCGTTGACCACTAAACCCTCGCCTAAGCCACCCTCCCCTAAGCAACAATCCCGCCAGGGAAGTTGTCTCGTCACCTTGAGCGCGATCGCTGCTTTGATGGGTGCCGTTGGTATCGTTGCTGGGGGCATCTGGCTCAGTCTTTTGTTGATGCTCGATCCTGGTTCCGTTGTCTGGTTGAACAAATTTTTACCCGCCTGGACGCGAATCCCGATCACAACTAGCAATCCTGCCCAAACCCTTAGCGCCATCCGGGAAGAGATTAAGAGTAGCGGTATGACGGCGGGTAATCCTATCGCCCTCGATTCCGAGCTGTTAGTTCCCCTCCTGGCTTCTCCTACAAACTGCTACAGCAATTGTGAGCAGATCGTGGAACTGCGGGTTTACCAACTTGCCATTGACTCGCTCCAGCCTGCGCCCTCACCCAACGGTGAAAAATACTACCAGCTAGTCACTTCCCTAGCGATCGCCAATTTAGAAGAATCGTTTGTTGTTGCGCCTTTAGGTGCCGCAGAAGCAGATTATCAGGGGGCATCTGATTCCCTACCGCTGACACAAATTCGCCTAGATGATACTGCCCCCGCCTCTGGCATCTGGCTGAATCTCTCTGGGCAACTCGAACGCAATAACACTCCCATCACCTACGGGCAGATCGTTCACTACAACCCTAGCCAGAGCCATCTCAGCGTGATGTTGCAATGGACTAGCCCCACCAAAGAATCACCCTACTGGCAAGCCATTACCGGGGAAGATACCCCAGAACTGATTGTCAATCAAACGGTGGGACTAGAACCCCGCTTTAAGATCTATCAAATTCAACCCCGCGACTTTGCCCCAAACCCCATTTATTTAGAGGAGATTTCCCTAGCACAACCTGCCTTAGACTTGCCAGCCTACCGGGATGCCTTGACTCTATCTAGTAGTGGCTTATGGTCGCTAGCCAAGCGAAAATTGCAAACCCTAAAGTCACAAAAAGACTGGTCAGTCGCTGCTCAAGCACAACTAGATGTGATTGGATTCCATGCCCAATTGAGCGAGTTGCAAGCCCAAGAATCTTGGGCAACCCCCGCTCAACAAATCACGGCAAGTTTAATTGATGGTCGTTGGGCAGAGGCTTTGCTCATCTTCCAAGCAACAGCTCCAGGGGCACCGATGCAGGAAATTGCCATGTTGCTCAAGAGCGATTCTGGACGTCTGGGGAAGCGAGTCGAAGCCGCGTTAGCGGTTAATGCTGAAGATTATGAAGCCAAAAGCTGGGGCGCGTTGATGCGTTCTGCCCAGCAGGGACGAGATAGCGCGATCGCTTGGTTGAAGCAATCCCCCACCACTTCCACTTTGGTGTCTGCGACGACAGCAGTCGCCGTCATGCCTCCCAAAATTGCTGAATTGCTCGATCATCTCAATACCGCCTTTGCCGAGGCTTCCAACACCCGCGCTCATTTGAGTCAAATTGTCGGTGCTGCCGAGGTCGTTTCCACGATTAACTCTAGCGATTGGGTGCAACCAGACAGTAATACAGCAATAGGTATTTCATCCCTCTCAAAAGAGCCTCAACAAGTCTGGTATCAGGTGCAGGTGGGGGCGTTTAATGATAGTGTTCGCTGGCAGCAGCCGCCGTTTACCAACTTGCAGTTACCCCAATCAGCACCGATTCAGTTCTTGTGGCGGCGCTTGGGTTTGGATGTTGACCCGCGAATTCAAGTGACTGTTTGGACAACTGATGGACGCCAAGACTCGACGATGGCAACGGTGCAAGCCATTCGTCTTCAAGGGGGGAATTTACAATTGCTAGCTGTGGGAGAGCCTCTAGCCGCGATCGCTGCCCCCGTTGGCGCTGCCCCAAAAAACCGTCCCCTTGCCCATACCGACGCTGCCTTGCAATGGATAGAACCCGGTTCCATCACCATTGCCGAACTCAATAAGCTACAGCCGCAGTGGGCGTCTGTCTTGCTCCCTACCCTCTGGCGGGAGTTAGTGGCGAGCGGTCAGTTTAAGTCCGGTGACCTACCCAGCTTACCGATGATGCTGCAAGAGTTGGGACACTGGACAGTCCGACCGATTGATCTAACCGGGAATAAAGAGCCAGAAGCCCTGCTGACCCTTTATGAAGATTTATCCGGGGCACTGAAAAAACCAGATATTGAGCCACCGACTCAAGATGGAAAACGTTTTAAGGCACGTACCTTAATTTTTTCTGATACAGGTGGTCTACTGTACAGCGAATTTAGTAAGAATGCGGCGACTTCCCTCACCGCGATCGCTGATTTGGGAGACGGCGGTTCCCCGGCGTTGGTCGTCGATGGTCAAAATAACTACAACCTCAAGCGCTGGTCAACCCAAAGTAAGCGCTTTGAATAAAAACTACCGCCTCGCCAGTTGCTTTGTTCGCTGAAACTACGGCTTGAGCGAGCAGGATGGCGAGGCAAGTTATGCAACTTTAGAGCCTTGCTACTGAGCCTCAGCCTCAGGCGGCACCATCGCCATCCGTTGCTGCTTCATCGTTTGCAAGTGCTGCAACAGCAACTCAATTTCGGCTTGCAAATGCAGGTACTTCATTTGCTGATCGGTCTGATAGAGGCACTTCATACGGTCAAGCGATCGCACGTCGCCAGCTTTTGCCTTCTCGTGGCGGCTGCCAGATAGAGCGTCACCAACAGCGTCAGAGGGATAGATTAGGCTAGATGATCGAGTTGACATTAACTGCTGAATAGTAATTTGTACTTACCCATACCATCTGGACATTGTATATCGAAATATTACCTCTAAGTACATTTTATGTAGCGATTTTCTAACTGGTTATATAGAAGCTGGGGTGAGTCACTATTCCTTAAGGACGAGGTTTCTGAGTCCTGAGTCGGGGAGAAAGTATGAAGTATGAAGTATGAAGTATGAAGGGTGAAGTATGAAGGGTGAAGTATGAAGGGTGAAGTATGAAGTATGAAAGGTAAGAGGTTCTTCCCTGCACCCCTGCACCCCTGCACCCCTGCACCCCTGCACCCCTGCACCCCTGCACCCCCGCTCCCCTGCACCCCTGCTCCCCTGCTCCCCTGCTCCCTAACTCTTACTCAGCATTCCTTCAATGTCGATGCGTCTGATACACCCGTATCGGTCTGTTGATCCCCTTAAAGCGGTGTTCTCCCATTTCAGAAAAGCCGGAAGGACATTCCAGTTGAGTGTAGGTGACTTCGCTGATAACGCATTCACCAGGAGGACAAATTCCCTCCAGTCGAGCGGCAAGATTGATCGTTGCGCCTAAAACCGTGTAGTCCACCCGTTGAGAGCTACCGACATCTCCCACCACCGCTTTGCCGCTATTAATTGCAATCCGCAATTGCAGAGGTTTAGCCCAAGTCTTTTTGGCATTGAGTCGCTCCAGACGCTCTAGCATTCCTTGAGCTGCCGCAAAGGCACGTTTAGCATGATCCGCTTGGGGTTCCGGAGCGCCAAAAAATGCCATGATGCAGTCGCCAATAAACTTATCTAGCGTTCCGCCCGCTGCAAAAACTTCCTGTAACATCTCCTCAAAAAAACTATTGAGCAGTTGAGCAATTTGCACCGGACTCAGCCGTTCTGACATGGCGGTAAATCCCACCAAATCTGCAAAGAGAATACTAATCTCGCCTTCTGCTGGAGAAATTCGACCGTCTTCGGATTTGCCTACTGTAATCAAATGCTGAACAACGGCTGGCGAGTGGTAGCGCTCTAGTCGGTGGCGAATAGTTTCTTCATTTTTCAGCTTCTGAGTCAATAGCCAGCGTTGTACGCTTGACGCCACGAGATTAGCCAAAGCGGAAAAAAAGCTCAAGTCTTCCTCTCCGTCTTTTTGCCAGTGGCTCACAGAAATCTGGGCATCGCCGTAAAGCACGCCAACCACCTTGCTTTCGTGCCACAACGGGACAGCCATGGCGCTGCGAATGCCTTTAACTAAAATGCTCTGTTCCCCTTCAAATCGGGAATCTCTTTGAGCATCAGCCGTTTTAATCGCCACTTGCTCGGCAAAGACTTTTTGACAGATAGACTGACTAATCCAACTGCCGTCCGGTGCCAGGGTGTCGTGTTCTGAGGCGTCTTTGGTCGCGGCATCAAGGAGTTCGAGTTGCCCAGAACCACTCACATCGACTAGTAACGCCAAGCGGTCAATTTTCAAATCTCGGAACACGATCGCTTGCACCCGCGAGAAAATCACTTCAATGGATTCAGCGGAATTGAGTGCCTTAGCAATGTCCACCAGGTTTTGCAGACGCACGATCGCTTGACGATGATTGCTAAGATCGTCTCCCTGAGTATCCGGCTGAACCCATTGGCGTTGCAGTTCCTTCGCACTCCGCAGAATCGTCACTCCTGGAAGTGAGGTCTGGCTTTGACCTAGGCTGGGTTGAGTTGGGGAAGCCAAAATCACCTGCAAGAAAATTTGTCCTAGCTCAATTACATCGCCATGCTTAACAGGTTTGGGAGAAGTCAGGGGTTGTTGATTAAGCCGCGTCCCGTTGGTGCTGCCCAAGTCTTCAATCAACCACACTCCCGACGCCGTTTTGAGAAGACGGGCATGATAGCGAGAGATCTCATAGGAAGGCAGGTGCAAATCGCACTCTGGCAAACGACCAATGGTGAACTCGTTTTTATCTACTGTTACTGTTCGTGCCACATCGGTCGTTTGCCCTTCGATTTGTAGGCGCAAGTTGAGCTCACTCATGAATCCCAAACCTCCTCAAACCTTGACAAGGTGTATTACAGTTCCCAGGTATGCGAGCTGTCAACAAACGCACCCATTATTAGTTTGGTTGGATGTTTAACTAACCGCTCTGGCAACTACCTTCACTTGACAAAGTTTCGCTAACAGAAGTCAGTAACACTATGCAATTTAATAGCAGAGATTTAGCCGATTAGCCCACCCCCATGAAGCAGCTTACCGCTAACAACCATCCTCTCTAATAAAATCACCAAAGCTTCATTACCGTCCACACATCCCGTGTTACGGTTTATAGCTCATGGCTAATCGGCATCCTCAACTGTCAACTGTTCATTTTTCACCCCCTCAGCCCCGCTTTCCTGCTCCCTTTGCCTCTTCTACAACCAAGGACGGCTCGCTTGCTCTAACTGCGCCACTTCCTCGCTGGTGAGGCTCCAACCTAAGGCTCCAGCATTCTGCGTGGCGTGCTTGGCATTTTTGGCACCGGGAATCGGGATGACATTTCCTTGGGCGATTAGCCAGTTAAGCGCCACTTGCGCGGGAGTGCGGTCGTACTTTTGACCAAACTGCTGCAACAAGGAGATAACGGGTGCAATCTTCTCTAAGCCCTGCTTGCTGAATTGGGGATCAAAGCGACGCGCCCCAGAGGGTTTTTGATCGGATTCGGGGGTGTATTTCCCTGTTAGCAAGCCTTTTGCTAGGGGGCTATAGGCGAGAATTGTGACTCCCAGCTCTTGAGCCGTGGCGATAATGCCTTGAGATTCTACCTTGCGCGCCAATAAGGAATACTCCACCTGATTGACGGCTAAAGGTATGCCTCGTTCTGCTAGATATCCGTGGGCTTCTCGCATTTGTTCGGCAGAGTAGTTGCTGACGCCAATGGCGGCGATTCTGCCGCGCTGTACCTCATCAGCTAGAGCATTCATTAGCGCCTTTTGAGACATAAGGAAGCTAACCGGGTGATGCACTTGATACAAGGCTACTTGCTCCACCTGCAGCCGTTTGAGACTTTCTGTGAGGGCGTCCGAAACCGCTTGAGCTGTAAATCGCCAGGGTAGAGGAAAGTATTTTGTGGCAATTTGGGCAGAGTAGCCGTGTTGCTTCATAAAACGACCGAGGAGGGATTCTGACTCTCCCGTTCCGTAGATTTCGGCGGTGTCGAAGAAGCTAATGCCAGCATCTAAGGTGGCTTTGAAGGCTTCTGCTACCTCCGCTTCTCCGTAGTCGCTGCCGTAGTTCCAAACAAGTTTGTCTCCCCAAGACCAAGTGCCAATTCCCAAGGAAGTGACGGTGGGGCCGTTTTGACCAAGAGTCGTCATTTGTAGAGTTTCCATTAATACACCTCTTATTTACATTTCTTCATACGCTTATAGTGTATCGTTGCAGCCTGTTGCTGACCTCCAGCTAGGTGCTGTGGCAACTTGTATCTTTAGAGAGATGGGAAATACAATAAACAATTTTGCAAGCGATCGCTTCTGCGAATATTCATGGCAATTTCTGACTCCCCCAATTCTTCCGAACCTTCATCAGAGCCAAAAGATCAGGTAATTCCCCGTCTCGATTTGTTGACTATGGTGCGGCTGGGCTTATTTCAAATGGGCTTGGGCATCATGGCGGTTTTGACGCTGGGCATTCTCAACCGAGTGATGATTAGCGAATTAGGCGTTCCTGCAATTTTTGCAGCCGGAGCGATCGCCATGCATCAGTTTGTTGCCCCTGCACGCGTCTGGTTTGGGCAACTGTCTGATGCCAAGCCCCTGTTTGGCAAACACCGCAGCGGTTATGTTTGGCTAGGGGCAGCAGGGTTTACCATCGCCGCCTTCCTTGCCGTGCAAATTATGTGGCAGCTAGGGACAGTCGTTCGTGCTGCCGGAGGCTGGACGCTAAACGCCCAAACCTTGGGGTGGACAGCCCTATTAGCCTTGAGCTTTACAATTTACGGCTTGGCACTTAGTGCTAGCTCCACACCCTTTACAGCCCTTTTAGTGGATGTTTCCGAAGAAGACAATCGCTCCCAACTGATCGGCACTACGTGGTCAATGCTGATGGTGGGAATTGTGATTGGCGGGATTACAGGCGGCGTCTTGCTCAAAAGGCTGGAGGAAGCAGGCGTTGTTTTGGGTGCGAATGTCGGCAGTACGTTATTCGCCGACTGGCAGCCGATTAAGACGCCGATAGAAACCTTACAACCGCCGATTAATAGCTTGTTCGTCCTCGTACCGTTGATTGTTTTTGGACTGGCACTTCTATCTACCGTTGGGATCGAGAAAAAATACTCCCACTATGCCGCTCGTTCCACCTTTGTAGACCGAGAAGACAAGATAACCCTCGGTCGAGCTATCAAAGTTCTCACCGCTAGCCGCCAAACGGGTTTGTTTTTCACCTTTTTGCTGGTGATGACTCTCAGTCTTTTTATGCAGGAAGCGGTTTTAGAACCCTACGGTGGCGAAGTCTTTAATATGCCGATTGCCGAAACGACGAAACTCAACTCCTTCTGGGGATTGGGAACGTTAGTTGGCGTTAGCACCACAGGCTTTTTAGTCGTACCTCGCCTCGGACAGCAAAAAACCACGAGACTCGGCTGTCTTTTGGTGGCGATTTGTTTTTGCTTGATTATCCTGTCGGGATTCACTCACGAGCCAAATCTCTTGAGAGTGGCGATGCTGCTGTTTGGTTTAGCCGCAGGTATCACTACTACCGGGGCACTTAGCTTGATGCTCGACCTGACGGCGGCGGAAACGGCGGGTACTTTCATTGGTGCTTGGGGACTGTCTCAGGCAATGGCACGGGCAATAGCAACGGTTACTGGCGGTGCGGTTTTAACGATTGGGAAAGCTCTATTTACAACACCGCTACTGGCTTATAGCCTGGTGTTTGGGCTGCAAGCAGTGGGAATGCTCGTCGCTATTGGTTTGTTGAAACGGGTAAATGTTAAAGAGTTTCGTCGGAATACTAAAGACGCGATCGCGGCTGTGATGGAACAAGACTTGGATTGAGAAAGGATGAAGGGTGAAGGATGAAGTATGAAGTATGAAGGGATTAGCCATTAGCGATGAACCTTGAATGATGAACCCTTATGAACTCATGACTAATGACTAATGATTTTTGGACAGATATTCTCAACTTTGCCCAGGCGATCGCTCACCGTGTCGGTATCCAGTTGCTAGCTGATTTTGGGCAGGTGCAGGCATCGCAAAAGGCAGATGGGAGTCTGGTAACGCGAGCCGATCAATGGGCAGATCGAGAAATTAGAGAAGCGATCGCGACTACTTTCCCTACTCATGGTGTTCTGTCAGAAGAAACGGAACATATTTTTCCTGATACCGAATGGTGTTGGGTAATTGACCCTTTGGATGGCACTACCAACTTTACGCGGGGGATTCCTCTATGGGGGATTTCGCTGGGGTTGTTGTATCAAGGAACGCCTGTATTCGGGTATGTGCATTTCCCCCCAATTCAGCAATCATTACACGGTTTTTGGTACGGATCTGGGTTAACAGGGCCTAGGGGTGCTTTTTTAAATAACCAACCGATCCACAGCAGTGCTGATGATCCTAGTAATAACCATTTTTTTAACCTCTGCGCCCGCAGTACGGCTGTTTTACAAAAACCGTTTCCCTGCAAGATTCGGATGCTGGGGGTTGCCAGCTATAACTTCCTGACGACGGCGTCGGGGGTGGCGTTGGGAGGGGTTGAGGCAACGCCGAAGATTTGGGACATTGCTGCTGCTGTGGCGATTGTGCAAGCCGCAGGTGGGGTCTGGGTACCGCTAGAGCCAAAGCCAATTTTTCCTTTGGAGGTGGGGAAAGATTATAGTTCGCGATCGTTTCCGACTTTGGTGGCTAGTCGTGGGGAATTGGTGCCAATTTTTAAACCGTTGGTGGAGGTTGTTGTCAATCGTTGAAGAAGGTAGGGGAGATGCTGGGGCTATAAAAAATTCTTTAAGGTTGAATGTTACTGGTTTGAGGGCAAAGTAGACAGACGTTTTTGAGAAAAACCCAGCTTGGGGGGGCTTCTCCCCAAACCCCCTGCACAAGGGTTGATCGGTTGTGATGTGTGATGAATTTTTTGAAGTCAGTACCATTCCTTTGGAGTCTGTTAGTGCTGCCAAAGAAAATCAGCGATCGCCTTTTTTTCAACTTGCAGCTCTTCTGAAGCGCCTAGTAGGATGGAGCGCTGCGTAAGGTTAGGATTATTGATCCGTCGCTCTACACGGCTAGGAATGCCGTCGCCATAGGCAATATGGGATTGTCCTGCCAGCACGACAACTTGGTAATCGGGATTGGTTTGCATAAATTGGGCGATCGCTTCTGCCATTGTTTCGTCCCACAGTACTAGGGCAAGAAAAAATTTCTCAAAGTCGGCACTGTTACCATGTCCACCCACCTGATGCTGCTCAAAAATTTCCTGGGTGCGCTGACGGTAGTCAACGTTATCTGTGCAAATTTCGGAGGCGGGAGGAATGTATCGACGCTCTTGAGCGGAGAGACTTTCTAAGCCTTGTCGGGCAACTTTGCGAGTGATTTCTGTCGGGGTATTTAGTGCAATTACTGGTAATTGATTGGCTTTGGCAAAGCGCAAAATTGGGGCGTAGTACTCCCACGGGAAACCCCAACGATCATCATACTCGCTTTGCTCAATCAGTTGCGCTTCGGTGATTTCTCCAGCTAGGTACTGATTGAGAATATCTTGGTAGGGACGCTGAAACATTTCCAGTGCGATCGCTAAAGGGGGTGCAGTGGGGTTCTTTTTCCGCTGCTGCTGATAGAGTGCTTGAATAATGGCGAGTTGCGCCTTATGGTCTTCAGGACTGTCGTGAGTTTCCCCTAAATACACCACATCGGCTTCTTCTAGTTCCTCATATATCTCTGATGCTCTATAACTCTGCTGTTGTACAGGACTAAATATCCTTTGAGCGTCAGCAGGCGCAGCCAACAGCAGAACAACACCGAGCGACCAAGCGCACAATTGAGTAATTGAATCGGTTTTCATGATTGGCAGGGTATCATCCGAACCCGATAGTTCAGCAGTAGTTGGTAAGTGTAGCCCAGGGTCGGCTTTTATATCAATTTCCTGAATGTTTACTACAGATACTATGTGATTTCCTACCTTAATAAGGGGGGTCGATTTGTAGCGCTATTTTATGAAATTGGTATTACATAAATCCTGTCTGGATCTTAGCCTCGTCCAGCTTTCTTGCGATCGCTAAACAGCTATGCCATCCCTCGAAACTCCAAAATGTGCTGGGCTGTAATCTGCGGCTGTTCTAGGTGCGGGACGTGACCGCAGTTTTTGAGCCAAACTAGTTGGGAATTAGCGATCGCCTGCTGAAATTTCACCGCATCAGCCGTCCCCAAAATTTTGTCCGATTCTCCCCACAAAATTAGTGTCGGTTGCTGAATCTCGGCTAATTTCTGACCAAATGCAGTATAACCGCCACTCTTGGTAAAAGAAATTAACGCTTGCTGCCAAGCGGGGGACTTGAGATGCAATGCTGCACATAACTGGGCATCCAGAGAAGCAAAGCTAGGGTCGTGGTAAGCATTGACGCTAATTTTTTGACGGACTTTTGGGTTGCGTAAAAATGCCGTTGCCAAGTTACCAATCGGCGGGAACATAAACTTCCCAGCATTCGGCCCAGCCGTATAACCCGCACTATCTAATAGTACTAATTTCTGCACAGCTTGCGGATAAGAAAGCGTAAAATCAATCGCGGCTGCCCCTCCCATCGAAGCCCCAACTAAAATTACTGGCTGATTAATTAAACTTTCCCAGAAGTTGTAAAGATGGGTTTTGATTGTTGTGGGGCTAAAGGAAACGTTTGCTAATCGTTCCGTAAAACCAAAGCCCAACAAATCAACTGCCCATGTCTCATTTTCTTCAGCTAACAAAGGTAGCAAACGCCGAAACTCTAGCAGCGAACTGTCAAATCCATGCAACAACAAAATTGGCGTTCCACCACTACCCTGACAGACGTAGGTTGTGGTAATGGGTTGTTGACTTATTGAAGTGCTGATTGCCACTTGTTTGATACTTTTAGCAATAGCAATAGATGTATTTTCAGTTAATTGAGAAACTTCAGGTGAGAGAAAATCTTTCATGAACTAGATTTTATTTATTAAGATTTGACTTTAATAAAGCGTTTGGTTAACCAACAATCTTTACTTTTGCTGCTGCCATCTTTGCTTTTTCCCTCGCGTCTTGCACATCTTTGCCTTTGGCTAAAGCCACACCCATTCTTCGATAAGGACGAGAATCCGGTTTCCCAAACAAGCGGATATCTACATCAGGTTCTGATAAAGCCTCCTCGACCCCTTCAAAGAAAATTGAATCTGAATTTTCTTTCGCTAAAATGACAGCACTCGCTGATGCTCCCAGTTGCTCTATTTTGGGAATTGGCAAACCTAAAACAGCTCTTAGGTGCAACTCAAATTCATTGAGGTTTTGGGAAATTAAAGTTACCATGCCTGTATCATGAGGTCGGGGGGAAAGTTCCGAAAAAATTACTTCGTCTTTGGTGATAAAGAACTCTACGCCGAAGATTCCTGCACCGCCTAAAGCATCGGTAACTTTTTGGGCGATCGCCTGCGATGCTTTCACCTTTTCTTCAGACAGTCCGGCGGGTTGCCAAGATTCTTGATAATCGCCTCTTTCTTGTCGATGCCCAATCGCTGGACAATAGATTGTTGGAGCGTTCCACTGTTTAATCGTGAGTAAAGTAATCTCTAACTCAAACTGGATAAACTCTTCAACAATAATCTTTTGAGTATCGCCTCTAGAACCTGCGATCGCATAATCCCAAGCCGCTTCCACTTCCTCTGGATAATTAACTGTAGATTGACCTTTTCCTGAAGAAGACATAACGGGTTTCACTACATTAGGAAAGCCGATGTTTTTTGAAACTGCTTTAAGTTCCTCCAAGCTTGTAGCGTAGGCATAGTTTGCTGTTCTCACCCCTAACTGCCGATGCGCCAATTCTCTAATGGCATCCCGGTTCATCGTGTAGTTAGTCGCCTTTGCTGTTGGAATTACAGTGATTCCTCGCTGCTCAAACTCCAGTAACTTTTCAGTCCTAATGGCTTCAATTTCTGGAATAATAAAGTTAGGCTGATGTTGAGTGACAACTCGTTCTAAATCCTCAGCATTCAGCATCGAAATAACTTCTCTAACATCAGCTACTTGCATCGCCGGGGCATTGTCATAGCGATCGACGGCGATAACATAGTTACCCAATCGTTGAGCAGCAATAACAAATTCTTTGCCCAGTTCTCCTGAACCAAGGAGCATGAGTTTTTGAGGAAGTTTTATAGAGGTGAACATTAATCCATTAAGTCTTTAGATTGCGCCAATTTATTGTAGAACTATACGATCGCTCTCATTGCAACCCCATCAAGCAATTCTCTCTAAGGTAGATGAGACGCTGGCGCTGCAACTATTGCAACTTCAACAATAAGAGACTCAAGGGAAACGATATAACAGAGGCTATGAATCAATATTTTGCGACGGTAGCTCGTGGTTTAGAGCCAATTGCCGCTCAGGAACTGGAACGCCTAGGGGCAAAAGAAGTCCGTCCTGATTTTACAGGGGTGCATTTTGCTGGGGATTCTGCCTTACTGTATCGAGTAAATCTGTGGGCAAGAACGCTTTTCCGGGTGCTAGTCCCGATTCGAGAATTTACTTGCCCGAATGCTGACAAACTCTACCAGGAAGTGCAAAAAATCGCCTGGGAGGAATACCTACAGCCTGACAACACCCTAGCAGTTAACAGCACTGGAGGAAATCGCCAACTTAACCACACCCACTTCACAGCCTTACAGGTGAAGAATGCCATTATCGACCAACAGCGGCAGCAATTTGGCAAACGCTCCAGCATCGATACCCAAAATCCCGATGTGCTGGTTAATACCCACATTCACCAAGCTCGTTGCGTGATTAGTTTAGACAGTTCTGGTGACAGCCTGCACCGCCGGGGATATCGCCCTGCTGTCGGACTTGCCCCCCTTAAGGAAACGCTGGCGGCGGCTTTGCTGGAGATGGCGGAGTGGGAACCGAGTCTGCCTTTCTTCGATCCGATGTGTGGTTCTGGGACTTTACCTCTAGAAGCGGCGTTAAAGGGGTTGAATATTGCACCGGGGTTGTTTCGACAATTTGGTTTTGAAACTTGGCAGAACTTTGACAAATCGCTATGGGAGCAATTGCGCTTAGAGGCAAAAGCGAGTCAAAAAACAGAACTGGAAGCACTAATTAGCGGAAGCGATCGCGATGCTGATATTCTTTCTCAAGCTCGTGATAACGCCCAACGCTGTGGTGTTGTCTCGCAAGTCACCTTTACCCACGCGGAACTGTCTCAAGTAGAAGCCCCTGCCGACAAAGGGGTCATCATCTGCAATCCTCCCTATGGCGAGCGTTTAGGGGATGTTCAAGAATTGGGCGCTCTTTACAAGCTGCTGGGTGATGTCTTCAAACAGCGCTTCAAGGGTTGGACTGCCTTTGTTTTAACAGGTAATAAAGAGTTAGCCAAAAAAGTAGGACTTAAAGCCTCCCGCCGCATCCCCGTCTACAACGGCTCTTTGCCCTGTACTTTACTAAAATACGAGCTGTATTGAGCGATATAGCCTTTCCCTAGGGGCGAACAGCCATTCGCCCCTACATCGGCATTACATTTTGCCTTTTTCCATCACTTGTTGTAGATGCTGGCGAAGTTCCTGTACATGTTGCTGATCTGCTTCACTTAGCTTCTGGAACAGTTCCACACAAGGTTGAGAGCCGGTGTCCTGAGCATCTTTCATATAAATCTCATAGGCTTTTAGGGCTTCTGATTTGTTTTGCAATGCTGTCAGCAAATCATACTCCAGATTGCTGATAGGAGAATTACTAGTATTGGTAGCCATAAGTTATAGCCTCCATAAAGATTTCTCCTTTACCTTGACCAACCTCCATTAATGGTTCATCTGTCTAAAAGGAGAGTGTTTTTTTAAAATCGTTCCCTAGCTACCGATTAAGGGCTTCCCTCCAAGCATGAACCTCAAAGGTAAAGTTACCCGTAATCTGCACGTAGTAGAGCTTGTGAAATCCTTCGCTGTAGGAGGGAGGGTTCAGCTTTTTGATCGTGCTATAAAGTGCCACATCTGGCACCCTAGCTTTAAGATGCCGTTGCCGATTGCGCTCTAAACAACGCTCTAGTAAGGAGTGGAAGTAGTACCCAGTGATTTCTGCTCTGTAGAGCTTCCCCAACTCAATAATGGAGGCACGGTCTTCAACGGTGGGGTTGGTATTGTCTACGACGATTGATTTTCCGTCTTGTAGGGCGCTCTCGATCAGTTGTGCCTGCCTGCGGGAGGGCTTTATTGTTATTCCGCATCAAGTCCTTGCTGACAAGCTGATGAGTTGCCGCAAAATGCGTGTGAAAAAATGTACTTTTTCCCGACGCCTGTAAGCCAATGAAGATGATCAATTCCATCACGTTTAAGGAGATGGGAACCGGGGGAGCAGGGGAGCAGGGGAGCGGGGGTGCGGGGGAGCAGGGGTGCAGGGGTGCAGGGGTGCGGGGGAGCAGGGGAGCGGGGGTGCAGGGGTGCGGGGGAGCAGGGGTGCAGGGGTGCGGGGGAGTAGGGGAGAGAAAAATTGACGACGATTAGCCATTATTCCAATCGCCTATTTCATACTTCATACTTCACCCTTCATACTTCACCCTAGCCTCCGGCAACGGCTTCGCCGAACATACTTCATACTTCACCCTTCATACTTCATACTTCACCCTTCATACTTCACCCTTCATACTTTCTCCCCGACTCAGGACTTAGGACTCACAGCTCATCAATCGTCCCCTTCAAACCCTTCGTACTGAGGAGTTGCAGCACTTCTTCGGCATTAACGCGATCGCTAAATATTCCGGCTTGCATTACGGTTCGTCCATTGGCGGTGCTACGGAAGGCACCGGGAATTAGCGATCGCACTAAGTTTTGCTGGTTCTCGTTCTCCGTTGCTACCCAAACTCGGTAGCGGTTACTTGCTGTTCCACTATTTAAGGCAGTTGAGGTTTCTTTAGGGGGGCTTTCGGGAAGGTTGGAATCGCGGACAGGGGGCATTGGGGCAACAGGAGCATTTTGTCCGTTGCTACCAGGGAGAGGGCTAGGAGCGAGGACGGGTAGCCCAGATGTCAACGACGACCCTAATGCAGAAGTATTATCAATATCTCCTGTTGTCACTGGATTAGAGGGGGCTGGTGTAGGCGGTTGGGGCGAGAGAGTCGGGGTTGGTACCGAAATTTCTACGCCACCGTCTAGGGCGATGTCGTCGCTTTGAAGGGTTGGCGAAGCGGAGGGCGTTGGGTTGCGGCTTCCCACAGACGGTGCGGTGAAGGATAGCTCGTTGATGGGTTCCGAGAGCGATGAGGCTTGGGGTTTTAAGCTGTTTGGGGCGGGAAAGGACGAGGCAGAGATGGAGCTAGTGGGCTGCTGGGTTGGCGCTGAGTCGGGTGTAGCGGCGTTGCTGGGCTGGCTGGTATCCGGAAATCTCAGCGACATAATTCGCAAGGGTGCCTCTGATGAAGGCTGTTGCGCGGGTGCAGCCGCCTGGGGTGCAGGAGTAGGGGTAGGATCTGGCGGCGGAGGTGCAGGAGTTGAGGCGACGGTACTGGGGCTAACCGAGGGGCTAGGGGTAGAGACAGGGCGAGGCTGATTATCTAAAGTAGCGATCGCCGACTCGGAGGCTTGACTATTAATGTCAGTGCCACGATTGCCGCGAAAGGTGTTGTTTCCTGGTACAGCGGCGGTTCCTAAGTCAGGGCGGGATGTAGTACTGATGACTAAGCCATCTTCCTGGCTATCGGCAATCAGGTTATTCCGCAAAACGGGTCTAGCATTGGCGCTCACAACGACACCGTAGCGGTTACTGCTGATGCGATTCCCCAACAGTTGCGGCGCAGAGTTTTCAATAATACTCATCCCGATGCCAGTGTTTTCAAAGACATTCTCCCGCACTTCCGGTCTGGCGGTTCCAGCCACCGTCATGCCGTTTGCCCCGTTTTCATCGATATAGTTGCTGCGGATAATCGGCGTGCTGTCGCCATTGACAAAAATGCCATCCTGACCGCTACCCGTGAAGGTGTTGTCAGCGATCGCCGAAGCACTCGATTCGATCCAAAGACCATAGCCTTGGGGGTTGGGGTTAGTCACCGTCACCCCTGTCAAACCAGAGGGATGCAGGGCGAGAATCGCCACATTTTGACTACTACCTGGGGGCTGTTGGGATGTTGCAGCTTGCCCAGAGGCGTAGTTGACAAAAACTTGTCCGCCGCCTTTGATGACAATATTTTGACCTCGCGTCCGGGGAACGCCTTGAATCGTCACTCTCGGTTGCAGTCTGAGGGGGAAAACTTCCCCGGTTTCGCTGCTGTAGGTACCGGGAGCCAGTAAAATCACTGTGTTCGGTTGGGCTATGCTGAGTGCCTGAGTAATGGTTTTCAAGGGCGATCGCTCAGAACCATTCCCGGAGCGGTCGTTTCCTGTTGCTGGATTGACAAATAATAGGTCAACGGCAGGCGAACTGTTTGCCCCAGCCGGGAGTTGCGCGACTAAAGACGGCGCACTAGCTTTGGGGATAGCATCGTTTGCCGCTGCTTTAGTACTCAGCCAGATGGGTTCGAGGAGAGTAACTCCTAGTCCCAAAACCATGCCATAGGTCATGACATACTGACGCCAGGGCAGAACAGATACGGATGATTGACCGCTACGGAAGGGGTGTCTCATCGCTTTACTCCTGTGAAGTCGGAACGGCAATTGGAGAGTGAGAATACGATAAAAGTTATCACTTACAGCAAGGTATTTTTTGACTTGTTTTTAAAAATGCGTCGTTTTCAAAAGCTCCTGACACAGTCTCACCCTAAGGTTTGCTGGATTTCTCCGCTTGCTAGCTCAAGCTGACTCAAGAAAACCAGCCGAGGGGTCAAGGAAAGAGAAAGGAATTCGGGGTTTTGGGATTTTTGGCTTGAAAAGCCCTGAGAATTAAGGAAAATAAGTTTTTTGTGACCACAAAACAATCAACAAGGGAGAAGTTTGCAATGGGCGATCAATTTAGTCAAGCTAGAGGAGCGCAACCCGCCGTTTGCCGTATTTTAGATGCAAATTTAGATCGAGCCAGAGAAGGTTTACGAATTATAGAAGAATGGTGTCGTTTCGGGCTGAACAGTTCTCAACTGGCTGCTGAATGTAAGGAAATGCGTCAAGAGCTAGGGGCTTGGCATACTGCCGATTTGCGAGCGGCGCGGGATACCCAGGGCGATCTTGGCACCGAACTGACTCATCCCAAAGAAGAAACTCGCACGAGCATTCAGCAGCTTTTGCAAGTGAACCTCGGACGCATTGAAGAAGCCCTGCGGGTACTCGAAGAATACGGTAAGCTGTATAACCCAAACATGGGCACAGCGTTTAAACAAATGCGCTATCGAGTGTATACCTTAGAAAGCCAATTGCTGGCTTATCGCCGTCATCAATTACTGGCGCGATCGCATCTTTTCTTGGTTACCTCGCCTTCAGAAAATTTATTCTCCATCGTGGAAGCTGCACTCCAAGGAGGACTCACCCTCGTTCAGTACCGAGAAAAAACCGCTAACGATACCGTGCGACTCTCCCACGCTCAGAAACTCCGGCAATTGTGTCATCACTATGGGGCACTGTTCATTATGAACGACCGCGTTGATTTAGCGGTAGCCGTTGATGCCGATGGCGTTCATTTAGGACAGCAAGATGTCCCCATCGCCCTAGCACGGCAGATTCTTGGCCCCCAGCGCTTGATTGGACGCTCTACCACCAACCCCGATGAATTGCAGCGAGCGATCGCCGAAGGTGCTGATTATATCGGAGTTGGCCCGGTTCATGAAACCCCCACTAAAGCCGGAAAAGCTGCATCTGGTCACGAATATGTACGTTACGCCGCAGAAAATGCGTCCATTCCCTGGTTTGCCATTGGTGGCATCGATCCCAGTAACGTTAACGAAGCCCTTAACGCCGGAGCAGAAAGAATTGCCGTCGTCCGCTCCATCATGGAAGCCGAGCAGCCCACCTTAGTTACCCAATACTTCCTCTCTCAACTGGCTCGCCAGCAAACCGTTCGCAGTATGGAGCCTAACGTTTCTCAATCTTATGTTTAACTCTAGCGATCACATCACCCTGCAAGTCAACGGCGAACCCCAAACTTGCCCTCCCCAAACCCCCCTCCCCGAACTCCTCGAACAGCTCGGTCTTAATCCCCGCTTGATTGCCGTAGAATACAACGGCGAAATTCTCCATCGTCAATTTTGGTCAGAAACCCAAGTGCAAGACGGCGACAAGTTGGAAATCGTCACCATCGTCGGCGGCGGATAAACAGCACCGGGAGCAGAGGAGCAGAGGAGCAGGGGAGCAGGGGAGCAGGGGAGCAGGGGAGCAGGGGAGCAGGGGAGCAGGGGAGCAGAGGAGCAGAGGAGAGAAAAATTGACAACGATTAGCCCTTACTCCAATCGCCTATTTCATATTTCATACTTCATACTTCACCCTTCATACTTTCTCCCCTACTCAGGACTCAGGACTCAGGACTATCCCCTTATGTACGGCTTTCCTGTCGGTAATTACGACCGGATGAGAGTCTGAGCGGGCGTTGGGTAACGGTAAATTAGAGATGGAGCTAGTACGGTTCTGCTGTCCCTATCGATTCGGTTCTCCTCCTTAAGACTTGTCGGTCGAAAGATGTACCGATCCACCAGAGCCGCTACAGTTTACTCAGCTCGGACGGTAATTAATATTATGCGAAACAAACTACTTTCAGCCATCAAGCCCTTTTTGAAATCTCTGTTCATCTTTGGACTAGTCTTTACCCTAGTACTAGGGAATGCTAGCAGCGCCTTAGCCGCACGGAGTGGCGGTCGAATCGGAGGGGGATCATTCCGCTCACCGGGACGCACCTATTCACCTCCTGGCGGTGGCTATCGCGCACCGGGTGGGGGCTATGGTGGTTATGGGTATGGCGGCGGTGGCTTTGGCTTTCCGTTCTTGTTACCCTTCCCATTATTCGGTGGCTTCGGTAGTATCTTTGGTGTTCTGATTTTCTTTGCGATCGCCAACTTCCTAATTCAAAGCTTCCGTCGGACTGGGATCGGTGGTGAAAACGACGTGACAGCCTATGGCAGCCCAAAAGTTTCTGTAGCGCGTCTGCAAGTTGGTCTCCTCTCCAATGCCCGAAATCTGCAAACCGAATTAGACCAATTGGCACAAGCTGCTGATACAGGTTCTGCTCAAGGGAGAGCGCAAGTTCTACAAGAGGCAACCCTTGCCCTCCTCCGTCACCCTGAATACTGGGTATACGGTGCGACCCAATCTCAGCAAACCGGGTTAGAAGCCGCAGAAGCCAAGTTTAACCAGTTCGCCCTCGCAGAACGCAGCAAATTTACGGAAGAAACTCTCTCTAACGTCAACGCTCAACTACGACAAGGCGCGGACAATCCGGCTTTGCCAGGAAGTGGTGGAGAATTGGCGCAACAGACTGAAGGGCCAGGAGAATACATTATTGTCACCCTCTTAGTGGGTACAGAAGGTATTTTGAAACTCTCCACCATCAATAGCTCCGATGACCTGCGTCAAGCCTTGCGTGAAATTGGTGGCATCTCTAGCGAACGCCTCCTCGCACTCGAAATTCTCTGGACACCGCAAGCCGAAGGCGATACTCTGACCTCCGATGACTTGCTGGCTGCCTACCCAGACTTGAAACTAGTCTAGTATTAGGCGCTTAAGGACAGACAATTCCTAAAAACAACCCGGACGGGACATTCCCGTCCTTTTTTTTTGCACTGTGTAGTTGCTGGATTTGTCTCCAGGGATCTACCCTCAGAAAGGGTGAAGGATGAGCAATTAGAGGTTATCAGTTCTCCTCATCTCCCCTACTCCCTCGTTTTGCCAATCCCCCAACTTAGGAAACTTGTAGAACTTGGATGCGATCGTAGGAGTGTTGTGGAATGCTCAAATGCTCCTCCCATTGACATGATGAGGTTTCAGTTCAACGGATTGAATAGCAAACTATTGGAACAGCATCAAGACAGGACACCAGTAACACTAGGAGAACAGAGAATGGCGGTGACAAAACCTCAGCTCAGGCAGGTTCCTCTCAGGAGCGCGGGCAACCCACAGGGTAGCTCCCTGAGTCGTCGGTATAGGCATGTTATGCACGGTATTTGTACCTTAGCAGTAGCTTTAGCCTGTAGTATTGCTGTGCCTGCTGAGGCGGCAGAACGTCTGATTCTCAAGTTAGGCCCTTTTGAGCAGTCAGTCCCCATCGCTGATTTAGAGGCGTTTGCCAACACAGGGGAACTATCACCCGCCCTCAAACCCTTCGGTGTCATCTTGACGCCGCAAGTCCAGCAGTTGCTGTCAAGACGGCTGCAAATCGATCCGAACATGATTGATAAATTCGTCAATGACCACCTCCGCACAACTGATGGTCAGCGGTTAATTAACAGACTTGGCGTAGCACTACCGGGTAGCACAATTGAGGAATTGCAAGCTGCCATATTCCTTGCCGCTCGACAAGTTGATGGGTTGAGTGTGGTGGGTTTTTTGCGGGCTTACCCAGAGGAAAGGGTGACGGTGGATGCCAGTTCTGCTTTGGCGATCGCCATTCAGTTTAATGCTTCCTACCTACAAAGTCAGGCGCTCGGCCCCATCTTAGAACGAGAATTAACGGTTCCGACAGAAAACAGCTTCCGAGCCACTTTTGACCCAGCAGCGGAAGGGAACCAATGGGTAAATCAAAACACCGTTGTTCTACGCGATCGCTCTCGACAACGGACGATCCCAATCGACATTTACTCGAGCCAAAACTCCTCCGGGCCCTTGGTGGTTATTTCCCACGGCTTCGGCTCTGACCGGAGATTTCTCACCTATCTGGGGCGTCATCTGGCTTCCCACGGACTCACGGTTGTCTCTCTAGAGCATCCAGGCAGTAATATTACCTGGTTAACGGATGTCTCTGTCTCGGATAATCCCAGCGACCTGTTACCTGCCTCTGAGTTTCTCGACCGTCCTAAAGATGTCAGCTTTGTCCTGGATAAGTTAGCCCAATTCAACCAGGAAGATGGCTTTTGGCAGGGCAGATTTAACACGCAACAAGTTAGTATCATTGGTCACTCCCTAGGGGGGTACACCGCCTTGTCCCTAGCTGGAGCAGAACTGAACCTAGATGAGTTGCGGCAGTTTTGCCAAAATCGCAGTCCCTTGGGGCGATCGCCAGCCGATTGGTTCCAGTGTGCAGCGGCTGACTTACCCAATGACAAAATTCAACTGCGAGATCCGCGAATTGTGCAAGTCCTCGCCTTAAATACTATTTCAGGGCGGCTATTTGGCAAAAACGGTCTGGCGAAAGTCTCCGTCCCCACCCTAATTTTGACGGGGACAGAAGATGCCGTCACCCCCTCTTTAGACCATCAACTGCGAGTATTTCAGCAGCTAAACCCCGGCAGCAAATACCTCCTGAGCGCCATCGGAGGCACTCACCTGAGCGTCACTGACCCCGATAACCTCAACAAATCATTAACTCAAAGTACCCTCGTCAAAGAGAATATTGGCGAAGAAACCGCACCCCTACGTCAGCTCGTCCGAGGCGTTAGTTTGGCATTCATCAAGCAGCTCACCCCAGAAGCCGAGATCTATCAACCTTTCCTAACCCCCGCCTATGCCCAATCACTTTCTACTCCTCAAATTGCCCTGCGCTTAAACACAGAGTTCACCGCCTCTATGGAAGCTTGGTTGAATTTGCTGTGATCAGGAGCGGGAGAGAAACTAAGGGGTTGGGTTGGACGCGGTTGCAGAAATGGTCTAACCTGTTCCGGTGGAAGCGAACCATTATAGGCACCGCAGTAATACAGCTTCATTACCGCTTCAAACGCCCAATCATCCGGTGAAAGGTCTGAGAACGGAATGGGTAAAGTAGCCGCACGACCTTGGGCGCAGACTTCGAGAACGTCAACGCTCTGATTTGGCTGCGTCTGTTCGGGAGTTTGGGCGATCGCGGGAACCGTTAACCCAGAGAGTAACAGTGCGGCTGTTGTCAGTAGTCTAAGTTTCATAAAGGTTTTTAGTTAATGGAGAGAGACTAACAGGACTTACCTGGAGGTTGTAGAAAGAACGAACCTCCCACCACACGCGGCAGTGCCTTCTATATTTATGATAAACAATGCTTTTTAGTAGGGTGCATTCTATTAATACACCCCAACTAAACGACTAATTAATCAGCTCAGATAAGCCTTATTTCGGTAAGGCTTTGGACTGGTAAAAAACCTTCCCACCTTCATCCTCTACAAAACGACAGCTACGCCACGAGGTGAAGAACGATTTGAAGATAGAATCGTCAGACTTGCGATAATAGTCTCCCAAAATAGGTTTAATTGCCTCTGTAGCTGTCTTTAAGTGGTAGTGAGGCATATTGAGGAAGATATGGTGGGCGACATGAGTCCCAATGTTGTGGTGAATACCATTGATTAACCCATAGTTACGGTCAATAGTGGATAGCGCACCTTTAAGAAAATACCACTCTTCACCGCGATACCAGGGAATATCAGACTCAGTGTGATGTAGGAATGTTACTAGATCAATCCAAACAACAAACACGAGATAAGGTGCAAGATAATACTTGAGCAAAAATAGCCAGCCATATTGGAATGTTAGCCAGCCTAAAAAGCTAACCATTAACGTCCAGAGAACTGTACTGGTAATAACATCCCACTTTTCTGAAGGTCGAAACAAAGGGCTACTAGAAAGAAAATGTGAGCCTGGTTCTCGTTCAGGAGAACCCGTGAACAGATAAAGTGGGTAAGCAAAAAGTACCCCGAAGGCTTCAAAGCGCAAGAATTTTTCCCACCAAGGCGTCATCCGATACTTGCTTTCAGTAAGGGGATACCAGCTTTCATCGGTCTGGATATTACCCGTATTTTGATGATGGGTTCTGTGGCTAATACGCCAACCATGGTAAGGAACTAAAATTGGAGTATGAGCCAGATGTCCAATTAAATTATTGAGCCATTTCTTCTTAGAAAAAGAACCATGCCCGCAGTCATGTCCAACCACAAATAATGCCCAGAACATAGTGCCTTGCATTAGCCAGAATATAGGCAAAAACCACCAGTAATTAAGAACATAGACCGCCCCATAGAGCAGACCAATTAGAGAAATATCAAGGAAAAAGTACGAAAGTGAACGCGCAATGGATGGCTCGAAGCAAGAAGCCGGAATCGCAGACTTTAGATCTTGTAGGGTGAAAGGAAGGTCTGAACGCCCATTGTTGACTGGTTTCCTTGTAGAAGGATAATTGGACTCAATAAGATTAGATTGCACTTAGTTTTGGTTTAAGTTGTTTTTAGACAATGGGGAATATTCTAACCTTCATTGACTGAAGTAGGCTAGGAAAAACTTCTAGACATACATCATTAATTTTGTCTAGAGTATTTAAACGTTTTCTCGCGAAGTTTAAGCAGTAAAATTATCAATAAATTATCGGAGACTATTGCTTTTTCAGTTTGAGGCTATATCAGGAGCAAAGTCTCTCACCCCTACACTTTCAACTCTTAATAAAAATTGCTTCAGCAGGAACTACTTTGCAATATTTTTGCTATTTTAGGTGCTATTGTATGAGCATTAATTTTGTAATATTTGGCAACTTTATTACTTATTAAACCTTAGCAATTTTTCAGAAGCCTCACCCCATAGGGCTAATTCCCTTGGTGTCATGAGAGATTATTTATCCTTCAAATCACTCACTAAAGCCGCTAAACGTTTTGCACTATCGGTTACAGCGAGAGTGCCGGATTTGTGCGCCATTTCCTGCAATAATTCTGGCGATCGCAACAAATGCAAAACCTTACTTTCTAACACTTCCGCTGTCAGTTCCGACTGACGGAAAACTAACGCCGCCCCAGCATCGGCAAAAATTTTCGCATTAAAGGCTTGGTGATCTTCAGCCGCGTAGGGAAAGGGAATCAGAAGGGCGGGGGTTTGGGTGACGGCGAGTTCGGTTAGCGTCCCCGCACCTGCACGACTGATGGCTAAATCGGCACGTTGAAATAGTCCTGCCATATTGTCATAAAAGGGTAGGGAAAGATACTGCGGGTGTTCCAGGCTTTTAGCATCAGGGTCTTTATCGCCTGTGAGATGAACCACCCAAGCCCCTGTTGCCAACCAAGCAGGGGCAGACTGACGCACAAATTGATTAACCGCGATCGCGCCTTGGGAACCGCCCACCACGACAATCAAGGGCACATGATCCGGAATGGGTAACTCTAGCTGGCACGGCTTTTGAAAGTTTGCCCTCACAGGCGTTCCTACATAAACGGTTTTTGCTTTGGGAAGATACTGAGCCGCCGACTCAAACCCTAGCGCCACCGCACTACAGAAGGGACTGAGCCAGCGGGTTACCTTGCCAGGTATGGCATTGGATTCATGCAAAATAACAGGTAAACCTTGGAATCGCGCCGCCATGATTGCGGGAGCGGCAATATAACCACCTGTGGTAAATACGGCGTCAATTTGCCGATTTTTGAGCAGTCGTTGCACCACCCGAATTGAGGCAATCAGCCCCTTGAGGATTCGCACGCTGCCTAGTCCAAACCGCTGCTGAAATCCTTCAACGGCGATCGTATGTAGGGGGTACTGAGCGGGAACTAACTCACGATCTAGGCGATCTGGAACGCCTAGCCACTCAATCTCATAATCAGATAACTGTTCAGCAAGAGCGATCGCCGGAAACAAATGTCCCCCCGTACCACTAGCAGCAATCAGCAATCGAATGGGTGACTTAGACATCTTTCTCCTAGGCAGCAACGGGTAAAATCAAAAATCAGTTATAAATTGGCGAGGGTATTTAGGTACTCGACCTGCCTCTTTGTTTATTTGAGGATATCGTCGTACCTATAACTAAACCTAGGGTACTGGTGGCAGTACGATAACCCCATCAGACTCCCCGCTAAGATAGAACGATAGAAATTAGATTCCCTTTGTTTAATCACCACTACTACCACGCTATGCGTAACCCTGTAACCTCTTTTCGGCAACCGTTCAACCTGGTTGCTTCTTTGCTCGTGGCTTTTTCCTTCCTCAGCCCAGCCCAAGCCGCTAGCCCAGAAACGGCACCAGAAGAGCTGAAAAATGCGATCGCTCAAATTGATGTCGCCGCCAACGCTCGTAACCTTGAGGGGGTAATGCAGTTTTATAGCCCAAACTTCACCCATACCGACGGCTTAACTCGTGATGCCCTCAAAAGCTCCTTAACTCAGCTTTGGGAGCGCTATCCAGAGCTGAAGTACCGCACTGAACTGAAATCTTGGGAAGCAAAAGGGGATGATATTATTGCCGAAACCGTTACCTACATTACGGGGACGCAGCCTGATGCCGGATCTGGGGTGAAGCTAGAATCGACATTGCGATCGCGTCAGCGCTTCGATGACCAAAAAATTGTTGAGCAGACAGTTCTTGCCGAGCGCACTCAGCTAATGTCTGGTAAGAATCCCCCCACCGTGAAGGTTAACTTACCCGAACAGGTGCGAGTAGGGCAGCAGTACAGCTTTGACGCCATTGTCCAAGAACCCCTCGGCGATGCCTTACTTTTAGGAACCGCCATGGAAGAACCGGTTAATAGCGATCGCCTGATGAGTCCCTCAAAGTTTGAACTAGAGTTGCTCTCAGCCGGAGGAATTTTCAAAGTAGGTAAAGCCCCCCTACGCCCAGATGGACAGTGGATTTCCGCCGTCTTAATTCGAGGGGATGGGATGACTACTATTACTCAGCGCCTGAATGTAGTAGAGCGTTAGATTATCCTGCGGTTGCACTCTTTACCTTCCCGGTTGTGCGATCGCTTTTTTCGCCCTCACACCAACCAATCGGCGATTTTCGATTACTCTAGAAGCTAAAAATCCCAAATTTTATGGCTTCTTTGCAAAATTCAGTTGTTTTGATTACGGGTGCTAGTAGCGGCATTGGCGCAGCCTGCGCTGAGATGTTTGCTCAAGCCAATGCCAAGCTGATTTTGGTAGCACGACACCCGGAAAAGCTTGAGTCACTGGCAGCAAAGCTTTCTCAGGAAACAAATTGCCAGGTGCATGTACTGCCGTTTAATGTATGCGATCGCGCCGCTGTGGAATCTGCCCTAGACAGCCTCCCAGAACCTTGGTCAGCCATTGATATTCTCGTCAACAATGCCGGACTCAGTCGCGGACTCGACAAGCTACAGGAAGGCAGCATCCAAGACTGGGAAGAAATGATCGATACCAATATCAAAGGGCTGCTGTACATGACGCGCCAAATCGTCCCAGGAATGGTCAGTCGCGGGAAAGGTCACATCATCAATATTGGTTCTGTTGCCGGACATTTTACCTACCCCCGTGGCAATGTTTACTGCGCCACCAAAGCCGCTGTTCGTGCTATATCCGAAGGGTTAAAGCAAGACTTACTGGGAACCCCCGTGCGGGTGAGTTCCGTTGACCCTGGTTTAGTGGAAACTAACTTCAGTAATGTGAGGTTTCATGGCGATACAGACCGTGCAAAAACCGTCTATCAGGGACTGACTCCCCTAACGCCAGAAGATATCGCTGACGTTGTGTTTTACTGCGCCACGCGCCCCCCTCACGTCAATATCAGCGAGGTGCTTGTGCTACCAGTAGACCAAGCTGGCTCGATGCTGCTTAATCGACAAACTTAAGAGACTGTTTCTAAAGTAATGTTAACTGGCTAGGTTGCCTAATGATTGGATAGATCCCCCCTAGCCAGGGTTAAAAAGGGGGGAAGCCAGAGGAAGCTTTGCTATCTCTTGAAAGTCCCCCTTTTGAAGGGGGATTTAGGGGGATCTCCGGGGATTTACTCAGGAAGTAAGGTAATTCACAAGTGCTTATCTAACAACTTTTGAAACAAACTGTCAGATGCCCAGAAGGATGTACTTTGAAGGTTTTGGACAGCAGCAGGTAGATCGATGAGTTTCATCGTCGCTGCTTGATCTAGAATTCCGAGGATGCCCGCGATCGCAAATCCTCTTTCTGTGGCAGTGCGACGTGCCTTCATATCATCTAATAAAAGTAAATCTGCATTGAGTTCTTGGGCTAGAAGAATGGCTTCGCGTTCTCCAGGATCGAGTAGATCAAGAATTGCATCCGAAGATTGGCTGACAGGCTGAATGTTGAGCCAATCGGGTGGAGTTGCAATCCAAGTTTGGACAGGTGAGGGGGCAGATGCATCGGACAGTTCGCTGTAAACTGCCTGGGGAATGATGATTTGCCTAAACAGTTCGGGCAAAAGGTTGATGTGACCAATCAGGATTAGGTAGTTGATTGGGGAAGTATTGGAGACAATAATCATTCCTTGGCTAAAACGTTGCCAATAGCTTGTGCATCCTGCTCCAAGTCGTCTTCAGTGTAGGGCAAGTGGGCTTTTTCACGCTTGAGGAATTCGTAGGTTTCCCAGCGGGATGATAAGTTGAGCATTCGCCGGACTTGGGCAGCGCCAGTGCGTCCTTGGCGATAGTTATCAGCCGCGATGAGTTCTAAAATTCGGCGGGAGATGTTGGCGGGTTGCAGTTGCAGTTGATTGGCGATGTCGTCGGGGAGTTCGATGGTGATTTGCATGATTTGTTCTCCTTTGCTTACCGTTGACTGTGACGTTCTTGCACGACTTCGTAGAGACGACGTGCCATTTCAACAGGAATTCCGGCAGGAGGACAGAGAATTTTCAGTCCTTCGATGCCACCTGCGAGGAGAACTTTGATGAGGTTAGGAGTAGATTCAAGCTGTTCTAAGAATTTTTGGATAAAGTTTTGTTGTTGGGTTTCGGTGGTAGGGGGATAGGTTTGAGCGAGTTGATTCAAGAGAGCTTGAATCTTTTGAGCAGCTTCCGCAAGATCTTGCTCGGAGATGTTAATACTCTGCTTCGCATGTTGGATGAATTTAATGTTGCTACCTTCATTAGCGACATTAACACCGATGCTTGCTCCGCGTTGATCGAAGTTGAAGTTGTTGGTCACGTTAAGTCTTCCTTGGATGAATTCATTTTGTACATTACCGTTTGCATTTGGCAGTTCTGATGGGCTAGATTGGGCAATTTCGTAGTTGTAGAATCCACAGCGTGATTGGATGTGAGAAATTGTATCTAGTAAATCTGTTTCTCCCATTTCTCGTAGAAGATCAGTCAGATTGGTTAGTATTTCAGAGGTAGCGATTTTTCCTAAAGCATAAGCAGCATTCTGACGAACAAAAAAGGCTTCGTCATTTAAACAGCTTATTAATGAATTTTCTATCAACTTAGTAGTAGTTTTCTCAGATTTAGCTTTCTCTAATCCGTCGATAGCACTCCGACGAATATGTGGGTTTCTATCTTTTAAAACCGATAGTAGTCCCCTAATAGCTGCCTCAGTTCCAATTTTTCCTAACACGTAAGCAGCAGTATGGCGAATATCATAGTACTCATCTTGATTTTCCAATATTTTTATTATTAATGGAACCTCTGTACTACCTCCAAGTTCACCTAGTGCTTCTACTGCACGCATACGAACTGAATATTCTTGATCGCTTAAAGCTTCAACTAAATGAGTAATTACAGTTCTACTACCAATTTTTCCTAAGGCATAAGCAGCAGCAGAACGAACATTCTGGTCTTCAATCTGATTTTCTAGCGTTTTAACTAAAATAGAGATTGCCTCTTCACTACCAGTTTTTCCTAAGGCATAAGCAACACCACTCCGAATCTGAACGTCTTTATCTTCCATAGTTTGAAGTAAAGCGGGAATTGTATTCTTACATCTAAGTTCTCCTAATGCATAAGCTGCACCGTAACGAACTAAAGATTCTTCATTCTTGTCTTCGATTATTTGGAGTAAAAGAGAAATTGCATCTTCACTGCCCATTTCGCCTAGTGCAATAGCAACATCATGACGAAATAAAGACTCATTGTTCTTGTCCTTCAACGCTTGCATTAAATCAGGAACTGCTGCTTTATCTCTAACCGTTCCAAATGCATAAGCAGAGCTGCTAGCAATACAATTAGCTTGACTAGGTTTTCTTAAAGCCTGTAGTAAATTAGAAACCGCAACCTTACCACCAATTTTCCTCAGAGTAACAGCAGCTTCATAGCAAAACATCGAATCTGGATCTCGCCAGACTTGTATCAAAATAGGAACTGCAGATTCGTTGCCAATTTTTCCTAACGTCTCAATAATACTCCTACAAACTGTAGAAATTCTACTATGGGCTTCGAGTAAAGTTTGATTTGGAACTTGAGAGACATTTTCTTTTATTTCAGTAAAAATTATTGTTTGGACTAAACGAGTATTTTTTAAAGCTTTAATTAGAGAAGAAGTTACCTTGCTACTGCCGATTTCTCCCAAAGTACGAGCTGCTGTAGCTCGAATCATAGAATCTTCGTTTTTATCTTCTAAAATTTCGATCAAAACGGAAGTTGTAGCCTCATTATTAATCTCCCCTAGAGCAGAAATAGCTAAAGTGCGAGTATCAAAATTTTCATTTTTCAAGGCTTGTTTTATGGAAGTAACAGCATATCCAGAGCGCGTTATACCTAACAAACGTATTTCGAGGTACTGAGGAATTACTAGTCCTTTAACTAAACTAACTGTTTGTTCCTGAAACTGTGATTTTACTGCCCCCGCTAGCCTCGCTCCTAGCCTCAAATCTACCTCTAAAGCTAACTGCACCACTTGTACTGTCTGTGTCTGCTCCTCCACTAACTCCAGCATCAGTGCCAGGGGTTCTGTCCACTTTCGGTAGTTGAGATAGTAACATTTTAGTTGCGTTTCACCTTCCTCATCCCTCAGAAGTTCAGGTAAATATTGCAGCAAGTATTCCGCCGCATAGTATTCCTGGATTAGTTGATGGTGAAAACTAACTTCCTTCTCAGAGACTCTTTCCAAAAAGTGATACTTCAGTAACTCTTCAATCCGGGATGAAGCACCATGAAGATCGCCAAACCTTTCAGCAAGGACTTTTTCTGCTTGCTCATCAGAGATTACTAAGCCAGGATCGTTTGGCTCCGGGGAGTCCAGCATTGTGAACGCCAGATGTTCCAGCCAAGGATTCCAAGCTTTGCGACGCTCATCTGTAACGGGTGCGTCTTCCTTGTATTTTTTGAAAGACTGAAAAAATTGACGGAATGCCTCTCCCAAAGTCTCTACAACAGCGCCCGTCTCCTGAAACAAGTGATACAGCATCCACAAGACAAATGGCGTGCGGCTTAACTCTCGATTGTCTCGGCTCAACAATTGCAACACCTGTTCCGCTTGAGCGGGCATACATTCTCGCAAGAAGCGATTGATTTCTAGAGGGCTAGGCGGTTGAACTTCCAACCTTCTTTTGATGCCCAAATCGCCGCTGCCTAGCTCTCGCGTTGTGCAGATGAATGGTATCTTATCGCACTCCTCACGAAATGCTTTCAGTTGTGTACGAACTGTGTCTGCTGGCATCTCGTTCAAGCCATCCAAGAGCAGAATCAGCCGTTCCTCAAACAGTAGTTCTTCAACTTCTGAAATTTTCAGTCGTAGTTGTGGCTTAAGCGCCTCTCTAATCAGAGTCAACATCCCTGAAGGATCTTCAGAGCTAGAAAAACGGACGTTGTACCTTTTCAACGGAACCAGCACGGGAATTCGAGGTTCTGCTTTCCCAAGCTCTTCTTTTGCAAAACTGACCAAACAACGCAAAAGCGCCGTTGATTTGCCGACACCTGGCGAACCTACCAGCAAAATATGCTCAGATTTGACGTAATTCTGGATTCCTTTGACTATTGGCAGTGAGACTATCTGCGGCTTCTCCCTTGGCTTCTTCTCCTCAGTTTGCACCATCTGCTCAAATGAGAAGGTTGCCTGTCGATCCGCGATCATTTCAGTCAAAGCATCCACAGTCCACCACTGCTCGTAGCGGCGGCAGATTTCTTGTAGATAGCACTTAAACTCGCTAGGGGCAATCATCGGGGAGAGAAGTTATACCATCTCAAGAGAGTCTTCTCTATGATAGGCAGGTTATCCGGCATGATGCCTAGATAAAATAGGTGCCGGGATTGAAAACTAATAACCTACCGGGCGATCGCCACTTCGCAGCGATAATAGTAACGACTGCAAAATTTAGCCTTTAAGTTTTGCGTACCGACGAAAAACCCTAACCCCTAGCTCACTGACTCAAAACTTGCGGTATGTTTGAACCTTGGTTAGCGGTTAATCTCTCCATGTTTTTTCCCGGTATCGGACAGCTATACGCTGGGAAGACACTCAAGGGAATAGCATTTGCTGCTAGCCAGCTAGCACTGATCGCGATCGCCATTTGGTCAATTTTCAGTCCTACTGGCAATACCATTACTGGCTTATACTGTTTGCTCCCCATCAGCATTCTCTACATTGCCAGTCTCTTTGACGCCCACGCTTCAGTTTTTCAGCAGCTCAACAATCCGCAACTCGAAAAAATTCCCCGAATCCACAAAAATCCCTGGTTTGCGGTTTTTCTTTCCAGAGTTTTACCGGGATTAGGACATTTTTATCTGCAAAAACCCATTCTTGGGGCTTTTTTTCTATCTTTGCTCATTATTGTTTCTGCTCTAAAATCCTTCTCTTCACAGTTACTTATTTTTAGCCCGATTATCTCTGCCGTTAGCTGCTACCATGCTTTTATCAGCTTTCCCAAGCGCCAAAAAAATCGACAGTATTTAAAAATCTTCCTGATTGTAAGTGCGGTTTTAGCGTTCCAGTTATTCGGAAGTTACTTACCTCAGGTAATTGCTCAGGAAGTCGAAATTTTTGAAATTCCTAGTAAATCAATGCTTCCTACTCTACAAGTAGGTGACAAAATTTTTGTTAAAAAACCCAGCAATTATCTTCCCGAAACTGGCGATTTTATCGTCTTCAAAGCTCCTCAAGCGGCTAAAGATTTAGACTCCCAAGCTGATAAAAACAAAGAGCAATTTTATATCAAGCGCGTCATTGGCAAGCCGGGGCAAGCCGTTCGCATCAACAACGGCATTGTATATATTAATAACCAACCCTTACAAGAAACCTATATTGCCGAATCCCCCGTTTATCAATGGGGAACAACGGTCGTGCCTGCTAATTCCTATTTTGTCTTAGGCGACAATCGTAACAATAGTTTTGACTCTCACGTTTGGGGATTTGTACCAAAGACTAAAATTGTTGGTCAAGCCTACAAAATATTTTTGCCGCCACAGCGCATTCAATCACTGCTAAATCGCTAAACAAAACAGCCCACTGGCACTCTTAATAAGCACCAGTTGAAGGAGAAAGCCTGATAAATTCCTGGCAAAAGCCAACCCTATTCGCCTTAACGAGCGTGTCATCCCTCCACAATTCGGTTCGCGGCTTCAACCAAATCACTAGCGATTATCTCTGGTTGCGGATAAACACCGAGGTATTCCTTCTCTTGCTTATTAATGAAAGCCGTTCGCAAACCAGCACAGGCGGCACCTGCAATATCCCAAGCATGAGCCGCAACCATCCAGACATCACCCTCGAAATCTGGCTTCGGCAAGGCGTAGACATCCGGATGCGGCTTTGTCTTCCCGATCGCATCACAAGAGAAGATGCTGGCAAAGTACTCAAGAGCATTGGCTTGTTTTAGCAGCTTATGGGTGGAGTCCTTACTGCCGTTAGTGAGGGCGATTAGCTTCCAGCCTGCTGTCGTTAGAAGGCGAAAAGCTTCTAGAGCCTCTGGCTGTGGCTCCAGTTCGGAGAAGGCTTTTACTATGTGTGATCGCTTGTCGTTATCTGCCTCAATTCCTAACACCTTGAGCGTCCGGGGCAGTTCTGCCTCTAGGACTTCCTTGAGTGGTCGGTAGCTACCTGCATGGGAGAGGGCGAAGGCATCCCGTAAGGTTTGGGCAAACCAGAGTTCGAGAGCATGAGGAGGGGCACCCAGCTCTACCAATCTCTGGCGGGGCTTGTCCAAACTGAAGCAGGTGCCGATGATGTCGAATACTACTGTGCCTTTTGTGTTCATTCAGGTTGATAAATTTAGAATTTGTACGAAAATATCCCGCTACGCCGTGAACCACTCCAGTGCGGATAGTGCGATCGCCGGAGGAATTGTGTGGGAACCGTCGAACTCCCGATAAACCACATCGTAGCCAGCACGTTGCACCTGCGGCACTATCCTACGGCTACAATTATCGATCGGTAAAACAGAGTCTTGCGTGCCGTGGGAGATGAACAGACGCGGTGAGCCAACCTGTGAAGCGGGTGCCATAAACCCCGGCGAGAATGCTATGACATGGGTGAACAAGTCGCCATTGGTGATGCCAACACTGAGCGCATAGGAAGCCCCATCCGAGAAGCCCGCGATCGCAAGACGAGTGGGGTCTACAGCATAGCGGCTGAACGTCTGCGCCAGTGCCTGATCGATCAAGGTGATATCGGGGCCATATTCACCAAACAGCACATCCCACGTCTGGCGGCGTGAGGCAGGTGCCAGCAGGATTAGTCCAGCCGCGTCGGCGAGATTTTGGAGCATCAATCCACCGCGTGCGTCGCCGCCTGCGCCGTGCAGCATCACTACCAGTGGCGCGGGTCGGGAAGCTTGGTAATTTTTAGGCACGTAGAGGAGTCCGTCCCGCTTGGTAGAAAGTCCCAATGGTTGCAGACCGATTGGTGCCGTTCCTGTAGGCTGCGTTGGTCGTGCCAGCAGGCGTCCATTCATAGACGCCTGATCCTGATTCTGTGGTTTGTCTGTTCTCATCGATGTAATTCTCTGTATAGAGTTGGTGGTACAGGCTGATCCAATCGCCCCAGTGATGCCTGCCAAAAACATTCCCAGTAAGTGCCTTCGCCTTAATCGTGAACCGATATCGGTTTTCTGCCTCAGCATGATGCCCTCGCTTCTTTTGGTGTGAAAAACGAATTTTTCTCCCGGCACCAATGAGCGCAAATGACATCTTGCACTCTTATAAGCAAACTGTTCTCGATTAGCCATTGGACTTTCGATCGATTTTGATGTCAATCTTCCGAAGTAAAAATCCGGACTTTTACTCCCTTATGTTATTGATAAATAAGGATACTTGTTCTTGTATCGATATTAACAATCGAGCGTTACAAATCGAATCTTTAGATATAGATGAAGTTCAATTCTAACGGCAGACAATGCCAACGAATTTACTCGATAGCATAAAAACTAGAAACAGCCTCATTGAGAACTATCCACTATGAAGAATTCAACAACCAGTAACGCCCAAGTCCCTACAGTCGCTCCGGCTTACAACGGTTCTGATCGTAATGCCTGGATTTTTGGCTGGAACCCACAGCAAGAGCTATGGAATGGTCGTCTAGCAATGCTTGGTTTTGTCGCCTATCTTGTTTGGGATCTAGGTGGTTATAGCGTTCTTCGGGATGTACTCCACTTAATTCACTAAGAAATTGAACAGTCAGTTACAAACTGTCTTTTGTTTATCGCAACAACAATAAAACAGTTGTCTAGTCCACATTAAAAATTTTTGAAGCTCAAAATAAAATACTGCCATGCAAACATCAAAATCTTCAAATTCCGCAATTCGTTACACAGCTCTAAGCCTAGGTCTCCTTTTCTTGTTACTTGGCTTAGCGGGATTTGTGCCTGCTTTTGTCACTCCCTCTCTTGAATTTACCTCCGAACCAGGCTTCGGCTATATATTCGGGGTATTCCCCACCAACTATTTTCATAATGCAATTGGCATTTTAGTAGGTGTTTGGGGAATTGCTGGATTTACTAGCTTAAGCGGATCAATTGTGTTCAATCGCATCTTCGCTCTCCTCTATGCAGCAGGTGCTATTTTAGGATTGCTGCCTTTTGCAAATACTCTGTTTGGGCTGACACCACTTTTTGGAAATAATATCTGGCTCAATGCTCTAACTGCTGCGATCGCGTTTTACTACGGATTTGTGAAGTCAGCAGAAATCGTTATGCCGAGTTCATCGAATGCTTAACCTAGCCTGTAACAAGAATACCTTCTCGAAGTAGAGAAAGTGTTTTCATGCTTACTGCTAGAAATTATTTCATCTGCGATCCTTGGTACTTATTCTATGATGCAAAAGTAGTCTCACAAAGACTACTTTTTTTCTTTATCCCTCTACACAGGGTTAATATACAGACAACTCGCAGTCTAATCACCCATTTTGGGATTTTAGACTGCGAACTTTCAGTTTAATCACCCGCATCGGAAGTATTAGGCAGACAGAATCAGTCTAATTAAATTATGAGGAAAGTCGAAGTTATCCTACATGACCCAAAGTGGCAAGAGGCATTTGAGGCTGAATCGAAGCATGTTGTCGATGCCTTGGACGAAAATGTTGTCGCCATACATCACATCGGCAGCACAGCCATTCCTGGTATTTATGCAAAACCCATTATCGATCTGTTGGTTGAAGTCAAAGACATTATTAAAGTAGATGAGCAGAGTTCAGTAATGGAATCACTTGGTTATGAAGTGATGGGTGAATTTGGAATTCCTGATCGTCGATACTTTCGTAAAGACAGCCAAGAAGGTGTCAGAACGCATCATATTCATGCTTTTGAAGTCGGTTCAGAGCAGGTAGAACGTCACTTGGCGTTTCGAGATTATATGATTGCTCATACTGAAGACGCGCAGAGATACAGTGAGCTAAAGCGCAAGTTAGCAAGAGAACATCCAACAAATATCGATAGATATATGGATGGCAAAGATGAGTTCATCAAAGAAATGGATAAGAAAGCAGCACAGTGGCGCAAACTACAAATGGGTCAGTAGCCAGCAACCTAACAAGTCCCCGGTGGCAGTCGTTTTTTAACGGCTGTTGGTGGGTGTTCAAAAGTCAACTAAACGTGAAAATTATCTAGCAGACGAGACAGATTATCCTGCTGTTTTTGCTTTGTGTCTGACCATTGCCAGTTGCAATATGCGCGATCGCACTTTACGGTACTGCCCAGACAACTTGCTTTGGCTGTGGTCATACCTCCTGCTGTGCTTGAATTTCGTTGAGCAACATCTCATCAGAGTAGGATTTCTCCCATTCGCCCTCAAGCTTGAGTCGCACCGACTTTGCGCCACCACTGGGCGTACAAACGACCCAGTAGCTATCCTCTTGTCCTTTAACCTGCGCCGCGTCTTTGTTTTCTGTGTTGTTGTCAATCCCAGAGTAGGCTTGAACACATTTCCAGGTAATGCCGTCGCTATCTGTAATCTCTCGTTCCATGACTATTGTTTGAGTTATTTTACTTCTGTAAGACTGGGGGCGATCGCCTCTTGATGTTGCTCGCTCCAGTTCCATTGCTTACTGCTGGATAATTATTTCTTCGGCACTCTTTGGCACTGATTATATGATGCAGAAGTAGTCTCACAAGGACTACTTTTTTTGCGATCGATTCAGTAGCAAGTGCTAAATTTACTGCAAAGCATTGAGGAAGCAGGGATGGCACTTTACGACACGATTGGGGGAACCTACGCCCAAACTAGAAGAAGCGATCCACGTATTGCTGCAAAGCTGCTAGAAATTCTGACATCCCGGCAAGTATCTACTATTGCAGATATTGGCGCTGGCACAGGTTCCTACGCACTTGTACTCGCTGAGCATGGGTATCGTGTCCTTGCTGTTGAGCCATCAGCTACGATGCGGAGTCAGGCGATCGCTCATCCTGCCATTCAATGGATAGACGCTGATGCTGAAAATCTGCCTTTGCCCGATCGATCGGCAGATGCAGCCATTATCATGCTTGCCTTCCACCATTTTCAGAACTATCGACAAGCCTTGCAAGAAGTCCACAGAGTTACAGGTGGTAGACAGATAGTTCTATTTACTTACGATCCAGAAATGATTTTTAGTTTTTGGTTAACGCAGTATTTTCCCTCGTTCGTTTCAGATGTACAGTCTACGTTTTTGTCAATTTCAGAGTTAATGTCTGAAATCGAATCAATTACGGGTACAGGCATGAATACAATACCTTTCGCGTTGCCGCATGATTTGTCAGACTCATTTGCTGCGGTTGGTTGGGCACGACCAGAACTTTACCTGGAAAGCAGTGTTCGTAGTGGGATTTCATCCTTTGCCAAACTAACTGACGAGGAATTAGAGCAAGGGTTATCGAGCTTACGTGAGGATTTACAGACAGGAGAATGGGATCAAAAGTATGGATACCTACGCCAGCAGACGCAGCATGATGTAGGTTATCGTTTCGTGCACACCACCGCCTAACATTTTGTCGAATCAAAACCACTTGATTTAGCTTTGGTCATACCTCCTGCTGTGCTTGAATTTCATTGAGCAACATCTCATCAGAGTAGGATTTCTCCCATTCGCCCTCAAGCTTGAGTCGCACCGACTTTGCGCCACCACTGGGCGTACAGACGACCCAGTAGGTATCCTCTTGTCCTTTAACCTGCGCCGCGTCTTTTTTTGCTGCGTTGTTGTCAAGCCCAGAATAGGCTTGAATACATGTCCAGGTAATGCCGTCGCTATCTGTAATCTCTCGTTCCATGACTATTATTTGAGTTAGTGTACTTCTGTAAAGTTGGGGGCGATCGCCTCTTGATGTTGCTCGCTCCAGTCCCATACCCCTTGAAATATAAGCCGTTATGAACCCCGATGGAATCGAGCTATATGAACCGATCGACACCCTTAAATCTGTTGATGAGGATATTTGGATTGTTGATGGGCCAATTGTGCGGATGGCAATGTACGGAACCTTTACTCCTTTCCCAACGCGCATGACGATTGTGCGATTGAGCAACGGTGAGTTATGGTGTCATTCGCCAATAGAACTGACTCAATCACTCAAAGACCAAATAGACACCCTTGGCTCAGTGCGCCATCTCATTTCACCGAACAAAATCCATTATGCTCATATCGCTACCTGGGCGAAAGCCTATCCAGAAGCCACAACTTGGGCATCGCCAGGTGTTCGCGATCGCGCAGCACAGCAGCAGATCGAAGTGACTTTTCATGCCGATTTGGAAGATGAACCGCCGTCGCAGTGGGCGGAAGATCTTGACCAGTTGCTCTTTCGTGGCAGTCGATTTATGGATGAAGTAGTATTTTTCCATCGCCAGAGTGCTACCCTAATCCTCGCCGACCTCATCGAAAACTTTGAGCTAAACAAAGTTACTCAGAAGTATCGTTGGTTGATTAAGTTAGCAGGTAATGCCGATCCTGATGGAAAAACCCCGCTGGATTTGCGAATGACGTTTTGGGGACAAAAGGAGCAAGCCCGTAGCTGTTTGCAGCGAATGCTCCAATGGAACCCAGAGAAAATCATTCTCGCTCATGGTCGTTGGTATCGGGATAATGGCATGGCTGAGTTACATCGTGCCTTTCGCTGGCTTCAGTGACGTTTTTAAAAAGGTTTTATGTGTAGGGATGTAGGGACGGGTTTAGACGAGAAGTTATAAGTTTCACCGATATCGGAACCCTCAAAACCCACCCTGTTCTAATAAAAACGAAATGCAGCAAGACATTCTTGATAGCCAAGAGAAATATTTTTGGGAAGACTTTTGATTACACAGCTAATTGTGTACCGATCTTCTAGAAGGGAATATCATCATCGTCAAAGTCAGAAGCAGACGAATCACTCGTTGATGATGGAAAACCTTCAGGAGACATTTGCAGGTCTATCCACTGCTTTGCCATCTCGAGAGCTTCTTCCTCCGTCTTGGCATTGTGAACCGGAATCATACATTGACCACCAGCGCTCCAAACTTGAACACAGAACACTGGTCTGGCTTCGACAATCCAACCCCGATAAATTTCTGCTTTACTCATAGCTGGCACTCTTGGGGAGTAGGCTGAAGATTATCATCAACCGTAGCATGTCACAACTTTAAGAAGTGAGTTTCGCTTCAGCTTTTATAGTATTTTTTGGAAAAGTCAAGTTTGAGATCGATGCCATGAAACAGCTCCTCAATTCCATCTTCCAGAGGGGGGGAAACCGACAACGATTAGTTTTCGCCTTCCTTTTAAGCCTTTTGCTCGCGGGAATCGTAGCGGCACCAGCTAACGCCACGGGTGTCTATCAGATGCCCAACGTATCAGCCGGAGAACCGACTTGGATTGTTGATAAAGGTGAAGTTCTCAGTCGCCTTACGGAAGGTCAATTGGGTGGCAATTTGGAAACTTTAGCTAAGAAAACAGGCAAGGAAGTCAGAATGGTGACTGTCCATCGTCTCGACTATGGTGAGACGATCGAAAGCTTTACCAATCAGTTATTTGAAAAATGGTATCCTACACCAGAAGCGCAAGCCAATCAAACGTTACTGGTCATTGATACCCTGACGAATAATTCAGCGATTCGCACAGGGGAATCTGTTCAGTCGCTTCTGCCTAACGACACGGCTGAAAGTGTCTCTGCTGAAACTGTACAGGTACCCCTGAGATCGGGTAACAAATATAATCAGGCGTTATTGGATGCTAGCGATCGCCTTGTTGCTGTCCTCTCTGGCGAACCCGATCCTGGCCCGCCAATTGTTGAACAGATTGTTCAGGTAGAAGGCACCTTTACCTCCGCAGAGGACACGGAAACAGGTAAAGCCACAATCTGGGTGATTGCCCTGTTAATTGCAGCGACAGTGATTCCGATGGCGACCTACTTCTTTTATCAAAGCTTCTCCGGCTAAGGGATGAACAGAGTTTTCTGCCTTAGAAAAGGCAAATAGCACCGGGTAGGCAATTCTTTCCCGACGCTATTTGGGCAATAAACTCACCTAAACGTCCTGCACACATTACATCGTCAGTCATCAGAACCCCTCTATCCCTCGCGAACAGGGAGGAATAGAGGGGTTCTAGATATGTTTGTAGATAGGTCGAGAGACTACTACGAGTTGGGTTTTTGCTCAAAGTTAGTCGCGTAGCCTTGAAGTAGGTCGCTGATATTCCTGAGTACGTCTTTGCTTTTAGAAATCGCTTGACGTTCAGAGCCGAAGTCGGGGCGATCGAGGTTACGGGAAATGGCGCTACTCACTTGCTGAGTAATCAACTCCGCTAGTTCCTCTTTTGCCCGTTGGCGCTGATACCGGGCACCTTCTTCGGTGGTGGCATAAAGCGGAGGCAGGCGGTTGAGGGCGTAGGCAGCGATGTCGCCAACATCTAAAACGCGATCGCTGGTGGCTTCAATTTCGGCAACGTGAGCGATCGCCTCGCTAAGTACCAACTCTTCCATCACGTTGATGAATTGTTTGCGTGGCACTGCAACGACTTCTCCAGTCAAGAGTGCCCCCATCAACCGATCCAACGCCATATACTCTTCGATAGAAAGTTCTGAGGCAGTATCACAAATCCGCCCCACTTCCGTCTCCATCACTGGCGTCAAATAACCATCTTGTAGGGCTTGTTCAACAATCTTTTCTATGCTCATGACTTGGAAGTATGCTTCGCAGTGGTACGACAGACAGGGCAGTTTGCCACAATTTTTCCTTAAGTCAACCCAAAATTTCGTAAAACTTAAGAACTTTTAGGAAATTATTACCAAAAGTTCTAATTAAATCCTTGGAATCTCCAGGGTACAGGGTCTACAGAAATGCCGTGAACATATAATCCCCAGTGCAGATGAGGCCCCGTAGAGGCTCCCGTTGAGCCGATGGCACCAATCCGTTGCCCCGCTTGGACAACGTCACCTTCTTTAACGTCAATGCGGCTCAGATGCAGCATGATACTAGTTACACCCTGACCGTGGTCAATGCCGACGGTGTTGCCATGCACTCGGAATCCTTCTGATACTTTACCCACTAAGGCGATTCGACCAGCTGCGGGGGCAACGACGGGAGAACCCATGCCACCTGCATAATCAACACCACGATGGTAATAGTCTTCAGCAAAAACACCGTTGTAGTAGCGGCGAATGCCATAACCTGACGAGATGCGACCCGCATTAGGCTTGACAAAGATACCGTTCCAATATTTTTCTGGCGTCTCCAGTTGTTTGAAGGCGGCTACCCGATCCAGTTCCTGCTGTGTCGCTGACTGCGAGGCGGCACCGGAAAGCCGAATTCGTTGTGTGGGGAAAGAGCGATTTTTTAGGGGAACCGAGAGGTTTTTGACTTCACCTTCGCTTGTCACTTGTACCGTTATCGTTCCCGGCTTGTCCAAGGGGCTTGTCGGGATTAAAGTCCGAAATTCTCCAGAACCGATGGCAAAGGCGGGGTAAGTCTTACCACCCATTTTGACGGTGGGAGGACTACCCGCAGAATTTGGCTGCACAGCGACGGATAGGGTGTCGCCCAACTGAGCCGGGTTGGGTGAGATCCGCGATTGCAAGGCGCGGGCGGGTATAGCGATCGCCGCGATCGCTACAACTATACCGAGGATGAGACTGGCGCGTCCCCATTTGATACGTCGGCGTCGAACCCAGGCAACAGTAGCAGCAAGCCAGCTTTGGCGAGGGCGCGGTTGAGACGGAGTAGGCTTTGACAGCACAAGCAATTTTCCCCAAGCAAGCGATCAACAATGTGTAGTAACTAATAGGGGATAGACTATCACTCCACGGAAACTGTTTCCAACGCTTGCCCTGAAATTGCTATCGATTCTCCTAGCTGAGGCACCACCTAAGCTGAAAAAATTTGTATTCTTAGGTTTATACAGCTTAATATTTTTCTCAGATAACAAAAATTGTGCAAGAAGATTTTCGACTCATTATAGATTTTGTCTCCATTCTCGCAGCAGCCGCAGCTGGAGGGCTATTTGCCTCTCTATGCCGTCAACCTGCACTGCTAGGTTATATCTTGGGGGGAATAATTGTTGGGCCAGCGGGTCTGGGTTTGATTAAAGAATTAGTCCAAATCGAGACGCTGGCACAGTTTGGAGTTGCATTCTTACTATTTGCGCTGGGAGTAGAGTTTTCTCTGGCGGAACTCAAAAAAGTTCGGGCGATCGCATTAGGTGGAGGAGCGTTGCAGATTGCCCTGACTATCCTAGTGACGGCTTCAATCTCTGTGGCAATGGGCTGGGTGACTTCCCCGGCGCAGGGAGTCTTTCTGGGGGGAATCTTATCTTTGTCGTCTACCGCTGTCGTTCTCAAGTGCTTGATGGAACGCAACGAAACAGAGACGCCCCAAGGACAAGTCATGCTGGGAGTTTTGGTGGTGCAAGACTTGGCACTGGGCTTAATGCTGGCGGTACTTCCCGCCCTCGATCAACCGCTAAACGCCATTGGGATAGCCGTAGGACTGGCGGTATTAAAAATTGGATTGTTTGCAGCCGGAGCTTTGGCGGTAGGGATTTGGCTCATCCCCTCTTTGTTGCGGCTTTTAGCCCGCACGGAAAGCCGAGAGCTATTTTTGCTAGGGGTTGTCGTCTTGTGTTTAGGCATTGCCCTGCTGACGGATCAGCTGGGGCTTTCCATTGAGATGGGGGCGTTTGTCGCCGGATTGATGATTTCGGAGGTGGAGTACGCAGATCAGACTTTAACCTATGTAGAACCAATCCGGGATATCTTCGCGGCTGTATTCTTCGCAGCGGTCGGGATGCTGATTGACCCGATGTTTTTGTGGAACAACCTGGAGTTGATTCTCGGACTGGTGCTGTTGGTTGTAGTGGGTAAGTTTTTGATTGTCACTCCCATAGTAAGAGCGTTTCGCTATCCGTGGAGAACAGCAGTTCTTGCCGGGTTGGGGCTAGCACAAATTGGGGAATTTTCCTTTGTTCTTGCCAGTGAAGGACAGGTGCTGGGATTGGTTTCCCGACGAGTTTATCTGTTGATTTTGGGAACAACGGCGGTGACGCTGGTGATTACACCCCTGATGCTGCGTTTGGTGCCAATTGTCTTTAATTGGATCGAGACAATCCCGTTCTTGAAGCCGTACCTTGACCCCATGGATGCGCCGCAGGAAGTGTCTACTGATAGCCAACAACTGCAAAATCATATTGTGATTTGTGGCTACGGACAGGGGGGCAAAAATTTAATGCGGCTCATGCAAGACCACAACGCCACGGTTTTGGTGGTAGACCAGTCTGAGCGAACCATTCAACAACTGCGAGAGGCAGAAATCCCCTATGTTTATGGCAATGCTGCCAGTTTGCATGTGCTGGAAAAAGCTGGGGTAGACCGGGCGAGATCGATGGTCATTACTCTGCCCGATCCGATGAGTACAAGGTTGTGTCTCAAGCGAGCGCTGGAGTTAGCTCCCGACTTAGATATTGTCGTGCGGGCAACTAAAGACCGGGACATCGAACTGCTTTACCAACTCGGTGCTAAAGAAGTTGTGCAGCCAGAGTTTGAGGCAAGCTTGGAACTCACGGCTCATCTCTTGTCTGGGGTGGGATTGCCCATGTGGATGATTCAGCGGGAGATGGAGCAGATTCGCAGTTCTCACTATTTGGGTTTACGCTCAGAGCAACTACCCTCTCAAGTTGCGAAAGATTTGCGAACCGCAGCCGAGACGATGAATAGCAAGTGGTACGACATCCCTGATTATTCACCCTTGATCGGGATGACCTTAGAACAAGCTAATGTTCGCCGCCTATCGGGGGTGAGCTTAGTTGCTATTCGCCGCGCGTCTGGGGAAGAACTCGACTATCCCGATCCTCAGGTGAAACTGCAAAAGGGCGATCGCCTTTTAGCCGTCGGAGAATCCAATGAAATTGCTGCTTTTAATGAATTGGCAAAGGGAGAAATGGCGATTCCTGCGGCTTCTACCCCTTGCCAATGGTTGCTGGTACCTGAAGGCAGTCCCGCTCATGGTAAAACCCTCTCGCAGCTCCATTGGCGGCGTCAGTACGGCATTCAGGTGCAAGCCATCCGCCGCGAAGGCAAATTTATCCGCTTTCCCGATGGCAGTACAGATGTACGTACTGGCGATCGCGTACTTTTGTGTGGTGGTAGTTACCCCCTGAATCAATTGCAGAAGTGGCTGGTGCCTGATTTGCAGACCCCCATATCGGTGCCTATGCTCAAGGCACCCGTCAGCGAAGCAATGCAAGAGTTTATCCCTCTCGATAGCCAGCGAGATTGAACTATGGGGGTTAGTTATTAATCGTCTTAAGAGATATTGCTGGCAATATCTTTTAAGGTTCTGATACCGTTAATCGTCATGACGCTTAAGCTTTCACATAGGCGATCGCGTGTCGCCAAACAATCATTGACTCGGCTTCTGGCTCAACATCGTAGAGATATAGGCAGTTAGCATCTTGCCAACGCACCTTACCCACCATGACATCCCCGGTGAGCAGTTTTACCTCAACGCGTTGTTGGTCTTTTATAAAGGATTGAATTTGACGAACGCCCGGTTGTCCAGTCTCGAATTCAGCCACGATCAAAACCTGAAGCTCATACGAGCATAAGAGTACAAGAGAGAATCTTACAATTATTTAACGATTGTCAGCAGTCAGTTGTTTAGAACTGACGCCGTGAGACGAAACTCAGAATGAATCGCTATATCGGAGCAATATTATGGCTATTGAATTTACAAAGTACCACGGACTGGGGAACGACTTCATTTTGATTGATAATCGCTCCTCATCTGAACCCCTCATCACACCAGAGCAAGCGATTAAACTTTGCGATCGCCATTTTGGCATTGGAGCAAATGGGGTGATTTTTGCCCTACCGGGACAAGATGGCACCGACTACACCATGCGGATTTTCAACTCCGATGGCTCAGAACCAGAGATGTGCGGCAATGGCATTCGCTGTTTAGCTAGATTTATCGCCGATTTAGAAGGTGATTCTGGAACTTTAGCAGAATATCACCTGCATACTCTGGGAGGGGTAATGACTCCCAAACTTCGCCGGGATGGTCAAGTGACGGTTGACATGGGCTTACCGCGACTTTTAGCCGCAGAAATTCCCACCACCCTGTGCTCTGGGGATGAGAAAGTCATTAGCCAGCCCTTGGAAGCCGCTGGAGAAGTTTGGGATGTTACCTGCGTCAGTATGGGCAACCCTCACTGCATCACCTTTGTTGAAGATGTCGCCGCCATTCCCTTAGAAACGATTGGTTCGCAGTTTGAGCATCACCCCGCTTTTCCTCAACGCATCAATACTGAGTTTATTCAAGTCGTGCGCCCAGATTACCTGAAGATGCGAGTTTGGGAACGGGGGGCAGGAATTACCTTAGCGTGCGGCACTGGGGCTTGTGCGACGGTGGTTGCGGGGGTGCTGACGGGTAAAAGCGATCGCCACTGCACCGTCGAGCTTCCCGGTGGCTGTTTAGAGATTGACTACTCCCAAACCGATGGGCGAGTTTATATGACTGGCAGCGCTGAGAAGGTTTTCACGGGCAAGATTGAGTAAGAGTTTGTAAAACGTCATAGAAAAAAGCGATCGCCTCTTTCATAGAAGCGATCGCTAATCGTTTTCTCAGCAATGGTAGGCACAGTTACCTACCAACGCTCAGGACTAATCCTTAAAGGTTCGGTAGTAATTGTCAGCGTCGTATAAGTGACACTGATCGGTAATTTCCTTCATTAAAGACCAGGAAAACTGGCGCTCAATAATGTCTTCTCCCCAATTTTCTTTCAGACTTTGATGCGCTTTCCGCAGGTTGTACCAGGGAATTGCGGTGGAAAGGTGATGGGGAACGTGAACATTGATGTCGTGACAGAGGAATTCCACCCATCGAGGATAGTCGCAGTGAACAGTTCCATTGAGCTGGGCTTTTGCCTGATGCCAGCTATCGGCGGGGATAAAGGGAATATCAGGCGCGGTGTGGTGGACGATGGTAAAGGTACTCATCCAGAAGTGATACACCAACCAAGGTAGCAACCAGAATTTGACGAAGCCCCAAATACCCGTGGTGGCAATAAGAGTCGGAAACGCGATCGCCGCACCAATCAGCACTACAATCACAGACAATTTCACCTGCTGGCGCTCTTTGCCCTGAAATTGTGACCAGTTAAAGTGCCTCAGTGCCCAGTGACCGATCGAACCTACCCACCAAAACCGCCCCCGTGCCTGTTTATAGCTCCACTGCACCACACCGGGCAAACTGGCAAATTCCTCTGGTGTTAAAGGGTCCCAAGCATTATCCACCTCCAATTTATTGGTGTGCTTGTGGTGGTAATTGTGCAGAATGCGCCAGCTATGAAACGGATACATCAACGGCAGAAACATTACATGTCCTACTAGATCGTTGACCCACTTGCGATTAGCAAACGACCGATGACCGCAATCGTGACCAAGTACAAAAAACCCAGTCAGTGCCGTACCTATAAAAACCCAGATTAGGGGTAACAAAAACCAGGGAGAAACTGCCAGTCCCCAGTAGCCTAAGCCCACTAGTAAGACATTGATCGCAACTTTTAGCCAAGCTTTACGCGGATTTTTCTTAAAAACCTCTTGTGGCAATGTTTTCAAAATGTCTCTCAAACGCAAATCAGAATCGACTGAGAGAGCGGCCAGCGGTTGGGGCTTTGACGTTGATACTGTCATGAATAAGTAACTATTCTCCAATTTCTAGTCGTGCCGATAACTGACGTGAAGGCACATAAAAAACCTGCTAGCTACCAGTGATAGCAGGACAGACCAAGTGAGAAATTTGACTATGTACTTGTGCAGAATCCAGCTAGCTACAAGTAGCAATTACACTGCGATCATCAATAGCACTATATGTAACGAAGCCTTAACACTTATAGCATAGTCTTTCATAAATAGGTGCAAAAAATTTACTTCTTTGCCATTATCTATACCTAAAACCTGTTTTGAAATTCTACTAGTGATCGGGGCAATGGTCTTGTTTGCCCTACTAAAGTCTTTGTCAGGAGAGCCTTTCAGCCGATATAGCTTGTAGCAAGGCTTGCCCCTGCGGTTGCCGTTTCCGCAACCATTAGAAAGTATAGATTGAGACTAAGACATACTGGCAGCAATTTATAGTGAGGGCGCAACCCGTGAATTGCTCAACTCGTCTTGGCTGAGCGGTCAGGACTTATCTATCATTCGTGACAAGTAGGGAGCTAGGAATGTCAAGATAAAAAGGCTAGTCCGCAGCCGATTTAAATTGTCATGGCAGAACTGAAAGAATCAATTGCACAGCACTACCACGAGCGCACCAAGTACGAGCCTCAGACAATTACCTCCAAAAATAAGGTGCTGGATTGGAAGCAGCAACCCGTATCTTTCAAGGAGTATAAGCTGGGGAGGAGCTATGACCTCAAACCCTATCTGCAAGAGCAAGCCGGAACAGAAACTGATGCTTCTTATCGGACTTGGCAGAGGTTGTCACGGTTGCTGTTTTGCAGCTATGGCTTGACGGCGAGAATGTCCACGGTGACAGGCTCGTTTCTCTATCTTCGGTCGGCACCGTCGGCAGGGGGTTTGTATCCAGCAGAAGTTTATGTAGTTTCCCGTGGAACGCCTCAGTTACCCGCCGGACTTTATAACTACCAGGCTCTGACTCATTCTTTAGTGAATTTTTGGCAAGATGAGGTTTGGTCAGGGCTGCAAGGGGCATGTTTCCAGCATCCGATGCTAGAAAATACTGAACTGGCGATTGTGATCACGGCGGTATTCTATCGCTCAGCTTGGCGTTATGAAGACCGAGCTTATCGGCGAATTTTTCTGGATACAGGTCATCTGCTGGGTAATATTGAGCTTGCCTGTGCGATCCATGACTATCGCCCCCATTTGATTGGGGGGTTTGCCGATCAAGCGGTCAATCAGTTACTTTATTTGGAGCCAGAACAGGAAGGCGCGATCGCGGTCATTCCTTTAGCAGACTTGCTAGATGAGGAGCAATATTTGCCACCTGCTTCCACGGTCTTACCGTCTGCGACGCAAGCTGAGTATCCCCAGATTCCCGATGGAGAGCTGCTGGGTTACTTACACCGCGCCACCCAGATTACAGAACCTCAGGAATGGAAAGTAGAACTTACCGCCCCCAAGACACAATCGGACAAGTACAACTTTCCGTTTTGTGAGAAAATCTCGACTCAAACCGCACCAATTGAGTGGGGAAACCATCTGGAAGACCTGGAACAGACCCTGATCAAGCGACGTTCTACTCGTGCTTATAGTGGTGCCGACTTGACGTTAGCTGAACTCAAAGCTTTATTGGATTTTACCTACCAGCCCCAAAATTATGTTGAGCAGGCATTGGATGGTTCGCCCGATTACTTCAGTTTGAACTTAATCGAGACGTTTATTGCGGTTTCGGGAGTCACTGATTTAGACGAAGGGTGCTATTACTACGCCCCAAAAGCACAAGAACTGCGACAGATTCGCTTTAAGAATTTCCGGAAAGAATTACATTTTTTGTGTTTAGGACAAGAGCTAGGACGTGATGCAGGGGCGGTACTGTTCCATACCGCTGACTTGCAGTCAGCCGTGGCTCAATATGGCGATCGCGTCTACCGCTATCTCCATATGGATGCAGGTCATTTGGGACAACGATTGAACTTAGCCGCAATCCATCTTGGTATGGGTGTTAGTGGAATTGGTGGCTTTTTTGATAATCAAGTCAATGAAGTTCTCGGCATTCCCGCTGATGAAGCCGTTTTGTACATCACTACTCTAGGTCGCCCGCGATAGTCATTCAGACGGTGAGGGAGAGCCTTATTTAAAGCTTCAATGAAATTTAGAAATGTCAATAGAACTTTTACGGAAAACCTCCTCCCAATGAGAGAAAATGGGGAGAACTGGGTAAGCTGCATCCTATAGAGTCATTACAATCGAGGTACACTGCATTTCCTCGCCCACTTTTTCCCTCAGTATTCAGGTGAAATTTATGCGTACAGTTTTAGTAGTGGAAGATAGTCTCACTCAGCGAGAGATCATGTCAGAGCTTCTGAAAAGCAGTGGACTGAATGTAAGTGCGGCTTGTGATGGCGTTGAAGCACTGGACAAAATTCAGAGAAATTGCCCTGATCTCATTGTTTTGGATATTATTCTGCCCCGGATGAACGGCTACGAACTCTGCCGTCGGATTAAGTCAGACCCTAAAACTCAGCATGTGGTCGTCGTGATGTGTTCCGGCAAAAAAGAAGAATTTGACCGTTACTGGGGCATCAAGCAAGGTGCTGATGCCTATATTTGCAAACCCTTTAAGCCCCATGAACTCATCGACACAGTTCAGCACTTTTTAAAAAGCGTTGTTGGCAATGTTTAGACAAGCTTTAGTCATTACTCACTACTGAGCAGTTCGCCCGTCGCCCGGTTCTTGACGTGCCTAACACTCAATTATTGGTTCTACGCTGAAAAAACTGTCTGCTCAGGGGAATTACCCCGATGAGAATTTGAGAAATACTTGATTCAGTCTCGCTCCTGATGAATCCCGTCACGATAGACGGGAGATGAAAGGCGATTAAAGGTAGGAGTTCGCCGCCCTTGCTTTTAACATAAGAGTGTATATGAGCTAATTAGTAAATATTCTTGTGATGTTGGCGACATGATCTTCAGAGAAGATCTGGACTATTCCACAATGGCTAAGGGAATGTTTGGGGATCACAGGCTTGAGGCGGGGTTCGGAATCTAGGCAAGTGTCGAAATCTCGCCAGAGAAGAACCAGGAAAAGCTAGCCCCGTGAGGTTGGATGCCCTCGTCACAATCTTTGATTTGACGGGGGAGGATGTCACTTTATAGATTTGTGTGAAGCTAAGGGGATGGGTGAAGCGTGAAAATTCTCGTACTTGCCTGGGAGTTTCCCCCCCGGATTGTGGGAGGAATTGCTCGCCATGTCGCTGAATTATATCCAGAGATTGTCAAACTAGGGCACGAAGTCCACTTAATTACAGTGGAGTTTGGGGAAGCGCCGCTCTATGAGAGGGTAGAAGGCGTTCATATTCATCGGGTACAAGTGGCACCCAGTCAGGACTTTTTCCACTGGATTGTGAACCTGAACGAAAGTATGGGGTGTCATGGCGGCAAGTTAATTTTAGAGGAGGGGCAGTTTGATCTGATTCATGCCCATGATTGGCTGGTAGGAGATGCCGCTATTGCCCTGAAGCACAACTTCAAATTACCCCTAATTACAACGATCCACGCTACAGAATTTGGTCGCTACAACGGAATTCATACGGATACTCATCACTACATTTGCGGGAAAGAAAAACTTATTGCCTTTGATGCTTGGCGAGTTATTGTCTGTAGCGACTACATGCGGCGGGAGGTAGAACGCGCTTTAGAGACGCCGTGGGACAAAATGGATGTCATCTACAACGGTATTCGCCCGGAAAAGAAACGACGCGTTCCTGAGTTCGATCATCAAACTTTCCGCCGTCGCTTTGCCGATGATGGCGAAAAGATTGTCTACTATGTGGGGCGCATGACCTATGAAAAGGGCGTCTCTGTGTTGCTCAATGCTGCGCCCAAAATACTTAGGGAAATGCACGACTACGCCAAGTTTGTGATTATCGGTGGCGGGAATACCGATCATCTAAGGCGTCAAGCCTGGGATTTAGGAATTGGGCACAAATGCTACTTTACGGGCTTTATGTCTGACGTGGATCTGGATCGGTTTCAAACGGTTGCTGACTGTGCTGTTTTTCCCAGTCTTTACGAACCGTTTGGTATCGTTGCCTTAGAAAGTTTTGCGGCTCGCGTACCCGTCGTCGTTTCTAATGCAGGTGGCTTACCAGAAGTCGTGCGTCACACCAAGACGGGAATTGTGACTGATGCCAATAACCCAGATTCTCTGGCTTGGGGAATCCTGGAGGTTTTGAAGAATACAGGCTATGCCCAATGGTTGATTGATAATGCCTACGAAGACTTAGAACGCCGCTTTAGTTGGGTAAAGATTGCTAAGCAGACTGAGGGTGTTTATGGTCGAGTTTTATATGAGCGATCGCAAGTCGCTTGGTTCTAGGTCTTTACAACTGTTCCGGATCAATTCCTTTTGCTCGCAGTTGCTCTAGCAAGGCTTGATAGCGCTGTTGTGCCTGTTCCAAATGGGAAATCGCCTCCTCTGCACGCTGATCTAATTCAACAGGGGTGAGGAACCGTCGCCCATCAGGACGATAAATTTCCAGGGTGTCTGCTTGCAGCTCAAACCTGATTCCGAGTCGGGGACTGACCCAACCATTCATCTCCTCAATCACGATTAAGCGTTCTTCACAGCGCAGCCAGCCTAATAAATCCACTCTGTCGGGGTCATAGATGTAATATTCTTCAACCCCGTAGCGGTCATAAAACTGAAGTTTCTTTGCCATTTCTTTGAGGCGGTTTCCAGGAGATAAAATTTCAAACACGACTTGGGGAGCAATGTTGTCTTCTTCCCACTGCTTATAAGAACCCCTATCTCCTTTTGGTCTACCAAAGACAGCCATCGCATCAGGTGCTTGGCGAATCTTGTTATTTCCTGCGACGGGATACCAGAGTAGATCCCCGGCGACAAAAACATTCGGGTCAGAGGCAAATAAGATTTCTAAATTTTCCTTAATGATGACAATCCAACGAAATTGCTTAGTGTTGTCTGCCATTGGCTGACCATCGCTGTCGGGGTAAATAATATCTGATGTGGTTTCAGGGGGCAGTTGTCGTACCATCGGTGCGTTCCCTCCACTGGAGTCTGTTGATATTAATGAATCGCGATCGCCTTATTACTCCGCCAAAATCATTTGACAGCGGTGGCTGTGCAACAACTCCATCTCCTGCTGGCTCACCGACTCCAACAGATAGACCAGATGCTCCGGACGCAGCAGCGTCCCATCGTTGCGACAACTCCCCACATACCGCAAAACCACAGAAAATCCCTCCTCTGGGTGTTCTCTGCGCTGCTGGAGTTCGCTAAGCTCCAACTCAAAGAGTCGCTCCCGCAAATTCACCTGTCGCTTCTTACCCGACTTCGTCGTTTGCTCCTGCCAAATTTCCTGACTGGCTTTAATTTCCTCTACCCAACCTTCCCATAGCGATCGCCAGTTTTGAGTTGAAAATTCCGCCTCATTGACAGCAACTGTAACCAAATACTCCGCCCGTTCCAAAAGCTGAGTTGCCGCCGCCGCCTTTAAGTCCACCTCCTCTACTCGGTAAACCGGAATATCACCGGGTAACTGAGCGGCTAGGCGTTCCTGAAAACTTCCCGCATCCATCGACTCTGTCAGTTCAAAGTCCACAATCTCACCGCTACTAGTTGCCCCCAACGGCAGCGCGTTGGCAATCATAATTCTAGGACTAGGGTGAAAACCACCACTAAAAGTAACGGGTAAAGCTGCACGTCGCACCGCCCGATCAAATAGCCGCGCCAAGTCTAAATGACCAACTAGCGCCATATCACCCTGCTTGCCAAAGCAGGCTCGCAGCCGCTGCACTTTTGTTGTGTTTGGCGTGAAGTGCCCCTGAAACGAGGGAATCGGCAGCGGCTGAATCACCACATTGTGACCAAAGTCTGTGCCGCAAATCCCGCAGTGGGAACAGCCTTCAAAGGAGCAATCCGGTACCGTTGCGGCTTCTAAAGCCCGTTGCAAATCCTCAATCAACCATTGTTTGTCGATTCCGGTATCAATATGATCCCAAGGCAACGGTTCATGAAGTGAGTCCTGAGTCCGAGTCAGTGAGTCCGAGTCGGTGAGTCCTTCCATCACATTCCATTCACCGTTTTCCACCTTCCGGTACTTCCACGTTAAATCTGATGCGGCTATTGCCTCTCCCCAAGCTGCAAATGCCTGCTCCAAATTTTCCCACCAGGAATCCATTCCCGCCCCCATCTCCCAGGCGCGACGCACAACCGCACCCAAGCGTCTGTCTCCCCGTCCCACAAAGTCTTCCATTGCTGAAATGCGGACATCGGTGTAGTTCACCTTCACGCCCTTCATCCGCCGGAATGCTTGCCGCAGCAACTCTTGCTTGCGCTTAAATTCTGTTGTAGAAACGGAATGCCACTGGAAGGGAGTATGGGGCTTCGGCGTAAAGTTGGAAATCGTCAGGTTAATGTTGAGACGTCTTCTCCCTGATGCTCGACACTCCTGCTGCAACCACGCCACCGTTTCTGCAATGCCCAGAACATCCACATCCGTTTCTCCGGGCAAGCCAATCATGAAATACAGCTTGACTTTATCCCAGCCCTGCTCAAACGCCGTCTTGACGCCTCTGAGTAGTTCTGCGTTCGTCAGCCCCTTGTTGACGATGTCCCGCATTCGTTGCGTTCCCGCTTCTGGGGCAAAGGTCAAACCGCCTTGGCGCGTTCCCCCAAGGATATTGGCAATATTTTCATCAAAACGGTCTACCCGCTGACTGGGAAGAGATAGGGTAATATTTTCATCTTTGAGGCGATTTTTGATTTCCATTCCGACGGTGGGTAGAGCCAGGTAGTCGGAACAGCTTAGGGATAGAAGAGAAAACTCGTTGTATCCCGTTGCTCGCATCCCGTCCTCAATCGCCTCTATCACTTGCTCCGGTTCCACATCCCGTGCCGGACGAGTCAGCATTCCGGGCTGACAGAAGCGGCAACCGCGCGTACAACCGCGCCGCACCTCAATGGTTAGTCGGTCGTGGACGGTTTCGACGTAGGGGACTAAACCAATGGAGTAAGCAGGCATCGGCGTGGCAACTCGCCGTAAAATCCGCTTGGGGACATCGGGGCGCAGGGGATGGACAGAGCCATCGTCTGCCATTTGATAAAATTGCGGTACGTAGACGCCGGGTATTTGTGCCAAATCTAGCAGCAAGGCTTCTCGGCTGATCCCGCTATCTTTTCCTTCTTCTAGAACTAAGCCAATTTCTGGGAGCAGTTCTTCCCCATCTCCCAAGGCAACGAAATCAAAAAAATCCGCGTAGGGTTCGGGGTTAGAGGTGGCAGTCTGTCCCCCCGCAAAGATCAGCGGGTAGTCGCTTTCGGCGCGTTCTTGCCAGGTTAGGGGAATGCCTGCTAAATCCAACATTTCTAAGATGTTGGTTGCTCCCAGTTCGTAGCTGAGGCTAAAGCCTAGAATGTCAAAGTCGGTGAGCGATCGCTTATTTTCAACCGCAAATAAAGGCGTCTGGGTTTCTCGCAGCTTCTTGGCTAAGTCTAGGGCAGGTAAGTAAGCGCGATCGCACAGTTGCCGAGGCTGTGCATTCAAGATGTTGTAGAGAATAATATGCCCCAGGTTAGATGCGCCAACCTCGTACACTTCAGGATAAGTTAAAACCCAGCGGACTTTTGCGGTATCCCAGGGTTTGTGTACGGCATTTAGCTCATTACCTAGATAACGAGCGGGTCGTGATACATCTGCTGTCAGTAAGCGTGTAGCTGAAACTGCCACGGGGCTTCACCTCACCGATAAGGTTACTTAGGACTATAGCTTTCGCACTCCTAATCTTAACGGACTTTCCTACGCGGCACTAATTCCCCAGAGCGATCGCTTACCACTACGGACGCTTGACTTGTCTTTTAGTCCTTAGTATCCGGTAGGAACTCCGGACAAGCAAGGACAGACTTTGCCCATCGCCAGGTTGTCACCAAACCCCTTTTGAGAGCAGGTAATAGCCTTGTTGTCGGCTATTACCTCGATCATCTCCATCGTTTTCACCTCACCCGTATTTAATCAGAGGCTTCGCTTCCCTTTAAGACAAAGAGGCTTCAAACGCTGCACGATTTTCAAAAATTTCAAATACCTCGTCTAGCTGCGTCAGCTCAAAAATAATCCGAATTGAGGGAGTGATCGAGCAAAGGGTAAAACGTCGATTGAGGCGTTGAGCGATGTGTAACGCCGAAACCAATGCCATCAGTCCTGCACTGTCTAGAGACTCAACTTGCTGCATATCAACCAACAAAACAGAATGCTCACCTGAGGCGACAGCTTTTGCCAGTTGGTCTTGAAATTCAGAGGCATTGGCGGCATTGACATGGCCTGAAGGCTCAATAACCGTCATTTGGAAATCAACAAGTGTACTCAACATGGTTCTACTTCCTCGACTGGTAATCAAAATCTGAGAATAATGTATAAAACATAGTCCGTATTTTCTCGGAGACACAGTCTCTAGGTCAGGTTTTGCCAAATCTTTATAAAATCCTCTACTTTTTTTAAAGTTTTCAGGAATTTTTGGGGTTCAGTAGGCGATTGTATTGTGCACTACTTTGTTTTTCAATGGAGATACAGAAGTATTGTCTCTCCCTGGTTGATAATCAACAACCTGAAGATACTATCCAATCCTTCACCTTTAAATATTGTTTACTTCTTCCTTTGGGTAGAGGTTTGTCTATACTAAAGAAGTGGAAGCCCGCCATAGCAAGCAGGTTAAGCCGTTTCAGCTATGGCATTAATATTTTAAAAGTGTCAATCTACCCGAAGTTAGAGTTGTAATTAAGCAAAGTTTAGGCGGTAGTTGAGCAGATCTGAAAACTTCTGCACTAAGCAGTGACTTGGATCACTTGATTATGAGATGTAGATCGCACGAACTAGTCAGAATTCAGCAGAAAATTCTGAATATAGAGTTCTACCGAGTAATCTTGTGAAAACTACAACATATGTCATTCGGCAACTGGTAGAAAAAGCCCTTTATATCAGAAAACTTACCCCCGATATAGAGAACGAAATCAACTACGAACTAACTCGATTGGGTCATATTTCTGACGTAGATTACGAAGCCCTTGAACTACTGATGTCAGAAATGGATGCTGGTCGGATTCAGTTAGTTGCTAGCCCTTAATTCAATTTAGTTGCAGAATTAAATTTCTCCCCAGGTTCGCGCCGGAATTCTGCTCCTCGTCTGGATATCATGTTCTTTTGTTTGGGTGGTACCGCTGAAAAAAGTTAGCTCCGGGAAAAACAAGTAATCATCCTGTGCGATCGCGACTTGATCTAAGAGTTCGATGGAGATGTTACTTTTTATCGACCTTGGAACACCCAACCTATGATGAATATTAATCAGCAGTCTATCTATAAAACTAAAAATAGTAACTGACCGGGGTAGTCATCAATTTTTACGGCGACTCTTGATGATGTAGGTTTATCCCCAGTTTATATATTTATTTTTAGCTCTAGTAATTTTACTTAGTCATAAATTCGACATCGCACAACGGCTATCGGTATCGGTGCTACATAGAATTCACCGCAAAGAGCGGTAGACTGTCCTATGGTTCGCCCCACTTGCTCACCGAGTTGTTGTTAAGTCGCCATGCAGTTTGCCAGACGTTTAGAGAAAATACCTCCTTATCTGTTTGCCGAGATTAACCGCAAGCGTAGTGAGCTAGTTGCCAAAGGGGTTGACATTATCAATATGGGAGTGGGAGATCCCGATTGCCCCACACCCGATCGCATCCTGAAGGCGATGCACGAGGCAATAGATGACCCCTCGACCCACAATTATCCTCCCTACCAAGGAACTAGAGATTATCGGTCATCGGCGGCTGAGTGGATGGCGCATCGCTTCGGCGTCACGGGCTTAGATCCAGACAAGGAAGTCGTTTCTTCCATTGGCTCAAAAGAAGCCATTCATAACACCTTTTTAGCCTTCGTAGAACCAGGGGACTATACCTTAATTCCTGAGCCTGGTTATCCTGTATATCGCACTTCAACGTTCTTTGCCGGGGGCGAACCCTACGTCATGCCCCTGAAAGCGGAAAATGATTTTTTGCCCAATCTCAAAGTGATTCCCGAAGCAGTGGCTCAGAAGGCAAAGCTACTGTGGATTAACTACCCCAACAACCCTACAGGGACTGTGGCAACGTTAGAGTTTTTTGAAGAATTGGTGGATTACTGCCGCCGCTACGATATTTTGTTGTGCCATGACCACGCCTACTCAGAAATGGCGTATGACGGGTATAAGCCGCCGAGCGTTCTACAGGTTCCTGGGGCGAAGGACGTGGCAATTGAGTTTCATAGCTTGTCCAAATCCTACAATATGACCGGGTGGCGCGTCGGTTTTGTCGTTGGTAATGCCCTAGGGATTCAGGGACTAAGACAAGTGAAAACCAATGTCGATACTGGGATATTTAAGGCAATTCAACGAGCGGCGATCGCGGCTTTGGAAACTACCACAGAAGAACTGCAAGACGTAATCTCAGTTTACCAACGCCGTAGAGACATCATTGTGGAAGGGCTGAAATCTCTCGGTTGGTCGATTGCACCCCCAAGAGCAACCCTGTACGTCTGGGCACCTGTGCCTAAAGGTTACACCTCCACTGAGTTTGTAACACTGTTGATGGAAAAATGCGGCATTATCGTGCCACCTGGTAACGGCTACGGTGCAGCCGGAGAAGGCTTCTTTCGCATTGCCCTCACTGTACCAGAGGAACAGATGCACGCCGCAATTCAACGCATGAAAGACGCCGGAATTCGTTATGAAGCCTGAAACTCACTTTTGTAGGCTTGCCAAACCTGCTGGATAAAACAGTTAAATTGCTGACGGGCAATCTGGAAACTTTCTGGTTCTCTGTCAGCGGTTTCTAGCTGCACCAAAAGTGGAATCACTTCCGTATCGAGGGCAGGTCGAAACAAACTTACAGGCCAAAGTAAATCCGCACCCTGGCGTAAATCATACACAATTGGGCGATCGCTTTCTGAGGGAGCCACTAAAGTCTCACTCAACAGCAACGGACGTACCCAACAAATTTGCCGCTTTGTTGCCACCTGTACGACTTCGGCATATAAACAGCTCATCTCATGTTCTAAACAAACAATCTGATGCGGTTGAAAAACAGAAATTGAAGGGATGAAAGCCTGCTCCACTCTCAAAAACTACCTAGATAGATTAAACTCAGCGAGACTGTCGCCAGTCCCGCTGGTCTTCAAAACCGTGCTTGCGGATTTCTCTGCACACGGCTCCTCAATGATTTGGTGCTTGTCATACACACCTCATTGCCCATTTCCCTTCTACCTTCTCAAGTTTTCTGGGGGGCTTAGGTTCGGCACTGTTCCAGCCGTATTTTATACCCAGACTGCCATCGCTGGCTGTCTTCGTATCGTGGCAATGTCTGTGTAGAAGTTCCAAGTTATCATAAGAATCCTTCCCACCTTTCGATTTGGGGATTCGATGGTCTACTTCCATCACGTCTTCCTCGCGGAAGTGCAATCCACAGATGGCGCATTTCCCCTTTTGCCTTTTCAGAAGTATTGCTACTTTTGTAGGTAGTTCGGGACTTTCGCCTTTTCTTTTACTCCAGTAGACCAGGTTACCGTCGTATGGTGACGATTCGCCTTTAACTTTCACATGACGAACTATGGGAGTATCGGCATGTTTTAGTAACCGAAGTGGGTTTGTTCCCTCCTTCATGGTTGCGAATACCCAGTTAGCGTCGCCTATGGTCTGCCAATACTTTTTGACCAAATACCCCATTGTTTTATTATGGTGGCGGCGTTTTGCCCAAGCTCGGAGCTTGTAGTACATAAGTTTATCAAGTTCTGCGTAAGTTACCTTGCTTACTACAGTTGCATAGTAATTAGACCAACCCCTGATTATTGGGTTCAAGTGTTTGATTAGCGCGTATTGTGGCGCGGACTTGTGGTTGCTAATTGTTTTTGCAATTTTGTCGTAATGTACCTTTACCTTTTCCTTACTTGGGGTGATGATGGTCTTGAAGCCAAGTAGTTGTCTTTGTGTGTTTTTACCAGAGTGGTATTTTCCTACAGGGAATTGGCGTATGTTGAAGCCTAGGAAATCAAATCCCGGATTCTCATTTTCCACCTGGTTAAGGGTGTGAGCCAATCTGGTCTTACTTGGTTTCAATTCCAGACCCATGTCTTTTAACCAGTCATCTGTGATAGCCTGACATTCTTGGACTACGGTTATGTCTTTGTGGAGAATCACAAAGTCATCGGCATATCGGATTAGACTTACGCTGTTCTGTCTATTTTTCTTGTTTTTATCAAGATATTTCAGAGAACCAACGTATTCTTTTATCCGTTGTTCCATCCCGTGGAGGGCAATGTTAGCGAGGAGTGGAGAAATGACGCCACCCTGCGGTGTACCCTCGAATGTGGGAAACAGCTCTTTGCCATCCATCACTCCCGATTTTAACCAGGACTTTATTTGTCGTCTCATGGTCGGGAATGTATTTAGTTTTAGGAGCAGTTTCTCCTGGTTGATGCGGTCGAAACACTTGGCGATATCGGCGTCAAGCACATATTTGGCTTTGTACCGAATTGAGTCAAATATTGCGGAAACCGCATCATGACATGATCTACCTGGTCTGAACCCATAGCTATTAGGTTCAAATCGCGCTTCCCATTCTGGCTCTAGAGCCAGTTTGACTAACGCTTGCAAGGTGCGGTCTTTCATTGTAGGTATTCCTAAGGGTCGCTTTTCATCCCTTCCCGGTTTCTCAATCCATACTCTCCGGGTGGGGCTAGCCTTAGTCCCCAGGTGTAATTTAGATACAAGGTCAAGACGTTGCTTTGGGGTCAGGCTTTTCAGCCCATCCACTCCCGCCGTCTTTTTCCCTTTGTTGTCCTGGGTTACTCTACGAACCGCTAAAGCCCTTGCTGACCAAGACTTCATCAACATCTTTTGGAGTTTGTGAAGTGCTTTGATATCGCTACGTTGAGAGGCTCGATAGATTCGCTTTTGGAGCTTGTACACTCGACGCTCTAGCTTTCGCCAGTTAATCAAGCGCCATTCCGCCGTAGTCTTGGTTATCCTCGTTTTGGACATTTCTGCTCTGACTCCTGACTCTATCATCCAAATCATCGTGTGAACGTCAGCTTATCCAGGGAATTACCCCTGACATTTGCTTCTTTCACAATCTCTCCTACCTGTTGTATACGGTTAGCACCTGCTCTCATTCTTCGACCTATGAGAGAACAAACGGGAGGTTACTTCGTTCCGAAAGACCATGTTGTGTACCTTTAGAGTGATACTCTTCGCCGGGTTTCTGGGAAGTGCTTGTTGGTCGCATAATCAAACGCCAACTCCATATCCTTAACCTTTTGGTTCCAGCCTCTCAGCCTTATTTGGCTGGTTTGGAGTAACGACGATTCAAGCGTATCTTCAAGCCAAAGCTTTACTCATGGGTACTTTGCTCGATGGGCACCGAATTAGGCTTCCAGTGTTGCCACCTTTTCACCCCGCTTCAGGCGTTGATGGCTAGTCTCGAACCTGGGGGTGATGCTGTCACTCCTGCACCTGGAGGGTAGGTTTTTCACCTACATGGTCATTCAGTTGTCTTGGTTCTGTTGGCTTGTGCCTCAGTTTCCAAGCCTGCCATCCTTAGGCGTTTTCACCTATTTCGGCAGAACGAATCGCACGGTTATTTCTCCATTGTACGAAGCCATGTTGCAAAGCAACCGGAAGCCGGGGAGCCGGGGAGCAGGGGTGCAGGGGTGCAGGGGTGCAGGGGAGCAGGGGAGATGAAAATTGACAACGATTAGCCATCACTCCAATCGCCTAATAATTTCATACTTCATCCTTCACCCTTCATCCTTCATACTTCACCCTTCATACTTTCTTCCCACTCAGGACTCAGGACTACTTAAACCGTTGCTGTTCGCCTTTGTAGCGGATGGTTTCTGCAATGAAGGCAACGGCTCCGGAAGCCAAAATTAACATCACGCTGAGGGCATTGATGTCGGGTTTGACACCTGTGCGAATCCGGCTGAAGATTTCCATTGGTAAAGTATTGGCTCCCGCCCCGGCTGTGAAGCTGGCGATCAAAAAGTCGTCCATGCTGAGGACAAAGGCTAATAGGCAACCCGCGATAACTGCTGGCATCAATTCTGGCAGTAAGACCTTAATAAAAGCTTGTGTGGGGGTGGCTCCCAAGTCGAGGGCGGCTTCTTCTAAGTGAGGGTCAAGTCCAGAAAGCCGAGAGGCAACGACAATCGCCACATAGGATAAACAGAACACGGTATGAGCGGCAACAATTGTCCATACGCTTAAGGGTAAGCTGATCACCGCCAGGAATACTAATGTGGCAACAGCGATCGCAATATCAGGAATAATCAACGGTAGGTAGGAAACTCCGCGATACAGATTTTTCCCTGGAAAGCGATAACGCGCTAATCCCACCGCCATTAAAGTTCCCAGTACAGCGGAAATTGCTACTGCTACCACTGCGACGGTGAGGCTATCTTGTAACGCCCGAAGAATCCGCACATCCTGAAAGAGCCGGACATACCATTTCAGGGAAAATCCTTCCCAACCCGCACTGTAGGCAGATTCATTAAAGCTATAAAACGTCAGTACCAGAATCGGTAGGTACATATAGAAGAACATCAGCAGGGAAAAAAGCGCCTGCCAGGAGAATTGGGGCTTATCCTGGGATTTCGATAACATATCGATGGTTATGTCCTCCTCTTGATGTTTCAACTGACCTGTCATCAAGTCGTACCTAAACTAAGTGCCGCAAAGTGTAATCTTACTCCGGGAATGTTCGCTAGCTTAACTTTTCCGAGTGATAAATTAAAGCCAGTGTTGTCACAGCTTCAGCAAGCATTGCCGATTGAGATCTAGGTAAAAGTCTATGGAACCAACTGCTTGAAACGCTCATCTTCGCAAATTGCGGCAAAGATTGGATCTGTTTTGACACCTTCTCGGCATGTTGGCTCAAGGTCGATTGCCCACTGAAGATTTTTTACGGCTAGCTCAACGTTACCTTGCAAGGCATAACAGCAAGCTTTGCCATACCACCCAATGAAGTGATCAGTTTGGATTTGAATCGCTTTGTCGCAAGCAACGAGGGCGTCTTCGTATACTTTTAATTTTGCTAGCACTATACCTCGTAAACCCCAACCGTTACTGGTTTCTGGTTGGAGTCGTATTACTTGATCTGAGCAGATGAGTGCTTCTGCACACCGTTCGAGTTCCGCCAAGGCAGAACCTCGAAGAAACCATACTTCAGCTAAGTCAGGCTTAACCGCAATGACTCGATCGAAGGAAGCCAATGCTTCTTCATAACGCTTTAATTGGAATAAAGTTAATCCTTGGGTGTATATAGCTTCAAACCAATCAGGTTTGATTTGAAGGGCTTGGTTAAAGGACGCCAGCGCATCTTCGTAGCGTTGTAAGTCTCTGAGTACAAGACCTCGGTTATACCAAGCTTCAACTATATCGGGTTTGATTTGAATGGCTCGATCGTAGGAAGCGATCGCTTCTTCTTGGCGTTGTAATTGAAGTAGAATATTTCCTTTTGAATACCAAGCATCCGCAGGACTCACATTTCCCCAGTTACCGCTTGATTGAGTTGCGTACTCATAGGAGGTAATTGCTTCTTCGTAGCGTTGTAACTCAGATAGTGCGATGCCTCGGTTGTACCAACCTATAGCATAGTTAGCATTGAGCTGAACGGCTTGATTGTAAGAAGCGATCGCCTCTTCATAACGCTGTGATTGAAGTAGAGCATCTCCTCTGAAATGCCAAGCATCCGTAGGACTTCTATTGCCCCAGTCACCGTTTGATTGAATTGCGTACTCATAGGAAGTAATTGCTTCTTCGTAGCGCTGTAACTGAGCTAGTGCAATGCCTCGGATGTACCAACCTATAGCATAGTTAGCATCGAGCTGAACGGCTTGAGTGAAGCAAGAAAGCGCTTCTTCATACTGCTGAGATTTTAGAAATTCATTGCCAGCGTCAAACCAATCATAATGATCAGTTTGTGGAGCTGGGGCTTGATAGGAAGATGCTCTATGAGAAGAGTAGGACTGAGTAGTAGTGGGTTGGTAGGAACCGCCTGAATATTGACTCCTACTGGCAGCAGGTTGAGAATAACCGCTTACGGAGAACAAAATCCCAAATAAAACATCAGGATCAATGAGCGGTTCTTTACCGTAGAAATGGTAATGATTACTTTGGGTTACTCGTAAAACGATCCTATCCTGATAAACAATGGCTGGCGGCTCTTGACAGAAAGGGTTATAAGGGCTACGAATTCCAAATTGACCGCCATATTGCCCAAATTGATTTTTTATGCTAAAACTTCCCCAAGAGTCGCCATATTGCCCTCTGGGATTGCAAATCGAATCTTGATGTTTCTGATTGCTCGAAACTAGTCCCAAATAATTACCATCCGCAGCTATCAAAACTGCATTGCCGTTGATAGATAAGATAAATTCCTGGATGTTCATCTGCCTAGGGATGGATATGACGGATCGCCCAGGATCTTAGCTCAACAAAACAGGCAGTGTGGTTGATTGAGATTACACACAGTAGAGAATTCTCTTAAAACTAGTCGGGTACAGCAGCGCCTTTGACTTTCCTGGCTACTTACTTTTGGGCGCTTGTGTCGCCGTATTTGAGCAAAAGCGCGATCGCTATACTCACAGCAAAAATCAACACCATACTCAACGCTGAACCAAACCCCCAGTTCTGTAATAGTAAAAACTGGTTATAAATCAAACGCGCCATTGTCATACTCGACGAACCTCCTAGTAATTCAGGATCGACAAAATCTCCTAAACCACTGATGAATACTAGTAAAGACCCCGCTGCAATTCCGGGCATCGATTGCGGTACTGTCACTTTCCAAAAGGTTTGAATCGGGTTGGCTCCCAAATCAGCCGAGGCTTCAAGAAGACGGCGGTCTAGCTTTTCTAAAGAAGCGTAAAGAATCAACACCATGTAGGGCAAAAAGCTATACGCCATTCCAATTAAAACGGCAGGCTCACTATAGAGTAACTGCAACGTCGGTAAGCCAATACTAGCCAAGAGGCTGTTGAGTACTCCAGTTGGTCGCAAGATAGTAATCCAAGCGTAGGAACGCAGCAGTGAAGAAGTCCACAAGGGCAAAATGAACCCCAGCAACAGAAGATTGCGCCAACGCTTTGGTGCTATCTGAGCGATCCAGTAGGCGACGGGAAAGGCTAGCAGCAGGCAAATGATGGTACTACCAACTGCAAAAGTAAGCGATCGCCTGATTACCCATAAATTAATTCCTTCAAACACCCGGAGATAGTTCTCCAGTCCCGAAGGATTTACTACTTGCCCTGGTTTGATATTCGGCACCAAACTTAGCTCGAAAATCACCAACGTCGGCAGCACCAGCAGCAAAATCAACCAAATTCCCGCTGGCCCTAGAAAGACCAAAGGCTCCAGCCAACTCAGCCGAGGATGTCTTTTATTAACCAGCACAGGTGGCTCGGCAATGCTATCAGTTGCAGCAGGATTGGGTAAGCCAGGAGGAGTAAGTTGGGTAGACACAATTTACCAATAGTCAGTGGTTAGTGGTTATGAATCTTGTAATGTTTCACCCTTGATCTTGTCTTGATTTAGCTACTAGTCAACTGCGTCCAATAGCGCTCATACAATTGAAGCGCCTCGTCAATTGGCACAATGCTTTGGCAATTTTCTAGGGCAGATTCTGGAGGAAAGAGACTGGGATTGTTTTTAACTTCCGGGGGTAACAGATTGAAGGCAACTTCGTTAGGAGTCGCAAAACTTAAGCGCTGGCAAATTTGAGCGGCAACATCGGGCTGTAACATAAAGTTCATCCAGGCATAGGCTCCTTCAAGATTGGGAGCGGTTTGGGGAATTACAAGGGTGTCCCTCCAGAGGGAAGAACCACTGTTAGGAAGTACGTATTGCAAATTCTCCGATTCTTCCATCACTTCATTGGCATCGGAGGAGTAGCACATGGCGACAAACAAGTCCCCGCTTAGTACCTGGGGTCGCCAAGCATCTGAGGTGAAGGAAGCGATCGCGCTTTTCAATTGGGTTAGCTTTTCGTATGCCTGTTTAATGTGTTGGGGATCGGTAGTGTTATACGAGTACCCCAGCATTTTTAATGTTGCTCCCATTACCTCGCGAAAGTCATTCAACAACGTCATTCGTTTGGAAAGTTGCTGTTGATTGTTCCAAAGGTAATTCCAATCTTCAGGGGGGAGTTGTAGTTTTTGGGTGTTGTAGATTAACCCGGTTGTACCCCAACTCACAGGGATGCTGTGCTTGTTCTCTGGGTCATATTTCGGATCGAGGAACCGAGGAAATAGCCGATCCATCCCCGTAATGCGGGAATAATCAAGTACTGTTAACATCCCCAAGTCCACCATCTTCTGCACCATGTAGTCAGAGGGATAAATGATGCTGTAAGGCCCCCCACCACCTGCTTGAATCCGCGCTAGCATCGCCTCATTGGAGTCAAAGACATCCGCGATCACCCTGATTCCCGTTTCTTTGCGAAAGCGCTCCAGCAAATCGCGGTCGGTGTAGCCAGACCAGGTGTAGATATATAGCTCATCTGAGGAACCGCTGCTGCTAGCGGCTGGTCGCACGTTTGCTAGCGTCCAGCCACACCCAGACAACGCCAGCCCAGAGAGTGCAGCCGTTGTCGCTGTTTTTAAGAACTGACGTCGAGTTGAACGTCTATAGAATGAGCGATGAGCAGTTGGAGGCACGGTTAGTTAGAGATAGGGAATTAAGTATGAAGGATGAAGTAGGTTAGCGCAGTTTTTTGTAGTCCAGGATGAGATTTAAAGGAAAAAAAAGACTAATAACTTCAACAGTATCGTACTGATTGTTCGAGAGGGAGCACTTCCCCTGTTTCGGCGTCTGTATTGTGGCAGGCAAACATGGTAGTAGGAGGAAGTTTCTCAAAGCTCAAGTCGTCACCGTGACGTTGAAGAATGTAGCCTCTTATTTCTTTAATGGGTAGCTGTGTCAGTTCGTCGATTTCTGAGGTGAGGGAGCGGAGAATCAGTGAGGCTACAGGTTCGCAGCCGTTGATTAGTTTTGCCATGAACAGGGCTTTGCTGGTGTGATGCTCGCCGTACTCTACCCACTGTCTATGGCGAGTCAGCTCGATCCCCAAGGACTCACCTTGCCCATTGAGAAAAGTAGCGATCGCCTGAGTATGGCAGTGAGATTCCAGCTCTTGCAAAAACTCCGTCAATCCTGGTAGAGGCATTTTAGGGCATTACTCCCCCAACGCGAGGCAATCGGTTGCTGCCCAATGGAGATAAACCGGAGTCTGGGGGTCGGGTAACTGCTTAGTACTGGGTTGTCTGATCATGATGCGATCGCCACTCAGCAACTCCACGACATAATGAACATGCGTCCCCAAGTACATCACATGCTTTAAGCGTCCTTCAAAGCAGTTCGTGGGTGAAGCCACTGGTTCTAGACTCAGATGAATTTTCTCCGGTCGCACGCTCACTACCAAATCCCGTGATGAGTTTGTGCTGGGCTTGTCTTGCGTCTGCACTACAATCTTCAAGCCTGTCTCTGTAATCACCTGCATTGAGGAGACATCCGCCGCCTCCACACGCCCCGAAAACAAATTAGTATCGCCAATAAAATCAGCCACAAACGGCGTCCGAGGGCGTTCGTAGATTTCCGTGGGAGAACCAATCTGCTCAATTTTCCCCGAACGCATCACCGCCATCCGATCGGACAGACTCAGCGCCTCTTCTTGGTCGTGAGTCACCATCACAAACGTCAGCCCTAGCTCTTGATGCAGCTTAGACAACTCCACCTGCATCTCTTTACGCAGCTTAAAGTCTAACGCCCCTAACGGTTCATCCAATAAGACCACGGCTGGACGGTTTACTAGCGCTCGTGCTAGGGCAACTCGTTGCTGCTGTCCCCCAGATAGCTGGGCGGGGAAGCGATTGGTATAAGTGTCCATTTGCACCAGACGGAGTGCGTCTTTGACCCGATTTTCTACCTCTGCTCCTGGCAATTTTTTCAGCCGTAGCCCAAAAGCGATGTTTTCCGATACGCTCAAGTGATTAAACAAGGCATAACTTTGAAACACTGTATTTACCGGGCGTTTGTAAGCCGGAGTATGATTCATCAACTGACCTTGAATTAGCACCTCCCCGGCTGAAGGCGTCTCAAACCCAGCAATCAGGCGAAGGGTTGTTGTTTTTCCACAGCCTGAAGGACCGAGAATACTGAAAAATTCTCCTGAGTGAATTTCTAGATCAACACCACGGACAGCGGTTTCGCCATTGAAGACTTTAAAAACTTTGCGAAGTTCAACATCAAGGGCAGTCGCTGTCTCCGGAGAACGTTGTTCTTTGAGAGGAGTTTGAGACATAGGGATGTACGTAAAAGGGCGGTGATAAAGATGTGCTGGCTGGCTCTATTTTGGCGAGTTTAGGACGCAAGATAACGAACTTTGATTTATTTTATCCGTCTTAAGACTGAGACTAAACCTCTGCCGACAGTAATATCTACACAGATAAAGAGATTGTCCATTCGGTGCTATGCTTTGAGGATTTGCAAGTTTTATCTTAAATTTGGTTAACTATTGATGTTCCTTGACCCGTTAGGCGATCGCTCATCAGTATTGGTCAAGGAATTGAAAGTTGAAAAGTTGTTCGCCGTAGGCGTTCCCAAAGGATCGGTAAAGAGCATAAAAGAAAACTTTCAAGCTCTCGTAACCTACAACCTGCCTTCAGACTACTGACAACGGATAACTGACCACTGACAAACACTTATGACTTTAGTTCGGCCTACTTCTACTTCTACTTCTATTGGACGTCAATCGACTAGCCGTAACGTTGGACGCCGTTACCAGTCGGTAGTTCTCATGCTCTTCGTCTCCATCTTTATGCTAGGGGGGATCGGTTCTCGTTTAGCTTATCTCCAGATTGCTCAGGGAGAACGGAACCGTCAACTTGCGGAAAATAACCGTATTCGTTTGATTCCCAAGCCGCCTGTACGGGGTAATATTTTTGACCGCAAAGGCAAGATTTTAGCCAGTAGCCGATTATCTCACTCCGTTTTTCTTTGGCCGATTGCTCGTAAACAGTCGGAATGGCCAGAAACCCTGGCGAATCTTTCGGAGATTTTAAAGATTCCTGAAGCCGAGATTCAGACTCGCCTAGAAAAAGCTGGCTACAACTCGCCTTCATTGATTCGCATTGCCCGTGGCATTAGTCCTGCCCAGATTACGGCTTTAGCGGAATATAACAACGAATTAATTGGGGTAGAGGTAGATATCGAAGCGGTGCGAGACTACCCCAACGGCGATTTAGGCGCTCACGTTCTCGGTTACACCGGAGAAATGAACGACGAAGAACTCGCCGAACACAAGGAGGAAGGCTATCGTCTCGGTGATTTTATTGGTCAAATGGGGATTGAAGAATCCTTTGAAAAACACCTTCGAGGCGAGTGGGGCGGTCAGCAGGTAGAAGTTGATGGCTCAGGTCGGGTTTTGCGGATTTTAGGAGAGAAAGAAGCAAAAGCGGGCAAGGACATGACTCTCACCCTTGATCTTGAGATTCAAAAAGCAGCAGAGGCGGCTTTAGGAAATCGCAAGGGCGCGATTGTGGTACTCGACCCCAACAATGGTGGGGTTTTGGCAATGGTGAGCCGTCCCACCTTTGACCCCAATATCTTCTCTACCCGTATTACCCCAGAAACCTGGAAACAACTCCAAGGACGAGGCAATCCCTTTGTTAATCGTGCTTTGCGAGGCTTTCCTCCTGCCAGTACCTTTAAAGCCGTTACAGCTACAGCAGGCATGGAATCTGGAAAATATCCTCCCAGTACGGTGCTACCAACATTTGCTTATCTGCGGGTCGGAGGAGTCTCTTTTGGAGAGTGGAACCGGGCAGGATTTGGCCCGATGGGATATGTCAGAGCAATGGCGATGAGTAGTAATACTTTCCATGGTCAAATCGGCAAAGGTGTTGGCGGGCCGACGCTGATTCAGTGGGCACGTCGCTATGGCTTTGGTCAAAAAACAGGAATTGAGCTATCAGAAGAATCCGCTGGGTTGGTTGCCGATAATGAATGGAAGCAGGCAAATTACAACTGGGAATGGACGGTTGGCGATACGGTCAATATGTCCATTGGTCAGGGATTTACCCAGGCAACTCCCTTACAAGTTGCAGTGATGTTTTCTGCGCCTGCTAATGGCGGTTATCGCGTCAAGCCTCACCTTTTAAAGGACAACGAAGGCTCGAAAACCTGGAAAGAATCTCTCAACCTCAAGCCCCAAACTCTACAAACTCTGCGAAACGGTATGCGAGCGGTGGTTTCCAGTGGGACAGGGAAAATCTTATCGGTTGAACACCTGCCCCCTGTTGCGGGTAAGAGCGGAACGGCAGAGGCTCCTCCCGGTCAACCTCATGCCTGGTTTGGAGGTTATGCGCCAGCGGATAAGCCGGAGATTGTCGTTGTGGCATTTGCCGAGCACTCCGGTGGTGGCGGTAGTTCCGTCGCTGCCCCAATGGTGCGTCAAATAATGGAGGCTTACTTCAAAAAGTCCGCAAAGACCGCTCAGCCTAAGAAGTAATTAATTGGGGATTGGGCAAAGAGTCTAGAGTTGGGATTGATTTTGAGCAGGACTGACGAACTTTTTGGTCATCGGCTAGGAATCAACCCACTTTAGGGCGGCAGTCCCATTCCCCGCTCTCTTCATATCAGCCATCCCTATTTGTTCAACTACGATTGCACTAGCCTACTGAAAGTTCTTGCCCTAATTAATTGGAGAGGTTAGAGGCATATTTCCCTTTGACCTCAGTTACGCTTATACAAGTTTTGTTTAGTTATGAAAACATTCAGGAACTTTCTTTGATATTTAAGGAGAATTAAAAGCGTAAGGGTACAAAGAGCGATCGCCTCAATGCTATACCTCTTACCTTAGCTTTCAGGGAGAACTTTCATGCTAAATCAGCATTCCTGTCCCTTCTGTTCTTACACTTTAATGTCTCACGTCCGCTCAGGAAAACCTTACTGGTTTTGTCTTCACTGTCACACAGAAATACCCTATGGAGTTCGTAATAACATCGTTGAACAGGTTTTAAATCAAGCAGCACAGGGAAGAAAAGAAAAACTTGTCTGCACTCCGATTCAAGACCTTGTTTACCGCCAACAAATGGAAAATTCTTTTAATTAGCAGTAGAAATTCCGGAGTATTGGCTCGTTATCCGACTTTTTAATACTTAAGAAGTCAATGCATCCTGGCAGAAGATTTTGCAACGTCAACTAGAAGGGTTTCTGTAAAGATTTACGCGATCGCTGTTCTAGTTGTCTAGAGGTCTCAGTTCTACCAGGATGCTCTACACCATTTCTGATTTTATTTAACCAAATCTTAATAAATAATTCACAACCATTGAGGGATGTTTTAGGAGGAGGGAAAAAGTAAGCTGAGTAGCAGCCTTTGCTTAAATCAGATGAATTGGGCGTTGAAATACACTTCCGATATCGGTTTGGCTCAACTGAGCTAGAGTGAGGAACTTTCAGCTATTGCGATCGCCAGTTAACTCAGCAACCTAGATTGTTAGCAATAGCTTGTGCTCTTAAAGGTGTAAGCGCTTCACTCGTTAGGCTAATTGCTGAAGAACAAAATTACTCCCTCAGGGATTAAAGGCTTTGTCAGCATCGAATGTTCCCCGCATTCGTGCTGAAAGCTGATTTGACAGTTAACAAAATTGTTGCAAATTTATAGCAATAAGCTCAGAAATTTAAAGCAGAAAATTACAGAGGTATTAACCACATGAGTCAATATACACAAGAACTCCAAGCCACCGCCAAAGCTATGATGGCTGACAATAAAGGGGTTTTGGCAATGGATGAGAGTAATGGCACTTGTAATAAGCGATTTCAACAAAGAGGAATTCCAACAACGGAAGAAAAGCGGCGTGCTTATCGAGAGTTACTAGTGACAATCCCTAATCTGAATGAGTATGTCAGTGGGGCAATTTTGTATGACGAGACAATCCGCCAGTCTACAAAAGACGGCGTTCCTTTCCCTAAACTGATGCAGAGTAACGGCATGATTCCCGGTATCAAGGTAGATGCAGGGGCGAAAGAGTTAGCCGGACACCCAAACGAGAAGGTAACGGAAGGACTGGATGGATTGCGCGATCGCATTGCTGAATACTACAAAATGGGAGCGCGTTTTGCGAAGTGGCGGGCAGTGATTACAATTGGGGACGGTATTCCCAGCCGAGCCTGCATAGAATCCAACGCTCACGCCTTGGCTCGCTACGCGGCACTTTGCCAAGAAGGCGGCTTAGTTCCCATCGTTGAACCGGAAGTCTTGATCGATGGAAATCATACAATTGAGCGTTGCTATGAAGTAACGGAACAAACCCTAATTGCCGTCTTCGATCAACTACATCTGCAAAACGTTGCTTTAGATCAAATGATTCTGAAGCCCAGCATGGTGGTTTCTGGCAAGGATTGCCCCCAGCAAGCTAGTGTGGAAGAAGTGGCAGACGCCACCATAAAGTGCTTGCTCGACTGCGTTCCCGCTTCCGTTCCAGGTATTGCCTTCCTTTCCGGTGGTCAGAGTATGGAGCGTTCCTCCGCCCATCTAAACGCGATGAATGCCAAGTATAAGCAACTGCCTTGGCGCGTTACGTTCTCCTACGCCCGTGCTATCCAGCAACCCGCGCTAGACAACTGGAAGGGCGAGGATGCGAATGTGGAGAAATCTCAAAAACTGTCTCTGCACCGTGCCAAGTGCAACAGTGCTGCCAGCATGGGACAGTACAGCGAAGAGATGGAGAAGCAGCCAGCAATGGTGTAATTGAGTTTACGAGAGCGAATATAAATTCGTCTTTGAGCGATCGCGTTTTTTATTACCTCTATCGGTAAGGGAAGGAAGAGGGCGATCGCTCTTTTTTGCTTACTTCTTTTTCTTCTTTTGAGGTTTTCCCTGATCGCTGGGCACAATGTTTGCTTCAGTTAATGAGGGCGGGTTGAGAGTTTGGGCGGGTGGTGAGGTCGTTGTCTCAACTGAGGGCGAACTGATTGCATTAATTGGAGGACTAGGAACATTTGCTGGCTTCAAGGCGATTACCAAACCTGTTATCGCTGTGATTACGCCAGCGGCTGCCGTAAACATCCCCGGAATCGTTTGCCACCAAGGCTGGTGGGGTTGTGGTTCTTCAGACATCAGTCACTCTCCTTATTTTCCTCTTCCTGATCCGGCTAGTGCCGAAACTTTCTAGATTGATCAGCAGCTTACCTCTACCACCTGTGTTATGAGCGTTAGAATCTCTGCGGCGATTATCCTAACAGATGGTTTTTCAAAGTGTCATTGTTTATTTCAATCGCGTTTTGTGCAGGAGGGTTGTAATATTTTCTTTCCTGATTGATTGACAAAATTTTTACACCCCTTGATTTACCGATTTGTTGGCGTATCAAGCTCCCCGCGACTCTGCCCCTACCTCTAACTTTTGACCTCGCCGAAGGGATAACTAATTCCCTACTCCTACCACTTCACGGAGACGAGTACCAGGATTGAGGTTACTAGATGCTGAGGAGATTTGAGATTGTTTTGATTTCTGCGAAGCGGCTAGCGCCTCGGCTTCTTCCTTGATACGATGCTTGGCGGTGTACTCGGCAATTTTGACTTTTGCGGTTTTGTGGGCGGGGGTGTCTTCTGATATTTGTCTGAGGTAGACTACCGCCTGGGTAAAGTCTTGCTTGGCGGCGCGTTCGTAAGCTTTTTGCAATATGGCATCAGCTTTGATGGACTGCTTTTGGGTATACTCGGCTAGTTTTTGTTGTACTTGGCTGCCGATGGAGGTTTGTTGGGGAATTTGTAAGAGATAGTTGCGAGCGCCAGCGAAGTCTTTGCTCGCGGCTCGATCATAGGCTTTTTGCAGGAGATTGTGCGCTTCTGCCTCTAGTTTGGGGGCTGTTTTCTCTAGCAGTGGGGCAAGTTTTGCTTGCCAGTAGGGGACATCAGGAATCTGACGGGCAGCTTCTGCCACATCCAGCCACCGACTTTCCTTAAATGCCTGTTGTGCTGATTGGAAACGAGCTGTAGCGCTGTGCCACTCCCAGCGCCAGGTTTGGATTGCCGCCTGGGTTTCTTCATAGACAGTACTCTCCTTAGGAACAGATTGAGCAAGAGCGATCGCGCCTTTGAAATTTCCTGCCTGATACTGTTCTGTTGCTTGCCACAACAGATCGCTGCCAGTATTAGACGCCCCAACATGGATCAGTGAGGATAGCCCAACGGCGATCGTTATAGCATTTGTCGCTGCCATTCCCGCACTCACTCCCTTAAGCAGCGGCGGCAAATCGGGAACAAAAGCTGCAGCAAGTTCTTTAAAACTCATCTGAAGCTCTACAGTCTCGCTCTCGGTTTCGGCGCTCATGATCTGCACATCAAGAGGTGTGGCATCGGCATTAACAGCAGGGCTGTTCTCAGAGGGAATTAGAAAAGAGTAGTCGGCGAGAACTTCCGCGATCGCATTAGGCAAAACAGGCTCAACGGGCAAAAAGCCAGGAAATGCCACCAAGACTGGTGCTTCAGCAAAAGATAAGGGTTCCAGTGCTTGTAAAACCTCTCTGGCTGACGGGTAACGAGAGTTGCAGTCATAGCAAACCATCCGTTCCAACACGCTACTCAGTTGGTTGCTCACCAATACTTCATTACGCCAGAGAACTTCGTTAGTATCCGGATTGGTTTGTAAATTTGCTGGATCAATTCCGGTGAGAGCTTGAATGCCAATTATCCCCAAGGCGTAAATATCACTGTTAGGTTGGGGTTGTCCAAGCAGTTGCTCTAGCGGTAAGTAACCAAAGGGCTTAATTGTTAATACCTCAGATTGCGCCAACTTGACGGCATGAGGGCGCAGATAAGGGCGAACCGGATGCGCCGCACCATAGTCAATCAGCACGCACTTGCCATCACAATGGCGTCTGATCAAGTTGTTCGGCTTGAGATCGCCGTGAATGACACCTTGGCGATGGATAAACTCTAAAATCCCCAAAACATCTCGCAGCAAAGCAATACACTGACTTTCACTCCACCGCGTGTCACCATGCTTCCTGTCAGGTAAGACAGTCATTAGGGATTGCCCATCAATCCACTCTTGCACTAAATAAAATGCCTGATTTTCTTCAAAACAAGCGAGTAGCTGAGGGATTTGGTGATGATCATGCACTTTTTGCAGAGTTTCTGCTTCAGCCATGAACAAACGCCTGCTAATGTGCAGCAAATTTGAGTGTTGATTGTGAGCCTTGAGACACTTAATGACACATTTTGGACTGTCTAACCGCTCAGTGTCTTGGGCAATGTAGGTTTGTCCGAATGCCCCAGCACTGAGAACTTGAACAACTTGGTAACGCTCCTGTAGTAACTGCCCCAACAAGAGCGGATGAGCGTCCGCTTTCACGCAATCCTTCCCGCCAAAATCTTTAATGTCTTCGTATATTCCTTCGGCGTCTCAGTACCTCCGGAATAAGTTTCCTAAGAAGTTATCAAGGAGGCGAGAAGGAACCCGTCAGGGCGATCGCCTTCAGCCGAGCAACTTGGACATCGCGCCCTTTTTACAGCGCTTTCTCTTCCCCTGTGAGGCTGCTGCTATCTACCTAAGTAAATTTACAGTCTATTCAGAAATTTCTGAGACTTTTATAAAAGCTTCATGAAGTTAGTAGGTATTTTGTAAGAATTTTATGTTTGCTTGTCAAACAACTCATTAAATTTACGGATGGCTTTGCAAGACTTAAATGTCTTTACTAAATCTTCTTTTAATTCCTACGTATATTCGCTTTATCTTCAAGATATTCAGTAAATATCAACTTAGTATAGGCAACAAGTACTTAAGTAATATCACCGTTTCAAGTAACTTCAATTTCGCTTTTGCGTCTACCACTAGGGTTATCTTGTCTACCACGATTCAGGTTCTACAAGATTTTAAGGCTGTTTAAATCCTGTAGAACTGAGAAAAAAGACTTTTTGAGTCAGCATTTTTGTTATTGAGAAAATAGCATCTTTTTTCTCTAACTTTGCTTTGTCTAAAAAACATAATCGCAGTAATTAATGAGGAGAGACGAATGAAAATTCAGGTTGGAATAGGAAAAAAAGTCTTACTATTCTGCGCCCCCCTAGTAGCTACCTCTACGCTTGTTGCTTCTCCTAGCCAAGCAGCAACCTTTGCCTCATCGACAGGTAGTTTTGAAGTTAACTTTAACCAAAGTCCGTTAGGCACTCAGACAACAACTGATACAGATACTTTAGCGATCGCGAGTGCTGGTTCCTCAGTGGTGACTGACGCTAGCGCCGATGCTATTTTTGTCAGCGCTCCTTCATTCTCTCTACCTTGTAGTCTAGAGAGAAAACTAACAACTCCTGCGGCTTGCAATGGCTCATCAAGTTTTGCAGAGGGAGAAGGAACCAACTACTTTGGTTTGGCACAAAGCGAAGCAAGGGTGCTGGGAAACTTTTTAATCAATCCTGGCGAAACCTTCGCGTTTAACTTCTTAGCGTTTCTGGGGCTGACGGCAGAAGTTGACGACTTAGATTCAGAGCGTGCTACTGCCTCAGGAGAGGTGTCATTCCAGATAGTTGACGGTGACAGCGGAACCCTCCTAGATTCATTTTTACTTGCGGGTAAAGTAGATACTAAGGGTAATAGCGATTTTATAACCACTCAACAAAATACCTACATGACTCTTGGACGTTCCAGCACGATCGAGTCTCCTGCTGGTAAGGAAAAATTTACTCAAGGCTCGATTCAAGCATCCTACTCTCGAACGTTTGCTAATACCACTAACCTGCTGTTCGTTGAAACAAAGCGAAATCAAGTGACGGTGAAGACTCCTGAGCCTTCAACTACCATTGGTTTCCTCCTAACTTTTGGGTTAGCAGGCATTGGTTTAAAGGCAAGAAAGAAATTCGCTAATTAGGGAATATAGAGTCTATGTTGGCTCTTGCGTAGCCGTAATTCAGTGAATGTAGCAACCATAGATGAGTCATGAAACCCTAGGGTTGCTGTGTAGGGGTGTATAGCTATACGCCCTTACCAATTGTTCGCGAATGAGTTAAAGCTGCTATATGGCGATTGAAATTGAAAAAGATTTTGTAGAATTCATCTACTTGCGACTAGAAGCTGAACTAAAGCTACTACTTCGGCTGTAACTGCTATCGATACTAATCTTAACGGCAATGTCTTGATGTGTAACGCTTTCCTGCTCGCCAGAAGCACTAGCCACACTGTGAGCTTGAACAATTACCTTCCCATCCGGGGAAACTATCCATTTTCTGACAGTTTGGGAGCGAGCCATAATTCTATTCCTATAGTGTTATTAGTAGTACGAGTTTAGGTTTATTGTGAATAACTAAAGTCTTTCTTCAACTTTGGTTGTAAAGCAGGTAGTTGAGTTCGCTATTTTGCCACTCAAGAAACATTGTTTGCCGAATTTCTTCTGTCAATTGCGGTGTTAGTTCCGCCGCCATAAATTCCTCAACCAGGAAGATATGATATCCCTGCTCTGTCTTAAGCGGACGAGTTATTTCCCCTGGACTGCTACTAAAAACTACGGCGGCTACGTCAGGTTTCAAGCTCCAGCGATGAAGTATTCCTTCATAACCACACTGATGCCTGCGTCTTTCATCAAGATCGTAAAGGTGAGCCGCTTCGTAGAAACTGATTTCTTGTTCCTCAATTTGATAAAAAAGTTCGTAAGCAATTTTTTCATAAGGAACAACAATTTGATAAAGCAAAACTTGGTCGAAATCTAGCCGATTCTGTGCAAAATACTTTTCAACTTCTTTAGAAAGTAAGTCTTCTGCTAATTTCTGAGTAATTAGGCGATCGCGGATTCCCGCTTCCCAGTCTTCTGGTGTAATCATCTGCTCGGCTAGCCAAGCCAGAGTATCTGACGCTTTTTCTAAATGCTTTTCTCGACGAGTGTGCTCGGCTTCAGTTTGTATCTCTTCTGGCGTTACTGCTATGCCTTTTTCTTGAGCAACTCTATCAACGATCTGTTGCTGTAAAATTTCTTGACAAATTTCTTTGAAACAAATTTTTTTTTTCAAAAAACTGAGAATTTCTTCCGGTTGAATCGGTTCTTTTGACAAAGAGATCATATTGCCGTTCTACCATTGATTGCCTAAAAGAATTCCGTAGATTCAGCGACTCGCGCCTATGAAAACATGCGGCTGCGTTAGTCAACCGCATCGGATAAGCGCTAAACAAAGTATAAACTTGTCTTAGGGCGATCGCTGTAGCCTTGATTAGTAGTCATTCTACCGCTCTTCTTCGATACCAATCAAGCCTGGGAAAACGCGGCTATAGGGTCCAATTACTCTTAAAGAAGTCGAAGCATTGCCGCTAGCCGTCTTGTTTGCTGCCAAATTAGTATCGCCGTCTTGAACAGGTGGCGTGGAAAAGGCAGCAATAAAGGTACTGGGCGAACTTAAGTTGCTTGTCGGTATAGCAGAGTTAATGGTAGGTGCAACAGCACTCGCGTTGGTTGTATTCGCTACAGTTGGCGAGGTAAAGGCTGTTGCACTCGCACTGCTAGAGGTAGCAGTTGGAAAAAAGCCAGTAGTGGCACTACTACTACTAGGAAGGCTAGTTGGAGACGTGGCTGTAGACAAGCTGTTGCTAAATCCACCTGTAGAAGAAGAGGTAGATGTAGCCGTGTAGTTGTTTGAAGTGGCGGTGGCGTTAGCCGTAGCGGTAGCGTTGCCTGTTGCTGAAGTCGTCGTGGTTGCTGTCACAGTTCCGTTGTTGCTGATAGCAGATGAAGTAGAACTCGCACTACTATGAACGGGATTAGCTTGAGCAGCAGGAACAACGGCAGTTACTATGCTAAACAGAGTCAGGTAAAACGCGCTTTGAGTTAACTGAGTCATCGCTATTCATTTCCTTAGCAATAAACAAAATAAAGCGTTTTTCTCTTCGATGAATCAACTAAAACGAATTAACAACAATTAAAGAAGAAGATACAGAACTAAGAGTCAAGCTATCCTCCTGGGCATTGGGAGAAACCTCGGCTACACTGTATGAACTTATTTGAGTTTCAGTACCGTTTTGGTTAGAGCTAATGTCGCTAAAGGCAACAGTTCCTTTACCGCTCAAGGAAGGCAAGGGTATACGCGCAGGCTGATTTGGAAATAAAAAACCGCCTTTGAGTTGATTTTTGCTAGAATCAACTTCTAAAAAATCAAGTTCAGCAATAACTATTAAACTCATTGTTTTCCTCTTAGAAAGTAAAACCGCAGGAAGTATCAGGTTCATTGGTACCTTGATTTTGCTTCCTACGGTTTCCATACTTTAGATTTTGTTAGTCAAACTGGGACATCTCTACACTGTTTGTCCTCACTAAACTACTTAGTCATACTGGTAGATGACAGAGTAGTTGGAAGAGTAGGCACTAGAGTAAGCATTACCGTAAACGGCATAAGCACTGCTCTTAGCTTTCGAGTCTTGTCTGACTAAGGCAGTTTTGAGGTTCAAGTCGGTGAGGCTAAAGCTGCTGTAACCGCCAGCACCAACAACATCAGGAGAAGCAGTTTCGAGGTAGTTCAAGTCAGAAATAACCATTGGTTTGCTCCTTCAAGTGAGAAAGGGGTTTACTGGCTGATGTAAGAAGAGTTGCTAGAGTAGGCACTGGAGGAGGCGCTGGAGTAGCCGTAGCTATTACCGAAGAACGCAGATGTCTTGCTATAGGCGTCAGAGTCTTGAATAACGGTAGCCTGCTTGTAAGTCGAGAAATTCACGCTGTTGTAACTATATGCACCAACAACATCAGCAGAAGTAGTTTCGAGGTAGTTTAAGTCGGAAATAATCATTGGTTTGCTCCTTCAAGTGAGAAAGGGGTTTATTGGCTGATGTAAGAAGAGTTGTTGGAGTAGGCACTGGAGGAGGCGTTGGAGTAGCCGTAGCCGTAGCCATCACTAAAGAAGGCAGATGTTTCGCTATAGGCGTCAGAGTCTTGAATAACGGTAGCCTGCTTGTAAGTCGAGAAATTCACGCTGTTGTAACTATCTCCACCAACAACATCAGCAGAAGCAGTTTCGAGGTAGTTTAAGTCGGAAATAATCATTGGTTTGCTCCTTTAATTTAGAGGGTTTTACTGATTGATGTAAGAGGAGTTAGAAGAACTAGCGTTGGAGTAGGCACTGGAGGAGTTACCGTAGTAGCTGTAGCCGTAGTCATCACCGAAGACGGCGGATGTCTCGCTATAGGCACCAGAGTATTGATTGACGAAAGCCTGCTTGTAAGTAGTCGTATTCACGCTGTTGTAACTATGTGCACCAACAACATCAGCAGAAGCAGTTTCGAGATAATTTAAGTCGGAAATAATCATTGGCTTGCTCCTTTTTATGAGTTATCAACTTCTTTGTTGATATTACTAATGTAGCAATCTGTTTTTGATTAGAGTTGCCATTTTGGCATAATAGTTTTAAAAAATATTGTTTATATATTTTGCTTTAAAGGCAAAAATTTTTAACATAGAATAAGTTTTCTAACAACATAAAAGTAGTTAGAATCAAGTAAAACTGTTGACAGTAAATTTAAAGGTTTAAAAATTTCATTAGCTATCAGCTAAAGCACAAATTTGCTTTCACTGATAGCTTGATCAATTTAGCTTTGGCTAAGAAACATTACTCATTGGCATTAGCATAGGCATTTGCTGATGCCTGACCGCCGAGGGAGACTGCGGAAGCAGCGGCAGAAGCAGCACTACCGCGACCGAAAAGATTCAGGGTGAATCCACTGGCGAGGTCTCCACTTCTATTAGCTCTTGCATCTAGAAATGTGTCAGAGGCAGTAGCCGCAGCAGTGAAAACACGAGGTGTAATGCGACCTCCTGTAATACCACCCTCTTCTTGAAGAACTGTTTCACAGAAGTTAATATCGGCTATTTTGAGTTGAGTCATTGTGTCTCTCCTTACCTTATTTTTAAGGGATACGGATAGTTTTAGGTGAATTGAATGAGGTTAGAGTTAGCTAAAACTAAGTAGCAGACCTGATTGCTGGAATCATCAAGCTATAGAACAGAAATAAATCGCTGAAATACTTTTTGTTAGTTTAGGTTCCAGCGATTTTCATGCGTAAAAAGCCTAATAAATTAGATCTAGTTACCTCTAGATTCCGCAAAAGATGCGGAGGCGGAGCTAGAGAAAAGACCTGCAACAGATTGTGCGCTGGTGAACGTGTAGGATTCAGTATAACGGCTACCAATAGCATCTGCAGTTGCTACTGACTCTGCTTTTGCTACAGGAATCCGACGAAACCGACCGCCTCCAAGGATATTTTTCTCTTCAGTAACAACTTCTAGATGATTTAGATCGGAAATAACCATGATTGCTTCCTCAAGAAAAGTGTTTTATGGATACAAAATCTTTGTATTAACAATTTAGCTTTTTCAAAAAGGTTATGTTGCCATTTTGGCAGTTTCTTTCTAGTTTTATATATAGAGAATTTAGAAATAATTCATCATTTCTTTAAGTAATCTTCATGTAAATTTCATAAAAACTCAGTGTATTTATTTTCGGTTTTTGCACTTTTAATTTAGAGGGTGAAATTTGCTTTATAGAAGCTGTTGTCAAAGTAATGGCTGCAACTTGGGATTGATTAAAGTTCGGCAAACTTAACAAAAAAACCTACCTCTTGGGAGCAGGTAGGAAGACATTGTTTTATTTAGGATGCTGAACGTATTTTTATACCCATTTCCGATGAAGAGGCGACGTCGGAACCTCACCCCAACCCATGGTGGTGTTCACGGGGAGGGGAATTAGAGGATTGGTATTAGAAGGCGATCGCCCACTCAGTGGTTACACAGATAATTTAGATGAAGGTGAAGGAAGAGATGGGGCGACTCTTGCCACCCCATACCGTGATTGCACAACACCTGTGAAAGGGCATTAGTATAATCCTGTCCTCTGTTGTGTGTGTATCACCGAAACCAAGCAGCGATACCACCACCTCGAACTTTACTGTGTCGAGCGCTGACGGCTTCTAAGTAAGCGAGGTCGCTAATTTTAGTGCAGCGTTCGTTAGCGGTTGCTTGCTCAGATGGCTCAGAAGTACGTGCTTTATTCAGGCGCTTTTGGCGAGGGGGACAGTTATCTTTGAGCAAGCGGTTATACGTGCGGTAAGGAATGTAGTGTAAAGGATTGTATCCAGAAAAGCGCAGAATCAAAACACAAGCCCAAGAGTACTTACCCGCGAGAATGGCTTCAACAATTTGGTTAAATTGTTCGGGGTTCATTGCTTTATCTAGACCTGTGTCTGTGTGTGAAGCGCGTTGATGCATTATTGTTATTTCCCTGTAAAAACTGACATTTACAAATTGATTCCGCCTTTTTGCAGTTGCTTGAGCGGGTCGAACAATACATCGGCAATACGGCGGCGGCGAATGATAATATCGGCAGTGGCAGTCTGACCTGCCTTGAAGAAAATTTTTTCTTGCTGGGCGGTGACATAGTTGCGGTCTAATGCCACTTCTACGCGATAGACTGCCCCCAACCGTTCATCGGCTTTGGCATCAGAGGAAATGGATACAACCTTGCCGGGGATAATTCCATAATCCTGATAGGGATAAGCATCGAATTTTACTTGCACGCTCATCCCTTTTTCGACGAAGCCAGCTTCTTGGTTCGGCAGCACGGCGGAGAGAACTAAGGGGACTTTTTGGGGAGCAATTTCGGCAAGGGTTTGTCCGGGTTGAACAACTTCGCCCGTATTTTGCAGGTTGAGGGATAAAACGACGCCATCAACAGGAGCATAGAGAAACCGTTGTTGTAGTTTGGCTTGGGCACTGACGAGCAAATTTTTCGTTTCGGCAATTTTCGCTTCAAGCTGGGTAATTTCCACTTTAAGCTGCTGTATTTGCTCCTCGGCTTCGTTTTTGATGTTGCGTCCCTCTGCTTGCTTCCGGGCAAATTCGCTTTGAGAACGCTCGACTTCTTCGAGGGCAGAAGCCAGTTCGCCTTCGCTTGTGGTAATCGCCGAGGTGCGATCGCGTAAGGATTGTTCCGCCTGAAACAATTGCTCGTTGGTACTGGTTTCTTCTTGCAGTTGGCTTTGAGTGATGCGCTGCTGCGTATCGCGCAAGGCTTGCTCGGCTTGAAAGATATATTCTTGGGAAATTGCTCCTTCTTTCCCCAGCGTTTTTAGCCGTTCTAAGCGCTGTTGATGTGCCGCTTCCTCGGTGCGTAGCTGCTGGAGGCGTTCTTGCAGCGTTGATGTGAGCGGTTTTAGGCGGGTTCTTCGTTCTTGATAAGCCGTGGATTCCGTTCCCAGTTGTGCCAGCAATCGGCGAGTTGTGGCGGCTTTCTCCCTTGCCTGAGCGATCGCACTGCGTTGAGCGCCCAAATCGGCTGAGGCGATCGCGGTACGGGTTTGAGCAGACAAACCCATTTGTTCCAGCAACGATTGCTTTTGACCTAATTCGGTTTGGTAGGCACTAAGTAATTGCTGGAGGCGATCGACTTCTTTTTGTGCCAACTCAGTATCCAACTCAGCTAACACCTGCCCTTGGCGGACTGTCTCGCCTTCTTTCACTGCCACCGCCGTCACCTTGCCCGCCTCAATCGGGTGAACTTTGTAGGTTTTTCCTTGCGGCACCAACTGCCCTTGAGCTTTACCCACGTCTTCGATTTGCCCAAACCATGCCCAGGCACCAAAGGCAACACTGAAAATCATGCCGCCAACAATGAGGCGAAAGGGAAGCGTTGCAGGAGGCTGATCTAACAGCGTCTGCACCGAACTAGACCACTGAGTTGTAGCCGTCGAGGTTTCAGGAACTGGCAGCGCCCTGCTAGCCACACCGCCATAAATCGAAGCCGTATCCGTCGTGGCTGACAAGGAGGATTCCCTTGGGGCAGCATTGGTGCTGTTTGATGCCGTAACTCGATCTCGCTGGCTGGAAACCGTTGATGGGGAACTGCTTCGGAAAAAACGTTTAAAAAAGCTCATGTTATTGACCTAGAACGAGAACTTTAGCATTTGCTCTTGGTCAGCGTTGCGTTAGTAGAAATTTGATGCCAAGTATTGTTTGTGCTGCATCATCACTCGAACTAGAAACATTGCTGTTTGTAGTTTTCAATCTCTGGATTAGCAGAAGTCTCAGTAGGGAACTGAACGGAATTTATCTGGCTTAGGAAGTAGAAAAGCGCCTACCTAATACTTTTGTAATACTCAACAGCAAGCGGGTTGCCGATAAAAAATAACACGTTATTTTACGGTTATTTAAGTGAAGATACGGTTGATTTATTGTTATTTTGGACAATTAACAGTCTTCTCCGTATATATTCTAGTTGCTGGTCTAAGCCACCTCTGCCAATTTGGCAGCTTTTTGCTTGACTTTTGTTAACGGCTGGGACTTTAGGGAAGGTAAATAACATACTTGTATACCTCTAGAGGGATATGCTTTCGGCAGAGAAAATTGAAATGCCAGGGGTGGCGGCGATCGCGCTAATAGCTGCCGCTGCCGTTAAAGATCGAGCTGCTGCTGGGCTAGATGGTAGTAAAGCCCTTCTTTTGCCATTAGTTCGTCGTGGGTGCCTTGTTCAACGAGAATGCCTCGGTCTAGGACGAGGATGCAGTCTGCATTGCGTACCGTGGAGAGGCGGTGAGCGATGATGAAGGTGGTGCGATCGCGGGAAAGGCGAGCGAGGTTTTGCTGAAATCGCCGTTCTGACTCGGTATCTAGGGAACTAGTTGCTTCATCCAAAATCAAAATCCGTGGTTCTCCCAACAAAGCACGGGCGATCGCAATCCGTTGCCGCTGTCCTCCCGATAGGCTTGCGCCCCGCTCTCCGACTTTGGTGTTGTAACCCAGAGGCAGCATTTGAATGAATGCATGAGCTTCCGCTAGCTTGGCAACTTCAATCGCTTGCTCCATCGTAAATTCCGGGCGATACAGGGTTATGTTTTCTAAAATCGTCCCAGAGAATAAATAACAGTCTTGGGGAACAACGCCCAATTGCGATCGCAAAGACTGGGGAGAAACATGACGGATATCATGACCATCAATCGAGATTCGACCCTTGACGGGATGATATAACCCCTGAAGCAGCTTGACCAACGTACTCTTACCGGAACCGCTACGACCAACTAGAGCAATGGTTTGCCCTGCCTCTACAGAAAAATTGATGTTCTCCAGCGTGTTCCGTTCATCCTCCGTGTCGTAGCGGAAGGTAACATTTTCCAAATGCACCTCACCGCGCACGGGTGGCAACACCAGCATGGGGTTTCCTGGCGACTCTTCCGGCTGAGTAGAAAAAACATCGTTCAGCCGTTCTACAGAAATCAAAACTTCTTGCAGTTCGTCCCAAATATCGACAAGTGCCAGCACCGGGCTAAGGACTCGCCCAACCAGCATATTAAAGGCAACAAACTGACCAATCGTTAGCTCACCTTGAATCACCAACAATGCCCCGTACCACAACAAAGCGGTACTTCCTAGGGAATTAATCAAGCCATTGGCAGCTTGCAAATTAATTCCCAACTTCTGCGCCCGAAATCGCGCGTTGAGGAACTTGGTTAAACGGTCTTCCCAACGCCAACGCAACTCTTGTTCTGCCGCTGTTGCTTTTACCGTGGCAATACCTGTCATCGTTTCTACCAGTACCGAGTTTTGCTCGGCGGCATCATTAAACACATCCCGCGAAATTTTCCGCAGAAAAGGAGTTGCACCTAAGGTCAAAAAGAAAATGGGGGGAATGAGTGCCAGCACCAACAGGGTAAGTTGCCAGTTGTAATAAAACATCAACGCTAGGTAGACAAACCCCATCAGTAAATCCAACCAAGCTATCGCTACTTGGTTAACCAAAAAACGCTGGATTTTTTGATTTTCCTGAACCCTTGTGAGGATATCTCCCACATGGCGGGATTCAAAAAACTTTAAAGGCAGTAGCAGCGTATGGCTCATAAAGCCGCTAATTAAGGTGAGATCCAAGCGGTTAGAAAAATAGCTCAACAGATACTGCCGAGTTGCGGATAAGCCAATGCCCCAAACTCCAAAAATCAATAAGCCGATGGCAAAAACATTCAGCGTGCTGAGGCTTCTGTTGACCACTACTTGGTCAAGAATGATTTGGGTAAATAGGGGAGTAACTAGCCCAAAAACTTGAATGAGCAAGGAAGCCAGAAGAATTTGCCCCCACAGGGAACGGTAGGGCAAAAGTACTGCCAAGAATCTGCCCAGGGACTGTTTTTCGTTGGGAAGCGCTTTGAGAGCTTCTGTGGGTTCGAGCAACAGGGCGTATCCTGTCCAGCCAGCGAGGAATGCTGAGCGTGTGAGCGATCGCTTTCCCCGCGCTGGATCGGCAACCTGTACGCGATCGCCTTTAACTTTATAGACAACGATGTAGTGATCGCCTTGCCAGTGGGCAATCCAGGGCTGCTGTTGCTCCACCAAACGGCTTAAACTTGCCCGCACCGGACGCGCTTGGTAACCCAAACTTTCTGCTGCTTTGGCAAGACTTTTTAAAGACGCCCCCGCCCGCCCGATATTTGCCAAATTGCGGATAAAGTTAATGCTCAGTGACTTGCCCCAGTAGCGGCTAATCATTGCCAAGCAAGCCGCCCCGCAGTCGGAGGTACTTTGTTGCTCGATGTAGGGAAAGCTCCCCCAGCGCCAGCGCCGATGTTTCAACGGTTTAGGAAATTCCACCGTTGGGGATTCGTTTGAGGAGAGAGTTGGGGGAACTTGCAGTTGAGGGGAACGAGAAGCGTTGCTGGTAATGGGGGAGGAGGGAAGCCCGGTAGGACGGGCTTGGCGTCCGTTGCTCTTTGTTGGGACGGGATCTCCCCAAGCCGTCGCTAGCAGGGGAGCGATCGCGCAGGCGGTTTCCCAATGTTCGGCGGGTAGCTGGTAAACCAGTAAATCGGTTTGGGCAATACCAGTTAGGGGAGTATCTGCTGGATAGCCCCAGGAACTCCCCTCCGGCAAAGATTGACCATCAATTTGACCGCGACGCAGCCAAAAACGACCCGCCTTAGCGGGTGTCGCTTGCGCCAACGCTGCCCCAGCTTGAATGCGTTGTTCCACTAAGTAGGGTAAAAGTTGTTGCAGTTGGTGACTGGTAAGCGATCGCCCCAAGGAGACACTCTCGCCGCACAAGTCACTTTCGGTTTTAAAAAAGATGAGGCGTTGCTGATTATGGGCGCTAGCACGCCAGTTGGCTGCGAGTTCCGGTTTCTCCAGCCAAGGGCGCAATGCGTCTAGGGAAATGCGGGCGACTTGCACCGGGCTAGCCGCGATCGCCTGATAAGGCAACCACTCCTCCTGGCAAAAATAAGCCTCACCGCCAAAGATTTCCCCTTCTGTCAGGACTTGGACGGAAACTTCTCGTTGTTTCTGAGCATCGAAGCTCAGTAACCGTACCCGCCCCTGGCAAATTATATAAAAATACGGTTGACTTTGTTCGCTATAAGCAGAATTTTGAGAGCCAGTGGGTATGCTATCAATAGAATCGCCCAGTTGAAACTCTACAAATTCAAAGTCCTGGCTCAAATTTGAGAGCAGTTTGGGACTGTCTGGTGTTGATTGTAAGGGTGGTAAAAGACGTTGCAGAGTCAAGCGAGAATCTTTCTCAACAACGAGAGATGGCGCAAGCACTCCTGAATTTTGCTTCATTCAGCTACCTCGAAAAATGAAGATTATCGCCGGAAGCGCTATCGAGTAAGAATTACCTGATAGCTAATAATGATTGATTAAAAAAAAACTTATGAAAAAAACTTGCTACAGACGCTAGGTATTTTCAAAGAAAATAACCAATTGAATCATGAGGATTGACCGTTTTAAAGTTTCAACAATTAGCATAATTTCCTGTGAAACAAGCGATCTTGAGCCATAGTGGCAATTTCTCAAGTGCTGTTCATTCCAAACTAGTGAATCTACTGAGGATTTGTCAACTAAAAATCTGTATTGGAAGTTCTACTTCACTAAATCTTTACCTTGACTCCACAAATAATTCACAAGCTTAAATTGTTTTAAGCCAATCTTTATGCTAAATACTGAGGTTTTTACGGACAAATGAGGTAGCAAAAGTAACAAAAGCATTGCTACTATTATTTCCGGTTTAGGTTAGCAAAATAGATTGAGGCGATCGCCTTTATTTGCAAAGTCAATCCCAGTGACAACAGCAAACCGCCTTGCTGCCCAAATCCCCCCTGTCACCGTTTCTAAGTAAATTTACTGGAGTAGGGTACAAACGCAATGCCTCACCTGCTCATCCAAATACTGACTTGGAATTGGCATCGCCTTTCCCTCAATTTCTTCAATAAGCTGTTATCAAATAACCTTGCACATTTTTAAGCTAATAGCTAAAACTTTTATCCCTCCATCCCCTCCATCTCCTGATCACCCATCTCCCAAAACGCTACAGGCAAGCAGCGAGAGCGCGTGACAACTCCTGAGCCGTTTGGTGGCGATCGCGCGGTCTGGGGGCGCATACTCGCTCAATTAATTCCCGTAACTGCGGCGTAATCGTGGGAATCCCTTTAACATCAAAACCATAGCCAGAACCCAGACGACGATAAAACTTGAAAGGGTTGACTCCAGTGAGGAGAAAAATCAGCGTTGGGCCAATTGAATAAAGGTCAGACTGAGTGCAGGGTTGACCCAGATCTTGTTCTGGGGCACTGTATCCCTCTGCACCGATGCGAGTTCCGAGGGGAGTGCCAATTTCTTTCACCGCGCCAAAGTCAAGAACAACCACGCGCTGCTCTCGATGACGAACCATTAAGTTAGCGGGTTTAATATCCCGGTGAATCAATGGCGGATTACAGGAGTGAATGTAGTCTAAAACGTCACAGGTTTGGATCATCCACCCAATCGCCTGCGGGAGGGCAATCGGCCCATGCTGATAAATTCGCTGCTCTAAATCCTGACCATGAATGAGTTCCATTGCCAGGTATTTTTTCCCATCTTCGACAAAGAAGTCATAGTACTGAGGAATCCCTGGATGATTCAACGCCTTAAGGGTACGTGCTTCTCGCTCAAACAGTTCCTGAGCTTTGCTGATTTGTGCCATATCTGCATTCATTTCTTTGAGCACTAGCAAATGCGGATGGGATGACGTTTTCCCCCCTTTTTCCCAGGCTAGGTAAGTTGTCCCCATCCCTCCCTGACCCAGCGTCCGCAGTACCTGATACTGGTGGATAAATCGCTGCACCTCTACCAAAGGTTGCCCGCAGTGAATGCAAAATAAATTACTGGGTGAATTGTCTGGATGGGTACAAGGCACAAAAGAGTGGATTGTTTTCTCCAGTAACTCCTTTGGCGGTGGAGCGCTGGGCGTCGCTGGCGAATCAGGAGCAGTTAATGGCTGGGTTTGAAATTTCAGCAACGGCCCTTCTCTTGCCAACTGAATTAGAGCATCCGCTGGAAGCAGCCCCCGCGACACTAGCACCCCATTGAGAAAGGTGCCATTGGTTCCTTGATTGAGCAGTTTCCAGGCACTATCGGCTGAGGCATTGATTGCCTTTAGTTCCAGGTGATACCGCGAGACTAAGGGATCGTTAATAACGACATCATTATCAGGGGAACGACCAATCCGAATAATCGATTGGTTTTGAAAGTGCCACTGCTGTAAGGGAGTGTGCGCCGGGGGATGTAAAAGTGTCAGCGTGACCATAAATTAGTCATTAGTCATTTAGACATGAATCATTAGTCCGTTATTCATAGTTCATTGCTATTTGCTCATGATTGATTACCAAAATTCTATTCATCAAAGCGTCAATTCCCGCTCTGCCAATCCCCATCTTTAAATTAATTGCTGTCCGTCAAAATTGGGTCGCACTTTGACGCGGATGAGAATAACGGTGATGTTGTCATGACCATTGTGCTCGTTGGCAAGTTCAACAAGTTGCAGAATGCCTTGATCTAAATTGGCACGAGACGAGAGTAAAGGAGCCAGGTGAGTCTGCCAACATGTTTCTAACAGATCGTTGTCCGACAAGCCATCAGAACACAATATAAATAATGTATCTTCATTGAGTTCTAAAAATTGGATGTCAGGGCTGACAAATTGTTCGCTGCGCGGGCCTAAGGCTTGAGTGAGCTGGTAAGCATCGGGACGAGAATAGGCGATCGCGGCTTCTACTCCCCGCCGAATTTCCCGTTGACCGACTTCGTGGTCGGTGGTGACTTGTTCTAAGCCGCGTTTGCGGGTGAGGCGATAAAGGCGACTGTCTCCTACATGGGCGATCGCCACATTGGTATCTTGAATTAAAATCATTGCCAGCGTCGTTCCCATCCGTCCGCTGCCGGTGCTGGAATTTTGCAAGTTAACATCATAAATGGCGTGATTTGCCTGATGCACTGCCTCGCGGATTGTTTCTTCTGTGGGCAACTCATCTTTCCAGCGGTCACTAAAGTAGCGATTTAGACTATCTACTGCCATGGCGCTGGCGACTTCCCCGGCTGCATGTCCCCCCATCCCATCGCAGAGGATGTATAAGCCCCGTGCCTGCAGCGTCCGTCCTATAGGCATTTCCTGCTTTTTGATCGAGGTTTGGATACCGAAGGAGTCTTCGTTGTGGTCTCGCTGCTGACCAATATCAGTGCAACCCGCATCATCGAGACTTAATAACTGCATTGGTAAAATTACTGTCGGCAGATCGTCTGCCTCATTGCTACGCTCGCCCTCCTTGCCTAAGACTCCGGTATTTGCTGGGTTGTTAGATGCTGATGTCATGGACTGAGTGGCTCCTGTAGCGATCGCGGTGGAATTAATGGCTTCGGGAATTGAATCTGAAGAAGATTGTTGTTCGTGGGCGATCGCTTCTAAGTGCGATCGCAATTCCTCGACGGTTTGGATCTCACCACCGTGCAAAGAGCGAAGTAACTGATCGAGGGAGGTAAACTGCGTTCGCTGGGACTGATTGAACAGTTGCTGCCACCTGTTCCCCAAATCCTGAAGCGTTAATACCTGCCCTGGGGCTTCTACATACAAGCGTTGGAGGCTTAAAGACTGGTCTTCATCCACCCGCAAATTGCTCTCTTCCAAGAGACTCTGACGACAGTGCCAAGGTTCTAAAGCTGCCCATAGCTTTGCCATTTCATCCAGCCAGTACAAAAGCTGTAACGTTGGGATATCTTCTTGTCCCCACAACTCAGAGAGGAGTTGGTAATCCGAACGGTCTTCCAGCAATACCACCGCCGTTTGATCCTGCTGCCAAGCATCGTGTACCTCTGGCATGATCGGGTAATAGGAGCCTTGTAGAGCCAGATAAGGTTTAGCGATCGCGGGAATGCCAATCACTCCCCAAGCGTCTGATTCAATTCGTGCCGAAAAACCAGCCGCATCCAAGTTTCCCCCATCGGTTTGTTGCTGCTCCATCAGCGCTTCCAAAAGCGACTTTTGAAACGGTTGAGAGTCCAACACTGGTACGACAACTTCCCCAGTTGTTATCGTTTCAAAGCCTTGAGAAGACAACAGTCGGTAGCGTTGCTGCGTATCTAAAAATGTGACTGCCGTTGTTGAGGCAACAGCATTGTCGCTCCCTGCCACTTCCTGGGAAGCATTCAGACTCCCTTTCTCAGGCATTACAGCCTCTTGATCCTCTGAATCTAAACTTGCCTGATTGAGCGGGACTTGTATTTCTGTTATTTCTTCCGGCTCCGGAAGGGGACTAGTCTCTGAGGTCTTGGAGGTGGATTCCGGCAAAGACTCTAGCGGCGGTAAGGTTTCGTCAGCTTCTGAAATTAAGGGCTGAGGTATTTCTGTTTCTACTTCCGCCGCGTTCTGGGCAACTGGTTCTATTGCCTCTACTGGCGCTTGTGCTTCACCCTCCGCCACCGTCTGTAAGCCTGAGTCTCCTGAGTCTCTAGAAATGATTGCCCACCAGACAGTTCCTGTAAACGCCCCGCAATTTTGGCAATTTGCCGCATTTACCGGGACAAGGGTAGCGCATTCATGACAGGTTTTGTGAGTCAGGGAAGTTCCACATCTTTGACAAAACTTGTTTGTATTGGGGTTTTCAAACTGACACTGGGGACAGATCAACATAATGGAACTTCCTCAAATCCCATCGGGGTTTCTAAATTTTTCTGACAAGTTAACTGCCATCTAGTTTGCCACATCTCCCTATCGCCTCTTGCGTATAAACCATTCTGGTTACATCTTCTTCAGAGTTACAGGATTATGGACAAGGCAGCAACTGATAGCCGTGAAATCTCTCCCCAACCCTGCGGTTATTTATCTAACTTATCTTTAATCTACGCTCACCAATTTACCGAGTCCGGTTGTTGTCACTTTAACCGAACCGAAATCAAACAATGCCACACAAGCTCCCCGATCACATTAGCTTAGATACAGAGAGTCTACACAACTGCAAAAGCCCCTTGAGTTCAGCCGCCGTCAGATCACGCCACTCTCCCGGTGCTAACCCAGTCAAACAGAGGCGGGCGATCGCTACCCGCACCAGCCGCAACGTTGGAAATCCCACCGCCGCCGTCATCCGCCGTACCTGCCGATTGCGCCCTTCCGTCAGCGTCATCTCCAGCCACGCCGTCGGCACAGATAAGCGAAAGCGCACCGGAGGATTGCGCGGTGGTAAGTCCGGTTCCTTTTCCAAAAGCCTTACCTTAGCGGGTCGCGTGCGGTAATCTTGGATCGTCACCCCTTGGCGCAGTGTCTCCATAGCCGCCGCATCAGGAACGCGCTCGACCTGCACCCAGTAAGTACGGGGATGTTGAAATTGTCGATCTGAAAGTCGGTGCTGTAAACGCCCATTATTGGTGAGCAGCAACAATCCTTCACTATCTCGATCCAACCGTCCCACCGGATAAACCGACGGTACCGGAATGTAATCTTTCAACGTTTCCCGCTCAGTTTCTGCCGCTTCCTTGTCGGTAAACTGACTCAAGACATTGTAAGGCTTGTAAAACAAGAGGTAGCGATCGTCATTCGTCATTAGTCAGCAATCAATTATCCATGTCCGTGGTCTATAGATACCCCTTTAGGAGTGATAAAATTTCCTGTTCTTTTTCCTCAACGTCCTCACTTACCTGGTGTGGTTCCTGCTCCGCGATACCCGAATTCTCTAAGAGTTCGGATATCTGAAGCGCTAAATTCTATAGTCACATTTTAGTTTTTTTAAGCTCCCTTTACTGACTAAAACTCCTTACCCTGACTTAGAATCGCCATCATTTGCCGAGCTTGGCAAATAATCATTAAACTTTTGCTGGTCATAGGAGTAAATAGTCCGAATTGGGTAGGGAATATTAATATTTGCCTGGTCAAACGCTTCTTTAATTGCAATAATTGCGTGCGTGCGGACGTAACGCACTTGCGGTTGTCTCGGCGTCGTCCAATAACGCACCACAAAATCAATCGAACTCTCACCAAAGCTAACCAAGTCAATTTCCAGTGGCGGATCAGACAAAACTCCCTCCACCTGTCGAATGGTTTTGTCTAAAATTTCTGCGGCTTCAGGTAGCGAAGTATTGTAATCCACTCCCACTTCCAAATCTGTCCGCCGATATCCGTAAGCCGTTCTTACTTGCACCGCATTGGTAAATACAGTGGAATTGGGTAGCAGTACCCGTTCTCCCCCATAGGTACGAATTTGCGTCGTGCGGATATCAATGCGCTCAACCGTCCCTTCGTAGTCTTCAATCACGATTTGGTCATTAATTTGAAACGGTTCTTGGATGAGCAGCAGTACGCCAGCCAAGAAATTTTTGAAAATGTCTTGGAACGCAAAGCCGATAGCAACCGAACCCAACCCTAAAGCGGCAACAATATCACCTAGTCGCAATCCCGGAAATGCCAACACACTTGCCGTCAAAATTCCCACAACCCAAACCGCAACGTAACTCGTCCGTGCTAAGAGAAATTGCAAGGACTTGCTGCGGACGACTCGAGGACTAACCTGTGACGCCATTCTTTCGGCAAACTCAGCCGCGTAGCTCGTCAAACAGAAAATCACCAAGCCTGCAATCAATCCTGGCAAGAACTCGATGGCAGAACCAATCAGCTCCAAAAAGCTGGCTTGAATTTTATCAATCAAGGCATTCATGAGTTATGGATAGACTTTTTTCACTGCTAATTATGTTCTGCCATCTTAGAGCCACCCAGACAAAAGTTAGTCAATTTTGACTCGGAAGCGTACAAATCCTACATTATTAGGGGCAGTGTTGGTAATATTGCCCAACTGCAAGACGATCGATCCATTGGGGTTGTTCGGATCTGGGCAAGAAGGAGTCGTTACAGGTGCAAGGGGCGAGAAAAATCTCCCTTTGTCGGTATCCGAGGCATTAGATTGCGGTGCATCCACCCCATCTTGACGTAACAAAATCCCTCTACCTCCACCAAAACTATTGGGCAGAAAGGTTGTCCCGGTAGGGATTGGGTCGCAGAATCTTACATTGTTAGCTGGAGTACCGCCATCGGAGAGGAAGTAGATCGTGTACTCCACCTCATCGCCACTTTGCAAAGCATTGTCCTCTAGTAATCGGATCGCTCCCACTGGTGACAGTTGAGAAAAGCCTGAAGCATTGTCATTAGTGGTATTGGAATCATCCACAAAGCGAGTGAAATCCACCCCACTGATAGGAACGCTATTGCGAGTGACATTGGTAATGCGCTTGACTAAGCGGAGGTTGCCAGCAGCGGTTGTACCTGGTTGGAGACCAAAATCAAGATTGTTGACCGTTTGATTGGCTGTAGCTGTCACTTGGATAGAGGCGGTACCCGTTGTCAGGGTAAAGCCAGGAGGGGGACTTACCTCGACAAAATACGTCCCTTCTGCCAGACCACCGAAGCGATAGTTCCCGTTAGCGTCGGTGGTAGTGGTGGCAATAACGTTGCCGTTAGCGTCCTTTAGGGTTACGGTGATGCCGCCACGTCCCGTTTCGCCCGGATCTAGAGTTCCGTTGCCGTTAATATCGTTGAAAACTAAGTCTCCAAGGCTGACTCCGGGTTGGCGGAAGCCGAAGTCAATGTTACTGACAGACTGATCGGGATTCAGGGTAACAGGAAAGGAAGAATTTCCCGTGGTCAGGGTAAAGCCAGCCGGGGTCGTCGCTTCAACGATATAGTTACCAGGGGGCAGATTGGTGAAGCTATAGTTGCCGTTGGCGTCAGTGGTGGTTGTGGCGATCGCCGTGCCGTTAGCATCTTTCAAGGTGATGGTGACGCCGCCAATGCCGCTTTCTCCAGCATCCTGCGTGCCATTCCCATTGGCGTCGTTAAAAACCAAGTCCCCAATTGTACCTGCTGCCCGGAAGCCAAAGTTTGCTAAGGAGAAGTTGGGATTATTGTCATTGAGCGTGACCGTCAGTCGATCGTTGTTGGTTGTGAGGGTAAAGCCAGTAGGGTCGGTAATATCGACAATATAGGTACCAAATGGTAGCTCTCTGAATAAGTAGTTACCATTGGCGTCAGTTGTAGTGGTGGCAATAACATTCCCATTCGTATCTCGCAGGGTTACCGTGACACCTGGGAATCCTGTCTCGCCAGCATCTTGAGTGCCGTTACCGTTCAAGTCCCGAAAAACAATGGTGCCGATTGAGCCGTCAGGTTGACGGAAGCCAAAGTCAGCATCGTCAACGCTTTGATTGGGTTCTAGGGTAATCGGGCTAGGGGCAGGAGTTGTGGCAGTGAAGCCAGCCGGAGGGTCGGGAACTTCAACGGTGTAAGTTCCTGGTAGGAGATTGGTGAAGTTGTAGTTGCCGTTGGCGTCAGTGGTGGTTCTGGCGCTCTCCGCTCCGTTAGTACTCAAAATAACAGTAACGCCGCTAATACCGGGTTCGTCTGGGTCTTGAATGCCATTGCCATTGGTGTCATTAAAGACGCGATCGCCAATCGAACCGTTAGGCTGACGGAAGCCAAAGTCGGCACTATCAATGTTCTGACCCGCTGCTAGGGTAATTGAACCAGGGGCAGTCGTGGGAGTGGCATTGAAGCCAGTCGGAGGATTGGGAACTGCAACAGTGTAGGTACCTGCTGGGAGATTATTAAATGTATAGTTCCCGTTGGCGTCAGTTGTGGTTGTAGCAATAACGTTCCCATTCGCATCCCTGAGATTAATCGTGATGCCACTGATGCCCGGTTCTCCTGGGTCTTGTACCCCATCGCCGTCAATGTCGTTAAAGACGAGATTGCCAATAGAGGCATTGCTCTGACGGAAGCCAAAGTCAACATTGTTAACGGCTGCTCCGGCTGCCAAATTCACAAGGAAAGGGTCGTTTCCCGTCGTGATTGCAAAGCCCGCTGGGTCAGTAACACTGACGGTGTAGCTACCTGCGGGTAGACCTGTAAATCTGTAGTTGCCATTAGCATCGGTGGTAGTTGTGGCGATCGCCGTGCCGTTGCTATCCCTCAGGGTAACGGTGATGTTGGCTAAACCGGGTTCTCCTGGGTCTTGCGTACCGTTGCCGTTTAAGTCGTTAAATACTAAGTCGCCAATTGAGCTATTCGTCTGGCGATAGCCAAAATCAGCACTGCTTACGGTTTGACCGGAAGCGAGGTTGATTGTTAGGGATTGGTTATTCGTGGTGAGAGTAAAGCCAGCCGGATCGGTGACGGTTACGGTGTAGCTACCCGCTGGCAGGTTTGTAAGGTTGTAGTTGCCATTAGCATCGGTGGTTGTCGTGGCAACTACATTACCGTTGCTATCCCTCAACGTAATAGTGACATTGGCTAAACCGGGTTCTCCTGGGTCTTGCGTGCCATTCCCGTTGGAATCGTTGAAAACGCGATCGCCAATTGAACCTGTCACCGCTGTGGTAATTGTCGTCGTTTTCGGAATGGACTGGATGGTATTACTCGCAGGATCGACCTTGTTATCCATGAAGGAAACGGCATTAATCTGAGTCGTGTCAGCCGTTGTTGCTCCTAGATTGGGGGTAACGCGAAGAATAAAGTTTCCCGTTTGTCTTGGGGTCAAAATCCCTGTATCTGGCACTCCATCGCCATCAGTATCGGGTAAAGGATTACCTGCACTATCGAGCAATTGCACGGTGTAATTGGGATTTGTACCTGAAGTCGTGAGATTAAAAATATCGTTGGTAAAAAAGTTATTGGTGATGGTAAAGGGATGATCGACAGGCGTACCAATTGTCGTTGAGCGAGTGTTATCGTCTGGAGCGGTAATTGTGAAGTTTCCAGCAGTAGTGGGGCGTCGGTCGTACAAGGGTAGGCGTGCGCCATCCCCATTTGCCTCAAAAAGAGTCTGGTTATTGTTTGTAAAGTTAGCGATCGTTAAGCCCCAGATTCCAGCATCTCCACCCGTCGCTGATTTAGTATTGTTGGCAATTACGGTATCGCCGCCTGTGTCCAAGCTTCCATTAATACCATTCCAAACTCCATTATCTGATGTTGTCCCTTGTACAACCCCGCCTGTCGGTGGGATATAAGTTACGGTTCCTCCATTATCCAGATCAAAATTTCGTAAGAATAAATTACTTGTTCCATTAGCCGTCGGACCAACTAGAAAGTAGAACGGAATAGTTAGGTTTTCGCCAGTATTTTGCTGCACCGTACCTTGGAAGTTACCAACTAGTCCGCCACTTTGAGAAACAACAACTCTAAAGGTGTTGTCATCGTTGTTAAGGTTATTAGCATTGTTGGCAAAAATTGGCAAAGCTCCAGTTTCGCTGGTAACTTGGTAAGTGCCGGGTGTCGTGACTGTAAAGACAACAGTTGTCCCATCAGGAGCACCTGTCCCAGTTGCTGTCCCCACAGTTTGACTTGGGAGAATTGTTGTGCCATCGGCTGCACGTAATTCAAAGCGAGTGGGATCGCAGCTACTCGCTGGGGGACAACTTCGATTGCCAATTGCTTGATTGTCAATTTCATCCAAGGCTCCGTTACTCTCTGCATCCTGAACAGTAATTGTGACGCTACCACCTCCCGCTGCGAGCATGGCTGGGGTAATGCTGACACTAATGCGATGAATCCTGTCAGTGCTGGCACTAGTTGCTGTCGTATACCAATCACCAACTGTAGGAGCGCGAGATGGTCCGCTAGTTTGGAAGTTTAGCCCGTTCACCGATGGGAAAACGGTTTGAGCCAGGGTAGTGCGGGGAAATCCGATTAAGGCAGCTAGGAGTGCAACGCTGCTAGGTAGCCAGAACCAGAATCGGTGGGGGATGCCAGTCAACGATTGGTAAACTACTGGGCTGATACCTGGCTTAATCAAAACACTGGGGATGGGAAAAATACCGGACTTACGAGACGACATGGCATCCTGGTTCTGTATAAAATCACTCACGAATTCAGCGGGTGGTAGATCGCTGCTCAATGCCGATTCAGAGTCAATTTCTACTCAAGCAAACTTAGTGGCAGAAGCAATCCGTGTTTTCCACAGGTTTAGGCGATCGCGTGTTAAGTCTTGCTGCACTATCTCTTGAGACGCAGGACAAAACCGCCGAAGCGGGTAGCGAAAGGTACATTGCTAAACGCGATCGCACTAAAAATCTGAGAAAGTTAATCAATTAGCACTCGAAAACGCATAAACCCAAAGTTACTCCCTAGCTTATTTGAGACTTCACCGAGATTCATCAACACCGCACCATTAGGGTTACTGGCGTCTTGGCAACCATTTCTATTAGGGAGGGGAGTCAGAGGCGAGAAGAAGCTTCCGGCGTCCGTATCTAAGGCATTGGTTTGAGGGCTAACAAGTCCAGCACGATTTAATAAAATACCTTGCTCTGAGCCAAAACTATTATTGACGAAGGTAGTTCCGGTAGGAACCAAGTCACAGACATTCACTGCTTGGAGTGGTTCGCCACCATCCGCCAGGTAGTAGATGGTGTATTCCACTTCATCTTGGCTTTGTAATTCAATCGCTGGATCGATCTGCGTCACGCCTACAGGCAAAAGTTGAGAAAAACCCGGAGCATTGTCATTGGGGTCGTTAGGATTGTCAACAAAGCGGTCAAAGCCGATGCCACTTAAGGGAACACCGGCTCTTGTCGCCGCTGTAATTCGTTTGACTAGACGCAGTGCTTCAGGTTCAAGACCGTCAGCAACAACTATCGTTTCGTCTGTTGTCGTGTTGTTCTCTGGGTTAAGATCCGCCGGATTGGTGATCTCTCCTAGGTTGGTGTAAGTGCCAGGAATATCCGTTACATTCACCTCAATGACGACTGATTGGCTTTCACCAGGAGCGAGGGGCGGGTCTGATGCCGGGTCTGCTGAACGGGGGTCGCCTTCATAGACACAAGTAACAGTTCCTGGTGGGTTTTCAGAACAATCCCAACCCGTACCCCTAAAGGAGGAAAGACTGAAGCCAGGAGGCAAAGTATCTCTGATAATCAGAGGTCCATAGGTCGGACCATTACCGATATTCGTCGCCGTTAAGGTGTATTCGCCTTTCCCCCCAGCAATGAAATTGCCAGCATGACTTTTAGTAATTTCCAGGTCAGGTTGCGGTGCGGTAGCAATAGTTTGAATTCTGAGGTTGCGGACTTCATGAATATTTGTTGCGCCCCCAGTTGAGCTAGCAAAACCAAACTTGAAGTTGCTAGGAGGATTAGCTTGATCAGGGAAACTAAGCAAGCTAATTCCAGGAATGACAGTTTGGAATTGACCATCACCAAAGGCAATTGCAACGGAGAGGTCGAAATTCTGAGTCAGCACGATCCTGACTCGGCGTCGTGCAATCTCGCGATTAGGTGCGTTGGGAACGTCGATACCTTCGGATAATTCCCCTGAGTTGGCGAGATAACAGTATCCTGTTAGCCCACTCCCCGATCCCCTAACCGTTACAGAATCGAGGACTCTTTCAGCATTAGGAGAGGAATTAGTACAGCCCTGACCCCGGCTTACTCTCTCTTCAACATCTCTAGCAAAGTTACCAAATTCATCGAATCCCACACCAACAAAAGCATTAGTTAGACCAGGTAAAGTGGGTGGAATAGGAAGACCCCCAGGCAAAGGTGCATCCCTAAGAGGTATTAATTGAGCGTAGCCAAGGGAGCCACCAAATCCCCCAGGTACAGGTGCGTTGGTAGAGCCATCGAATAGGAAAAAAGTGATTCCGTCTGCCTCACTACCACCTGGCTCTATTGGAGTACCGCCGTAGGAAAAATAGTCGAAGTTAATTTCTAGCCCAGACCCAGCAGGAATGGGAAAGTCATAGAAAGCAAAGGCAGCTTGGTTTCTCTCGGCGGTCGTTATTCTCAAAGCTCCCGAGCCTGGTTGATCGAGTGTAGTCGGACAGGCAGGAATTGAAGATGGCGGCGTAGTCGCATTACCTGCCGTTAAGCAGGCGATCGCGGCGTCATTCACCGCACCAACTGACCATCCAAAGCTGGTTGGCTCTTTAAATTCCTCTTCAACTAGAAGGGTTTGGGCGGCGACATGGGAACTACTCGTTGCTATTAGCAGAAACATGCCACCACTTAGCCAGCTTCTTTTCTGAGCAAAGACGATGGGAAGAAAAGCTTTACTTAGTACTTTGGCAATTTGCTGGCTGATGATTGGGGGCATGGGAGAAAAGAAGAACTCATAAGGGTATACAGTCGAGTTGGCAGCAAGCGTTCTTTGTCAGTTTTTATTTTTCAAAGATGATTGCTCAACGTTTTTGAAAATGTATTCAAAAAGGCGATCGCTTGCTTGAGCAAACACAAATCCGCTTGATTGTTCAAAGTTTAGTAATGACTAGTTAACTAAGACTCCAGACAATCGGTATCCAACATAGATTCCCGTCAATTTCTCAGCAATGACTCTTAAGTCATAAGCGATCGCACTCCTCAGCTTTACTGTGGTTATTGACTCCGATGCACCCCAAATCGCGACTATCTTTAGAAATTTGACGTTTTTTACTTAATTAAACAATCGAGACTTTTTGTTTATTGGTAACTCATGACAATTAGCTTTAGTTGACTCGAACTCGGAAGCGAATAAACCCATAGTTATCCCCAGGGTCGCTAGAAACTTCACCAAGATTGACTAAAACTGCCCCATTCGGATTGCTGGGGTCTGAACAAGCACTACTGCTGGGTAGGGGGTTCAGAGGGGGGACAAAACGTCCACTATCGTTATCCAATGCATTCGTAAGGGTGGTGGTGGTTCCCGCTCGATTTAAAACAATACCCTGCTGGGGTGCAAAACTATCGCGAATAAATGTAGTTCCAGCAGGAATCAGGTCGCAGACATTGACAGCCGTTGCGTCTGCGCCACCATCGGAGAGGAAATAAACTGTGTACTCCACTTCATCACCACTGTTGACAGCAGTATTGTCAAGGTTAACAATCCCTCTGGGAATTCCTGAGGGCGATCGCTCACTTGGAGGCAGTTGAGACCAGCCTGCTGCGGTGTCCTCCGGGTCGTTGGGGTTATCTTGACCCTCGTTGAAGTTGACACCACTCAGGGGAGTGCCGCCTCTAGTTACTGATGTAATGCGCTTCACCAATCGCAGGTTTGGCTCAATCGTTGTGATCCGAAAGGCGCGGATTTCGTGAATGTTAGTTTGACCTCCGGTGGAAGCGGCAAAACCAAATTTGAAGCTCGACGGAAAAGGCGGTTGACCCGGTGCTGTGTTCAAGTCGTATTCTTCAAGTACAGGTACAAAACCTCTACCATCAAAGAAATTTATCTCCAGAGAGATGCGGTTATTAGGAGTGAGCGTAAGCCTCACTCGTCTGGGTGTGGTTTCTGGACGAGTCGTTACATTGGGGAAGTCCAATGTAGGCAGCTCATTCGGATCGGTGCCAGTTAAGTATTGGTATCCTGTCAATCCACTACCCGCGCCTCTAAGGGCTACTGAATCAGGGATTTGTCCTGGACCACCAATTTTGCCGTTATCGTTGGGATTAGAAAAATTACCAAACTCATCAAATCCAATGCCTACATAACCACCAACGAGTCCAGGAATGTCTCGCTCGCAATTGCCAGAACTTTCCAAGCAAAACGCATAGCCTAGGGAACCCCCAAAGGCACCTGCTTCATTGGGTGATGCATTACCATCAATGAGGAAAAAACTCAAGCCATCGGCTCCAGTTCCGCCATAGGAGAAGAAGTCAAAAAGCACCACAAGCCCCTTACTTGAAGGAATGGCTTCCTGGAAAAAAACAAAGCCTGCTTGATCTTTTTCACGGTTAGTGAGTCTCAGAACGCCCGACCCAATCGGGTCTAAGGGACCATTAGGACAAGCGCCAATGTCGGTAGGTGACTGGTCATCAGGGGATCTGGCAGTTAAGCAAGGCAGAGCCTCAACGTTGGCGGGGTTAGCCACGCCCACCTGCCATCGGGACGTGGTGTTAGTCTGAAACGGCTCTTCGACTAAAACATTTTGAGCAGCTACGGGGGAACTAAACAGCCCCAAGAGCAAAAGGCTAGCGAATCCGGTGAGGTAGGGGTGATACCAAATCCATTCAGAAAACCCCTTTATTCCTGAAGAAGCAGGGGGGCAGGGGGGCAGGCTTCGACGTGAGACTTCGGCGTGAGCGCGGTTCCTGAGCACTTCGACAAGCTCAGTGTTCCACCTGCCGAAGGGCAGTCGAACGCTCAGCCGAACGGGAGCAGGGGAGAAAAATACCAAGGGGGCTATCAATGCGGATTTGGTATGAGAAGGAATGGTATCGAAAGAACGCGATCGCTCCACTTGCTGGCTAATGATTGAGAACATGAGTCGGACGAGTAGATGGCATTAAGTCGTGGCGAAGTTGTGATGCTACCTTGTGCCTCTAGGGGGTTCCAGTTGCAGGTCGGTTTCCTGGGTTTCAAAGATGATGTCCAGACCTCTGGTGTCTTGGAAGATTAATTCAACGCGGCGATCGCGGGCAAAATCTAGACGGGTTTCCCCGGTGGTGCGGCGTTCCATTTCTCCTTGAGAGCGAATCGTCAGCCGTTCTGGAGCAATTCCCTGACGCAGCAGGTAATTACGGGTAGCTAAAGCCCGACGCTCTCCTAATGCTTGGTTGTAGGCAGCACTAGCACGGGGGTCAGTGTGACCGACAAGTTCCACCGTCAGGAAGGGATATTCCCGCAAAACAGCAGCAATTTGGTCGAGAATGGCGGCACTCTCAGCACTGATGGTGGATTGGTCGAGGGCAAAGTGAACATTCCTCGGCACCCGCAGCGTTAGGGGTTCGGGTGGTGGTGGTGGTTCCTCCGGTGGTGGTGGCGGGGGTGCAGGTCGTGTTGTGCATTGCGGGGTGACAGGTGGTGTGGGTGCGTCTGAGCCGGGGGGAACGCTACCATCAGGAAACTGTACTAAGGTATTGAGGGCAGGTTCAGAGGTGCCGAACTGGGGGTGAGTCGCGATCGCACTAACTTGTTCTCCCGGTTGCAAGTTATCAATCGTTACGCTAAAACGTCCCTCAGCATCCGTTTCTACCTCGGTCAGTGGCTCGCTTAATGGCCCTCTGGAAATAGGAGTCCTTTCAGTAACGCGGTAAACTTCCACGCGGGAACCTGGCTCTGCCCTACCAAAGAGCTGCACGCCTGAACCCAAGGCAAATAATTCCCTCGTCCCAAATTCTGGCGCATTGATTGCCGAATTACCTGTTTTTTGGCGATCGTAGGCAGAATTCCGTTGAGGGTTGGCACCATCGCCGCGTTGGTAATGGATCGGCTCCACATGTTGTTCGGTGATCAGGTCAATACTCAGCCCTTCGAGTTCGGCAAAGCGATTGCCTTGAATTATGTTGCGATCGCTCTTCGGATAAGCCGTCACCACAACTCCTGGCCCTGTTTGGTTGCGGATTTGGTTGCCAACCACCTGATGCTCGTCCCCCATCAGGTACACCGCCGCGCGGCGAAATCTTCTGCCGTTAAAGGTAATTTGGTTATCCCGAATCTCTACAGAACCTTCAGGTTTAAAGAGATACACCCCACTACCATCGTTGCCACAAATCAAATTGGACGTAATTTGCGAATCATTAATGACGCCTTCTAAGCGAATCCCATCCGGCATTCCGGCAATCCCATTACCGACAATAATGTTTTCCGTTACCAGCAAATTATTTGCCCGCACGGAGGTAATAATCCCACTGCCATCGTGCTGAGAAATGCGGTTGCGGCGGATAGTCGTACCGAGGCTATTAAAGACGGATACGCCAAAAGCTGAGAATTTGGGAGGCATCTGCTCGTTCGGAGGGATTCCTAGCCAATTTTGCTCAATTACCACATTTTTCGGCGGAACATCCTCCTCAGAGAAGGGAAAGGCATTATTCGGGGGTTGCTGCTGACTAATATCTGGAGGGGGATTGCGATGGGCAATGAAAATATCCGCAGGCGGTGTACTTAGGGTTGCCCCCCGCTTCTCGCTGAAGCCATAAATGCTTAACCCCCGGACGGTGACATTGTCGGCGGTGATGGTTAATCCGCGCAAAATGTCAATACCCGGTGCAGGAGTAATTTCGACAACCGGAATCGGAATTTCAATTTCTGCGGTGGCGGATTGGGTGGCGTCGTATCCCGGTTGGGTAGTGCCGTCGATTACCAATCCTGGTGTTTCCAGGGGGGGCAATATTTCCTGGAGTTGGATAATTGTTTGTCCGGCTGGTAAATCAAACGCAATCAGAGGAGATCCAGAACTGAGCGGTTGAATTTGCCCTTGTTCGGCAGCACTAAGTTGTTCAAGGTTGAGTTGCCCATTGACGAAAGCGATCGCTTCACGCAATGTCAAGGCATCATCCGGTTGAATGGCTCCATCTTGGTTGCCATTAACAACAACACGGGTTGCTGTCTGAGCGCTGGCGAGGGAAGGAAACAAGACGATAAGGAAAAGGATGAAGGATGAAGTATGAAGGATGAAAGGATTTTTTTCTCTTGGTAGGGCTGTTTTATTTTGAAGAGACCTAACATCCTCTCTACTCCCTTTCCTATGAAGGAAGGAGTTTTCATACTCTCCTCTTCTACAAGGAGAGGGGTTGGGGGAGAGGTCAAAACTCGGAGAAAATGAGGCATTTTTAGAACCTGAAACTGCCCTGTTTTTCCTTGGGGTAGGAGTTTTGAAAAAATCTAATTCTTTTTCGTCCATAAGGGACGAGGCATGTAACCAAAAACGCATTTCATCCTTCATCCTTCACACTTCACACTTCTTAAATAATTGCTACTCATTCGGAGTATTGGCAGCAGGTGCCTCAATCGCTACAGGTTGCACTTGGGACTCTTGTTGTTGAGGTGGCGAAACTCTCTGTCGCCCAAACCCACCAAAGAGTTCGTTAACTTTGAAGGTTATCCCTAGATAAGGGCCGCCTTCTGAGCGATACCCAGTAAAGTCCCGGTCATCCACACTGCCAAAGCTGTACCCGAGATAGAGTCGCAAATCGGGCGATAGGTAATACCCAGTTTCCAGGGCAACACCAAATTCGTTGAAGTTTTCTGAAGGCTGACCGATCCAGCGTCCTTCAACGGCTAAATCCATGCGGTAGTTAAGACGGTAAGCTGCCCGCAGTTGCGTTAAAAATACGCTTGAAGAGTTGCTGAAGTTATCAGCTAAGAACGTGGTACTCGTGCGAAATGCCCCTTTCCCGTAAAACTCCCAGCGCCAATTGGGAGAGTAGATGGCTTCCCCAGCGACGAGGTGTTCCCTAGAACCCGTACCACTGCCAATCAGCAAGGTTTCGGGAATCGTGGAGGGATTTTTGCGGTATTCGTAGCGGAAAAGAGCATTCCAGCGATCGCTAAAGGGATTGCGGTACGCTAAACCGAGTCTCAGGGTTGCCGAATCTCCCAGTCCCTCAATCAGTTGGTTAGAGAAGTTCGCCTGTTCGTAACTGGCAAGGGCAGTCAGAGCGGGGGAAAGTTTACCCGCCGCAGCGGCACTGATAACGGTGTTGTTGTTCCCTGATCCTGTGCGATGCTCGAAACGAGCTGAGGCTTTAAAGTCAGGGCTTTCGGTGTATTCCAGCCCGACGCTGTAGGTATCACCGCCAAAAAGTCCTAACGAGGCGGCAGTTTGACCAACGGCATAGGGTTGGGGAAAGCGTTCTCCCGCTGCCGTGGGGGTAAAGATATCGTTGAAGATATGCTCATAGCCCAGGTTCAGCCTCAGTCCTGGAGCAATCACCCAACCGTGATTGAGACCAATAGCTCCCTGTCCGGTGACGCGCCCGAAGCCGCTAATTACTGAGTACCGACCTGTAACAACAGTGTTTTCACTAAAGCGGTGTTCGACAAGGGTGTCGAGGCTGGTAATGGAGTTGTCATCAAATAAGCCGCCGTCGAAGAACTGGTGAGCTAGACGTAGGGTGACGCCGGGATGAACTGCCCAATCTAAGCCAAAGGTAGTGCGATCGGGATAGAGAGGATCGCTAGACCCCAAGTTCAGTTCATTCTGGGCGCGAAAGGCTAAAGAGGGCGTAATCGGGATGCCTAGGCGGGAAACCAGTTGGCTGGCGTCGCCTTGAAACAGGTTGCTAACTCGGTCTTCGCGGGAGCGGTTAACGTAATCAACCCCCAAACTGGCGTTGCCAATTTGTTGCTGAATTCCTGCCCGAATCGTGGTGAGTTCATTGTCTACCCGTGTTCCAGGAAGGGGCACCGGGACGGGGTTAAATAGATCAAAGAAGTCTGTCCGCACGGCGGGGGCGATGCCGAAGTTTTCTTCGTGGTCGTACCCAACTTGTAGACTGGTAGTGGAGGTAACTTGAGCGGCGATCGCTGCCCCGTATCTGGTTTGTCCTGGCGTAAAACTGAAGGTGGCATTATTAGCAAAGCCTTCTTCTACTGAGCGGTAGTAAGCGCGACCGTTTAAATTCCCCAGAATACTGCCGTAAAGTTCAAAGCGGTAGGCGGAACCGGAAACATTGCCCAGAAATGGAGAATTATGGGTGGAATGGGCGTATTCTCCAATAAATTGCCCGTTTCTCCCCAAAGGCACTAGAAAATCGGCACCATATAGCTCAAAGTCTTGTGTACCCTGGTCTTCTTGCAGGTAAGTTGCCCCAATCCAGCTTTCTAAGCCGAACTCCTGGGAGAAGTTGTATTGCAGCCGTCCGCCGTAGATATCGGTATCGTCGCCCTCGATGCCTTCGTGCTGATAGGTAACGACAATCCGTTGCACTAGCGTTGTTGCACCAACGGCTCCCTCAGGCACGTTTTCTCTGGGTTCGATGACATCTGTACCAAAGAAGTTAAATTTTGTTGCCTGAATGGGACGCCGGAAGAGCAAGGTGCCGCGATCGTAGTCAATCTCGTAGTCGGGCCCGCGTCTTAGAGGTCTGCGCTCAACAACGGTTCCCGGACGATTGAGTTCTTCAGTTTCGATAAAAATGTTCTCGCTTCCTTCCACCAACAGGCGTCGTGAGAGGAAGTAGTAGCCACTGGTACCGTTGGGAACAATCGTGTCTCGCTGGAACCCCTGAACGTCAGGGCTGTAGAAGGCAGTAAGTTGGAGATTTCCAAAGTTGTAGTTGCCTTTAAAGCCATGTAAGGCGCGAGTGGTTGCAGAAAAGAGTTGCGATGCTCTAGTTAATTCTTGGGTGTTGTAGTCTCCCCACATCACATAATCCGGTTCGGCACCCGGAACGGGGGAGGTACGCTCGAAGCGCAGGTAGACACTATCTTTAGAAGGCGTCAGATAATCAACGTTAGAGCTATCACCATAGACAGGATACTGTTGTTCGCAAAACTGCGGGCCCCGAAATAACCGGGTTATGCCATCACAGGTTTCATTTAAGGGACGTTCGGAGTTATAAGCCCCTGTAAAGAGCCATTCCCCTATTCGCCCAGTCGCAAAAACCGCGCCCTCTAAATCAACCTCAGTGCCATCGTCAATGAGATCGGGGTTGAGAAATTCCCGGCGGCTTCCCCAGAAGTCTGTTCCTGACTGCCCAATCCGCAAGTTAACTACACCACTTACCAAAGAGGGGCGAAGATTGGTGATGAACTCAACTTGGGTGTATGCCTCAAGTGTTGAGGGAGCCGGAACCAAGGATTCCTGAATTTCTACTTCCTGCTCTTCTACAGCCGCACGGATGCGAACCTTTTGGGCGTCTAAGGTCGATTGCAATCGAGCGCTGAATTGTCCTTGTCTAGCAAGGGTCTGAAACCCTGGCTGGTCTTCGTCTTGGTCGGCATCTACAAACTCACCCGCACTAGCGGTTAAGGTGACTTCGACATCTTCAGCGATCGCTTGACCGTTTTCGTCAGTAAGTTGTCCGGCAATGGTGATGATGGAGCGACCATCCGCTACGACGCGAGGGTTGCCAACAGGAGCAACGTTGAGGCGAATGGCAGTGTCTTCAACGTCTAACTCAACGCTTGCAGATGTTCCGTTGTTGCCTTGGACAGTGAGGATATTTTTACCCGCTTCCAAAGGGATGTTGTACCAACCCTGAGTAATCAGATTCTGCGTCTCGTCGCGCTCAATTTGGGTAGGGGTTTCCGGGTCGATAGGGTTCTGGTTGACGCTGACTTCTATTTGAGTATCTGCGCCGTATTGGACGACTAGATTCGTCGATCGCGTTCCTGCAATGCCGGATTGGGGGCTGAGGATGCGAATTCCTTGCTGGGCAAGGGTTTGGCTGAGTGCTGGATTGGCTTCCTCTGTTTGAGGGGTGGGAAGAATGTCAATGGGGCGATCGCTTTGAGCCTCATCAGCGAGGGGTTCTACCTGATCTATCTCTAAGCTGGATGCCTCAGGATCTTCGGAGACTGGCACCTCTACCGCTGTTGGCACTGTCTCTGAAATGGCGGTTGAGTCAGATTGAGTAATCGCCTCGGTTATTTGTGGGGCGATCGCGTTTTCGCTAATCTGGTTTTGGCTGTATAGGCGATCGCTAATGTCTGCACTGGGTGCATTCTTCACCTCTTCAGCCGGAGCTGGGAGAACCCCTATTACTCCGAGTAGTGTTGAGAACAAACCGATCGAAAGCGGCGAGAACTTGGCATTTAGCCGCAAAAACTGCTGATTACCACTCTTTTGATTTAAATCTTTCATTGCTGTTCCTCCCCATAGGCAGGTGTCACAGCAAAGTTCATCCGTGCCATACCTCCCGGTGCTAGACGTACCAAACGAGACTGACTGTTGCCTTCAATAAAGTAGAGATTCGGTGCCAGTGCGTACCCTGGCAAACTGCTGAGATCCAGCGTACCTGTGCGATTGCCAGCAATGACATTCGCTAAAGAAAATAACCCATTCGCATCCGTGGTGATGCGGTTGCCGTCATCCATGAAAATGACCGCATTGGGTACCCCAGGCTCTCCCGGTTGCTGTTCGCCGTCAAAATTTTTATCCACAAACACTCGCCCTACTAGGGTGCCGCAATCAGACAAGATTCCTTCGCCAATCCGCAGCCGGTAACTAGCCATGTTACTTCTAGGTTCAACTGCGGTATTTCTGCCATCACCCCGCACCGCATCGGGTGTCACAACAGCGGCATAAACCACGTTCAACGTCTGATTGGGTGCCAAACTCGGATAATTAAACGTAACTGTCCGGTTGGATGCCGTTATCGGTGGTAAGTTGATTGGGGCTGTAGTCGTTCCTGTAGTTAAGGAACCTTGTACAGAGTCAGGGACTATCCGCAGACCTAAAGGCAGTGTATCGGTGAGGCTAATATTACTAGCGGCAATAGTACCAGTGTTTCTTAAAGCCAGACGATAAACGACCGTATCACCCGGTTCTGCTGCTGCACGGTCAGCGGTTTTGAGGAGTTCTAGCGTCGCTTGAGTGGCGGTGAGAGAGGTTTCGTTGGAGGTGACAGTTGTCGGTGTAACCTCGCCAAAGGTTGCTGAAGCGGTATTGGTAATTGGGTCGGCGGCAATTGGCAGTGCTATAGAGACAACACATCCAGTTAGGATAACTGTCCATAGTTGGTAAGCACACCCCAGCTTCTGTATCAGGGATTTCATTGGTAGACACAGCTAAAGAAACGGTTCTTTGATTGCTCAAAGCTTGTAATAGTAGATGCCCTGATGATCTATATAGTTAATGCAATTTCCCTGATGATCGGCTTGTGGAAAGAATAAGCCCCTACGAGAATACACGGCTTTGACTAATTTTCACAAGCAAATTATCAAAAAAATTCTACATAGCCCTGTAGTTTTACGTAGATGACATGATAAGGCGAAAACACTTATTTGTTAACTTTTCAATTCAAAAAAGTGGGGAATTGTCAACTAGTCAGCTTAAAATACCTCTCCTCGGAAAAAAAGATTTCCTGACAAGAGAAGGTAAAGCGGTGTAAACCTCAAAGAAGTTACTGCTGATAGGTTCGGCAGCTTAGTCAGTCAAGATTATAACCAAACTGAAGTATTATTCGATACAGTTTCATAAACTCGTTACAAGAGCACCCCAATCCATCCTTCCCAAAAAAGAGGTTAAAAGTAGCACCTCAGTTAGTGAATTGGGAAATTCTATAAATTAAAGCCCTGTATCTAACTAACACCTTGCACCCAAACCTCTCTCGTTCTCTGCGTTAAAGAAAAGCAGAACCAAACAGCTAGTTAAAAAAGCTGCAAGATTGGCATCTAAATTATCTATTAGCCAAATGAATATGCCGAGTTAAATTTGCAATAGCTGACTTTCAATCCAGAGTGTCTTTCCCTCAAAGATTGAGTTCTGTTATTGTCTTTTGTAAAACTTTACTGGACTGTAGCAGTTGCTGCTTTTCAGTCCCAGACAAAGAGAGATTCAAAGTCCGACTTACACCTTGAGCATTAATAACTGTAGGTAAGCTAAGGCAGACATCATGAATGCCCTCAAACCCATCGATCAAAGTACTAACCGTCATCACCCGATTTTGATCATGTAAGATTGCCTGCACAATCTGAGTCACCCCCAAACCAATCGCGTAGCAGGTTGCACCTTTACGCTGAATCACCTCGTGGGCGGCATTCTTTACGCGTTCAAAAACTTGTTTAATATCGTCATCCTGCGACTCTTCCTCAAACAGGTGCATTCCTGAAATATTGACTTTGCTCCAAACAGGCACTTCACTGTCACCATGTTCGCCAATGATATAGGCGTGGAAGCTGCGCGGGTCAAGCTGAAACTTCTCCGCCAGTAGATAACGAAAACGTGCTGTATCTAATGATGTCCCGGAACCAAGCACCATAGAACTGGGCAAGCCAGATAGCTTCAGGGAAACATAAGTCATGATGTCCACTGGATTTGTGACAATCAGCAAAATCGCCTGCGGACAATGCTTAACGATTTCTGGAATTAAATCTTTAAAGATCTCTACATTGCGATTAACCAAGTCTAAGCGGCTTTCTCCTGGCTTCTGCTTGGCTCCCGCCGTCACAATGACAACATCAGCGTCTTTACTATCCGCTAACGTCCCGGCTCGAATTGCTATCGGTTCAACAAAGGGTAGCCCGTGCAGCAAATCCATCACTTCCCCTTCTAGCTTTTCGGCATTCATATCAATGAGCACCATTTCATCAAGGGTGTTTTGAATCAGCATTGAGTAAGCACAAGCCATACCCACTTGACCTGTACCGATAATCGCCCCTTTACGACGACGGCGGCGATTGAGCCTCAAATCTTGCTCCGGTTCCGGGATGTTGGTAAATAGAGAATCCAGCATAGAGTTTTCGCCTAAACAGTTTGCAATGGCAATTGACGCTCGGCAGCTCTATTAATTATCTAAACTGTATCAACATCTCCTCTTCACTAAGGTAGAGGTTGTCATCAAGTTGTAAGCTTCCCCTGATCTCTCCACATCAATGCCTAGCCGCTTAGGAACCAAAGTAGAGGTCACTCAATTCTTTCAGGGAAACATCGGTTTCTGGGCTGGGATTGCGAAAGTAGGGATGAATAGGAAGCAGGTCATCAGGACGACGTGCATCCGGTGATGCCACAATTTGCTCCAGCTGTTTCAGGTAGTCTTTGGCTGTACGCTCCCAGGTGTAATGCTTTAATACATAATTTCGACCGCACTGGGAAAAGTCTTCCCATACCTGGGTATTGCCAACTATTTTCTCTAACCCTCGGGCAATATCACTGGGATCACTCGGTTCAACAAAAATGCCGTATTCTTTGTCATCCTTTCGCAGGCTCTCATTGAGTCCACCATTCTGGGTGACGACCACGGGGAGACCAGCAACGACTGCTTCTAGGGGCGCTAAGCCGAAGGGTTCATGGTGCGAGGTTAGGGAAAACACTGAACGGCGTTTAGCTAAGAATCGGTAAGCAGCGGCTAATGCGGCTTGATTCGGTAAGGCAAAGGCACTGATTTTCCCCTTCAAGCCGTTTTCTTGCACCACCTCACGAATGGGAGTAAGAACTTCTTGTTCGGTTGCCTCGTCGCTGGCTTCTTCTTGGAGTGGATTATCTAGCCCACTGGTAAAGAAGACCAAATTAGCTCGTTCTTGAAGGGTTTGGCTTTGGGCAAAGGCACGCACTAACCCTAAAAGGTTTTTCTTGGGAGCTAAACGACTTGCTGCCACAATCACGGGTAAGTCCCGCCGTTCCTCAGCTATGTCCCGCGCTAATCGATCCTGAATCAGTTGATAGGTGGCGTCCTCGTTCTTTGAGCGGGCTTCGACACCGAAGATGGAAGGGTCAACTCCTGGTGGAATCAGTGCAAAGCGATCGTCATTATTCACATCCACCGCCCCGTGATAGGCGTGATGAGCGTACTGTTCAAAACGTTCTTGCTTCGTACTCGTGATGTTGATGGCTGAACGATTCATGCTCAAACGTTCGGCAACTATACGCTGTGCGAAGTTGAAGTAATCATTCTTTTCCTGCAAGGTTTCTGGAGTGACATGGAGTTTATCCAGTTTCTGGGCACCAAGAGAATGACCTGTGAAGGTGAAGGGAACGCCGACCGCATCTTCGATAAGGGCACCGCACAACCCTCCATCGGCATAATGACTTGTCATGGCATCTGGCAAGCCGCCAGACTCTTGATAAAATTTCAAAATATTAGGCACCCAGTCCTCAACCAGATGAGACCAGAACAATTCTTTCCGTAAAAATTCTTTGGGCCCTGCTGGTAAGCGAATAATCCGGACATTGGGCGCATTGGGATAGGCATCAAACTGCTCAGAAAATTCTGGCCACTCCGGGTCAACAATCTGGCGAGTAAGAATATCAACCTTGTGTCCTAGCTCTGCCATTGCCAGGGCAACTTGCTTGACGTAGACCAGTTGACCGCCGAAGTCGGGATGTTCTGTCCAGTGGCTATCAGCCGGATCGAAGTTGCCTTGGGGGTTGAGAAATCCAATGTGCATTACAGAATTTAATACTAAGGTTGAGTAGGTGAGAATAAATCAAATTATGTAAGACAAGGTAAAATATTTACGCCGTCCTAATTTGACTCCTTTAAGAATAGAGGTAACTGGCACAAATCAGTAGTTAACTTAGTAACATTGTGTCAGAGATCAGTTGGAATGGTAAGTACTTAATAGAGATGGTAAAACCTGAGTCTAAGACCCAGGTTTTGCAAGATTTGGATAGCGATCGCTGATTAGTCTTTGCGGACTGTTCAGTGGAGATAGGAGTGAAGTTTTTTCGCTCAGAGGGTCATATATTTAACAAAATCTCTCAATTTGGCAAAGGGTCTTTCAAACACAGCTTTGAAATTCTCTGACAGCCCATCCATTGTGGAGAGGTCGGGAAATCTCACCACAATATGTTGATAATTAGAAAACATGGCATCATTTACCATTGTTTTGGCATCAACGACTGTACCAATACGTCCGTCGAATGCTTGGACTTTATCCCCAATATTATGCATAAATCCTCCATCCTTTCAAATGTTTTATTCAAGTGATCTAAAAAGCAGATACAAGCTTCAATCGCAGTCTATAATGTGATTGAGAAAAATTTAAGCTAGGCGATTAAAACTCTTAAATAAGTAGAGCTTTACCTCTACTTACTAAAAAAATAACGGTTGATGATTTGCTATCCTTCTATCACAGGAGGGAGCTACCTATAAGTGTACAGGTAAAAACTTCTACGAAAATACGGCTTTAGATAGATGTAATGTAGGTATTTATTGTAGGGAGAGCAAAGAGTTAAAAGTGCTTTAAAAGGAATATACTTCACTCAGTTTTTGCACCACCCCCTAATACCATTTCCCTTTTAAGAGGCTACACATAGATCTTCCCAACCCTCCTTAAAAAAGGGGGCGCAAGAAAAAGATCTGTAGCAAGCATTTACGAGGATTGGCATTACTTCCCGGTGAGAGTTCGCCACAGGGTTTGGGGAAGTTGGGTAATTTCCTGCCAAAGGTCGGTGGGGCCAATGCCAAAGACTATCTGCAAAATGAGGATGGCGATCGCGATCGCCATTGCTGTCCTGATGCTGGCTTTGACGACCTGAACCAGCACGGTAAATACCAGCCAGGACACAATCAAGGCAACAAGGACGATAAGTAGTTCTACTGGCATAGCGACTTGTTAACGCGGCTCATGGCGTTAGCCTCAATTCTTGCCTGATAATTTGGCTTTAACGAACAGAGATAATGCGATCGCCTTTGGCTAGCAGTTGGCTAACGGTTAAAACTTCCTGTCTTGCCCAAACATCAGCGGCGCAGATGTCTTCTAGGGAAGGAGTGGCAGTATTTTGGGATTGAAAGCGATCGCAAACATATTCAATACAACGGGCAATTTCCAAATATCGAATCTTCTCTTCCAAAAAGAGTGCTACCGCCTGTTCATTTGCCCCATTCAAAACCGCAGGCATCAAACCGCCCGCGCGTCCGGCGGCATAGGCAAGTTGCATACAGGGATACTTGTCGTGATTTGGTTCTCTAAAGGTGAGAGTCCCAGCCTTTACCAAATCTAGTTGTTCCCAGTCGGTATAAATTCGCTCTGGCCAAGAGAGAGCATACAGTAGGGGTAAACGCATATCGGGCCAGCCCAACTGTGCGAGTACGGAGGTATCTTGCAACTCAATTAAAGAGTGAATGATGCTTTGAGGATGAATTGTGATGTCGATATGGTCGTAGTCCATGCCAAAGAGGTAGTGAGCCTCAATCACTTCTAATCCCTTGTTCATCAAGGTGGCAGAGTCTACCGTGATTTTGCGCCCCATCGACCAATTCGGGTGTTTTAAGGCATCGGCAACGGTCACTTCTGGTAATTTTTCCACGGGCCAATCCCGGAAGGCACCTCCAGAAGCCGTCAGGATAATCCGCCGCAAGCCACCTTTAGGGATGCCTTGAAGACATTGAAAAATTGCTGAATGCTCTGAATCTGCGGGTAGCAACTTCACCCCGTGCTTTTCCACCAAGGGCAACACCACTGGAGCGCCAGCAATCAGTGTTTCCTTATTGGCTAGGGCGATGTCCTTCCCAGCTTCAATTGCAGCCAATGTCGGCAACAACCCAGCACAACCGACAATCCCCGTTACCACGCTTTCGGCGTCGCCGTAACGAGCCACTTGTGCCACTCCCGCTTCTCCTGCCAGTAAAATTGGCTGGGGATCGAGGTCAGCTAGGGCTGCTTTTAGTTCGGGAAACTTGTCTTCGGCGCAAATTGCGGCAATTTCCGGGCGAAACTGCCGAATCTGCGAGGCTAGCATCGCCACATTACGCCCTGCTGCCAACCCCACTATCCGGAATTGGTCAGGGTACTGAGCAACAATATCTAAAGTCTGCGTGCCAATAGAGCCAGTAGAGCCAAGAAGAGTAATCGCTTTCACAATTTTTTTATAATCACGCGCCACTCCACTATAAAATTCTTTGGGCTAATTCTTTGGGCTTCTTGGTAGGAAAACGTCAGGAGTGGTCAAGAAGAGGGCGATCGCGTATTTTTGAGAGCGATCGCCTTTATGGTTTGGGGAGATATATCTTTATAGCTGGCTTGGTTGAAGTCATTGGTGTTAGTCACGCCAGTGGTTAAACTTAAGACTTTCAGCGATCTTGTGAATACTCCAGCACCAAATCCTGAAGAACCTAGCCGCCAACTACCTCCTACAAGCTATGAGACACTACGAGGCTTCCTACCTCCGGCTAACCCTGAGGCGGATATTGGCGATCGCGATGCAGCACAAAGAGCCATTAATATAGCAGCGACACGCTTTGGAGAATGTAACCCAAGAGTTATCAAGAACAGTGTAATGAGCTATAGAGAGGCTTTTCGATTAGGGGCAGAACCTCTCGACTCAGAAGACGATCCGCTTGCCAGCACTCCAGTTCGGGTAGTGGAAATTTTGGGTACTTTTAAAAGGAGAAGAGGTCGTCCCCGGCAGGCAGAAGCCTCACCCACTTTTACGAAAGGTTACATCATTCTCCGGGCGGCAGATGGTTTGCCATTAGCCTATTTCTTGAGCGAACCTTCAAGCACGACCAATCTGTAACGCGGTGTGGGATTGCTTCTGTGTCGGCAAGTTGCAACTCCTAGAGATACGCCCTTCGCGATCGCTTTCCTGACGATTAAACTTTAGAGCGGTCGGTCAAAATTTCGTAGCCTGTCTCTGTCACCAAAACCGTATGCTCGAACTGAGCGGATAGGGAATTATCAACGGTTACGGCTGTCCAGCGATCGCGTAAAACCCGCGTAAATTTAGAACCTGCGTTTAAAATTGGCTCAATTGCTAGGGTCATTCCCGCACGCAACTTCACATTGGGCATTTCGCGGGTGCGGAAGTTGAAAACAGAAGGTTCTTCGTGGAGATTGCGACCTACACCATGCCCCGTAAACTCTTCTACAACGCTGAAACCATTGGTTTTTACGTGGTCTTCAATGGCTCCGGCAATGTCGAGTAAGTAGGCTCCGGCTTTGACTTGTTCGATGCCTTTGTAGAGGGTTTCTTCCGCAACGCGGATTAACTTGGCGGCATCTGCTGTCACTTCACCCACTGCAATCGTGATGCAGGAGTCTCCATGAAAGCCTTCAAAATAGGCACCTGTGTCTACTTTCAACACATCCCCGGCACGAATCACTTTTTTGGGGTTGGGGATACCGTGGACAACTTCGTTGTTGATACTGGAGCAAATGGAACCAGGAAAGCCGTGATAGCCTTTGAAGCTGGGGGAGGCTCCCATTTCTCGGATGCGTTTTTCGGCATAAGCGTCTAAATCCGCCGTTGTCATCCCTGGCTCAACCCTTTCCGAGGTTTCTTTGAGCACTGTCGCGACAATTTTTGCCGCCTGCCGCATAATTTCAATTTCCCGCTCTGATTTGATTTCGATGCTGCGGCGTTTTTTCTGGGCACGAGGTTGAGTGGGTTGAGGCAGCAGGTTACTAAAAATGTTCATGGGGAGGGTGACAGAAGGCTGAAATTTTTAGGGCAATTAAAGCTAAGTGTTAATTCAGTCTGGCTGCTTTCTAAAGCATCAAGGGCAACAGAACTGAACAAAAGTTGTGTTGTGAGAAACTGGGAAACAGTAGCCGACACTACTCAATTTTAGGGGTTTCTTCTACTGTAGCCAGCTTAACATTCCTTTAACTTGTAGAGATGTTGTATAACCACGTCTTTATGGGTTGAAATTCTGCACTAGGAGGCGATCGCGTTTTCCCCATCATCCCCGCTTCGGCGTATCCCGGTACAGAACGATACAGTTCTGGACTTCTTTAAGCACTCAACTCATCCAGAAACGCCTCAACCTTCGCATCCGACAAATCCGACAAGGGTAATCTTTGCTCGACGCGATCGTAACTATGACTCATTGAGCGGCTGTAAGTTGGGTCATAGTGAGCTTCCAGCAAATCGCCCACTAAAGTTTCCCACTGATCAGAATCGATGAGCTGGAACCACTGCGTCAGCTTTTCCAAACCGTAGCGAGATTTGAGCCGCATCAGTTTGTTTTTCAGGATATCGGGGTGAGTCACTAAGTGGGGATATTCTTGCAACAGCCAATCAATTCTGGCGGATGTCGGAAGTTGCACTTCTACGCAACGAGCCTGCTTCATCTGTTGCCAGAGGGAGGAAGGGAGATAAACTTGTCCGATTTTGCTGCTTTCGGCTTCTACCCAAACTGGTTTTTGGGAGTTAAAGCGTTGGAGTTCGTGCAAAATAAGGGACTCAAAGCGTTTTTGTGAGGGTTGGGGTGAGAGTTTACCTTCCCACTCTTGACCGAGGAGGGAACCGCGATGGTTGGCAAGTCCTTCTAAGTCCAGCACTTGAACATCGCGTTGTGCCAATCGTCGCAGGATATGGGTTTTGCCGCTACCTGTGAGTCCGCACAGTACCTGATAGGTAAATTGTTTGGGCAGGTGTTCTAGTTGTTCGCGGACGTGGGCGCGGTAGGTTTTGTAGCCGCCTTCTAAGACTGTGACTTGCCACCCAATTTGGCTGAGTACCAGTGCCAAGCTGTTGGAACGCTGTCCACCGCGCCAACAATAGACTAGGGGATGATAGTCTTTGTCTTTGTCTGTGAAGTGATGGGCAAGATGCTGAGAAATATTTTTAGCAACTAGAGAAGCCCCAACTTTGCGGGCATCGAAGGCACTAATCTGTTTGTAGAGGGTGCCGACGTTGGCACGTTCGTCATCATTGAGAACTGGGAAGTTGAGGGCACCCGGAACCCGGTCTTCAGCAAATTCGCTTTGGGAGCGAACATCAATAATTTCGCTGTAAGTTTCTGTCCAAGGGGTGCTGGTATAAACAGGCGATCGCATGACTCAAGTTTACATGGTATCTAGTAGCGATCGCTTTCTTTGTGAGGTCGTTGCTTGGCTTTAGTAGCGAAGGGAGACACGATGGTGAGGCGATCGCGTTTTTACTCACCCAGCTATTTCAGCTCATCCGCAAAGTCTACTCGTGAGTCGTGCCATCCGGCATAATTGCGCCACTAAGCTTTGCCTCTGTCAAAATTACCCCACTCAAGTTAGCACCTTTCATGTTCGCTCCTTCCAGGTATGCATAACTGAGGTTGGCCCCACGCAGGTCAGCAGAAGAGAGATTTGCCCCCCTCAAATTTGAAGAAGTGAGCCATGTTCCACAAAGGTTTGCCCTACTAAAGTTGGCTCTCACCATATTGATTCCCTGAAGGTCTATTCCGGCTAGATTGACATCAGTAAGGATTGCGCCACTTAAATTTGTCCTCTTATCAAATTTGGTGTTTATTAGATTCGCGAAACTGAGATCTGCTGCTGCCAAGTTCGTTTTTTGCAAATTTGCAGAACTGAGGTTTGCAGAACTGAGATTTGCTGCCGCTAAGTTTGCAGAACTGAGATTTGCTGCCGTTAGGTTTGCAGAACTGAGATTTGCTGCCGTTAAGTTTGCAGAACTGAGGTTTGCCTCACTCAGATTAGCGGAGTTGAGATGCACCTGAAGAAGTTTTGCTCCATTCAAGTTTGCTTTAGTTAAGCTTGCTCTACTCAAGGTGGCTTGACTTAAATCTGCACTTCTTAATTGAGTTGAATTTAAGTTTGCCTCTTGCAGGTTTGCACCACTCAAGTTGACTTCATTCAAATTAGCACCAGTAAGATTAGCCTTTAATAAGGATGACCCAGCAGCAATCAAGTAAGCTCCTGCTTTAATAAGGTCAAAATCTTTGGGAAATACAGTTTTCTCGTTATAAACTGCTTGCTGAAGATTTACTCCTTCTAGATTTGCCCCTTCTAGATTGGCACTCGACAAAGCTGCTCGACGTAAATCAGCCTGACTCAGATTTACCTCAATTAATACTGCTTGCCTCAGATTTGCTCCTTCAAGCTTTGCCTTTTTTAGGTTTGCTTTTTCTAATTTTGTTTTAAATAAATTTGCTTTACAAAGGTTAGTGCATTCCAGATTGGCGTTGCTTAGATTTGCTTCCTGTAAATTTGCTTCATAGAGTTCAGCCCCTTTTAATTTTGCTCCGCTGAAATTTACAGCACAAAATTTTGCCTGATTTAGTTTTGCGCTGGTGAGATTGGCTTGACTTAGGTTAAGTCCAGCATATTCAAGGTTTTTGCCAGCTAAGTCAATTCCAGCTAAGTTAATCCCTGTAAAATCCCGTTTTCCCTCGTTAAACCACTGCCAAAATTCTTCAGCAGTAACAGGTATTTCCTGAGTATCTTCCTCTGCTGCATAGATTCTATTTACCAGCCACATCGCTCTTTCAGTTTTAAATTCCTGATCGCTAAAAACTCTGGTAATTTGTTCTACAGCTTCTTCAGCTTCAGCCGTGTCAGTCTCCACTTCAACTTCTGCTAACTGCTCGGATGATGCAATTACCATTTTTTCGAGGGCTTCCTGACGTAGTTGCTGCTCTACTCGTTCAGTAAATCGCCTAACTACCTCAGCATCATCAAGCTTTTCAGGCTCAGCAGGTGCGTCTTTAATCTCAGTATCTAAACCATTGCTCAAAGTTGGTAGCTGCTGGAGGTGCTGTTGCAAAGCGGAAATTTCACTTTTAAAGCTTTCGATTTGCTGCAACTCTGGGCGCGTGTTGAACTCTTGCGTCAGGCTGTCGAACTGTCGTTTCAGCCCTACCATGTATTTTGCGGAAACATTTTGTCGTTCTTCTAGCTGAGAAATTCTCGAAATCAGAGACGCTAAATCCTGTTGAGAGTCAGACATAGTTGTCACGCTTTAGCCGCAGCCGTAATATTTGGGCATCTTGTCTAAAGTATCTAAGTCTATGCGCTGCTGCCGTCAGTGCGATCGCGTAGTCACTAGACGAAAAAGCTCCCTTAAACAGCTTTGCCTCTACGCTCGGTGTATACACAGGTCTCCTAAACTGCTTTTGCACTATTTTGGTTTTGATCCCCCCC
>JAHHHJ010000033.1 GCA_019359445.1 Kastovskya adunca ATA6-11-RM4 | reverse complement strand
CCGCCCCGATGTCTTAGATACCGCGTTGCTGCGTCCGGGACGCTTTGACCGTCAGGTGATGGTGGATGCACCAGACTTGAAAGGACGGGTGGGAATTTTGGAAGTTCATGCTCGCAACAAGAAACTGGCTCCCGAAGTATCCTTAGAAGCGATCGCCCGTCGTACCCCAGGTTTCACAGGGGCGGACTTGGCTAACCTCCTCAACGAAGCGGCCATCCTGACGGCGCGTCGTCGCAAGGAGGCGATTACGATGATGGAAGTCAACGACGCGGTTGACCGTGTGGTGGCGGGGATGGAAGGTACTCCCTTGGTAGATAGCAAGAGCAAGCGCTTAATTGCTTATCACGAAGTCGGACACGCGATCATTGGTACGCTGGTCAAAGACCACGACCCTGTACAAAAAGTCACCCTTATCCCACGCGGACAAGCACAAGGTCTGACTTGGTTTACTCCTAACGAAGAGCAAGGTTTGATCACCAGAGGTCAACTCAAAGCTCGCATCACGGGAGCCTTGGGAGGTCGAGCGGCAGAAGAAGAAATTTTTGGTTACTCCGAAGTCACCACGGGTGCAGGTGGCGACCTACAACAAGTGACCTCAATGGCTCGGCAAATGGTGACGCGCTTTGGGATGAGTGACTTAGGCCCAATGTCCTTGGAAAGCCAATCAGGAGAAGTCTTCCTGGGCGGCGCGGCGATGTCGAGAGCTGAGTATTCTGAAGAAATTGCGGCTCGGATTGACGGTCAAGTGCACGTAATTGTTGAACATTGCCACCAAGATGCACGACGAATTATCCGGGAAAATCGCACCGCGATCGATCGGTTGGTCGATCTGTTGATTGAGAAGGAAACCATTGACGGTGAAGAGTTCCGCCAAATTGTTTCTGAATACACCAATGTTCCTGAAAAGGAGCAATACGTTCCTGTGTTGTAATTGTCTGAGGGATTAGCTGATAGCAGCTACCGTCAGTTTTAATTAACCTGTACCTAGGGATGAGTCACCTCATCCCTTTTTTTTGCCTTAGAGCAAAGGCTGAAGGCTGAAATCTATCCTGACTCAGTGACTTCATTGTTTTGACCCCAACGCGATCGCCTTGGGCGATGCTCTTCAACCTGATTAATAACTGCTCCTTGTTGCTAGGCTAGGAAAAGCCAAGAATTCCTGATCAGCGCTCCTCTGCCCTATTAACCAAGCTGCTGAAAATGACGCAACTCCCAGACAGCCCCATAGCAACTCCCCCTACAAGTTGAGTGGCATCTGGGAGACAGCACGATATAATACATCTCAATAGGAGCGGTTGCGAATTGAGGCGACCTCGGCTTGCTACATCTGTGAAAGAGTCTGGAGCCAAACGTAACTGCCCTCTTTTAGACTTTCTACCCAAGCTTTACAAGCATCCAACCCCTACCCTTTGTCAAAGGGTATGCCATTGGTTACTAATTGCATCAGGGCAGTGTTGATCCTTCGTATGCAGTGTCAGTTGCATTAAGAACCTATCCGAAAAATCTCATCTATGTCATGGTGAACGAAGTGCAAAGAATCTCACCCGATGCTTTACTTTCTTCGGCTTAACAAGACATACAACCCGGTTTTTACTGTTTGGATAGGTTTTCAGTTCCAACTGGGTCACTAGTAAGTTCTCTTGTTGATGTAGAGCAAGGGGTTTTCGCTGATAAATTTATTGATTCGGTGCAGAAGTGAGAGGTAAGCGGCACAGATACCTACACCTCCTGCCAAGTTTTGAGGAAATTGAATGCCAAAGCAAATAATTATCGCGGAGCAACATCGGCTCGCAGCCGTTTTTTGGGAAGATCAAATTCAAGAACTGGTTGTCGCCACTGGTAGCCACCAAGTTAGTGATATCTACCTCGGTATTGTAGAAAATGTTTTACCTGGGATAGATGCGGCGTTCGTAAACATTGGAGATTCCGAGCGTAACGGATTTATTCATGTTACCGATTTAGGGCCTTTGCGGCTCAAACGGAGTGCGGGTGCCATCACGGAACTGCTGACCCCTCAGCAAAAAGTGTTAGTCCAAATTATGAAAGAGCCGACAGGAAATAAAGGTCCTCGGCTCACGGGCAATGTTAGTTTACCCGGTCGTTATCTGGTGCTGATGCCCTACGGACGGGGGGTTAATCTGTCACGGCGGATTAAGAACGAGAATGAGCGCAATCGTCTCAGGGCACTAGCGATTCTGCTCAAGCCTGCTGGCATGGGTTTACTGGTACGTACAGAAGCCGAAGGCAGAGCCGAAGAAGCAATCATCGAAGATTTGGAGTCACTGCAAAAGCAGTGGGAAGTGATTCAGCAAGAAGCTAACTCCACTAGAGCGCCATCCCTGCTCAACCGCGACGATGATTTTATTCAGCGTGTTCTCCGAGACATGTACACGGCGGATGTCAATCGCATCGTGGTAGACTCCCACACCGGGTTGAAGCGAGTGAAGCAACATCTAATGAGCTGGAGTGGCGGTCGTTCACCGGAAGGTGTATTGATCGATCATCACCGCGATCGCCTGCCAATTCTTGATTACTTCCGCGTCAACGCTGCGATTCGAGAAGCCCTAAAACCGAGAGTCGATCTACCGTCTGGCGGCTACATCATCATTGAGCCGACGGAAGCTTTGACTGTCATTGACGTTAACTCTGGCTCCTTTACACGTTCCGCCACTGCCCGAGAAACCGTCCTCTGGACAAACTGTGAAGCAGCCACAGAAATTGCCCGCCAGTTACGTCTGCGTAACCTAGCCGGTGTAATCATCGTCGATTTCATTGACATGGACGCGCGACGGGATCAGTTGCAGGTACTGGAGCATTTCAATAAAGCCCTCAAGGGAGATAAATCTCGACCACAGATTGCTCAACTTTCAGAACTTGGTTTAGTCGAACTCACTCGCAAACGCCAAGGACAAAATCTCTACGAGTTGTTTGGTCAAACTTGCCCCACCTGCAGCGGGTTGGGTCATTTGGTATGTCTTCCCGGTGAGTCAGAGCGCCTGGTTCGGGAGGTTGTAGAGCCTACACCCCTCCCCAGTTTGTTAAAGGAACAATTGCCTGTTGAAGCTGAAGATGAAAGCTTCGACTTTAATGCCTTCAACGACTTAGAAGACGCTGACCTTGTCAATCACCCTAGCTATCAAGAGCGGGCAAATGGTAATACCAATCGTCGCCGCCGCCGCAGTCATCGTCGGCTGGATGAAGTAACGTCGAAGGAAGAAATCAATACCAAAGAAACCCCCCGTCCAGTTTCTGCCCCTCAGCTCAAGTCAGAACAGACAGTCAATGACGAAGAAGCCGTAGTACCAGTAGAGCGAGTAGTACCAGTAGAACGAGTAGAACGAGTAGAACGAGTAGAGCGCAACGAACGCACTAAACCGCAACTCGTCAAGTCTGAACAGATGAGCGAACCACCGGAAGTGATTTCAGTGGAAATGACTTCTGAAGAGCAGGATGTTTATGCTTTGATGGGCATTTCTCCTCTAGTGAAGCTCGATCGAGAAATCAAAAATCCTAAATCGATAATTCTCTCAGTAGTCCTTCCCGGAGAAGCAACTTCACCCAAGACAGAAAACAATACTTCTACTTCTACTGAATTGTCGTCTGATGCTTTGTCCTTCTCAGAGCAGCCAGAAGACGCTGAGGCGGTATTAGTAAGTGCAGCAACTACAGCACCAACTCCAGAACTATCAACAGATTCAATTCAGGGTGAATCCAACTCTCAGGATGAATCCGATAACAACCCTCCTGTGGTTCGCCGTCGCCGCCGCCGCTCTTCAGCAACGGAAACGACGGATGCGGAAGATTGATCAACATTAGTTAGTAAAGTGGGAAGCCAAGAAAGCACCGAGACTAGAGCGGCACAGCAAGAACAAATAGCAATCAAAATGACTCAGGCAAAAAAGCAGCCACTAGATTTTTGTGAGTTGCCTGAGTTTACCTATGCTTCTGGACTTGTTGTGGGAATCGATGAAGTTGGGCGCGGTGCTTTATTTGGTCCCGTTGTGGCAGCAGCCGTAATTTTACCCCCGTCTGCCCTGCCACAAATTTCTGCGGCAGGAGTCAAAGATAGTAAACAACTGTCTCATCGGCAACGCCTACGATTAGCAACCTGTATCCAATCTTTAGCCATCGACTGGGCAATTGGTTATGCCACTTCGGGTGAAATAGACACGATCAATATTTTGCAGGCTTCACTCTTAGCGATGAAACGGGCTGTTTTGAAGCTAAAGGTGCAGCCAAGCCTTTGTTTGGTGGATGGGAAGCAGTCCTTACCCGATTTAGCGATACTCCAACGAACAATGATTAAAGGCGATCAGCGATCGCCAATTATTGCTGCCGCCAGTGTTGTTGCCAAGGTATGGCGCGATGAATTGATTGTGCGTTTGGCTACCAAATATCCTGATTATGACTTGGTTAATAACAAAGGATATGGCACGGAGCGACATCGCCTCGCGCTGCAAAAATCTGGGCCCTCCCGCTTACACAGGATGACTTTCAGTCCCTGTCGGGTAGGGAAAAACTAAACTGCACGTTGAAGGAGTTCCGGCGAGAGGGGAGTGGAAGACCTCTCCCTGACTCCAGTGACTTAAATCGTGGGATTGTCGGCTGGAGACATCTGAGTCTGTGTCTGTTGGGCTTGTACATCGCTGCTTGCCCACTGACGATAATCTGACAGGAGCTGATGCAGCAATTTCTGCTTAATTCTTAGCAAAACGCTCTTCAGTAAGCCATTACCTGTCGTTTCTATAATCGGTTTGGGAGTGAGGGAAAAAGGTAGGGGTATGTCAACACTCACACTCAAATTTGCTCGTCCTCTCAGCTGAGTAACGCCGTTACTTTGGTAGGGATAAAGTTTCCCTTGCAAATCAAGGGTAAAGCGTTCATTGATGTAGTCAAAGCCTTGAATTTTACAACCCACAGAGGTGAGGTGGACAGTACCATCAGCATCTGCCCAAACTTTTAGCTCGGCGATTGGCTGAATGTTTAGCGACAGAAAGTCCAGTGGGCGCATTTTTAGGCGAAAGCGATCCTGAGCGAGCTGCTCCATCTGGCTTTCTTCGGCGATCGCTCGTACTAGACGTTGAGGTTGGCGCAAGTAATGCTGGATTGGCACGGGTTGCTCAGGAACCTCAATTTCTACAGATTGGGAAGCAAAGAACTCGGTATTCATAAAGAAAAAATAGAAACGATTATTTACACGTTTCTGGCTTATTAATTTAGATTTTTTAAGAACTTGAGCAGATAGTTCAAGTGACTTTAGCTTTGAGCAGGTTGACCAGCCTATCCCCAAACACAGAAACTCCACCACTAATGATGAAAACATTTGCCTGATAACTGACCTAAAACCTCGGAACTCAAACGATTTTCAAGGAAATCAAAACTTTTCTTCAGTTAGCTCTGGGAACAGGGTAAGCTCTACTAGGTTCACAGAAGTTGAGGGCTATTCTCAGCTTAAATCCTCTTTAATATATCTTTACACTAATTCGACAAACTTTAACAAAAACAACGGCTCTTTCCCAAGTCACAAGTTGAAGTAGACTGAATCTGGTTGATTCTGACTGGGTGAGGTATGTCTTGTGATCCAGCCTGTTATTGCTCAACACTCACAAACGGTAGTTAGTGAATGAGTTCAGCTCCCCCAGCGAGTAGCTACCTCTGTTAAAACAGGTAGTTAGGGGCAAACATAACACCTTGTCGCTCCCAACGGTTAAAAATGGTTGAATAAAGGGCGGGTGATTTATGTCAGTATCAATTGCATATCTGGGGCCCCCTGGCACTTATACAGAAGCCGCAGCATTAGCCTACGCCACCTGGATGGCTGAAAATAGCGATCGCGAGGCGTTGCTGTGTCCTTGCCCCAGCATTGCCCAAACATTACGCTCTGTGGCTCAAGGCGAGGCTCATCTGGCTGTGGTGCCCGTGGAAAACTCGATTGAAGGCAGTGTTGCCGTGACGTTGGATTGTTTGTGGCAATTGGATCGGCTACACATTCAACAAGCACTAGTTCTGCCCGTTACTCACACTTTACTGTCACGAGCTACCGATTTAGACAAGATCCAGACGGTTTATTCCCATCCCCAGGCTCTGGCTCAATGTCAGGGATGGTTAGAGAAGTTTCTTAAGAATATACAATTGGTGCCGACTAACTCGACGACAGAAGCGCTGCAGTATTTAGATCGAGACTTAACTGCTGGGGCGATCGCCTCGGAACGAGCCGCAATGCTTTACAACCTGCCAATCCTAGCATTGGCGATTAATGACTATCCTGATAACTGCACTAGGTTTTGGGTGCTAGGGAAGCAACCTTCTACGGGTGGTAGTCACACTTCCCTTGCTTTTAGCGTCCCTGCCAATGTTCCTGGAGCGTTGGTTAAACCGCTACAAATCTTTGCAAGTCGGGAAATTAATCTTAATCGTATTGAATCTCGTCCGACGAAGCGATCGCTGGGTGAGTACCTGTTCTTTATGGATTTGGAAGCTGATGCCAGCCAAGCCTCAGTACAGGCAGCACTGGCTGAGTTAGTACCCTATACGGAAGTCCTGAAAATTTTTGGTAGCTACAATGTGTTACCGATTAATTCGCCCCTTGTTTCCAAAACCTAGGAGGCGATCCGTATAGAGAAAGATAGTTTTATGCTTACAGTCCACTTGAGTTGAATCCGCTACAGTCTGGCATTCAGCAAACTGACAAGTTTTAAGACATTACGTTAGTCAAAGGCATCCTTAAGAACGGTGCGGGCGGCTAAATGATTGCGGGTTGAAGTAAGAATTTCTGCTTCCCGCTCCAAACGAGCCGCTGTATCCTGCATTTCCAGCAGTGCTTGTTGTTCTGCCGCGACACCGTAGAGATTGCTAGCCACCCAGTAAGATAACTCAATCGGCAAACTGGGTAGGTCTTCTGGTAATTCAATTTTTTGGTCAGTCAGCTTGGCAGAAAGTCGCACCACATCACGGAGGAGTTGTTCAACACCGTGTGCCATTGTCCGCAAATCTTTCTCTGGCGGCTTGTCTTCGATCCACTCAACTAGTCCGACGCGGTAGGGCTTTTCACGCACGTATTCCAGCACGCGAAACCGTTGCTGACCCAAGGTCAAAACTTTCATGCGGTCGTCAGGTAGGCGCTGGAAGTGAATAATTTCCGCGCAACAGCCAACAGAGGCAGGTTGACCTTGAATCGGATCGAACATCAGCACCCCAAAACGGCGATCGCTCTCCAGAATCGTGTTCATCATGATTCGGTAGCGAAACTCAAAAATGTGTAAGGGGAGAGGGCGTCCAGGAAAGAGAACCACATCAGGGAGTGGAAATAAGGGAAGTTCTCTCACAGCAATTGAGGAAGAAGATGCCATTGGAGGGTAAAGAACGGTAACTGCGCTTATTACCTACTGTAGCGGATTTCTATAAGGAGAATAGGCGGACTCCGGCAATAGAGACTGAGTTTAGCCATCAAGTAAAAACTCCTCAGCACTCAAGAATTAGGAGGTGAGGAGACATTCTTTTGGCGATCGCCATGTTGTAATGCCAGGAAAGCTTTTTTTGTCAACCCTGGCATCCTGGTGGATTTTATAGCTTTGAGCCTTACAGTTTGACTTCGATATCAACACCCGCAGGCAAATCCAGCTTCATCAGAGCATCAATTGTTTTAGAAGAAGGCTGGTAAATATCGATAATCCGGCGGTGGGTACGGGTTTCAAAGTGTTCCCGAGCATCCTTGTCCACGTGAGGCGATCTCAACAAACAGTAGATGCGACGTCGGGTTGGTAGAGGAATAGGACCAATCGCCGTAGCGTTTGTGCGGTTGGCAGTATCAACAATTTTTTCACAAGAGGTATCAAGTAGTCGCCGATCGAAAGCTTTGAGACGAATCCGAATTTTTTGCTGCTGAATCGTGGCCATTTTTTTAGTTTTCCAGGTTCAAGAGAGAGATTGCAAAATTTGTACTGAACGGTATATCGAAGCTCAAAAAAAGGAGCAGCAACCTATTTGCTCCTACATAGCTTCTTTTTAGAAAGTCACAGACAAAACCAGGAGCAGAAAAGCTTTTGCCTCTCTGCTCCTGTTTAATCAACTAGAACACTACTTCAGAATTTTGGAAACAACACCCGCACCGATGGTACGACCACCCTCACGGATAGCGAAGCGCATTCCTTGTTCAATGGCAATAGGGCTAATTAGTTCTACTGTCATTTTGATGCGATCGCCCGGCATCACCATTTCGGCGAGCGTGCCGTCATCCGAGGTAAATGCACTGATAGTACCAGTAACATCCGTGGTGCGAACGTAGAATTGAGGGCGGTATCCGGAGAAGAAGGGAGTGTGACGCCCACCTTCTTCTTTCTTCAGGACGTACACCTCAGACTCAAATTGAGTATGAGGGGTAATGGAGCCCGGTTTGGCAATAACCATGCCGCGCTCAATGTCAGCTTTTTGGATACCCCGAAGCAGCACCCCAACGTTGTCACCAGCCATCCCTTCATCCAGGATCTTCTGGAACATTTCCACGCCCGTCACCGTTGTGCTGCGTGTATCTCTGATGCCAACTAGTTCGACGGTCTCACCAACTTTGACCTTACCCCGCTCGATCCGACCCGTGGCAACTGTACCCCGACCCGTGATTGAGAATACATCTTCTACTGCCATCAGGAAAGGCTTATCGATATCACGCTCTGGGGTTGGGATGTAAGCGTCTACCTCTTCCATGAGTTTGTAGATCTTATCTACCCACTCGTTTTCGCCTCTTTTGAGGGTGGGGCTGGCGGTCATCGCTTCTACTGCCTGCAAAGCTGATCCAGCAACGATGGGAATGCTGTCGCCATCGAAGTCGTAGTCGTTCAGCAGTTCGCGGACTTCCAGTTCCACAAGCTCTAGCAGTTCTTCGTCATCCACCATGTCTTGCTTGTTTAGGAAGACAACGATGTTAGGAACACCAACCTGCCGAGCCAAGAGGATGTGCTCCTTGGTTTGGGGCATTGGACCATCAGCGGCAGATACGACGAGGATTGCTCCGTCCATCTGAGCTGCACCGGTGATCATGTTCTTCACATAGTCAGCATGTCCGGGGCAGTCTACGTGGGCGTAGTGACGATCTTCCGTTTCGTACTCCACGTGAGCCGTATTGATCGTGATTCCCCGAGCTTTTTCCTCAGGTGCTGCGTCAATATCGGCATACTTTCTGGCTTTTGCCCGTCCCATTGCTGCTAGAGACATGGTGATGGCAGCAGTCAGGGTCGTTTTACCATGGTCTACGTGACCGATCGTACCAATGTTGACGTGAGGTTTATTTCTTTCAAACTTTGCGCGTGCCATGAATTACGTCTTCCTTTTCCTATTTATGCGTTCCCTTTGCTCTTAGCGATGATGGCTTCAGCCACGTTACGAGGTACCTCCTCGTATTGGCTAAATTCCATCGAGAAGATACCCCGACCTTGAGTCTTAGACCGGATATCTGTAGCATAGCCAAACATCTCTGCTAGTGGAACTTTCGCAGTGACTTTGGCAATACCCTCTTCAGATCCCATGCCTTCAATTTGACCCCGGCGGGAGTTGAGGTCACCCATGACATCTCCCAGGAAGTCTTCAGGCACTTCAACCTCAACCTTCATCATTGGCTCTAATAGTACCGGAGAAGCCTTCAGTACAGCATTCCGAATTGCCATTGATCCAGCGATCTTAAAAGCCATTTCTGAAGAGTCTACATCGTGGTAAGACCCATCGAGTAATGTCGCTTTGACATCAATAAGAGGATATCCCGCTAGAATCCCGGACTCACAGGCTTCTTTCATTCCCTGCTCAGCAGGAGAAATGAACTCTTTCGGGATAGAACCGCCAACGATTTTAGAGACAAATTCAAAACCGCTACCGGCTTCCCCTGGCTTCAACTCAATCACAACGTGACCGTATTGACCCTTACCACCACTTTGGCGAATAAACTTGCCTTCTGCCGAGACCGTCTTGCGAACGGTTTCGCGGTAGGCAACCTGTGGTGCACCGACATTAGCTTCTACCTTAAATTCTCGCAGCATCCGGTCAACGAGAATTTCTAGGTGCAGCTCACCCATACCCGCAATCACTGTTTGATTGGTTTCTGAATCAATGCTGACGCGGAAGGTGGGGTCTTCATCAGACAGGGATTGAAGGGCTTTTGACAGCTTCTCCATATCCTGCTTGGTTTTTGGTTCCACCGCCACAGAGATCACCGGTTCAGGGATGAAGAGAGATTCCAAAATGATCGGATTGGCTTCATCACAAATGGTGTCTCCTGTGATGGTATCTTTCAAACCAATGGCAGCACCTAAGTCACCCGATCGCAGCTCGTCTACCTCAATTCGCTCATTGGATTTGAGAACAATCAGACGTGAGATGCGTTCCTTGGTTTGTTTTGTGGCGTTGTAGACATAACTACCTTTTTGCAGCACGCCCGAATAAACCCGTAGGAAAGTCAAACGCCCGTAGGGGTCTGCCATGATTTTGAAAGCCAGGGCCGCTAACGGTGCTTCATCGTCAGCCTGCCGTAACGCTTCTGTTTCATCGGGTAAGATTCCCTTAATCGGCGGCACTTCCAGGGGAGAGGGTAGATAATCAACTACGGCGTCTAGCAACATCTGAACGCCTTTGTTTTTAAAGGCTGAACCGCACAAAACGGGTACGATAGCGCCTTTAACCGTGCCCTTATGTAGAGCTGAGCGAATTTCCTCTTCGGTGAATTCTTCTTCTAGAGCAAACTTTTCAAGCAGGGCTTCGTCAGTTTCGGCTACAGCCTCAATTAAGTGGGCACGATACTCTTGAGCCAGTTCCAGGATGTCTTCAGGAATCTCTGTCTCCTCAATCTCTGTTCCCAAATCATTGTGATACATCTTGGCTCGCATCCGCACCAAGTCAACAATGCCTCGAAACTCAGTTTCACTGCCAATAGGAATCTGGATTGGTACAGCATTAGCACGTAGACGATCACGGAGTTGCTCGTAAACTTTGAAAAAGTTTGCGCCCGTTCGATCCATCTTGTTGATAAAGGCGATGCGAGGCACTTTGTACCGATCAGCTTGTCGCCAGACCGTTTCAGATTGAGGCTGCACACCCCCTACTGAACAGAACACGGCAATCACACCATCCAATACCCGCATCGAACGCTCAACTTCAATTGTGAAGTCTACGTGACCTGGTGTATCGATAATGTTGACCCGGTGATCTTTCCAGCTTGTGGTGATTGCAGCAGCAGTGATGGTGATCCCCCGCTCCCGCTCTTGCTCCATCCAATCGGTTACGGCGGTTCCTTCGTGAACTTCGCCGATTTTATGAACCATTCCTGAATAAAACAGGATTCGTTCAGTTGTCGTTGTTTTACCCGCATCAATGTGGGCTGCAATACCTATATTGCGTACTTTCTCTAGCGGGATGGTACGTGCCACAGCTACCTCCTTTCTTGTGCTGCCATCGTCTAAAAACGTTAGACGTCGCTCTGTTTACAATTCTATACTTTCTTTAAATTTTTCGCGGTTTATGGACACAAGCCTACTAGTAAGCAAGGCTTGAGAAAACAAAACTTAGTACCGATAGTGGGCAAAGGCTTTGTTGGCATCTGCCATACGGTGAGTTTCTTCGCGCTTACGAATCGCGTTCCCTGTCTCGTTAGCAGCATCCATAAGTTCGTTTGCCAAGCGGTTTGCCATTGTCCGTCCTGGACGTTCGCGGGAGAATCTAATCAACCAGCGCATTGCTAAGGTTGTGCCGCGATCGGTTCTAACTTCCATTGGGACTTGATAGGTCGCACCACCAACGCGTCGCGCTTTGACCTCAACCAAAGGCGTCACATTACGAACTGCTTTCTCAAACGTTTCTAGAGCATCGCCACCCGTCCGTTCCTCGATTGTTTTCAAGGCATCGTAGACAATCCGGAGAGCTACAGATTTTTTCCCATGACGCATAATTCGCCGCACCATCATGCTAACCAAGCGGCTGTTGTAAACCGGGTCTGGGGGAACGGGGCGTCTTTTAACAACTGTGCGACGAGACATAATCGATCCTACAAAACAAAGACACTAACAACTAATGATTCACAGACTACACACAAAAAGATCAAGACACTAAGATAATAGCGGCTGCTTTTGAGTGTATTTGCCAAATTACTCAATTCTAATGGAGCATTCTCAGCCAAAAACGCTTCCTGTACCAGTTCCCCCTTTACAAGGGTCAGGAATTGCTTAAGGAAACGCAACTTATCAGCTTAGAAAATTTTTTGGACAATTTCAATGCCTGACTGACTAGCAGCAGGCATCAGGATTATTTAGGACGTTTTGTCCCGTACTTAGAACGCGCCTGACGCCGATCTTTGACTCCGGCTGTATCAAGGGTTCCCCGAATAATGTGATAACGCACTCCTGGCAAGTCTTTGACCCGACCGCCACGAATCATCACGACAGAGTGTTCTTGCAAGTTATGGCCAATACCAGGAATGTAGGCAGTGACTTCAAAACCAGAAGTCAAACGCACCCTTGCTACTTTCCGCAACGCTGAGTTCGGCTTTTTCGGCGTTGTTGTATACACTCTGGTGCAAACTCCTCGGCGTTGAGGACATTGCTTCAACGCTGGTGATTTGGTTTTCTTTTTGGCTTTGCTACGTTCGCTACTAATGAGCTGCTGAATAGTGGGCATGAGTTACAGCGTGTACAGCTCCCTTTAAAACTTCTAAAATTGTTGACAAATTCTAACTATACCAACATGACAGGGCTAGTGTCAACTTCTAGCTTAGGCACGAAGGTAAAGTCCCTAAGATACATCTTATGTGTCGGGTTTATCCACTAACCCGGAAGGAGTTCCCACAACCACAGCTTTCTACAACATTAGGGTTGTGGAAGCGGAAGCCACCGCCCATGAGGTCTTCTGAGTAATCAAGCGTCAGCCCAGTGAGATAGTTAAGACTTTGGGAATCAACGACAACCTGAATCTGATGACAATCATAAACGCGATCGCCCTGACTTATGGTGGCTGCGTCAAAATCAATTGTGTAATAAAAGTCAGCACAACCGCCAGCTCGGACACTTAGGCGTAATTTTGCCTGTGATTGCCGCCGGTGCATTTGCAGACGCTTGATTTCACTCGCCGCCGCTTTACTGAGCTGAATCATGACGGTTAGTTTTGAAACATAATCCTTTTGCCAATGCTATCTTATCGGCAACACTAGCTACCCACAAAAAAGCACCCCAGCAAGGGAGTGCTACACACAGCGAAATGTAAATTTCCGTATATTGTTTATTTACTTTGCCTGAGGCTGGTTTCGAGCATAATCATCTTGAAAACGCACAATATCGTCTTCACCTAGATATTCTCCGTTTTGAACCTCGATTAACACCAGGGAAATAACACCAGGATTTTCTAGGCGGTGCGTGGTGCATTGAGGAACATAGGTTGATTCATTACTGCTGAGGACGAGTTCCTGGTCACCACAAGACACCTTAGCTGTTCCAGAGACGACAATCCAATGCTCGCTGCGATGGTGATGCATTTGCAGGCTGAGGCGATGACCGGGTTTAACTTCAATTCGCTTAATTTTGTAGCCCCGTCCCTCTTCTAAAATCGTAAAAGATCCCCAAGGGCGCATTTCTGTGGCGGCGACGCCCAGTGAAGAGATGGATGTTGGTAGAGGAAGAGTGGAAACTTGAGCAACTTCTGGCGACTGAGCCATGAATTTTTCTCCTAAATAATGGCTACAAAAACTAACAGTTAATGACTGTTCGAGTCGAGTTCAAGGTGTGTCGGTTGAGGATGAAATTGTGTAACCCAAGCCAAACATAACAAACAATATCTAATTGTTGTCAGTATTTAGCTCGTTATTTGACGAATTTACATCAAGTCTTTATGGAAGTCGAGCTGGCTTTAAAGGAGCTTTAACTAGACTGGGGACTCCTTTTCTTAACGGGGCTGGAGGAAAATCCCTAGCCCGTTGTGAACACGAGCTGCCGTGCTAGGAGCACGATCAAGTAATTGACCTCCTAAATAAAGAGACGTGGAACTACCACCATCTAGGTTGAGGGCGTCAACAGCTCCGAGTTTCTGCATTAATTGCGCTGTTTCCTGTAAATTTGGGCCTCGTCCGCCAACTCGATTGTGGATAGCGGCAATCAACACAGTACCCGATGCTGTAGTGGCGATCGCGCTGCGAGAGGCAAATTGTCCGGCAAACGCCTCGCTAAATTGCTCGGCTGTCGCATCCAAAACAATTTGCCGATTTTGTACCAAGAGCGGTCCTGCACCAAGAATGTGGGGATAAGCCCCAAACTCAGTTGGCGCTGTCGCACTCATGAGGCGGACAGGTGTCCCCACGGCTAGGGAAGCCACCACCATTGGGCTAGAGCGGAGCGCAAGCAGGTAGCCATTTGTAGGGATCGCGAAGGCTCCCTCGCCCGCTGTTCCGGCAACTAAGTGCTCCGTGATCCGGTCGTTCTGAACAACTAACAGAATTTCATTGTCCACTAGGGGCGTGTAGGTGGCTCCCCATTCGCGGGTGTAGCGAGAAATTCCCGCCTTGACATAGCCGCTATTGAGAAATAAAACGGGCAGTTGCTCTCCGGTGGTGGTGACTAATACTTCCTGAAGACTGAGACGTCCAATTTTAAATTGACCGCGCTCATTCCAGGCGATCGCGGCTCGATCCAGAATTGGGCCAGACAACCAACGACCGTCACGGCGAATTGCTCCCAAGGGGAGCTGATTGTTACGATTGAAAAAGCCGACGTTAATCGCTGCTGCCGATTGCCACAAGGGAGCGGTCTGAATTAAGGGAGCTGTTCCGACCATACTCTGAGGATTACCCCAGATCGGTCTAAATTGCATATTCGCAGACCGGGGATTTGCTTCTAACCAAACAACCGGGAAGCGTTCAGTTCCTAAGGTTACATACTGTTGACGCCAACGCAGCCCCGGTGCCCAGAGAATTTCTCGCTCAGGCATAGCATCTGGTCGCAAATCGATGACTAAGCGATGGGGATTAGGTAATGATGAGATTTGTAGCTGCATCCCTTCAGGAATAGGCACGCGAATTGTAGTTTGGTTTTGAGTACTTTCTACGACTAGCGGCGACTGATCAGCTTGGCGCTCGGAGTCATCGTCAGGCAAAGGAAAGGGCAATTTGTCCAAGATGCCCTGCAAGGGATTAGGAGGGGGAGGAGTGAAGCGTTGGATCAGTAGGGGATCGCTAGCTGCATCAAGGGTGATCAGGGCGGTAGTGCGGAGATCACCGCTCACCTGCCAGGGAGTCGGACGGTCTAAGTCCACAACGATACGCTCTCCCCAGGCTTGCTTACCCTTGCGGATGTTTGCCACCTGTGCAGGAGTAGAGGATATCTGGAGCGTATCGCCACTGACTTGGAGTTGCAAACCCGCCTTTTTGGCAAAATCCGTGATATCTAGATAGCGGTAAGTGCCACCATTGTCAGTTGCTAGGATCAAAGGAGTACTAGTGGGGTCGGAAAACCAGTGCACGGGCTGTCGGCTTAATTCCTGATTGCTCAACAGTTCCATTCCCAGTGCTTGAACCAACCCCGCGTCACTAATTCCGGTGCGGGAGGCGGCTCCAGGGGGCTGCCATTGCTTCCAGGCTGCCGTCAGGGTGCGACCATTTAAAGAGATGCGGGTTCCTTGTCGTAGGGCAGGGGTTGGGCTTGTTGCTCTCGGTTCAGTGGGGGTATCACTAGTAATAGGCGATCGCCCACTAGCTTGGGCTAACCCGGATTGCTCTAGATTTTCTAACCGATTTACTAGATACGCCTGACCTGAAGCGGTTTTAGTCACAGGGGGCAATTGTCCTAACAATGCCTTCCCTGTATCTAATAATTGTGTGGGGGCATCTCCCCCCTGAAACAGCGATAAGCAAAGTGATGACGTCACTACTGAGGGTAGCCAGAAGACACTCATGTATTCAGACGCTTTCCCCTGGCTAAACCCCCAGTTCCTCGGCTTCTTTGGTATTGTTCTCCTGCTCATCCAGCAGCCTCTTTTGCAAAGATTTGGTCTTTAAAAATTCTTGTTGAGTCGAACTATCAAGAAACAATGACTTTATTTGCTTCTGTTTGTCGGTTTCAGTTTCATAATAAATACTAGGAGCCACTAACTATCTGCTCTGTCCACCGAAGACCCACCAAATCAGCACGGTGTTCCCAGAGTCATTAAGACCTTACTCCTGAGGGTAAGTTCGTCCCTCATAGTTCAAATACTCAAAAACTGCCATCTCCTAGCTGGGATTAGAGGAGTAGATGCCAGAACCATAGAGAAAACTTGTGATCAGGAGAAGTTGCCGTGGCAACCTTGAAACTACCAGGGATTGCTCCAGTGGAGCATTTCCTATAATATTGCTAGTCTGTCAAACTAGCAGAATGCTGGTATCTGAAAGATAAGGTTTCAAAAGTTTTCTTAAAAACACCATCAGTGATTATCGCCTATCACGTCGGTTTGGGAATTGCTGAAGTTACGTTTTAAAATACCCGAGCTGAACAGAACCGTAGAGTTCTCCAAAAACTTGCGCCCGGTTGAGGGATAAATCTACTCCCTGCCATCAGCCTCTATTAAGTTCAGTGGCTATCCAAACTAACAAATATAACAGTATATTTTCCATTACTGTCAGTTGTTTTTAATTCCTTAATCCTGTGGAAGAATTTGAGGTCAGTACCTTCACAACAGGGTTAACAGCCTGCCATCCGTAAATTTGTATTAGTAAAGAACGTGAAGCATCCAATGGATAACAGAACCACAAAGGGCAATCAAACGTCAAATCCTTCAGCTCAAGGCACCAAACCCTATCCTGGTCAACGCTGGTTGATAGAGGAACGGGATGCGTGTGGTGTTGGCTTTATCGCGTCTCAAAAAGGGGAAGCCAGCCATAAGTTGATTGAGCAGGCGTTGTCTGCCCTGGGCTGTTTAGAACACCGGGGGGGTTGCAGTGCCGATCGCGATTCCGGTGATGGTGCGGGGGTGATGACTGCCATTTCCTGGGAAGTCCTCCAACCATGGTTTAACGAACAAAATATTGAGATGCCACCGACTGAGCAGTTGGGACTTGGCATGGTCTTTTTGCCCAAAGACAAAGAAAAAGCGACTGAGGCTCGTCAGCTCTCAACAGAGATACTTCTCATGGAAGGCTTAGACGTTTTAGGGTGGCGAGTAGTCCCCCTAAACGACGCGATTATTGGTTCCCAAGCTCGCGAACATCAACCCCAAATTGAACAAGTTATCGTCAATTCTCCTGAACTACGCGGGGAGGAATTGGAGCGAAAACTATTTAGGGTGCGGCGTCGGATTGGAAAGGCGTTGGAAGCGCAAAGCTCCCTGAAATGGTCGGACGACTTTTATATTTGCTCATTTTCCAACCGCACTATTGTCTATAAGGGGATGGTGCGCTCAGTTGTCCTGGGAGACTTCTATACCGATTTAAAAAACCCCGCTTACCAAAGTTCCTTTGCCGTCTATCATCGTCGCTTTAGCACCAATACCCTGCCGAAGTGGCCCTTGGCTCAACCGATGCGGTTGTTAGGGCACAACGGCGAAATCAATACGCTGTTGGGCAATATTAACTGGATGATGGCGCGAGAGGCAGACTTAACCCATCCGCTATGGGGTACGCCGACTACAGAGTCAGAAATCAAACGGCAAGAGTCAGAAATAAGTCAGCCTGCCGAGGAAACCCATGAAGGATTGAATGACCTGAAGCCGATTGTCGATCCCGATAATAGTGACTCAGCGACACTAGATAACGTGATGGAGTTGCTAGTACGCTCCGGACGCAGCCCCCTGGAAGCCTTGATGATTATGGTGCCAGAAGCGTACCAAAATCAGCCAGCGTTGGAAAACTATCCAGAAATTGTTGAGTTTTACGAGTACTACAGCGGCATTCAGGAACCTTGGGATGGCCCGGCACTCTTAGTATTTAGCGATGGCAAGATTGTCGGAGCCACACTAGACCGCAATGGATTGCGTCCGGCTCGTTACAGCATTACTAAAGATGGCTATGTTGTTGTCGCCTCAGAAGCGGGAGTAGTGGATTTACCGGAAGCGGAGATTGTTGAAAAAGGACGCTTAGGGCCGGGACAAAGCCTCGCTGTAGATTTAGAATCTCACGAAATTCTCAAAAATTGGGAAATTAAACAGCGTGTTGCGACTCAACATCCCTACGGTCAGTGGCTCCAGCAGTATCGCCAGGAGATCGCACCCCAGGCGTTTAGCGATTCTCCTCAGCTAGAAACCCCAGTCTTACTGCGCCAGCAAATTGCCTTTGGCTACACGGCTGAAGATGTGGAGATGATCGTAACTCCGATGACTACCCAAGGGAAAGAACCCACCTTCTGCATGGGCGATGATGTTCCTTTGGCGGTGCTGTCGGATAAGCCCCGCTTGCTGTATGACTACTTTAAGCAGCGCTTTGCTCAGGTGACGAACCCTCCTATTGACCCTTTGCGGGAAAGCTTAGTGATGTCGCTGAGCATGCAGCTGGGCGAACGAGGAAATCTGCTGGAAGCCAAGCCGGAGTATGCCCGTTTTTTGAAGCTGGAAACACCAGTCCTGAACGATGCTGAACTGGAAGCAATAAAAACTTCTGGGTTTGAAACGGCAAGCCTATCGACATTGTTTGAGATTCAAGGCGGACCTCAGGGATTAGAGAGGGCGGTGCTTAGCTTGTGTGAGCAAGCCGCAGAGGCGGTCAGAGCCGGGAAGAAGATTCTGATTTTGAGCGATCGCCAAGGCGTTGGCATTGGCGAAAGTCATAGCTACATTCCTCCCTTACTAGCTGTGGGTGCAGTACACCATCACCTAATCCGTCAAGGATTGCGGATGAAGGCATCCATTATTGCCGACACCGCGCAGTGCTGGAGTACCCATCACTTTGCCTGCTTGATCGGTTATGGTGCTTCAGCAGTTTGCCCGTACCTAGTGTTGGAATCGGTGCGTCAGTGGGTGAACGACTCCAAAACCCAAAAATTGATGGAACGGGGCCGCATTGAGAGTATGACCGTGCAAGATGCCCAAAATAACTACCGCAAGGCGGTGGAAGCGGGCTTATTAAAGATTCTCTCGAAAATGGGGATTTCGTTGCTGTCTTCTTACCAGGGGGCGCAGATTTTTGAGGCAATTGGCATTGGCGGTGATTTGTTGGATTTGGCGTTTGCCGGAACCGCTTCTCGCTTAGGTGGCTTGAGCGTGGCGGAGTTGGCGCAGGAAGTAATGTCTTTCCACCAACGGGCATTCCCGGAACTGACGCTCAAGAAGCTGGAAAACTACGGCTTTATCAATGCCAAACCGAAGGGTGAGTACCACATGAACAGCCCAGAAGTGGCAAAAGCACTGCATAAAGCTGTGGCAGAGGGGAAAAACTACGACCACTACAAGCTCTACCAAGAACTATTCGAGCAACGTCCTCCAACGGCATTGCGGGATTTACTAGACTTTAAGAGCGATCGCACTTCCATTTCCCTTGAGGAAGTTGAATCCGTCGAAGAGATTGTCAAGCGCTTCTGTACCGGGGCAATGTCTCTCGGTTCTCTTTCGCGGGAAGCTCACGAAACCCTAGCGATCGCGATGAACCGCATCGGTGGCAAATCCAACTCTGGGGAAGGTGGCGAAGACCCTGTGCGCTTTACTGTTCTCGATGATGTCGATGAAGCGGGGAACTCTCCCACCTTGCCTCACCTCAAAGGTCTACGGAATGGAGATACCGCCTCATCTGCCACTAAGCAGGTGGCATCCGGCCGCTTTGGTGTGACGCCAGAGTACTTGATGAGTGCCAAACAGTTAGAAATTAAGATGGCTCAAGGTGCTAAACCCGGCGAAGGCGGTCAGCTACCGGGTAAGAAAGTCAGCCCCTACATCGCGATGCTGCGGCGATCTAAGGCTGGAGTTACCTTGATTTCACCGCCTCCTCACCACGACATTTACTCGATTGAAGACCTAGCACAGCTGATCTTTGATTTACACTCGATTAATCCGGTTGCCAAGGTGTCGGTGAAGCTGGTAGCGGAAGTCGGGATTGGCACCATCGCGGCGGGTGTTGCCAAGGCAAATGCGGATGTGATTCAAATTTCCGGGCATGATGGCGGTACGGGAGCCTCCCCTCTCAGCTCGATTAAGCACGCGGGGGTGCCGTGGGAGTTAGGTGTTACCGAAGTGCATCGGGTGTTGATGGAAAATCAACTGCGCGATCGCGTTCTGCTTCGAGCTGATGGTGGCTTCAAAACCGGATGGGATGTCGTCATGGCAGCCTTGATGGGGGCTGAAGAATACGGCTTCGGTTCGATTGCGATGATTGCCGAAGGCTGCATCATGGCGCGGATTTGCCACACCAACAACTGCCCAGTCGGGGTGGCTACCCAGCAAGAAAAACTGCGTCAGCGCTTTACCGGAATGCCAGAGCATGTCGTGAACTTCTTCTACTTTGTAGGTCAAGAAGTACGGAGTCTCCTGGCACGGTTGGGCTACCGCTCCTTGGAGGAAATTGTTGGTCGGGCGGACTTACTGAAAGTCCGGGACGATATCAAACTGGCGAAAGTCTCCCACCTAAATCTGGATTGTCTGACACAACTACCAGATAGCACTGTGGATCGTAGTTGGCTCAATCATCAAGACGTTCATAGCAACGGGCCAATCCTCGATGATCAATTGCTGAACGATCCGGAAATTCAGAAGGCGATTCGCACGTCTGGCTCGGTCACTAAAGATATTGAGCTGGTGAATACAGACCGCTCGGTGGGAGCCAGATTAGCAGGTGCGATCGCACGTCAGTACGGAGATACAGGTTTTGAAGGGCAAATTACCCTCAACTTCAAAGGGAGTGCGGGTCAAAGCTTTGGAGCCTTCAATCTTCCTGGCATGACTCTCCACTTAGAAGGGGAAGCCAACGACTACGTCGGTAAGGGAATGCATGGGGGTGAAATCATCATTAAGCCCCTCCCAGAGATCACCTATGACCCGGCTACCAACGTAATCTTGGGAAATACCTGCCTTTACGGTGCTACTGGCGGCATTCTGTTTGCCAATGGCGGTGCGGGTGAGCGCTTTGCTGTCCGTAACTCCAAAGCACAAGCGGTGATTGAAGGCGCGGGTGACCACTGTTGTGAATACATGACAGGTGGCGTCATTGTAGTCTTAGGCAGCGTCGGTCGTAACGTCGGTGCTGGGATGACCGGAGGTCTCGCCTACTTCTTGGATGAAGACGACAGCTTCCAGGCGAAAGTGAACCCGGAAATTATTAAAATTCAACGGGTGACAACCGCAGCTGGGGAGGCTCAGCTCAAAGACCTCATTGAAGCCCATGCTCAACGGACTGGCAGCCAAAAAGCCAAGTCGATTCTAGAAAATTGGTCAAAGTGCCTGCCGCAATTCTGGCAAGCCGTACCGCCTTCTGAAGCCGATAGACCGGAAGTGACTCTTGACACCGCAGAAGAGAAAGTACTGAGTTCAGTTCAGTAAACAGTAAAGGCAAAAGTAGGTAGACTATCTACTTTTGCCTTTACTCATTTTTTGGCACCGTTACAACCTTGTAGCGGTGCTATTTAGTTTGAGCCAGTGATCGCCTGTCTGTTGATGCACCCAGGTAGATATTCCCCGTTTTAACTCAAGAGAATTACAACGTCGCCACGTCTTCGTCACGCTTGCGTGATTTTTGCTCCTGGCGATGGTAGGAGATATAGGAACTATTGGTGTAACCTTTAGCACCATTAGCAACAACCCCTAAAATCGAAGCCCCGGAAATTTTTAAGCCATCCAAAGCTTTCATCAGCATGGAACGGTCTGTCTTTTCCACCGCCACAACAAGCACAATGCCATCGCTATTGGCAGCAAGAATGTTTCCATCCGCCAGCCCTACAAGGGGTGGTGTATCGTAAATTACCAAGTCGAAAAAGGCTTGGAATTGCTCCATCAAGTACTGCATTTTATCGGAGGAGAGGAGCTTAATCGGGTCAGAAAAATTTTGTCCCGCCGTCAGCACAAACAAATTCTCTTCTAGGAGCGATCGCTGAATCGCATCATTCAAACTCAAGTCTGTCGTAATTACATCACTGAGTCCTCGCTGGTTCAATAACCCCATGCGGGTGTGTAGCTGAGGACGACGTAGATCTCCATCTACTAGTAGTACTCGTTGACCAATTGCCGCTGCTGTCAGCGCCATATGAATGGCAACGGTTGACTTCCCGTCCGTAGACATCGCTGAACCGACAACCAGAGAGTGAATAGGTTTGTTGGCACTCAGTAAGCGGATATTGGTATAAAGCGAGCGGAACGATTCTAAGAAAGCCGCTTGCTCGTAAGACGTACCGCTACTAGCCAGGCTATAAGGGTTGCCCTGTACTGCCAATTCCGCTGTCCGTTTTTTGGAGTTGCCTTCTAGTTTCTTCAGTTTCTTGGCAAACGGAATCACCCCCAGAAGCCGCAATCGAGCCGCAGCGCTGATTTCCTCTGGCGTATGGAATACCGTGTGCAGAATCTCGATTACAAAACCAATGCCAATCCCCAAGAGCATACTCAAAATAGCAGCGACGGCTAATTGGCGCTTGGTTTGTTTTGAAGACGCTGGAATTAATTCCCCTTGCTTATTACGCGGGAGTTCTGGTGGTGCAATTAGTTCCCAAGGAATTTCTCGCTGGGAAGCGTCTAACTTTAAAGCTTCTCGTTTTTCTAAAAATAGCTTGAGACTGTCTGTTGCAACGACTAAATCTCGTTCTAAATCGGTATAGCGGCGCAAAACTGTGGGGAAGGTGTTGATACGTTGATTAATCTCACGTTCGGCTTCAGCCAAGAAGCGATCGCGTTGCTCTAACTCCGCAATCCTAGCCGCCACAGAACGGAGAACCTTGTCCGCTTCTTGAGTCAGTAAATTGTTTAAATTTTGCTGTTTTTCCCGTAAATCTTGGATGGGAGGACTACTTTCTAAAAACAGAGACGACTGCAGCGCGATTTCAGTATCTATCTTCTGGAGCTGTCTGATTAACTCGTCATAAGTCTTCGCTTCCAGAATTCCTGACTCCCTCGCCAAGACTGAAGTCGGATTTCCTTGTTGCATCTGGTCTTGTAAGCTGGCGTAGACCGCCCGCCTCTCTGCCAAATCCGCTTGGATATCAACCCGTTGGGACTCCAGATAGCCCGCCCGTTCGTCCAGGTATTTCCCGGTTAATTCCGGAACTGTGAGACTATACTGTTGGCGTAGTGTTTGTAGTTGTCCTTGCAGGACATCCACCCGCTGTTGCAACTCCGGCAGTTGGTCGTCAATGAACTCAATTCCCTGGCGCAGGCTCGTTAAACGCTCCTGTAAGCTGTATTGAAGATAAATATTTGCTAATCTATCAAGAACAAAGTCAACTTTTTCAGGATCTTTGTCTCGGTAGCGAATCTCTAAAATTTTAGTCCCTTGCTGCTTCCCATCTTTTTCATAACTGACGCGGCTAATTACTAGCTGCTCCATCATGGAGTTGTAGCTAATTTCTGGATACTGAGCCTGCAAATCTTTGATGACTGGTGCCATCAACTTCGGGCTGGTGAGTACCCGAATTTGCGTTTCATAATCAACTAAGTCTGAACTGTCAATTCCCAGCCGAGAAATTTCCCCTGCCCCTGTATTGTTCCCCGTTTGTGCCAGCAAAGATAGCTTTGCCAAGCGACCTTCTGCAGTTACAGGTTCTACCAAAACTTTAAAAGCCCCTTCGTAGGATGTAGGCGTCCGACGCGAGTTCCAGACCAGTAAGCTGCCAGAAATTACCCCCAAAGTCAGGGTAGCTAGCAGCATCACGGGCGCTCGACGGCGGATGACTGACCCCAGCCAAGCCAAATCTATAGTCTGTCCGTCACCCTCTTCTGGCTGGGTGGGGGGTATCGGGGAAGATGGCTTTCCGCTCTGTCTTGGCGAAAACATCTGGTACTCGTGTTCGCTATCCATACTTTTTCAACTTACTCCAGAAAAAGCCTGCCCTTATTCATCATCGTCGTTGTCTAGATTTATGATTCCCAATAAATCAAGAATTCCTGCAATGCGATTGGGAATCGATAAAAACGCCAGCGCCGCAGAAGCGGGACTAAATACTGCATTTAATGTATCTAAAAAGCCAGTAGTGCGGGATCGACTGACTACAATTATGTCGTTATTACGGAGGATTGGGTTATTTTCGTCGTTGATTCCTTGAGCAAGGTTAACAGGTATTTGGCGCTTAGAAACCGTGCCATCGGGATTAAGGCGCACCAAATCTACCGCTTGGCGGCGGGCGCGAGGATTGTCAAACCCCCCCGCCGTCAGCAGAGCTTGATTCAAGGGAGTATTCGGGGGAAGCTGCACAATCCCCGGGTTTTCCACTTCGCCAATCACGCTCACCCCAATCGTGGTTGGGGAAAACCGAGCGGACGCCAGTTCCGTTGCTTCAGCGGGTAGGATGTCTGATGATTTGGGAACAATGATCGTGTCACCATCTTGTAGAATAGCGTCTTGACTAATGTCGCCCGTCTGTAATAGTTCCCAGAGGTTGACATCAATCAGTTGTTCTCCACCCGTTTTTGTGAGTCGTCGTAACTGGATGCGGCGAATATCTGCTAAAGGCTTAATTCCTTCTGCCTGCTGAATCGCTGAGGTGACAGTAGGTAAACCTCCAGCGATTCCGGTTTGGGCATTATCTTGGGTGGCAACACCGAGAACGATATAGGAACCCGGACGATTGACTTCACCAACTACCGCCACAGTCCGGGGTTTACTGATATCCGAGGCAAAACCAACCGTCGCTAGTTGGCGGGTTTCTGGTAAGCTAACGGTCGTTGCGCTGGGAATAAAGATGGTATCTCCATCACGCAGGGTTAAGGACTGAGCTTGAGCCCCGCTCTGGAGCAATTCCTGAAGATTGACCGTAACCACTTGTTCTGGCACATTCCCTGGCAGGCGTCTTCTTAATTGGATTTGGCTAATGTCGGCAGCAAGGGTGACGCCCCCAGCTTGGGTAATTGCCTGGGTTAGTGTCGGATACTGGACGCCTGGATCATCCCCAGCTCCACCGATTAAGCTGAGGGTAAAGGAACCAGGGCTAGTTACCTCTCCTGAAACAAACACGTTCAGAGGGCGAGGAGAGAGTAACCTGACGGTAGTAATTGGGCGCTTGAGGAAAGCTCCATAGGCGGAGGAAATGGCATTGGTTGCTTGGTTTAGGGTACTTCCCCCGACCCTAATTGCTCCAATCAGTGGCAGGTAGAGTACCCCATCAATGGGAATTTGATACTCGCCGCTGTACTGGGGCACTTGGAAGATATCGATAAAGACGCGATCGCCTCCGCCTAAAATATAATCGGTTTCTAGTTGCCCAGAACGGCTAGTGTCTGACACGGGAGACGCATTCTCCAGTGTTGGCAACTGCGCCAAGGCAGGAGTCGGCAAAGACACGGCAACAAAAACTAGCAAAGTCAGACCAGTAACGGGTCGAGTCATCGCTCTAGAAAAACCTGCCTGCATAAACCCTTCTTTGCATAATAAGCTGTGTTTTATTTTGATAGGAGAGTTTCGCTTTGGAGCCTGAGGTAAAGAACCTTTTTTGTAAGTTTAGCTGGATGATCATCCTGTTGGTTCTCTAAGCCGCTAAACTTTCCTTGAGCGTTCAGCTCACTACCGCTAAATAGGTAAGTCAGCATTTCATTTAGTCGAAAACCACTGTAGAAAAGCCGTTCAAGGCAGCAGCCACTCTTAAAAATCACTGGCGACAGCAGTCAGAACATCTTAGCAAAACCTCCCAAGAGATCGTAAGACGCGATCGCACTAAATAAAGTTCCTCAGTCGTCCGTTGCTCAATCCCGTGCAGATTGTCCAACGGCTATTCCTATTCAGTCAAAAACGTCAAAACTTTCTTAGGTGTCGCTTATTCTATTTTGTCTGTCTCGGATATTTAACCAGTTGCGAGGATATCGCTAACAAAAATCAAAACTTTACCCCAGATTGAGCAAAGAGAGTTAGCATTGATGTTCTTCCAAATCTTAGTGAAGCATTGTTAACTTAGAGACTAATTTAGGGAACAATAAGGCTGAATATGACTTTAGGGAATTTAGAGCCAGTTGCTCAGTTCACCTCAATCTGACAACCCTATCTAATTTCGCCCCGCTTTAAGATGAATTCACTCAGGTTGTAGCAAAAGTCTAAGCTGATTCCGAAATTGCTCAAATCCCACTAAAACGAAAGCCTTACGATGAAAGAATTAATTCTCAATAATCCTTTAATTCTTATCTTTATCCTACTTATAGGATTAATTTATACTTTTGTAGCTTTTCACTACACAGGTACAGATAAAACATTAGCCGCTAACTTAGAAAAGATTTGTTTAGGAATCTTCTTAATTAGCATTGCGGGAGCCACAGGTGCGACAATTAACCCTTTTGATAAGTTGCATCCTTTGGTCTTGAGCTTACAGGGAACAACACTACCTACAATAGCAGGGCAACTTGGTATTTACTCTCTCTGCCTTTTTCTTTTGTTTTCAAGACTTCGTTATACCCTAAAAGACTTTATTCATGTTTTAGCTGTCTTGCTGAGGACAGCTCCTTTTTTTTGTGCATTTATTCTACTTTTTAGCTTGTCATTTTCCTGGAGCAACTCAGCTACTGTAACTTTAAAAACTACCTTTGTTTATCTAGAAACTACTCTAATTGCTATTTATTTAGGAAAACAGTACTCCTGGAGAGAAATTTTTTCTTTTTGGCGGTGGGTAAACATAATTATTGTAATTATTTGTATATATTATGGATTTTTTGTGCCTTCAGTTGGAGTAGGACCATTAGGTTGGCAAGGAATATTAGGGCATAAAAATCAATTTTCTTTCATCATGGCTCAAACGGCTGTTTTGTGGTTAATGCATGCCTTTTACTCACCTAAACAGCGCTATTTATCCTTGGTTTTTGTTCTTTTGTCTCTGTTTGCTTTGCAAGAGGGAGGGAGTGGAGCTAGTAAAGTTTTAGTGGTTGCTCTACTCAGTCTTTGGGTTTATTTTGGGTTTGTCAAAAAATTAAAAGTTCAATGGGCTTTTGTTTCTGTGATTCTTTTCATGATTTTAAGCGTGTGCTTAACAATCTTAGTAACCGAAAACCTAGAATTTATTGTAGTAGATACTCTCAATAAAGATATGACGATCACCGGAAGAACAGACTTCTGGCCCATAATCATCAACAAAATTAACCAACAGCCCATACTTGGATATGGTCTTGCTGGCTTCTGGCAACCTTGGCGAGGAGCGGATAATCCTGGGGGCGACATCATTGTCGCTGCTAGTCAGTTTCGACCGGGTCATTCTCACAATGGTTTTTTAGATGTAGCTGTTGATTTGGGCTGGTTAGGATTATCTTTATATGCTTGCTCGTTTCTTAATAATATTGCCAAATCAGTAGTGTATCTCAGCCGTAACCGCCTGCCTGAAGCAGGATTACCTCTACTCCTGTCAACGTACATTTTATTAACGAACTTTACAGAAACTGGACTTTTGGGCGTCACTAGTATTTGGTTTTTTTATGTAGTAATGACGACTCGATTAAGCTTAGATACGATAGAGAAAACCTCTAAACCCAAGAGAGAAGCTGCCCCTGCTCAATATAATTGGACATCTACTCAAAACTACTAGTTATTTGTTTAGTAAAGGAGTTTTCACCTAAAACTGCCTGTCCCGCTTGTTTGAGATTTACTTTAGTTGCCAAAAATTAATCGAAATTACCCATGAACTTTAATGCTAAATAAGCTCGCAGCCGCCAGTCAAAAACTTAGTCCAAATCTACGGCAAATTATTGGTAATACCGCTTGGCTGTTCAGCGAAAAAATTTGGCAGATGGGTTTAGGGCTGCTCGTTGGAGTTTGGGTAGCTCGTTATTTAGGGCCGGAAAGTTTTGGACTTTTCAACTATGCAACAGCAATCGTGGGGCTGTTAAGTCCATTAGCTAAGTTGGGACTAGATAGTATTATTGTGCGGGATCTCGCTCGTAACAAGTTTCTTAGAGATGAAACCCTGGGCACGGCTTTTGCTTTGAGAATAACGAGCAGTACATTAATGTTTTTCCTAATCGTAGGAGGGACTTATTTACTCAGTCCTGATGACAATTTAATGCGCTGGTTAGTAGGAATTGTTGCGGTTGGGACAATTTGCCAATCTTTTGAAATCATTGATTTTTGGTTTCAGTCTCAGGTTCAGGCAAAATATTCAGTTTGGGCAAGGAATGCCGCCTACGTTCTTCTTAGTGGCGTAAAAGTCTTCTTAATCGTAACGAAAGCACCACTAGTCGCTTTTGCAGGGGCAATGGCAGCAGAACAAGCGATCGCGGCTTTGGGGCTAGTAATTGTCTATCGCTGGCAAGGGAATTTTCTCAAAGCCTGGGATATTAATGTTCAAAGAGCCAAGACTTTAATTAAAGATAGCTGGCCTCTAATTTTATCTGGCATCGTCATCATGATTTACATGCGTATTGACCAGATTATGTTAGGGCAAATGCAAAGTGTTGAGTCAGTAGGAATTTACTCCGCCGCCGTTAAAATATCTGAGCTATGGTTTTTTGTGCCGATGGCAGTTGTTAATTCAGTTTTTCCTTCAATTGTTCAAGCCAAAGACATTAATGAGGAAACCTATTACAGTCGGATTCAAAAGCTCTTTAATTTGATGTGCTTGTTGGCTTACGCTGTAGCCATCCCAATGACCTTTCTTTCTCCTTATATCGTGACCCTGATTTATGGGCAGGATTACGCTGAGGCAAGTTCAATCTTGACTGTTCATGTTTGGATGGGTTTATTTGCCACACTAGGAGTAGCTAGAGAGGTGTGGTTAACAACAGAAGGTTTGATGAAGTTCTCAGCAGTAACAACTACAACAGGAGCGCTCGTTAATGTCATACTCAACTACTTCTTTATACCGATCTATGGCGGCATTGGAGCAGCCGTTGCTACTGTTATTGCTCAAATGGTTTCGGCTTATGCTATCGGAGCCTTCTATCCACCGACTAGAAAAATATTTTTTAAACAAACAAAAGCACTTTTTCTTTTAGGTTGGTTTAAAAATACCTAAAAGTAATTCTGTTAATTTGAGATTGCTATAACTTGAAGTCTAGCGTTTACCTATAGGCAATGAAGAAGAAATTCAAGTCATTACTCAGACCGTATTGGCGTTTTGTTAAAGAATCAGCCAGATCAATTCAAAGCTTGTTGATCGTACCGCTTCGCAGTTTACCTGTTTCTTCGGAAGTCATTGGTCCTCCCAAAGGTTTTTATCCTTCAACAGCAGATTGGGTAGCCAAAGATAAAGCTGGACAAAATCAGCTTCAGGGAACCTATAAACAAATTTATCCTAGTGAACCCATTCATCGGGGTAAACCGGGAACCCTAGAGGAAACAGTTCACTGGAAATTCCGCCTCGAATATCAACGTCAGTTACCAGCTTCTTTCGTGGTAATGGTTCCCAAAGGACGGGCTTGGGTAAATCGGGGCAACGTTGTTGATAGTAGTGCTATTGTCGCAACAAACGATCGCGTTCTCTCCGACGTGTCTTTAGAGTTTGGTAGAACTGGATACAATCACTCCATTTTTACGCAGTGGAAGTTACCGCCTGTGCATTACGTTCCAGGAACTGTGGCGGCTCTTTCTTCGGCAAAGGCTAACATATACTTCCACTGGATGACTGACGTACTTCCAAAAATTGAACTTTTACGCCTCAGCGGACTACCAGTAGACAGGATTGATAAATTTATTGTTAATGGTTATAACTCTCCTTTTCAAAAAGAAACCTTAGCTACTTTAGGGATTTACAAAAATAAAGTCATAGAAAGTTGCAAAGAGCATCATGTAAAAGCCGACCAGTTGCTTGTTCCGTCTTTACCAAGTTTGCCAGGGAATGTACCGCAATGGGTTTGTGATTTTTTGAGAAAGAACTTTTTGTATAGTCAAGAGTCTCAAAAATCAGCTACACCAGAACGGATTTATATCAGTCGAGGTAAGGCAAGTTACCGCCGAATTATTAATGAGCCTGAGGTATTTAATTGTTTAGACAAGTTGGGATTTCAGGCTGTAGCATTAGAAACTCTATCGATAGCTGAACAAGCCTTACTTTTTGCTTCTGCAAAAGTTGTCGTTGCTCCTCATGGTGCTGGGTTGACTAATCTGGTTTTTTGCCAACCGGGGACAACGGTAGTTGAGTTCTTTTCACCCAAGTATGTGAACGTATGCTACTACGCCATGAGTGACTTGCTGGGTTTGAATTACTACTACTTAATTGGTGAGGGACAAAATCCTCCAGAAGGCATCGATCCTCACTTGGCTGGTGAAGATATTTTGGTTAAATTGGAGTCGTTATCCAGTCTCCTGAAGTTGGCTAGTGTAAGCTAGACTGATTTTTACCCTAAGTTAGATGGTTTCCTATGGCTGATTGGCAGTTGAAAACCCCCGTTGCTTTCGTTATCTTTAATCGCCCCCATACAACCGAGAAGGTATTTGAGGCAATTCGCCAAGCCAAACCTCCGAAGCTACTGGTCATTGCTGATGGGCCTCGGGAAGACAAGCCAGGAGAAGCCGAAAAATGTGCAGCAGCACGGGCGATTATTGAACAGGTAGATTGGGACTGCGAAGTTCTAAAAAACTATTCTGATGTCAACTTAGGTTGCGGACGCCGCCCTTCTAGCGGCTTTGATTGGGTATTTGATACGGTTGAAGAAGCGATCATTTTGGAAGATGATTGCGTCCCTGACCCAACCTTTTTCCGTTTCTGCGAAGATTTACTGGAGTACTATCGACATGACGAACGAATTATGTCGATAACGGGTTTAAATGTGCAGTTTGGACGGAAACGAACGGCTGATAGCTACTACTTTTCTCGCTATACCAATTCTTGGGGATGGGCGAGCTGGAGACGAGCTTGGAAGTATTTTGATTATGAAATGAAGCTTTGGCCCGAAATTAAGCAAGGAAATTTCTTAACAGATATTCTGGGCGAGCCTCGTGCGGTGAAAGTTTGGAGCCACACCTTTGATTTTACGGTGAACGGGCATGATGCTTGGGATTTTCAGTGGGCATTCGCTTGTTGGCTGCAACGGGGATTAACGATTATTCCCAATGAAAACTTGATTTCTTATATTGGCTATAGTTTAACGGACGCCACCCACACTAAAGAAGAAAGAAGTCAGTACAACAACCTAAAAGTAGAAGCAATGGACTTCCCCTTAAAACATCCCAAGTTTGTAATTCGCGATCGCCAAGCCGATAACTTCACAGAAAATACCTACTATGACTATCAGCCAAGGTTGCTCAAAAAAGTTACTCGTAAACTCCAGAAGGTCTTGGGGATGAAGTATTCTCAAAGTTGGTAGGAGTCTTGTAGGTTCGGATTGCATTCTTCTCAACAACATTCGCGGTGATGGTCGTAAAATCGCTTTCATCTTATAAGAAACGGGTCGGATTCTGGCGGCAAGACTTACGTGAAAGGTTATTTAGAAATCGCGTAAGAAACAAAAATTTTACGATCGTTTCTAATAACTGCTGGGCCGCTTTAGTTTACCAAGAACTAGGGCTTCCCTATGCAACACCATTTGTCGGCTTATCTATATTTGCGCCTTGCTACTTACGATTTTTGGCAGATTTTCAAACTTATATGAAGTCGCCGCTAACGTTTACAGACACCTCGCGTTATGAGTTTGTTAATGAGCAAAGGCAGAAGGGAACATGGTCTTTATCTCCAATCGGAGTGTTGGGAGGAGATATTGAGATTCATTTTCTACATTATTCCAGCGAAGCGGAAGCGAGAGAAAAGTGGACTCGACGGACAAACCGCATAAACTGGCAAAGCGATAATTTGTTATTTAAATTTTGTGATAATCCTCCGCAAGGAGGTAAAGGATTGTGGGGAGACCAATATATAGTAGAGTTCGATCGGTTAGATCTTTCTCATAAAGTTTGTTTTACAGCTAACTATTATCCTGAACTTAAATCAGCAGTTTGGATAAGAGAGTGGCAGAAACATTCTCATGTTTTGGATGGCATAACGCTTTATCGAGTTTGTCGAAGATACTTTGATTTAGCTGATTGGATTAATGGAGAAAGTGGAAAGATTGGAATCCCCCAGCGTCTGTTAGAAGCCCTGTTGTATTTTTAGTGCCTGATCGTCTCAAATTCAAAGCCCTAAAATTTTGTTTTCGAGCAACAACTAAATACCAAGGATGAACTATGCAAACCCTACAGACTCCCCAGAAGTATTATGACGCTAACGGATATTATATTTTCCGTAAGCTCATCCCTGACACGCTGATTGACCAGTTAATGGAGCGTTACCAGGCAGAAATTCTGCCCTCTGACAACTACTTTTTTAGACAGTCAAGTACGCGTTGGGAAAAGAATAAAATTTCGGAGTCTGGATATTGCCAAGGTTCGTTTTTGAATATTCACGATCTGGAAAAATATCCAGAGTTTTCTGAAATATCAAAAAAGATATTTTGCTTACCGGAAGTTAGAGCCGCCCTCACGCAACTAACAGAAAGTCCTAACCATAACTTGATGCAGTCGATGCTGTTCGATCAGAACACAGCGACACCTGCTCATCAAGACTGGTACTATCTCGATTCCATGCCCAATGGTCATATGATGGCGGGGTGGTTTGCTCTAGAAGACATCCATGAAGAGGCGGGTAGATTCTTTGTTTTGCCCAAATCCAATCACGTCACGGTTCACTTAAACGAGGACGAAAAATCGTCTAAGGCAACCTACGAAAGAAAGCTAAAAGAGTATACGGACGCTCACCAAGACGAGATTTATGCGCCAGCGTTGCAAAAGGGAGATGTCTTGTTTTGGAACTCGCGCACGATTCACGGTGCTTTACCTACCATTAATCCCCAATACTCTAGGAAATCGTTAACAGCGCATTATTTGCCGAGTCAGTATCAAAGTGGCAGTCTCTACGCAAAAGTGCCTAGCGAGATCGACTATGGGGAGTACGAAGGGATGAAATATCGCGTTATTCCTACTCGCCAGAGACATTTCTCAATCAAGACAAAACTGGAGACAGATTTTTGGGCGTATGCGTGGGATCGTCCTTACCTAGCACGTCCCGCTTTGGCGGTTAAGAAAGTGGTGAAAAAGTTAAAAGGAAAAGAGTAGCTCCAACTCGACAAATTTGACGCGATCGCTACCTAAAATAAGTATTCCTCATCCGGTTGAGACTCTGCCGCTTTAGGTGTAGCCCTAGGCTGCACCTCGTAGGTTGAGGGAGACGGTAAAATTTCTAACTGCCGAGGCTTCAGCTTGGGAGGTTTTACTTCTGGGCGTTCTTGGTCTTTTTGGGGTTCCTTCCTGCCACCCCTACGACGCTGGGAGGTACGTTCTTCACTGGTGTCTTCTGTGACAACTTCATAAAGCAACGCAAATTTTCCCTCACCAGAGCCTTTTCGCAATACCCTACCCAGTCGCTGAATGTACTCGCGCTCAGAGGCTGTACCGCTGAGAATAATCGCCACACGGGCTTCAGGGACATCAACACCTTCATTCAAAACGTGGGAGGCGGCAAGGGTTTTGTACTCGCCTTCTCGGAAGCGCGTCAGGATTTCGTGACGCTCTTTGACCGGAGTTTGATGGGTAATCGCTGGGATCAGAAACTCTTGGGAGAGACGATAGACGGTGGCGTTGTCGTTGGTGAAGATGAGGAGATTTTCGCTCGGGTGCTGGGCAAGTAAGTCAGCGAGTATGCGCAGCTTTCCCTCCGTTCCGGAGGCGATTTCCTTAGCTTCCCGGTGAGCAAGCATGGCGCGGCGTCCGGCAGGACTTTTAGCACTTACCATGACGAACTGCTGCCAACCTTTGAGACTACCGAGGGAAATATGGGATTGTCTTAAAAAATCGTTGCGGGTTTTGATTAGGTGATTGTAGCGATCGCGTTCTGACGATGAGAGATTTACCTTAATTTGTATAACCTTGTGTTCTGCCAGCGCTTTCCCCGCCAACTCCTCTGGGGTTTTGCGGTACACTTCAGTGCCAATCAGGGCATTTAGCTCTGAATGACGCCCATCGGAGCGTTCTGGTGTCGCTGTTAATCCTAAGCGATAGGGAGCGATCGCATATTCCGCGATCGCTTTATAAAAATCCGTAGGTAAGTGGTGACACTCGTCAAAAATCAGCAATCCATACAAACTTCCCAGAGATTCTGCATGAATGGCAGCACTATCGTAGGTAGCAATGAGAATCGGTGTGCGATCGCGAGAACCCCCACCCAATAACCCCACCTCCACCTCCGGAAATGCCGCATCTAGCTGGGCGTACCACTGGTGCATCAAATCCAGCGTCGGCACCACAACCAAGGTACTGCGAGGCGTGGATTGCATCGCCAGTTGCGCCAAATAAGTCTTCCCCGCTGCGGTAGGCAACACCACCACCCCCCGGCGTCCTGCCTGCTTCCAATGCAGCAGTGCCTCACTTTGATGGGGATAGGGTTCCATCTCAACGCTAGAAACCAGTTCTAGAGGGACAAATTCCTTGGCGTCATCAACAAAGTTTGTCCCCTCAGCTTGCAAGGATTCCACCAAAGAGCGGTAGTGAAGAGCAGGGATGCGGAACTTTTCCACACGGTCATCCCACGTTGCATAATCCACCCAAGTTCTTCCCTTAGGAGGCGGATGCAAAAGTAGGGTGCCTCGGTCAAAAGTCAATTTAGGAATACGAGCCATTGATTCCTCTAACGTTTGCTCACCCGATAATTTTAGGAGAGTTGATAGGTAGTTGGGAGGCGTGATCGCCCATCCTTGCCTCAGCTTGAGTCGGAAACAACTATCTAAAATTTTGAGGAACAATAGAAAGCGTGATGGTATTTTTACTCCAACGCTCTGAAATCTGAAAGGTAAAGGATAAATTATAAGGATGAACGCTTCCTAGATTTGATGCTCCCTGCAATTTGTCTCAGTTGGTAGGTGTTCAAATCTCCAACAAAATTGTTATGAATAATTCTTTCATCCTTCTGACTTCTGGCTTCATCCTTTCTCAGGTGATGCCATCAACTGAGCCAAAGGAGAACGGATATTGAGAAGAATCTCCCTGAGAATGCGGCGGTATGGAATTGCCGGATTGACTGTAGCGATCGCCTTTTTCCTGAAGCTACTGCTCGATTCCTTCATTCCCATTGAAAGTCCTTTTTTGCTCTTTTTTGCTGCCGTTATGGTCAGTGCTTGGTACGGTGGCAGAGAGTCGGGGATCTTCGCTACCGTGTTGGCGGCACTTTTAAGCAACTACTTCTTTTTATCTCCCCTTTACTCGCTTTTCAGCAACAATCCTGGGCAAAATTTACGGCTGGTCTTATTTCTCCTAGAAGGCGGATTACTCAGTCTAATTGTTGCCTCGCTACACGCAACCAAGCAGCGGCTTGAAGTGAGTTTATTAAACTTAAGTGCCAGCGAGGAACGCTATCGCCAAATTATTGAGACAGCTTACGAAGGGATTTGGGTAATCGATGCCGACGGACGGACAGAGTACGTCAACCAGCGGCTTGCTCAAATGCTGGGTTATAGCATCCAAGAAATGCTCGGTCGCTCGTTGTTCGACTTTATGGAGCCAGAGGCGCAAGAAGAAGCCAAGCGCAGTAGAGAACAACGCAAACAAGGGTTGAAAGAACAGTTTGACTTCTGCTACCGCCGCAAAGATGGCTCAGAACTCTGGGCAATTGTTTCGACCAACCCAATCAATGAACAGGGGGAATTTTCTGGGGCGATCGCCATGCTAACGGATGTCACCGAACGCAGGCAAGACGAAGTTGCCCTCCGCCAGAGTGAAGAACGCTATCGGGCATTTGTCAAGCAAAGTTCTGAAGGAATCTGGCGTTTTGAACTGGAGCCGCCCCTCTCTATTGAAGTTCCGGAAGATGAGCAAATTCGGCATTTTTACCAGTACGTCTACCTGGCAGAATGTAACGATGTCATGGCACAGATGTATGGATTTGATCATGCCGAAGAAATTATTGGAGCAAGGCTCGACACATTTTTAGTTAAGTCCGATCCGCACAATATAGAGTACTTACAAAACTTTATCCGCTCTGGCTACCGACTGGTGGATGCCGAATCCAGTGAAGTAGATAGGTACGGTAACGCTAAGGACTTCTTAAATAATCTTGTTGGCATTGTTGAAGATGGCTTTTTAGTCCGCGTCTGGGGCACTCAGCGGGACATTAGCGAGGCGAAAAGTGAGCTGCGTTTACGCAAACAAGCTGAAGTCGCTCTACAAAAAAGCCAATAACGGCTGGAATTGGCGCAAAAAGCCGGGAAAATTGGCACCTATGAGTGGAATATTCAAACAAACGAAGTCACCTGGACTGAAGAACTGGAAGCCTTATACGGACTTGACCCTGGAAATTTTGGCGGTAAATATGAAAACTGGGTGCAAACTCTCCATCCAGATGACCGCCTTCAGGCAGAACAAAAAGTTCAACAGGCGGCTCTAGAAGGTACTAACTTCGATATTGAGTTCCGCATCCTCTATCCAGATAGCAGTTTGCATTGGATTGCTGCTAAAGGGCGCGTCTTTAACGACGAAACGGGCAAGCCCCTGCGGATGATTGGCGTCAATATGGACGTAACCGAACATCGTTTAGCAGAAGTAGCCCTCAAAGAAAGCGAATGGCGGTTTCGACGGCTGGTTGAATCTAATATTTTTGGAGTTGTCTTTAGCGACTTCAATGGTGGCATTCATTACGCCAACGATTACATATTTAAAATGTTGGGGTATGAACGGGAAGATCTGCTCAACGGTCAACTACGTTGGGATCAGCTCACACCACTAGAGTTTTCTCACTTAGATGTTCAGGGAATAGAGGAACTGAAGATAAAAGGCGTCTGCACTCCTTTTGAAAAAGAATTCATTGGCAAAGATGGCACTCGCGTGCCGATTTTATTGGGTGCGGCACTGCTCCAAGAACCGTATGACCAGCAACAGGAAATTATTGCCTTTTGTCTCGATCTCACAGAACGCAAGCAGGCTGAGGCAGAACGGCTGCAACTAATTAGTCAACTGGAGGCAGAGCGATCGCAACTAGAAGCGATTATCCAGAGTATGCCAGATGCCGTATTAATCGGTGATGCTACAGGGATCTGGAAATGCAATGACCGAGCTATGGGGTTGCTCGGCTTTGATAGTCCGGATCAGCTCAAGCGTAATATTGCCCTGCTGGGTGAACAAGTTCAAATCCGCGCCTACGAAACGGGAGAACCAATAACCTCTGAAGATCTAATTTTCACCCATGCCCTCCAAGGCGTGGCTGAGGTGGGAGAAGTCCTTGTGCGGCAGGTAAAGTCAGGACGCGATTTGGTCATTCGCTGCGCCGCTGCTCCTATCTGGTGTAATGGCGAAATCATTGGTGCCGTGATGATTAATAGCGACATCACGGAGCACAAGTGCTCAGAAGCCGCCCTGCAAGAAAGTAATCGAAGGCTAGAGCTTTTATCAGAAACTGCCAGCAGTTTGCTCCTGCACGAGCAGCCGAAGGAGTTTATCAACGGCTTATTCAAAAAGCTCTCCGCTGATCTACAACTGGAAGTTTACTTAAATTACCTCTTTGATAAAAAAAGCCAGAGGCTACAGTTGCACGCCTGCGGTGGTATCCCCGATCAAATCGCCGCGCCAATTGAAGTCATTGAGCTAGGGGAAGAGATATGCGGCACTGTAGCGATCGCGCAGCGCTCATTTATTGGCGAGGATATTCAGGCATCAACCGACCCCTCGACAGATCTGATCCGTTCTTTAGGAGTCAACGCCTATGCTTGCTTCCCCCTACTCGCACGCGGTCAACTGATTGGTACACTCTCTTTTGGCTCCCGTAACCGCCAAAGGTTTGACGCCGATGACCTGGCTCTCATGCAGGTGGTGAGCGACCAAGTTGCAGCGGCTTTAGAACATGCTCGTTTGGTTGCAGAACTGCAACAGCAAGCGGAGGAATTAACCCACGCCAACCGGATGAAGGATGAGTTTTTGGCTACGCTCTCCCATGAGCTGCGTACCCCTTTAAATTCGCTGCTAGGGTGGACTCATCTCCTCCGCAGCCGTAGATTTGACTCTGCCACCACCGTTCGCGCTCTGGAGACGCTAGACCGCAATACAAGAGTCTTAGGACAACTAATTGAGGATGTTTTGGATGTTTCCCGGATTATTACTGGCAAGCTGCGCCTGAATGTCCGCGCTTGCGAACTTGCGCCCGTGATTGAGACCGCCATTGATACCGTGCTCCCAGCGGCGGATGCTAAAAACATTCGCATTGAAACTCAATTAGACACGTCCCTAGAACCCGTTTTAGGAGATGCAGCTCGCTTGCAACAAATCGTCTGGAACCTGCTCTCCAATGCCGTCAAGTTCACCCCGAACCAAGGACGCATTCAGGTGCAACTGACAAGGCAAAACTCCCAAGCCCAAATTAAAGTTAGTGACACGGGGAAAGGAATTAGTGCGGACTTTTTGCCCTATGTCTTTGAGCGCTTTCGTCAAGGGGATGGGACAATAACGCGATCGCATGGCGGACTAGGATTAGGATTAGCGATCGTGCGGCACTTAGTAGAATTGCAAGGCGGAACCGTCTACGCCGAAAGCCCTGGCGTGGGACAGGGGGCAAGCTTTACCGTCACACTACCGCTGATGATGGTTTCTCCTGAAGTTAGCGACTCGGAGCTAATTGCAGTAACGGCAGAACCAGAAAGGCTTTTTGATTGTCCGCCCATCCTAAATGGCTTACGAGTGCTTGTAGTAGACGATGAGGCAGATGCGCGGGTTTTACTCACTACCATCCTGGAAGAATATGGCGCAGAAGTCACTGCGGTATCCACTGTGCGCCAAGCCTTAGCCACTGTAGCGCGCTTGCAGCCTGATGTCTTGGTGAGTGACATTGGGATGCCTGAAGAAGATGGCTACACCCTGATTCGCCAACTCCGAGAGCTAGATGCCCAGCAAGGCGGAACTATTCCCGCCGTGGCATTAACCGCTTACGCTCGCGCCGAAGACCGCACCCAATCGCTTTTAGCAGGCTTTCAGCTCCACGTCCCCAAACCTGTCGATCCTAGGGAGTTAGCAGCCGTTGTTGCTAACCTAGCTGGACGAACAAGGCAGGGGTGAAGGATGAAGTATGAAGGGTGAATTCGGTTATTGGTTCTCTTCCTCTCCCCCGCTCCCCTCACAGGTGTAGGTTTTTTACAAAAGAGAGAAGGGCAAAAGTGGAGGAGGGAAAATAGGTTTAGTGTAACGCCGAAAAAATCAGGTCAGAAAATGTGGAAAAACCAATACCTGAAACAATGGTC
>JAHHHJ010000032.1 GCA_019359445.1 Kastovskya adunca ATA6-11-RM4 | reverse complement strand
CGACCATTGTTTCAGGTATTGGTTTTTCCACATTTTCTGACCTGATTTTTTCGGCGTTACACTAAACCTATTTTCCCTCCTCCACTTTTGCCCTTCTCTCTTTTGTAAAAAACCTACACCTGTGAGCCTGCCCCCCTGCTCCCTATCACTACTTTCTCTACCTGTGGAAATCGACTCTCTTCTTAAACGTTTTCAGCGCTTTGGCGTGCATCTGGGTTTGGAACGGATTAACCGACTTCTCGCTGATTTGGGCAACCCCCATCACGCTGTGCCGATAATTCACGTAGCAGGTACAAATGGTAAAGGCTCCGTCTGTGCCTATCTTTCGGCGGTATTGACTGAGGCAGGTTATCGGGTGGGACGCTACACTTCTCCCCATCTGGTGGATTGGACAGAACGCATCTGTCTCAATGAACAACCAATTTCCTCAGAAGCTCTAAAGCAGTTACTCCTACAAGTTCAGGCGGCAATTCCCGATTTTAGTGAAGATTCACCGACGCAGTTTGAGGTGATCACCGCTGTGGCGTTGCTGTATTTTGCCCAGCAGCAGGTAGATGTTGCCGTAGTAGAGGTAGGTTTGGGGGGACGCTTAGATGCGACCAATGTTAGCGATCGCCCCCTTGTAAGTATCATTACCTCCATTAGCCTGGAACATACCCAACAACTCGGCGATACCTATGCCAAAATTGCCACAGAAAAAGCAGGTATCCTCAAACCTCAAGCCCCAGCAGTAATTGGGCAACTACCACCAGAAGCCGAGGCGGTGGTGAAAGCGCGAGTGGTTGAATTAGCTTGCGCTGCTGTTTGGGTAAAGCCCGCCGTAGAGTTACTCTCTCCCCCCGCCAACAATCAAGGCACACCCCAAACGTCCCTAACTCAAGAAATTCCCTGCCGTTGGGCAGAGTATCAAGGTATCAAGTACCCATTACCGTTGCTGGGAGAAATGCAACTGAGTAATTCAGCTTTAGCGATCGCGACTCTCCAAATTTTGCAACAACAAGGGTGGAAAATTGCCGAAGACACCATCGCCTCTGGGATGGCAAAAACTAAGTGGGCGGGGCGTCTCCAGTGGTTCACTTGGCGCGATCGCTCTATCCTCATTGATGGCGCTCATAACCCCGATGCTGCCCAATTTCTCCGCCGCTACGTTGATACGCTAGACACTCCGGTGATTTGGGTGATGGGAATGCTTTCCACCAAAGACCATGCCAATGTATTCCGTGCTTTGCTAGGGCGTGGCGATCGCTTGTACCTCGTCCCCGTCCCCGATCATAGTTGGGCCGATCCCAACGCCCTAGCAACTTTAGCCCAAAACCTCGTCCCAGAATTGACCGATTGTCGCACCTATCCAGAACTAGCGATCGCCCTAGAAGCCGCCGTTGCCGTTCCTGAGACGTTAACCGTCTTGTGCGGCTCCCTGTACCTAATTGGTCACTTTTTCCAACAAAACTAAAGCCCGCCCGTATTGGACTTTAGTTTTGCAAGCGCCACAGAATCAGAGTCTCTTAAGCATATTTATCTTTGAGCGATCGCTGTATTCCACTCCTCGGCTGCATCCGCCACCGCTTGTTCTACCGTCTTCTGCCCTAACATCGCCGCCTGCATATTTTCGTAAATTGCCTTTTGCAGCTTATTAAGGTCTTTCATCGCTGGCACTAATACCTCTGCATCCTGTAACTGGCTGGCACTGATATTGCGGGCTTGCTCTACCGGAGAAGTCTTCGCCTGACTCGATAACTCCTTTCTATAGGCTTCTACTGCCTCAGCCGTTGAAGGCAAAACATTTGCCGCTTTGGCAAACGCCAACTGATTTTCAGTATTGGTAACAAACAAAGCAAACTTCAGCGCCTCATTCGGCGTACTCGTGTCGCGGGGAATTACCAAATTCATCACCGCTACATTCTTTTTACCCGTCTTACCTGTAATTTGTGGTGCCGAGGCGGAAACCTTAGCAACCTCCGGGGCATTGTTCTCAATTGTCTTGAGAAATTCAGCTCCAGACGCTAGCAGTGCTGTCTCACCCGCCTGATAGAGTTCAACGGCATTTCGATGCCCTTGGGTAAGCACTTCCCGTGGCAGCAATCCTTTTTGATAAAGGTCTACCCAATACTGAAACGCGGCTATCCCTTCTGGAGTATTGAAGGCGGCTTTTCCTTGATCGTCCACGAGTTGCACGCCCATCTGCACCAGAGACTCCAAGACTTCCCCAGAATCTTCTGGCACTAGGGTGACAAAAAAGGCGTATTTACCCGTTTTGTCTTTCACTTGCTGGGCAACGTCTGCCAACTCTTCATAAGTGGCAGGTGGCTTGCTCACACCCGCTTGTTTTAATAGCTCTGTATTGTAAATCGTCACCCGCGTTGTTAGATACCAAGGAATGCCAAAGCTCTTTTCATCAATCGTGCTGGCTTTCCAGATATTGGGCAAATACTGCTGTTTTACCTGGGATGGCACTTGCTCGTCCAAATCTAACCAAGCATTGCGGGTTGCTAGCTGAGAGGCAAAGCTGGGGTTCAGGTTCACCACATCTGGTGCAGTTTTGGCTGAAACGGCGGTCAGGATCTTGCTCTCCATTGCCGACCAGGGAACGTCCACCCAGCGGACTTTAGACCCAGCGTTTTCCGTCTCAAATTTGGCAATTAACTCATTGAAGTAGTCGGTAAACTGCGGCTGTAGCTGCATTGTCCAGAACTCAATTTCTGGGTTGGCAGCAGAGGGCGATAGTCCTGAACCACAGCTAACCACCCAGCTCAACACAAACCCCAACAAAGCAAAAATGCCGAGGCGTCTCCAAGTTCTGATTCTGCTCATATCACCTGTCAATTTCACGAATCGCATTAGCAGTCACTGATCATATGTCCATAACGCGATCGTCAGGGATAAGACGCAATGTTTATTTGTTGTCCGCTTTGATCAAGTGCTGAGTCGGCGAATAGGGGTGCTTATGTTAAGGAGAGTAAACAGCTATCTGAGTTAATGAATTCATACTTCACCCTTCATACTTCACCCTTCATACTTCACCCTTCATACTTCACCCCCGCTCCCCCCATTCCCCGTTAATATTTGAACACAGACGAGGGATATACCCTTGACGTTCCTACAATGATTAGAGGGTGCAATTTTATGACAGGCTTAAGAGCGATCGCGGCTGAGGAGTGTTGCTTTGGCTCCCTTGAGATTCATTTCCTGAAAAAATATTCCGCTAACCGTGGTGATTCTAAGCTAGATTGATTACCATGCTTCAGTATTAATCTTGCTAAACTGCGTCTCCACAGCAGATCAACGTCACTTTATCTTACTGCCCAGAGAGCATATGAACCGATTTTCTACGTTTAATCGCTTTAAAGGCCTGTTATCGAAACGGACAAACGGTATCGGTATAGAACTTGCTCCAGAACGAGTCAATCTTGCTCAACTGCGAAAGCAGGGTCAGGGCTATAAAGTGACGACGATGTTCTCGAAAGAAGTTCCGGAAGGCATCTTTCAAGAAGGGCAGATTGCCGACTCTCCGGCGTTAGCCGAAATCATTCAAGAGGCGATCGCCGAAAGCAAGCTTAAGGTCGATCGAGTAGCCACAGCCGTACCGATGCGGGATGCGGTAATTCGGATCATTCCCATTCCAGCGGAATTGGATGACCAAGAACTGCGAGACATGGTGCTAAACCATGAAGCGGGTCTTTATCTACCCTATCCCCGTGAAGAAGTAGATTTGGATTATCAAAAACTGGGCTTTTTTGTCGATGAAGATGGAATTGAAAAAGTCCAAGTCCTTCTAGTTGCCACGCGTCGAGAAGTGACTGATACCTATCTCGATACCTTCCAGCAAGCAGGGCTACACGTAGATGTTCTAGAAATTAACAGCTTTGCAATGATTCGGACGATCCGAGAACAGCTCCGCCAATTTGCTCCCCAAGAAGCCGCAGTACTGATTGACCTTGAGTTTGATAGCACCGAAATTGCGATTATCGTTGATGGTGTCCCTCAATTTAACCGGACGGTTCCCATTGGAACATTCCAACTTCAGAATGCTCTGAGCCGAGCGATGAACTTACCCACCTCAAGAAACACAGAACTGTTACAAGGAATGACTATTCCTAATACACCAGTTGATGGGATACGTACAGGAGCAACAGGAATCAATCCTGGGATGGCAGCTCTTTTGAGAGTTCTAGGAGAATTGGCCGATGAATTACGTCGCTCGATCGATTTTTATCTTAATCAGAGCGACAATCTGGAAGTAGCACAACTGCTTTTAGCGGGACCAGGAGGTGGAATTGGGCAACTAGATGACTTCTTCACGCAACGATTGAGCTTACCGACTACAAAAGTAGACCCGGTGAGTGCCCTATCTTTGGAAATAGACGAAGATATTCCTGCCGTACAACGCCCAGGATTAGGAACTGTATTGGGATTAGGACTGCGCGAGGTTTAAAGTTATGTATAGCTTAGATGTAAATTTTCTTAATGACCGTCCTGAGTATAGACCTCAGACGACAACTGGCCCTCGTGCTGCCAAACAACAGCGATCTATGGGGACAATGACCCCGTTGATTGCCGGAGTGGCAGTCGGGTTACTCCTTCCACTAGCAGTGGGTGGATTGTGGTTTTTCATCCAGCAACAAACCGCTAAGTTGCAAGAGGAAGACAATCGATTGACTGCCGAACTCGGACAACTACAGCAAGAAGAGCAACAACTCGCTAGCATCAACCAGCAAATTACTCAAATTAACAGTGAAACAGCAGCACTAACAGGGGTATTCAATCAAATCAAGCCCTGGTCAGCTTTGTTGCAAGATATTCGCGAACGCACTCCCGTTGGAGTACAAATTAAAGCAATTCAACAAACGGAGGCAGCTGCTCCTGCCCCAGCAGCGGCTACCCCTGCTCCAGGGGCGGCGGCTGGTCAACCCGCCACGGCAAATGTTCCCACGGTTAAGTTAGAACTTTCTGGAACCGCCCGCACCTTTGATGATGTCAACTACTTTTTGCTGACGCTTCAACGATCTCCCTTCTTTAAGAACAATGAAACCCAATTGCTGAGTTCTTCACTGGTTAATAACCCCACCCAACTAGAAACACCAGAAAACCAGCGCCAGACATCAGCCCAAATTAGTTACGAACTGCCAAAAGTGGTGGAATATCGAATTTCTACCAGCCTTACTGATGCCCAAGCCTCTGAGTTACTCCGAGAATTAGATCGTAAAGGTGCAGTTGGTCTGGTCACTCGCATTAGAAGTCTTCAGCAGAAAGGAGCGATTCAACAATGACATACGCTGACGGATTCATGGAAGAAGGGCAAGAGGAACAATCCACTTATCCTACTGCCTTCGGAATTACCTTTACCCCCAAAGTCGGGGGAGCATTAATTGCTGTTTTAGGCTTATTGGGAGCTACCTATCTTTTAGTCAATCAAGTCAAGCCAGCTTGGGACAACTATCAAGCGCTACAAACTACGGTTGCTGATAAAGAAGCACAAATCGAACAAAAAGCTGCAATCCAAAAAAGAATCGAACAGACGAAACAAAAACTGGAGGCAGCAAAACGTACTAGAAGCGATGTATTTGCCTTCTTTGGCAATGAACCAAATCTGGACACATTATTACTAGACCTCAATAGTGTTATCACCTCCAGACAAGGCAAATTACAAAAATTTGAGCCGCAGGCTCAGCCGGAAGGGACAAACATCGTCCAAGATGGTTCTTTAGGAGCGGGCGTTAACGGTAAGCTCAAAAGAGAGGTGTATAATGTCGAATTTGAAGGCACTTTTGATCAAGTCCTGTCTACTCTCCGTAGTATTGAGCGACTGCCTTTGCTACTAAGAGCCAGAGACTTTAGAGCCGAGGTCGGTCAGGGTGAAACACCTCAAAAATTTGTAGTTAATCAGCAAGGCAGAGCGGTACCTAGTGGTCAACCGACAATTAGAGCCAGTTTCAAGCTAGAAGCTTTGCTGCCTTTGACTGAGGAGGAAGCCGCAAAAGCTGCGACTCCCCCCCCACCAGCCCAGTAGATAAAGAACTGCATTGCTAGCTCACTGTTAGCTTCCAGAGTCGAAAAGCGTTTAACGAAAGTGACTCCCGAAAGCTACAGGTACAGCCAGCAGTTGCCAATTGCGTTTATGTAGGTGAGGAGTGAACCGTGAGACAGCCACTCATATGTGGAGTTTGGATTGGAAGTGCAGTGGCGCTCCTGGCAGCCCAGCCAGCGCGGGCAACTGCGACACAAATAACAGGTATACGGCTTAATCAAGCCGAGAATAACCTGGAACTAACTCTTGAGACTCAAGGAGGCGAAACGTCACCGGAAGTTTTGACCCTGAGCCAAGAAAATGAAATTGTCGCCGATATTCCCAATGCCACGCTGAAGTTAGAAAAGGAAGAAAGCTTCCACTCAGACAACCCCCTGCCGGGAATTGAGTCTGTCTTAGTTAGTCAACAAGACATCAATAGCGTACGAGTTACCGTCAGGGGTGCCAGCAGCGCTCCCACTGTGGAGGTTCAACCTCAAGACAACCAAACAATTAGCCTCAGCTTCGGTACAGCACCGGAAAACGAAAAATCCGGTGCTACTCCTGAAATAGCAATAACACCAACCCCATCGGCTAGTTCTCCCTCAGTACCCAAACCTGACTTCCTAGCAACACCCAAAAAAGACCAACTTAACCCCACGGCAGAATCACGGTTTCCGGCAACACCTACGGAAACGCCCGTACAAATCGCGCAAGTGCCCAACTTGCCCTCAGCACCGGGCACGCAGCCAGAACCCTCTGCCCAAGCAACACCAACGCCTCAGCCTGTTTTTCCCGCACCAACGCCGGACGTTCTTGTTCCTAATCCCGAAATCATCATTCAAGGTGCCCCCGCCGCTCCCGCCGGAGTCGTACAGCCTGTAGCGCCTGCGCCTCCTTTCTTGCCTAGAGCCGTTGCTCCGCCAGTGGGTGATATTGCGATCTCGACGATTAATCCCTCTCCCACAGTGATTGATTTGGGAACCGGAGCGCGCGTCCCTCGATTAGTTTTACGAGAAGCGCCGATTCGAGAAGTTTTGGCGCTTCTTGCTCGTTCTGCTGGTCTTAACCTCGCTTTTAGCGGAGCCGCCGGAGGTGCGGAGGGAGCTGCTCCAGGTGCTGCCGAGCAAACGATTTCGCTAGACCTCGAAAACGAAGCTGTTCAAGATGTATTTAACTTCGTTCTCCAGCTTTCTGGATTTCAGGCTAACCGGGTTGGACGCACAATTTTTGTTGGCAGCCAACTGCCTCTAGAAGCTCGCAATCTCGTGGCTCGCACGTTGCGTCTCAATCAAGTCACAGCATCCCAGGCTGTGGGTTTCCTGATTGCTCAGGGAGCGGAGCAGCAGCAGATTAGCACTCAAACGACGCTTACGGTAGTGGGCGAAGGGGCAGCCGCTCAAAGGATTACTAACACGACTACGAGTGTCCAAAGAATCGCCCCAACCGTCGAGGTGGCGGCAGCCGGAGCCGGAGCCGCAGTAACAGGACCTTTAGTGCTAAGAGGATTGGCGGTTACTCCGGATGAGCGCCTCAATGCGATCACCTTAATTGGTGAGCCGCGTAAGATTGAAATCGCTTCCGCACTGTTGACGCAGTTAGATTTACGGCGTCGTCAAGTCGCGGTGAACGTCAAGATTGTTGATATTAACTTGTTAGGAACAGATGCCTTTAACAGCAGCTTCTCCTTCGGACTTGGGGATGGTTTCTTTGCTGTTGATGGCGGAGCCGCCGCCTTCAACTACGGCGGATTTAGTCCACCTACTTCCGGACAAGTCGCTGGTAGTCCTGTCTTCCCAACAGTCGTCCCCAATCCCTTTGCAGGAGCTCAGGTTTTCCTCGATCCAAACAACCCGATAACTGTACCAGGTACCACTCCTGGAACAGTAACGCTTAATCCAGGAAGTAACCCTCCAGTCACCAGCACGCCACGAGGTTCCGGAATATTTCCTGGACCTTTCATCCGGTTAGATAACCCGCTACTGCCAGGATTCACTGATATTACACCGCCAACTGACAACATAGTCACGATCACACCAGGAGCAGCAGGTCAGCCACCTACGGTTAGCGTTACCCAAGGACAGCCGGCGACATTGACGGCTGCTCTGCCGGCTTTGCTTCAAACTCCTTCTAGGTTCCTCGCCTCATTGCAGGCTCAGATTACCAGTGGCAATGCCAAGATTCTGACTGACCCGACACTGGTGGTACAAGAAGGCGAGACAGCGACGGTAAACTTAACGCAGGAAGTCTTTGGCGGGTTCGAGCAAAATACAGTCACTGAAAACGATGTGACGACGACGGTTCAGGAACCAATTATTAAAGAGGCTGGTTTAATCCTGGAAATTAACGTCAACCGGATTGACGATAACGGCTTTATCTCGCTGTTTGTTAATCCAACGGTATCGGCACCAGCTTCTTCTATCCAAACTCCCCAAGGTCTGATTACTCTGGTACAGTCACGAGATTTGCAATCAGGGCAAATCCGGATACGCGATGGTCAGACGCTGATTCTTTCTGGCATCATCCAGGAATCTGACCAAACGACAGTCACTAAGGTGCCGATTTTGGGTGATATTCCGATTCTGGGGGCTTTGTTTAGAAGCACTAATCGCACGAATCAGCGCAACGAGGTAATCGTGCTGCTGACACCTCAGATTCTTGATGATTCGGCTGGCTCGGCGTTTGGCTACAACTACGTACCAGGCTCGGATGCACGCCGAGTGCTGCAGCAGCAAGGATTCCCTGTTCAAGGCAATTAAGTCGTTATTGCTGAGATAGCTCTCCCAGCCCCCTTAAAAAAGGGGGCTTTTTTTGGAGAATTAATAACTTAATCTTTATATATTGATTAATGTTCTATTTAAGCTGCCCCAACTGCTCAATGTTTAGGGGAGAAAAGAGAAACATCTGTGGCAAGTAATTATTAAGTTGGTAATAGATATGTTTAATTTTTATCGGGCTGAAGGATTAACAGCGTTTATGTATCAGAGCAAAATTGGCAAAATAATGAGGCAAAATTGCGCGATCGCCTCCTGTTTTGCAGCCAGATTGCCGAAAAAATCGGTGAAATCCACATAACTTAAAGGTTTCACCGATCCATATCTAGCAAGCAGAGCTTAGAATAATGCAGTGAAACTTCGAGCCTGTGAGTGTTTCAGCGATTTTCTGTTGAATACCCTAGCTCTAAGGGTCAACTTTATCAATCCCAAAGTCAAAATTGAGGAGCAAAAGTTGACCCAAACCTTAAACGATCAGGAGATTAACAATGAACAAAGGCGAATTAGTTGATCAGGTGGCTGCTAAAGCAACTGTTACCAAAAAACAGGCTGATGCCGTATTAACCGCCGCTTTAGAGGCGATTATGGAAGCTGTTTCTACGGGCGACAAAGTCACACTGGTGGGCTTCGGCTCCTTTGAATCGCGGGAACGCAAAGCCCGTGAAGGTCGTAACCCCAAAACTGGCGACAAAATGGAAATTCCCGCAACTAAGGTGCCAGCCTTTTCTGCCGGGAAGCTATTTAAGGAGAAAGTTGCACCTGACAAGTAACGGTTGAGCTTGAACGGAAATTAATTCTTGAAGCGACCGACTCATGGGGGGAACTTAGCCTGGGCAGCGGCAGTAGCCGGCTGTTCCCCTTCCTTGATTCTTGACTTCTCTGCCAGCATCAATCCTCTAGGGCCTCCCAAACGCGCGATCGCGGCGATTGCCGAGGCTCTAGGAACCCTCAGCGCCTATCCTGACCCGAATTACCACGCCTTGCGGGATTCATTGTCTCAGCTACATCCCAGCATCCCACCAGAGTGGATTTTGCCAGGGAATGGCTCGGCTGAGTTACTCACCTGGGCTGGCAGAGAACTTTCCGTCCTGGAAAAAACTTATGTAGTTACTCCAGCCTTTAGTGACTACCGACGGGCGCTACAGGCATTTAATGGCAATATTATTGGCTGCCCTCTGGACTTAAGTGTTGAGAATTTAAACTGCCCATTCATCACCCCTCCTAGGCTAGAAGCTGATCAGGGTAGTGGTTTATTGCTCAATAACCCCCATAACCCTACGGGGCAGCTATTCGACCGAGAGGCAATTGTCCCTTATCTGGAGCAATTTGCCTTAGTGGTGGTAGATGAAGCCTTTATGGACTTTCTACCCCCCGGTCGCGAGCAAAGTTTGATCCCACTCATACAGGATTATCCCAACTTAGTAATTTTGCGATCGCTTACCAAGTTCTACAGCTTGCCAGGACTGCGACTCGGTTATGCAGTTGCCCACCCGGAACGGCTGCAACGCTGGCAACAGTGGCGCGATCCTTGGTCGGTTAACACTCTGGCGGCGGTGGCGGCGAGGGCGGTTGTAGACGATACAGCTTTTCAACAACAAACATGGGATTGGTTAGCGCCGACGCGATCGCAACTTTTTCAAGGACTGGCGGCGTTACCAGGATTACAACCCTTACCCGGTAGTGCCAATTTTTTACTCGTGCAGACGGAATATCCCAGTTCCCAGTTGCAACGACAACTCCTCACCCATGACCAAGTATTAATCCGCGACTGCCTGAGCTTTCCAGAATTAGGCGATCGCTATTTTCGCGTAGCTGTGCGTACAATGGCTGAGAATCAGCGTTTGTTAGCAGGTTTAGCCGTAATTCTCAGCAGCAGCAATGGCGTTTAGTTAGCCAAGAGCGCCAAGAAAAGAAAAAATACCCCTAGAATTTACACAAGTTAATAATTGGGCGATCATTTCTTCAGTCTTGATCAACCACTGACAACAGAAAACTTATATCAGACCAACAACTAATGGCAGTTGAATACGACCTCATTGTCATCGGAGGCAGTCGTGCTGGTATTTATGCCGCTGTTGCTGCTGCTCATCTCCAAGCGCGTGTTGCTTTAGTAGACTTGCCCACAACGGCATTCCCAGAGGCGTCAAGCTCCCTCTATAACCAGGCGATCGCCCAAGTCAGCCGCGTGCAGGCACAGTTATGGAATGCCGAGCAATGGGGAATCTACTGGGATGAGACAGCAGGACGACTCCCTGCCCCCACCGTGCGCTTTGATGAAGCAATGCGCTGGGCAGCGGAAGTTGTCTCAACTCAATTTGAACAACACTCGCCAGCAATTCTAGGAAGTTTGGGGGTTGATGTAATTGTGGGTCAGGGGGAATTTTACCGCCGCCCTCACTTTGGCTTTATGGTCAACGAACGGCGGTTGCGAGGGCGCGCTTATCTACTGGCGACGCTGACGGCGGCACCTGTAAACGAGATTGACGGGCTACAAACCCTCGACTACCGGACACCAGCCGACCTATGGCAGCAAAACCCTCAAGATTTACAAAAAAGTTGGGTTGTGATTGGCGGGAGTTCCACAGCCATTGAACTGGCTCAGACTCTGGTACGGTTCAACGCTGAGGTGACATTGGTAGTAGGTGGTTCCCAAATCCTGCCCCGTGCTGACTTGGAAGCCTCTGATCTGATGCAAGCGCAACTGGAGGCAGAAGGAGTCCGCGTCCTGACAGAGAGTCCAGTCGCCCAGGTGAGGCAAATTGATCAGAAAAAATGGGTACAAGCAGGAAATCAGGCGATTGAAGCCGATGAAATTTTGCTCGCTACTCGTCCGCAGCCGCAGCTAGAAGGGTTGAATTTAGAAGGCGTGGGAGTCAAGTTTGACCAGCAGGGACTGGTGCTGAATCAGAGGCTGCAAACAACGAATCCCCGCATTTATGCCCTCCGCGCCACATACGTTCATATTGCCCAGTATGAAGCTAGCATTGCCCTAAAAAATGCCCTGTTCTTCCCCTGGTTTAAGACGGACTATTACGGGATTGGTTGGGCAATTTTCACTGAGCCTCAACTGGCGCAAGTTGGATTAACTGAGGTACAGGCAAGGCGCAGGTATGGCAAGGATGTTGTTGTGGTGCGACAGTATTTCAAAACTTTAGATAAAGCCCAGATTTTGGGTGAGACGACAGGGTTCTGTAAGTTTGTGGTGCGGGGAAATGGAGAGATTTTGGGTGCGGTGATTGTGGGGGTGGAAGCGAGTGAGTTGATAGAAGCGATCGCGCTGTTGATGCGCCAGAATATTAAGCTAAACGCGATCGCCCAATTCCCTCCAATCTCCCTAACTCTGTCAGAAATCCTCTATAAAGCTGCTTTAGTCTGGCAACGCGATCGCTTCAGCCGCAGTAAAACACGACAGAACTTCCTCGAAAGCTTCTTCAATCTGCGACGCAATTGGTCTTCCTAAAACTTATAACTTCATCCTACCTGTCTGTTTAGTAAATCTCTTGATTACGTTTATACTTTCCTGAAAAAGTCAACATCACAGATGTATATTTATCTGCAATTTCTTTCTTAAAATGCGGTTATTGTAAAGATAAAACAAGTACCAGAGGTTCTAATTTTGGTAAATATTTTTACTTCTTAACCCACTATTCCACAGACTTTTACGGAAGCTTAAATTACAAATTTATCAGCTGATGTACTCTTTGGGCAGACTAGAAATTTTTACTTGCTGGAAGCCGATTTTTATTAAATAAGCATCGGCTCTAGGCAAGAAATTCAATACTATCTATCTGCTTGAAGGAGAGAAGTTATAGATGGCTAATTTTAGCTTTACAAGAATCGCCGATACAAACGACGGAATGTTTAGTAGCTTGCGTCCTCCGGCTATCAATGATGCAGGAACACTGGTCTTCCGAGCTGAATTTGGTCAAGACAGTTCTGAAGAGCAAGGTATCTTTACAGGTAGCGGAACAGGCACTACCAAAATCACTGACACCATCGGCTCCTTTGCAAGCTTTGGCACACCTTCGATCAACACTCAGGGAACGGTGGTTTTTTCGGCGGTGCTGGATGAAGGGGAAGACGGCATCTTCACCAGCAATGGTTCAACCACTACAACTATTGCCGACACTAGCGGTCTTTTCGATCTCTTCGGTTTTGCACCCGCCATTAACGACATGGGAATGGTGGCTTTTAATGCCCTTACGGATGCAGGGGAAGAAGGTATCTTCAGCAGCGATGGCTCAACTACCACAACGATTGCCGATAGCAGCGGCTCTTTCCGGTTATTTGGTTCTCCAAGCATTAATAACGAAGGAACAGTTGCTTATCGAGCTTTTCTGGGTGAAGTAGGCGGCATCTATAAGGGTGACGGCACAACCACCACAACCATCGCCGACGGCAGCGGTTTGTTTAGTGACTTCTTTACCGTTCCGGGTATCAACGACAGCGGAGAGGTTGTCTTTTCAGCACGTCGGGGAGATAAAGATGGCATCTTCATCAGCAACGGCACAGAGATTGCTACTATTGCCGACACCGAGGGCAAGTTTAGCTTCTTTGGTGATGGTACCTACATCAACAATGCGGGACAAGTTGCCTTTACCGCCGATCTTGATAATGCAGGAGTGGCGTTGGGCATCTACACCGCACCAAATAACGCAGTTATCGCTGCCGGAGATCAACTGCTTGGTTCCACAGTCAGAGGAATTTCTGTCCTCAGCACTGGGGGACTGAATAATAATGGGCAAATCGCTTTTCTTGCCAGTTTTGAAGATGGCAACACTGCGGTTTTCCGCGCCGATCCGGTGGCAACTCCTGTTCCTGAAGCTAGCAGTAGTATAGGGCTGCTCGCGATCGCTGCTATTGCCACAATTAACTACTTCTGGCGTAACTGGAAGCAGTCTTCCAAAATTAGCGAGGATGGCATTAACTAGCAAAAGATAGATTAAGTCAGTAAAAAACCCCATTGAAATCTTTTTCAATGGGGTTTTTGATACAAATGGGTGAATCAGTTAACTACAACGTTAGCTTCGCCGACGTTCCCAAGGGCCCCAAACAGCAAAGGTAATTCCAGGGGTTTGGATATTAACGAACATTGTCTGACCATCGGGCGAGAAACAAGCTCCGGCAAACTCGCTGGTGTTAAGCGCATTCCGAGCAAAATTGTAAAGCCGACCTTGCTGAGTAATCCCTCGCACGAATTGCTCGTCAGGGCCATCTTCGCAGATAATCAAATCTCCGAAGGGAGCAACGGTAATATTATCTGGACGCTCTAGGAGACTTTGATCGCTTGGTTCAGCGAACAGTTCAATGGTGCCACCAGTTGCCCCGGTGAGATCGGGGACATAGCGCCAAACCTGACCCAGCCTGGCTTCGCCACCATCGGTGCAGGTAAAGTACACTTCATTATTGCCAAACCAAGTTCCTTCCCCTCGGGTAAACTGCGCCGCTCCCTTAGCAAAACCTTCAACCTTCACCGTGTTTCCAGCCGGGTCGGGGTCGTCAATGGTGACCCACTCTACTGCCATGGGCTGACCAACAGGAAAGTTAACTTTGGTAATTGCCTGAGGCATTCCTTTAATCTTTAACGCCTGGAGTGTGCCTCCTTGCCTTAAAACACCGGGGACTTTGGGGATGAAGCGATAGAACAGTCCATCGCCTGCATCTTCCGTTTCGTAGACAATCCCGGTTGTGGGGTCTACAGCGATCGCTTCGTGGCTAAAGCGACCCATTGCCACCAGGGGTACGGGATCTACGGGACCTTCGGCAGTGCTGGGCACTTCAAAGTTATAGCCGTGAGGCTTGGAAACGTTATTAGGGTCGCCTGGTCGATTAGTGCCTTGGGGTAAAGTCGTTTGCGGATCGTCGGGTAGCGTAAACGGTCGATTTGTCGCGGTGGTTTCTTCGCAGCTAATCCAAGATCCCCAAGGGGTGGGGCCGCCTGCACAGTTACGATAAGTACCTGCTAGCGATACGTAATGTTTAACTAGCTTGCGGTCTGACCCTACAACGAGGGTTGTGGTGCCACCTCGGCAGAGTTGATCGTACTGTTTATTCGCTGGCGCGATCGCTCTAGGTGTACTCAATTGACCCGGACTGAGTTCGTGGTTGCGTACTAAGATCGTCGTGTTATTTGATCCAGCAAAAGCAGCCATGCCATCATGAGCCGCTGGCACTGGATTGCCATCGCTCATAAGGTCACCCGTTCGGGAGAAAGCACGATAGCGAAATCCCCTGGGTAGGTCTAACAAACCGTTGGGATCGGGGATAAGCGCACCATAACCTTCCCCACGGATAGATTGACCGTTAGCTGATTGGGCATAAAGTGCCTTTAACGGAGACATCAGGACGGTACCCGCAGCACTTGCACCTGCCAAGGTAAAAAATTGACGTCGTGATAAAGCCATAGTTTCCTCTCACTTTCTTGTCTGCATCCACAAATTGAGTAGACGCTTGTTAATTGCAGGCAAAGACTTACTTCCGATCGTTCAGAAATATCTGTAGTGCTGTGATGCACAAACCGAATTGATTGCGTAAAAACTATGCTTCCGTGTTCTACAAATGTTGTTCCTGTTTGGTACAAACCAAACAACTTTTCTACTGATGTTTCTACTTGATTTGTTAAAAATATATCTTGTGAAAATTAAGGTTAGTTAAACTTAAACTTAATAGTCTTTTAAGATTAAATTAAGCTCAAAATAGTTACTAAAAATTAAATGTTTTTCGATTAAACAAAATAGTAAATAGCAAAATAAAATTTATCTCGCTCTTTACTATCGTATTAAATTCTTACTTGACTATTGTTACCTCTTCCTATTAGTCATACTCGTCATTGAATCCAGGATCTGTGCGAAGACTTTCGTAAAATCTTTCAACAGAAGACGATCGCGCTGTTGTAGTTGTAGTAGGCTGAGATGGTTTAGACTCTCGGAAACCTAACAAAACTTCCGAACTAGGAAAATATCGGATATCCCTTAAAGCTTGTGGGTTTTTCTGCCACTCAGAACGAGATCCTTTGACTGATAACAGAGGAGCGACTTGCCCATTATGATCTCCTTCAATTGTGACAACAACTTCTGTGATACTAGAATTTTGAGTAAACGCTTGCTCAATTGTCTTTATCGCTAGAGATTCTGCTTGCTGGATTAAAGAGCTAAAGGTTTGATAACCGTAGGATTTGAGGATGAAATTAAGTCGGTTGACTTCAGCTAAAACAGGAGAAGAAATAACTGTTCCACTGCTAAACACCACTGAGACAGCTAAAAGAATTAAGAAACGGCTAAATTTAAAATTTATTATCCCAAAAATCATAGGTTACTGACTTGCTCTCCAACTGTCTAGAAAAAAGTAACTAATCAGCTTACTTTGAAGATTAGCTCTTTTGAAATAGCATTATTTGTATCTGTATCTATGTTGCTGTCTTAACTAGGCTAATGATAGTGAAGTAAATATGTCAGTAAGTCTTGGTTAAGTTTAGGTAAAAAGGATCTCATTTGTTAGATGAGAAAAATACACTTGGCTTGTTACACAATATTAGGCTTTTGTCAATCCCTAAATTTATTTTTAGGAATATACAGAAAAAAGTAACTTCTCAGACAGCCTTTGGTAGAAAATGTGTTGCAGAGGAGGCAGTTGTACTTTCAAAAAGATGAAGTCTGAAGTCTGAAACTTTATACTTCAGACTTTCTTTATGGGGATAACTTCGCTTTTTTCGCTCGATTTTCCTTGTACCACTGAGCCACCGCAGGTGCCCAGCTTTCTAGATTAAGGTAGAGAAGCTCGCAAAACTTTTGTGCTTCGAGTTGGGCGTCTTAACCTTGCTGAAATTGAGCTAAAAGCCAAGCAGAAACTTGTCCTTGATTCATCTGGCGAGTCCGCCGCAAAGCTTCGCTTAATAGAGAAATTTTCAATCCAGGTAACGCCTGAGAGAGGCTAATTCTTCTACTCCCACCATTTTCTATAGCGAAAGCGATTACTTGAACATTTTGTACGTCAACAATCCAGTATTCAGTTACGTCTAAATCTTCATAGAGTAGCCGTTTTTCACCTTTATCATCAGAAAGGGAGGTATTAGCTACTTCTATTACCAATGTTGGTGGAGGATAACTGTTTAAATCGATAATGGAGGTTCCATAAGGAACAGCATCGGCGTTGTCGCCAATATAATAAGACACATCAGGTTGAGCTTCGTTCAAGCCTGCTTTTCGGTAGGTGCAGTTATCCTTTCCATTGACAGCGATGCCTTTGATAGCGGCATACATGCCAACAGCAACGATAATAATTGTGTGGTCGCTAGCGTGGTCATTTCCAACAGGAGGCATTTCAATCCTCATTCGTCCATTGTGGTAGTAGCCTTTGGCTTTTTCGCAAGCAGGAGCTTCAATTACCTGAATGTAATCATCCCAAGTGGCTGCCACCCAAGTATCAGTCAGAAGCTTTGTTTTTAGCTCGCTCATAAGTTACTGCTACTAATTAGGATTAGGCAATCTGAGAGTTGATAGCGGTGCCTTTTAGAGAATTCTTCCTTGAATTTGAAAGCGATTCTGACAAACGCTCATCCTATAAGTTTAAGTTAAAGGCGATCGCTCTTGGGTTGATGCGCCAGAACATTAAGCTAGACGTGATCGCCCAATTCCGTTCTATCTCCCCAACCTTGTCAGAAATCCTCTACAACACCGCTTTGGTATGGCAGCGCGATCGCTTCAGTCGCAACAAAGCTTCTTTAGCCTACGAAAAAGCTATTCTTTATAAATGTTTAATGGAAGTTAGTCCCGCGAATTGGTATGTTATGTTACTCTAGTAGTTTTTTTTGACTGATAGCCAACCATGACAGCAACGGGTCAGGCAGCCCAATTCCAGTACAAACCACTGCACAAGCCCAACCAGCTAATTTGCGGCACGGGACAAACAGCAGTAATTACAGGTTGGACTGTAAGACAAGTGATCGCAAAACATCTCAATCCCTCGGAATTTGCTGTCATCGGTAATTTATACAGCCCTACGCGAGGAATCAACTTCCTAATCAGAAATCTGTTAGCCAATCCCCACGTCCGATTTTTGGTTATTCTGAACGCAACCAAAGAAGACCGTAATGCTGGCGCTTGTCAATGCCTGCTAGATTTCTTTTGCAATGGATTCGAGGCAGGTCAAAGTGACACAGGACGGCAGTGTTGGGAGATAAACTCACCCATTCCTGGTTACATCGACAGGGAAATTGACGCTGATACCTTAGAGAAATTGCGGCAGTGTGTAGATTTGCAAGCTTGCAAGTCAATTACAGAAGCTGTAAGTCAGGTAAAATCTTTCGCGCAACGAGATGTGGTTGAACCGTGGGGTTTCCCGTCAGACTTTCCAATGCCTGAAGTTGTGCCAACTGTACTACCTGGAGCAAGGTATGGTCATCGCATAGAGGGGAAGACAATTGCTGAAACTTGGGTAAAAATTATTCATCGCATCAAAACGACTGGCACGATTCGACCCACTGGTTACGATGGTCAATGGCAAGAGTTAATTGATGTGATGGCAGTTGTTACTCATGAGCCAGAAGATTTCTACTTCCCAGAGCCAAATTATCTGCCAGTTAGCCCTAATCTACTTGAAGAATATATTTCGCAGATTTTAAGTGACTCCCCTAATAGGGAGGAAATCAAATATACATACGGTCAACGGCTGCGTTCTTGGTTTAAACGTGACCAGATTGAGCAAGTCATTGAAAAGTTGGGAGCTGATATCGATTCCGCTAGGGCTGTAATGTCTTTGTGGGATGTGACAGATCATGAGGCAAACAATAGTCCTCCATGCCTTAATCATATTTGGATACGAGTCGTAGATAATGAGTTATCTTTGACAGCCACTTTCCGCAGTAATGATATGTTTAGCGCTTGGGTGGCAAATGCAATGGGATTACGGGCTTTGCAGAGGCACATTAAGGAGGAGATCGCTAAACGTTCTGACTATAAGTTAAATATGGGACCACTGATTACGATTAGCCAGAGTGCTCATATTTACGACGAATGCTGGGAAAATGCAGAACACCTAATTCAAACTCAGTATGCCAAAATTTGTCAGCATAGGGATTACACCGATCCTTCTGGTAGTTTTGTTATCAGCGTGCGAGAAGACAAAATTGTCGTCGAGCATATGACGCCTGGAACGGGAGAAGTTGTTAACTGCTATTCCGGTAAATCTGCGCGTCAACTTTATCAAAAAATAGCAACAGATTGTCCTAGCCTTCAAGTTGAACACGCAATGTATTTAGGAACAGAGTTGCAAAAGGCAGAGCTGTGCTTATCAAGTAGCCAGAGCTTCATTTACGAACAAGACAAACCACTATTGGGACAACAGATGTAAAAAAGTATTGTAGTATTTTAGTTTTTTTGAAAAATAGTTAGCAAAATTACTTAAGTGTTTTTCAATAAAATATGGCTGTATTAAGCGATGAAGATATCAGACAAGAATTAGGAAAAAATATTTTAATTTTTCCTTTTAAGGAGGATAACCTTAAAGGCTCAAGTTATAACTTAACAGCAAGTAAACTTGCCTGGAGCCTATTGACTCAGCAAAGCATATATGACACTAGCAATGAAAAAATTCTAATTAAACCAGGAGATACTGCTCTGATAGAAACTAATGAAATCATTTGGATTTCTAAAAGTATAGCTGGAACTTACCATTCAAGGGTCACTCAAGTTTCACAAGGTACAGGACATATTGGCACTACCCTCGATCCTAATTACATTGGACCTTCTTTGATTGCTGTACATAATCACAGTAGTAAAAATGTAGAGCTTACTCCTACAATAGATTCATTTGTCACTTTAGTATTTCAGTATGTTAATGCAGAATCATCTAGAGAACAGCATGGTAATTCTGCTGGTAGGATAGAAATCCTTAGTAGAGTAGGAATACAGCTTAGCCAGGAAGAGCGTAATCTTCTTGATCAACCATACATGAGCAATAGAGACTTACTAAGGAAAAAGTTAGAGAGCTGTGAAGAATATAAACATATACAAGAAGTTTCTCAAAAAAAAGCAGAAGAAATAGAAAAAAAGCGTCAGCAGGAACTTCAGCAAAAAGTAGATGAAATAGCTATAAAAGTTGGAGAGAAGGCGGCACAGAAAGTGGCAGAAGGTCAGAAAAAAGTTTCTGAATATTTAAAGAGATTATATATATTATTTAGTGTATTGATTATTTTTCTTTTACTTTTTTATGGACTACTCTCTTCTAATCAAGTTAATCTATCTCGCCTATTTTGGTATGAACCAGTTACAGCTATAGTAGATAAGGCTATACCTACTCTTGCCGGTGCATTAGTAGCACTATTCCTAAATGATCTGCAACGAAGAATAAAAAATGTTGAACAAACAGTTGATATTCCCCAAAGAAATGAGACTGAAAGTACTAAAACTAAATGATTCAGCAGTAGTTCCTCAATATGAACATCTCAACGATTCAGGGCTAGATTTAGTCTCTGTAGATGAATTAGAAATTCCTGCTACAGATAGTCAACTAGTACGCACGGGAATATCGATAGAGTTACCTCAAGGAACCGAAGCACAAATACGCCCTAGAAGTGGCTTAGCTTTAAAGCATCAAATTACTGTGCTTAACACTCCAGGCACTGTTGACGAAAGCTATCGAGGAGAAATCTGTGTAATTTTAATCAATCATGGTAAACGTCCCTTTAAGGTTACAAAAGGGATGAAAGTTGCTCAAATGGTTATTACACCAGTTATTCGTGTTGAGGTTCAAGAAGTTGATAAATTAAGCCATACTTCTAGAGGAACGGGTGGTTTTGGTTCAACAGGAACCACTGCAAGAGTATAAAGCCTAGCTTATCTAGCTACACGCGAGCAAGAGTTACTATTTGTGGCTGATTTTGATATTTACCCTGACGGGCTTCATAGCTAATAGCACAGGGTTCTCCTTCCATAAAGAGCAATTGCACAACTCCTTCATTGGCATAAATCCGGCAGTCTGCACTAGAAGAGTTGGAAAATTCTAACGTTAAATGTCCCCGCCACCCCGCTTCAGCCGGGGTCAGATTAGCAATTAATCCCACGCGGGCATAAGTACTTTTTCCAATGCACAAAACAGAAATATTTTCCGGAACGGCTAAGTGTTCTAGCGCCACTCCTAACCCGTAGGAATGAGCAGGCAAAATAAAGTAGCTGCCGTTAGCATCGTTGTGTAGCTTTACGGGTTCTAGATTGTCGGGGTTGAAGTTTTTCGGGTCAACGACTGTACCAGGAATATGTCGAAAGACGCGAAACTCCACAGGTGACAGCCTCAGGTCATAACCATAGCTGCTAAGACCGTAAGAAATAACAGGAAGTTTTTCGACGTGACGAATTAGCCTGGGTTCAAAGGGAGAAATCATTCCCTCAGCCGCCATTTCGGCAATCCAGGTATCGTTTTTGAGCATAGTTCTTCCTTTAAGGCTGGTGGCTGCGGCGAATTTCGGTGATTTGGTCAGCGACTTCTAAAACCGCTTGGGGCATTTCTGGCCCCGTCAGAATGATATCAATGTGAGGGGGGCGTTTTTTGAGTAGGGCTATAACTTCCGCTTCCGGGATGAAACCAAAGCTAATCGCTAGACTCAGTTCATCAAGGACGACTAAGGAGTATTTGCCAGAAAGCACGATGTCCTGGGTATACTGCCACAACTGCATCAAGGATTGGGATTCTGTCTCAGCGAGTTCTGGGGTGTCAATGTAGCGGGGTAAGTCGCAACGAATCCAGTCTAGGTTTTGCCCCAAGCGAACGGGATGCTCATGTCCTTGCCCAATACCGCCTTTGAGGAACTGAACCACTAACACTGGCGTTCCCTGACCAGCAATTCTCAAGGATTGAGCGATCACGTTGGTAAAGAATGTACGGTGAGCGCCCGTGAAAACTTGTACCAGCCCTTCGATAGTGTAGGGGAGGTGAGAGTTAGAGTTTAGTTTGGGAGCTTCTAGCTGAGAAACCATGAGTTACGACGAAGAGAGCATAATTTGAGCGCGATCGCTTTTGGTACGACTCAAAGAGCGATCGCCAATCTATAAAAATTACAAAACTGTTTGGTCACAAGATATAGCGTACTATTTTCCAGCGCCTCCCTAGTCAACCACTACATCTATAACTCCGTCAAGGGGAAGCAGCAGGGGCAAACGCCTCAAATCGGCAGCATTTACCTTCAAAAGCGATATGCCAGGTCGATGTCAACTTCTTTGCCGGAAATAATGGGACAATAGCCAACACAGGAGACTCAAAGCAAGTCTTGATTTCTCCACTCGGTATGTGGTCAACAGAACCTGAAATTTCGGAATTTAAACGCAAAAAGGCGATGAGACTAGTGATTCTCGGTGGCCCAGGGGCAGGAAAGGGTACACAGGCGCAATGGCTGTGCCTTTATCTGCGGGTTCCTTTGATCCCCACTGGCGACCTTTTGCGAAAGGCGATCGCATCCACCACAGATAGCCCTAGTCAAAGCGATACTTTAACAGTCCTAGGTCATCAGGCGCGGCAGTATGTGGAGAAAGGAGAACTAGTTCCGGATACCTTGATGATTGAGTTTATGCGCCAACGTCTGGTGCAGCCTGATGTTAGTGAGGGTTGGTTGCTGGAAGGTTTTCCTCGTACAGCGTTTCAGGCGGAAGAGTTAGATTTTCAGTTAGAAGATTTAGAACAGAGGCTGGATTGGGCAATTTACTTACAGGTACCAGAGTCTGTACTGCGGGAGCGATCGCTGGGGCGATCGCGTTTTGATGATCAACCCGACATCATCCAGCATCGCATTGCATTATTTCAAGAACGCACGCTCCCCATTTTGGAATACTACAGTCACCGTCAACGACTGCTAACAATTAACGGCAACCAATCCCCAGAACAAGTACAACAAGAAATTTTGCAGAAACTCAAGGGGTAATTCTTCCCTGTAAGGCAGACATCTAATCCGCCAGTTTCTCTCAAGTCACACAAAACACCTGCCCCATTTACCAAGAACTCTTAATCTCACTCTTAACAGTTGCCCGTACTATTGATTAGGGAAGAATTTGAGGCAACATCCATGGCTTGGCAGCGTCCCGATAAACGGCAACCGGATCAACTACGTCCCATCAATTTTGAACGCGAGTTTACCCGATTTGCCCTCAGTTCCGTCTTAACTCAGTGCGGCGATACCAAGGTACTTTGTACCGTATCTGTGGAAGAGGGAGTCCCAAAGTTCTTAAAAGGGACGGGTAGCGGCTGGCTAACAGCGGAGTACCGAATGCTACCAGGGGCAACCCCTCAACGCCACCAACGAGAGTTTCTCAAGCTCTCTGGACGCACTCAAGAGATTCAGCGATTGATTGGGCGGAGCTTGCGCTCAACGTTGAATTTGCAGGGACTCGGAGAGCGCACAGTGCTGGTGGATGCCGATGTCTTACAGGCGGATGCAGGCACAAGGACGACAGCGATTACAGGCGGGTATGTTGCCCTGGCAGATGCGCTAAACAAACTGGTACAGCGAGGGGAGTTAGAAGAATTGCCATTACAGAGTGCGATCGCCGCTGTTTCTGTGGGAATACTAGAAGGAGAGCCGTTTTTAGACCTCAATTATGTTGAAGATGTGAAAGCAGACGTTGACTTCAATGTAGTAATGGACAACCAATTAGACATCATTGAAGTACAAGGGACAGCCGAATCCAACAGCTTTAGTCGCGCTCAGCTAAATAAAATTTTGGACTTAGCAGAAAAAGGGATTAAAGAGCTATTAGTTGCTCAAAAAGCTGCCTTGACGTAAGAGGTTGGCAAAGCTATAACTGGGATATTTGTTAAATAACAGCAATGCTTAAAAATATCTCTAGTAATTTTTACTCGGCTTGGAGAAATGCTTATCTAAAAGTAGCGGCTGTAATTATTTTAATTGCTCTTATCGGCTTCCCAACTGTTAGCCAGTACGGCTATTCAGTTGATGAAGGCACCGAGATCGCTATGGTTAGGAGGAATATTGAGCTAATCACTCAAGGTAAACCCATTCCTGGCGATTTAAAATACTTTGGGCCTGTTTTTAATGTCACCTCAGAAATTGTATTTCAAGCTCAACAGTATCTAACTAAAGGGTTTGACTACAATCCTTTGGAATATGGAAAAGAGCTTGATAATGAGCAATCGCGACTCAATGCTTTGAGTGGGCGAGTCAAAGTCAAGCATTACATGACCTTTTTAGTCTCTTTAATTACCTATGCAGCGGTAGCAGGAATCGTTGGCATTCTCTGCGGAAGTGATTGTGCCTGGTTTGGTGCCACAACACTAGTATTCTTTCCGCTGTTTTGGGGACATAGCTTTTTTAATCCCAAAGACCCTCCCTTTGCTGCCCTATTTACGCTGACCACTTTAGCGGGAGCTTATTTAGTAAACTCCTATCTTCAACCCCAAAAAGACATCAAGATTGGTCGGAACCAAGCAACTCTCTACACCGTACTTTATGGAATATTACTAGGTTTATTAACTGGAATCAGAATCGGAGGATTTTTAATCCTATTTTTTATTTTATCAACCTACTTAATTTTAAAATTCAGGCAAGGATTTAATCGCCAAAATTTACTGCGATTTTGTGGCTTATATATACTCCTTTGTATTACCTGGTTTATTACCAACACCATCTGTTATCCTGCCTTTTGGTCAAATCCCATTGGCGGATTTTTTGAAACCATTGGTTACTTATCGGCACATCTTCTAAAAATAGAAGTTCTCTTTGCAGGTAAGTTTATTCCGATTCAATCCCTTCCCTGGAATTACTTGCCTACCTGGATGTTTTTTTCAATTCCTCTCATTTTCCAGATTGGCTTTGTTGTGGGTACAGGGCTATTTATTGCTAAATACAAGCAACTCTCTACCCTACAACGTGCTTGTGGAATTTTAGTTTTGTTCCAAATTCTCTTCCTACCCTTTATTGCCATCGTGAAACAGTCGCCCATGTACGATGGAATGCGACATTTTCTCTTCACCCTACCCGGAATTGCCGCCCTTTCAGCCGCAGCGATAATCTGGATTTACCAACAGCTATCCCAGAAAAGCTACAAACTAGCTTTTGTGACTTTTGTGACTATTGTCTATGGCGCGATCGCCTATGATATGATCGCCTTACATCCCTATCAATATATCTACGTCAATCGCTTCTCTGGCGGACTAGAAAGAATTCACACTCGCTACGATACAGAGTTTTGGGGCTTGAGTCTGCGAGAAGGAATGGAGTGGATCAACAAAAACGCTAGCCCCCAAACTACAACGTTAGTCGCTGGACATTTACACTCAGCGCAACTATTTGCTAATCCCAATCTCAAGGTGGTTGACTACACCGCCGCCAATCTCGCCGAAGTTCCCAAACCATTTTACTACTTAGCTTGGCCCCGCTGGAATGCTCAAAGCAATCTCCCAGAATGCCCAGTTGTATACCAAGTAATCCGGCAAAATGTGCCCCTTTCCATCGTCAAACGTTGTGATTAAATTAGCGATAAATAGGACTAGTGTAAATCATTAAAAGTTTGTAGTTAGATCTTCAGACTACGAACCAAGTTCAAAACAATCTCCATTGCAACACAATGTTTGATTGATTCCCGCCTACCGAATTCATCCCTACTGCCCTAAGGAAAATTTTATCCATGTTGGCAAAGTCTTTTCCTGCTTTTGCATCCGTTTTCAAAACAGCTTACATAAAAGTTGCGGCTGTTCTAGCAACCCTGGCAATTATTGGTTTAGCAACAGTTGGCAATTACGGCATATCCTGGGATGAAAATGTGGAAGTGTCGATGGTAAAGTACAACTTTGAACTAATTACCCAAGACCAGCCGATTCCTGAAAATTACAAGTATTACGGAACAGTATTTAATATCTCCTCAGAAGTAGTCTTTCAAGTCCAAAATATCTTTCGTCAAGGCTTAAACTATAATCCCTTGAGTGACAAAGACATAACGAACGAGAGAGCAAAGAATCAAGCTCTTTATGACCGAATAAAAGTCAAACATCTACTGACTTTTCTAGTTTCTTTAATTACCTACGCTTCTGTAGCGGGAATAGTTTGGATTTTGTGTGGTGGAGAATATGCTTGGCTGGGTGCCGTTGTTGCCGCCCTCTTTCCGCGACTATGGGGTCATAGTTTCTTTAACCCCAAAGATATTCCCTTTGCCGCTTTATTTACCCTTTCAACTCTTTTAGGTGCTTATTTAGTCAATCATTATCTACAGGTAGACCAAGAATTTAGACTTAAATTTAACCGCACTCTTGTTTATTCAATTCTTTATGGAATTTTAGTCGGTTTAGTAACAGGAGTGAGAATTGGAGGATTCTTTTTACTCTTTTTTGTGGGAATTACTTATTTAATTTGCAAGCTGGGAAGCCGGACGATATTTCGAGATTTACGAAATATCTTAGTTTATGGCGGAGTAATGTTTGTCGCTTGGGCAGTAACTGTAGTTGCTGTTCATCCGGCATCTTGGAGTAACCCAACTGGTTGGTTTTTTGCAACGTTGGCGTATTTGTCTAAACACGACTGGGGAGAGACTGTTTTATTTGCAGGTGAGTCTATTTCAGCTAGAGCCTTACCCTGGTATTACTTACCCACTTGGTTAATCATTACCATTCCGCTGATTTTTCAAGTTGCTTTTGTTGTGGGATTAGTGCTGCTAGTGATTAAGTACAAGCAGTTTTCTAACTTGCAACGGGCTTGTGCAATCTTGGTGGCTCTACAAGTTGGCTTTTTACCCCTGTTAGCTATTGCTAGAAATTCAACCCTTTATGATGGGCTGCGGCAGTTTCTATTTATTTTGCCAGGAATAGCGGCGATCGCCGCCGCCGCGATCGCGTGGATTTACCAAAAGCTGAGCCGAAAAAGCTTCAAGATCGCCACCATTGCTTTTCTGATCGCGGTGTTGGCAGCGATCGCCATTGATATGGCAACCCTACATCCCTACGAATACGTCTACTTCAACCGGATATCTGGAGGTTTAGCCCACGCTCAAGGTCGCTACGAGACTGATTACTGGGGCTTGAGTTTGCGGGAAGGGATAGAGTGGATTAACAAAAATGCTCCGAGCAACTCTACCGTTGTTGTGGGAGGAGATGACGACTCTGCCTTGATTTTCTCAGACCCCAGCTTCACAATCATTTCTAAGTTCAATGTCACCCCCGCCACCCAAAAACCCTTCTATTACCTCGCCATGCCACGCTGGGACTTCCAAGAAGCATTTCCTGAGTGTGCCGTCTCGCATCAAGTCATCAAGCAAGATGTCCCCCTAACAATCGTTAAACACTGTAAATAGCGCCCTATCCTCTATTGAGGAGACGCTGTCAACGAGTCATAAATTCTCAATTCTTGAATATTCCAGCGGCGCAGAATAGCTTCAGCTTGACGGACTTCTGGGGCTGTACCATCAATCATCACAAAATATGCGCCCTGTCCAATGCGATCGCTGTAGACTGTAGCTTGTTCTTCCGGAACCCCGTAGCCGATTAAAGCCCCTAACAAACCGCCAGTTGTGGCTCCAATTACACCGCTTGTCACAGTAGTTGCCAGAGCTAATGCTGCCTCTCCCAGCAGTACCAAAGGGCCCACTCCAGGAATGAGAGCAGCAGTTCCCAAGCCAATTGCAAGACCAAGGGTTCCACCAACAGCACCGCCAGCTATTGCACCAGCATTTGTTCCTTCTTGGGCTTTATTTCCTACAGCATGTTTTTCTGTTAAGTGCTGTCCTTCGGAATCTTTTCTAATTACGGAAACTTGAGCCATCGGAAAACCGAAGTCTTTTAATTCTTGCATTGCCCCTTCTACATTTCGCGCCTCAGAGAAAATACCAAAAGCACGCTGTAAATTATTTAATGCCATAGCTAAACAACCTCTTTAAGAAATTAAATTTTTCGTATTTTTATATTTTTCTTTGTATACCTTGACATGGCTCCAAGAAGTTAGTCATCCACCATCAGAAGTCAACTGCCTCAAAAAAAATTGGGCTAATACTCTGTCAAAAGTGATAAGCCGGGTCAAGTTTCGGGCAAACTTAAAGTAAAAGCTCATGCCGTTAGCAGCTAGCTAGTACTGTTTCTTGATATGTTTGCTGTGCTCCTAGAGTCCTCTGCCCCCTAAGCCCCCCTTGTCATGCGCTATCTTTCCCTATTACTTTTATTGCCGCTTTCACTACCCCTGCTATCGCTACGGGTAACAGCCGGCGATGCCCCAACCTTGACGGCTCAAGCTCGTCCGTCTCAAGACTTTTTTCCTCAGGCACAGCGGTTGATGCAAGAGCAACTGAACTTAATCAACCGCATGGAAAAAGCCCTGGTAGGGGCTGACTTAAACCGACTAGAAGCGGTACGCGGACAGTTATTTCTCCACGTCGGGGCAGTTGAACGCTTTTTAACAAGTCAGTACCGCCTTCCGCAAGTGCTTTGTAACAATGATCCTAGCCGTCCGGCTCCATCTGTTGCCCTCACGGCATCCCAACAACAGGTATATTGCACGCTCAACGCTTCAACTCGGCAGCTAGCCCCCCTACTTACCGTTCTGGAAGGGCGTTTGCCAACACTGACCGATTTGGCGGCAGTTGAGCCAGAAGCACGAGCCTCCCGTAGACCCTTGGGGCAACGCTTCAACTTCCGGGGGCCAGCAACGCCTCGCTACGCTCCTGCGCCCGATTTGCCCCCAGCTGAACCCCCAGTCCTTGGCATTCCCGCCAAGACCCCAATTGCTAATTACCAGCCACCACTTCAGCCAGCCATTATCGCGCCTCAGCGAGCGATCGCCGTGCTCCAAGCGGCGCGGGAACGGTTGTTGTCAGCACAACGTGCTTTACCTCCATCATCTTTACCGTTACGTGACCCCAGCGGAAATGCCGAGGCAATCAGGCGTGGCAGCTACGGACTCTCGCCGCTAGCGCCACAGCAGTATGCCAAGTTCCTCAACCTCCCCAATACAGGGATAGCGCGGATATTGACTGCCGAAGCTTATCGACTCGACCCCAATCAATTGCGGAACCGACTGCAGCCGACGGTAGCAGAAGAGTTTCCTTTCGCCCCACTGCGACAGCCTACTAATGAGTTCACTCCTCGACTAACGCTGCAAATTGATCAGGGAAATTTGCAGCTTGCCTTACCAGAGCTAAACTACGGTTTTATTGCTGACTTGGGGGAAGTTTCCTTAGAAGATCTTGATGCCAGTTTGCAAAACATCCCCACCCTCTCAGCACCACAGCGACAATTTTTCCTCAACTACGTCCCACCAAACAAGCTAGAAGCCTTACAAGTAGACCGTCAGCGGTTTTTGACGGGCAAGGCAGGATTCGGCTTCGTCCCGCCCCTTAGCCCTCCCGTTTCCACCCAAACCCCAGTTGTTCTTAACCACACCTATTTGCTGCGCTTGGTGCAATTCCAGCTACCGGATGTCATTGTTACAGGGCAACCGATTAGCCGGGAACGACGCCGTTATGTGGATTTGATTTTGGAAACACCTAGCAGTGATGTGCTGGTTGCCGTTCAACCAGTCGATCGACGCATTGATGGCAGTTACACTGTCTTGTGGCGTGTGCTAAATCAATATCCCGATCCACAAATTGTTGATTTAGAAGCCTATGTGCAGCTGGAGTAATTAGTTTTGTTAGCGCCTCGCCATTCGTTGTGATGAGCTAATGGTGAAAAGTGCTAGCCCTCTGTTGTTAATTTCATCCTTCCTACTATGAAACACTTTAAAAAACTCTCCATCCTGTTTGCTACCAGTACCTTACTTTTCTTTTCTGCCCAAGCCTTAGCTGCTATTTTCAAAACGTCTCATCAACAGTCAGGTTTTTCGGCAGATAGTCGCCATTATCTCTATCTGGAAACAACCCGTGATCCAGTGAGCGAAGTGCCGCAGGCGTTTCTCCAGATTGTGAATTTACCGAGCAATTCTTGTGTTACTAACGGCTGCATCCGCACGGGAGTCGAACCGACTAGTCCAACAACGACAGCCGCTGCTAAGGAATTACTGGATCGAACCGCAACTTTACGTCAACGCTTGAATCTAAGAAATTTGAAGCAGGGAAGCAAATTACCTGTGCTCAAGCGTACTCGTGATGATCGCGGTGTTGAAACCTATACTTTCCGCTTGAATGATGCCGGACAAACACTGGACGTGCGGATGTTTCAAGAGCATATCCCCTCAGTAGTGTATGGGGGCGACGGCAATATCGATCGCGCGGCGTTGGGCTTGGAAGTTAATTACAACTATCGCAAGCGGACGTTGAGTTATTTGAACAATTACCGCGAGGGGATTATTCGCTACAACTTGCGGGAAGTGCGTCTATCTCCGAATAAGCAGAATGTGGTAATTGTGATGAATGTGATCAAACCAGCTTCCCTGGGAGCAATGCAGGCGACTTTTGTGCAAAGTTTCCCCCTTTGAAGCGTGAAGGGATAAGAGCGATCGCTTTTTAATTTATATCATCCTGAAAGTGAAAGGGGATCGTAATTCATCGGAGTACCTGGATCTCTATTCCTAAGTTCAAGTCTCCCCATACTCGGTCAGTAGTGAGTGCAGGTAGGTTCAAGGACTCTGCCAGTGCGAGACAAGCTCGATCTCCCAAAGATAAACCCTGTGGTTGGGTGGGCAGGTAAAGTTGGGCAACCCGTTCGGCATCAAGAGCAGTAAAAGGCAAGATTTGCAGTCCTATCGCCTCTAAATCTGCCTGCATTCCTTCTCTCTGAACTCCTCTGGAAATACTCTTCTGTAGTACTTCTGCCCAATTGATGCTGGACATCACAGATTGATTCAAAAGTGGCTCGACTACCTCACCTCCAGGTTCTCCTTGTAGCCAAGCTAAAAGAGCCGAAGCATCCAGCACATAAGACTGAGTGACTAAGAGCGCTTGGCTCATTCTGCGGTTTCCCGTTGAGCGGCTTCTCGGCGTTCGGCAATCAGTTCATCCGCTAAACTCACTTCTTTGGGAATCTGAGCAAAACGAGCACGCAGCCGCGCTAAGATGTTTTCTCGCTTTTCCAGTACCAGCCGTCCATCTTCAATACGAGCAATGAGAGTTGCACCGGGTTCTAAGTTTAGTCGGCGACGGAACTCCGCAGGAATTACTACTCGCCCCTGAGGACTAATACGCACTTCAGTTTGCTCTTGATGTTCAGTCATGAGAAGCCCTCAATGGGTTTCGATCAATTTTTGTGCCATTTTTAGATCAAATCTGGCACGAAATTGGAATATTGGCATTCTAAACTCAGGACTGTCACGTTCTAGCACAGATTTTTTTGTAAACGAATCTATTTAAATAGAGATGCGATCGCCTTTTTAGTTGGCACTAGCCGCCATCATGGGAGAGATTAGAAGCAAAGGCAAAGCATCGGGTGAATGAGCAAATGAGACGAGTGCGGTTCTGGGCATTGTTTTGCCTCGGCGTGTTTTTGTGGCTTGGGTTGTTCGGAATCAAACAGGCGTTCCCCTTACAAACGCCAACAGTAAACCCCCAGCCTTTATTGCAGTTAGCCCAGGCAAATGACAATTCGGGCTTCAAACCCTTTGATACGGTAACCAAAGACACTGAAAAGCTAGAAGGATTATTCACCCTTTATCGCCACAAAAAAACGGATAAAGTCTACCTAGAAATTAAGCCGGAACAGTTAGAGAAAAACTACCTCGGCACTGTCACCCTAGAATCGGGAATCGGGGAACGGGGAATTTATAGCGGATTGCCCCTATCGGATTTGCTGTTTTACTTCCGCAGAGTGAATGACAATTTGCACTTTGTCGTGCGGAACGTGAATTTCCGGGCAGAACCAGGAGATCCGCAAGTGCGATCACTCAATCGTTCCTTTAGCGATTCTGTTCTCTATTCCTTGCCAATTGCTAGCTTTCATCCCCAACGGAAAAGCCTGCTGATCGATTTAGGGGAATTGATGCTGACTGATTTGCCAGGACTAACACCCGCTTTGAGCCGATTACTAGACAGCGACTACCGACTCGATAGCAACAAGTCCTATTTCGGCACCACCAAAGCCTTTCCCTCCAATATCGAGGTGGAGTCAGTTTATGGCTTCTCTAGTCGCGATGGCAAGGGAGCAAACCTGCCCACGTTACCAGATAACCGCGCCCTCACACTGCGGGTTCGCTACAGTCTTTCCCAACTTCCAGAAAACAGCGGCTATCTTCCCCGTCTGGCAGATGAACGGGTTGGCTATTTCTTCACTGCCTATCAAGACCTATCGAATCAAAAGAACCGCGATGGCTTTGTTCGTTACATTCATCGCTGGCGTCTCGAAAAACAAGACCCCTCTGCCGCGTTGTCTCCTCCCAAAAAACCGATTGTGTTTTGGATTGAAAATGCCGTGCCGACTGAGTATCGGGAGGCGATTCGCGAAGGCATTTTGATGTGGAATCAAGCCTTTGAAGCGGCAGGATTTAAAGATGCGATTCAAGTACAGCAAATGCCAGATAATCCGGACTGGGACCCGGCGGATGTGCGCTACAACACGATTCGTTGGTTCAATTCTATTGATGGCTTTTTTGCCAGAGGGCCCTCACGGGTTAATCCCTTAACGGGGGAAATCCTGGATGCCGATATTATGGTGGATGCGGGTTTGGTGCGTTCCTTGCAGCAGGATTACCGCCTCTTGGTGGAACAAAACCAATCATCACAGAATTCGTTGGTTTCCGACTTGCTCGACTCAGGCAATCTTTGTGCGATCGCTATCGAGCCGCAATCTTCATCAAGCCAGCAGCCTTTCCTCTCACAACTGGCAGACAATCACGACCTTTGCTACGGCAGAGAGTTATCGCAACAGTTAGCAATGGGTCAGATGGAGTTATCACTGCTCCAGGATGCCCTGCCCAATGGTGAGGAAATGCGGAAATTTCTGCATCAATATTTGCGTTCCCTCATTGCTCATGAAGTGGGACATACCCTAGGATTGCGCCACAACTTTCGCGGCAGTCTGCTTTTGGAGCCAGAGGAGTTAAACAATGTCGCCCTTACCCAAACCAAGGGGCTTAGTAGTTCGGTAATGGACTATCTACCTGTAAATATGGCACCGAAGGGAACGCCCCAGGGCGAGTATTTTCCGAGCGTTGTCGGGGTTTATGATCAATGGGCGATTGAGTATGGTTATAAATCCAGTGATGCGGTGGTGCCGCAAGCCGAACGGCGATTTTTAGAAGCGATCGCCAAGCGTTCTGTTGAGCCAGCATTAACCTATGCTACGGACGAAGATGCCAACGATCTTGACCCCAGTGTCAACCGTTGGGATATGAGCGATGACGTTTTGGGCTATTCCCGCAGGCAGTTAGATAATGCGCGGACAATGTGGGCGCGTTTAGAGAAGCGTTACCCGCTTCAAGGTGAAAGTTACACCGAACTGAGTAAGCGATTTGATGCCTTGTTTTGGCACTATGTGAAAAATACGCGCTTGATCGCCAAATATGTGGGAGGGCAGTCGTTTTCTCGTAACTATGCTGGCACCTCAAAGAGATTGCCCTTTGAAGCCGTACCAGTGGCAAAGCAGCGTCAAGCCTTGGCGGTGTTGCAGGAGTATTTGTTTGCCGAAGATGCTTTTCAATTTTCGCCCCAGTTACTCAATAAGTTAGCTCCCTCACGGTGGAGAGATTGGGGAAATGAGATCCCTGTCACGCGTCTAGATTATCCGGTTCATGACAGTATTTTCTTTTTGCAAAGATCGGTGTTGAGAACGTTGCTTTCTAGCGATCGCTTAAGGCGTTTGCGCGATATCGAACTGAAAAGCGAACCGAATCAGGCACTAACCCTACCAGAATTGTTTGAAACTCTGGAGGAAAGTATCTGGACAGAAGTGGTGCAACCGAAAGACAAATCGTTGAATATTTCTAGCATCCGCCGCTCTTTACAACGGGACTATCTAGAGCAGTTGAGCAATATGGTGTTACGGAAATCTAACGTGCCAGAAGATGCCCGAACCTTGGCTTGGTATCGCTTACGAGAGTTGCAAGGCAGCATTGCAACCGCCCTGAGACGGCACGGAGGAGACATGGATACTTATACTAGGGCGCATTTAGAAGAAACACGCGATCGCATTAGCAAAAGTCTCTCTGCTCCCATTCAATCCCAGTGATTAGCACGGGGCGTCGAGCCTCTGTTCAAGGTCGCTTAGGGGCACACTGTCCCTACTTGCTCCCTCTTCTTCCTATCGTACCTTTAGACTTTTTTGCAGCTCTCAGTCTCTTAATATAAGGTTGATGATTCTCGCTAATTACGGCTCTGCTGTAGGCTTCGAGGGTTTGCTCCCAAGGAAAATGGGTAAGCCGGGTTCGCCAGGGAATGCTGGGAATTGGGGTGAGATTGAGTATCTCCCTGACCGCTAACCGGATAATCGTTTCGGCGGCGGCATTCGGATCGAAGGAATTACCTTGAAGATCCGCATCCCAAACCCCCACCCGCGTCACAAGGGTGCGAGTATTGAGCTTGATCAGCCACTGCACGCCCACGCGATGGGTGCGATTAATTCTGTCCTTGGCAGTCAAAGATAGCTCTACGATTGAGGGAGTGTAAGGCTTTCCCGCTCTCTGGGCTGCCTTGCGTTCTTTGGCGATCGCTATCCGAATCTCTGCCAAATTATCCAGCGTGATCAACAACTGATTGGGGGTGACGTTGTGAGAGATATACCAAGTATTTATCGCCCCTGGAGTATCTCGCTTTATCCGTTTTGCTTCTGATAATTCATCCCTAGAAAGAAGCCTTTCTTCTACAATTTGGAGCGATGGCTTTCGGAATTGACTGAGTAACTTTTCCACCCACCGGGCGACCCATTTCAACCATCTGAATAGTTCGAGCATTGAGTTTACAGCCGTCCTATTTGATTTGTGAAAAAACGCACCCTAGAGGACAAAAGAAAACTTTCCAAAAAGAAAAACATAGAGTTTTATAACCTATTTATGATTTACTAGACCTCTTGCACAAATCCAGGAAACCTCTGGCAAACCCACTCCTTGGGAAGATAGTTTTCCCGCTTTCAAGGCGGGATTAAGGGGGGGAATTCCAATTCCTGCCAGAAGTCTACTACAGGACATAGAAATAACAAGACTAAAGCCTCAAAATAGCGTTCAATACCAATTCTCTAAATACTCGCTACAAATACTTTTCTTACTCCCCCTTTTTTAAAGAGGGTTGGGGGGTTGTATGTATAGCCTCTTAAAAGGAAAATAGTATAAGTCATTACTACGAAGGAAAATTTCCTCGTATAGTACTTAATGTTGTTTAATTTGCCCATTAAGAGCTAAGAGGATGTCTGAGAATTCAAAAATGTCATGCTGGGAGCGACAGCGTAGTGAAGCATCTCGAACCACAAGGGAAAATTGGGATTCTTCGCTCCACTTCAGTTCCTTCGCTTCGCTCAGGACTCAGAATGACAAAATATACCCTCCACAAACTTTTCAGACATCCTCTAAACAAGATTAGCCAATTAGAAAGGAACAATCGGTAGCGGGGGTGGTGCTTCATCTAAGTCTAGAGAAACGAAATAGCGGCTGTAAACCACGCTCGATCGTCGCCAGGGAGGACGCCAATAGGAATCTTGAATCACGGCTTTACTGCCTTGCTCATGGGGCGACCATTGAAAAGAAATTAGTCCCAAATTGTTGTGACCAACAACTTCTTGTCCTTCTTGCACCCACTGATTTCGCCAGAGGAGGGAGACGGTATTTTCTAAACCGTTGAGCCACCCGGTTGAAGTTGTATTTTTTGACAATTTAGGTGCAATCGGTGTTCCTATCCAAGGGGCAACTACCGCTTTTTCATGCTTAATCCACTCAATGTGATACCGCCAATCTGGTAGCGATCGCTCATTTTTGACAACAGTCTCCCAAGCAATGTTCCAGTAACCTCTTGCCCCATGTAGTTGTCGCACAACTGGGCCTTCTTTTGGTACAGCAACATCAAGTTTCCGTACAGTTTCCTGTATCACCTGAATCTCCACCAGTTGCGGCGGATCTTTCCATCCCGCCCAATCCTGGGGAGGTTCTGGCGCAATTGATTTAGCTCTTGTGTGAATAAAATAAGTCTTGAATTCCGCATTTTTAAAAGCACTTGCTGTTAGTTGTGCCAGAACATGGGCTTTGAGATTGGGTTGATTAGGCGTAGGGTTTTCGCTTAAATCTTGAGGAGAAGATGTGTCGTGTAAACCCGTCTGCGTCGAGTTTTGAGTAGAAAAATCTTCACACTTGAATGACAAAAACTTGGTATCTAGTGCTAGTTTTGCAGGAGCGCTCAGGCACTTTGACCAATAGCTGAGACGAACCGCCGCCCCGTAGTGAATATCACCAGACAAAACGACTACTCGCTGCCGTTCTTTGAAAAACTCGGCTAACAGCCTAGAAAAGGCAGCTTCGTGAAAGTTCCAAGCGTCACCCACATCGCTACTAAAAACATTACCTTGACTCAATTCCCACTGTTGGACAATATCAATAATCCGTAAACTGACTAAATTAGTGGGTACAACGACAAGGGTAGCCTCGATATCATTTCTCACCCTGTCTGTCCGTTCCAGGGGTTTCTGCACTTGTTGAATGAAGGCTGTCGGACTCAGCAACATCGGCGGGGCTGTACCATCTTCCCCTTGGGGGTAGCCGCGCCAGGTGCGGGAGTCTAGCACGATGACTTCATGCTTATCGCTGCGGATGGTGTAGTGCCATTCCAAGGGGAGCGTCCCATCGGGGTAGTCTCGGTCTAGCACCAACACATTTTCATCCAGCTTCATCCGAGGATACCCAGTTTTAGGGTCAGCATCCGGCAATCCGATGCACTTGGCAATTTCTTCTGAAGCCGATTGATTTGTCCCGGCTGAGGCTGACCAAGTTGCCACCGCTTTGAGCAGCTTCTCCCCAGTTTTCCCCTGCTGAAACTGAGCGGGAGTGTTCCCCCATCCCTGAAACAGGCTATAGGCGAGCAAACCATTCTGCACTGCACGCCTACCCAAAAGTTTACCCAGCACGCTGACGCACCACCAGCGGTTTAGATACCAGTCATCACTAATGTCGTGGTCATCAAACACCATGTAGGTGGAAACATTTGCCAAGGCTCGCCGGACTTTCCATAAATTTTCAGTTAAGTCTTGAAGCACGCGGGTTTCTTTTGCCCACTGCTTGGGTTCCGCCTCTGGGGGGGGCTGGGGAAATTCCTCTTGCCAAAGTACGGGCGACCAAGCAAACAGGTAGATTGCACAGTATTCCCCTAGACTAAACAGGTGGCTTTTTGCCTGCTCTGGGGTATTGAGGAGCATGGCAGTGAAGCCGCCGTAATCTTTAGCGATGTTAGTGCGTTGTCCTGGCTTTAATTCCCTCGGCTTTTTGTACTCCTTGTCAGTGAAAGGCAGCTTTTCTTCCCAGCCCAGCAGAGTATCTCCAGCGTCGATTAATGTCCATAGAAAAGGGTCTGCTACTTCATCGCCGTAGATTTGATCGCCTGTGAGGAAAAGCTGATGCAGTCGAGAATTGGGCTGGGTGGCGTTATAGGCGATTAGGTCATCCAGAATTGGTAAGGCATCTTGCCCACCGCCATGCAACTTCCGACAGGAACCATGGGCTAGTCGCAGTTGATTTAGGTCGTCGGGGGGTAAAGCAAAGGTGGGGAGTTGATGATCAAAGTAGCTGATTGGGGCGGCGGGAATAGTGTCTGAGGTGATGGCGGCAATTAAATTGGCTTTGTGGCTGCCAAAACTGAGGTCATAGGCGTAGATTTGACCGGATTTCAGGGTTTGAGCGGGATTAATGGGTTGGGCGGTGACGGCGACTAGGTGGAGGTGCTGACCGAGGGGGACTGTGTCGTGGGAGCCTGTTAATAGTAATTGTGCAATGGTGGCACCCTGGGCGTCTGTGGCGTAAACGCTGAGGGTGACGGGGCTAGGGGATTTGAGGGCAACCCAAACTGTAACGGTGTCGGGTTCTGTTCGCCGCAGGATTGGCCCTGCCAGGATGAGTGGCAGAGAATTTAGGCGATCGCGCAAGGGTATCCATGACATAGAGCTTTTATCTGAAAATTTGACCACCACGCACCCGAACCTTCCGTATCGTAACCGATGCGATCGCCTTAGGTCGTCCCCCAACGCGGTGATCTTAGGGATCAACCTTTTCTCTCAGGAAGAATTCAGAAAGCTGGAGTTACATAAGATTTAAATAGAATCTAGTAACCCTAGCAAAGGAAAAAATTTTTGTGACCTATCTCGAAACAGCGGCTGAGTTTTACAGTGAAGTTGCCCAAACGCCACAAGTAGGCTTGTGCTGCGTTCAAAGTAGCCCTTTGCAACTCCCAGGGCTGAAAATTCCCTGCCAGATGCAAGAGATGAACTACGGCTGTGGAACTACCGTTCATCCCGCAGAATTAGTGGCGGAACCGACGGTGCTGTATGTCGGAGTTGGTGGCGGCTTAGAAGCCTTGCAATTTGCCTACTTCTCCCGCCGTCCGGGTGGGGTGATTGCCGTTGAGCCTGTCGCCGCCATGCAGGAAGCGGCGGCTCGTAATTTAACCCTGGCGGCAAAAGAAAATTCCTGGTTTGAGCCGAGTTTTGTTGAGATTCGGCAGGGGGATGCCTTTTCTCTCCCAGTTCCGGATCAGTCTGTAGATGTTGTGGCGCAGAATTGCCTCTTCAATATCTTTGAACCCGCTGATTTAACCAAAGCCCTGCAAGAAGCATTACGAGTATTGAAGCCTGGTGGACGCTTGCTAATGAGCGACCCTATTGCCACTCGTCCTATACCCGAACATTTGCGGCAAGATGAGCGATTGCGGGCGATGTGTCTATCTGGGGCATTGACTTACGAGGAGTACACTCAGCATCTAGTTGATGCAGGCTTTGGGCAAGTGGAAATTCGGGGGCGGCGTCCTTATCGCCTGCTGGATTGTCAGAGTTACGGGCTAGAAGCACCGCTACTGTTAGAAAGTCTCGATTCTGTATCCTTTAAGGTGCCAATTCCCGAAGATGGGGCGTGCATTTTCACAGGCAAAACGGCGATTTATACAGGTATGGAAGAAGTATTTGACGACTCAGCAGGACATGTGCTTCAGCGAGGAGTCCCAGCAGCAGTCTGTGATAAGACGGCGGCGAAGTTGGCAGTGCTAGGGGATATTTTGATTACAGATTCGACTTGGCACTATGACGGGGGCGGTTGTTGTTGATACCCTACACGCTTTTGAGAGGCTACACCTATAGCAATCCTAAATCAGTTGTAAAACCCTCTCCTTTTCCTCTCTCTTACTGAGATGTACGGGTTGTTTGATCCCCCTCGCATCCTCCTCGGAGATCCCCCTCCCGTCCCCCTTAAAAAGGGGGAAGCTAGATGTTGCTTCGCCCTCGGAGATCCCCCTCCCGTCCCCCTTAAAAAGGGGGAAGCTAGATGTTGCTTCGCATTTGATATCACAGGGAACTTTGAGAAGATTCTCCCCCCTTTTTTTAAGCTCACAGGTGTAGGTTTTTTACAATCAAGCGGAGTTGAAGAAAGTCACAGTTGTAGTCGCAGACAAAGGACCCAAAGAAAGTGGAAGACCATTAAGTAAATCAGCTAAAAGAGTCAGAAAGCCCTC
>JAHHHJ010000031.1 GCA_019359445.1 Kastovskya adunca ATA6-11-RM4 | reverse complement strand
ATGCTGATCAAAACGGTTCTGAAATGATTCGGCTCGTGGGGCTGTCCGTAACGCAGCCTGAAGGCTCGAAGATTCTTAGCTGTCAACTCAGTTGGGACTCTTCAGGGCTATTGAAAGCCCCGTCTCTTTTCTTTACAGCGGGGAAGCTTACAAGCGATACTGAGTTTTGAGACAATTGCGCTCGGAGTGAACAACATACCACCGATGACTACCCAAGAGCCAACTTCTGAAACCCTTTCCACCGAAAGCTTATCAACGGAAGAGACTGTCTCTAATGAGCTAATTGAAGATGCCACTGCCGTTAACCATATGGAGGTAGTGGAAACCGTCATCTCCAGTTTGGAGGAAGACGATAGTGCAATGGTGAGTCACAACGATGACGGTCACTTATGGAAGTTTAAGTACGGCAGTGTAGAAGTATTCGTACAACTTACGGGTTCAACGGATGAAGATACATTCACCGTATGGTCTAAGGTAATGCAATTACCTGCCAAAAATGAACCGCAGTTGATGCGAAAGCTTCTAGAGATGAACTGGAGTGACACCTTTGAATCCTGCTTCGCCATTGTTGACGATCAGGTTGTGGTGATGTCATCGCGCACTGTGGCAGAACTATCACCGGGAGAAATCTCGCGGGCAATTACCGTCGTGGCAACGATTGCTGATGACAATGACGAAGTACTGGTGGCAGAGTTTGGTCAGACTTGACGCCTAGACACTTGATGGGAAATTGCTGTGGCAGTGAAAACCGAGTTCTGAGTAATTAGAATGAGCAATTGCCAGCCTCAGCCGTTCTCCCCAAGATGCGTTTGGCGTTTAATTCCCCTGCTGAACGCATCTGGACAACTACAGATGGCAATCGATCGCTGGCTGTTACAACAACACCAGTTAGGGCAACATCCGCCCACTTTGCGCTTCTATACCTGGGAATCACCCACTATCTCTTTGGGCTATCACCAACGTCGATTTCCTGCCTTTTGGCAACAGCTAATTTGGGAAGGAAAGCCTATATCCCTGGTGCGGCGTCCTACAGGCGGGCGAGCTGTGCTACATCAAGGAGATTTGACCTACATGGCGATCGCATCAGGATTGAGCGTTAGCCGGATACAGGCTTATGAAAAAATTTGTGAGTTTTTGATTCAGGGTTGGCGATCGCTAGGTCTAGAACTGCACTACGGGTTAGCTGGACGTGGCTACATTCACAATCCCAACTGTTTTGGCACGTCTACAGGTGCGGACTTAGTTTCCTCAGAGGGAGTCAAGTTTATCGGTAGCGCTCAGTTGCGCCAAAAAGGGGCAATTTTGCAGCATGGGTCGATGCGTTTACAACCAGATACAGAACTTTTTATCAAGGTGTTTGGAGAAGCCGCACCGCCACACGTTAAACTGCCCTTTGTTCAGGAGGGAGACGAAGGGCTATTAACCATTATCGAAGCGCTGACTCAGGCGGCTTGCCAATGTTTCAAAATTGAGTTGATAGTAGAGCCTCTATCTGCTCAAGAATACCAAGAGATTCTCGCCCTACCTGATTTACAAGCCATTTGATAGTATCCCCCTCGGCATCTTATTTTCTGTGAGTTGCCCTTTAACAATTGCTAATCTTTGATAGATTTAGCGATCTCTACTAACTGCAACCCCAAAGGATAAGACCCTTCAGCTTTAACTTGCTTGACTTCTGCTTCAGAAATCGGCAATCCCAACTTAGAGGCAAGAGCGCGAACCAAATCGCCCTTATCGATCACACCAGCCACAGATCCGGCTGGAGAAAGCACAGTTATCCGATTTAGATGTTCGTCTTCTAAGCGAACAATAACTGCCGCCAAAGGTGTCTTTTCCTCTACCGTCGGAATTTCCAATAGCGATCGCACAATGCTTTGCAGGGTTCTGTGTTCCCACTCACTCCGCTCGATAAAGTGCAAATCTTCAATAGCGACTAACCCCCGATATCGCCCATCAGATGAAGCATAGTAGGGTGATTGGGTATCTGACAGTACATACTCATCGGCAAAGGCACGCAGGGTCAAATTGGCATCAATTACCCGAAACTCACGAGTCATCGCCTCCGATGCCTGCATCTGCATCAACGTTTCTTGTAGAGTTGTCAGGCGGTCGTAGGCCCTGGCATTGCGGAAGATAAACCCACCGATTAAGGTAATCCAAATTGCTCCGATTTGACCTGTAAGCAGGATTAAACTCAATCCAAAGGCGATCGCCAAACCGCCCAAGATTTTACCTGTTTTGGCTGCCCAACGGACTCCTTGAAAGCGATCGCCTGTCAGCTTCCAGACTGCGGCTTTCAGCACTTGTCCGCCATCTAGAGGCAAACCGGGTATTAAGTTAAATAGCGCCAAAACCAAGTTAATTCGGGCAATATTAAAAGCGATCGCCCGCAGCCAGCCAGCTTCTGGTAATGTTTGCGTGACCAGAGAAAATAATAACCAAAGTGTCAAGCTGACGGCAGGGCCGGCGATCGCTACTTGAAAGGCGTCTCCTGGCGTTTTCGACTCCCGATCAATCGACGCCACTCCACCAAACAGAAACAACGTAATTGAGTTGACTTTGATTCCTTGAGACAGGGCTACTAAGCTGTGACCTAGTTCGTGCAAGATCACGGAACCAAAAAGCAACAAAGCCATTAGGAACCCTGCTACCCAAGCGATCGCTGGCTCGAACGTCTGGTAAAAGTTAAGTGCATTGAGAATCGTGATAAAAACTAAGATGAAAAACCACGACGGATTTAAAAATAGGGGAATTCCCCATAGGGAGCCAATTCTCCAATTTGTTTGCATCAAATTTTCCTTGTCTTAGACTTAATAGCGCCCTTAACTATCAGGATAAACGATGGCTAATCGGCAAAATTTGGATGCCCAGAGAGTGTGCTGAGGTGCCAAACTCTCTGGACATCCGTTGGAGGTGATAATTTGAGCTACAACGTGCTTTTAGATAGTACCGTTGGTTGCCAGGGTAATGACGGTAATCACTCCCAGCAAATGACCAATGCTCAAACCAGCTAGAAGTTCAGGAACACCAAAGTTTTTCCCCAAGATTGGCTGTAGCAAAGGTAGAGCAGGACCCCTTCCTTTTTGCCGAATCCCAACGCGGGCGATCACAATACCGATGATCATGCAAATATTCATGATCAGCGAACCATTCCAGCTCCAGACTGCCGTATCACCAGTAGGGAGCTGCGCTAGTTGTGACAAAATTGCTTCAATCAAGTTCTTTTCTCCTGATAATGAAAAATTTCTACATAGTGTGAATCATAGAACGCTAGCGGTAAAACGCGATTCTGTCTGGTGGATGATTGAAAGATAATTTTGTTACATTTTGTTTCCTTGTAAGCAACAAATAGGGTACTTCTAGAGAGCGCCAGCGCTGGTCAAACCCAAGATGACACCTGCACCCAGAATGTGACCAAAGCTTCCCGTTGCCAACAGTTCAGGAAGCCCAAATTTGTCTAAAAATGTAGGTTTGCTGAAGGGGAGATCAGGCCCCATGCCTTTTTTTTGGATAGCGAAGCGACCGATTACAAACGCCACTAGATTACACACAACCATAGTCAACCCTACCGCTGGAGTCCATTCGGGAGTAGAAGGAACAGTAGATTGAACAGCCGCCATAAATAAGGTAGTAAGCAAGGAATTTTCTCCTTTTTTGATACGTTGAATAGAAATTACAGACATAGAGCATCATAAAAATCTCTTAGTTGAAAATCATAATTTGTTTTAAGAATTAACAATTGCTCAATATTTTGATACAAATGAAAGTGAAGTGTGAAGGATGAAGGATGAAGGATGAAGGGTGAAGTATGAAATAGGCGATTGGAGTAATGGCTAATCGTCGTCAGTTTTTCTCTCCTCGGCTCCTCGGCTCCTCATCTCCTACTCAGCACTCAGCACTCAGGACTCAGGACTTACATAACAACCATGCGGGTGAAAATTTGCGGCATTACAAAACCAGAGCAAGGTCAGGCGATCGCACAAATGGGGGCAACAGCCTTGGGATTTATTTGCGTTCAAGCCTCCCCCCGCTACATCAGCGCTCTGGAAATTCAAGCGATCGCTAGTGGTTTACCTGCCGCAGTTGATCGCGTTGGTGTTTTTGCCAATGCCACCGTTGTCGAAATTTGTCGAACAGTTGAGCTGAGTGGTTTAAGTGCTGTGCAACTACACGGTGCAGAGACACCGGAATTTTGCCAGCAACTCCGGCAGATCCTCCCCGGAGTCGAAATTCTCAAAGCGTTGAGAGTCAGGACAGATGAATTTTTAGCGGCAGCCGCCGCCTATGAAGCCTACGTCGATACCTTACTCCTAGATGCTTACCATCCCCAGTTACTCGGCGGCACTGGCAAAACTTTAAACTGGGAGACTCTCCAGCAATTTCGTCCTAGTTGCCCGTGGTTATTGGCAGGAGGATTAACACCAGATAATGTTTTAGATGCCCTCAGTTGCCTACAACCAAGTGGTATAGATTTGTCGAGTGGTGTGGAGCGATCGCCTGGGGACAAAGATTTAGAGAAAGTCGCTCGACTGTTTCAGCAGCTACAAACTAAATCCCATGCCTAGCAAAAGTTCTCGCGTCAGGATGGCGTCGTTTGTGTAATTAATTCAACTCGATATTGCGGCTGTTCAATGGAGTTTGAGCTTCAGTCATGAATAGCCTGGGACTCGCCTTTGCCCTAGGCTTAGGCAAAATCAAGCAGACAAAACGTTTTTTCAGCAAGTAATCGCAGATCCAGTTGACTAAGACGCTAAGGCGGTTGCGCCATCCTGGAAGATAAAACAAATGGATACTAAGCCAAACTAACCAGGCAGGAAAGCCTGTAACACTGAATTTCCTCGCCTGAACAACTCCGGCATTGCGCCCAATGATGGCGGCTCTACCTTTATCTACATAATTGAAAGGTTGAGGAGACAAGCCTCGTAGCTGTCTGGCGATGTTCTTTGCTGCTGCTACACCTTGTTGTATGGCTACGGGAGCAACTCCCACTAGGGGTTTGCCATCCTGTTCAAGGTAGGCAAGATCGCCAATAGCATAAACCTGGGGATGGTCTCTTAACTGGAGGGTTGGTTGGACAACAAGCTTGCCTTTCATGGCGGTGGAGACGGCTGGAGCTGTTTCTGGTGCGTTAGCTTCTACTCCGGCTGTCCAGATAATGGTTTCCGCGTTGATAATCGTGTCATCCTCTAGGTACACTGCCTCTGAGGTGACTTTACGCACCTTGGAGTTGAGATGAATCTTGACCCCCATTTTTCTGAGTTGCTTTTGCGTATAGGCTCCTAGGCGTTGGGGAAAACTGGCGAGGAGACGCTCATTAGATTGCAGAAGGATGACACGCGATCGCCTTAAATTTAGTTCCGGGTAGTCTGAAACTAAAGCTCCTTGTATCAACTCTATTAAGCCACCTGCTAACTCTACCCCCGTAGGCCCGCCGCCAACAATGATGAACGTGAGAAGTTGTTGGCATCGTGTGGGTGAAGGTTCATGTACCGCCTGCTCAAAGCAACTCAACACATGGTTACGTAGAGCGATCGCCTCACAGAGACTTCTCATCGGGAGAGCGTAGGTTGCTGCCCCCGGAACACCTAGAAACTGCGACTGGCTCCCTGTCGCCAAAATCAGGAAATCATAGTTAATTATCTCCCTGTCCGTTTCGATAGTTTTAGCTAAAAAATCAACTTGTCTGACTTCAGCCTGAAGGAAACTCACATTAGGCTGTCCCCGCAGAAAACTCCGCACGGGATAAGCAATCTGTTCCGGTTCAAGTTCTGCGGTTGCCACCTGATAGAGCAGGGGAACAAAGGTATGGTAGTTGTTTCGATCGAGCAGAAGGACAGAGACACCTGCTTTCGCCAGCACGCTAGCTGCTTTTAGCCCTCCAAAACCAGCTCCGATAATTACAACTTGTGGTCTATACGAGGGATTCACTAGCGAACTCACAGGTAGTTAGCTAGTCCATTGTGCAGATTATTAACTTTTGTACCGTCTGTCTAAGGGGGGATTGGGGGAGATGAGGAGCAGGGGAGATGAGGAGCGGGGGAGCGGGGGAGCAGGGGAGCAGGAGAGCAGGAGAGTAGGGGAGAGGAAGAGAACCAATAACCCCTTTCACCCTTCATACTTCATCCTTCATACTTCACCCTTCATACTTCCTCCCCCAGTTCCAGCGCTCTAGAAGTTTGCCTTTAGCAACGCTTCACCCCGTCGGTAAAGCTCTTGAGCGTAGTCAGTCCACATCCCCTGCCCCCAATAGCGAAAACAGCTCGTTTGGAGCAACAGATTGTACATCAGGGCTTCACGGTAACGGTTTTGCTGGGTAATAGATTCAGCATCATCAGCAGTGAGTAAGGTATCAACTTTTTCATGAAACAGCACGCTGAGTTGATTCATTGGAGAGAGGACATTTTCGTACCCTTGCACCCAACTAAGGTGATTTGTCCAGGATGCGCCATCCATGTGAAAGTTTGGGTGAGATTCCTTGAGTTGGGCGATCGCATTAGCAACTGTGTCGGGTTGAGCATTGTCTGGGGAAACTCGTTCCCAGATCAAATGCTGTCCTACGGCTTGACAGGTGGGGAAGTCATCGGGAGAGCATCCGGCGGCTTCAATGAGTTCTAGATATTCTGTGCCGTTGACACCCACAACGCCTGATTTGCCAGCGTTTGATGCCATTTCATTCCAGGATTGGAAGAAGGCACTGGGAAACTCATTCATCATGACGCCGCCATTTTCTCCATCACCGATTTGGGTAACGATGGGGGGGACAGACACACTTCCTAAAGGTTGGGGGGAAAGAGTTTTCGCTTCCCAGTAGGGCTGCATTTGTCCTACCAATTTGGTGTCTGAACCTTGGGTTTTAATTAAGGCAGTAATGCTGATGGTTTCACCCTTTGAGTTACGAGCAACTAAACGGTGAGGGAGATGTTTTTGAGATATGCCTTCTCCGTTGAGGGTTTCTACCGAGTGTTCTTGCACCATTAACCAGCGATAGCCGCACTCTTTCAGGGCTTTGATGAATTCAAAGAGAGTATCCGGGTGGTTGGGTAGGTGCATTTCCGGTGGGGAGAAGCCTTTGACACGGGCTAAGGCTTCCCAACCAAAGACGGCGGCGAAGTAGTGTTGCCAAGCTTGAATGTGCAGCTTGATGTCGGGGATGGGAGTGGAGGGAACAACGGTATGGCTCCACATCGATCCCAACCACTCCACATAAGGCTGGTAGGTGCGATCGCAAGTAATGCGTTTAAGGCTATCAATAATGTCACCGCGTCCCATTTGCTGCACACCCCAAAGCAGGTTGCCAGAATAGTCAAGCATGATGCGGGGATTGGCACCGTTGGCGACGAGTTCTGGGATGAAGTCTCCCATACGGCGATAGCATTCCGCAAAAACTCCAGCGTTGTGGTTATCGCCTTCCCCTTGATGCTCAAACATATATTGCAGGTTGTTGATCAACTCACCATTGGCACCACCGGGGACAGTCGGTTGGTGCATGTGGAGAGCGATCGCAAATGTAGCTGTAATGTCTTCTAGGCGCAGATTGGTTCTAGGTAAAAATACGGGTTCGTTATGATGAACAACCTCCTGAACTGCTGTTTCCCAACCAGAAATGTTGGGCAATCCGGCAATGGATTCCGACAACTGAGGAAGATGAGCAGATTGTGGAGATGCAAGCATAGAGTCACTCATTGGATTACTAATAACAACATTAGGCGATCGCGATGGAATCAACTTCAGCTACATCCTTTTCTAGTGGCTCTATAGAGTCAAATAATCTAGGCTCAGTGACTTGTTCATTATTGAGTCTATCGTTATACCTTGATGGGCAACGGCTAATGATATTAGATTTAGGGTAAACCTTGGGAATCTAGAGTTTGAGGCACCCGTATCCCCAAAGTTACCGCCCGCACTACCATAAACAGCGACAGTGCTAACCACAGCAACTGAATACTTCCAACTATCCACGCTGCCAGAGCAACAGGAGCAAACCCCACCAGTGCGGCGATTATTGCTGATTGTCGTAAGATTTTCCCTTCAGTCAGTCCCAGAAAGTAGCCATCAAGCATATAGGCAATTGAGCCGAAACCCAGCACAGGCAAGAGCCAGGGTGTGTAGTTGCCGATGCGATCGCTCACTTCTGGTAAAGTAGTCAGCAAACTGAAAAGACCTGGTAAAAAAACAAAAATTAGTGCAAATACCAGTCCTGACAGTAAACTTGCGCCTCCCGATAACCAGAGCAACAATTTTAGATGCTCGGCTTTACCCTGTCCTCGAAAAATTCCCGCTAGACTCTCCGTTGCAAAGGCTAGTCCATCAATAAAATAAGCGTAGAACCCAACCCATCCGAGTGATAAAACTCCGATTGATTTCCCTGCAACTTACCAAGCAAATCGTACCCATAAACATAAACCGATTCAACTCATCGTAAGTCCGAGTTTCAACAGCACTATTCGGAAAATCAGTTCCTTCTAAATTGCCAACAGCGAGGACATTAACTAATTAATTAAACTCAGTCTATCCTCATAAACCAGCATTATCTTCTGTAAGACGTTCTGTAGCCTCTCAAAGTCAGAATCTTTTAAAGAGAAATTAATTATAATTTCATCTGACTCTGGAAGATTTATGGTATCGGAACCGAAACTAATAATAATTTGATTACGGCTAAGAATAACCTTATTGATACCTACGTCTTCTGACCAATTTTCATCGTCCAGTTCGACGTAAATATTTTTCCTATTAGGAACAGCCTCTTCTTGAGACGCTTCATCTCGTGTCATGATGAAATAATGTTCACCCCCCTCTGTTTCAGAAAAGCCAATATACAAATTGGTTTCAATAGCTTCAAAGCTACTTGCAAAAAATTCCATTTTCATTAATCTACCTATATTCTTGAATGACATATAGCAATCTCAAGTCAATTGTGAGATTTATTAACGAACCACAGAGTCACAGAGAACACAGAGGAAGTTAAAGAGAGAAAAAGTATCTCACGACTCATTTAGGGCTGCTATATGTCACTGATGGTTGGAGCGTATATCCAGGTTTTATTCCGCCTGGAGATCAGATTGTGAGCAAAACGTATATGACCCGGGTAGAAGGAGAAAATACGAGATTGCGACACTATCTGGCAAGACTGCACCGCAAGACACTGTGTTATTCCAAGTCTGAGGAAATGCTGAGATACTCAATCCGATTGCTACTGCACTATCCTAAGTTTGGAGATGTGCCCCTGCCCGTCTAATTCATCCCGCTATTCTGCAACGCATAATTTTTTACCTGACAAAATGCTGCAATTTTGGCTGGACTTGCCATTAGGCATCACCTCAAGTAGAAGATTGTATTTGCTTGTGGCAGGTAAAATCAGCTTTTATGGGAACAGCTTAGCCATGTTTGAGCTGGTCATTTGGGAGTAATTTTTCATGAAGTTTGTCTCCGATCCGCCGATTTCTGCCAAAATCCGCAAAATGAAGCAACGGGTAAAGTGGCAAGATCCCCTAATCGTAGAGCGGGACATTGACCAAACTCGACTGGTTTTTGATGAGAGTGTTGCCGATAGTCCCGAATTCTCCTTTTTGGTAGTCGGTGATAGTGGTTCGGGTTCTCATCAGGGACACAGCCCGCAACGACAAATTGCACAACAGATGCTTGCCCACCGTGATGACTGTCGATTTGTCTTGCATACAGGTGATGTAATTTATTTGGTTGGTTCTAGCGAGTACTACCAAAACAATTTCATTTCGCCCTATCAAGAATTTCTTGTCGGTGGAGAGAAACCTCATAAGATTGCCTATGACCAGATGGTTTTTAACCAGCCATTTCTCCCCGTACTGGGTAATCACGATTACTATGACCTACCCGTTGTTTATGGTGTGCTTGTACAGCTTGCCTTACCTTTGCGCCGTCTGCTGCGCTCAAAAATAAATTTAGATGTTGGTTGGCACGGTTCTTTTCAAGGGAAGGCTTATGCCCAAGCATTCCTTGATTACTTGAAAGACATTGACGATCAAGAAGAACTAGTGCGTCACCTAGATCGTTATTACACAGTCTCTACCGACACAGGTCGCTGCCTGCGCTATACACCAGGAGACTTTACGCGATTACCTAATCGCTATTACACCTTCCGTAATGGTGGGATTGACTTCTTTGGGCTAGATTCAAATACTTTTAATGCCCCTTCTCCCCTACCAAATACCAAGGAGGGGGACGCGCTGCGCCGCCAACTGGCTCAACGTCTGGAGGAACTGGAGCAGCAAAAAGAGCAAATTATGCAGCGTGCAGGGGAACTGAATCCGGAGATTCCTGAAGATTCTGATCAACTTGATGATCATCGGGCAAAACTGGAGCAGATAGAAGAAATTCAGCTTGATATTGAGAAAAAACTGAACGCGGATAAGTCCCCTGTGACTGACTTCGAGCAGCTTAGCTGGTTGAAGCACAAATTGATTCAGTCCTGGAACACTAAGGAAGTACGGGGGCGGGTGATCTTTTTCCATCATCCACCCTATGTGACGGAAGCAACCAAGTGGGAACAAGCACAAACCATGGAGATTCGTTATCACCTCCGTCAAGTTCTAGATGAAGTGGCGCAGGAGGTAGGCGAAGAAACCCAGGGGCGTCCGCTGGTGGATTTGGTGTTGAACGGTCACGCTCACTGCCTGGAATATCTCAAAACAGGCGATACGGGACATGCTGACTCGCACATCAACTGGATTGTTTGTGGAGGTAGTGGTCACAGTTTGCGCCGTCAGCGTGTTGAGGGAGGGGATTTGATGGAGTGCTTTGGGAATGAGCAAGAGGGTGAGGAGATGCGACAGGTGGCGCGATCGCATCTTTATGTTGGTCGTTACGGTCACGGCTCAAAAAAACGCCGTCCTTACTCGTTTGTGCGGATCGATGTTCTGGAGGGTTGCCCACCAAAATTTGTGGTTCGACCGTTTATTTCCGAACGCATTAAACATCAATGGAGTGACACTGCACTGGAGCCTTTTGAATTTTAAGGTTACTTTATTCGTTATCACCTGTAACAATTTCTTTAAACCGTTGGACAGTTGGGGCTGTATCATTGCCGCGCCAAATCATCGTGATCGCTACTTGGGGAGTTGGTTCCTGTACTGCTTTGTAAACCACTCCTGTTCGCTGTAAATTTTGCAGCGATGCTGGCACAATTGCTACTCCCATCTCAGCCGCTACAAGACTAACAATCGTTTGCATTTGAATCGCTTCCTGGGTTATGTTTGGGCTAAATTTTGCCTGCTGGCAAAGGCTAATAATGTGGTCATACAGTCCGGGAGCCAGCAAACGAGGAAACAAAATGAAGGGTTCCCCTACAAGCGATCGCAGCGATACATCGGCTTGATTTGCTAATTGATGAGTCTCAGGTAACGCCACCATCAACGGCTCCTGAAAGACTATTTCTGAGCTAAAGATGTCTTCCTCAACGGGAGGACGGACAAATCCTACATCAATCCGACCTTCCCGCAACCCTTCCAATTGTTGGTCGGTCGTCAATTCATGCAATTGAAGCCTTACCTCTGGGAAACAGGTGCGGAACCTACGAAGAATTTCGGGGAGAACATTGTACGCCGCAGAACCAACGAAGCCGACAACAAGTTGCCCCCTCTCACCCCGACTAATTTGACGACTAATCTGAATCCCCTGCTCAAGCTGTCTGAGAATCCGCCGCGATTCTTCCGCAAAAACCTGTCCAGCTTCAGTTAGCTGCACCGTTCGTTTTGTACGGTGAAACAGTTGAAAGTCCAACTCAGCTTCCATTTGACGAATTTGCTGGCTTAGAGGGGGTTGGGAAATATGCAATCGCTCCGCTGCTCGTCCGAAGTGTAGCTCCTCCGCCAACATCACAAAGTACCGTAGGTGTCGCAGTTCCATACCAATTCAGAAACTAATACTTTTTAGATATTAATAGCGCGTGAAAAATATATTGGACAACTTTAATCATCTTTCCTACTGTAATGACTAAACCACTATCCAGAAATTATTTGGGTGATGGAAAACCGTCGATGAGGAGAATTGTACGATGCCAGAAAATTGCTGGAATACTGCCTTTTATGAGACTAAACACGCATTTGTTTGGCAGTATGGCGAAGACTTACTGACCCTACTGTCTCCGCAACCAAGGGAGCGAATTCTTGACCTCGGCTGCGGTACTGGGCAACTAACCCAGAAAATTGCAGCGGTTGGAGCAGAAGTAATGGGAATCGACCAATCCCTCGCCATGATTGAGAAGGCAACAGCTAACTATCCTCATCTCCAGTTTGCTGTTGCAGATGCTAAGGATTTTCAGGTTGAGCAGCCGTTTGATGCTATCTTTTCTAACGCCGTACTGCATTGGATTCCAGAACCGGATGCTGTGATTCGTTGCCTTCGAGAGGCACTGAAGCCAGGAGGGCGCTTTGTTGCAGAATTTGGGGGTAAAGGGAATATCAACGCGATCGCTACAGCCCTCTATAGTGTCCTGGAAACGATGGGCTATGGGTCTTTAGAGAAGATAAGCCCCTGGTATTTTCCGAGTATCGGTGAGTATGCAACTCGGTTGGAACAGCAAGGATTTGACGTAACCTATGCGGTTCTATTTGACCGTCCAACACCTTTGGAAGAGGGAAAGTCAGGCATGGCGAACTGGATTGAAATGTTCGCTAGCCGTTTTCTCGCAGCATTGTCGGCTGACCAAAAAGCGATCGCGCTCCGAGTAATTGAGCAGCGCCTAAAGCCCCTACTGTATCGAGATGGAACTTGGATAGCGGATTACCGCAGAATCCGCATAGTTGCTATTAAAGCCTAGGCAATAAAAGAGAGATCCCCGACTTAAAGAAGTCGGGGATCTGAGTCGGGAGTCGGTAGCCTCTCACATTTGATATCTAATTGAGCTAGTTATGAATAAAGAACTATTAAATAAAAATTGTGTCTTCGGAGAGAGGCTATTTTTTACTTTTACTGATTTGCTAGTTGATATTCAGTTGCCGAAGAAATACAAAAATGCAGTTAAACAGAACTTTGATTTTGGTTACTTTGTCATTTATTGTTGTGGGGGCAGTTATGCTCTTGCTTCAACCTGCAATTGATATGCCTCGCTAAAAAGCTTTATATCTTCGCTCCCTTCTCTTAATCTTGAGCGATTTATAAAGAGTAAAAATGACAGGCTAAACTCAAATGGCTTTAGTTTGAGCTGAAAGTTAACATTTGATAGTTTTTGAAATTACTTAAAAATAATAAAGAAGTAATTTTGGCAATTTTATTGGCAGCAGCTAGATTTTAAAGACAATAGTTTTAATTGCACGTAACCGTTTTTGAATCACAGTAAATTTTTGTAGTAATTTACTGGAACTACCGATATTGAGTGACCTAAAACAGTTTTGCAATAAACAAGGATATTTTTGTATCTTGTGTAAATCCTGTTCCCTCGATACACTTCCTGAATAACCTTATAAGCCATTCTAGTAACAAGCAAAACCATTGGTTTGGCTACAGGGCAGTAAGTGGTGTGAGTTGATCGGGAGTGAATAGATATGCTAAGTCGGGAGCAAACTACGCCGATACCGAACACAGGTGTGATGCCTACCTTAGGCGATACCTCTGTCGGGCTTTGCCAACGCGCTTGGGTAGAAATTAATTTAGCGGCTTTAACGAATAATGTCCAACAGCTAAAGCGTTTCCTGAAGCCAGGAACTGACTTGATGGCAGTGGTGAAAGCGGATGCTTACGGTCATGGAGCCGTAACTGTGTCTAAGACGGCGCTAAAGGCAGGTGCAACTTGGCTGGGTGTGGCAACAGTTGAAGAAGGAATTGCGCTCAGGGAAGCTGATATTACCGCGCCGATTCTGATCTTGGGGGCAGTTAATACTCCAGAACAAATTCGTGCGATCGCCGCTTGGCAGTTGCAACCGACCCTTTGTACACCGCAACAAGCCTTGGTTTTTTCTGAAACTCTGGCTGCTATTGACCAAACCTTACCTGTACATCTGAAGCTGGATACTGGGATGTCACGCTTGGGGATGCCTTGGCAGGAGGCACTAGAGTTTGTCGAGTTGGTAAAATGCTTGCCAGCCCTCAAGATTGCTAGTATTTATTCCCATCTAGCAACCGCTGATGACCCCAATCCAATGGTGGTAAAACTGCAACATCAGCGCTTTGAAGAGGCGATCGCGCAAATTCGCGTAGCCGGGATGGCACACCACAAACTGCATTTGGCAAACTCTGCTGGCACATTAAGCGATCGCGCCCTCCACTATGACATGGTGCGTGTAGGTTTGGGTCTTTATGGTCTATACCCTGCCGAGCACCTATCTCACAGCGTTCAGCTCCAGCCCGCTTTGCAAGTTAAAGCACGCGTCACCCAAGTGAAAACGATTGTGGCGGGTACGGGTGTCAGCTACAGCTATCGGTTTGTGGCAGAGCGGGAAATGCGTCTTGCTGTCGTTGGTATTGGCTATGCCGATGGTGTCCCTCGCAGCCTCTCAAACAAACTGACTGTGCTGATTCGCGGTCAAAAAGTACAGCAAGTTGGCGCAATTACCATGGATCAGCTGATGCTAGATGTCAGCCAGATTCCCGATTTACAACCGGGTGAGGTCGTGACACTAATTGGGAAAGATGGCGAATGGCAAATTTCCGCCGACGACTGGGCAGAAACCTTAGAAACTATTTCCTGGGAAATTCTCTGCGGTTTTAAGCAGCGTTTGCCACGAGTGACAGTAGGGTAAGTTTGTGAATGTAGAGACGTAGCCGACCATGTCTCTACAGGTTTATCCTACCGAACACTAAACAGCTCAGTCCAAGCACTAAACTTTGGTGCATTAACTATAAAAACTACCAATTGTCCATGATGATTTTGGCGGCTGAGGTTGCCCCAGCTTTTTCACAAAACCTGATTGATCTAGCCTTCTATGTTGTTCCCAAGCTGCTTTGGGCATTGGGGATTTTGCTGCTCACTCGCTTTGGCATTACCTTTGTCGCTCGCCTAACGCGTAAAGCATTGAATCGCGTTGAGCCAACACTACGAAACTTCTTGGTTCAGGCGTCTGAGATTTTGACCCTTGTAGTGGGTTTGGTAGCGTTTCTCAATGTTTTAGGGATTCAGGCAACCAGCGTAGTAGCAGTGGTGGGGGCAGCTGGTTTAGCGATTGGTTTGGCTTTGCAGAGTACGCTGTCTCACTTTGCAGCGGGTGTAATGCTGCTTAATCAGCGTCCCTTTGAGGTAGGAGATTTCATTGAAGCCACAGGTGTGGCAGGTGTAGTCGATAGCATCGGAATTTTCTCAACTACCCTAATTACACCGGACAATGTGAAAATTACAGTGCCAAACAATAGTTTGTTTAGCGGTGTTTTGAAAAACACAACGGCTTTGGGAACGCGACGAATCGACTTGGAAGTTGACATTGGCGATCGCCCCATCGAATCCACTATCACCTTACTCTTATCGTTGGTGCAACCCCACCCCCTAGTATTAGACCGCCCCAAAACTACTTGCCACGTCTCTAGCATCTCCCCGACGGCAACCACACTTTATTTGCGCCCCTGGTGTACCGCCGAAGCCTACGCCCAAACCCGCTCCGAAATTCAGCAAGTCGTTAAAGAAGCCCTGCAATCGCCAGACGTTGAGAAGCTGATAAGTGATGAGGTCTAAGTTTTCAGGGCGTAGCAATTAGAAAGTTTTGAGTTTGAATGGCTAAAAAAAATCTGCTGCTACTTAGAACAGAGGTTAGTAGCAACAGATTTAATCATTAATTGATCGAGTGTTTTAAGCTGTAACGGGTTCCGGCGTTTTGATTGGTTGTTCTGTTAGTAGTTGCTCGTAGAGACCGCTAAGTTGCTGCGCTACGCCATTCCAGCTAAACTTCTCTTCGACGCGCTTGCGGGCACCATGACCGAGCTGTTCACGCCATTCAGGGTTGGTAAGAATGCGGTCAATGGCAGTAGCAAAGGCAGTGTCATCTTGGGGAGGTGCGAGTAGACCTGTTTCTTCCGAGACAACTGTGAACTGCAAGCCACCGACATCGCTAGCAACAACAGGCGTACCACTTGCCATCGCTTCAATTGCCACTAAACCGAAGGGTTCGTAGTGGCTAGGTACCACACACACATCAGCGGCTGCATAGTAAGCAGGTAGCACTTCATCAGCTAGGCGTCCGGGGAAGCTGACGATGTCGGTTAGACCCAGTTCTGCCACAATGCCTTCGATGCGATCGCGTTCAATGCCATCACTTTGTCCTGGACGAGAACCACCACCAACAATTAGACGCAACTTATCGGTATTACGCAGTTGTGATTGACCAACGGCACGAACTAAGGTTTCGATGCCCTTACGTGGATCGAAGCGTCCCACATAGAAGACCAAGAGCGCTTCCGGGTCAATGTCCAAAGCCGCACGAGCCGCTGGCTTGTCAATTGAACCAAAGCGCTCAACATCAGTTCCGCAGGGAATAACATCAATATTTCCCTTTGTAGAAACATGCGATCGCATGTGCTCTTTTTCTTGGGGGCTGGTTGCGACAATTCGTTCTGCACTTTCCAGTACTGCCTTCTCCACACCCAAACGGGTTGTTGCAATCATGGGAACTGCCGAAATTGACTGGTATTTAACTGCTCCCAAAGAGTGATAGGTATGAACCTGGCTAATTTTTTGACGCTTTTTCCATTCCATACCTACCCAAGCAGAGAGCCAGTAATTGGTGTGTACTAGCGAGTACTCAATCCCTTCTTGTTTTTGGAACTTGATTAGCTCTTCTAAAAAGTCGCCGCAATAATCAAAAATTTCTTGCCGGGGCACAAATGCCTCTGGCCCTGCTGTTAAACGAATAGTCCGGCAACGCGGACTATGTTCAATGATTGTTGAATCTTCTGCACTCGCTTTGCGGGTAAACATATCAACATGCCATCCGTGAGCAGCTAGGGCTTCACCCACTTGACGTACATAAACATTCTGCCCGCCAGCCTCTTCCTTACCAATTTCTACCGCTGGGTCGCCATGAACCGAGATCAGAGCAATGTGCTGTTTACTTATAGAATCCATAACTTTTGTTTATTTAATAGTTAAATTTCATTCGAGTCATCAGGGCAGGTTGAAAACTTTACTAAGGCACTCTCCCATCAGCCCAAAATTTTTTTATGCTTAATCTGTGAAGAAACATAAAACTTGAAGGAAAGTAACTACATCCACTATTGGAAATAGATGCTTGATTAGCTAGCGATGCCAAGGCAAAAATGGCTTTACCCTGATTGCATGCCACTAAAGTATAGTGGACGAGGTATAAAGTTGCAAAATGTAACAAAGTACCAAAAGAGATTGGGTAAGCGATCGCCATCGTTGTCAAGGATGAACCCTTCTTCCTTAACTCCCTGTGCCTGTTTTCCTAGAGGATTTTGAACAGGGGTTGGTAAACTCGCAAAATCTGTTATTATGTTTATCTGTCACCCCTGGAGAGGTGGCTGAGTGGTCGAAAGCGGCAGATTGCTAATCTGTTGATAGGTACGTAAGGCCTATCCGAGGGTTCGAATCCCTCCCTCTCCGTTTAAAAGTGAATACCTCCCCTTACCACCAACTTGATGGTAATAATCGGGATTGCTCAAAAAGTGTTTAAAGTCGATCTGTCTAAGGATAGAAGATGGGCTTAGAATCTAATCTAATCAATCTTTGATTGGCTTCCGACAGGGGAGGAGTATTTCATCTCAATGAACAAGTTTACATCTGGCAATATCCGTCAGCCTCGTTTGGCGCTCGGCGCACCGCGCACCACTTTTAGGATCGCTTTAGCAATTACCACGCTGGCAACAGGTATTTTGACAGCAGCCTGTCAGGAAACCTCCGAAACTACCACCAACCTCGGCTCTGAGTCTAGCTCTGCTAGTGGGTCAAGTGATGGACTCAAAATCGGGACGCTACTTCCTGCCACTGGGGACTTATCTTCTATTGGGCAACAAATGCCTAAGGCTGTGCGTTTAGCCGTGGACACAGTCAATCAGTGTGGTGGCATTAATGGCAATCCTGTCACTGTTGTGTCGGAAGACGACCAAACTGACCCTAATGCTGGGGCTGCAGCAATGAACAAGCTAGTAGAAGTTGATAAAGTCGCAGGTGTCGTTGGTTCTTTTGCTAGTAGCGTTTCTACAGCAGCCGTCCCGACAGCTGTCCGCAACCAAGTCATGATGATCTCGCCCGGTAGCACCAGCCCTGTTTTTACTCAAAAAGCAAGCCAAGGTGACTTCAATGGGTTTTGGGCACGTACTGCCCCTCCAGATACTTACCAAGCGAGGGCTTTAGCAAAATTAGCGAAGGAAAAAGGATTCGATCGCGTCTCTACTGTCGTTATTAATAATGACTACGGAGTTGGTTTTGAAAAAGAATTTGTCACTGCTTTTGAGAAACTAGGTGGAACAGTGGTTAATAAAAGCCAACCCACCCGTTACGATCCTAAAGCCACAACCTTCGACACTGAAGCCGCATCAGCGTTCGGTGGCGATCCTGAAGCTGTTGCAGCGATTCTCTATGCCGAAACTGGCTCTCTGCTGCTGAAATCTGCCTATCAGCAAGGACTGGTTGATGGCAAGACTGTGATGCTCACAGATGGGGTTTATTCAGAGGATTTCCCGCAACAAGTGGGTAAATCCAGCGATGGGAAGTATATCTTAGGGGGAGCGATCGGTACTGTTCCTGGAGCAAATGGACAGGGGTTAGAGGCGCTTACTCAAGCTTGGAAGAAGGAAACGAACCAGGAAGTAACTGCCTACGTTCCTCACTCCTATGATGCGGCTGTGCTTCTGATGCTAGCGGCTGAATCGGCAAAAGCGAATACTGGCGAAGGCATCAAGAGTAAAATCCGTGAAGTTTCTGCTAGTCCTGGTACAGAAGTTACGGATGTTTGCCAAGCCCTAGAGTTGATCCGTAAAGGCGAGGAAGTTAATTACCAAGGAGCTAGCGGTAACGTCGATATTGATGAAAATGGTGATGTCCTCGGCGACTACGATACTTGGTTGGTGGAAAATAATGGCAGCCTTGATGTGACGGGTAAGGTTAGCCCAGAAATTAATTAGACTCCGCTAGCGCCTTGCTAGGCTTTTGTAATTAAAGAAAAGGGGCATACTTCACTAGTACGCCCCTTTCCTTTTACTTAGAGATTACCTACAGATTTTAGAAGCCAGCAAAGGTATAACCAATACCCAGCGTCAGACCAACATCAGTGCCATCTAGGAAACCGACGTTCACACCCGCATTTGCCGTGAATTGTGACGACACGCGGAAGTCAACACCACCAGTTAACAAAAGACCAATGTTATCTCCATCACCAGTGGCGATCGCCACACCACCACCGACGTAAGGAGCATAAGGAACCTCTTCAAAGGGATCTTCCGTTTGGAGGGCAAAGTCGTAAGTCACCGGGATCAAGAAAACAGTATCATCACCGATGATCGCCGCCGGACGCGCTGAAATATTATTGGTCAGACCAATCTTGCTAATAACAGAAAAGCTACCTTCACCCAGTGCCGTGTCTCCACCAAGACCAATATTGCCGCCAACACCGATGTAGCTGGAACCCCCACGAGTTGTACGACCAGGATCGATGTCAACTTGAGCAACAGTTGTGTCAGTGACTTGTTCTGAAACTTCCTGAGTCACAGGAGATGTTCTTGTGAGTGCAGTAGCGGAAGTAGCCGCTGTACCAGGAATGGCAGAATTGAGTTTCATCTCGTCTGCTGATGCAAACACCTCTGGGCGAACTACTTCGTAGTTAGCTTGTCTCTCATTGAGGATATTTGCATTATTTGCAACTTGCAAACTGTCCGTTTCTACGGACTCACTTGCTGTCTCAGCAACTGGGGCATCAGTAGCGGCTACCGATTCCTCAACAGACTCAGGAGTTGCTGGGAGTGCAGCCGATTCAGCAGATTGCACAGGTACTTCAGCTTGAGCAGACAGGGCGCTAGCAACTAAAGCCAAGGTTGCGATGCTGAGTAAGTACGAAACTGATTTAAAAAATGTGTTGTTCACGGTCACTCCTCGAATCAAAATGTGAAAACCTTAAAGATTGCCCAACTATATGCTCATTTTCAAGGGTTTTTGTCCCTAAAAAACTAAAATCCCTGGTAATAATGTAAAAGATTCTGGAGTTTGGCGCTATCTACTTAGTGGGAGATTCCACGGCAATAATCTCTATAGGGTGGAAGATTTTACTCTCTCTTTAGCAGGAAATTTGTATTTTCAGGGGAATTTCAGCTTTTTACGTACCCTGAAAGAGCTATATTCCGGTCAGGATAGTATCAATAGGTTAGAGCTGTTGAATGGCAGCGACGGTTTGTTGGGATATAAAGGGCAAGATGGTGTGGTTCTTGCTATGTGCTTTGCCCTCAGTGAAGACAACTAATAGGTAAGGGCGCTGGTTAGGTACCTCTATATAAGCGGCATCGTGGCGAACCTGGCTTGTCCAGCCTGCTTTTGACCAGAAATGGGCATCTTGAGGCAATCCAGCCCCCAAAAAGCCTGTCACCTGATTTTCTTCATCGTCAGTTAGGTCAGTTGGTACGAGGGAACGTTTGAGGCGTTGCATCATGGTTTGCGATCGCCTACTCGATACTGCCACGCCGCCAATAATCGTGTGGAGTAGCCGTGCTGTGGCATTCGTCGTCAGCATATTGCGATTTTCCATCATTTCCCCCAGGAAAGCCCGCTCGCGTCCGTAAGGCCCATCTCCCCAAGTTTTTTGATTGACATTAATGCTTTCCAACTCCTGCCAACTGAGGGACTGCAAATAGCGGTTGATGATGTTGCGTTGAAACTTCCAGGTTTCAAAGGGGTCTGATGACAACTCTGGGCCGCTAGTTGTACCACTGAGAATATCCACAATTAAACTAGTGGCATCGTTACTGGAGTGCACTATCATGTCTCGGATAGCTCGGTCTAGCTCTGCTGAAGTTGGGGTCATTCCGGTCTCTAGCCACTCATGAATAGCAACCAAGTAGAACAGTTTCACCACACTAGCTGGATAGATGCGCTCGACACCACGATAGTTAAATCCTCGAACCTGATGTTTCCAAAATTCTTCGGCTGAAAGCGCTCCACCTGTATTAACGGGTACAGGGGGGTCATAAACTACCCAGGTAAGGGCAATTTGATTTTGAGCTAGTCCTGGAAACTCTTTCCACGTTGCTTCTAGAATGCCCGTTCCTAGAGATTCTAATTGCTCGTCCTTTTGGAAAAATGTCATGTAAGTCCCTGTCTTCTGTCTGCACTGTATAGCTTTCAGACTTCAATTGTCTCTTAACTACTGATACCAAGTTAGATTCAAACGTGATATTTGACAGACTAGCGAGGAGCTAGGGATAAGTGCTGTTAGAGCTAAGAGTTTGTCAATTTTAGACAACTTCTTGAAGAGGTGAGCTATGCCTATCCAGCACTTGAGTGGGTTCTTTTTGTTAGTTAGAACTACTCGAGCTTAGGGAAACACTTTCCGTTGTTTGACTTCGCTCGGGCAAGGGCTTACCCCGAAAGCGAGCTTTCCAGTCTCGAATGGCGATCGCGGTTTTTTGGGTTGGGGAACGGTAGTTTTTAGAATTGTTCTGTTTATTTCCTGCGTTCAGCGGATTTTGAATAGCTAGACACCGCCCCAAATTATCGTGGGGAGAAAGGCGATCCAGGGTGTGTAAAATTGCGGTGACGGATTGGTAGCGTTCCTTTAAGGAAACCCGGAGCATCTTGTCAAGGATGTGCATGAAAGGTGTGCTTAAGTGCACGCTGTTGTGCCAGAGAATTTCTCCGGTGTAGCGATCGCTATCAAAATCGAGCGGCCCTCTTCCAGTGAGTAGATAAAGACAGGTGACACCCAATGCATAAATATCGCTGCCATAAACCGGACGCAATGTAAATTGTTCTGGAGGGGCAAAGCCCATCGTGCCAATGAAATGAGTTGTAGGTAGCTTGACGCTGGTATCTCCCAGAGCAATTTGCTCTTTCACCGCACCAAAGTCAATTAGTACTAACCTGCCGTCGTCTTGACAGCGAATGATATTTTGCGGTTTGATGTCGCGGTGAATTACTTGATGCTTGTGGACGTACTGCAAAAGCGGCAGCATCTCGCGCAGAAAGTATTTAACCGCTCCCTCTGAAAGGGGGCCGGAACGACGAATTAGCCTCGCTAATGTTGCTCCTTTGATGTACTCCTGAACCAGGTAAAACTCGCCCTCAGCAGTGAAGTAATCGAGCAGCATGGGAATTTGCGAATGACTTCCCAGCTTGCTGAGAATTTTTGCCTCTCGTTCAAAACGCCTGCGAGCACTTTCCAAAGCGGGGGGATCGCTTACCTTTGGACAAAGTTGTTTGATGACGCACAAAGGCTCACTCGGCAACCAAATATCTTTGGCGAGGAAGGTGACTCCAAAACCACCTCGACCAATCATCCGCAATACTTGGTAGCGGTCGCGAAACAACTGCCCTTGCCCACACAACTGACCAAGTTGGGTTTGCTGCAAGACATCAGAATGAAAATGAGATAGATTCCCAGGCGGAAAATTCATGAATCTTCAAAAACTCAGATGAGATGAGATCGCCAGTATGCTCTTAGTCTAGGCAAAGAAACTACTCTTTTCCCCAGATCTTATTTAAAAAGATTCTACAAAGGTAGTTAATAATAATGCTGACCCAACTGTAAGCTAAATGACAACTATGACTATGCATCCCAGATTACAACAAGCCTTTGACCAAAGCCGCGTTCTCAAAGTAATCAGTGGTTTGAATAACTTTGACCACGAACGAGTGACAGCGGTGGTTCAAGCGGCTGAACAAGGTGGTGCGACTTTTGTTGATATTGCAGCATCTCCTGAATTAGTGCGGCAGGTGCGTGCGGTTACTCGTCTACCTATCTGTGTTTCGGCAGTAGTTCCAGAGCAATTTGTCAATGCTGTTGATGCTGGGGCAGATTTGATTGAAATTGGGAACTTTGACAGTTTCTACGCTCAAGGACGACGCTTTGAAGCTGAAGAAGTCTTAGCGCTGACCCAAGAAACGCGATCGCTCCTGCCTGATATTACCTTATCGGTTACAGTTCCTCACATTCTGGAACTTGACCGCCAAGTGCAACTCGCAGAAGCTCTGGTTAAAGTCGGTGCCGATATCATCCAAACCGAAGGTGGCACCAGCAGCGCTCCCCGTGCTGCTGGAACCTTAGGGTTACTCGAAAAAGCTGCTCCTACCCTTGCTGCCGCTTACGAAATCTCCCGTGTCGTGTCTGTACCTGTATTGTGTGCCTCCGGCTTGTCCAACGTTACTGTGCCTATGGCGATCGCGGCGGGAGCAGCAGGCGTTGGCGTTGGTTCTGCCATCAACCAACTCAACAGCGAAATCGCCATGGTAGCCGTTGTCCGCAGCCTGGTAGAATCTCTAGCAACTGTCAGCCGTCCAGTGGCTACTAGAGGTTAAGAGCAGAGGGATGGGGAGTAGGGGAGTAGGGGAGTAGGGGAGCAGGGGAGCAGGGGTGAACCTCTTACCCCTCCCCTTTCATACTTCATCCTTCATCCTAGCCTTCGGCAACGGCTTCGCCGAACATACTTTTTCCCCTACTCAGCACTCAGGACTCAGGACTCAGGACTCAGGACTAAAAAAATCCCTAACCCAAACAATCCTTCAAGGCATAGACCACTTGCTCTTGCTCCTCAACAGTGAGTTCTGGGAACATTGGCAAGGACAACACCTCATGGGCAGCTTGCTCAGTTATGGGTAGCTGTCCTGATTGATAGCCTAAGTCTTTGTAGACGGGTTGGAGGTGCAAAGGTAAGGGATAGTAAACGGCGGAACCAATGCCGAGTTGCTGGAGTTGGTTCCGCACTTCATCTCGTAAACAAGTACCAGACGAGGCTTTGGTGTTTGTCTGTTGCCCCTTTTCTTTAATCCGAATTGTGTATTGATTCCAGACTGAATGACTGCCTGCTACCTCTTGGGGTATGACTATACCCGGAAGTGGTTCTAAACGCTGATGGTAACGCTCAGCAATCTTACGACGGGCATTGTTCCACTGATCGAGGTAACGCAACTTGATGCGGAGAATTGCAGCTTGAATGGTATCTAAGCGGCTGTTGACGCCCATAACTTCGTGATAATAGCCACTGCTTCTCCCGTGGTCTCGAAGTATACGGAGGGAAGCGGCGATCGCTGAATCTTTGGTTGTGATCGCACCCCCATCTCCACAAGCACCAAGATTTTTGCTGGGATAGAAGCTGAAGCAGCCAATATGCCCAATACTACCGACCTTTTTTCCTGACCACTCCGCACCGACAGCTTGAGCACAGTCTTCAATTACAACCAGGTTTCGTTTTTGGGCGATCTCCATAATCGCCGTCATATCTGCCGCTTGCCCAAATAAATGCACGGGCATAATGGCTTTTGTGCGAGTTGTAATTGCTGCTTCGATTTGGGTGACATCCAAATTGAAACTTTGGGGGTCAATATCAACAAAAACGGGTGTAGCACCCACCGCAGCGATCGCTTCGGCGGTGGCAATAAAGGTGAAAGGCGTTGTAATAACTTCATCCCCCGCGCCAACCTGTAACGCTCGCAGGGCGAGATAAAGGGCATCCGTTCCTGAGTTACAAGCTATGCCATGCTCAATACCAACGTAATTAGCAAACTGCTGCTCAAAGCTCTCGACAATTGGACCACCAATATAACCCCCAGAGGTCAAGACATCCTGAACCGCAGCACTAACTTCTTCTCCAATCATTTCGTACTGCCGTGTCAGGTTAAGAGGAGGGATATTATTCACTCGCTTACACCATAAAATGTTTACTTAAATACAAGTAGATTTTCCTGCAAAAGGGAATCTCGTGACTTACTTGTTGATTTACTCAGAATGACACTGCCTTGTTTTTGTTTCACCCATTCATGGGGAGATGAGGGAATGGGGGGAGGGTGAAGGATGAAGTATGAAATATAAGAGGTTAGAGGTATTGTTTTACCTCATCTCCCTGATTGACTGATAAAAGTCTTTCGCCCTCACCCTAAATCCCTCTCAAGAGAATGGGAGAGGGACGCATGAGAAACTATCGAATGGCTCTAGCTCTCTTTCTCCCCTTGTGGGAGAAGGGGTTGGGGATGAGGGGTTAAAGATTTGTCAGTCAACTAGCCTCATTTCCTCATCTCCCCTACTCACCGACTTAGCACTCAGGACTAATCTTTGTGGATGCCGCTATTGAACTTGACTTTGCAGACTTACTTTGGGCATTGGGCTTGATGGCGATCGCTATCGGTTTATCAAGCTGGCAGAAGTTGGGATTAGAGATTCAGTTAGCGATCGCTACAGCACGCACTACTATGCAACTGCTGGTTGTCGGCTATGTCTTAGCCTTCGTCTTTGCTCTGGATAACCCTTGGGCAGTTCTCGGCATCATCGGCATCATGCTGGCGATCGCTACAATTGTTTCTCGCAACCGTATCAGTAAAAAAATTCCTCGCTTGCTACCTTTATTGGCAGGGACAATGTTTTTTAGCACTGCTCTGACTTTGGTATATGTCAATTTACTAATAATTCAGCCGGAAACCTGGTACGAACCACAGTACTTGATTCCCTTGGCAGGGATTGTGCTAGGACAAGCAATGAACGGTGCCGCGATCGCTGGGGAACGTTTGGTTAGCACGATTAATAGTCATCCTCTAGAAATCGAAGCTCACCTTAGCTTAGGTGCCACACCCCAACAATCCGTTGCTGGCTATCGTAAAGAGGCTATCAAAGCCGGACTCATTCCCATTCTCAACCAAATGCTGGTTGTGGGCATCGTCACCCTTCCCGGAATCATTACAGGTCAACTTTTAAGCGGTGTTGACCCTCTAAATGCAGCGTCCTACCAAATCTTAGTTATGTTTATGCTTGCCTTGACTAACCTTCTAACTAGTAGCTTGGTGACTCAAGGACTTTGTCGGCAGTTTTTTAATCGCCACGATCAGTTGGAGCTGCCTTAGTTGTCTGAGGAACTTGTGACAATGGCGATCGCGTCAGCAAAATTGCTCACGAAAAGAACCGTTGATCAAGTCCTTGAAGAGCGAAGGGTGAATAATAAAAACCCCGCCCCCATGCTAGGCGGGATATGTGAGGTCGTTTTTCTGAATACTTGTAGGATACAAACAAAAAGTAAAGAACTCGATAACAAAGCGCATCACGCTTCTATGACCTGACTTTCGGTGTATGAACTTCAACCAATGTGCCCTCGGCGGAATAGACTTCTAGGCGCATTCTAGAGTTTTCACTAATCGCCTCCAAGGCTTCTCCTAACGTCAGAATGTGGTTAACAATCCCGACTTGGGAATTAGAGTCACCCCTAGCCTTAGCGACTAGTGCCCTTTGTTTTACCATCTGCATGTAGGTAGGTGTCAGCTTAACTTGGATGACATTGTTGCTGATTGTGTAGTTACAAACCTGTGTATTGGCAGAACAAGTTTGAGCTAGATCGAGACGGGCTTGTTGGAGTCTAATCGCTAGCTGTAATCCTGCCTGCGCTTGCTTAAGAGCTGTGTTGTAGGAGTTGTTGAGAGCCTGAGCTTTGCCGTAGTAGAAAGTACCACTGGGGACTTGATTGATGTAGGTTAAAGCATCCTGCCAGTGTTTCACCGCTGTAGACCACTGCTGATTTTTTTGAGAAGTTTGAGCGCGTTGGGCAAGGCGCAAGCCCTGGTTGTAAGCACGAGAAGCAAATTGTTCTTGCGCTCTGCGATCGCGAGCTTCGGCAAGTTTAGGCTGATACAGCGCAATCAGTTGCTGGGCTTCTCTTGAAGAGGTTGTACCTTGGGGAATTTGCTTGAGGCGATTTAGGGCACTTTGCCAGGTGGCGTAGACTAATTGCCAATTTTGTAAAGACTGGGCAACTCCTTGACGAGCTTCTGCAATTCGAGCCGCTTCTTTAGCCGCGTTGAGGTGTCCCTGTACCTGCTTTTCTATGGCTAGGCGTTGGTTAATCGTGAGTAAGTTCGCTTGATATGCCTTAATTTTCTGTTGGGCAAGGGGATAGATACTGCTACTTGTAGGGATCTGTTCTAATTGGGCGATTACTTCTCGCCACTGTTGCTGAATCTCTACCCATTTAGAGGCTGGGTGGGGAGGATTTTGGCTTTGATAGGATACCCGTGCTGCTTTTTGCAGAGCATCTACAATTTCATCAGTGCTCTCAGCACGCGGGTAATAGTCCTTCAACCGCGCTTGCGCGTCCTCGTAATAACTTGACCAAAACGGAATTGATTCTAGGCGCTTGATTGCCTCATTTAGTTGCTGCTGTGCTTCTAATATCGCCTTTCCCGATTGCGGATTTTGCAGGGTTTGAGCACTTCTTTGGCTTAACTGTTCCGCTTGGGAAAGGGTTGTACAAGTACCCAGCACGCACGGACGAGTCAAGACATAAAGGCTAGTGGCAAACACCATTACTCCTAACCCTGCCCCAACAACGAGTGCTGGTATAAGATGCTTTATATTTCTTTGGCTTGGCTCCGGTGTCTCTGGTGACAAGTCCTCTTGGCTTGGCTCCGGTGTCTCTGGTAACGAGTCCTCTTCAGCAAAATTTGGAGCGGACGCGATAGGCTCTTCTAGGGAAAAATCAACATCAGGTGCGGAGAAGTCTGACTCTTGATCAAAGTCGGCTGCACTACTGCTAGCAGCGGCGGCAGAGAAGTCTGGAGTGGGTAGAGAGATGTCGTTGAGCGGTGGCTCTGTTGAGGGAGTGGGTGGAGGAGATTGAGGAGCTTGAGGCGATCGCTCTAAAGTAAAAGTATGAAAATCTTGATGCTGCTTTTGCCCTTGCTCTGTCAGATACATCAGTACCCGATGACAGTGTTTTATATTTTCGCCTCGGATCGATTGTTCTAAAAAGCGAAAGACTTTTTTCGGATTTAGTTTAGCGTCGGTGAGACTTTGTGCCAAAATCACCAATGTCTCGTCTTTGAAAAGACACCGAATTTGTACAGGAAATATCTGCGACAGTTCTAATTGCAGATGTCCTTCCAAAAACTGCTCTAGTTCGCTAATGTTGTCCGGGCGCATCGCTGTTTTCATCAAACCACACCAGTTGTCTACTTGTTTTTGAGCTGAGAGGGGTTTTGTATGTACAGCGGTCTTCACCTGAGGCTTGCCAATCTTTGACCGCCTGCACCTATCGCAATTTACACTATGGTCTTTGATCGTTGATGAAGCTAGTACCTACACTAAAAATAGATAACCTCTTGTTGATTTGCCTGAAGTGAAAAACTGAGTAATCTCAAGCAACTTTGTTGGTGAGAGCGTTTTTCTACTCATAGACAGAGAAATCAAGGGAGCAAATGCTGAAATAATGCAAGGTTTGCAGGTAGTGAGAGATTTTGACGAATTTAGTCTTAAATTTGGTCAACCTCCTTGCCCTCACCTAAAAATCTAACGATTAACAAATAATAACTAAAAACATGACTAACGCTTCTTTATCGGAACAAGTGATCTTGATTACAGGGGCTTCAACAGGGATTGGGGAAGCTCTGGCACAATACCTCGCGGCAAAGTTTCTTGGCATCCGCTTAGTTCTAGCAGCACGGAATCAGGAAAAGCTGGAACGGGTTGCAACGCAATGCCGCGCCTCAGGAGCCGAGGTGTTGATTGTTCCCACCGATTTGGCGCAAACTGAGCAAGTTCAAGCCCTGGCAAAAACAGCACTTGAGCAATTTGGGCGAGTGGATGCACTGGTTAACAATGCTGGGTATGGGCAGATGGGCCCAGTTGAGCTAATTACCCCGGAGGAAGCAAAGCAGCAATTTGCCGTAAATTTCCATGGACCTTTGGTTTTAATTCAATCGTTGATTCCCGTCATGCGGAGCCAAGGAGGCGGACGAATTATCAATATCAGTTCTTTGGGGGGGCGAATGGCGTTTCCGGCGGGGGGGATGTATAGTTCTTCTAAATTTGCCTTGGAAGCTCTTAGTGATGTTCTCCGCATGGAGTTAGAAGCCTTCAACATCAAAGTCAGCGTCATTGAACCGGGGCCTGTGAAGACCCAATTTTTTGATGTCGCCACTCAAAAGGTAGAACTCACGACACCAGACCCAACGAAGATGTTCTACGAGCCAGCGTTGAGGCGGGTGAAGAACATGGAGCAACAAACGGGGAATATGGCGTGGAGTTCTGAACGGGTGGCAAAGGTAATTGTGCGATCGCTTACAGACCGTCGTCCCCGTCCGCGCTATATTGCTGCAACCGGAGGAAAGATTTTGTTGTTTTTCATGCTCAAAGTTTTCCCAACTTGGGTCAAGGACGCCTTTTGGAAGCGTTTTTATGGAATTGACCAAGTTGCCAGAGACTGGCGTAATCGCCAAGTTCAAGAATTAAGAACCGGGGAATAAAGCAGGGGCAGTAAGTAACAAAACATGGACTTGTTAGAGTACCAAGCAAAAGAATTATTTCGAGAAATTGGCATTCCAATTTTGCCCTCTCAACGGATCGATCAACCTAGAGATTTAAAGGGTCTACAGATTCCTTATCCAGTCGTGCTCAAGTCGCAAGTGCGGACGGGGGGACGTGGGAAAGCCGGGGGCATTAAGTTTGTTGAAAATACCATTGATGCGATCGCCGCTGCCCGAACTATCTTTAATCTGTCCATCCTCGGTGAGTATCCTCAAGTGCTGCTGGCTGAAACTCGCTACGATGCGGATCGGGAGTTTTATCTGGCTGTTGTCCTTGATTATTCCTCAGGTCGCCCTGTGTTGTTGGGTTCGCCCCAAGGAGGAATTAATGTTGAAGCGGTGATGGAACAAATGCAAAAAGTCGTCGTGGAACAGGAGTTTTCTCCGTTTTACGCTCGACGTTTAGCCCTGAAGATGGGGCTTCAAGGAGCGTTGATTGACTCCATCAGTAATGTTGTACAGAAGATGTATCAGCTATTTGTCCAAAAAGATCTGGACTTGGTGGAGATTAACCCCCTTGGCATTAGTGTCACAGGTGAGGTAATGGCATTGGACGGGAAAGTTTCTGCCAACGACAATGCCTTAAGCCGACATCCGGAGTTGGAATCTCTTGCCCCCCTGCGTATAAATGGACAGGCTCAGGAGCAGCAATTTAGCAACCAATTCAAAGGTCTAGAGTGGATCAGCGGTGAGGGCAACATTGGAATTATTTGCAATGGAACTGGTTTGGCAGCCGCTACCCTGGATTTGATTTATCAGGCAAAGGGAAATCCAGCCAGCTGTTTAATCATTGATAGCGATACGGGGTACGATGCCCTGGGTGTCACGTCAATCATTGAACAGCTAGAGGTAGCGTTAGATCAGATTGCCAACAGCCGAGATATTAAGGTGATCCTTGTGAACATCCTCAGCAGTGCAGTGACAGTAAATGCGGTTGTTGAGGCGATCGCTAGTTACTTGCTTCCCCAAGTGGAAGAAATAGTAGGAGATAGGGCAGAACGGACGACGGGGGTAAGCCTGCGTTCGCGGCGCGATCGCCCTACGAATAGTGCCGCAGGTAATCCTCAGATAACCGCAAATGCTGAATATTCTGCCTCATCCGGTAAGCGCCGCTCCACCACTCGTTCGCCCAACTTTGTCATCCGAGTCGTAGGCAGCGACATTGATGGGGTTAAAGAGCGTTTAGCAGCGCTACCTGTACACTGGTTGAATAACTTAGATGAAGCGGTTGCTCGTGCTGTATCTCTTGCTAAGTCAGCAACAAAGAAGTCTTGACTAAACAAGTAAGGATGAGTCTTTGGTACATGCCTCGCTCCTTGTAGATGAACAAATCCTTCATCACTAGTTACGGGCAACTATAATCAATCAGGTAATTGCCCGGTTTGTCCGAACGGTTTGAGATGAAGTTGACGCCAGATAGTAAAGTGCTTGTACAGGGAATCACAGAACCCCTTGGTTCCTACTACACTGCCCAAATGCTCGCCTATGGAACTAACATTGTTGCTGGCGTAAGCGCAGGTCAGGGAGGAGAGGCGGTGGAGGGGATTCCTGTCTTTGACTTAGTCGAGCAGGCGATCGCCAACCATGGTTCTGTAGATACTACGATTATCTTTGTGCCCTCCTATGGAGCACTCGACGCTGCTTTAGAAGCTATCGATGCGGGAATTCGGCAAATCGTTCTTGTGACGAGGGGAATTCCTCCCTTAGATGTCGTGCGCCTACTGAGAAAAGCCCAAGCGACAGATACCCTTGTTATTGGTCCCAACAGTTCCGGGGTTATTGTGCCAGGAAAAATTTTGTTGGGGACTCACCGAGAAGAGTTTTACACCCCCGGTAACATTGGACTAATCAGCCGCACAGGCCCATTAACCTACGAAGCGGCATTAGCATTAACGCAGGATAAGTTAGGACAGTCCATCAGTGTCAGCCTGGGTACTGATCCGATTGTTGGCTCTTCCTTTGGTCAGTGGTTAAAAATCTTAGCAGCCGACCCAGATACAGAAGCGATCGTATTAGTAGACCAAACTGGCGGTGGTAGTGAAGAAAATGTTGCCGAATACATTGCAGCGACTACTAATAAACCCATAATTGCCTACGTTGCTGGACGCTATACTCCTGTAGAGCAACAACTCAATGATGCTGGGACAATTCTTGCCGCCCAACTTTCAGGCCCTGTCACCCTGAGGACTACAGCCCAACATAAAGTTGCAGCGTTCAAACAGGCAAACGTTCCTGTAGCAGAACGTCCTTCTCAGATTCCCGAACTGGTGAGAAAGGCACTTAAGTGAGGTTAACCTCATCTTCGGTTGCAGAGATTCGTTAAGGCTCAAAGACAGCACGCCCAAACATGTTTATTTGTAGGGGCATGCCATGTCCCTACCCGGTCTTCCTTGCTTCTCTGGAAAATTATTGCAGAAAAATAAGTTCGTCTAGGCAAACTCAGAGAATAGTCGAGTTAGAGATTGAGGACGTTGAGATGCAAAATTCTACTGCGGAACGATCATTCCTCTTTTTACTGCCGGACGCTCTTGAACTGTCTTAACCCAGCGTCTCAAATTAGGATGCTCATCCAGAGTTAAACCTTGAAATTCATAAATCGCAACCCAAGGGTAAGTTGCAATATCAGCAATCGAGTAGTCGTCGCAGAGAAACTCATGGTCGGCTAATTGTTGATCTAACACCCCGTAAAGTCGAAGTGTTTCCTTCTCATAACGCTCAATTGCGTAGGGAATCTTTTCTAATGCGAACTTCCGGAAGTGGTTGAGCTGACCAAACATCGGGCCGATACTGCCCATCTGCATCATCAACCAAGACAGAACTTGAAAGCGTTTTTTGGTGTCAGTTGGGAGGAATTTACCCGTTTTCTCAGCCAGATAAATCAGCAAAGCCCCTGATTCAAAGATAGTGATACCAGTATCTTGGTCAACAATTGCAGGAATTTTACTATTGGGGTTAATGGCTACATACTCTGGCTCAAATTGCTCGTCCTTAGTGATGTCAATTTTGTGGACATTGTAGGGGATCTCGACTTCTTCCAACATGATGGAAGCTTTGTGTCCGTTGGGAGTGCCAAACGTGTAAAGGTCAATCATGAGATTTGGTAAGTAGTTGTAATTTTGCTGATGCTCTCTCACTTTAAGTGAGCTTGCTAATTCTTTGTGGCTAGTAGGTGCTCAAGATAACGTAATGAGTCAGGAGGTTTAGATTCTCTGATTATCTGGTGCTTATTTACTTCTTGCTGATTTGGAGCGATCGCCACTTCACCAAAAGCCACCATTAGTATGAGTTCAGGACGATTTATTAAAACTCTTATTGTGACAATGCAGCTAGCGCCTCATCCTATTGTTAAAGACTTAGTACTAGTTGGTGGCGGTCATAGCCACGCGATCGCGCTGAAAATGTTTGGCATGAACCCTTTGCCAGGAGTGCGTCTCACGTTAATCACTGACATGTCCCACACCCCTTATTCAGGAATGTTACCGGGTTATGTGGCGGGCTTTTATAGCTTTGATGAATGTCATATGGATCTGCGACGCCTCGCCCAATTTGCCCAAGCTCAACTCTATATTGATACCGCCGTTGGTCTCGATCTAGAAAACAATAGAGTTTTGTGCGCCAATCATCCTCCCGTTACCTTTGATCTTTTATCGATTGATATTGGTAGCACCCCCGCTAAACAGTCTGTACCCGGTGCAGCAAAATACGCCATTCCGGCTAAACCCGTTTCCCAGTTTTTGCACAACTGGAATCAATTGGTTGATCGGGTTGCTCAAAATCCGCAAAAACCCATCTCCCTGGGGATTGTCGGTGGGGGTGCAGGCGGGGTGGAACTGTCGCTGACGATGCAGCATCACCTGCATCAAGTTCTCAAAAATGCCGATCAACCTGTAGACAACCTCACCATTCACTTATTCCATCGAGGCGCTGAACTTACCCATGGTAAAAATCCTTGGGTACGCCGACACTTGCAAAACATTTTGCTGGAGCGTGGCGTAGAGTTGCATCTTCAGGAAAGTGTTTGCGAAGTGCTACCTCAAAACATCCTTTGTGAGTCGGGTTTAATCGTCGAATCTGACTACACCTTCTGGGTAACAACCGCTGCTGCACCGCACTGGATTGCCGCTTCTGGGATCGAAACTGACTCCAAAGGCTTTATTTTGGTTGATGATCAGCTGCGATCGCTATCTCATCCCCATGTCTTTGCTGCTGGTGATATCGCCACAATGGCTAATCATCCCCGCCCTAAAGCTGGTGTGTTTGCCGTACGTCAAGGGAAGCCACTGTTTCAAAATCTCCAGCAAACCTGTCTTGAAAAACCCCTCAAACCCTACAAACCCCAGAAGCGATACCTAAGTTTAATTGGCACGGGAGATGGAAACTGCATTGCCTCATGGGGAGCGTTTGGCTGGCAATCACGATGGTTATGGCATTGGAAAGACTATATTGACCGTAAATTTATGGAGCAATTTAGCGATTTGCCAGAAATGTCAGAACGGCAAGGAAGCGATCGCCAACCCCAAATCAGCCCCGAATCAATTCCTAATACCATGCATTGTAGAGGCTGTGGTTCCAAAGTTGGAAGCAGTGTTTTACAGCGAGTTTTACAGCGACTGCAAGCCCAACAGGGGGCTTACCCGCGAAATGATATTCTGATGGGATTAGATACGCCCGATGATTGTGCCGTCCTGCAAGTGCCACCTAATCGGGTGATGGTACAAACCATTGATTACTTTCCCGCTTTAATCAATGACCCTTTTGTTTTTGGACAAATCTGTACCAATCATTGCCTGAGTGATATTTTCGCCATGGGTGCAACACCTCAAAGCGCCCTTGCCGTTGTCACCGTTCCCTATGCTAAAGAAACGAAAGTAGAGGAAACACTTTATCAACTGCTTTCTGGTGCCATGAAGGTACTGTATCAGGCACAAACAACTCTAGTTGGTGGTCATACAACCGAAGGCGCAGAACTTGCCTTTGGACTTACCTGTAACGGATTGGCTGATCCTGACAAACTGCTGCGAAAAGATGGAATGAAGCCGGGACAGGTGTTAATTCTCACGAAAGCATTAGGTACGGGAACGCTCTTTGCGGCTGATATGCGTCGTTTGGCAAAAGGGCGCTGGATTGATGATGCTGTCGAGTCAATGCTGTTATCAAACCAAGCCGCCGCTGGTGTATTTGTAGAGTATGGAGCAACGGCTTGCACGGATGTTACAGGTTTTGGGCTACTGGGGCATCTACTAGAAATGGTGCAGGCGTCTGGTGTGGCTGTGGAGCTAGATTTAGCCGCCATCCCTGTGCTAGAAGGTGCTCAGGAAATGGTGCAGCAAGGTATTACTAGCTCTCTCCAGCCACAAAATCTTCGTTCCTCTGCTTACCTGAGTAATCTAACAGCGGTAAGCGATCGCCCCACTTATCCTTTGCTGTTTGATCCGCAAACAGCCGGAGGTCTACTAGCGACTATTCCCGCAGAACAGGCAACAGCATGTCTAGTCGCACTCAAAGCTCAGGGATATACCTGTAGCCGCATTATTGGTCGCATCCTGCCAATGGCAGATAGCCTGAAGCCAATTCAGATTCTTAGCTAAAAGGTTTATTGGGGTTGAAGAACTTGTAACCACCGTTGCACACAGACGAATATCTGATGTTTCCTCTGTATAGCCTCAGACTTTCAGCCTATAGATAGATAGCTAAGATACTCAAAATTGACTTGATTCAGCATCATGAAGGTCAGGATCAAACACGTCACTGATATTAATTCCCGTGGAATCCTTAATTAGCTGTGCCGCCTTGTCTGGGTCTTGATAAATGAGTTCAAGGAACTTTGTCTTGTCAAGTCCCGCCATCTTGGAATAAAATCCCACCTCTGACATGATTCGAGACTCTGAAGAGCGTAGATACATCGATAAACAATGATGAGCCTGTGTTGTCGCTTGACGCTTTGTTCTGAAGAAGGCTAGGGCATGTAAGAGTCTGTCTTCATAAGGGGCCAAGGGCTTAAGATGAATTCTTTTCGGGTTCATAGTCACTATTTTTCGTCTCTACATGGGTATTTGGTTACTATAACCCCAATATTTTTGTAAAGACTGTTTGCACCTCTTTAGGCTTTTAGTGACTAAAAACTAACTTTGTAAGCATGATTAGTGACTAAAAGCTAACTTTATTGTGATGACTTTATGGCACTAAATCACTACTATTCCTTAGCAGCATCACCAGGATGACGCGATCGCTGCTACCTAGCACTTACACAGGCAGCTCCGAACGTCCTCCAAAAAAAAAGGCGATCGCCTTCTATACAACCACAATTGAAAAGACCCCTAACTTAATGCTAGGAGTCTAAACAACTTTCCACGGAGAGGGGGGGATTCGAACCCCCGTTGGCTTTCGCCAAAGCGCATTTCGAGTGCGCCGCATTCAACCGCTCTGCCACCTCTCCAAGGTGTGAGTGTATCCTCGCTATTTTACTGACTTCTGGGTACAATTGACCAGCTTTTTACTCAAGTGAGACATCCTTGTCCAGTGCATCTAGAGTTGTTTCCAAGCCATGTGCCGGAGTCCATTGAATTGCACCGTCGCGCCCAGTCCAGTAAATCTCAGTTTTCATACTTTCTAACAGTAGGGCGGTGTTCTGCTCAACGGTGTTAGCAGAGGCGATCGCGACTTGGGGTTGCAGTACCTCTAACAACTCTGGTGCCAGCTTTTCTCCTGACCACCAAAGCACCTGCACGCGAGGCAAATTGACAGTCGCCACTAAATTTTCTTGCTGATCAAGTTTGCTCTCTCCTAACAGCAACCAGCTGTGGTCATCTATTTGCAGATGCAACACAGGCGGTTCGGCATTAAGCAGTGTGATCGGTACAGCACCCGCTGAAATTTGACTTGCTGGCAACGCTTGGTAATCTCCTCGCTTTGCCTTCACAGCTTTGGCGATCGCTGGCTGCGTCACGTTGAGTGCTGGCGAAGCCACATTGCTATAGAAGTTCTTCACAGACAAGCGGTCTAACAGAAACAACCAACCACTCCTCCATTGAGGTTGAGAATTAAGAGCAACAGCATAATTAATGCGATCAATTCCCTGTTTTTGTAAAAACGGTAGTACTGTAAATCTTGCTGTATCCACTCCTCCACTGTTAATAAGCGTTACTTGCCCCCGGTTTTGAACCACTAAAACTGGATCTTGATTTGATCCCAGCACTGTTGCTTGTATCAGTGCTGCCTGAGTTTGCCACACAGGAAGTACGACTACAGCCACAGCCGTCAGTCCAACTAACCACCATTGGCGTCCCCAACGCCTGCTGACTAAAATCAAACCGATTAGTCCATAGAGACAAAAGAGCTGAACTAACGAGATTGTCCCTACAGCAACTGAATTCCCCGGCAACTGGCTGAAAAATTGCACTAATTCAATGAGTAACTGAGTAGGGAAATAAAGTAGCCAGGCGATCGCACTACCTGCTAAGGGAAAAATCACCGCCGCTAAGGCACTGATAATTCCCCCAATACTAATGATGGAAATTAGCGGCGTGGTGATGATATTTAGAACAATGCTGTAGGGCGCAACCACACCAAAAACATAAATTAGTAGGGGAAGTGTCCACAAAGAAGCCGCCAGTGGCACAGCAATCAAAATCGCGATCGCTGGTGGCAACCAATCCAACTGCTTGGTCAATGGTGGAACTGTCACCACTAGTCCTAAAGTGGCTAAGAAACTGAGCTGGAATGCCAAATCCCAGATCCATAAGGGATTAAATAGCAGTAGCAGTGTTGCCGCTAGCAGTAGCGATCCTAGAGGCTTTGTCTTCCGCTGTGTTGCTAAAGCAATTAACGCTCCCAATCCCATGACGGCTGCTCTAGCAACGGAAGGCTGTAGACCTGTCAAACCAACAAAGACAACTAAAGCAGCAACACCCCACACCAACTGCGATCGCTTTGACAGCCGCTTAGTTAGAGTGACAACCAACCCTAAAATCAAAGAAATCTGAAATCCCGAAGCCGCTAAAGCATGAGCTAATCCCGTCTGAACAAATTTGTCACGAATGTCATAGGGCAAATCAACGGCTTGACCTCCCAAGACTATTGAACTAACTAGTGGGCCCGCTGGACTGCCGAGCCAGTGAATCTGGGCGCGGACAATTCGCTGCCGTAGCTGCCACCATCCCCACGGATGTTTGAGGTGCTCCTCTGTCCCATTAATTTGACGCCCCCTCATCCCAGCAAACGTTCCTTCCTTTGCTAGAAATGCTTTGAAGTCAAACGCTCCTGGATTAGTCGCGGCTTCAGGTTCGTACAGATTGCCCGTAACCGCAATTACCTGACCAGGATAAAGTCCCGTTGCTTGCAGAAGGGGGGCAGTGACATATAGCTTTCCTGTTGCTTCCTGGCTAATTTCCGCTGGACCATCGCGACTTTCTACTTCACTGAGTCCGACAACATCTAACCAAAACTGTGCCTTCTGACTTCTCGTCAGGCGAGGTACACTGTCTATCTTGCCCTGAACTATAACAACTTTTTCCAGTGCCCTATCTTCAGAAGCTGGAATAAATTGACTGATGTCGGATGGCAGAGGATGCGGTATCCGAAGCTGCAAGTATACAGTTGCCAATGCTCCCACAATACCAGCCGCAATCCATATTTTCGGTCTAGGACCTGTTCGCCACCAGCGAGGCACAATAATCGCTAGAACCCCTCCTAAAACCGTTACTGCCAAAATCAGTTGAGCACTCTCTTCCCAGGGAACGGCGCGAGAGGGTAAACCTAAAATCCCTGTAGACAGCAGTCCCAAGATATAGACGAAACACAGCAGTGCCATATTAATAGCTGTCATCTGGTTGCTAAACTCAGCTTTAATCTCAGTACAGTCTGGTGAGATTTACTTTTAAAAGCGATCGCAGATTCTGCCACCACTCGCCGCCGCCAACTCGCTAGCCCTACAGAACTAACCATCATCATCGGATAACCCCAATAAACAACTGGCTCAAGAATTCCTGAGTTGCAAAATTGGTTAGCGATCGACTCTAATACCTGACTCAGACTTTCCATCCGTTCTGTAACCTTTGGGTAAGCAAGTTTTGCGATCTCTATACACAAGCTTTCGGACAGTTTAACCGAGCCAGATAACGCCGTTGAGCTACTGAACCTATTTTCGTTTTGTACTCAGCCGATAGTGACTAGACTGTCTGTATCCGATTGAGTGGAAAGCCCAAGGTTTCTCGCTGCTGCAAATAAAGTTGAGCAACTTGCCGTGCCAGGTTGCGGATTCTGCCGATATAGCGCGTTCGCTCCGTTACAGAGATAACTCCTCTAGCATCCAGTAAATTAAACGTGTGAGAGCACTTAAGAACGTAGTCCAGGCAAGGTAAAACCAACCCTTTTTTGGTAAGTTGCTCTGCCTCTTGCTCGTACAGACCAAAGAGGGTAAACAGTAAATCTGGATTAGATGCCTCGAAGTTGTAAGTACATTGCTCAACTTCTCCTTGAAGATGAACATCCCCATAAGTAACGCGATCAGTCCAGCGAATCTTTGTGAAGGCGTCCACCTCTTGCAAATACATAACCAATCGCTCTAACCCATAAGTGATCTCAATAGAGACTGGGCGACAATCAATGCCTCCACATTGCTGGAAGTAGGTGAATTGAGTAATCTCCATCCCATCAAGCCAGACTTCCCAACCAACTCCCCAAGCACCAAGAGTTGGTGATTCCCAGTTATCTTCAACAAACCGAATGTCATGGTCTTCCGGATGAATCCCTAAAGCCCTTAAAGAATCCAGGTAAATTTCTTGGATATTATCGGGTGAAGGCTTAATTAGTACTTGGTACTGATAGTAGTGCTGATAGCGGTTAGGATTTTCTCCATACCGTCCATCTGTCGGCCGTCGGCACGGTTCAACGTAAGCAACTGACCACGGCTCGGGTCCAATTGCTCTCAGGAACGTATGAGGATTCATCGTGCCAGCGCCTTTTTCGGTGTCATAGGATTGGGCAATCAAGCAACCGCGATCGCTCCAAAACTGATTTAAGGTAGCAATAACCGACTGAAAATTCATAATTACCTTCATTCCTGCCCAAACTGTACAAACTATTTTCGCGTAAATGCCGCTTCACAACAGGCATCGAGGGAATTGTCCCAAAAAGTTGTTCTAAATAGTTGACAGAAGGATTTATTGACGTTACATTAGGAAAGCGCTCAAGAGAAGGGCTAACCGACTCCAGCGCCCCGAACCTAGACAAATCA
>JAHHHJ010000002.1 GCA_019359445.1 Kastovskya adunca ATA6-11-RM4 | reverse complement strand
ACCATTGTTTCAGGTATTGGTTTTTCCACATTTTCTGACCTGATTTTTTCGGCGTTACACTAAACCTATTTTCCCTCCTCCACTTTTGCCCTTCTCTCTTTTGTAAAAAACCTACACCTGTGAGCGCACCCCTGCTCCCCTGCTCCTCAGACAGACAATGGGGATGAGAACATTTGATCGACAGCGGGCTGGAATTGCTCGCCTTCGGTAATCGTGGCAACGGGGACAAGCTTTACAGCGCAGGCTTTGAGTTCCGGCTGGAGAGAGTCGGGACAGGCTTGGGGGTGGGTGAGGGCGTTGGCTTCAGCGTTGTCTGCCCAAAGTGCGCCCCAGTGCATGGGGACAAAGACCGTACCAGGAGCGATCGCTTTGGTAATTTTGGCTGGGAAACGAGCGAACCCACGACGCGATCGCACTTCTACCCAGGCATCTTCTTCAATCCCTAACGGCTTGGCATCGCGGGGATGAATCTCAATAAAAGGATTGGGGTGCATCTGTTGAATTTTCGGGATGCGTCCGGTACGGGTTTGGGTGTGCCAATGTCCGTAAAGGCGTCCTGTCGTTAAGACCAACGGATAATTGGGATCGGGTGGTTCTGCTAATCCCCGTGAGTGATAGGCGGAAAACCGCGCTCGTCCGTCAGGAGTTGGGAAGCGGAACTCGGTATAGAGGCGCTTGGCTTCGGCCGTGAAAATCTCTTCCCCTTCCTGACAGGGCCATTGGATTGGGCCGTGGGCTTGCAGGCGTTCGTGGCTAATGCCTGTTGATTCGCACAGCCGCCTCCGCGTCAGTTGGGTAAATTCGGCATAGACTTCCTGGGAATTTTTAAAGGAAAATTGCTCCACAAACCCCAGGCGACGACCGACTTCAGCAAAGATTTCCCAGTCGGCTCTTGCTTCTCCGGGAGGATTGCGAAACTGCGGGCAAAGAGTCACCACTCGTTCGGAGTTGGTCATCACCCCAGTTTTTTCGCTCCACTGGGCAGCCGGAAGGAGGACGTGAGCGTAGGTGGCGGTTTCTGTAGGGTAGTAGGCGTCTTGGTAAACCGTAAAAGGCGATCGCTTCAATGCTGCCTTTGTCCGTTCAAGATCGGGCATACTCACAGCGGGATTCGTCGCCGCTACCCACAACAAACCCACTTCCCCGGTTTCCAAACCCGTAATCATATCCCAAGCCGTGCGACCGGGATAGGGAGAAATTTGCCCCGCAGGTAGCCCCCAGAGCTGTTCAACTTCCTGACGATGCTGGGGATTTTTCACCAAGCGGTATCCCGGCAAAATGTGGGAAAGACCGCCAGCTTCCCGTCCGCCCATCGCATTTGGCTGTCCGGTGAGAGAAAAAGGCCCCGCCCCCGGTTTGCCAATATTTCCCGTCATCAAGTGCAGGTTGATAATATGCCGCACCTTGGCTGTGCCTTCTGAGGACTGATTCACCCCCATCGACCACAACGACAACACCCGCTCCGACTCGCCCCAGTACCGAGCGGCGGTTTCCAAATCTGCAATGGAAATGCCGCAGCGTTGCGCGACGGTTTCCGGTGGGTAGTGCTGAAGGACTTCGGAAAATTCCGGAAATCCCGCTGTGCATTCGTCAATAAACACCGAGTCGTAGTGTCCCCATTGCATCAGGAGGTAAGCAATGCCATTGAGTAAGTCAATGTCGGTGCCGGGTCGAATCGCCAGATGCAAGTCCGCTGCTTCGGCGGTTTCCGTGCGGCGGGGGTCAACCACAATCATTTTGACTTTTTTATTTTTTTTGTGGTGCTTCCGTAGGCGGTTAAAGATGATCGGGTGACATTCTGCCGTATTGGTGCCAATTAAGAAGGCGCAGTCGGTGAGTTCCAAGTCTTCGTAGCAGCAAGGGGGGCCATCAGACCCGAAGCTTTGAATGTAGCCCGATACAGCGGAGGACATGCACAGCCGGGAGTTGGCGTCGAAGTTATTCGTACCCAAGCAGCCTTTGAGCAGTTTTTGGGCGATGTAGTAGTCTTCGGTTTGAAACTGACCGGAGCCGTACATGCAGATGGCGTCTGCACCTTTGGTGACTAACAGCTTACGCATCCGATTGGTAATTGCCTCTAGGGCGTCTTCCCAACTCACCTGTCGAAACGGTTCATCTAAAGAATCCCGCATCATCGGATACTTCAAGCGGTCTTTGTCTAAAGACTCGCTGATTGTTGCGCCTTTAACGCACACCATCCCATGACTCGAAGGATGGGCGCGATCGCCTCGTACTTTCCAAATCGGTCTCCCTTCGCTGTCACGATTAGTTGCCTGACCGCGTTGCGCGGGTGGCGTTACATCCAGACCACAGCCAACGCCGCAGTAGGGACAAAGGGTTTTAGTGGAGTCAGTCATAGCTGTTATAAAGGCGATCGCGCTTAATGATTAGATGCTAAAAGGGGTGGCAATTAGCTTTTAAAGGATTCTTGATGCGTAATTCCTGGCATTACCAGTTCCTCACCCTCATGGTGTTCTGCAAAGGAGCCTTTCGGTTCTTTCAGGAAGAACCAACACAAAAACGACACAATCAGCGAGGAGATTCCTATAGTCTGGAAGAAAATATGATTTCCCGCCGTCCCTTGGGGTAAGAGGCTATAGAGAGTTAAAAAGCACACTGCGCCCACGTTGCCATAAGCGCCGACATTACCCGCAATCTGACCTGTGACTCGGCGCTTAATCAGGGGGACAATTGCAAAGGTGGAGCCTTCTCCCGCCTGCACAAAGAAGGAGCAAGTCATCGTCAGCAGCACCGCCAAAGGCAGCCACCAATTTGAGTTGAGAGTACCCATGAGTAGATAGCTGATTCCCATGCACGCCGTCAGCACGGTCATCGTCCATTTCCGGCTTCCCATACTATCGGAGATTAAGCCGCCACCGGGACGAGATACCAAGTTCATAAAGGCATAGGAGGCGGCGATCGCACCAGCGAGTACTGGGGTTAACCCAAAGGTGCGTTCAAAAAATGTCGGGAGCATGGAAACAACCGCTAACTCTGAACCAAAGTTGACAAAGTAGGTCACCTCTAAAACGGCAACTTGATTAAAGGCATAACGCTCTTCAGGCGAATAGCGCTTTTTACCCGTCATCAATTCCTGATTGGCATCCCAGCACTTGTAGGTCTGAAACGCGTAAAGAGCCAAAAGTAGCAACCAGGTGATGATTAATCCGGTTGGAGTCAGGAAACCGACATTGCTTAAGCGCCAAGCGAGTAACGCCAAGACGCCCACTAAGGGAATATTCATCAGCATTAAGAACCAGAAGTCCCGCTTACTGGTTACTTCTAGCCCGCCGTGACGTTCAGGTTTCTTGTAAACTTTGCCGGGGGGAGTATCCTCGACGTTGAAGTAATAGATAACGCCATAAATAGCAGCAGCAATTCCGGTAAGGGCGATCGCAAAGCGCCAGTTGACTTGTCCTGCTCCTAAAAAAGCCGTCGCCGCCGCAATTGAAGGCAGGGTAAAGGCTGCCCCCGCCGAACCAAAGTTGCCCCAGCCGCCATAGATGCCTTCGGCGAGTCCAATCTCTTTCGGGGGGAACCACTCGGCTACCAAGCGGATACCAATGACAAATCCCGCTCCCACAATACTGAGTGCCAAGCGGCTAATCACGAGTTGGCTAAAGTTTTGTGCTAAGGCAAAGGCAATTGCCGGAACCGCCGCATAAATCAATAGCGCCGAATAAGTCAGACGCGGGCCAAACTTATCCAGCAACATGCCGATAATAATCCGTGCCGGAACCGTAAGAGCAACGTTACAGATCCCCAGCGTCCGTATTTGAGCTTCAGATAAACCTAAATCAGCTTGCACCGCTGTTGCAAAGGGCGCAAAGTTAAACCAAACAACAAAGGATAGAAAAAACGCAAACCAGCTCAGGTGTAAGATGCGATATCGACCGCTAAATGACCAAACCTCTTTGAGCATTACCAAACCTTCCTATAAGCGAAATAGCATTAACAGCAACGAGGAGAAAGGTAGCGACTCGCTAACCGACGGTGGTTTTCTCTCGCACGGCTTCTCGGTTCGGTTGTGCCTCGAAATGTTCAATCAGTAGCCCCCGCAGCACGTCTTTGAGTTCATCGCAGGGAACCTTTTTCATAATTTCTTCCCCTAAATGGGCATCCTTCCCCACCTTTCCGCCCATCCAGATATCAGCCGCTTCCACAGTTTCACCATCTTTACGGGCCTTGGTGCCAATTAAGCCAATATCCGCTACTTGCGGTTGACCGCAGGAGTTCGGGCAACCCGTCCAGTGAATCCGTATCGGGCGGGGCAGGTTTAGCTCGCTTTCTAGTTCCTGAATCAGCTTTAGGGCGCGGTTTTTGGTTTCAATCATGGCGTAACTGCAAAATTCACTCCCCGTGCAGGAAACCAATGCCCGGTTGAGTTGTTCTGGGGCGGTAGTGAAACGCTCTTTTACAAGCGGCTCGTTTAGGAACGTCTCTAAACGGGTATCGGGAACATCGGGAATAATCAAATTCTGCTCAACAGTGAGACGAACTTCACCCCCACCGTAAACTTCCGCCAGCCGTGCCAGCTCAAACATTTCATCGGCATACAGGCGACCGATGGGGACGTGCAAGCCGACGTAGTTCAGCCCCGGTTGCTTTTGCTTGTGGACGCCAATATGGTCGCGCTTTTCCCAGTCGATTTCGTCTTTCTCGGCGGCGGGTTCTAAGGGATGTCCCAGTTGATTTTCTAGTTCCGTCCGAAATTTTTCTAAACCCCAATCTTCAATCAGATGCATCATCCGGCACTTTTGCCGCTTCGCCCTTGAACCGTTTTCGTTGTAGACAATTAGCATTGCCTCTGCCAGGGGAACGACCTCTTCCGGAGGTATCCAAGCATTGAGGGGAATCGCTGCTACATAATTATTAGGAGCAAAGTAACCGCCGACGAGCAGGTTAAACCCTAACTTGCCCTCTTTGTAAGCCGGAAGATAGCCTAGGTCGTTAATTTCTGCATGGACGGAGTTGTCGCGCCCCCCAGCGACGGCAATGTTGAACTTCCGGGGCAGGTTACTCAGTGCAAGATTGCCTTGGCTGTTCCCCGTAATCATGTCTTGGAGGTTGCGGACTAACCCACGAGTATCAATCAATTCATCCGCATCAATGCCTGCAACTGGAGAACCTGTAATGTTTCGGACGTTGTCCATACCGGACTGAACGCTGGTTAACCCGGCTTTGAGTAATCGATCAAAAATATCTGGGATGTCCTCGATTCGCATTCCCCGCAGTTGGAGATTTTGCCGCGTGGTAATGTCAGCGTTACCCCGGTCTTGAAACCCTGAGCCTTGGCAGTAGCGTTGCACAATCTCTGCTAGCACGCACATCTGAGTGCTGGTCAAAATGCCATTAGGAATCCGCATCCGCAGCATAAACTTGCCCGGAGTAACCGTGCGATGGAAAAAACCTAGCCATTTAAGTCCATACTCGCGATCGAAGTCATCTACGGCTTCCCAGCCTATTTGAGCGAATTGTTCCAGCTCCTGCTTTAGCAACAAAGGATGTTTTTTGGCTTTAGATTGCTCAATTTTGTTAAGTTTTAGCTTTTTATCAGTGCTGGTCATAAAAGAACCTCGGATTATGGCGTCCTGCTCCTTTGAGAAACCGGAAGATTTGCCCCTAACTTGCTCTGGGAGCCATCGAAAAGACTTTACTCGTGTTAGGTTAATCGACTTCTTCAGTGGAGTTCGTAGGAAATGTTACAAGTTGACCCAATTGCCACAAAAGACACTTTTTACCGAGAGAATATTTTTGATAAATCTCTACCTTTGGGTATAAAAAAAATATAGAACCCTTGCTGATTATTAGGGACTACTTGATTCATTACCAGAGCAATCGGGGCAATTTTTTGAGGATTGCCCCATTTCCTGATGGCGCTTTTACCTCGCTCCTTTGAGTTAATCAACGATTTACTTGCTTGACGTCTATTGGCGAGATAATTAATTCTTCATTTTCATGATGCTCGGCAAACGAACCCTTGGGTTCTTTTAAGAAGAACCAGCAGAGGAACCCCACAACCACAGAAGAAATTCCTAAGGTTTGGAAGAAAATTTGATTTCCTAAAGCGCCTTCTGGTAAAAGGCTGTAGAGGGTTAAGTAACAGACCGCCCCAACGTTACCGTAAGCCCCAACATTTCCAGCAATTTGACCTGTGACTCGACGCTTAATTAGGGGGACAATGGCAAAGGTGGAGCCTTCTCCAGCTTGTACAAAGAAGGAGCAAGCCATAGTAATCACAATTGTCGCCGGGAGCCACCAGTTGCTATTTTGAGTACTCATTAGGAAATAGCCGATGCCCATGCAGCCTGTGAGGATCGTCATTGTCCATTTCCGGCTACCCAACGTATCAGAAATTAAACCACCACCAGGACGGGCGGCTAAGTTCATAAAGGCATAACTGGCGGCAATCATTCCGGCTTGAGTTTTGTTCAAGCTAAAGGTCAGTTCAAAAAAAGCAGGAAGTATGGACACAACTGCCAGTTCTGAGCCAAAGTTCACAAAATAAGTCAGTTCGAGCAGGGCAACTTGATTGAACTTGTAGCGGTCTTCAGCGGGGTAGTGCTTCTTGCCGATCATCAGTTCTTTGTTCACATCCCAGCATTTGTAAGCTTGGAAGAGATACAAACCGAGCAGGAATAGCCAGCTAATAATTAGTCCCACTGAATTGAGGAAACCCACCTGAGTTAAGCGCCAAGCGAGTAATGCGAGAACGCCTGTGAGGGGGATATTCATGGCGAGCAGGAACCAGAAGTCCCGCTTGCTGGTGACTTCTATGCCACCGTGACGGGCAGGACGTTGGTAAACCTTACCTGTGGGCGTATCTTGGACACTGAAAAAGTAGATGACACCGTAAACCGCCGCCGCAATTCCGGTAAGCGCGATCGCTAAACGCCAGTTGGCTTGTCCTCCAGATAGAACTCCTAATCCCAGCGCCACAGAAGGAAGAGCGAACGCCGCCGCCGCCGAGCCAAAGTTACCCCAACCGCCATAAATTCCTTCGGCAAGTCCAATCTCTCTGGGGGGAAACCACTCTGCAACCATCCGAATTCCAATCACAAACCCCGCACCGACGATACTCAACAGCAAACGACTCACCACCAGGGTGTTGAAGTCCTGCGCCAGCGCAAACATGGTACAGGGAATTGCTGCGAAAACGAGTAGCGCCGAGTAGGTAACGCGGGGGCCAAACTTGTCCAGCAACATACCAATGATGATGCGGGCGGGAACAGTTAAAGCCACATTACAAATGGCAAGAGTTCGTACCTGGGTAGTGCTTAGACCTAGGGATTCTTGAACTGTTGTGGCAAAGGGAGCGAAGTTAAACCACACCACAAACGAGAGAAAGAAGGCAAACCACGTCATGTGTAAGATGCGGTACCTGCCGTGAAATGACCAGATTTCTTTGAGCATTAATTACCTTCTTTAAGTAGAAACTGCGGCTTAATTATAGGGAGCAGATTGGTGAAAAGAATATCAGCCATTGCTGAATTTGTAGCTTGAAATATTGAGGCTGATCGAAGTAAAAGTCTTCCTTTCACTAAACTTATTTTGGAAAACCGAGTGTTGTTTTTGATCCCAGTTTTCGGCTTAGAAGTAAAGAGATGATTTGACGAAAGTTATTAATCTCTTAAATAAGAATTAATTATTTTGTCATCACTAATCCCAGTAAGTTTAATTCTTTATTTGCTTCATTAAGCATCACATTCTTCAAGACATGAAATGGTATACTTTGTTACAAAATACTAATAAATATGAAGATTTTGCACAGCAACCATTCTTTTCTTGCATCAATCTAAAACGAAGCGGCGATCGCACAAACTAGACAAATAAACATTGAGTTGAGCAACAAAAAGCAAATTGCCGTACTTTTCAACAAAGTAAGTCAAGAAAAAAATAGAGTCCCTAGCCTTACGATTAAGGACTCTACTAATATTTCAGAAACGCTTCAATTTGCGGAACAACGCACCACACCAGATGCGGAGAAATTAGAGGAATAGAACAGAGACTGTTACAACCCATTTAGGATTGCTATATCACTTAAACTCTTACCTTCATGGGCGAAGTTTTGCACCAAAATTCTCGATTAGCAACTGCTGTAACACAGGCTTCAAATCCTCACAAGCAATGCCTTTTTGTACGCAGGTGCCGAGGTGGGCATCTTTACCGACTTTGCCACCCATGTAGAGGTCTACACCTTCAACGGTTTTACCATCTTTGCGGACTTTGGTTCCCATTAAGCCGATATCGGCAACTTGCGGCTGTCCGCAGGAGTTAGGGCAACCTGTCCAGTGAATCCGCACAGGTTGAGTAATAGTGAGGGATTCATCGAGTTCTTTAACCAAGTCAATGGCGCGATTTTTAGTTTCAATCAAGGCAAAGTTGCAAAACTGTGCCCCGGTACAAGATACTAGCGATCGCTCCAAGGGTTGCGGCTCGATGGAAAAACGTTCCAACAGTGGTTCTGCTAAAAATGCCTCTAAGCGAGAATCCGGGATGTGAGGAATAATGACATTTTGCTCAACCGTCAGGCGAATTTCACCATTCCCATAAACTTCTGCCACCCGCGCCAGATCAAACATATCCTGGGCATAGAAGCGACCTGTGGGAATGTGCAACCCGACAAAATTTAATCCTGACTGCTTTTGACGATGCACACCGATGTGATCTCGCTTTTCCCAGTCGATTTCGTCCTTCTCTGCGGCGGATTGCAAGGTACGTCCGAGTTGTTCTTGCACCACGGCGCGAAACTTTTCCACGCCCCACTCATCAATTAGCCACATCAACCGGGCTTTTTGGCGATTTGCCCGCAGTCCGTTGTCGCGGTAGACCTCCAAAATGACACGGCACAGGTCAACTACATCGTCAGGAGTCACCCAGGCATTTAAAGGAATTGCCGCTTCGCAGCGTTTGGCGGAGAAGAAGCCACCAACCACGACATTAAACCCGATTTGCCCTTCTTTGTAGGCAGGAACAAAAGCAATATCGTTAATTTCGGCGTGGATAGAGTTATCGCGACCGCCCTCAATGGCAATGTTGAATTTGCGAGGCAGGTTGGTGAATTCTGGATTACCCTCACCACTGTTGGTGATCATATCCTGCACCTGCTGCACCAGTTCGCGAGTGTCGATTAGCTCATCGGCGTCAATTCCCGTTACAGGGGAGCCTGTGATGTTGCGGACGTTGTCCATCCCGGACTGAACGCTGGTTAAGCCGACTTTCTGAAATCTCTGGAAAATATCGGGTACGTCTTCTAAGCGGATACCGCGTAACTGGATATTTTGGCGGGTGGTGATGTCGCCACTGCCATCTTCACCGTGGCGTTGCAAGACTTCGGCAAGTACCCGCATTTGAGTGCTGGTTAAAATTCCACTCGGCATCCGCAGCCGCAGCATAAATTTGCCGGGAGTAACGGGGCGATAAAATACACCCATCCATTTGAGGCGATGTTCCAAGTCAGTTTTGTCCATCGCTTCCCAGCCGATTTGAGCAAAATGCTCAAGCTGTTCTTTGATGGCAAGCCCGTCTTTTTCGGCTTTAAATTTTTCAAACTTGTTCAGGCTTGTCTCTGGCTTGGCGGCGCTGATCATGGGTTTCTCCTAGTACGTGGCGTTCTGATGTGCGAACGTTCATCAAGAGCGCTTTGGTGCCATTACTCTTTGCAAACCACGTTATTCAAACGCCAAGGGGAGATTTGTATATAAAGTTACAGAATGTATCTTTATATGAAGAAATCACATATTGGTTATGCGTCTTTTACATAAAGTGCAGGATTATTTGTGGAATAGCTGATCTTTGAACCCTAAAAAGATAGCGCCTACTTCTAGGAGTAGGCGCTAAAACTTAGTTCGATCTCTGTACTAAAGCCCTAACAATTGGGCTTCTCTAGATGGGTGCGTCAAAGTAGTAGGGCAGACATCACCCACCCTACGACTAACGACTATTCCGCATCATCATGAGCGTAGCGCCGATAGAGGAAGTCTAAGGCGTAGTTGCGGAGTTCGTAATATTGAGGATTTTCCATAATCTGGGCGCGGTTTCTGGGGCGAGAGAAGGGAATGTCTATGATTTCCCCAATATGAGCGGCGGGCCCATTAGTCATCATCACGATCCGGTCGGCTAGGAATAATGCCTCATCGATGTCGTGAGTAATCATCAAGACTGTGACTTTGCTTTCGCGCCAAATCTTTAAGAGTTCTTCTTGCAGTTCTTCTTTCGTAATTGCATCTAATGCCCCGAAGGGTTCGTCGAGAATCAAGATTTCTGGACGAATCGATAAAGCACGGGCGATCGCTACCCGTTGCTTCATCCCCCCGGAAAGCTGTGAAGGTCGTTTATCAACGGAGTCTGTCAGTCCCACCATTTCCAGATACTCCCGCACAATTGCCCGCTTTTGAGCCTGGGTTTTGTGGGGATAAACTGAATCCACGCCTAAATAAACATTGTCAAAGGCGCTCAACCAAGGCAGCAGAGCGTAATTCTGGAACACCATCATCCGGTCGGGCCCCGGTTCGGTAATTAGCTGTTTTTTCAGCCGCACTTCGCCATGGGTAGGTGACGAGAAACCCGCCACCATATTTAGTAATGTTGACTTCCCACAGCCAGAGTGACCAATCAAGCAAATAAAGTCGCCTGCATGAACAGTGAGGTTGACGCCTGTCAGTACAGTGTAGGAACCTGTGGGCGTAGGATAAACCTTTGAAACATCCTCAATAACAAGCAAGGGATCTCCAGTCTTGGGAGTTGGGGGATGGGATGGGGTGTTGAGAAGGTTGCCAGTGTTGATTGCTGCCATGAGGTATAGGAAGAAGGTTGAAGGGGGACGTTCTGCAAGTTGAGAGTTGAAGGTTAGCAGGTGAAAATTTGCACAGATCCAACCTGCAACGTTAGCTTTAGGCTACTGGGGTAACTAAATCATCAATATCAATCTCTTCAACACGGATTTGGCGCTTGATTTCTAGATTGTTGAGGTAGTCGATGGGGTTGTCTGGATTGAATACGGTACCGTCAAACATGCGGATGGAATCGCGATCGCGTCCGACATCTGGCATACCCAATTCCCGTACAGCAGCACCAAACAAATCGATTCGCCGCACTCGTTCTAAAATGCTCACCCAGTTTTTCGGGAAGGGAATAATCCCCCAACGAGCCAGTTGTGTCATCAACCACAAGCCCTCTACCTGATCGGGGTAGTTCGTTCTATCGACGTAGAACTGGTTGAAGCGAGGCAATTGCTGAGGGGCTTCTCCCATACCGCGATCATAGGGGTCGATAAAGCCAGGGCGAGTGTACTCTGGCGCGGAACCCACATACTGTTCGCGCGTTAGTAGGGCGAGAATTTCCTCCCGGTTACGCAAATCATCGCAGTATTCGCAGGCTTCCAGAAGTGCCTTCACTAAAGCAATGTGGGTTTGAGGATACTTGTTGACCCATTCTTCGCGCACCCCTAGCACTTTCTCTGGATGTCCCGCCCAAAGGTCTAGGTCTGTAGCAATGACAAAGCCCAAGTCTTCGTAGACGGCGCGAGAGTTCCAGGGTTCGCCGACGCAGTAGCCGTCAATATTCCCCGCCTTCAAGTTGGACACCATCTGCGGTGGTGGAATTACCGTCAAATTGACATCGCCATCGGGATCGATTCCCCCTGATGCCAACCAGTAACGCAGCATCAGGTTGTGCATGGAGGAAGGATACACCATCCCCAAGGTGTGAACTTTGTCCGGCGTCGCTTGCAGGGCGGATTTGAAATCGGCTAAGGTGCGGACGCCCTGGTTGTACAACTGCTTGCTGAGGGTAATCGCATTGCCGTTGCGGGATAGCGTTAATGCACAAACCACGGGCATTTTGGGCTTATTGCCTGCCCCAAGCGTCAGGGATAGGGGCATCCCAGCCACCATTTGGGCGGCGTCCAAGCGTCCGGTGACGATTCCTTGGGCGATCGCTTTCCAACTCGGTTCGCGGTTCAAAGTGACTTCTTCTAAGCCATATTTAGCGAAAAAGCCTTTTTCTTTGGCAACCACCAGAGGCGCACAATCCGTCAGCGGAATAAAGCCAATCTCCAGATTGACTTTTTCTAAACCATTGCGGGCAACAATTTGGGGCAGCTTGGATTGCCGATGCTTCGCTTTTTTCTGCTGATTGAGGAAGTAAAGCATCTCATTCCGCAATTGGTAGTAGCTGGGATGATTCACCACCTCTAGGCGTTGGCGTGGTCGCGCTATTTCCACATCAATAATTTGTCCGATGTGGGACTCTGGCCCGTTCGTGAGCATCACAATCCGGTCGGATAGCAACAGGGCTTCATCCACATCGTGAGTCACCATAATGCAGGTGACTTTACTCTCCTGGCAGATTTTCATCAACTGCTCTTGCAAGCCGCCACGAGTCAAAGCATCTAACGCCCCAAAGGGTTCGTCTAATAACAGCAACTTCGGACGAATCGCCAGAGCACGAGCGATCGCCACACGCTGTTTCATTCCCCCCGAAAGCTCACCCGGTCGCTTAGAAGCCGCCTGTCGCAGACCCACCAGATCGATATGGTGTTCCACAATCCCTTTACGCTCATCCTTAGAACGATGTGCCATCACTTCGTCTACACCCAAAGCGATGTTTTCCCTAACACTAAGCCAAGGAAGCAGGGAGTAGTTTTGGAACACTACCATGCGATCGGGGCCGGGTTGAGTCACTTGCCGTCCTTCCAAAATCACTCCACCCTGAGTGGGTTGATCCAGACCCGCAATGATATTTAATAAGGTGGATTTGCCGCAACCTGAATGTCCGATTAAGGAAATAAACTCCCCTTGTCGAATTTTCAGGTCGATATTTTTGAGGGCAATATACTTGCCACCATTCGGGAGGGGAAATACTCGGTCAACGCGATCGATTTCAACAAAGACAGACATGGCTTAAAAAAGTGAAAGTTGAACGAATTGCAATTAAAGTGTGATTCCAATTTTCTCAATGCTTACTACAGACGCTTTTATTGCTCCTTCCATCCCTTTTTCTCCCCTTAATGTCAGGAAGCATTTTTATGCTTTGTGGGCGATGTGTAGCAACATTTAATCAAATTGGGGTGAAGTGTCAAAAGGGACTTGAAGTTTCATCCTTTATCCTGAACTACGCCCCCAACAATCGCACACTTCCTACTTATTTTTGGTCTTCAGGAACAACCTTTGAGGCGATAAATACAACCATCCGGTCTAGCAACAAACCCACTAAACCGACATAAACCAGCGCTAGGATAATATCACTGAGTCGCGAACTATTGTAAGAGTCCCAAATAAAGAAGCCGATTCCCACACCACCGACTAACATTTCAGCCGCAATAATCGCTAACCAGGATAACCCGATGCCAATTCGCAAACCCGTAAAAATGTAGGGTACGGCGGAGGGAAATAGAACTTTAAAGAAATATTTTTGGCGAGAGAGTCGCAACACACGGGCAACGTTTTTGTAATCTTGAGGTATTTGTTGGACGCCTACCGTAGTGTTAATAATAATCGGCCAAACTGCTGTAATGAAAATTACAAAAATCGCTGAAGGTTGACTATCGCGAAAGGCAGCTAAAGAAATAGGCAACCAAGCAAGAGGAGGAATGGTGCGTAAAACTTGAAAAAGTGGGTCTAGCGCATCATACATAAAGGAACTGCTGCCAATTAAAATCCCCAAGGCAATCCCCACAAAGGTCGCCAGAAAGAAGCCAACTGCCACCCGTCCCAAACTAGCCGCAATTTGTATCCCTAAGCCTTTATCGATCCCACCATTATCAAAAAAAGGATTGATAATCAGAGGGTTCCAGGTGTCTTGCCACACTTTCAGAGGACTGGGCAAATTTGAGTCAGGGCTTGAGGTAAGAATTTGCCAGATCACCAGAAAAATGATGATGGCAATCAGTGGACGGATAATTTTTTGAAACGGCTTCCTCAAGGCGATATTGGTTCTTGATCTACTGCGGCGTTGAGGACGAGTATCGAGATTGGTTGCCATGGGTTTTCTAGCTGTGGGTAATGATGCGTATTCAGAAATTCATAATTAGCCCTTAGCGATCGCTTTTGGTACTGCGCTTAGCACCATCACTCTCATTGGTAATGTGTTCATCACCCGGCAATCTGTTAACAGCTAAGGGCTAATCCTAATTAAACTTTCTTGATTTTGAGGCTCTTCAAATAAGCCTCTGGATTTTCTGGGTCAAATTTGACGCCATCGAAGAAGGTTTCAACGCCGCGAGAGGTGCTAGTGGGAATTTCTGCTGCGGGAACACCTATTGCTTGAGCCGCTTCTCTCCACAAGTCTTCCCGGTTAACTTTGTCAATAATTGCCTGCGTGTCGGTATCAGCAGGTAGATAACCCCAACGAATGTCTTCTGTGAGGAACCACAGGTCGTGACTTCTATAAGGATAGGAGGCATTATCTGCCCAGAATTTCATCAGATATGGGGAGTTTTGTTCTGTGCGTCCATTGCCATAATCAATGTTGCCTTTGGAGCGCTCGACGATGTCTTTGGCTGGAACGTTGAACCATCGGCGCTGCGAGACAATTTCACACATCTCTTCTTTGTTTTCGGCTTTGTCACACCATCGCTGGGCTTCTTGGATTGCCATTAACATTGCCTTAGCGGCTTTGGGGTGTTTATCGACCCAATCTGCTCGCATGGCAAAGGCTTTTTCGGGATGGTCTTTCCAGAGTTCGCCTGTAACTAAGGCGGTATATCCGGCATTCTGGTTGACTAGCTGCGCGTTCCACGGTTCACCCACACAAAAAGTTTCCATGGCGTTCACTTTCATGTTGGCAACCATCTGCGCTGGTGGGATGGGAACGACGGAAACATCTGCATCTGGATTAATACCCCCTGCGGCTAACCAGTAACGCATCCACAGGTCATGGGTACCACCGGGAAAGGTCATGGCAGCCTTGAGGTCTCCTTTACCGCCAGCTTTAGCTTGAGCAAAGGCTTGTTTGATGGGAGTACTGTCTAGACCTACTTTTAGCGCCTTGTAGGTATTAGCCACTGAAATTGCCTGACCGTTGACATTTAACCGTGCCAGGAGATACATGGGTACGGGCTGCTGAGTAATCTTACCTAAGGACATCAGGTAAGGCATGGGGGTTAAGATATGCGCTCCATCAATACCACCACCCCCTGAACCGAGTTCCAAATTGTCGCGGGTGACAGGCCAAGACGCTTGCTTTTCTACCTTTACATCCGTCATGCCGTACTTTTTATAGAACCCTTTTTCCAGCGCAATAATTAGGGGAGCAGCATCTGTTAGGGCAATGAATCCTAGCTTGGCAGTGGTGACTTCTGGAGTATCGGCGGGACTGAGATTGACGGCAGTTGCACTGTCAACCTCTGTTGTTGCGTTGTTACCGGAACTACAGCCGTGGACTAAGAAAGAGGCAGCGGTAGCAGCGCTGGCTGTGAGGATGAATTTCCGTCTAGTAAACTTCGTCATGCTGGTGGTCGAGTGGGGTAAGGGATGGTGGGGGGGGTATTAAGTACAGTTAAGGTTGCCCAATCGCTGCGCTGCGGTTGGGTAGAAAGACAGTGTTTGTGAATGCTTGAAAAGACTACGACTGCTTAGGGCGGTAGGATTTATTGAGGCTTATTCCTGGCTAGGCACTGCCGATTGTGAGCTTGTTCAAATATTTAAAACGTTATTCAGAGGGTGGGGTGGATGCGATCGCTCTGCTTGTTGATTAAAGGTATGCAAACGCCAAAGAGAAATTTGTATCTCTAATTACAAAATGTTGCAAATTCTTAATAAAAGGCATGATTTCTATGCATTTTTTGCATAACTTGCCTCTGAAGCCGGAATACTTCATCCTTAAGGTTGATGCTGTACCATCCTGATTCGTTGGCGTCTGTCTGTTAAACCTTAAACAGGCAAAAATCTTGAGGTTTTTATGAATCGTCGGACATTTTTAAGTTGGGTGGGAGTTGGTGGGCTAGCGAGTTTTTTACCTGTGGCGATCGCCGCTTGCTCTCCGGAGACAGAAACTCCCGTCAGTCAGAGTAGTCCCACTAATAAATTTCAATCCGTTGGTACGGTGGCTGAGTTAGAGCAAAATGGTCAAATTAATAAAAAGTTGGCTGGCACTCCCCTACTCGTCATCCGCAACCCCACTGCACCGGACTCTCTACTCGCCGTTAATCCCACCTGCACCCATGCAGGCTGCGAGGTGAATTGGAATCCTGACCAAAAAGCCTTCGCTTGCCCCTGTCACGGTTCTAAGTTTGCACCGGATGGCAAAGTACTAGAAGGCCCAGCTAACGAGCCTCTGACAGCCTATCAAGCCAAAGTTGAGGGTGATTCAGTGGTGGTGAACGCGGGCTAAAAACTTATTGAGTGACTAACTGCTCAAACAATCGCTCAAGAACGGGTTCTGGGACTACACCGACTAACGTCTTAACCACAACCCGTTCGGAATTAAGAAAGAAAAATTGCGGCACGCCCTGTACGCGATACTGTTTGAGCAAGGGTCGCCACTGGGGGTTGTCAACGTTAAGCATGACGAAGTTGAGTTGCGAACCATAGCGATCGTGCAATTTCTCCAAAGTCGGTGCGATCGCTTGGCAACTAGTACACCAGTCAGCGTAGAACTCCACCAGTGTAGGCAAAGAATTATTCAACGCCTCCTCATAGGGAACCGACTCGGCTGCCATGGCTCTAAGGGTCGTTAAACCCGCTCCCGGAGCCGGACTAGCAGCGGCTGGGGGCGTCAGGGAAGAGCAGAATAACGTACTGCAAGCCAACAAAATTAGGAGGACGGTGCGAAGTTTGGAGGGGAAGCTATTCATACAGTTTTGCCGAAGACTGACTACTTCCAGTAAACGCGATCGCACCAAAAAAGTCCTCCCTGAGATGAGGAGCAGGGGAGCAGGGGAGAACCTCTTACCTTTCATACTTCACCCTTCACCCTTCACCCTTCATACTTCACCCTTCACCCTTCATACTTCATACTTCACCCTTCATACTTCATACTTTCTCCCCTACTCAGGACTCAGGACTCAACACTCTTGAGTGTTAATCTATCCACGCACAATCATCAAAGCGGCTAACATACACAGGCGGCTGAGGAGCTTTCCTGTAGTCTCTGGAGTTAACTCTTGATTCGTACCTGTAGTCTCTGGAGTTAACTCTTGGTTCGTGGAAATTCTGGGGATTAGCTGCAGGCTGAGGACGAGAGGATGGCTTTGAGACGGGCGGCGGGGAAACCGTTGCTTGTGCCGCTCTTCTGAGGGAACGCAACTGAGCATAGGCAGCATTAATCTGCTGTAGTTTTTCGTGAGCTTTTCGTTGTAGCCGAGCATTTCCCATAAAACGGTCTGGGTGCCACACAAAGGCTAAATCTTTGTAACTTTGGTGAAGCTCTTCCTGGGAAACTCTCGGCTCCAGCTCTAGGATTCCGTAGCAGTCAACATCTAACATCTACAAACACCCTATAGCGACAGGGATAAGAGTGCAGGTGGACAGGACACTTTTTTGTTTAACCAGCCGCTAGTAGAGTGCCCGGTGCGGGAAGACTTAGCTGGTCAATCATTGTTGCCTCAGTACACTCGTGTCGAGAATACTAATTCAACTCCATAGGTAGTGCGGAGGTATCGAGCCAAACAATATATCAGTTAAAGTAAGTATCCATTCCGTAACATTTCTTCAATTTGGCTGCTTTTTCTACATCACCTTCTGATCGAGGTTATTTACAGTTATTGCAAAGGAGCAACAACCGAGTTGCCAAGGTGAAAAAGTAAAAAAAGTGCCAATTTCCATGGCGATCGCAAGCTACTCTGGAAAACTAGAGGAAGTGTGCTTGTAACTACATAAGCCTAAAATTCCTGATTCCATTTACTTGAAATCATCTACACCTCAAGCTCCGGCTAACTGCTCCTTACTATTAGCCTGAGCGCGATCAATATCATTAACCGGATTGGACACAAGCATGAAGCTGGCAGCACGAGTTAGTCAAGTTCCACCCTCCCTAACCCTGGCAATTTCCGCCAAAGCCAAAGCGATGAAGGCAGACGGAATAGATGTCTGTAGCTTCAGTGCCGGGGAACCTGATTTTGACACCCCAGCGCCGATCAAAGCCGCTGCTAAAAAAGCCCTGGATGAAGGTAAAACCAAGTATGGCCCTGCGGCTGGGGAACAGCAGTTAAGAGAAGCGATCGCGCATAAGCTCAAAGTAGAAAATAATCTCGATTACCGTGCCGAAAATGTCATCGTCACCAATGGCGGTAAGCATTCTCTCTTCAACCTGATGCTAGCGATGATTGATGTTGGGGATGAAGTGATTATTCCCGCTCCCTACTGGCTGTCTTATCCAGAAATGGTAAAACTTGCCGGAGGAACCCCCGTCATTGTTCCCACCGATACCTCGACAAACTACAAAATCACCCCCGAACAGCTACGCGCTGCGATTACTCCTCGCACTCAGCTATTTGTCCTCAATTCTCCCTCTAATCCAACGGGGATGGTTTACACTCCAGCAGAGATCAAAGCCCTAGCAGAGGTAGTCGTTGAGACAAATATCCAGGTAGTTTCTGATGAGATTTACGAAAAAATCCTCTACAACGGCACAGAACACGTAAGTATTGGCTCGCTCGGAGCAGACATATTTGAGCGCAGCGTCGTTAGTAGTGGGTTTGCCAAAGCGTTCTCGATGACGGGTTGGCGTTTGGGCTACCTAGCTGGTTCCGTCGAACTAATTAAGGCAATGACCACCATTCAAGGTCACAGTACATCAAATGTCTGTACCTTTGCTCAGTATGGGGCGATCGCGGCTTTGGAAGGTTCCCAAGATGGCGTCGAAGAGATGCGCCTCGCCTTTGCCAAACGACGACAGGTAATGTTAGAGCGTCTCCAAGCTATTCCTGGACTAACTTGTCCTGTACCAGAAGGAGCGTTCTACTTGTTCCCCAATATCAGTAAATGCGGTCTAAAATCCCTAGACTTTTGCAACGCCCTTCTAGAATCTCAACAAGTCGCAACAATTCCTGGCATTGCCTTTGGTGACGATGATTGCATTCGTCTCTCCTACGCCACCGATATGACCTCAATTGAGAAAGGTATGGATCGCTTGGAGAAGTTTGTACGCCAGACTCTAGCGTGAAAGAACTGCTGACGTGCTGAATGCGATCAAATTTGGCTACTACTCCCCTTTGCGTTCACACCTACTGTGTATACACATCTCTTACCAGGATACAAAATGTGTTTGATCCCCCTAAATTCCCCTTGGAGATCCCCCTCCCGTCCCCCTTCAAAAGGGGGAAGCCAGAAGATGCTTCGCCTTTGATATCACAGGGGACTTTGACTCCGGTTCCCCCCTTTTTCAAGGGGGGCTAGGGGGGATCGAGAAAAGCTGCAAAGTTATCTTGTGCAACAGCTTCCTCACGGCTAACCAATCCCCACCAACTAATGACTAATAAACGTCTTACTCCCTACCTATTCCTCTTACCTGCCCTATTTATTTTGGGGTTAAGTGTATTTTGGCCAGCATTGCAAGCCTTTTTTCTGAGTTTTACTCGTTATGAATACGACCTCACAGCAAGACCCTTGTGGATTGGGTTAGAAAACTTCCAACGCTTGTGGACAGATGCAGTGTTTTGGAAAACCCTAGGAAATACTCTTATCTATCTAGTAGGAGTCGTACCCATTTTAGTGATTTTTCCTTTAGGAATGGCAATTTTAGTCAACCAAAAACTCCGGGGAATTAGTTGGTTCCGCGCTTCTTTTTATACACCTGTGGTCATCTCAATGGTAGTGGCGGGGATTGCCTGGAGATGGCTGTATGCAGAAAATGGTTTGCTCAATCAACTCCTCAATCAACTCGGTTTTAGTGAAGGAATTCCTTGGCTTACTAGCCCTCAGTGGGCAATTTTTAGCGTGATGGCGGTGACGATTTGGAAGGGGTTGGGTTACTACATGGTGATTTATTTGGCGGGTTTGCAATCTATCCCGCCTGAACTTTATGAAGCGGCTGCTTTGGATGGTTCAGATGGCTACATCAAGCACTGGGATATTACTGTACCTTTAATGCGACCTTATCTAGTGTTGGTCGCGGTTATTTCAGCAATTTCCGCCACAAAGGTATTTGAAGAAGTCTACATCATGACTCAGGGAGGGCCACTTAATAGTTCTAAGACAGTTGTTTACTATTTATATGAACAAGCGTTTTCTAATTTGGAAATTAGCTATGCCTGCACGATTGGCTTAGTGCTATTTTTAGTAATTTTTGGATTGTCACTTCTCAATTTAAAGCTTTCTCAAGGACGCCGTCGTTTTTTGTGATTTAAGTTGTCCGTTGGAGTGCGATCGCCCCACAACTAATATCATTTCCTGTCCCCCCAAGGAAGATAGCCTCAAACTGCCGCAGACCCTACACCAGAGTAGGCATTTCAGGGGAACGCTGGGAGCAATACCCCTCTTTTGTCACTTTGCTAGATTTTCACGAATTTACGTTGTTTCAGACCGATCTTACAGAAAAAGGATATTTTTATTTTGGGGTTACACATATTCTCGAAGACCTTAATTTCTGAAGACTAAAGCTGAGCGCGGCTGCTTAAAAAAGAATCTGTGGACACATTTTTCCCAGATTCTTTCTAAATTCAAGAACAACATGTTCATATGTATATATGGACACTTTTGCCGAGAAAAAATCAGTCGGAAAATTTTTATACTCTTCCCAATCTTTCATGTCTGGATCGAGCATCCAGAGAAAGTAAAAAAAATCTTTCTGATAATAAACGTAATTATAAAAAGCGTCAAAGCCTTCTATTGGCAAGTAAGAATGCCCGTTTATTTCTCCATTCTTCATTCGTTCAAATATATCGAATTCCGAGAAATTCAAAAAAGAAGCGTCCAGACGAAAAGAATCTTTCTTTTCAATAATTGGTGAAAGAAAAGCTTCAACAGCTGTAAGCAGAGTAAAATCCTCTATATCACCTAAAAATTTACCATCAAACCAAAGTCTACATCCTCCGTAAGGAATGTATCCAAGGAATTTTACTACTGAATATTCAATAGCAAATGTTTGAGGTTCTCCAATTAATTTATTGTCACTTCTCAATTTAAAGCTTTCCCAAGGACGCCGTCGTTTTTTATAATTTAAGTTGTCCGCTGGAGTGCGATCGCTCAATAACTACTTCTGCCCTTTGACCGCATTTACTTAGAGCTGGCGTTTGTCATTGATTTAGTCAGCCGCGATCGCATCCTATCATTCCAAGCCCGCTCAACTAAGTCAAAATTGTCCCACCCAGTAAGCGGGAGTAGCGATACTCCAACTCAGCCTTCAGTAAAGGATATTGCTCCAGGGTTTCATCCCGCAGCATTGCCTTTTCGGCGGCATCTCGCGCTAAGTTCAACACATCTTGATCTTCCACTAAACTGGAGAGTGCAAAATCTGGCAACCCTGACTGACGCATACCCAATACCTCCCCTGGCCCTCGAAAGCGCATATCCATTTCGGAGATGAAAAAACCATCCTGGGACTGTTCCAAAACGCTTAGGCGTTGACGGGCGTTATCAGTCTTAGAACCGCTCATCAGCAAGCAATAAGAGCGCTCAGAGCCGCGACCAACTCGACCGCGTAACTGATGCAGTTGGGATAAACCAAAACGCTCAGCATTTTCAATCAGCATCACTGTCGCATTGGGGACATCAACACCGACTTCAATCACAGTAGTTGAGACAATAATTTTGGTTTGGTTGTCCCGAAAGGCGTTGAGCGCTTCATCTTTCTCAGCAGAAGACATCCGTCCGTGGAGTAACCCCACCTGAAATTCTGGAAAGATACTTTCCGAAAGTCGCTGATGCTCCTCAACGGCGGAACGGACATCGAGTTTTTCTGATTCTTCAATTAGGGGCAAAACGATGTAAGCCTGAAATCCTTGGGCAATTTCACGGCGGATGAGGTCATAGGTGTGGGTGCGTTCTTTTGCCGTGAGGACAGTGGTTTGAATTTGCTGGCGTCCGGGCGGCATCTCATCAATCTGGCTAACATCCAAGTCGCCGTGCAATGTTAGTGCTAGCGTGCGGGGAATGGGGGTAGCGGTCATGGTGAGGACGTGAGGCGACTGCCCTTTTTGCTGTAATTTTGCCCGTTGCTGCACGCCAAAGCGGTGCTGTTCGTCGATTACGACTAAACCCAAGCGATTGAAGTTTACGGGGTCTTGGATTAGGGCATGAGTCCCCACCAACAGGGGGAGTTCTCCGGTTTCGAGCTGGGCGTGAATCTGCCTGCGTTTGGCGGCTTTGGTAGAACCTGTGAGCAGTTCGACGGGTAGGTGGAGGAGGTTAAACCAGCTAACGAGCTTGCGGTAGTGCTGTTCGGCTAAAACCTCAGTGGGAGCCATCAGAGCAGCTTGATAGCCTGATTGAACGGCGGCGAGGATGGCAATAACGGCAACGACGGTTTTCCCAGAACCCACATCCCCCTGCACCAGACGATTCATGGGGTTGGTGGATTGTAAGTCGTTGAGGATGTCGTTGACGACTCTTGTTTGTGCCCCGGTGAGTTTAAAGGGAAGGAGCTGATAGAAGCGCTCTATGAGCTGACCTGTGGGAGCGAGAATGGCGCTGTTTTGGGCTTTTCGCTGGGTTTGACGGCGTTGGAGGAAGCCGAGCTGTAGGTAGAAAAACTCATCAAAAACCAAGCGGCGGCGGGCGGCGGCTAAGGTGTCGCTATCTTGGGGAAAATGGATATTAGCGATCGCCTCTTTTAATTTCATCAGCCCATACTGGTTCCGCAATCCCGCAGGTAAGGGGTCTTTGATCTGCAAAGCAGCAGGCAAAGCCGCAATGACTGCTTTTCTCACCAAATCTGCGGGTACCCCTTCCGTCAGGGGATAAACAGGCACAACACGACCAATTTTGATCGAGTCAATGCTGCCGCCGGGGCCATCTAAAACCTCCAGTTCCGGGTCTTCTAGGGTAATACCGTACTTATTTTTTTTCACCAATCCAGACGCCGCTACCACCGAATCTGGAGGAAAACGGCGCTTTTGCTGCTCCTGCCAACCCCGGCTACTATAGCGATTGCCAGCAAAAAAGCGGCTGATTTTGAGTTGACCTGTATGGTCTTTGATCAGTAACTCGAAAATTGTCAGTTTTTTATTGCGGGGGCTAGTAAAGCAGTTACAACGCTTCACCGTTCCCATTAGCGTCACCGTTTCGCCAACTACTAACTTTGAGATTGTCACCTGACGGGCGTAGTCAATATGGTCGCGGGGATAGTAGTACAGGATGTCCCGCACTGTATGTAACCCCAGGCGAGATAAATATCCACCTTTTCTGGGGCCAATATTGTCTAGCTTTTCTAACGGCTGCTCCAAGGTAGGGGTGCGGGGAGACAATCCGTAGGGATCGCTGGTGTGGGACTGAACGACGGGTGTTGTGCGGGGAAGTTTGGCTTTTACGGAGTGAGATTGTGACTTGCCCGTTTCCAGACTTTGATCCGGTGGAGATAACGGTGAGGCTGGGCGGAGGTTTGGGTTGTGCTGAAGCTGATGGAGAAACTGCCGTGTCTGGGCGATTAGGTGTTGCCGCGCTTCAATATCCATTTGAGGATAACGGGCAAACTCCGTGGCAAGCGATCGCCACTGGCGCTGCTCTTCTTCCCGCAGATGGTAAGATTTTTTCCCCAAACTCAGGCAAAGAAACTCACTGAAGCGGTACTGCTTGCCCATCAAGTCTGTAAAACCCTTCTGTGCTTCCACGGCTAGGGCTTTTTGTAGCCTCACCCAATCTGGCAATTCCGTTTCCAATCTTCGCCTCCTTTTGGTCAATTTCAAGGCTAAGGAGATCAGGAGAGCAACCAGTAAAAAGTAATGCTTTTTACCTTATTTTGCCTTCTGAGTCCCTATTCATCAAACCAACTCGATCGCCAAGCGGATTCTGCCTGAGCGCTCGCTAACTCTCGCTGTTGTTTTCGATCCTGCCGCCGCAGCTGCATCGCTTTGCTAGACAGGTGGCGGAGTTGACTGCGTTTAGCCGTTAAGGTAGGGTCAGCAAACTCAATTTCTGATAATCGCAAATTAATCGCCAGTAGGGGTGTGATTGTCGAGTCTTCTAATTTGTCCTCAGTTTGCCGTTCCACCAACAAGTTTAGAAGATTCGGCGGCCCTGGTGTGACCTCCATCGCTCCCTTGGCGCGCATGGCGGCTTCGAGAACGGCTTCTGGAAGTTGCTGGGGAAGAATATTATTTTGCTGCAGCAGGCGATTAGCATCACGGGAGGCGGTTTTCAGAATCTTCGCGATCGCCTGTTCGATTTGCCCTTGCCACTGCACAAGCTGTTCAGCACTAGATAAGGGCGGAGCCTCTTCCTCCGTTTCGCTGGTTTCAGGAGATAAAAGAAATGAATCCTGATTTAATGCCGGAAGTTCCAACTCGAAAGAATAGTCACTGGTATCCGGCGTCAAGGAGGAGTCTAAGTCAAAAGATAGCTCGCTATCTGAGGGAGAGTCTAAGTTCAGCGTTAAGTCTCCCAGCGTTGGAGCAATGGGTGAGTTTGAATCCTCAGGGAATTGCCTGGGGAGTGGGAAAATTGCCTCCGGATTTTCTTCTGATTCAGTCTTTGTTTCCGGTGCGTCTAAAGCTAAACGTAACTGTTCCTGTGCCTCAGAGCATAGCTGCTTGAGCGCTTGCTGGAGCTTGTGTCGTTGAGCAAACGGCAAACTGACAAAGGATTTGGGATAGCCTTGGGTGCAGATATGGTAGCTCACCATAATTAGCTGCTGCCGCACCGCTTGACCTAATAAGTTGAGATAGTGGGAGTAAGCCTCATGGACTTCTAAACGCAGATTAGCGATCGCCTCTTCTAAGGCGGCAATGTCTCGCTCAATTTGCTCAATTGGTTTTGCCATAACACTCTATCAAGTCCAATAAACGGTCTCTGACGCAGATCATCTATGAAAACGCTGATTCTGTCGTCGGGGCAAGACACAGCGCCCCTGTCCCGTCTCCATAAATTTTGCTTGCTACAGATACTTTTCTTGCTCCCCCTTTTTTAAGACTACGGTGTACACATAAGTCGGGCGAGATGGCTTTCCACCGTTTGCTCCCCCCTAGCCCCTTTTTAAAGGAGGAACAGAAATCTTAGTCCCCCTTTTTAAGGGGGATTTAGAAGGAGGAACAGAAATCTTAGTCCCCCTTTTTAAGGGGGATTTAGGGGGATCAGACAACCCTTTGCATCCTGGTAACAAATGTGTGTACACCGTAGCTTTCTTAAGGGAGGTTGAGGGGGATCTATGCGTAGCCTCTTAAAAGGGAAATGGTATAAGTCCTCAACTAAAAAGGCAAAAGAAAGAAATTGTTTTTCTAACTCTTGCCTTTTGTCCTTCGCTTTTTAGCGTTTACCTGACTTACTTGCCGCCCATTTGTGCAGCGACTTCTTCAGCAAAGTTGCTTTCTTCTTTCTCAATCCCTTCACCGAGCACAAAACGAGCGAAGCGGCGTACTTGAATGTTTTCGCCAAGTTGGGAAATGCTTTGCTTCACCAACTCTTCTACCGTAATGCTTTGGTCGCGGATGTAAGGCTGATCGAGCAAAGACAGCTCTTTAAGGCGTTTTTCAATTCGCCCTTGAACAATCTTCTCTTTGATCTCCTGGGGCTTTTTGCCTAAGTCATCCCGTCCCATCTCAATTTCCTTTTCTTTCTCGGAAAGTTCAGAGGGAATGTCATCAAGACTGACATATTCAACATTAGGGCAAGCGGCGATTTGCATAGCAATGTTCCGTGCTAGAGCTTTGAACTCCTCGCGACGAGCAACAAAGTCGGTTTCACAGTTGACTTCCACCAACACACCAACTCGACCGCCAGTGTGGATGTAGCTATCTACGATTCCTTCTGCTGCCACACGACCAGATTTCTTCTCAGCCGAGGTGATCCCTTTTTGCCGCAACCATTCCGTGGCTTTATTGATATCAGCGTTGTTTTCTTTCAACGCTTTTTTGCAATCCATCATCCCTGCGCCAGTTTTATCGCGCAGTTCTTTGACGAGTTTTGCTGAAATTTCCGCCATTGTGCTTTTATCCCTGTATAAACGTACTTACCCTTTTATTATTCCGCGCTATCCTCGTCAGATTTATTAGCTTCAGGCGCTTCATCAGCTTCATCGACGTAGTCTTCATCCATGTAGTCCATTGCGCCCTCAAAGTCCTCGTAATCCTCGTCTTCAGATTCGAGCTGACCGTGACGCCCTTCATAGATGGCATCTGCCAATTTACCCACTATCAGCTTAATCGACCGGATTGCATCGTCATTAGCTGGGATGGGAATATCAACTACATCTGGATCACAGTTGGTATCCAACATTGACACGATGGGGATCGCGAGTTTCTCGCACTCAAGAATGGCGTTGTATTCCCGCCGTTGGTCTACGATCACCACAATGTCGGGGATTTTACGCATCAGTTTGATGCCGCCTAAGTACTTCTGAAGCTTGCTCAACTCCCGACGTAGCATCGCCGCTTCTTTTTTCGGCAAGAGATCGAGGGCTCCACTGGTTTCGCGACGCTCTAGATCTTTGAGGCGTTCTACCCGCGTTTTGATGGTTTCCCAGTTGGTGAGCATTCCGCCCAACCAGCGCTGGTTAACGTAGTACGACCCACAACGGGCAGCTTCTTGAGCAATGATTCCGGCGGCTTGCCGCTTTGTGCCCACAAAAAGTACCTTTTTGCCTTGCTCTGATGCTGTCCGCATGTAGTTGTAGGCATCTTCCATCAACTGGGCAGTTTGCACCAAGTCAATGATATGCACGCCATTACGAGCGGTATAAATATACGTGTCCATCTTGGGGTTCCAGCGACGGGTCTGATGACCAAAGTGAACCCCTGACTCCAGCATTTGAGCCAAAGAAATGACTGCCATGATTTAACTCCTGATTCGGGTTTATCCTCCACCCAGGCGGATTTCCATCAGTAATGAGGAAACACCCGAAACCCTGGATGTGCGAATTTTAGACAACTTTTTTAAGTTAACACAGTTGAAGTATTGAAGGTTGGGTGAGGTTGGCGGTTATCCTCATCTCCTGATCTGTAGGAAGAACTTTTCTCTAGCGATCGCCAGTTCGACGCGGCTAAAAAATAGCAGCAGGCACAGGCAACCCGATGGATCTATGATCCAAGCATCAGCGTCTTTATAGCGCTGAGTGTCAAACTGTCAATAGGTTCAATCTGAATTTTTTGTGTACAATCTCGATTCGCGATCGCTAGAGATAGGATAATTGATGGCGCATTCGCCTTTAGTCACGGCTGACATTTAGCATGGAAGTCGAAGCAAGTACTGTGAAGACTTTCGGACGCGGTGATTTCTTTCACCACTTGCTTGCCGTTAAATATTCAATCAAGGAGAACGTATTGATTTCCACCGCCTCTTTTAAAACAACCCAATCAGAAGAAATTTTCGCGGCTGCTCAGAAGCTGATGCCTGGAGGAGTCAGCTCCCCAGTCCGAGCGTTTAAATCAGTAGGAGGGCAACCGATTGTCTTTGACCGTGTCAAAGGAGCCTATGTCTGGGATGTCGATGGCAACCAATACATTGATTACGTCGGCTCCTGGGGGCCAGCGATTTGCGGTCATGCCCATCCTGAAGTCATTGCAGCATTGCACGACGCCTTAGAAAAAGGTACCAGCTTTGGCGCTCCCTCCGTGTTGGAAAATGTGCTGGCAGAAATGGTGATTGATGGCGTTCCTAGCGTTGAAATGGTGCGCTTTGTCAACTCTGGTACAGAAGCTTGCATGTCCGTCCTGCGTTTGATGCGTGCCTTTACCGGACGCGACAAGATTATTAAATTTGAGGGCTGCTACCACGGTCATGCCGACATGTTCCTGGTCAAAGCAGGTTCAGGAGTGGCGACGCTGGGGCTACCTGACTCTCCTGGTGTCCCCAAGACAACAACCAACAACACCTTAACAGCTCCCTACAACGACCTAGAAGCCGTTAAAGCGCTGTTTGCTAATAACCCCAATCAAATTGCTGGGGTGATTTTAGAGCCAGTTGTCGGCAATGCTGGGTTTATTCCTCCAGATGCGGGCTTCCTGGAAGGGTTGCGGATGCTGACTCAAGAGCATCGGGCGTTACTCGTGTTTGATGAAGTGATGACAGGGTTCCGGATTGCCTACGGTGGCGCTCAAGAAAAATTTGGTGTCACCCCGGACTTGACAACCCTAGGTAAAGTCATCGGTGGCGGCTTGCCAGTTGGTGCTTATGGCGGACGTAAAGACATTATGTCTATGGTTGCTCCCGCCGGGCCGATGTATCAGGCGGGTACACTTTCAGGTAATCCTCTAGCGATGACCGCAGGAATTAAAACCCTGGAATTGCTGCAAAAACCTGGCACTTACGATCAACTAAATCGGATTACCAAAAAGCTTGCTGATGGCTTGCTGCAAATTGCCCAGGAAACAGGTCACGCGGCTTATGGCGGTCAAATTAGCGCCATGTTTGGCTTGTTCTTTACCGGAGAACCTGTTCACAACTATGAGGATGCCAAGAAGTCAGATTTAGCGAAGTTTAGTCAATTCCATCGCGGCATGTTGGAGCGGGGAGTTTATCTAGCACCTTCGCAGTTTGAGGCTGGCTTTACGTCGTTGGCGCATACTGATGAGGATATTGACCGCACATTAGAAGCGGCACGGGAAGTGATGTCGAGTCTCTAATTTCAGTCGGTAAACTATAAGGGCATGGACTATGCCCATGCCCCTACTAGAGAATTGGTGTGTGCTGCGACTATCTGCACAAGCCCTGTAGGTCTAAAAGATGTCAAGGCGATCGCTAAACTGCATACCAATAACGCCATCTTTAATTCAGTTGGTTGCGATCGCTATGTTTAACAGCTAACTCCAAGAAGCTGCGGACGAGGGGCAATGAAGAAGGAGGGGAAACGGTATTCATTCGGCGGCTCGTTGAGGAGGACGGAGCCGCAGGAGGCAAGGGTCGCCACAGCACCAGAGGAATGCTAAGAACCCCCAAAACTAAAACAACTCCCGCCGTTACCCACACAAGCAGCCGTGAAGGACGGTAGGCGGCGCGTTCAATTTGCCAAAAGACTTGGTTATAGCGCCACACGGCAAAGATAATGATCGTAATGCCGACAACAACCAGACCAATCCCCACCGTCTGAGAACGCAGGAAGGAAGCAGGGGTTGTTACAGTACCTGGATTGGCGGTAACGGTGGATTGCAATTCCCGTAGAAATAGACCAAAGCGGGCGATCGCAAATCCGAAACCAATCAAGGCAATTGAGGTACGCAACCAGGCTAAAAAGGTACGCTCGTTAGCTTGATGCTCTCGCTGGCGGTCAATCTTCTTTATTTCTGGGGAGTCCACTTAGCAACCCATTAGCGATAGTTTGTAAACTGCAAATCAACGGGCAAATCTTCCTGCTTTAGTCGAGAGATGATTAGTTGTAAATCATCTCTGGATTTGCTGGAAACCCGGACAGTATCTCCTTGAATGGAGGCTTGTACTTTCTTAAATTCATCGCGAATCAACTTAGAAAGTTTTTTGCCCAGTTCTTGACTAATGCCTTTAACCAGCTTAATTTCCTGGCGAACCCGATTACCGCTAGCCGATTCGATTTTGCCGTAGTCAAAAATTTTCAGGGAGAGGTTGCGCTTGGCGGCTTTGGTGCGAAGGATGTCGTGAACTGACTCTAAAGTGAACTCGCTATCTGTGTTGAGGGTAATCGTGTCTTCCCCCAACTCTAGAGTGGTCTGAGTATCTTTGAGGTCATAGCGGCTTTTGATTTCCCGTACAACTTGATCGACAGTGTTAACTAGCTCTTGGTGATCGAAGTCGCTAACGACATCAAAGGAGTATGTTGAAGCCATAATTAATTTAGGAATTTTAAAGGACAGTGCTTAGTATTACTCGATAAATAGCCGATTTGATCAATTGCGTGCCGCTCATTTTAAGTCGAATAGTACTAACTCAAAAACATTCATCACAACCGATCAAACCTTGTGCAGGGGGTCTGGGGGAGGCACTCATCCCCCAGTGGGGGGATTGGGGGGAAGCCCCCCAAGCTGGGTTTTTCTCAAAAACAACCATTGTCCACTCAAGTCAGTGACCTTCGTTTTAAGTCATCATCGCCAACGGACTACACTAGAACGCATGACAATTTATTACCATCTGTGGGGCAATAGTTCAAGACAGTGCTAAAGCGACTCCAGGGTAATGTTGTGATTATTAGACTGTAGAAAATTGCGATCGCGCGACCCCAAGAACTGATGCCAAACTTGAGCGATCGCCTCAGGGAAATGGGGAAAATATAGCAGTATCAGCAGACAAGGCAAAGCGATCGCCACTTCGGTGGCTAGTGCAGCATCGGGATTCGTCATCGACGCCATCAATGCTGCTACTACAAAGGTCGTAGACGCTTTAAATAAGTTTTACCTACCCAACTCCTCACCCACACTCATAGAGACTTAGCCCACGACGAGGAAGGGCAGATAAAGCGAGACAGCAATAGCAATAGAGTTAAGCAAAATTGCGATCGCTGACAAATTTCTCGCCTAGTCGAAGTAGAACAGTGTCACCACCTTGCGTTGGTCTTCTGCGTCCTCGCAGCTTTTGAGCAGTGTATGGCTGTCGTGAAACGCAAAACAAATTAATTGTTGGCAGCGAGATACAATCTCTTGGTTGCACAGAGCACTTGCTTCTGCTAAGGAGAGATTGTCGTTTTCCGGCTTTTCCACCAGATGTATCACCTGCTGTAATTGCTCTCGCGATTCTCTAGGCTGGCGTTCCAGACTCTGGGGCAAAATCACCGTCAGCAAGCTAGGATCTGCCCGCATGGCTCCCCGGATGGCGGCAGAATTGGTGCCAGTTGCACCAGATGTAAGAAGACGATTACCACCTAAAACTAAGGCATAGCTCATCATCTCGATCAGATGCTGATGAGTAATCGGAACATGGCGCGATCCCAAAAGGGCAATTCGCTTAGAACTCGTTTGCTGAATTGTGGCGAGTTCTTGCGCCAATACGTCGATATTGGAGATGTCTACTGATTGACTCAAAGACGCTTATCATCAAGCTGAACAACCCCGATATTTTAGCAGACACAGTTACCTCTAAAATGCCGATGGCCTTTTTTTGCTGGGGCAGAAATGAGAGAAAAAGCGATCGCGCTTTAAAGCTTGCACTTTTAGCAAGAAACCTGTTATATTTGTAGACCGTTACGGACGCATAGCTCAGTTGGTTAGAGCACCACGTTGACATCGTGGGGGTCACTGGTTCGAGTCCAGTTGTGTCCATTTTTCAAAATTACAGTCACTTAAGGAACTCTAAGGACGCAGGAAAAGCCGATTGAGCTATATCTGAATGACAGAAGAATCAAGAGAGCTATCACACGCGCTATTTGCTCAGGAACGTGAATACATTAAGGATCGTCTTGGCGATGAGACCTGGATAAAAGTTTATCATTACTCTCAAAATGTACAAGATACTAAATTTTTTTACTCCGGATTAATTCCTAACGAATGTGTTCCTGAAGCCCTACAAACTACAAATTGGGAAGTAGATATCAGCAGCGGATTTCCAGGTTGTGTCAGATTTGGAAATGGTACCGTTGAGTACAGTAGGTTTGGTATTGCAGATGCAGAACCCCTAGTATTTATTCGAGATTATGTTGGGTTTAGGGAAAGCCATCCTGAAATATCTGAAGAATTTCGATTTTTTCATAACCTTTACCATGAGCCAAGGAAAAATGAGTTTTTGAAATTTGATGAATCTGGAGAAGAAGAAACTATTATTCGCTTTCAAAACGAGACAATCTTGATTCGTCTAAAGCAAATTCGGCAATTTATTGCCATTAAAAATGCACATCTTGCATTACTTTTTGATTATATTCGTTACTCTAACCTAGATATTTCTACTGTGCCAGAAGACCAACGAAGAGGTGAATATAACGATGAGCAGACAATTTATCAATTTGGAGTAACTGAAACATCTAGTTATAGTAACTACAGCACTGTATCGTATCTTCATGGCAAGAAGTTGCTTCTTCCATACCCTAAGTCGAAAAGTGGAGTTTGGCCTTATAGTGAAGATGAAACGGAAATATATGAGGAATTCCAGATAGGTGAAACTCCTGATGGTGATCCTATTACTTTCACCTGCAATGGGAATAAATTAGCTAATAATTTTGGCGCGAATCCTGATGCACCCCACTATCTCACACCAGTTTATTTCAAGCGTGATGTGCTTCAAAAATACTATAACGACCCTGAGCGTTTTTCAGTGGAAGATTCGTATCTAAGATGTGGTGTGAGCTGGGGACTTCGCATGGATAACAACCATGAAAATGTGGTTATAGTCTATCTAGGCGATTTAGGTCGCGATCTTCCCGCTAAAGAGCGAGCATACTGGAAAGTTTTTAATATCACTCCAAAAGGGTCACTAAGTACGACAAAGTATATGCGAGATTTTCTTGGTGTACCTTTTGATCCTCAAGGGAAAGATTTAAATTTTAAGCAAAGATATAAGCAATTAAATCAAAAATGGAAAGCTAAGTATGGTTGGTCTTTATTTCGCGAACTCTCATCTGAAGATTCTCATTTCTTCCAAAATCTTCGGGTTCCACTGAATAATAGTCAATCAGAATTCGACTTGCAAATTCTCACACTAGCTAAAGTTCTCATAGATGCTTTGAATGAGAACGAAATTGGAAAAAATATTTCATCTATTCCTGATCCTCCAAGAGGTATAGCAAAATTTGCTGTTTTCCTTGAGGAGAAGAATTTTGTTGATTGCCAGGAGGGATTAGCTCTGCTTCGAGATATTCAAAATATTCGTTCGTCTGGTGTTGCTCACCTAAAAGGTAGTAATTATTCAAAACTGGTCAAGAGGCTTCAGCTATCGGAAAAAGAGCTACAAAGAGTCTTCTGCGACTTGCTTGAGCAATCTGCTAAGTTTTTGGAGAAGTTGTCGAGTGATATTGAGCAGCAATCAACTGTATGAGCTACCTAACAACACAATACAACGGACGGCTGGTTCGAGGATCGGTGTTACGGCAAAGGTTATCTGCCGCCGCTGATTTTAGCCGTTATCAAGAAAAACACCTTACTCAAAAAGCTTTCGGGATCTTAAACCTCGCCCCAATCCTGGGACACTTCGACAGCAACCTCAATTGAGGCTTTTCACACCCTACCATTGACTGAAATTGCAACTCCATCCGATGACAGGGCAACTCGGCAGAAGGAGAAGCGATCGCTCATTCATTCCCTCCCAACTTTGACCGCATCGCTTGCCATGTCTGAATCTGCTGCTGTAATTGTTGGATGCGATCGCCTTCCACCGATTTTAGACACAGAGATTACTACTACTGTACGGCGACAAACTGCTGTACATTAACTAATTATTTGTCACTGACAATAGTTACTGATAACAAATTAGTGAAGGTATAAGTAAAAATTGGGCTGCCAATTAAGCCCCTGAGAGAATCAGCGTTTAACGAACTACAGAGGTAAAGGCGATCGCAATTGAGCCGATAAGCGCAGCCAAAAAATCACTTTGGTAGCTGATAACCCTCTCGGTAGGAGCAAAATGCCTCTACAGCCGGCTACCAAAGGATTGATTACTCATGCGGCGCTTACCTGGAATAAGGCTCTACCATTCCCAAAACGGGCGTTACTTCCGACTCAGCAACCTTAGGAACTGAGAATCCTCCCGCATAAATCTGGGGATTCATGGCTGCGATTTGGGTATAAGATTGGCGAACCTGAGCATTGACTGCAACAGTTTTTGCATCGTACATTTGCATACCCATATTCGGGTATACGCCAAGACCGATAATCAACACCAGAAAGCAAGCGGCAATAAACACTTCACGAGGTCTGGCATCGACAAATGCTGCATCTATCGGCAAGCTACAGTTTGTACCAAAGCAAACCGGCTCCTGATTTCCCTGATTCTGCAAATCTGTATCCGTAATATCGCAGGTAGGTGCAATGTCGCAGGTAGGGACTTCACCAGAATTGTAAAATACCTGTCGCAGCATCGAAAGTAGATAAATCGGGGTCAGAATGACACCCACGGCGGCTAGAAAGACGGTCACGGTGCGGAAAGTTGAGCTGTAGATATCGCTTGTCGTTACACCGATGAAAACCGACAGTTCGCTAGCAAAGCCACTCATTCCCGGCAGCGCCAACGATGCCATCACACCCATTGTAAACAGGGCAAACACAGTCGGCATTGCCTGAGCAATTCCGCCCATTTCTTTCATGGACATCGTGTGAGTGCGGTCGTAAGTCACTCCAGCTAAAAAGAATAGTAATGAGGCAATCAAACCGTGAGAAATCATTTGCAGCATTGCGCCGTTGACTCCCAAGTCGGTAAAGGACGCAATCCCCAATAGGACAAATCCCATGTGAGAAACCGAGGAATAGGCGAGGCGACGCTTCATATTCGTCTGGGCAAAAGAGTTAAACGCACCGTAGATAATATTGACAACGCCTAGAATCGCTAATACAGGTGCAAAGTAAACGTGTGCATCAGAAAGAAGTCCTAAATTGAGGCGAATCAACCCGTATCCGCCCATCTTCAGCAGTACACCTGCCAATACCATCGATACGGGAGAAGATGCCTCGCCGTGTGCATCCGGTAGCCAGGTGTGCAAGGGGAAAACCGCTAGTTTGACACCAAAGGCAATTAGCAATCCTGCATAAAGCAGCAGTTCTAAAGTAAGGGGGTAATCCTTTAAGCCGAGTTCGACCATATCGAAGGTCAGATTGTCGCCGTAGAATGCCATTCCCAGACCAGCGACCAAAATAAAAATAGAAGCGGCGGCGGTATATAGTAAGAACTTCATCGCGGCGTACTGACGCTTCTGTCCACCCCAAATCGAAACGAGTAGGTAGACGGGAATTAGTTCTACTTCCCACATAATGAACAGCAGCAGCACGTCTTGGGCGACGAATACCCCTACCTGTGCGGAATACAGCACCAGCATCAGGAAATAGAACAGGTGGGGTTTGAGATTGACTTGCCACGCCGCAAACATGGAGAGTGTTGTCACTAATCCTGCCAGAAGCACAAGCGGGGCTGAAACTCCATCGAGGGAAACTGCCCAGTTCAAGCCTAACTGAGGCAGCCAGGTATATTTCTCTACAAGTTGAAAAGTAGCGCTCGTTGGATCGTAATGCTTCCAAAAGACGTAGCACATCAATACAAAGTCTGCGACCCCCACGCCGAGTGCATACCAGCGCACGCGCTTGCCGTCTTTGTCCGGCAGAAAAGGGATCAGCAGTGCAGCAACGAGTGGGAGCAGGACAATCGCGCTAAGCCAGGGAAATTGAGCCGCTATCATGGCATTAGGAAAAAATACTTATTTGTCTATGTGATTATCTTATTAAACTTTGTAAACATTTATTCATAAATATTTCTTGTAGATCACTATAAACGGATCTATAGGTATAGGTTAAGAACCTTAAGCGTATGGTAAACGGCGGCAGCAGATTCAAGGCGATCGCTCTTTTCTCGTGGAGTCTAACTTGGAAGATGCGATCGCCTGCACTCCATCCTAATCTCACAAATTGCTGCTTTTGTCAAGTACGTTAGGGACGCGATCACATTTTGGCAGGATAAAAGGGTGCAATGGTGCTAGAGGCTCAGCATGAAAGTTAGGGACGTGATTAAGCTAATAGAACAGGATGGCTGATAATCTGGCAAGAACTAGGGGCAGTCATCGCCAGTTCAAGCATCCAACCAAGTCCGGTTTAATCACAATCGTAAGTAAACCCTCTGAGTTCGATTGGAAGAGCTGATCTCGTCTCTAGTGGAATTGAGGTAGTTTTTCAATTACTGAATAAAAATCAGTGAAGGATTAGACATGACGTTACCTAACGAGCGAAAGCGACCAGATGAACTAAACGCATCACCTACAAAAAGCTTTTTTGTAGAGATGCTTACTCGCGACATTGAACTTGAAGATGCAATTCTTGATCTTTTAGATAATTGTATTGATGGAATACAACGAACTATTAAAGATAATCATCCTTCCGAGAAGCCGTATAAAAATTTTTGGGCAAAACTAACCTTCTCAAACGAAAGTTTCATAATTGAGGATAATTGCGGTGGTATACCACTAGAGGTGGCTAGAAGCTATGCTTTTAGGATGGGAAGACCTAATAATAATGTCGATAATGACGTTTATACGATCGGGACTTATGGCATTGGAATGAAAAGAGCAATCTTCAAAATGGGAGGCTCAAGCGAAGTAACATCGCAAACAAACACTGATTCTTTTAAAGTTACTATTCATCCTGAATGGTTAACTAATGATAAGGATTGGAACTTGCCATTTAAACTAATTGAATCTACTTTAAATCACAATGGGACGTTAATCAAAATATCTGATTTACATCCTAGTATTATTAAGGCATTTTCTTCACAGCAATCTACGCTAAGTAATTCTCTCGTACATAAAATTTCTCATCATTACAGTTATATCCTTCACAAAGGTTTCACAGTCTGGATCAATGAAGTAAAAGTTACTCCCAAGCCTTTAGATCTTCTCTGGGATGGTGTTGAGCAGATGGACAAATCAAGTACTATTGCTCCCTACCTTTATGAATTAGATAAAGATGGAGTTGAAATTAAACTGGCAATTGGTTTTTATAGAGCTACGGCTAGTGAAGAGGAAGTGAATGATGAGATGGTAGGTAATAGGAGAAGTAGTGAAGCAGCAGGTTGGACTATTGTCTGCAATGATCGTGTCGTACTCTATTGCGATAAAACTCGTTTGACTGGCTGGGGAGAGGAGAAAGTTCCTAGTTATCATCCTCAATTTATTGCAATTTCAGGGGTTGTATACTTTCGCAGTAAAGAGGCGAGAAAATTGCCAATTACGACTACTAAAAGAGGTATAGATTCATCCTCTGATATCTATTTGTATGTCAAGGACTTTATGCGAGAAGGGCTTAAATTATTTACGTCGTATACTAACAAGTGGAAAACAAATATTGTTGAAGAAAAGGCAAGAGTAGAGAAAGCCCAGCTTGTTGACCCCAATAAACTTTTTCAAGAGATTCCAAGTCAAGAGTGGATAAAAGTTAGACATAGAAGTCATGAAAGAAAGTATGTTCCTTCTCTACCTATGCCACAAATCCAAAATAGTAAATCCAATACAAAAAGTATAAAATTTTCCAGACATGAAAAAGAGATCGCAATAGTTGCTGAGTACTTATTTGAAGACTCTGAGCGTGAACCTTCAGAGGTTGGTAATGAATGCTTTGAAAAAATCTTGAGAGAGGCTAGACAATGAGTGGGGCATCAATTCCTTATCATTTACGACCTAACAAAGCAATTGATAGGTATGCATTTTTGGAGTTACTATCAAAAATAGATAAGTATTCAGATTGTGATGTTTTTCATTACAAATATATAGGCTTTGGTGGGCATTCTTTGGAGGACTTCAAATATATTCATTCTCGATTTGGAATAGGCAATATGATCTCTATAGAAGAAGATACAGAAGTCTACAATAGGCAGAAATTTAACCAGCCTCACAACTGTATTGATTGTATTCAGCAATCTAGCGACGACTTTATAAACGAATTTCAAAGAACAGATCCAACTATCATTTGGCTAGATTACGTTAGACCATCTGACCTACGAAAGCAGATTGAGGAATTCCAGGCTACTATTAACAAGCTAGAGCCACTCGATATTATTAAAATAACTGTCAATTCTCATCCAGCCTCTTATGTTGCATCTCATAAAGGAATGAATTCCTTTGAGCTGCAAGCTTCGAGAATCAATAAATTGAACACAATGTTAGGAGATATTTTTCCTTTGGCTGATGTAACAGCAAACATGATGACAGAAAAGAGGTTTCCAGAGGCACTTTGTCTTGTTCTAAAGTATGCGGCTAACTTAGCAATGGTAGGAAAATCTGATATTTATTTTCAACCTCTAAGTGCTTTTTCATATGCAGATGGACAACAAATGCTTACAGTGACAGGCATCCTACTTGAGAGCGCTAAAAATCAAGAATTTCTTAATCAAACAAATATAGATAAATGGGAACTTAGTAATATAGATTGGAAAGAGCCGCGACGAATCAACGTACCGGATTTAACAATTAAGGAACGATTGCACATTGATTCGCGTTTGCCAAACTCTAAAGCAAAGGAAATTCAAGATGAGTTAGGTTTTTTATTTAATTCCAAGGAAAATATATCGCTTGAAATGTTGGAAACTTATATTTTGTTTTATCGTCAATCACCATATTTTTCAAGAATACTTGTTTAATAAACTAAAGAAATAAACACATACCTAAAATTTCACTATATCTGCAAAGCTTGTAAAACATCGTTGACAGTCTCTCTTTATCCACAAAACTGAAACCATAAATCTTTCTTGCAACCTAAGCGTATCGTTCTTGCTACCTCTAACAGTGAAAGTGCGGCAAACGTTGACTCGCTTCCAGGTTATTATTTAGAGAATATCTCTAAACTTACACATATTGGTCGCACGTCGAAGGCAAGTTGGAACAATGCCTATCTCGCTAAGGTTTTGGCTCAATAAGATGTGTTTGCCCTAGTATTAGTTCCCTTCTCCAGACATCGCCTCAACTGTTCGCCAAGCACCTGAACATGGGGTTTCTTCAAAATAGTCAGGTGATTACCAGCAACCAGATGAACGTCTACCTCCTTCATCGTTAGCTGACTCCATCCCAGAGTTGGGTCGCCATCAGTCCCGCTCACCTGAGTGGTTGCCCTCAGGAGAGTAATTTTGCCCTGATAAATTTGCGGCACATAGCTGAGAGTTGCTTGGCTATTAGCCTGAAAAACAGGAAACAGCGGGCGAATGGAACGTTCGCGTAATATCTGCCGTTTTTGTGATTGAGGAATGAGGCTAGATAAAGCCGCCCGTCCCCAGAGGGACTGCCATGAGCGATTAATTCCCATCCGTTGAAAAACGCGCCGGAATAGGGGAAAACCAAAGGCATTGCGCCAGCCAAACCGATCCCCTTGAGCCGCATCGCTTTGAGGCTGATTAGGAGTAGTCAATAGATAAAAATAATCTAGGACAAAAGGCCATATAGACTGCCCCACTGTAGTGATCAAAAACTTGCAACCCGCCCACAAAGAAGGTTTATTCCCAGAGACGGGTGCCAGAGTATCAAGCACAGCTAGTAGAGCCACTTGCTGCCCTTGCCTTTGCAATTGTTGCGCCATCTCAAAAGCAACCAAACCCCCAAAAGACCACCCCCCAAGAGAGTAGGGCCCCTCCGGCTGCACTGCCCGCAATGCCTTAATGTAGTAAGCCGCCATATCCTCGACACGGTTTAAGGGAGGGTGTTTTCCATCAATGCCGAGGGGTTGCAACCCGTAAAAAGGTTGGTCTGCCCCCAAATGAGCCGCCAATTCATAATAGGGAAAGACAACCCCAAAGATGGGATGGACGCAGAAAAAAGGTAGATTTGAACCAGCAGGCTGAATAGGAACTAATGGCGACCAAGGCAGATCGGTTTCTGAGCTGAGAGTGCTAGCTAAGGCTGCAACCGTGGGATTCAAGAACAGCGTAGACAGTGGCAACTCCTGCTGAAACTGCTGGTGTATTTGCTCCACCAAGCGTACAGCCAGCAGTGAATCTCCTCCCAAGTCGAAGAAGTTGTCATCAATCCCCACCCGCTCTAGGTGAAGGACTTCCGCCCAAATTTTTGCCAATGTTAACTGTGTGGGAGTCCGAGGAGCAATAAAAACTTTTTCCCTCGGTTGCTGAAGCCAGTCAGGTGCAGGTAAAGCACGACGGTCTACTTTGCCATTAGGGGTTAGCGGTAGCGACTCCAATACCACAAAAGCTGAGGGCACCATGTACTCAGGGAGCTTCTCTTTTAAAAATTGTCGCAGTGCAGGGGCAAATCCTGGCGTTCCTAGCATTAATGATGTCTCCTGGGAGGGAACCACATAAGCCACTAAGCGCTGAGTACCAGGTACGTCTTCTCTAGCAACGATCGCCGTCTCCCGCACTGCCAAATGCTGACTCAGCACTGCTTCAATCTCTCCCAACTCAATGCGGAAGCCGCGAATCTTGACTTGATCGTCCATGCGACCTAAAAACTCGATATTGCCATCTGGTCGATAACGAGCCAAGTCACCCGTCTTATAAAGACGGTTTGCAGAATCAAGTCTTAGCTCCCAGGGGGGCGTATTCCAGGAAGTCTGAAGTAAATTTTCTGCTTCATCCGGTTGACCTTTGACTTCTGCCTTTCTCAAAGGATTAGGAATAAAGCGTTCAGCCGTTAACTCCGGGCGGTTGAGATAACCTCGCGCTAGTCCATCGCCGCCAATGTACAATTCGCCCCTAATTCCAATCGGTACAGGCTGTAGCTGGGCATCTAATATATAGACTTGCGTGTTAGCAATAGGGTGACCAATGACTGGCTTAGTGCTGTTCTCTGGGATTTCTGCAACCATTGACCAGATAGTTGCTTCAGTTGGCCCGTAGGCGTTGAAAAACTGACGATTAGCTGCCCAACGCCTTACTATGTCTGGGGAACAGGATTCTCCGGCGGCGATAATGGTCTGTAGTGCAGGAAGTTCGGCTGTTGGTAAAACTGTGAGTACAGCAGGCGGGAGCGTCACATGGGTAATTGCCTTGTCCCGCAACAGCTCGATCAGGGATTGTCCGGGCAGAAGGGATGCTTTTTTGGCTAAATAGAGTGTTGCTCCTGTCAAAAGTGCCATGACGATCTCGAAGATTGAGGCATCAAAACTTAAGGAGGCGAATTGCAGAACGCGCTTACCAGGGCTGAGGTTGAAGATTTCAATTTGGGCTTTTGCTAAGTTGCACAACCCTCGATGCTGAATCTGAACGCCTTTCGGTTTTCCTGTGGAGCCAGAGGTGTAGATGACATAGGCTAGGTTATCGGCGGTGACGCGGCTGGTGGGGTTCTGCTGATTGGGTTGAGCGATCGCAGTTATGCCCCGCAAAAAGGGTTCTCGAAGAGTAGAACCGATCATCTCCGCGTCTTTGTCCAAGCAAACTATAGTCCCTCCCTGTTGGAGATCTCCCCAACCTTGAAAAAGTGCAGCATTCAGGGAATCAGTTAGCAAGATGGATACTTGAGCGTCCTCCAACATAAAGTTAAGGCGTTCTTGGGGATAGGTAGGATCTAAGGGCAAATATCCTCCACCCGCTTTGAGGATGCCCAACAGTCCTACAATCATTTCCACAGAACGATCTAGGCAGATACCGACGAGAACTTCGGGAACTACCCCAAGTTTTTGCAAGTAATGAGCGAGTTGGTTGGCTCGGATATTCAGTTGGGAATAGGTGAGTTGTTTGTCTTCAAAGACTAAAGCGATCGCCTCAGGTGTCTGCTCTACCTGGGCTGCAAACAACTGATGAAAGCACTGCTCCTGGGGGTAATCTCGGCGGGTGTGATTCCACTCCACTAGTAGTTGATGCTGTTCCCTTACTGTTAACAGCGGCAATTCACCGATGCACTGCTCTGGACTAGTGACAATACCTTGCAGCAGGGTGTTGTAATGTCCCAGCATCCGGGTAATGGTAGCCTCATCAAATAAATCGCTGCTGTATACTACCTGTCCTCTAAGACCTTCCGGCGATTCCCACAAGTGGAACTCTAGATCAAGCTTGGCACTAGGGTTGTCAACGTCCATCTGCGACAGGGTAAGCCCAGGCAATTTTAGTGCCTCAATTGGCGTGTTTTGGAGGCTGAACGCCACCTGGAATAAGGGGTGGTGGCTGAGAGTGCGTTCTGGATGCAGTTCCTCTACCAGCTTCTCAAAGGGTAAGTCCTGATGGGCATAAGCTTCTAGCGCTACCTCCCGGACTCTGCCCAGCAGTTCCAGAAATGGGGGATTGCCTGATAAGTTGGTACGCAGCACCAGGCTATTGACAAAAAAGCCAATTAACCCCTCTATTTCCCGGCGGTTGCGATTGGCAATGGGTAAACCCACGACAATATCTGTCTGCTGTGTGTAGCGGTAGAGTAATGTTTGGAATGCCGCTAGGAGGGTCATGAACAGAGTCACCCCTTGGCGCTGCGAGAGTGCTTCTAGTCGCTGGCTTAGGCTTTTCGGCAACTCTAGAAATTGCGTCGTCCCTCGGTAGGTGGGAGTCGCTGGGTGAGGTCGGTCAGTGGGTAAATCCAGCCGGGGGAGATTTTCTAGTTGCTGCTTCCAGTACCCTAAGTGATCCTCTAAAACCTCACCCTGTAGCCATTGGCGTTGCCAGTGGGCAAAGTCGGCATATTGGATAGGTAGTTCCGCTAAAGGCGATCGCTTATTATTGGCAAAGGCGGTGTACAGCGCTCCTAGTTCCTGAATGAGTACGCCAATAGACCAACCATCGCAGACAATGTGGTGCAGATTCAGCAAGATTACCTGTTCTGAAGCGGCTAGCTGTAGCAGCATCACTCGTAGTAACGGTTCCTGAGACAAATCGAAAGGACGCGATCGCTCCTCGATAGCCAGCCGTCGAGTTTCAGCTTCCTGTTCAATTGCTGAGGCACTCCGCAAATCTACCACTGACAGGGGTAGGGTTAAAGTCGGGGCGATGACTTGGACAGGTTCCCCCTCAAGCATCCTAAACGTGGTACGCAAAGCTTCATGGCGACGCACAATTTCGTTGAACGTCTCCTCCAGCGCCGCCGCGTTGAGCACACCTGTCAGGCGAAGGGCGGCGGACACATTGTAGAAAGTATTGCCTGGAAACAACTGGTCGAGAAACCATAGCCGCTGCTGGGCAAACGATGCCGGAAAAACAAAAACCTCTGATCCCTCAGTTTTCATCTTTTTCCCCCTGGATACCTCGTCCATGCTTGGCAGAACCCATAGACGATCCAGCAAGATTGTATAGCAGCTTGGGTTGCACTCAAATTTGGTTGCAGAGATTGAATCATTTAAGCGTTGACGATGAGGACATGGTATCGCTGAACCCTAGTCACTGTCAGCGTTTACACGTCACCAATTAGAAGTCTCTTTAAAAGAAGGTACAATGAACCGATGCTAAACCTGGCTTATACCTACTGCTGTTGCAACAGGTATTGAGAAGAAAGAAGTAGGTTTGTAGCCAAACTAGCCCAAGTGGTGAAACGGACTTCGGGTTGGTATGTAATTCCCTAAATCTAATCAAAATGTCATTTGCTGAATCTCATTCCCTTACCCAAGCCATTCCCCTTGATGACATTCGCTACAACGAGCAAGGATTGGTGCCAGCGATCGCACACACCACAATTAGATGCACCCTGAAACCAATGATGGTAATGACTTTAGCGGCTGATGGGCTTTGAGCGTCTCGTTGCGGTGGCGGACACTTCTTGTGGAGGAGTTCCGACTTTTGCTGGCGCTGATTCATCTAAGGCTTCTAGAAGCAGATCTTTCACTTGCTTAACATTTCTCGTTGTCGAAAACATTTGTCTGACCTTAGCTCGTCCTGCCTGCTGGAGTTGCTGCAACAATTCTGGCTGGGTAATTAAGGTTTCGAGTTCTTTGGCTAAAGCCTGAGGATTTTTCTGCGGTACCAAAATACCCGTCACGCGGTGATCGATCAGTTCAGCAATGGCGGAGATATTTGTAGAAATGACAGGTGTTTTCATTGCCATCGCTTCTATCAAAACATTAGGAATGCCATCGCGATCGCCATCTTCCGCCACTCGACAGGCAAGCACAAAAATATCCGCTTGGCGATACAGCTCAACTAACTCATCCTGAGTTAATTGTCCCACCAGCGTCACCACATCATCTAAGCCAAATTTTGTAATAAGCTGTTCAATTTGGTCTTGCAAAGAACCATAGCCTACAATTTCGCACTGAAATTGATGACCGTTTTGTTTTAGCAAATGACAGGCTTTAAGTAAATCGGGAAATCCTTTTTTCTCACAAAATCTCCCAATGCTAAGAATTAAAGGCATTTCATTTTTTACCGGTTCTGTCATTAGACTTGGTTGAAAACGGTTCAAATTTAAACCATGATAAGCTAGATGTACTGAGGAACTATTTCCGGAGATGTCTTGTAAATATTTCTGGTTATATTTTGTACAAGTCAAGACAAATTTTGCTTCATTAATACGCCGTGCGAGAGTCTCTGGTGGAGAGAGATAGATGTCTTTTGCGTGGGCAGTGAAGCTATAAGGAATCTCACAAAAACGATAGGCAACTTCTGCTAAAGAAGCAGGTATATCCGCAAAGTGAGCGTGGAGGTGGGATATTCCTGCTTTTTTTAGGTCTAGTGCAAGATATCCAGCTTGTAAAAAGTCATTGGCGTGGATACTTTTGATTTCTGATCGAGATCGGTGAAACCGGAAAGTATTAATATAGCGCTTGGGATTTTGCAAAAAGAGTTTCAGATGTGCCCATAGTAAACGAGCCGCGTCTTTAAATATAAACTTTGGGTGTAATGAAGGGATGTAAGTAACCTTTGCTTTTACTTTTTTAACGTCGAGATGAATCTTTTTGTCAATGGAATGGCGTAGAGAAAATATCTGTAAAGATAATCCTTGATTTTCTAGTTCTAAAATCTCATTGAGAATAAACGTTTCTGAAAGTTTAGGATAGCCAAGCAGTAGATAGCCTATCTTTTTCGTGGAATTATTCATGAGATATAAGAATAGTGTGGTAATGTTGCTGGTTTTGAGCAGCAGATTTAACCTGATAACGAGGCAAGCAAAGAAATATTAAGATGTCCTGGCTAACTATATTGATTAAATAATTAGCGGGGTGTATCTGTCACAAGATAGAATTACTATATCTACAAATAGGGGTACGGACACAGGCGAAGCTTGGAGTTAATCTGAATTAAATTTAAACGAATTGATAAAAATTACAAGGAGTCAAGGCAAAAGAAGTATTTAGCAAAAATGACATAAGTAAAGGTTAATCTTTACGAGCGATTCAGTTAAAGAATGCTTAAGGTTTGCTAATAAAATCAAACGCGATCGCCTTGAAGCCCCACCCTCACAACAGTTACAACGTTCTGGGTTCGTCCTTCTCCTAGGTGGGAGAGCGAAATGAATTAGTGCGGATGGTCAATAGTGCTTTACCATACAAATTGGTAACTGCCCCAACTCTGTGCAACGCGTTGTAAACCTAATGTCACTTGCTGAAACTCCTTCCCTTAGCCAAGCCATTCCCCTTGATGACATTCGCTACAACGAGCAAGGATTGGTGCCTGCGATCGCGCAAGACTATCTTGATGGCACCGTCTTGATGATGGCTTGGATGAATCAAGAATCCCTGCAAAAGACTCTCACTACCGGGGAAGTTTGGTATTGGAGTCGCTCGCGCGGTGAATTGTGGCATAAAGGCGCAACCTCCGGTCATATTCAGAAAGTGCAATCGCTACGTTATGACTGTGACAGCGATGCCTTACTGATCGGCATTGAACAAATCGGTGATATTGCTTGCCACACAGGAGAACGGAGCTGTTTTCACCAAGTCGATGGCACCAAGGCACCACCCCCGGCTGATACCCTGTCTCAGGTGTTCGAGGTAATTTGCGATCGCCGGGACAACCCCACTGACACCTCCTACACCTGCAAACTATTGGCTGGGGGGGACAACAAGATTCTTAAAAAGATTGGGGAAGAGTCAGCAGAAGTCGTGATGGCTTGTAAGGATGATGACAAAGACGCGATCGCTGGAGAAGTTGCAGACTTGCTCTATCACAGCCTAGTGGCTCTAGCTCACCACAACGTTGATATTCGTGATGTCTACCGCAAACTACAAGCACGTCGTCGTTAAACAAAAGGCGATCGCCTTTTGAGAGCAGTTAACTCTTAATAGCGATCGCCTCACTGCAAAAATGCTAGTCTTCTACCCAAAAGCCTTAGCCACGATGTTTGGGTGTCGCGTGCAGTATCGGATTCGGTTGAGGGAGATTGGGTTCCGTTCCCTGCGGTTCAGGATTCTCTACATACTCAAATTGCCCCTTACCATCCGGGCTTGACCCTTTTGCCCAACGTCCTTCCGAGCTTTCTGTACCTTCCGACAAGTTCCAGAACTGGTAGCTCGCTTCTTGCTTCTCCTGGGACTGCGGGAAAGAACTAGGAACAGGTAAATCCTCCAGCCCGTCGCTCTTCAGTTCCTCAATTGCTGCCAGCCACTGGTTTTGGTGCATCGTATCGCGGGCGATCAAGTAACTCAGAGTATCTTTTACTCCCGGATCATCTGACATCTCATACAGCCGTACTGCCTGCAATCGTCCTTGTGCCTCAGCTTGGACATTGGAGAGGAAGTCAGCCATCAAGTTACCGCTAGCGGTGACATAGCGACCATTCCAGGGATATCCGGCACTGTCAGCGGGCAACGCTCCCCCAGCGGAGACAATGGCGTGCTGTGGGTTCATGGTCTCCATAATTACATGTTCGGCTTTCATGCCGCCCATGATCCCTTCAACGATTGGATCTTTAGCCGCTGCTTCTTGTTCTGATACAGGTGCCTTTTCCAGAAGGTGGGCAATCAGCGTCCCCAGGATTTCGATGTGCCCGATTTCCTCAGTCCCGATGTCCAGCATCATGTCTTTGTACTTTGCGGGGCCCCGACAGTTCCAGCCTTGAAATAGATACTGCATCATGACGGTCATCTCGCCATAGGGGCCACCAATCAGCTCTTGAAGCTTTTTGGCATAGACCGCATTCGGCTGTTCTGGAGCAGTGAAATACTGCATCCTTTTTTTGTGATAAAACATTTGAAAAAGTTTCCTGAATTCTGTAAATTTATCGGTTTATAAGGTAATAAATGCCTTTTCTAAAACCGACTACATCTTGACACTTAAATTATTGTGTCAATTGGTTTCCAAGGTATCGAGTCCGATGTTTTTCGTGCCTCAATCTTTAGTGGTATAAAAGTTAAAATATGTTGAGAAATAAAAAGTTTACACTTTAGTTATGTATAGAAATATACCTAAAAATAAAAAACGAAGCATTCGTCATTGGCTCAATAATTTAACCAATGAATGCTTCGCCCTAAAAGCGTGATGTCAACCTAAATTAACTTTTAAATTAGCTTAACCGTTGTCTCGTCCGTGGACTTCAGCCGGAGGACTGGTTGCTTCAACCGCTGTGAACGATTCTAGGATTTTGTAGCTGTGAGAAGCGCCCTTTGGGACTAGCCAAGAATCTCCAGATTCCAGCAAAATCATTTGTCCTTCTAGGTGCAACTCGGCGCGACCACTAATTACATAGCCAACAGTTTCATAATCCCGTGTTGCCGCTTCTTTCCCTTCATTAGGTTCCTGATTTTCCCACAGGCGCATGGAAACAGTTTTGCCAGAGACAAGGTACTTTTGTCCCATCTCACCATGAGGTGAAACTTCGGCACTCACTTTTTTGACAGTTGTATCATTCATATATTTTCCTCTTGTTGTCTAAAAAATTTGATAATGCCCCCATCCGTATCTTGTCAGCAGAGGCATAGATACTACTAACCGCTCCCCTAGCAGCTAAACCCTTTAAAACATTAAGATGCACGGATGGGGAATTATCAAACGTCAAATATTGATCTAAGACGTGGCGTCTTCTACAGTCCGCTTTGTCCCGTCAAGTGTTTCTCTAACCTTTTCTTTAACTTGCTCGCCAAACACTTTTGTCCCTTCATAGACAGGTTCGTCAAGATTTAGCTTTTCGCGAACATTGTCCAAGGCATCTCCCAAGTCAGACTTTGGTTTTGCCTGATACTGATTGCTTGCACCCGCCGCCGAGTTATCTACCTGGTATTGGGTAGCTTCTGGCGTCATTGATGCCGCTTGTGCTTGCAGGTTGCTGCTAAAAGCCGCACCCACAAAGAAAGTAACTCCGGCTAAAAAAACAGTCAAAATCTGACGTAAGTGAACCACTTTAGCCATTGATAAACTGACTTGGCGCAGAAAGAGAATTATTGTGTTCATAAACCACCTTTAATGTCTAATTTTGAAATCTCAGGACAACGCCTAACGTTGCCCTGATTGCAATTGCAGCTCGTACTAAAAATTAATCAACGGCGTCTTGCACAGCTCGCTTGGTTCCTTCTACGGCTCTTTTAGCGTTGTCCACAACATTATCTTTATCTAAGTTGTCGGGATCGCCACCAAAGAAACCCTGACGAGCATTCAATCCTATAGTCTCAGGAATATTTTCGCCCAGTTTTTTAAGGTTCTTTAAGCCTGTATCACCAATGGGTCGCTCTTCACTATCACCCAGGTCTTCGGCTCTTTGTTGGACTCTTTTTATAGTGCCCTTATCTACATAGTCACTACCTGCGTAGCGATCGCCACCTGTGTACGCGCTTTGATCCGCCCGTGCATATAGGGATGGGCTGGCACTAAACGCAGGAACTACTAGAAAGGCGCTAACTGCTAATAAAACAGCGAAAATTTTGTGTAGGCGAATGCCTCTTAAAATAGAAATAATTCCACTCATTCTTTAATCCTCATTGATTGTTTTTGAAGTTTGCAGACAACAGTTTCTATGTTGTCTTTTTCTCCTTCAATTCTTTTACCAGAAAATAGTTAGTTTTAACGTCTTCCAGAAGGTTGACCTTCGATCGTCGCTATCTCTCCTGCTTCCATCAACATCTTGAAACGGCTTAACTCGTCTCCTAGTTGTTGTTCCGGATTTTCGCCAAAGAGAGTAGAAAGAGCTGCCGTCACAGCACCTCCTGGTAGGTTGTATTCCATCACCACTTTCATCTCGGTGCCTCGTCCCCCTGTTGCCGGCTGAAAGCGCACAAAACCAGAGTTATCAACATCCCCATCCTCTACAGATGCCCAGGCAATTAAATGGTTTTCTTGCTCCCGGATAATTTCCGCATCCCATTCCACACTGGCACCCAGAGGTGCATTGGCAATCCAGTGCGATCGCTTTGCATCGATTACCGTCACTGACTTGAGATGCTTCATGAAGCTGGGTAAATTCTCAAAGTTGTGCCAGAAGCTATAAAGCTCTGCGGGGGATCTGTTAATCGTCACCGTCTTTTCAACTTTGATGCTCTTGTTCAGCCCGACGGCATCTGGGATACTTTTTTGCCCAGCCGCACCGTGATAGACTAAGCCTCCACCAGCTACGGCAGTGAGTATCCCCCGTAAGGAACGCTGTTGGAGTCCGGTTAGTACCAACGCACCGCCACTAATCAATGATGCCCAACGTTCGGTATCACTGACTCCTGACGTTTCTTGACGATTGGCGCGATCGCTTAAGTTTTCTTCTCTTGATGTCATTAGTTATTTCCTTAAATCAGCATTTACTTTTCACTTCGTCACCGCTTAGAGTTCAGTTGCCAAGAATACTTCGCTCCCCCTTTTGGAAAAAGGGGCTAGGGGAATCGTTATTGTTCTTCCTTCCCCATCTTTATTAGGGGACAAGCACCCAAGGAGAACAGGACTCCTTAGTATGGATATCCCCTAGGTTCTTTTCTTCCCTCTTTAGAGTCAGTAGTGTTTTACTCTGGCTCTCCTAAAGGATGAAATAGGAATCTGGCTTGATCGTCAGTGGTTGCAGGTGCGAAGTTGAAACGCCACTTATTTAATGGTTTGCAGGTTTTTGTTTTCCAATCCTTCTTTGGAATGATCCAGACGGAGTTCGCCCTGGGGTGCTTTGCGGAATTCATCGGGGGTTTGTTGTCCGACTGCACCTTTGGCTACGGTGACACCGCCATCGGCTAGCCATAAAGCCCCGGTGACATAACTCGCTTCATCAGACGCAATGAAGGCATAAACATTTGCCATTTCTTCAGGAGTACCTCGTCGCGCCATAGGGGTGGCGTTAATCAGCATTTCTTCCATCTGCGCGTCCATGGGACCGTCTTCTTTGTGCGTCCAAGCGGTGTCGATTGCACCGGGACAGACGCAGTTAGCACGGACGCCATACTTGGCTTGCTCGACAGCAACTCCTTTCATAAAGGAGTGCATCCAGGCTTTGGTTCCGCCGTAGGGGGTGTTTTGCGCTAAACCGTTGAAGCCAGCTTCTGAACCCGCCGAGACGACGTTACCCCTAGTTTTTTGTAAGTGGGGGAGAGCATACTTGGTCATCAAAAATGCTGAACGCAGATTCATGCGGAGGGTTTGATCGAAGACTTCCAGGGGGTAGTCCTGAGTTTCTGCCGTGGCGAGGAAGACTCCGGCGTTGTTGATCAAAATGTCTAGCTTGCCGTATTCCGTAATCGCGGCTTGGACGCAAGCTTCAGCATGAGCGGCTTCTGAGACATCACCTGCATAGGCGATCGCTTCTGAGCCATATTCTTTGATCGCGGCGGCTACGTCTGCGACTGGATCGTCAGGAAGTCCACTGACAACAACCTTCGCGCCTTCCTTGGCAAATTTGTGCGCGATCGCTTCACCAATGCCAGCTCCAGCACCCGTTACAATCGCCACTTTCCCTTCTAAACGTCTACTCATGTCAAAATTCCTTTTAAATTAACTCCTCCTAACAACTCTTATGCAATTGCCGTTACTCACCTCTATCTTTAGCAGGGTTTAATTTTCTTCATGTTTTTTAATCTTTATGCCTTCTTGCAGGGGTACAGCTTCAATATTTTGTTCACCATGGACATTGGTTCGGAACCTGAATATCGACGAACTAAGTGGATTAATCAAACGTGTTTTAATTTCACCGCCAATAAAAAAAGTTTCTGAACCCTTGAAATCCATAGGAGTATGCATTTATGACATATCTAAAAGACAACCCTGACCAAGCCTTACAAGAATTCAAAAACCTGAACGTTGACGACCAACTCGCTCTACTTTGGTTCGTTTACACCGAAATGGGCAAATCCATCACCCCCGCCGCTCCTGGAGCTGCCGGAGATGAAATTGCCGAAGGACTGTTCAACCAAGTGAAGGAAAAGTCTCACGAGGAGCAGCTCCAACTTCAGCGTGACTTCCTCAACAACGCTGACAATACTATTTCCCGCGAATACGGCTCTTTAAGCGACAACACCAAGCTGCTGTTCTGGTACCGCTTGGCACAAGGCATGGAATCCACCACGATTGTCCCCATGCCCCCCGACTACCAACTGCAAGGTAAAGCCAAAGAACTGCTAGAAGCGCTAAAAGGTGCCGAGTTCGAGCAGCAAATAACCTTCCTCCGCAATAGCGTTACCTCCTCCGGTGCCAGCCCTCACGGTGGTTCAGAAATTTAGACTATTTCCGGGCAAACACTGCCTAGATATTAGCTAATACAGGTTTCTTAGGAGCAAAGATGTCGTCTTCGCTCCTAAGAAATTACTAGTATTGTGCCTTTCCAGTACTTCAAATATGGATCGGATAGCACGTTCGGCTTCTTCGCGGGAATTGTTAAGTTGAGCAACAGCTTGTACGTCTTTAACAAATTCGCCGTCTTTCCTGAATTGAATAAATAACCTCCGTCAATAAAGAAAGTGGTTTTCAAATCAGCAAAGAGCAGATCCGTCGAAGGAGTTCCGACTGAAATTAATCGGCTCACTAGCTAGGCAATCAGAGATCGATCAGCCTGTTGCCAATTCATCCCATCACTCTGCATCACAACTTGCAACTAGCTGTTCGAGTTCGGAAACGACTCGGCTTAACTCCTCGATTAATGGCGTAACTTCAACCCCAGAAAACGTGGTAACTAAAGAGCGGTAATACCAAAGAGTGCCGTCTTTACCACCTTTGAATCGTTCCCAGAGGGCGTCACCTAAAACCCGGTAATCTTTGAGAATAGAGCGGGAATTGTGCAGTTTATCGGCAGCCGAAACGAGCCGCACGGATACAGAAGCGGTGGGTATGTGGGCGATATAGTCTTCTTTGCATTGCCGCCAAGGGGGTTTAGGGTCAGTGTCGGCGTCGGTGCAGCCATCAACAATGGCAGTGACGGTGTCTCCAAAACGGCGGCGAATTTCTGTTCTCGTGGCGTCACCCCCTTGATCTTCAATGGCGTCGTGGAGAAGGGCGGCGATCGCTTCATCTTCATTGGCCCCATACTCTAAGGCAATGCTGGCAACTCCCAGCAGATGAGCAACATAAGGTACTCCGCTTCCTTTACGGATTTGCTCGGCATGTAATTGGGTGGCAAAGGTCAGAGCCTCGGTAAAGCGTTCTGAAAGCAGCATTTTAAATAATTACTCAAAAAGTTAGAAAGCATCGGACAGGGGTATCCAGTAAACTTAAGTCATTTACAGTTCTTCATCTATTTTCTACTCTTAAAACAGAGTTATTGAGGAAAAAACTATGTCTAATCTGGAAGTTCGCCTAGAAGTATTCCATCAGTTGCCCTTACGCGCTCAACTTGCTTTTGTTGCCGCTACACGCACCAATCCAACTTTGGGCAAAAATCAGGAATATATGGAAAGTTTGGAACGCATCCATGCTGAATGTTTGCGTTCGGCTACTCCGCAACAAAGAGCAGCCTACGATCAAGCTAGGGCAAATTTGTTGCAGTCTTAGATGAGACGCAGAGGGAGTAGGGGAGATTCAGCTCAACACCTTATCTAAACAATCTCACTTCACCAGCTCCGTGAATTCTCCCTTGCTTTGCCTTGGTATTGAGTTATACGCCGCACTTGTTACACCCCAATTGGTAAGAGGCTGTCTCTAAAGAATTGTAAATTCCTGGAGATCCCCCTCCCGTCCCCCTTAAAAAGGGGGAAGCTAGATGTTGCTTCGCCTTTGATATCACGGGGGACTTTCAAGAGATTTTGTTCCCCCCTTTTTAACCCTGGCTAGGGGGGATCTATCCAATCGTTAGGCAACCTAGCTAGTTAACATTACTTTAGAAGCAGCCTCTAAGACTCTGATTGGCGAAATCGATAGCCAACGCCGCGAATGCTTTCGATCCAACCCGCGCCACCGATGGAGTCAATTTTTTTACGAATACGTTGAACGCACACATCCACAACGTTGGTATTGGGATTGAAATCGTAGCCCCAGATGTGTTCCAGGATTTGCGTGCGGGTGAAGACTCGTCCAGGCGATCGCTCTTATGCGGTAAAACTCTCTTCAAGAGCGGTGTTATGCTGCCTTATTCGCTAGTATTACGAAATTTGAGTCTGTTTAATTGCTACTTACTAACAAAGAGCCAAATGAAAGAGTTAGACATCTGAGTGCGACATAATATCTTTGGTGATGGATAACTCTGGTATTCGGAATAATCTCCAGTAAAAATGACAGATAAGCTCCCCAACTTCCAAGATTAACCATCCGATGCTTCTGAAGAAGTAGTTTACACAAGATGATAATATTCTGCGGGGTGATAGGTAATGAGGAGCAGAGATTATTCCTACGTCAGAACAAAAAACCCAGTGCTTTGTTTTGTGCTGCTGGTTTACGAAACTTTACTTACCTGTAAATATTGTTCGTGTGGACGAGCGCACAGGAAATGTCTTCTTCTTGGCAGGTGAGGAGAATATCATTGAGATATATCCCAACGGCAGATGGAGGTATGTGCAATGAGCAAACCTAACTTTCAGGCAATGAGTCAGAAAGATTTACATGCCTACGTTTTGGCTCATCGGGATGACCAAGAAGCGTTTTATGCTTACGTAGACAAGTTACATGCAGAGGCGAATTGGGTTGAAATGCCACCGTTACAGTCTTTAGAGGACTTGGAAAACTATCCTGAATTTGTTGAGCGTGTTCGCAGTAGTTCGCAGTCGGGAGACAATGCCATCTAACAATCACGTTGCAGCAGACAAAATCAAGCCTTTAATGTGCAGTTCAAGGTTATTTACCACCGCTGAACGCAGTCGTTAGATTGCTTCTGTGTAGTGTATGAAATTTACCACACCTAGCTTTAGCACAAGTCTTCACAGATGATGAAATGGAAAATCAAATTCTCTACATCTGAGTCTGTTCCATTGTCAGCTGATGAGAACGGGGTGATTCAAAGCCAAGTGTTTCCAGGCTTGTGGTTGGCAGTGACTGACCTATTGACTGGAAATATGGGGTGAGCGATCGCTGTGTTGCTCCCTTAGGGTTGGCAGCACTAGAACAGACCTCATTTGTGCAGCAACCGCATCTCTCCTTGTAGAGTTATCTTAGCTCAAGAATCCTCCCAGGATTTTACTCTATGACATTTGATCTGAGTTTATTTAGTTCAAAACTGAAGAAATATCGTGAGCAACTCAAAACTTCTCTTGACGAAGTTTCAGCAGTAACAGGTATATCAACTCAAGCTCTAGCCGCTTTAGAAAGTGCAGAAAGACGACCTACAGGAGATGAGGTTCTAATCCTAGCGGACTACTATCAATGTGATTACCAATTCTTCATTTCCAATGAAAAAGTAGCTCCCTTTGAACAAACTGAGACGTTATACAGAAGACATGGCGATTATTTTTCCAAAGAAGATCGTCGGGCTGTACAAGAGTTTTTATTCTTATGTGAATGTGAGGAATTCTTGCTTAACTCTCTTCCTAGAAGAGACTACAAACCTTTTAGCTTTTCTAAAATTGGAAGTTACTTTAAAGGTCATGGTGAGAAAGCCGCCGCAAGGCTCAGAAAACACCTTGGTTATTCTTTTATTCAAGTAGGGAGTGATATCTATGAGGATTTTCGCACTTTAGGATTTCATATATTTCGTCGCCAATTAGGTAATTCAAACATTTCTGGCTTATATATTAAACACCCTACGGCTGGAAAATGTATCTTGATTAACTATAGTGAAGATGTATACAGACAAAGGTTTACGGCTGCTCATGAATCAGCTCATGCAATTTTAGATGAAGAAGAAGATTTTATTGTTTCTTTTACAGGGGATAAAAGTAATCTTGTGGAAGTCAGAGCAAATACATTTGCATCTCATTATCTCATGCCACCAGATTTCCTAAATAATATTCCAGACTCAAGTAACTGGACTCCTGATAAAGCAATTGATTGGGCAAACAGACTGAAAGTGAGTACCGAAGCTTTAGCAATTGCATTAAGAAATGCAAATCTCATATCACAATCTATCGAAACACAAATTAAATCTGTCAGAGTGCCAGGAGATAGAAAAATCGATCCAGAGTTGCCAGCAAATTTATCTCCAGGCTCTCGTCAGCGTCGAGAACAATCATTGAAAAGAGGATTGTCCACTTTTTACGTCAGTCTTTGCCTTGATGCATATGAACAAGATGTCATATCAGCAGGTAGATTGGCAGAGATGCTCTTAGTGAGTGAGCGTGAGCTAGATGCAATGGCAGCTCTCTATGGGAGAGGTTTAAAGTATGGCAACTGAGCGTGACCCATCTAAATTTCACAAGTTTAATGTCGTTGATACTTGCGCGATTTGGAATATAATTTCATCCCAACTCCTTCGTACAACAGCATATTCTGTAGGCTGCTCTTTTTGCTGCACTGACTTCGTTTATTATGAGTGCCTATACAAACCTCGAACAGAAGTTAAACCTGAAGATATTGCACTGCAAAATCTATTAAGACAAGAAATACAGAATGGGAAGTTTAAGAATTATCACTTAGATATTGAAGACTTACAAGAAATCGAGGTGTTACAGAAGCGCAAGAATCTTGGTAAAGGAGAACTGGCATCCATTGCTTTTGCAAAAAAGACTTATCAGGCTTGTTTAACTGATGATAAAAATGCAAGAAATCTTGCGGAAGAAGTCTTAACTCACCCTAGAGTGCAAACTACAGCCCATTTATTAGGTTGGTTATTCTTTGAGCGTTTTTTGATTGATGGTGACTTGAGTCTAATTATTGAACAGCATAAACAGTACAACAGAAAATTAGAGGAATATTTTATAGTGATGTACCACAGAGCTTTAGATTTTAGATCTAAGCAATATTTTGAGATTGAAAAGGATGAAGATTCATGAGTCGATACAGCATGATTGTTCAATGGTCTGATGAAGATCAGCTTTTCCTAGTCACGATTCCAGAGTTTAGCGATAGCGAAGCGCTGCTGCGTTAGCGGAGCGGCTCTGAAAGAGCTAGCGCAGATCGCGTTGTTATGCCTTGCACTCATGGCAAAACTCGTGAGGAAGCAATTCGTAACGGTGAAGAAGTAATTGATATGTACTTGGAAGCTTGGCAAGCAGAAGGTGAATCCATTCCTGAACCCAGTACGCTGCAAATTGCCTAATTATTATTAATCTTCTGACGCACCTTGAACCAGGAGTCAGTTTTAGCCTTGACCTCAAACATCAAAATAATAGACTAACTGAGCATAATCTTCTGTTGTTCGGCGCGATCGCTCTACTTCTGCTTCTTCAATCAATCTGACCGACCCAGACCTCATGAATGATGAATTCTCAAGTTCTCGGAGTCGCTGGACTGGTCGGCGAACGCTTTGAACTCGATCGCATCGTGACTGCAAAAGAGGCGCACGTCGTTACTGCGATCGCGCGATAATGCACGTAGCCGATCTTGATTGTGGAGCCTCGCCTCACGATCCACCTCCATCATCGTTTGGTAGAAACGCATTCCTGGCGTGCAGCGTCGCTGGTCGGAGTCCATCTCGTGTCGGTAAAAGTAGGCATCGCCTGCATTCAGCAGCCAACCCTCTGGTGTCTGGATGGCAATGCCAGCATGACCCCGTGTATGACCAGCAAGCGGAATTAGGAGAATCTCCGGCGGTAGTCCCTCAAGATCGCGGACAGCCTCGAAGCCGAACCAGGGTTCGCCCCCCGGTGAATAGAACTTCCAGCGTTTTACCTCGTCCCACTGCTCTGGACGATAGCGCCTTCTGGCAATGAAACCGTGCCGATCCTGCGCGGCGTCAATTTCAGTCTGCATTACATGTACAGTTGCTTCCGGGAAATCCTCCAGCCCACCCGCATGATCGAAATCGAGGTGGGTCAGCACGATATGGCGCACATCCCGTGCAGAAAATCCCAGCCGCTCAAGCTGATCGATCGCTGTGTACTTGCGATCGAACTGGATACCGTTGAAATGAATAAAGAAAGGGCTGAGCCGCGAGTAAGGCGACTGGACATCCTGTAGACCGAAGCCAGTATCAATCAGAACAAGTCCCTGGTTTGTCTCGATAAGCAAGCAGTGGCAGACGAGGCGAGCCGTTAGACCACGACTAAAGCCATCGAAGAGCGCCCCACCGACCGGGCACATGCAGCCACAATTAAGATGATGAATATGCATAAATGTTCTGCTTTAAACTACTTTTTGTCTACGGGTATTGATGTCTGCACCTCACTCGATGCTTGCATTTGCTCCGGTCGGTAGAGAATATCCGCCAAAACGCCTTTACATACATCACAAAAGCGTTGCGTGGGTTACTTGTTAGCCGACTCAGGCTTAGTCAGTAGGCCATGCAGTTCAGCCTTGACGGTATCAGGCAAAACCTTGCTTATATTGCCCTCAATCTTCGTCAGGAGCGAACCGGCAATGATGTGATCCTTGCCTGCCATCAGAGCATCGAAACCCTGTTTAGCGACTTCAGCCGGGTCATCCTTCTGTGTTTCACCCACCGTGGTGTCGTCCATTCCCGCGCCATGGAAGAAGTTGGTACTAGTTGGCCCAGGCATGAGCGAAGTGACGGTGACACCTGTATCCTTTAACTCGTTGCGTAGCCCTTCCGAGAAGGAGTGTACAAATGCCTTGGAAGCCGCGTAGACTGCTTCATACGGCCCCGGCATGATGGCAGCAATTGACGAAGAAAAGAGGATTCGACCCTTGCCGCGCTCGACCATATCTTTCACTACCCGTTTGGCGAGATGCACAGATGAAACGACGTTCAGGTTGATGAGATTCAGCTCGTCTTTCAGGTCAGTCTCGCGGGCGAAATCACCGCCGACACCAATTCCTGCGTTAATGGCGATCGCCTCTACCGATCTGCCAGTCGCCTTAATTTGGTTGTAGAGTTTCTCAACACCGTCATAAGTAGCAAGATCAGCCTGCACCGTCTCGACCTTGGCACCCAGTCCCTCAAAGGTTTGAGCGGCTTCATTGATACTCGGTCCGGTGGCTGTGACGAGGAGATCAAAGCCGTTTTGGGCAAACTGTTTGGCAAGCTCGTAACCGATGCCTTTGGTGGCACCTGTCACGACAGCTAGAGGTCGGTTCGGTGAACTGTTCATAACCATTCAAACTCCTATAGAACTGTTCCACGCTAGAAAAGCTGTGGATTGTGCTTCTTTCTCGCTATAGACAGTCTGTGCAAACTGTGCGATAGCGCGATCGCTGCCCGAACGGGAGCGCCACTCTTACAATCCTAGGAAGACATCTGTGCGATCGCGTCTTTCCAAGGAAGTATGGCGCTTTGTGTATTTGAGGTTACTTTTGTGGAGTTCAGGCGATCGCCTGCGGTTTAGATCCCCGACATTTTAGAGATGTCTCTGGCTGTCACTAGCTCGAACTACCAAACTGTAATTTAGATGAAGGGCAAGCTGTAATTTTGGTTGGGCTTAATCAAAACATAGACACGCAACTGATGCTCCAGCTTACCCAAGATGCACAAGGCTATGTGGGAACCTTCGATATGGGGCTTCAGATGACTTGAACGAGCGGATTTTACTTGTGAGCGATCGCATTCTCCATAATTGCAGAGTTGATAGAACGCGATCGCCCAAAACGCCCAACTCACTCACGACGAAACACAAACAGATTGCCTGTTGCACCTCGTCCTACCCTGATTTCTTTATCTAAGTAGGAGGTTGTCCACTCTGCCTCATTTCGGAGGAATTCTAATACTGGGATTTTCACAGTTTGTTGGAGTGATAAAATACCTTGAGTTGTAGATTGGGTTGTAGGTGTAGGCGTTGGTGATGAAGAAGATTCACTATTTAGGGCATTGATAATACCCACGATACCGCTCCCACCTATGCCAGCAACTATGAGCGGTACTAAAACGTACTGCATCCACCATTTGATATCTTGGACTCCAGGCGCTGCATCCTTAAAAATTGCACCTCGGTTTTTCAAGTCGCGCTTCGCATCTTCAGTTAGTCCAGTGCTGCCTCCAAATTGAGTACCTTGAACGTTCGTGCCGCTCAAGTCTGTACTGCTTAGGTTAGCGTTTTTCAAATTCGCTCTTTGCAAGTCAGCACCAGTAAAGTCAGCGCCAGTTAAATCAGCGCCAGTTAAATCAGCACCATTTAACTTAGCATCAGGTAACTGAGCGCCACAAAGCTTTGCCTTTGTCAAATTGGCTCCATAAAGTTGAGCCTCCTGTAATTTAGCGCCATTTAGCCGGGAATGACTCAAATCGCTTCCGTTGAACTTTGAACATGACAAGTTAGAGTGACTAAGGTCGCGGTGGCTTAGATCCAAAGCACTCAAGTCCTTTTGAGAAAAATCATTGTTTGGGGACAGTTTAAGGCTAGGCATGATTTTTAAGTTGTTAACGCTGTTTAACCAGAAAGCTAGCTTGGGAGCCATCCAAATTCAGACAGCAAGTGTCGAACTTGGGATTGCTCGAATTAGCACTTGAAGCCAGGTAGTTTGATGAGGAGCAGTGTTCCCCTAGACTGAACTCGCTTTTTCTTAGTCTTAGCCGCTTATATATTAGCCACAGCAGCTAATAAAAATAATATTAGTCGCTGTGGCTAATATTGTCTACTCTGTTGCTAAAAAATGATAAGCTGTAGTTAATAAAGCTAGAACTCAAGAGGAATTGGCTCTGTGGGTAGCGCAAGCAGGTTGGCGCTGGCTACAACAGAGCCACTCTCGTTAAGGAAGAACTATGGTTATCAAATGGCGCTTAAATGTGCTAATGGCTGAGCGGCACATGAAAAATAAGGATTTGACAGAGGCAACTGGTATGCATCCTGTCACAATCTCCAAGTTGAAAAATTCTCAGGATGTGCCAGAACGGTTGGAACGCACGACCCTCGAAAAGCTTTGTGCTGCTCTTAACTGCCAACCGGGAGATCTGATGCGATGGGAACCTGAACAGGAAACCATTGAAACTCAATACCAATCTAGCCAACAGGGTAAACACGTCAAACAGGAAGGGCTTTCACCGTCAGATATACGCAAGCGAATAGGTACTGACAAGTATCCAAAAGCCTCCAATCCCAAAACTCCCCTTGAGTATCAGGAGCAGTAAGAGTAATGCGACGAGTTTTGGTTTCTTACCTCCTTATTCAAGAGTTGCTACTCAATCGAGTTGGATTTGTTGAGGATGCCGATCATCTCTGGGAGTTGATGCGTTTCAAGCAAATTCAAGGGTACATAACACCAAGAGGCTTAGATCTCATCTACCTCTTACTCATTGACTTGGTAGGTGAGAACGATGCCGAAAAAGAGATTTCTGGAATAAAAAAAGTAGTGGAAGTTTGTCCTGTTAATCATAGCCTTATAAGGAATCTGCAAACATCCAAGCTTAGAAATTCAGAGTCTGCAATAGAGCTTGCTTATGCAAGTTATATGGAACTTGATGCGATTGTTACTCAAATTCCTGAAAATTTTGATAATACTAAATTTCCCATTTGGTCATTAGATGAGCTGATACATCAAAATTTAGAAGCGAGTTTCAAAAAACAGCCTAAAAGCTTATTAAAGGTTGTAGAGAAACTAAATTACAGCTTCTATCAAGAAAATACAGGAGTAATAGGAGAGAGAAAGTATTATGATATCTCGAAAATTGCAAATAAGCTAAATAGGACTTTTTACGATAGATTTTCAGGAGTACAGTTAAGCTTATTCCAATCCGGTGAACAGTTAAGCTTATTCCATTTCTTAGATATTGAACGTGCATTTGGCTATAGAATACGAAATTCTATTAATACAGCACTGAAAGTATTTAAACTTATAAAAAAAGAAGGTTCTAAAGGTATAGTTCGACGAGAGTTAGAGAAGAAAACTAATTTTTCGGAAAGTAAAACAGATAATATTATCTTAGATTTGCAAAACTTACAAATGGTATCTGTTCAAGGATATAAAGTAATAGTTCAACCCTACTTAGCAAAATCAGAGGAAATGGAAATCGCTGGTCACATAGCAGAAATACTAAAGAATTATGCTGTAACAAAAGTAATTTATCAGCACTTGAGAGCTAACAAAAGTAAAACTATGACTAGAGAGAATTTGCGGAATATAATAGTTGAGGCTTTTTCTAGCGAAAAGGGCGTTAAAATTAAGTCAGCAGGGGATTACACAAGTAGAATGCTCGGATGGCTTTTCTTTTCAGGATTATTGGAAAAGCGGGAAAACGGATTAATTGCAAAACCAACTAAACCTTGTAAAAACAAGCAGAGAGAAAAAAAAGAAACAAAGGTACAACAGCTAACTCTTTTCGCAGAATTGTATTAGGTTTTGACCTTGAGTTCATATTTCCATACTCTTGTTAGAGCCTTTTAACCTTAACAGGCAGAAAAGGTTTGCCAAAAATTTGTTATTTTCTCTCGGTTCTAAAAACCCCCACATCAAGCTTTCCCTATGCTCTGAAAAGATATCGAAGTCATTAATAACTAACAATCATTGACAAATAGCGATCGCTAAACCGTATTTCGTACTGCATCGCCAGCTAACCACCAGTCGGGGAGATTCAAAAGCGCGATCGCAGGTAACACAACACCAATTGGCGAATCAACTAAAATCTCCTGGAGGCGAGTGGCACTATCCATATTTTGCTTATCTAGTTTGGTTCCAGTCCTTCCAGTTATTGACTTATTTGTATTTTCAGTTCGCGCAGCATCCGACTGGTTCCCTCATCAATGGCTTTTTGTACCAGTTGGGGAATCATTTCGGTGATGGGAAGATCGGGAAAGATAGAACTGATGGATGATTCGGCGTAGTCCCCGTTCTGGAGAAGATAAATCGTCAGTTGGCAATTCCGATAGATCCATACTTCTGGAACGCGCAAGGCTTTATAAGCATTCAAAGTCGTCTTTGAAGTGACATCAGACTCAATGGCGAGATCGGGGGGTGGGTAAACCTGTAGATCCATATTGGTGCAACCTCGAACACGACTGGCATTCTGGATGTAGAAGCAGGTATCAGGTTCCACTCCCGCAATTTCTGGTTGTTTCAGAGTCGTTGATCCAAAATCTTCCCAGTCCTTTCCTTGAGCATCTAAGATAGCTTTGACAATATCAGCAATAATGCGATGGGGGCGTTCGTGCAGTGCCAAAGGAGACATGATTTCAAGCGTTCCTCGGTAGTATGCTATGCGGGTGCTGCGCTTTTCTCCCAGTTCGATAAGAATCTCTTCAAAGTCTTGCCAGGAAAGGTTATGAAGGCTAATCGTGCTACCGGGAGTGAGTTCAATGGCACGAATGGGAATGGTAACGGTCATTGGTGTTCCTCCGTCGATTGCTGGGGCGGTTTCTTCAACCGTAACTCGCCATTCACCCACAATTATCATTGATGACTAACTGACAGTCATTGCCTCGCCAGCGATCGCAACTTTTACAGTCCTAGGAAGACATCTGTGCGATCGCGTCTTTCCAAGGAAGTATGGCTGTTATGTGGTTGAGGTTACTTTTGTGGAGTTCACGCGATCGCGTTTCGGTTGAGATCCCTGACTTACTATCTCTACCGATCTTCAGATGATGGATTTGTTCCTGACGATAGACTGACAACAAAGGGGCTGACGCCAAACATCCGCCAAATCTGCTGGCAATATTGGGCGGGGTTGCAAACCTAGGCATTCTCAAGCCTCCCTCAGCCTTAAGCCACGATCTTGCAGTGCATCTATCCCTTACCCTTACCATCATCTGTTCCCATGACTAATCGCCTTGCCGAATCTCAAAGCCTTTACCTCCGCAAACATGCCGAAAACCCGATTGATTGGTGGTCTTGGTCTGATGAGGCGCTTTTAAAGGCAAAAACTGAGAATAAGCCCATTTTTTTGTCAATTGGCTATTCTAGCTGCCACTGGTGCACAGTGATGGAAGGGGAAGCGTTTTCCGATGTAGCGATCGCCGACTACATGAATGAGAATTTCGTGCCGATCAAAGTAGACCGGGAAGAACGCCCCGACATTGACAGCATCTATATGCAAGCCTTGCAGATGATGACCGGACAAGGGGGTTGGCCGTTAAATGTCTTTCTCACCCCTGACGACCGGGTACCCTTTTATGGTGGTACCTACTTTCCCGTTGAGCCGCGCTACGGACGACCGGGATTTTTACAGGTGTTGCAATCGATTCGCCGCTTCTACGATGTTGAAACCACTAAGCTGCAAAGCTTCAAAGCCGAAATTTTAGAAAACCTGCAACAGGCAACACTACGTCCTGGCTCTCAAGAGTTGAGTGCAGAGTTGTTCCAGCAAGGATTAGAGAAAAATACCAGCGTCATTAGCGGCAGTAGTGTCGGAGGCCCCAGCTTCCCGATGATTCCCTATGCGGATCTGGTACTACGCAGCACCCGGTTTAATTTTGAGTCGCAGTATGACCCTAGGCAAGCTGCAACACAACGGGGACTCGATTTAGCTAAAGGCGGAATTTATGACCAGGTTGCTGGAGGGTTCCACCGCTATACTGTTGACCCCTCCTGGACGGTGCCCCATTTTGAAAAGATGCTCTATGACAATGGACAAATCGTCGAGTATTTAGCAAATTTATGGAGTGCAGGCATTCAGGAACCTGCCTTTGAACGAGGAATCGCGGGAACGGTGCAATGGCTAAAGCGAGAAATGACCGCACCGGAGGGTTACTTCTATGCCGCGCAGGATGCGGATAGTTTTACTAATCCTCATGAAGTCGAACCGGAGGAAGGGGCGTTTTACATCTGGAGTTACGCCGAACTGGAACAACTGCTGACAGAAGCAGAGTTGGCGGAACTGAAACAGCAGTTTATGATTACGCCGAAGGGAAATTTTGAAGGCAACATTGTTTTACAGCGATGGAATAGCGATCGCCTCAGTGATACCGTAGAAACCGCCTTAGATAAACTTTTCCAAGCTCGTTATGGCGCAACAGCAGAGAGTTTAGACACCTTTCCCCCTGCCCGCAACAACCAAGAAGCTAAAACCGGAAACTGGTCGGGGCGCATTCCTGCTGTCACTGATACGAAGATGATTGTCGCCTGGAATAGCTTGATGATTTCAGGACTAGCTAGGGCCTACGGTGTCTTTAAAAAGCCGGAGTACCTGGAACTGGCAACCAATGCTGCCAACTTCATTTTGAATAACCAGTGGGTAAATGGACGCTTCCATCGCCTCAACTACGACGGACACGCCGCCGTCTTAGCCCAGTCGGAAGACTATGGGTTGTTCATCAAAGCCTTACTAGATTTACAGGCTTGTACTCCCGAACAAAGCGGCTGGATAGAAAAGGCACTCTCAGTCCAAGAAGAGTTTGACGAATTTCTCTGGAGTGTAGAACTGGGAGGTTACTACAATGCAGCCGTGGACGCTAGCGGAGACTTACTGGTGCGGGAACGTAGTTATATGGACAACGCTACACCCGCCGCTAATGGTGTAGCCGTGGCTAACTTAGTCCGCCTTGCCTTAGCCACTGAAGACTTGCAATACCTCGATCGCGCTGAGCAAACTTTACAATCTTTTGGTAGCATCATGAATCAGGCTGCCCAAGCTTGCCCTAGCCTGTTTACGGCTCTCGATTGGTATCGCTACTGTACTTTGGTTCGCACCACTTCCGATCGCTTGGCTGATTTGACTGCCCACTACTTACCCGCCAGTGTTTTAGCCCCAACCTCCGAACTTCCTGCCAATGCTGTAGGTTTAGTCTGTCAAGGACTCTCCTGTCTAGAACCCGCCCTCAGCGAGGAGCAACTATTGCAGCAAATCCAGCACAGTCAAACCAGGGAATAAGCGGCTTTAGAGCAAAGTCCTGAGTCGGTGAGTCGGTGCGTTTAAGATTCAACCAGCACTTGGTTTTAGAGAATCAGGAATGTCTTAACCTATGGGGCGGCTGCTATAAGCAGAGGAATTAATCGCCTTATCGATCGAGCTAAATTATAGCTATCTATTTAATTTGGCTCGATCGTGGTTCAACAACGGATAAGGCGGAGCCTTGGGCAGAGGCAAAAACAACTGTGGCTGATTTTTGTGGTTCTGGTGGTGCTGATTGTCAGTATCGGGGGGTTGACTCGCCTTGGGGACAACAATCAGACAGCAGAATCGAAATATGCGATCGCTCGTCAGTCGCCGTTTAATCACCCGGACTATTATCCCCTCCAACAAAGCCTTGACTCTCAGCTTTACCGCCCCCTTGCCCCCTGGTTAGGACGCCTCATCCTGCCAACCCAACCGCCAACGCAGAAGGCATCCGATTGGGTTGAGTTTGAAGTCTATAATGCTCCCCCAGAAGCTCAAAACTTGGTGGGGCAAGTGGTGCGCCTAGAGTGGAGCCAATCACCAGATGTACAGGCGTATGTGCAAATGGTGACGCAAGATGTCAACTTTACGCCAGATGCCCAAAAGAGTCAGCGCAGTGGAAACGTCCATCCCACCCGGTTGAACCACCGTCCGCAAGTCGGCCCGTTACAATCCCTCGCTGGTGCAAGACCTGAAGATGATGTCATTGTTGCCCTCAAGCAAGTGACGGTAACTTCAACGAGTCAAGAGTCAACTGTACTGAGGATTGCAGAGGAACCTGTTCAAGTGACGGGTCGCTTCTATGGCTTAGTCAAGGTGCTAAAGCCTGTATCTAATAGGAGGGGTGGCGAAGATTTGGGGAAACCCTCACCTTCCCTATCTCAGGAATTCTTCCGGGTGCGCCACTACAACCCCGCCTCCCAGCAGTTTGATGGAGCCGAAGAGGTCGTTCGCATTCCCCAGGTGTTACCCAGCCCTGATGGTCGCTATCAATCAACCCCGCAGCAATTGGAACACTCCGCCGCCGGAAAAAGTGGGTGGTACATCTATGGAGCCAAGAATGCAGAAGGGGTGTTTGTGGTGCAGGGAATTGCGCCGCGATCGCTGTTTCAACTCCAACCGGATCGGGTGCTGTTGGGCAAAGCCGCCGGGCTAAATTACATTAATCACCAAAACTGGCAGCAGGCGAAGAAAGGGACAATTACCAAGGTTCTGGTTGACCCTAGCAAGCCTCAACCGCAACAGGCGATCGCCCAATGGCAAGAAGGCGATCGCGCCCTCGTGGTTCACCTCTTTGGCGGCATTGGTGGCAAGAAGGCAGAGCCAAACTTCGGTGGTACGGTTACAGGTCACTTTGCCTACGGATTAGCGGAGGTGGTGCGCGATCCTTTCACCAATGAGTTACGGTTTGACATTCAGTATCAACAAGTCTACGCCCACAATCCCAACGCCATCATTGCGGGGACGGTTAGCTGGGCAGATTATATGGGCAACTTGCAGCGAGGTTGGCTGGGTAATCGACCAGTTGCGGATGTCTTAGTCAAACTAGATGCGATCGCCCAAGACTACAACTTTGGTACTGTTTCCCTCTCACCCCTACGGGAACTGCAACAGCAACTCAATATCATGATGGCGCGTTACCGCACGGGAGACGGGACGGGCGCAGCCATGGTAACTCCTGCCCTCTCTTGCGTTCAAGATTCTAGTCAGGCGATGTATCGAACGATCAAACGCATTGAACAGCAAGTCAGTACCACCCCCGCGATTCAATCATGGCTGCAATCACATCCAGATCACCCTCAAACCTTGCGCTTTCAGCAGCTTGTAAAACTGGGTAAAGACCTGGGAAAAGAGCTAATTCCCTTAGGGATTGTGCGCTCAGACTGGCAAAAAAATACTGAAATAGCAGGAATTCCCGCAGGCGATCGCTTTATTCGGGACAACAGTTGGCTCACCCAACTTCTCAGTTGGCGAACAGTCTTACCACGAGTGGCACACGATGAAATAATCAGCCTGTTCCTCCGTCATGGCGCGACACTTTGGTTTCTTCGCACCAACCAAGTTGGCGGATGGAACCCTGATATTAGCCCCCTCGCACCGACAGAACTGTTTGGACAGTTTTATATAATTCCCAACGCCTTCTCCCGCGTGATTGAAGCGGTTAGCTGCGTCCCCCATCCTCAAGGTTGGTTGTTATCCGCCGGAATGCTCCTCGCTTATGGACTCATTGCACTACCCTTGGGCTGGCAGCAAGGCTTTTTAAAGGCAAACTTCCTTACCCTAAAGGAAATGACCCCTGGGCAAACCTTTCGCTTCGCCTTCACTAGCCTGATATCTCCCGCCTTGCTGGAGGAGTTGGTGTTTAGAGTATTGCTGATACCCCATCCCACAGAAGGAGTTGATGTGCAGACTTGGTGCTTTTGGGCGGCGTTGAGTCTGCTGTTATTTATCCTTTATCATCCGTTGAGTGCGCTGACTGTCTATCCACCTGGATATCCTACATTTCTCAATCCCCTTTTTCTCCTGTTGACAGGGCTTTTGGGGTTAGTTTGTACCGTAGTCTACGCTCTGACGGGGTCTGTTTGGGCGATCGCTCTCATCCATTGGGTAGTAGTGGTTGTTTGGCTATTGGGATTAGGAGGACAGCAAATGTTGAATCGCAATGTCTCCCAGCAGTTATTGCCAAAACACGAAAAAAAATAACAAATTATCTTCTGCAAAGCGCCACATCGCCTAAAAAGCCCAAAATAAAGAACCCCCAGTCATTAGTTTTAGCTGGGGGTTCTTTTATTAGATTATGCTGAAATTATTAGCTACTTAGGCAAGTTCAGCGGTTGCACGATTCAACATTGCCCGCTGACGGTTCAGTGCCGCACGTTCTTGATTGAGCATCTGATAGCGAGCTTTGTCTTGAGTTGACAAAGTTGTTGCAACTTCCGGGTTGATCGCTGCTTGGTAGGCTGCGCCACGGTATTTTAGATCAACAGTTGCCTGTTGTACGAATGGCTTTTTCAGATTCCGGAATCTCCAGTCTAAGCCCCGATACTTGCCTACGGTTTTGCTTTCAGTAGCTTCAACCTTAGGGGGATTGTAATCGTAGCTAATACCGCGATAAGAGAGTTTCATGGTTTTCGCCTCTGTAATGAACTGTGGTGAGATGAGGCGCGTTCCTTCGGGATAACTCCGTACTTCCGTCTCTCGATACCGTTTCCAGTTACTTTGTCTTTAGAACGCTGAGAGATGAACGATTTACTTTCTGTATCTATTGTTACTAATTTGGAGGTAAATGTCAAGTCTTTAACGTTTCTTTACAAAATATTGCCCTCAAAAGACGACCTGTAGATGTGGACGCCTTGGTGTGACAGGTTGTAACACAGAAAGCACAACGTCAGGAATTACTTTTATGATCACAATTCCTGGCATCAGACGTTAATTTTGTTGATATGAGTGAAAAAAACGACGGTTATAAAATTGTTAGTGACAATCGGCAAGCTCGATTTCTATACGAAATCCTGGAGACTTTTGAAGCAGGGATTGAGTTGAAGGGAACGGAAGTCAAATCAATCCGAGCGGGTAAGGTTAACCTGCGCGATGGCTATGGCTTGATTCGCAACAGAGAAGCGTGGTTGCTGAACGTGCATATCTCTCCCTACCAAAGCAGCAGCGATTATTTCAATCATGACCCGCGTCGGACACGCAAATTGCTATTGCACCGCAAGGAAATTAACAAACTAATTGGCAAGGTAGAACAAGAGGGTTTAACCCTAGTGCCATTAAAAATGTACCTGAAGCGCGGTTTGGTAAAGGTGACTCTGGGGCTGGCGAGAGGAAAGAAACTCCACGACAAGCGCGAAAGCCTGAAGAAGCGTCAGGATGAGCGAGAAATGGCACGGGTGATGAAGCACTATTAGTAGGATGCTTAAAAAGCGATCGCCTTCAATCAGCGATCGCATCCATTAGTTACACTTCTCAGATTGAGGCGTAGCAAGTGTTGCTGGAAAACTTGGGAGGGAATGAATGAGCGATCGCCTAATTAAGAATACTCGACTTGAAGCGAGTATCTCGTCAGCCTGAGAAGCTGAGGCGATCGCTCAGCTTGCATTTTGGTATGCCTAAAGGTTTGTACTAGCCAGAGTGTTCTGAATCACGCTGCTCCTTCCTGGGAATACAAATACTGCTGAAACCCGATAAATACTTCCCTAATATTTGCAACGTTTCCTAATGCTGTAACCGCATCACCAACGGTATGATATTTCAGCTCTAACAGTTGAGGTAATTTAGTGCGATCGAGTTCCCCTACCCCTGCTTTGATGTATTGTTCCAGTACAAAGTCGAGAAATTCTTGCTGTTTGCCGATATACCGCGAGAAGATTAACGACTTGTGAGCGAGGACGCGCTCTCGGCGGCTTATGGGTGTAGAGGCATAGGCGATATAAGCCAGCACATCATATAAATCGCTTTCTTTAGCATCAATCAGGCGGCTAATTTCCGTGAGTTGTTCCTCCCCGTAGCCCCTCTCTGCAAGTCCTTCTAATAGGGCTTTACGGGTATCAGGGCGGCTCCAGAGTTCTCTTAATGCGTCTTCATCTCTGAATAGTTCAGGAATTTCGCCAAACAGACGTTCTACAAATTCTGCGGCGGTCATGGGTTTACCGTCTGGACTCCAGAAAGTAGTAAAACTCTGGTGCTGGAGGGTGCGTTCTTTCCCATCAGCTAGCTTGATTTTGATTTTTTGAGGGCGGCGTTCTTCTGGAGTTTCCACGCTACCTTTGTTAGTGTCTTTTATGAAACCTTTGGTTGTATCTGCACCTTCAGGCTTTTTGACTACTACAGGTTCTTGGGGTTCGCCATCCCATTCAGGATCGTTGAAGTGTTCGTAGGCTTTAACAAAATCATAAATAGTGAAGTAGTCTTTCCCCTCAAATAGGCGAGTCCCTCTACCGATAATCTGCTTGAATTCAATCATCGAATTGATGGGACGCATCAGCACGATGTTACGAACGTTTCGGGCATCAACCCCAGTGGATAGCTTTTGGGACGTGGTGAGAATCGTGGGGATATTTTTCTCGTTGTCTTGAAAAGTGCTGAGGTGCTGTTCTCCCAGTTTCCCATCATTGGCGGTGACGCGAACACAGTAATTGGGGTTAGTGCTAATCTTCATTTGATTGATTAAATCTCGCACCGCTAGAGCGTGGTCTTGGTTGGCGCAAAACACCAGAGTTTTTTGATTCTGGTCAATTTCTTCCATGAACAGTTGCACTCGGTAACGTTCGCGATCGCTAATTTCAATAATGCGGTTGAAGTCGGCTTCGGTGTAGGTTCTCGCTTCGTCTACTTCACCTTCGATTAATTCATCGTCGGGGCTGTAAATATATTCATCGAGGTTAGTTTCGATCTGTCTGACTTTAAAGGGAGTAAGAAACCCGTCGTTGATGCCGTCTTTGAGGGCATAAGTATAGACTGGCTCGCCGAAGTAGGCGTAAGTGTCGGCGTTGTTGGCACGTTTGGGGGTGGCAGTTAGTCCCAGTTGTACGGCTGGGGAGAAGTATTCTAAAATGCCGCGCCAAGTGCTTTCGTCACTGGCTCCGCCTCGGTGACATTCATCAATGATGATGAAGTCGAAAAAGTCGGGGGGATAGTCACTGAATTTAGGGGTAGGATTACCTTCTTCATCCCTTCCAGTCATGAATGTTTGGAAAATGGTAAAAAAGATACTGCCATTCTTGGGGACTCGACCCCGTTTTTTGATGGCTTTAGGGTCAATGCGGACAAGGGCATCGTCGGGGAAGGCAGAGAAGGAGTTATAGGCTTGGTTGGCTAGGATATTGCGATCGGCTAGAAACAAAATTCGAGGGCGACGGGTGGGTTTTCGGCTGATGTTCCAACGACTTTGAAAGAGTTTCCAGGCGAGTTGGAAAGCAATGAAGGTTTTGCCTGTACCAGTTGCCATCGTTAATAGAATTCGCTCTCTTCCTTGGCAGATCGCTTCTAGGACGTGCTTAATGGCATTGTGTTGATAATAACGGGCTTCCCATGTACCGCTTCTGTCTTCAAAGGGGATGGCTGCAAATAAATCGCGCCACTGGTTATCTTGGCTAAAAGTGGCTTCCCACAGTTGATCGGGGGTGGGATATTGGTTGATGTAGCCTTCTGCACCTGTGAGCATATCGACTTGGTAGATACCGATGCCATTTGTGGAGTAGGCGAATCGAGTCTCCAATTTTTCGGCGTATTTTTTGGCTTGTCCTAAACCTTCGGTGTCGGGTAGGTCGCGTTTTTTGGCTTCGATGACGGCGAGTTTTTCACCCCGATAAACCAGCATATAATCGGCGATGTCTGATTGAGCGCGTTTACCGTTGCCAACTAAGCGACCAGGGGCGATAACTTCGCGACGGATGCGACTTCCTTCGATAACTCCCCATCCTGCGGCTTTGAGTGCAGGGTCAATGAGTTCGGCGCGGGTTTCGGCTTCGTTCATATTTCGCTCATCTGGATTTGCAATTAATCACTTTTTTGTTTGTTCTGTAAGGGTTTCAGGTTTTAAGAGGGGCTGATATCGATTTGCAATTAATCACTTTTTTGTTTGTTCTGTAAGGGTTTCAGGTTTTGAGAGGGGCTGATATCGATTTGCAATTAATCACTTTTTTGCTTCTAAGCCCAAAAGGGAAGATAGCGAGCATAACGGGTAGAGCTTGATTCAGATTCATCAGTCTTGATCCAGCCTTCTTCCTTAGTAGCTCCTATAATCTGAGAAACGATGACAGCCTTTGCCTTTGACTCACTTAAACGAAACCGCTCTCGTAGGGTTTGGTTAGACATTCGTTGATTGTTGACGAATAGCAAGCAGCAATGCTGGTAACAGGCTCGAATTCGGTCTGATTTGCTCATATCGGCAAAATCTTGATGGGCAAACAGTACTGCTGTGGTGCGGGTCTCACCCACTCGAAAATCTGGTGCGGGTAGTTGAAAGTCCTCTGCTGCGCTTACAACTTTGTCAATGCCACTGCCTTTTTCTTCACATATACCGAAACGTCGCATTAGGTCGGCAAGTTGTTCGTTACGGGAGCGATATTCATCAATAAATCGCTCTACCTGAATAGGCGGAATGCCGGGATTAGATATCTCAACGCGATCGCTATACATCTCGATCATCACTGAAGTACCTGTTGCTAGAAAATCTTGATGCACCAAAGCATTAGCAATCAGTTCTCGTAAAGCCTGTTTTGGGAACATCTTTACTTCTTCCCGCACAACTTCCTCGATGAAGCGATTTTGCGGTGCTGCTGAGTGGACAAAATCCACTAATCCGTCAAAGCCAACTGCATAACCTTTAACACCTGTTATTTCATTACGAGTTTTCAGCTTATCTATACCTTCGTAAATAACTACACGGGGTGCTTTACGAGCTAATGTAGGGGAAAAGGCATCTGGTTTTTTTGCTAACAGGATGGCAGCTAAGTTAGTGATTGTCCAGCCCTGTGCTGTTTGTTTAATTAAATGTTGGTTCTGCAATCTTTCTAGGACGGCATCGCGGGTAGTAGGGTAGGAAATTTTTAGTAGTTCAAAGTATGATTGAGTATCTAAAAGGTTGATTACATCATCAGGGCTGGCTTCTGATCGAGCAGATTGGCAAAACCAATCTTGTTGGTCTTCTGCAAAAATTTTCTTGAGTACATCTGGTGTCATTGGGCGTAAATCTTCACCAGATCGCATCAAGTATGCACCATCAAAGGTATAAGCTTGTCCTACAGGACGAGGTGGTATTTCAAAGACTAACACTCGACCATTGGGATGGGCTAATTCTGTTACGTCTACGCGGAATCCGAGTTTTTCTACAATACGGGATTTAATTTCATTCAGGGAAGTCTGTGATGGAAAAGCTTGGGAACCTACAATTTGACGTGGTGGCTTATTGGTTACGCCGAAAACTAGATATCCACCTCCCTCATTGGCTAATGCTACACAATACTTGAGTAAGTCAACTTTATTAAATTGCTGCTTGGCTTGTTTAAATTCAAGTTTTTCGGTTTCAGCAGGTGCATTCAGCCATTTTTCAAGGGTTTCTAGGGTAATCATGCTGCAATTGCCTCTTTAGCAGCTTTTGGGGTGTCTGCGGTGAGTTCGCCAGTGAAGGCTTTTTGCAGGATGGATTGTTTGAGTTCGTTGAGGGCGGCGAGTTTTTGGCGGTAGATGGTTTCGAGTCGCTTAGTATCGGCTTCAAGAGTTTCAAGTTTTAAAACTATAGCTTCTTGAATAAGAAGATCAGAAGGAAATGAAATCGGAATTTTTTTGAGTAAACTAGCTTTAATACCTTGTGCTGTTGCTCCAGTACCTTTGTTCTGTATGCGCTGCTGAATTATGTTTGATAGAAGCAGGAATTTCAAAAAAGTTTTGTTAATGAATTTCTCATCTGGCTGCATAATGATGACTCTTTGGGCAAAAACTACTTTTTCATCTGTATCTAGTTGAGCCACATTGCCTAGTGGTGCTTCAGTCGTGAATAAAACATCACCTTTTTGGGGAATTCCTCTAGTCATCCAATCATCATAAATATCTGGATTGACGAATTCTTGTGGTTCTAGTTGTAAAAATCCCATTTTTACGTTTTTAGCCGTAATAAGCCGCATTCCGCCTTCTGTCTTATTGGGTGTACGACCACGATAATCAATAAACTTGATACGATCTTCAATCGCTGCGTCTACCCATCCGTCGCCTTTCTGGGTAAAGATGGCGTTTAGATAACTTTCAAATAGTTCGCGGGAGTTGGCGAGGTTCTTTTTGGTGTTTGCGATCGCTCTATCAATCCCCTCAAACGCCTCATCTAAAATTGCCACAATCCGCTTTTGTTCAGGAAGTGGTGGAACTGGAATTTTTATCTCTGCCAGGTGCTTAACCGACATGGATGGAATTAACGAGCGTTCAGCTTGCTTCATTAATTCACCGCGAACAAATTCAGTTGGAATTATGTAAAAAAGATAATCATTGTCAATAATGGAACGGTCTTTGTTGGTGATTTTGCAGAGAGCTACGTTAAATGCTCCCTTAGCACCTCTAAAAACTCTACCAATATGTCGGTAAGCTACCATTAAAATGTCATCAGGTTCTACTTTATGCAGCTTAGGCGTATCCGGAACATACACTTCATAGTCGTCGTTGTTGCCGTCTCGAATTTGGTAAAATCTAACGTAACCTTCTCTTGGTTTATGAATAAATTGGCTTTTGGGTGGATTATGACCACGGTTTAAGAGGGCAATTTCACCAAATTTCTTCTCAGTCCATCTCTCTGGCAACTGCTTAGTATTCATCTTCAACGACATACCATCCCTCCAATTCCTGCCAGAATCTCCGCACTTTCTACATCTAACGCAGCAATTTCATCTAAAATTTCCTGCGGTTCTCGTAACAGCGATTCCTCAGCCTTATTCGGATTCTTCACCGACAGATCGAACGTCACCCGATCTATATCAGCAATATCCACCAGCCAAGACTTTTCCGACTCTGCGAACGTAGCCTGTAACTCCACAAACTCCCGCAAGTCGTCATCATTCAGCGCATTAGTTTTACCCAAACTACGCCCCGGATCGAGTTGGTAATACCAAATTTTCTGAGTTGCCATTCCCTCACTTAACGGTTTTCCTTGAGAAAATAAAGGCATCCCCGTTCCCTGAGCGAAGTCGAAGGGAACAGCGTCAAAGGACTTTCCTTTCTCAAAAAACAGCACCACCGTTTTCACCCCCGCCCCGATAAAAGTCCCACTCGGACAATCCAAAATCGTGTGCAGATTGCAACTAGTCAAAAGCTCTTGACGCAACGCCCGCGAAGCGTTATCCGAATTGGAGAGGAACGTATTTTTGATAACCACTGCCGCACTACCGCCCATCCTCAGCATTTTGATGAAGTGCTGCAAAAACAGAAATGCCGTCTCCCCAGTCTTTATCGGAAAATTCTGCTGTACCTCCTTGCGTTCCTTCCCCCCAAATGGCGGATTTGCCAAGATGATATCAAAACGATTCTTGTCCTGAATGTCACTGAGATTTTCCGTCAGGGTGTTGGTGTGGATAATATTTGGTGCATCAATGCCATGCAAAATCATATTCATGATGGCAATCACATACGCCAAACTCTTCTTTTCCTTACCCGTAAAGGTATTAGTCTGAAGTGTCTCTAGCTCTTTTGTCGTCAGCTTACCGTTCGGTTGAGCGAAGTCGAAGCCCCGACGTAAATATTCATAACTCTCGCACAAAAACCCCGCCGAACCGCAAGCCCCATCATAAATGCGATCGCCAATCTTCGGCTTCACCACCTGAATCATCGCTCGAATCAACGGACGCGGTGTGTAATATTCCCCACCATTGCGCCCCGCATTACCCATATTTTTGATTTTGGCTTCATAGAGATGGGATAGCTCGTGTTTCTCCTGTTGCGATCGAAACCGTAGCTCATCGACATATTCCAGTGCATCCCGCAAGCTGTAGCCGCTTTGAAACCTATTCTTAATCTCGCTAAAAATTTCCCCAATCTTGTATTCGATTGTGTCTGGACTAGTAGCCCTCTGCTTGAATCCCTGTAAATAGGGGAATAGCTGACGGTTGACATAATCAATCAGATCGTCACCAATCAGCACATTATCATGATCCAACGTCCCATCAGCTTTTTTGGGGGCTGCCCACACTGACCAGCGATGCGCCTCATCAATAATAAATTCATAAGGTTTCCCAACCAGTTCCGCCTCTAGCGCCTTTTCATGCTCCAAGTCATCCAGATACTTGAGAAACAGCAGCCAGGACGTTTGCTCCGTATAATCTAGCTCTGTGGTGCAGCCCGCCTCCTTCCAGAGAACGTCATCAATATTTTTGAAGGTTTGCTCAAACATCTAATCTTTTATGAGAACTTCAGTCAGGGTAGTTAAAAATTGAGCTAAATTACGCCGCCATCTAGTAAACGGCTGAATCTCTTGGAATATAGAAGCCATTTTTGTTCAAGATCATCCTATACCTCAAGACCGAAGACCATCCTATTCTGTCATCAGCCGCTCGTGAATGAGAAGAGTTGATATTAGGGGAGATTGAGCCTACGCTTCGCCCTTTGGTTCAGCCGTTGGGGGATTTTTTGGAGTTCTGCATCTGAAGCGCTACTGCCAAGCGCAGATCGCCTCTTCCAACTCAAACTCCACAAGTTTAAGCGATCGCGCCTTAGAGCCAGTTCTTAAGCCAAGCGTTGGCGAATGCGATCGCTCCAAAAAGCCACAACAGGCGACCCCCCCTCAATCGTCGCCATCGCCAAACCCCTGTCAAACTCTACCAACTGCGGACATTTTAGTTTCTTAGAATTAGAAATATGACATTAATTTGTCACTGGCAGTTCGGCGACATTGATTTGTCACGACGACACATAATTAGTCACTGTAAATTAACCGAGTAAATGGGCAGTACTGGATTCGAACCAGTGACGTCCTGCTTGTAAGGCAGGCGCTCTACCACTGAGCTAACCGCCCGGTAAGATACTTACTTAGATTAACATGAGTTGCGAAAAAACTGATGCCTTCTGGACAAACACACGATCGCATTACCTTATGGACTTTGCCGCTAGTAACTGGCATCAGCTTAGGAGTAACCCGTAGTAGCGATCTAACGTTGATTGTCTCTAGTGGGTTTCTCTTTAGCGGGTTAATGCTGAGTCCAGATTTAGACCTGTACTCGCGCCCCTTTAAGCGCTGGGGTTGGTTGCGGTGGATATGGATTCCCTACCAGAAAGTAATGCGCCATCGCTCGCTGTTTTCCCACGGACTGATTATCGGTACGACACTGCGGGTGCTTTATCTGGCGGTGTGGATTATTGGGTTAGGGGTGTTGGGGTTGGCGGTGGTGCAGGTATTCCGAGAGGTGAGGTGGAACTGGCAGGAGTTTGGGCAAGATGCAGAGCGATCGATCCTTCAGTACCAAGCCCAGTGGCTAGCGCTATTTGTGGGGTTAGAGTTGGGGGCGATGAGCCATACCCTGAGCGATCAGCTGGGTTCTGGCTACAAGCGCTTTAAACGCCAGGGATGGCAGGGGATATTGAGAAAGAAGCGATCGCGCCGCACTACTCGCAAATCTAGTCAGCCTGCTGTGAAGAAGCGCACGCCAAAAACAAAGAAGGATAAAGGCTGAAGGATGAAATTTTTGGCAGCCAACCGCAATCGCGTTAAGAATAGTTAAGTGGTCTTAAAATTTCCTTTATGTCTAGTTCCCAGGACTTGCAGAAAACGTCTCAGGCTGATGCTTTGGCAGCGATTCAGGAGTTGATAGCGGTGGTGGCTCAGTTGCGATCGCCCGATGGTGGCTGTCCCTGGGATTTGGCGCAGACACCGCAATCGCTGACTCCTTATGTGATTGAAGAAGCCTATGAAGTAGTGGATGCGATCAAAAGTGGAGATCAAAACGCGATCGCGGAAGAATTAGGCGACTTACTCTTGCAAGTCGTGCTGCAAGCCCAAATCGCCAGCGAGAGCAAGCAATTTACCCTGACAGAAGTAGCGCGAGGCATTACCGAAAAGCTGATTCGCCGTCACCCCCATGTCTTTGGGGATGTGGCGGTGGAAAGTGTCGAGCAGGTTCACCAAAACTGGGAGCAAATCAAAGCGGCGGAGAAGGGAGAAACAATAGCCCAGACGCAGCTACTCAGTCGCAAACTCAGTCGCTACGCCCGCCAACTCCCACCCCTAATGGCTGGAATGAAGATTTCGCAAAAAGCCGCCGCCGCCGGGTTTGAGTGGGAGAACATCGAAGGCGTTTGGGAGAAGTACCACGAAGAATTAGCAGAGTTTGAACAAGCACTAAAGCAAGAAAGCAAAGCCGAACAGCAAGCTGAGTTGGGAGACTTACTCTTTACATTGATCAACATTGCCCGTTGGCATGACCTCGATCCCACAGAAGGGCTGCAAGGAACAAACCAGCGTTTTATTCAGCGGTTAAAAAAAATGGAGGCAGTCGCAGACCGCCCCCTTTCAGATTACACTCTAGCTGAGTTGGAAACACTTTGGCAGCAAGCTAAAGCCCAGATTGCTAAAGAGCTTTAGTTGCCAGGAAATCACACAGATCGCAGCCGACAAGCAGGGAATTAGCGAGGTATTTTGCTCAGGGCGTGCCAAGTGCGATCGCCGACAATTCCATCAGCCACTAAATTAGAACGCTTTTGGAAGGCAATCACCGCCGCTTTGGTAACCGGGCCAAAGTCACTGTCGAGCGTACCGCGATACTCCCCGGTAGACTTCAGCTGTTGCTGAACGAGCAGAACTTGCTTGCCCTTGCTACCTTGCTTCAGCACTGGCATATTAACTGGGGCACCCTTGTATAATGCCTGCCAAGTTAAGTTACCAACGATGCCATCTTCAACTAAAAATACGCGGCGTTGGTAAGCAATAACAGCTTGTTTTACTACTAAGTCAAAAATTCCATCAATGTCACCTGTATAGGTATTCCATTTTGTTAGAAGAGTTTGGAGTTCTTTAACAGCTTCTCCTCTGGAACCTTGCTGAAGTACTGGCTTATTGAGTTGAGCAGTAGCGTTGGTTTGGAAATCAGAAGTTTGCATCTTTTTGCCTCGTGAAGTTTTTCTTTGACACTTCCTAAGGTACGCGGGTTGCTCTTCGATCCACATCACCCACTTGTGTACTCCAGTCGGGTGATTTAAAACCCAGTTTGTGACTAATTAGATGGGGAAAGGTTTATTCCTAGATCCTAAAGAAATAATAAAAAATAGACAGCGATCGCTGCCTCCTAGGGACGATTAAATTCAGAAACTAGTTATTTACCAATTCGTCGGGTAAAACTCGGAAGAAAACTCGCCAAAAATTAGGTCTTCTCCGCACATTCAGCCGAGATCCCCTCTCTACTTCCACGACTGGATAGGCAATCCAGCTTCCCCGCTCATAAAAATCTCGTTTTTCTCGTTTGGCGCGGTTAAGAGTCTCGTGAGATACATCTAAGAGATTAGCGGCTCGTTCGGTAGTGCAGCAATGCTCAATTTCAACTAACTGATGATGCAGGCTATGCTGAAGAACTAATTCCTCAGTTTTGTGACTATTAAACTGTTCATCTTCCAAAAAATCAGGACGCTCTAAAAGGTTTGCACTTGTCCCTGAATGCAAATGGCTCTGGCTAGAAATAATCATGGATATTTTGCTGAAATGTAACAATATAGAGAAAACTTAGAGAAACTTTGTGAAGGGCTAAAGCTGCAAACTTTGCTACTTTTAAAATTGCTCTCTATATGCTATTTTAGCAAAATCAAATGGTCTTGTACTGTCGTGTAAGTTCGGAAGTTAGCACTTGCAGAAACTGAAAAACTATTTGGCTTTTGAAACTCTGTTTGTTGGCGAATTTAAGCTAAATCTTTCGGCACAATTTGCAACTCTCGAAAGCCAGTTTGCTGATCAACCGTCCTCAAGAACGTCAAGCCTTCTGCTTCTCCAATGACAATTTCAGCCGTTGTGTAGATTACGCATCCTTCTACGAGATGTCCGCCCCTAGTCTTACCCGTTCCGTCTGCTACAGCGATGTGCAAATGAATTCCAGATTCTGACAGCGTGCCATTGAGAGACAAAATTTCTAACTTCTCTGGCAAAATCGTTGCCGTGTCTCGATTGGCAAAGCGAATCAACCCTTGCTTGAGGCTACCAATTGCAGTTAAGACAAACCCCGCTTGCAGATGATTCTCAATGGCAAAGTCTTGCAAGCTAACTTTTAAATCTTGATTTGGCTGCAGTCGGAGGGCAAAAACCTTCATGTTCTAAATCAAGAACGGATTAGTGTTATTTGGTGAAAGATCCGCATCATCTCACAGGATTCGTTTTAGTAAAATAAAACTACAAGGATTTGTTGAGGTTGTAAGCCTATCGAAACCATCTACGGAAACCTTCAGGGTCTAAAATCCAGCCAACTGAAGCAACTACAGCGACTGTATCACCAGCGATTACCAGGCGATCGCTTCACAACGCCAGAATTTGCCCAACGACTGGCAGCAATTAGTGCTGACATCAAGCAACCGTTGTGTGCCTATGTCAATCGCCGGGGTCAAGTGCTGCGAGTTGGGGTTGGTACGCCTTCTCAGACCAAGATTCCACCTCTGGAATTACCCCGTTACGGTGCAGAACGATTGTGTGGCATTCGTTGCCTTTCTACCCAGCTTAAGTCGGAGATTCCTGGAGAATCCGCGTTGACGGCAATGGCAATTCAGCGGCTTGATGCGCTAGTTGTTTTGAACGTTACCAGCTCAGGATTTGAACGGCGAGGCGGCGGTGCAACAGGTTATGTCAAAGAAATCTATCTGGCTCATCTGATTCCCCACTCTCCGCTAATGAGTCAAAGCCCTGAAAATGGGCAATCGTCGGATGGCGTTGGGGCAAATTGGAGTATCTCGACACCGATGGATCTGGATGTTCTGAGCCAGCAAGACTTCCTTGCCATAGTTGAAGGACTCGAAGCCGAGTTTCGTCGGGAATTTGTTGCCCAGCAGGTAGACACAGACCACGAGCGGGTACTACTGGTGGGGGTAATGACCAATGATGTGACACCAGACCGCTTTGAAGATGGTCTAGCGGAAATCGAGCGGTTGGTAGATACAGCAGGAGGGGAAGTTGTACAAACGATGCAACAAAAGCGATCGCGTCCTCATCCCCAAACGGTTGTTGGTGCAGGTAAAGTACAAGAAATTGCCCTGACTGTGCAAACCCTAGGAGCAAGTCTAGTCGTATTTGACCGCGACCTCTCCCCCGCACAAGTCCGCAACCTAGAATTACAAACTGGTGTTCGGGTGGTAGACCGTACAGAAGTAATTCTGGATATCTTCGCCCAACGCGCCCAATCCCGCGCCGGGAAATTACAAGTCGAACTTGCCCAGTTAGAGTACATGCTGCCTCGCCTTACAGGTCGGGGACAAGCGATGTCACGACTGGGGGGTGGGATTGGTACCCGTGGGCCTGGTGAAACCAAGCTAGAAACCGAACGCCGTGCTATTCAGCGTCGCATTGCCCGACTGCAAAAGGAAGTCAACCAGTTACAAGCTCACCGCTCACGACTGCGGCAACGACGTCAGCAACATGAAGTGCCAACAGTCGCTGTTGTGGGATACACCAACGCTGGCAAGTCTACGCTGCTCAATAGCTTAACTAATGCGGAAGTTTATACCGCTGACCAGCTCTTTGCTACCCTTGACCCCACGACACGACGCCTCCCAATTGCTGACGCTGTCACCGGAAACCTGCGAGAGATACTGCTAACTGATACGGTAGGATTTATTCACGAACTACCGCCACCTTTGATGGATTCTTTTCGGGCCACATTAGAAGAAGTCACGGAAGCTGACGCCCTACTGCATGTTGTGGATTTGTCCCATCCAGCGTGGCAAAGTCATATTCGTTCCGTGATGTCCCTTCTATCAGACATGCCTGTAACACCCGGCCCCATTTTGGTCGCTTTCAATAAGATTGACTCGGTTGATAGCGACACCTTAGCCCTAGCCCAAGATGAATTTCCCCAAGCGGTATTTATCTCCGCCAGCAAATGCTTGGGGCTGGAAACCTTGCGTCAAAACCTATCGCAGCTCGTTCAATATGTCGAATCCTAATGCTCAGGTTGATTAATTGTTTAGTTAAAATCTTGGGAATTCCGTAATTTCGCGGTAGCAAAATCGATGGGTTCATGAGTTTTAAGACTCCAACTAGTAATTGTTGGAGTTTTTTTTACGAAGTAAGCACCATTAAAAACTCCTCTAGGAATCAATTTACGTAGTTTTACTGCCATTCTTCATATAAAGTTAATGATTTCAATAGCGTATAAAGCTATCAAGAAGATTCAAAGCTTTGTATAGACAGTTCAAAAAACTGGTGGTTATGCTGACTACAGACGCCTTGAAAAAGTAGCGTCGTTTACAACTCTACCTATCTGGCGGCAGTGAGCCAATAAAAGTTAAAGGAAATGACAAAAACTTTTTCAAAAGTAGCGTTAGGTTTATCAGTCTTATCGACAGTAGCGATGGGTTCGCTCGTCATCGCACCTTCGGCTTCAGCCTTCATTTTTAGTGGCGGTACCGTTGAAGTTGGTCTTGGGGATATCGGTCAAAACTTCACAGTTGACTTTGGTGGCAACGTGAATGAAAACAACGTTACCGGACTTTCTTCTAGTGCCATCTTTAAATTCCTAGGGTTTACACTCATTGGAACTGGGAATACAGCTAAAACTGAGGCGGCGTTTGAAATCACCTTAGACAACACCTCTAGTAATGGCATCAACTCCAGAACTTCTGCCTTAGGTTTTGATGTCGATCTACCTCTACTAGGAGTTGGAAGTCAGTCCGGTAGCGGCAATACACGCTCCTCAGGGATTTTCACCAATGATAGAAGCGGCTCCTTCCCCAACCAGTTTGGTGCTGTTGATGTCTGTTTCACCAACGGGAACACCTGTCAGGGAGGTAGTAATGGTGGTGTTAAAACTGCTGATGCTCCTGGCAAGTTCACAGCGACCCTTGCCTATAGCGGTGATGTGAAAAAACTGGCTCTCAGTAACTTTGGCGTCCGCTACCAAAGTATTGACGGCAATGGCTTCAACGGTGCTAGCGGCACAGGAGTAGGAACACCCAAACCCCCCAAAAAGCCTCGCGATCCTCAGGACATTCCAGAACCAGGTACGGTTGCTTCCTTACTGCTGTTTGGGCTAGGTGGTCTGCGCTTGAGCAAAGGAAAGAAGGACAAGCAAGAGCATCAAGTAGGCGCTTAGTTATTGTTAACTAGACCCATTCATTCATTTGGTAGCAGATTCATTCTTCTCAACGGTTAGACATTAATAGAAGCAGGTAGTAGTAAAGATTGCTGCCTGCTTCTTTTTATTCCAGTGGGAACAAACTCAACTGAGTTGGCGATGAGTCAATGGCGTTCCAGGGGAGAGGCGGTACGGGTGCGCCCTGTGACTCAAGTAACTGCTGGAAGTAACGAGCAGTTGCGGGGGAATGGACTTCAATCGGGCAGTGGACGAAGAAATATACCTGCGTACCCTGGCGCAACCATTGGTCAACTAGCGTTACCCACTCGGCTAAAAACCCTTGATTGTACTGCCGTTCAGGGTGACTGATGAAGCGAATCAAGGTGAAGGGGGCGGTGACGACAGGTTGCAGTGGCACCTTGGGTTTTCGCGGGTCGGCGGAGACGCGGTAATTTGCTGAACCGCTATAGGCAGGGCGGGTATCGAGCAGCACCCGTCCAATACCCAGTTGTTCCAAAAGGGCGTTCAAGTTGTCAGCATGAGGTGGCTTAAACCAGTCATGATGGCGCACTTCCAAGGCGAGGGGAGCATCTTGGGAAGACCATGCTTTGAGAAATGCCGTCAGGTCGTTGAGCAAACTAGGCCCATAGCTGGGGGGAAGTTGAGCAAAGAGGGGGCCGAGGCGGCTTTGTAGCCCCTGCATCTGCTCTAAAAACTTCAAAGCACCGGGGATGGAAGGTTCCAGCAGATTACCGTGAGTGAGTTGGCGAGGCAGTTTGGGGCAAAACTTAAAGCCTTCTGTTGTCTGTGCTGCCCAACGCGCGATAGTTGCTTGGTCAGGTACGGCATAAAAGGTTGTATTGCCTTCAACTGCTGTCAAGCGCTGGCTGTAGAGGTGTAAAAAATCTGCTGCTGAAGTTTTGGGGGGAAATAGTTCGCCAACCCACCCTTTGTACCCCCAAACAGCACAGCCGAGAAAAAAATTCATTGTTGCTAATCTGAATACGATTGAACTTGAACTACAAATCTTGGGTTGTGTCGTAAATACGTGAAGACAAACAGCTCTTCTGTGGAGAACCAGGCTATGCCACTACTCCCAAAATTTGACACCCGAATGCTGCCTGAGCCACAACATCGCCTCGCTCTATATCTTTGACTTGTCCTTTACAAATCATATTCATTGCTTCCATCCCGCTCAAAGTTCTTCTGGTAACTGGTTTTACTGAGGCTTCCAGTTTCAAAATCGTTATTTTCAATTAGCGTTGTATAGTTGTCATTTGCCGCTTGGCTGGTAATCAAACAAAGAATCAAATCATTTTTGGTTAATCCGGCAAGCACCAATGCAGGCCGTCTTTTAGCGTTGGTTAAATCTGAGAAGGGAAAAGGTACAACTACGATATCGCCTTTTACAAATGTTGCCATGCTTCATCCTCTTCAGGGGTTAACCAATCTTCCGCTAAACTGGATTCACTCAATAGGCTGATTTCTAATTGCTCTTGTTGAAGTTCTCTAAATTTGACAAACAGCAAGAAATCTAGCACTTCTTTAAGCGTAGAATCGGATGTTTTTTCTATCTCTTTTAGCAATTGATCTTTGACACTAATATTCATGCTGATTTCTCCTTTGTTCAGTGTTCAAAGTAACTTCAGACATTAACGCTTCCTCCCTTATCTATTGCTTTTGGGCTGACCAAGGGTAGGTTGCCTGTTTCACCGCTTCATATTTTGCATCTAATTCAGGTTCTAGCAACAAAATTGCTGCAATGCGTCGTGCCATATTGGTCACTTCCATGACTTCTTCTTGTTTGAGCGATCGCCCCAACAATTTCTGCTCTCGATAGCTCAACCATTTTTTGATGACTTGATACCCGCAGTGTTATTGAGATATTGCCATGATGGGAGCGCACAGGCACATTGCCTTCAATGCCAAACTCCCTTTACTATTATTAATCTTGTCAAGCCAGTAGCGAGATGCCTCAACGTTATGACCTACTTTCGCCGCACTATTGAAGAGATGTCTGGCTATGAGCCGGGGGAACAGCCGGATTCAGAAGCCAACGTCATTAAACTGAATACGAACGAAAATCCCTATCCTCCTTCTCCTCAAGCCTTGAAAGTGATGCAGGAAATGAATGGGGAATGGTTGCGTCGCTATCCAGATTCGATGGCTGAACCTTTTCGGCAAGCGGCGAGTCAGGCTCTAGGCATACCCCAAGACTGGATTTTAGTCGGAAATGGCAGCGATGACCTACTGACGATGATTGTTCGTGCTTGTGCGGAACCGGGGCGTGCGGTGGTGTATCCGACGCCAACCTATGTGCTGTATCGGACTTTGGCTCAGATTCAGGATGCTGAACCCAGAGAGATTCCCTATCTAGAAGATTATCAGTTACCGCTTGATGAGCTGATTGCAGCCAAGGGAGCCGTGACGTTCATCGCCTCTCCCAATAGTCCATCGGGTACGGCTGTGCCAGGAGAAATGTTGGATCAGCTAGCGATGCAACTATCGGGGGTACTGGTAATCGACGAAGCTTATGTAGATTTTGCCGAAGAAAATGCCTTAGATTTAGTGCAGAAGTACGACAATGTAATCGTTCTACGTACCCTTTCTAAGGGCTATTCCCTGGCTGGATTGAGGGTGGGGTTTGCGATCGCCAATCCCACCCTACTAAAGGGATTAATTAAAGTCAAAGACAGCTACAACGTAGACGCGATCGCCTGTAGGGTAGGAGCGGCGGCGATCGCTGACCAAGCTTATAAAATTGCTAATGCCGATAAGGTTAAGCGATCGCGAGCTAAAGTTGCCCAGGATTTAGAGTCGTTAGGATTTAAGGTTTTGCCGTCTCAAGCTAATTTTTTACTCGTTCAACCGCAGCACATAGAGGCGGAATCGTTCTACCAAAACCTTAAGCGTCGAGGCATCCTCGTCCGCTATTTTAAGCAGCCCCGACTAGAAGACAAGCTTCGCATCACCGTCGGCACCCCGGAACAAAATGAAGTCCTAATCTCCACGCTGATTGAACTTTATCAATAAAATCTGGCGTTCAATTTTGCTTAATGGTTTCCTTGCCGATGCTCTCTCGACCATGCGGTTCCAGGAGGCTCGTCATATCAGGGCCAGAAGGGACGATGCTGCCCGGATTTAAGGGGAACAGGTTGCCATAGTAGTCCTGCTTTACACTCTCCTGGTTGCAGGTAGCAGCAACTCCGGGAAGCTGATACAAGTCGCGCAGGTATGCCCCTAGATTTTGATAGTCCTGAATTCTGCGGCGATTGCACTTAAATAGCCCGTAGTAGGCAAGATCGAAGCGAAACAATGTTGTGAAGAGACGAACATCTGCCAGCGTCACCCTGTCTCCACAAAGGTATCGACTCTTCTCTAGCACAGCGTCAATCTCATCCAGGCTGGCGAATAGTTCATCGCAGGCTTGGTTGTACGCCTCTTGAGTTTGAGCAAAGCCGCAGCGATACACGCCATTATTCACCGAGTCATAGATCTTCTCGTTCCACCCGTCAATCTTCTCCCTCAGTTCCTGCGGGTAGAGGTCTAGAGTGGGATGTTTGGCGAACTCGTTAAACTCCGAGTTCAGCATCACAATAATTTCTGCACTCTCGTTGTTGACGATGGTTTTCGTCTGGTTGTCCCACAGTACAGGAACGGTAGAGCGCCCACCATAATCCGGTTCTGCTAGCTCATACAAATCGGCTAGCCTACGGCAGCCTTCTTCCTCTTGGTTGAGTACCCAGCCGCCTTCTAGTGGTGAAGGAGACACAATAGATACCGATACGGCATCCTCAATCCCTTTGAGCGCTCGTACTACCAAAGTTCGATGTGCCCAAGGGCAACTCATCCCCACATAGAGTGTGTAGCGCCCTACTGCTGGTGGATACGCATTTCCTTCCTCCGTCCCGACGAAGTTCCGAAACTGGCTGCTGGGACGCACGTACTCGCCTGACTGATTGCGCGGTGCCAGCTTCGACATCATCAGGTGCCAAATGGTTGTCCAGACAAACTTTCCCAGCCTGATGATCAGTTTGGGAGGAAGTGACTTCCCTTTCTTCTTCTTAGTCTTCGGAGCCTCGGTTTTCAAGTTTGTGAGTTTTTCGTCTTCTTTTGGGGAAAGGGTAGGCTGTGGCATAACACTGGATCGTCCTAGGGCTGAAATTGAGCGTCGGCTTCTATCTTTAACTTAATCAATTCATGGCGGAATGGTGTTGGCGAAGTAGAGAGTTATACCGTTTCCCTTTTAAAGGGCTACACAGAGATCCCCCCAACAGGGCTTAAAAAAAGGAGTAAGAAAAGTATCTGTAGCAAGCATTTGGAGAATTGGTATTAGGCGATCGCTTCCTGCATTTGCTTCCCCGGCTTTGGTGTCAGTTACTCCCCCTGGCGATCAAAATCAACGCTCCTTAAAACGGTGTCTTTGCTTGGAGATGGAGAGTTTGTCCAGATTGCGGATGCTGAAGGTGCAGTTCTCTGGCGTGCAGATGCAATCGACTGTTTACAGCCCGACATCCATAGAGGCGATCGCCTAAAATCGGCACTCCCAGTCCTCTGGGATCGGCAGAGTGAACCCTCAACTGATGGGTGCGTCCTGTTTGCGGCATAAACTCTACACGAGTGCAGTCTCCTTTCCTCGCGATCACCTGGAAGTGAGTCAAGCTGGGTTTACCCCGTTCATCGACTTTCTGATAGGGGCGATTCTCTGGATCTGCCCACAAGGGTAATGCGATCGCACCTTGCTCAACTGTCACAGAACCGGAAAGTACAGCTTCGTAAATTTTGTGTACTTGCCGTTGCTGAAACTGCTGACTGAGTTGGCGATGGGAGGAGCGATCGCGTGCCAGCAAGAGGATACCAGATGTTTCTTGATCCAGGCGATGCACTGCCATCAGCGCCATGCCATCGGGCAACAGATGGCGCAATCGGCTGAGGACGCTATCAAAGGTGTGGTGATAACGACCAGGTACTGATAGTAACTGGGGGGGTTTGTTGACAGCAATCAGCCATTCATCTTCATAAATAATAGGAACCCCTCCCCTGCAAGGGGCTACATATCTCTTACCAGGATGTAAAAGGTTGTCTGATTCCCCTAAATCCCCCTTAAAAAGAGGGACTAAGATTTCTGTTCCCTCCTTTTTAACCCTGGCTAGGAGGGATCGAACGGTGGAAAGCCCTCTCACCCGACTTGTGTGTACACCCCAAGGGGGTGAGGGGGGGATCTCCAAGGGGGATTTAGGGGGAGCTGGATCTGGCGGGGAAGTTGGAACGCACGCCCTAGTCCACTGAGACAATCCCGAAAGCAGAAACCCCATCAATGGCTGGCAACGCTCTGTACAAGCTCCATAAAATTTTCCCTGTACTTTATCCCGAACGGATGACCCCCACCAAAACTCCGCCATTGCCAGGGGTTTTAGTCTCTGCGTTGCCGCATAGTGCAGCAGCTTTGGGGCGCAACAGTCTCCGGTTCCCGTGGGCATTGAGCCTCTGGGCATCAATTGCTGCAACGATAGAGACTGTCCGGAAAAATTAGTCAGGCTATAAGCCGCGTGCAATTGCTCCTGCAATTGGCGAGACAAATTTTTACGCTGTTGTTTGAGTTGGCACATCCGCGCATCCGCTGCTTCAATCTTAGTTTTGAGCGGTTGCAATACCATCTGCTGCTGGCGTTTGAGTATTCGTCGCTCGATTCCCTGGCGACGACTTTCTTCGTCGAGTTGTTCGAGGGCAACACTCAGCGCTTCTCCTGTGAGGGTTTGGCAGAGTCTCTGACGCCTTTCGTATCGTTGCTGTTTGTCATGTCGATGGCGATCGCTCATTGTTTGCAATAGAGGATCAAACTCGTTCTGACGCGTTTCATACTGCTGCCGTTCGCTCAGTTGCTTCAGGGCAATCAACTCCTGCTTAATCGCCTCCAACTCAGCTAAGGTGCGGGCTTCTTCTAAGGCAACTTCGTCTCGTCCCGGAATTGGCGGCACCCAACCCTCAACAACACTTTGACCAAAAAGCAGACCGGAAAAGGCTTTGAGTACTCGTTGTTCACCAGTAGGCAGTTCCACCAGCAATACTCCATACATCTTGCCCTCAGAGGAATAACGGTCATCCTTGGCAAGGTATTGCATTAAACCATCAGCGATCGCTTCTGCCAAAGCAGTGCGAGGAAGTCTTAGGCGATCGCCACTTTGAGGACAACGCCCCTCATAGAAATAGCTAGGAGCCAAGTCGCTAATAGCACAATTGCCATCAAGGAAATCTGAAAGCGGATAAAGAACTATCATACAAGGCTCAAACTAAAATCTGGCTTACCTCTATGCCTGAGATTACTACTACTCTAAGCAACACAGAAGTCAATATTTCTCAATTCCCTAAAACTAAGATGACAAACTTTCAAACCGTACAACTAATGCCGGGAAATATGGGAATACTTTTATACATCACCTCAAGATATTAGGGATTCAAAAATCCATTCAAAATGAGTGGTTTCAATGGTAAACCTAAAACTATTTTCCCAGCACCAAGGAGACTTCCAGCAAGATGAGTAAGATTAGCTTTTCAGATCGCATACATTACGGGTTCGACAGCTTCATGTCTAGAGGTACGGCTGCCCTGATTGGTGGTTTAGCTTTAACCTCTTTAGCGTTTATCCTTTTAATGGGATTCTTGGTCAGCCTAACAGGGATTGCTCCTGAAAGTAGCGATCGCCTGAACCCTCTAGAGGCGATTTGGGGCGTGCTCATGCGTACCCTAGACGCAGGTACGATGGGCGGCGATACAGGTTGGTTATTTCGTTTTGCCATGCTTTTCGTCACCTTTGGGGGCATCTTCATCATCAGTACCCTGATTGGCGTTCTCAGCAGTGGCATCGACACGAAGCTAGAAGACCTTCGCAAAGGACGTTCCCGCGTTATTGAAACCGAGCACATCGTAATTTTAGGTTGGTCGCTGCAAGTATTTACCCTCATTTCAGAACTCGCCCTTGCCAACGCCAATCGACCCGGTACTTGTATTGTCATCCTCAGCGAAGAAGACAAAGTGCAGATGGAAGATGCCCTCTCCACTGTCCTGGGTAAACGTCCCAAAATTCGCGTAGTTTGTCGCACGGGTAGCCCCAGCAATATCGTTGACTTGGGTATGGTCAGCATTCAAAGTGCACGAGCGGTGGTGCTACTGAACGCGACTAAGGAATATGCCGATATTCAACTCGTCAAAACCCTGTTGGCAATTACCAGTATTCCTAGGGCGATCGCCCAACCCTATCACATCGTTGCTCAAGTTCAAGACTCCAAGAGTTTCGACGTTGTTAACCTGATCGGACGGAATGACATAGAGGTTTTACTCACCAACGATCTAATTTCGCGGATCGTTGTGCAAACTTGTCGGCAATCGGGTTTATCAATGGTTTATATGGAACTGCTTGACTTTAGCGGGAATGAAATTTATCTCAAAGCAGAACCAACTTTACAAGGCAAGACCTACGGTGATGCGCTATTAGCCTACAACGATTCTGCTGTGCTGGGGATTCGGTACTCTGACGGAACTATCCAGCTTAACCCACCCATCAACACGCCGCTACAACCTAACGAACAACTCGTCTTGATTAGTGAAGATGACAATACCATTCATCTATCGCCACTGTCTGACCCCCCAATCGCTCGTCAAGCGATTCAAGTTAAGGATAAAAATCCTATCGGAGCACCAGAAAACACATTAATTTTGGGTTGGAACGATCGCGTTATTAGCATTATTCAGCTACTCGATCGCTATGTTGTACTCGGCTCTAGCGTCACTGTTGTTGCAGAGTTTCCCGCCGCCGAGGTCGATCTATCAACTGAATCTCTCAACTTACAACAACAAATTGTGCAGTATCGTCAGGGAGATCCCACTGAGCGTCAGGTGCTGGAAAACCTCGACTTAACTAAATACGATCATGTTCTCGTGCTGTGCAATTCTGACTTAGAGCCAGAGAGAGCTGATGCTCAAACCTTAGTTACATTGCTTTATCTCCGGAATATTGCCGATCGCAACAATTGCAATTTTCAGGTTGTCACCGAAATTTTGGATGTGCGAAATCAAGCGCTGGCGCAAGTTACTCGCCCCGATGATTTTGTGATTAGCGAACAAATTGTCAGCCGCCTGCTGGCTCAAGTTACCGAACAAAAAAGTCTTAATGCTGTGTTTGCCGATCTATTTAGTCCAGAAGGCTCGGAAATTTATCTCAAGCCTGTCAGCGATTATATTGCCCTCGATCATCCCGTCAATTTTTACACGGTTGTTGAAGCCGCCAAGCAACGCGGTGAATCGGCCATTGGCTATCGTTGCAAAGCTGATGCTAACAATACAGCAAGAGCTTATGGTATTACGATCAATCCCAAAAAAGATCAGCTCATTAGCTTTGCACCTCAAGATAGGATAATTCTTTTAGCCGAAAACTAAATTCTGGGGTGGGTTCAATCGACACAGTTTTGTAGGGCGACACTAAAATCAGGTCAGCTAAAAGCTACTAGGGTGTGATCGCCAGCGGATTGACGGTATAGGGGCAAGTATTTCAATTTGAATATTGACCCCTACATTCTCTAGGGCTAATATATCCGTAGTTCATCGTCGTCATCTCATGGTTTCACAGCAGCAATCTCTACATCTGTTCGCTAGCCAGCTACTAGGGCTAGGGCTGCTGCTGCGCCTTGGGCGCAAATAATTTTTTACCACTTCAACCCAATTTTTCGATTTCTAAGCTAAAGCCTGTTTGTGTAGGTCAGTTAAGGCAGACCTAACGCCCCTAACCTCCCTCAGCTACCAGGAAAGGGGTTGGGGAGAGGTTAACGAGAAGTATTGCAACCAGACTTTATCTTTGTACCTGTGACTCGCTGTCATCAGGTTCATTTGATTGCACATTCCATTCATTAGTAATTTTTTTGGAGATTCTTATGCGACTTCATACAGCATTTGAGATGTTACTGCGACTGTTAGTGGGTTGTCAGAGTGGGTCTGCGTGGCAACCTGACAACTCTTGGTTTAACTCGATTGCGATCGCCACAACATCTCACAAACACCAAAAATATAGGAGACATCGATCGTGTTGAAAAGTCCTGCAACCAAGTATCATCCATTTGCGCCCATTAACTTACCCGACCGCACTTGGTTTTCCAAAACTATTACTCATGCTCCCATCTGGCTCAGTACCGATTTACGCGATGGCAACCAAGCATTAATTGAGCCGATGCACGTTCAACGCAAGTTACGTCTGTTCAAGCTTTTGGTCGAGATTGGGTTTCAAGAAATTGAAGTTGCATTTCCCTCCGCTTCGCAAACCGATTTTGATTTCGTTCGCCAACTGATTGAGCAGCAATTAATTCCAGATAACGTCACGATTCAAGTTTTGACACCTGCTCGCGAACATCTGATTCGCCGTAGCTTTGAATCTTTGCAAGGTGCAAAACGAGCGATCATGCATCTTTACAACTCCACCTCTCCAGTCTTCCGTCGCACTGTCTTTAATCTAGATCGCCTCGGCACTATCGAGATGGCAACATCCTCAGCGCAACTGATGAAGGAACTTGCCGCAGAACAACCGGATACTGATTGGTATTTCCAATATTCTCCGGAAAACTTTACGACGACTGAACTAGACTTTGCTAAAGATATTTGCGATGCGGTACTGGATGTCTGGCAACCCACACCGCAGCACAAAGCAATTATCAACCTGCCAGCAACCGTGGAAGTTGCAACGCCGAATGTATTCGCCGATCAAGTCGAGTGGATGCATCGTCACCTGGCGCGACGGGATAGCGTAATTTTGTGCGTACATCCGCATAACGATCGCGGTTGCGGTGTTGCAGCAGCAGAACTGGCGCAAATGGCAGGTGCGGATCGAGTGGAAGGTTGTCTGTTTGGCAATGGCGAACGCACCGGAAATGTGGATTTGGTGACGCTGGCGCTGAACCTCTACACCCAAGGCATCCACCCCGGTTTGGATTTTTCTGACATCAATATAGTGGCGAGAACGGTAGAGGATTGTACGCAACTACCCATTCATCCCCGCCATCCTTATGTGGGAGATTTGGTCTTTACCGCTTTCTCTGGTTCCCACCAAGATGCAATCAAGAAAGGTCTGGCGGTGCAGAAATCGGAGGCAATTTGGGAAGTTCCCTATCTGCCACTCGATCCAACAGATGTGGGACGCACCTATGAGTCGGTGATTCGAGTTAACAGTCAGTCCGGTAAGGGTGGCATTGCTTTCTTGCTAGAACGCGATTACGATCTGGTGTTGCCTCGACGATTGCAGATCGAGTTCAGTCAGGTGGCGCAACAAGCAATGGATGCTCGCGGTGAGGAAATGTCTGCCGCTGATCTTTGGCAACTGTTTGAGCGGGAGTATTTGCAAGCTGTTTCGCCGTTTAATTATCTCTCTCATCACTTGTCGGAAACGGAAAGTGGAGAACAGGCGATCGCCACAACACTAGAGGTGAACGGACAACCTGTAAGGCTTACTGGGCGGGGCAATGGCCCGATTGATGCGTTTTTGAATGCGCTCAATCTGGGAATTTGCATTCACCACTATGAGGAACACTCGCTGAGTCAGGGTAGCGATGCGTCTGCGATCGCTTATGTTGAAATTGCTGGCGATCGTTTCCCCAGTTCCCGATACGGTGTTGGCATCCACTCTAATATTGTGACTGCCTCATTGCTAGCCGTTCTCAGTGCGGTGAATCGCGTCCCAGGAGTTGATGCAGAAACTCAAGTACTGATATTACAAGGCTTTGAGTAGGTTCAAACTCAATTATTGAGCGTAAGGCGATCGCACTCATTGATGTAGAGAATCATGGGAGCGATCGCCTAGGCTGGCTTTAACGCATATATACAGTGGCGCGATCGCAAATAGTGCGTTTATCTAAACTGATGGTGCTGTGTCTGTTTTTGAGTCTTGGAGAAAGTACTCATATCTCAATGCTGAGGCGCGATCGCTCTTAGGAGCTTTAAAGTTAGAGTTGTGAGTTGTCTTGCTCTCGTCGGAGCCAATAGGATATCTTTCACCCGTTCATTCCGATAAAATCCCATTTAGGTAAAGGTGCGCGTGTTTTCAGGTCGTCCCAAAACCAGTTCTCGTCAAAGAAAAATTGTCCAAGTAGTTCTCCGACACGGTTGGGGTTATATGCGAGGGCTTCTCCTGGGAGGGAAAGCTGAAGAACCTTCACTACCACCCCCTAGAGTGCTGTGCAATATTTTGGTAGATCTTGGCCCTGTCTACGTTAAGCTTGGACAACTGCTCAGTACGCGCCCCGATCTGTTATCGCCGTCCTATATTGAAGCCTTAACCTCCCTGCAAGCTGAGGTTCCGCCAGTCCCTTGGGAGGCGGTAGAAGCGGTTATTCGCAAACAGCTTCTACACCCGATAGAAACAATCTTCGCCGTCATTGATCAGCAGCCTGTTGCAGCCGGATCGATTGCCCAAACCCATCACGCCACGCTGATAGATGGGCGTGAGGTGGCTTTAAAAATTCAACGACCCGGCATCGATAGAGTTGTTGAGCAGGATATCCGGTTGCTTCGCGGCTTGGCAAGGTTAGTGAATCGCACGTCTGTGGGACGGTATTACAATCTCATCTCTGTCGTTGAGGAATTCGCTAGTGCGCTGCGGGCGGAGCTAAATTTTACCCAAGAAGCCAGTTACACGGATACACTACGGCGCAATCTCTCCAAAAGTTACTGGTTCAATCCTCAAAAACTGGTTATTCCAGAAATTTACTGGGACTTGACTAGTGAAAAGTTACTCGTCATGGAGTGGCTGAATGGAGTTCCCCTGTTACTGGCTGAGATGGGGGGGACAGTGGACGAGGCTAAAGCCGAAAGCCGCGCCCTTGCCGATTTACTGATCACAGCTTATTTTCAGCAGTTTTATATCGATGGCATATTTCATGCTGACCCTCATCCCGGAAATTTGTTTTATCTTCCCGATGGGCGCATTGCTCTGATTGATTTTGGTTTGATGGGTCGTTTAGACCCGCGCACTCAACAGATTTTGATCGAACTAATTTTAGCGATCGCCAATTTAGATAGCAAGCGGTGTAGCCAATTAACCTTGGAACTAGCAGAGTCTACTATCCCTGTGAATCTGGCTCACTTAGAAAATGATTTTGACCGATTGCTGCGACGCTACTACAACCTAAACATATCGGAAATTAACTTTAGTCAGTTAACTTATCAAGTGTTGCAAATTGCTCGGAAACACGCAATTCGTGTTCCTAGCAACATGGGCTTGTATGCCAAAACTCTTGCCAATCTAGAAGGGGTAGCTCGCAAACTCGACCCTGATTTCCATTTGATCGAACAAGTTAAACCCCTAATGGCAGATTTATTCCGGCAACGGTTAATTGGACAAGCTCCCCTGCAAGACCTTTTAAGAGCAGCCCTGGATATTAAAAGCTTATCCCTAGAGGCTCCTCGCCAATTGGAGACGTTACTAGATCGGGTGACTTCGGAAACATTGCAGTGGAACATAGCGCTGCGAGGGCTTGAACCCTTTCGCCGCAGTCTTCATAGTGTGGGTAATCAAATAACTTTTGGTATTGTGACAGCCGCTATCTTGATTGGTGCGGCGATGATTTTTTCCCAAGCCCCGGATAATCCAGTTTTCTTTTGGGTGAGTGGGACTTTGTTTGTGGTGGCGAGTGTCATCGGCTTGTGGTTAATTTTCAGTATGATTAGAAGCGGACGAGTGAAGTAATTATCACTTTTAGTATTAGCGTAATATAAAGCAATTAGCGAAAGAATTTAGTTGCTTGTGATTTGCCTGTTGCTCTATTAAGGGTTCCTTCTTTGGAGGGAGTTATTAATAGTTTTTTTGACTAGTTGGTGATAGAAGCAACGAGCCTGAATTTTTTATAAACAATGTGTAGTAAATTTATCGAAAGTTTTACAGCAGCTTTATACATTCTTTGAAGAGTTTTGTATAAGTTGTTAGAAAGGTTATCTTAGGCAATAAAAGTTGATGTTGCTCAATTTAAGCTGTATTCTTAAAGGCTGAGGAGTGGCTAAACGATCATGATGGTGCTTTCTATCAAAGACTTGAATAATACAGTTCCAAACCGCTCATGGAGCCAGCAAAAGGCGCTTTTGCAAGGAGAGATTTTGGTGGAAACGCGAGCGCACTCAGCCTGGGGTGGTGCTGTTACTGCACAAATGTACTTACCAATAGCCCGCTCATCTGCTTGGCAACAACTAACCGATTATCCTCGCTGGGTGCAATACTTCCCCGATGTCACCAAAAGCGAAGTCTTGCATCAAGGTCAGGTCAAACGTCTGTATCAAGTTGCCCAAAAAGCCTTTGTATTCCTCACCGCTCAAGTTGAAATTTACCTGAATGTCTTTGAGGTGCCAGAACAGCATATTCAATTCCGGCTAGAAAAAGGCACCTTTACCGATTTTACGGCAGACCTGACCTTGCAAGATTTCGGTGATGGTACCTTGCTCACCTACTCCGTGCAAGCAACGCCTAATCTTCCGGTACCGACAGTTTTCATTCAACAGGCGATGCATATGGAATTGCCAGGGAATATGCGGAATATGCGGCAAGTTCTGTGTGCAGCTTAAAGTAATCGTTCATTCCTGGCTGGAAAAAGGGTACTAGAGGCGATCGCATCTATTCATTCTCTATATCCAGAGCGTGCGATTACACTTAGCAGCAGCGCTTGTGCGATCGCAATTGGCAAAAATCAAGACGTTGAAATCAGTTCAGCCATAATATCGTCAGACATAAACTGCTTAAAATCTAAAATCTCAATCAGCACTAATTTTTCATTGTTTGAGTAGTGAAGGATTACTCGTCCTTCATCTTCTGCATAGGCGATCGCGTCATCTGATAGCTCAATCAAAAGTGCATCAACATCTTTGCTATATCTAATTTTTTTCATAACGGCTCCTCCTGCCTGGATAGAGTGTAATAACTAAAATGAATGCCTCGTATTCTCGGTAGACAACCCGTAGCACTAGGTTCTCATTCAACTGTTTCTGTGCTGTGATTTTTTCTCCTTCTCCCGGTTCTCGTGTATCTGGAGATTGAATGGTTTCAACCACAAAATCCTGAGCAATAGTAATTCCCCGTTCACTTAAGAGGTCGATTTTTAATAGGGCATGGTCACTGAACCGGATTTCCTTTGACATAACTCTAACCCGATAACTCAACTCCCAAGGCTTCAAGTTGTTGATTCATCCAGGCAATTGCAGTGGCTTCATTTGTCTCAATTGCCCGTTCCACTCCTGTTTTAGCAATTTTTAGCAACAGAGCGATAGCCAAGCGCTAACGACGGATTAAACGTTACTTATAATTACTTGATGTGTTGGTCACGACAGCTTCTGCGTTTCTATTGACAGCGTTGATGAATTACTCGATCGCCATGGACTTTCTTAAGGATTCCGATCCTATTCTGGGACAACTTATTGACCGAATTGGTGCATGTCAACTGAATCAGCAAGAGTTGGAGGGAGACTTGTTTTTTTGCCTGTCTCGGTCAATTCTCCACCAACAACTTTCTACTAAGGTGGCGAAAGTCATCCACACTCGGTTTCTCCAGCTTTACCCTGACACTCAGTTTCCTTCCGCACAAGATGTTCTGAACACGCCAGATGAAGCCTTGCGAGGGGTGGGTATCTCACGCCCCAAAATCTCTTATCTCAAGGACTTGGCGCATCATGCAATCGAGGGATTGCCGACGATTGAGGAGTTGGAAGCCATGGACGATGAGGCGATTATCAAGACTCTGACGCGGGTGAAAGGTGTTGGACGATGGACTGTGCAGATGTTGCTGATTTTCCGTCTCAATCGTTGGGATGTTTTGCCTGTGGATGACTTGGGTGTACGTGCAGGTATTCGGAAACTCTACGATCTTGAAGCACTTCCTGACCGCAAGACTACGGAAAGTTTTGGGCAAAAGTGGAAGCCTTATTGCAGTATTGCTTCGTGGTATTTGTGGCGCAGTTTGGAGCTAAAGCCAGTTTGAGGACTGCGGCAAAAGGGGGAAAATGCGATCGCTCCTACCGTTTATTCTCTACATCCAGAGCGTACGATCGGTTTAGCAGAAGCGCTTGCGCCTTGCAATCCATAAACTATTTTTCGATAGTTTCCTGTTTAAATGCTAATTTGAGTCCTGGTAAACTACAACTTTCTAACCGCTTACGAATCTCTTCTTTAACAGATACAAAGGTAGGAAACTCCTCGGTTAGTCCAAAAGGAATCCAAGCACTATATCCAATACTCTCCAGTTTTATATTGACCTTAGCAGGCACTATATACTTACGCGCAGATATATAGAACTTCTCTATATAGCCTACCCCATTACTTAAGTTAGTAGCAGCAGGGCTAGCAAAATCTTTCAGATACTCTTCAACCAAGAGCCATCCCTTCTTATCAACACTAGCTACAAGATACACGTTATCAAATTGACAAGGTGCAGCATTTGCTTTTTTGTTATTTAGTATTCCGTAGGCTAGATTATAATAAACAGGATACTTCTGGTTATTAGCATCTGTTTCATATTTACCAGGAAGCTTTAGGTCAACACTAAAACATTTAATATATAGACCCATTCGATCTCTGCCTCCAGAAAAGTTGATTACTCCACCTCTACTATATTTCTGGGTGTCAATTCCTCGCTCGATCAGTAGCTCTTCAATAGTAATAAATTCTGAGCTAATAAGTTTGGACTTAATATGTCGTGAGCGACTACCTATTCCGCGCATTCCTGCTTTGTATTCCTCACTAATATTTACCATGATTTTCTTAGCAGTCTCACTATCCACTAGTTCATTGAAAAGTGGTTTTATAAGGTCTGAGCTATAAGGATTGAGTCTCTTTAGGTAGAAAGCAGATTGCTCCTCTCGATCAGCCTGATTTTGAATTTTAGCAAGTGACTCAGGGGTTATTGCCCTAATAGTCTCCTGAGCTAAAGTAGTCTGCGTATATTCTCGAAGCCCCTTGGGTTCTTCTTTAGGAAAGAAACGGTTCCAGTAATTAACTTCAACTACATAGCCATTTATCGAGAGCCGATATATAAAAGAATAAAAGTTATCCCATTTACTAGCATAAGCCTTGCGAGTGCTAAATGCTGTTTTAATAAGTGCTTCTTGCTCTTCTATTGACTCTGGCTTAAATATTTCCTTGAGAGCAGTTAAGTCTAGACAAATATGAATGACACTTAATCCTAATACCTTCTTCTGTGCTAGCCAGTTAATGCTAATTTCAGACTCAATTTCTTTTCTAGGTGGCTCTACTCCTAATAAGAATGCAAAATCAGCGATCGCAGTTATGGTTTCCCTTAATAGTGTTTCTACTGGGCGTACCTTTTTCGTCTTTACCGGACTAGAGTTTAAATGCGGATGGTATTTCTCAATGCGTTGCTTCTCTAGGCTGCCTAGTTGAGATTCGCTAACTTGCTCATAGTAAATAGTGAAATGTTTCTTTTTCTGAACTTCCAGTTGGTAGATGCGATGATGAGATTTACCTTGCCAGCGTTTACGGATATTTTTTGCCTGCCCTATGTACCAAACATTATTACTTTCATCCAGAACGTAGTAGATTCCTGAATATTCAGGGAGTAGCTGTTTCGCGTGTAAAGTAATTTTTGGCAGTTGCAAAATTACTGCATCAGCAATCAAATGGCGTACCTCCAGTATTGTTTTACATACTTCTGATTTCAGTATTCCCATTGTCGTGACTATTTCTATGACTGAATCTGTAGAAATAAGGTGTCTTTGCCCACAGATGGAGGGTTTGTTCAGATTGCAGATGCTCAAACCAATTTCTTTTACGTGTAGATGTAACGGATTGGCAACGGCACGGCATAAATAGGAGCGATCGCTCGTGTTGGTTTTGGCTGTATGTAGGCACTGGTGCAATCTATCGTCATAGTTTGAGTTTACGCAGTTGCAGCACTTTGCTCTTCAGGGAGAAATGTAAGAACAATTTGCTCTCTTGGGATACCTGCGGCGATTAAATCTTTAGTGATTCCCTGTTCCATCCCGTCATATTCCACCCAAACCTTACCCTCACTCAACGTCACATAAATCAAATTTCCCCTCACCCGTCGTCCTCTATCCCAACCCACTTGCATTAGTGCATAGCGGTTTTGCGTGTCGTCAAATACCGTATCGAGTCGAATATCGCCGTGAGAAGGCTTAAACTGGGCGTATCGTTGAATTACTTGCTTTACAATGTCCCGCTCTCTCGTGGTGGTATCCATCGCTTCACCTCTTGCGCCTCTACATCTACAATAAGTAATTTCATCGGTAACTCCCGCATCACCAACTCACCAATCGGTTCGCTGAAAATCCCGTCAAAGGTTTTGTCTGCCACAGCGAGATACAACTCACGCTCTGGATCGACCTGTTCGAGGAGTAGCCTATAAAGAACATATTGACCAATCGCTTGCTCCAAATCAGCAATTGCCGAGTTGCCTCGAAACTCCTTGATTTCAACGGCGATTCGACTACTACCGCGTCTAGCACCGATAAAGCGTCCTGCAATACCGTTGAGGACATCTAATCTTGCTGCCAAGTCGATAAAGAGAAATCGCTCACCATAGGATATGACGTAGGGATCGTCCGTGATTTCCCAACCCTCCTTGATGAGAGCTTGCCTGATGATGTTATGAATCGCGTCTCGCTGAGGCATGACTTAGTGGGTCATAAGCCGAATAACTAGCCTATAGTATGCTACGCGATCGCATAAGAGCACCAGCTAGCCGAGCGTAAGTGAGAATCCAAAGAGCGATCGCTCATACTAGAATTCAAACACCAGCATAGGTTGGAGTAGTCCCATGTCCTTGCAAGAACTCCAAGAGCAGGTTCGCCAGTTGTCCGTGAGTGATCGCCTTAGCGCCTAATCGCGTTCAATCTCCTGCAACGCCTCTTTCGCAATCCAACCCTGTTCTGCTGCATGGTTAGCCGCCGCCAGCATTTCGGAAAACACCACGTATTCGCAGCCTGTTTCTTGCACTTCTTCAGCAATGGCTGAGAGTTCCTGCTTGCGCTTGCTGTCGTTTGGCGTCACGTCGTGGATGTAAATTCCTTGGATGCGTTCGGGATAGTCGCGTACAATTTGCCTGTAAATTTCCGCGTCCTTTTGACCACTGTCGCCGATTAGAATGAACGGCAGATGCGAAAAGCGCTCTAAGATTGGCGCGATTTGCTCTATCTTGTGGCTCTTATGCTCAAAGCTCAGCAGATTAGCGGGAGAGAGTTCTATATCCCGAAGTAGAAGGGGGCCGTGGGGAATATCATTAAAGTCCATAAACTTGACGAACAAGTCGTACATATTCCACGCACTGCTGGAAACGTAGAAAATCGGATTGCTTTCACTCCCGCTTTGCCCTTGCTGAAGGGCTTGGTAAAACGCGGGAACGCCAGCAAAAGGACGGCGGGTGCGTTCGTTACCCAGGTAGGCGATGCGGATCATCTTCAGCAAATCTGTAGCACCCGTGTGCATAATCGTGTCGTCAATATCGCTGATGACACCAAACTTTGCACCCTCTGAAACAACAATAACCTCGCCTTCAGCCTGAATGGATTGTGGAGTTTCAGGGTGAGATTCGAGCAGTTCTAGATGTACGTTTTGCCATAAGCGATCGCCATTTAGTTTTGTTTGCGGCTGAATTTCAACTTCAAAAAATCCCTCCTCATCAGCAATGACTTCCTGCTGCAAGTCTTTAAAGTTTACCTGCAACCGTGCCTTGGGTATCTCATCCGATTCAAAGCGACGGAACATATTCCGGAGATTTTTCCAAACGGAAGCGTTTTCCTCCCGCAGCTTAATCTCTTCATCCTGTAATACGCGACCTTTGAGGTAAAGCTTTTCTGGTGTACCGTAACCCCGATAGGGCATGATGCGAATTGGATCTTGAATGCCTAACCCTTCTGTGATGCGCTTTTTCGTTGCATCCCAAAAGGTATTGATCCGACTCATTACATCTGAAATTATCTGCGTCCAACCCGACATTATTCTTTTTAATTAACAGCGTCACGCAACTATGTTAGGAAAGCTCTTCCTCATTGCAAAACCCCTTCTAGAAGGAATTTTCCCTAAGGTCATTTAGGACTGCTATGCGAGTAGAGCGATCGCTCTACTAGCCAGCCTCTTAGAGATATCCTTTAATTTACCAAACAGTCCTATTAATGCTTGCAAGTCGCAGGGGATCGACAATAGCGATATTGTTCTTTGCTTTTAATTAAAGATTAGGTAAAATATTAGGTAAAGTTTTGATGAAGCAAAATAAATTACATATTTATCTGATAGATACATCTATTACTTATATTTGCTACTACCTATTGATAGAAACAAAGTATCAACTTTAAGTAGATTTTTTTGATATATAACTCCAGTAAGTTTATTACTTAAGACCTGATTTAACCGCCGTTCGTTTATCTCAAATATTTAGATTTAGAACAACTCAGCGTCGGTTAAAAGTTTTAGAGCAATTCAAAATAAAAGCAAACTCCTAAATTGAAGCAACCGATTTAGATAGGAAAATACTTTTTGATTGCGGCGAAAAAATTACTTGAAGCTATTCAGAACAACACAATGAAGCAATTTGGGAAAGCGGCATTACTAAGCACGGCGATCGCCTTAGCGCCTGCGATCGCTGTTGACGCGGCGACATTCAAGGCAGACTTAAAACCGTTAAATAATTCTGGTGTCAACGGGACGGCTTTGCTAGAGGTACTCGAAGCTCAAAATCTTTTGAGAGTCACCATTAATGCCACCGGATTAGAGCCAAATATGTTGCATCCGCAGCACATTCACGGGCGATTTGCCAACTCTGGATCTAATTTTGAAGGCCAGCCGATCAATTCAGTTACGCCACCTCCCTCAGCAGACACCGATGGCGACGGTTTTATTGAGGTGCTTGAAGGTTTGCCTTTCTATGGCCCAATTATCTTACCGCTATCATCGCCACCTGCTGAATCTGCTAGCGAACAAGTATTCCCGACTGCTCCAAATGGGACGATTAGCTTCACCGAGACTTACGATCTGTCGAACGACTCCCTGTTCTTCGATCCGATTGCCGGAATTGATTTCACCTCAGAAGACCTCTTCCCGTTAATGAAGCGTGAGATTGTTCTGCATGGAATGACTGTACCAGCAGGAATCGGTGAAGGAACTGACGGTGAAGTAAACGGATCGGGCGGCTACCTTGCCACGCTACCAGTTGCAGCGGGTGAGATTCAGGCTGTTCCTGAATCTGTCCCCGAACCTGCCGCCACATTGGGACTTCTGAGCCTTGGCGGGTTGGCATTCTTACGCCGTCGTCGCGTCAACGCTTAGGGCAATTGCGATCGCGCTTTCGCTTCTTAGAGCGCTAATTTTATAGAGATAGAGTGGGCAATGCCCACTTTTTTTTAAGCGATTGAATCTTGAGACGGCGATCGCGTGCTATGTCATAGCGGTTATCCGCCTGAGCGCCAGCATGAATGAACACAAGAGCGATCGCTGGCCTAGTTTTGGGTGCCTGTGGAGATGGGTGCGATCGCCTAAGAGCAGCAGCAAAGCTGATCGCCTCATCACTCACCATCCCTATCTAAACCGAGGATTGAGCGGTAAAACTATATTTGATTAATTTTATGGAGCTAAGCGGATTCGAACCGCTGACCCCCTCAATGCCATTGAGGTGCTCTACCAACTGAGCTATAGCCCCGAAACGTGCTTTTCTATACTGCCTTAGCTGTTACGATTTCGTCAAGTACTTTTTTTGAAAGCAGTGGGAACTCGCAGGGATGCCACTGTTAGTGAGCAATGGTTGTCAAGTAGCCAATATAACTACCCATGAGGAAATACACGACTAGCATGGCAGCAGCTGACATAGCGACTAAGGTTCCTGCCAGCATCAACGAAAACTCTTGGGAGTCAAAAGCTTCCTGCATCAGATGTAGCGACCAAGCCACGAGGGCAACATCCAACATGAGAATAGCAATTAACATATTTTACGAAATGTAACGGTCTATCCATTTTAGCAGCCGCCTCAGTTTTATGCTGGAACCGAGGCGGCGGATGCCGGATTAAAAGTAGCGATCGCCTTCTCCCCCTCGACCAGAAAACTAGACAGGTCGCACAGGAACCTCACGTTCCGCCAGATGAGTCTTGATTTGGGACACCGTCAATTCCCCGTAATGCAGTAGGGAAGCCAGAAGCGCCGCTTCGGCTTTCCCCTCAGTCAGGGCATCATAAATGTGATCGCAGCTTCCGGCACCCCCTGATGCAATCACCGGAATTTGGACTTGTTCGGCGATCGCCCGCGTCAAATCCAGGTCATAACCTGCCTTCGTACCATCTGCATCCATGCTGGTCACTAACAGCTCCCCAGCTCCCCGTTGTGCCACTTCCTTTGCCCAGCTCAGAGCGTCAATGCCCGTATTTTCCCGTCCGCCCCGCACATAAACATCCCATCCCGGATTGCTAGGATCTTTACGGCGACGGGCATCAATGGCAACAACAATACACTGGTTACCAAAGCGGGCACTTGCTTGGTTAATAAAGTCAGGGTTGCGTACCGCTGCGGAATTTATGCTGATTTTGTCGGCTCCCGCCCTTAACAATGATTTAATATTTTCTAAGCTTTGGATGCCACCCCCAACGGTAAGGGGAATAAAAACTTGTTCGGCGGTACGGTAGACCACATCATAAATAATACCTCGGTCTTCATGGGTAGCGGTGATGTCTAGAAACACCAGCTCGTCTGCCCCCGCGTCATTATACGCCTGCGCCAGTTCCACCGGGTCTCCGGCATCCTGGAGATTAACAAAGTTGACTCCTTTGACAACTCGCCCAGCTTTCACATCCAGGCAAGGTAAAATTCGTTTAGCTAGCATTGCTGTGTGCCCTAAAGCTCTTGTGATGTCATCATACTGAGCGCCAGCTTCAATCTAACTATTTTCTGCCTCAGTGTTTTAGTGCAAACACAAAACTATTTTTCAACATGGCGATAACTTCTTTCAAACAACAGTCTCAAGACCCGGATCGGCAGCCGCGTTCGAGCAAAAAAGGAAAAGGTAGCCGTAACTTTCACTCACCACAGCCAGACGATCTAGAAACTGACCTCCTACTCGCTACCGCTACGGCAGAGGAAACTGACAACCAGGAAGAAGGCATCCGCCCCCATCGCCTAGCGGATTACATTGGGCAAAAAGAACTCAAAGGAGTTTTAGAAATTGCCATTCAAGCCGCCAAAGGCAGAAAAGAGGCAATGGATCACCTGCTGCTCTATGGCCCGCCAGGATTGGGAAAAACCACGATGTCTCTGATTCTGGCAAGCGAAATGGAGGTGAACTGTATCATTACCTCCGCCCCGGCTTTGGAACGTCCCCGCGATATTGCTGGAATTTTGGTGAAGCTGAAGCCTGGGGATATCTTATTTGTCGATGAAATTCATCGCCTCAATCGCCTCAGTGAAGAGTTGCTGTATCCAGCGATGGAAGATTATCGTTTGGATATCACGATTGGCAAAGGTCAAAGTGCGAAAACCCGCAGTATCCCGTTGCCAAAGTTTACGCTGGTGGGGGCAACAACGCGGGTAGGTTCTTTGAGTTCGCCGTTGCGCGATCGCTTCGGTTTAATTCAACGCTTGCGCTTCTACGAGGTTGATGAACTGACTTTGATTGTGCAAAGGACAGCAAACCTATTGCAAGCTCCCGTGACTCCAGAGGGGGCAGCAGAAATTGCCCGTCGTTCCCGTGGGACTCCCCGGATTGCCAACCGCCTCCTGAAGCGGGTGCGGGACTATGCTCAGGTGAAGAAACTGGAACCGATTACCCCAGAAGTGGCAGCAGAGGCACTGGAAGTGTTTAATGTAGACCCCAGCGGTTTAGACTGGACAGACCGCCTGGTGCTAAGTGTGATGATCGAACAATTCAATGGTGGGCCTGTAGGATTAGAAGCGATCGCCTCGGCAACTGGGGAAGATTCCCAGACGATTGAGGAAGTTTACGAACCCTACTTGCTGCAAATCGGTTACCTGCACCGGACGCCTCGCGGACGCGTAGCGACTCCAGCGGCGCGGCAGCATTTAGGCTATGAGTGAAGGGGGAAGGATGAAGGGTGAAGTATGAAGTATGAAGGGTGAAGGGTGAAGGATGAAGGATGAAGGGTGAAGGATGAAGGATGAAGGATGAAGGGTGAAGGATGAAATGGGTGTAGTTTACTGATTGGGGCTTCAACTTTTGGGCTTCCATCTTTCTACCGCTCAACCTGCAACGAATCTGGGGGATAATCGCTAAAGATAGTAGGACAAGGCATTCTGATGATTCGCGGGTTGTTGAGGGTATTGAGTGCGTTGATTGTTGCATTGGCTGGGTTGCTCATGGCGTCCCCCGCGATCGCGCAGGTGCAGATGCCGGAGTTAAACGAGCAGCAGGTACAGCAACTGAATGATTTGCGGCAAAAAGCCTTTAGTGCAACCAATTTAGGAAGTTTTATCGAGGCAGAAGGGTACTGGACACAGTTAATCGAGCTGTTGCCTGATAATCCGGTGGGCTGGAGTAACCGGGGGAATTCTAGAGTTAGTCAAAATAAGTTAGAAGAAGCGATCGCTGACTTTAATAAATCGATTGAACTAGCGCCTGATGCACCTGACCCTTACCTAAATCGCGGTACAGCCTATGAAGGTCAGGCTCGTTGGGATGAAGCGATCGCTGACTATAACCAGGTGCTGGAATTTGACCCCAACGATGCTATGGCGTACAACAATCGGGGAAATGCGGAGGCGGGAAAAGGGGATTGGGTGGCAGCGATCGCAGATTACCAAAAAGCTACCGAATTAGCCCCCAATTTTGCCTTTGCGCGGATCAATTACGCCCTCGCCCTTTATCAATCAGGGCAACGAGAAGCCGCAATCCACACACTGCGTAACATTATCCGCAAATACCCCCAATTTCCCGATGCCCGTGCTGCCCTCACCGCCGCCCTCTGGGAAAAAGGAAAATACGGTGAAGCGGAAAGTAACTGGGTCGCCACTGTAGGTTTAGATGGACGTTACAAGGATTTGGATTGGGTAGAAAATGTCCGCCGTTGGCCCCCGGATATGGTAATGGCATTGCAGAAGTTTCTGGCGTTGAAGTAGGACGCGATCGCTGATTTCAAATTTTCTCTACCCGCATGGCATCAGAAAGCTGAAGTGCATAAGATCGCTACGGCATCTGAGCAAAATGCTCTCTGAGCAAGTCATGAAAAAACCGATAGCGTCCGCCCACTTGCTTAATCAACTTACGCTTATGGGCATAACTCAGGAACTTGACATAGTTGAAGGGAATTGCCCCACTCCGCCACAGCAGGAAGCGCAGGGTGTAGTGCTGAATGACAGGTACGCCAGCAAAAAAAATGCCAGAAACTAATGATATAGATACTCCCCGAAGTATCATACTGCTCCAATCAACAGCCTGCCCTCTAGCCAGCTCCAGTGCTGAACAAAGCAAAATAAAAGCTGGATAGGTAATTAAACTAATAATAATCATATTTTTTGCTGATTCAATTATTTCTTGATTGGGCTTGCTTCTAGTTCTAATTTCATCGCTAATTAGCCCCACAATTAGCCCCACACCCACAATTAGCCCCACAATTAGCCCATTAACTAGCCCCACAACTAGCCCATTAACTAGCCCCACAACTAGCCCCACAACTAACCCAAAAAATAGCCCCAAAATCAATTCCCTTTTGAACTTTTTACTAGACCAAGAGAGAGTTTCAACAGGCTTTATTCCAAAAGCATATATATCCAAAAATAGCCCACAAACTAGCCCTTCAAGTAGCCCAAAATATAGCCCCAAAAATAGCCCTACAAATAGCCCAAAAAATATCCCCGCAACTAGTCCCAAAAATAGCCCTACAGATAGCCCCCAAATTAGTTTGTAAAGTAATCTTTGATTGTTTTTTAGTAAGTCAGGCTGCATCTTTTCAATCAAAAATTCTGTCTGATTCCGCTCTTTCAACTGTTGCGCCAACCACTTCAGCCAGTGTTTTACCTCCTCTGGTTCATACCCCTCGTTGTCATGGGGTTCTTCCAGTTTGCGTTGAATGTATGCCGCAAACAACTCTTCGCGGCACTTGTCCTGATACTGACAGTGTTCCTCTTGAGAAGCGAAGCGTTGTCTTGGGTTCACCAACCCTTGCGGATACGCCACTGGCATCAAATGCAAGAGCAACGGCATCCTTGCCAGCATCAGCAATCCCTCCGGGTCATCTTTAATCGGTTGCCATAGATGCCCGCAATTCAATCGCTTGAGATAATCCTCAATCTGCCTATCCGTCAGCGATTGCAGATTAACAGATCCTCGAAGTTTGTTTAGAGTTGCTCTCCCTTTGATGTAGTCTTTCTGACGGCAGCAAATAACAAGCGATAAACCACCAGAATTGGCTTGCAGAAAGTCATTAATCTTTTCAACGCACTTTGCCTGACGATCTCCCAACTCATCCAAACCATCTAAGAGTGGCAACAACTGTCCTTTTTCAATCCACTCGCGAGTAGTTGCTTCGGGAACGTTGTAGCGGAAATTGAGCGTAGCCGCTAACCAGCCAGTAATAGATTGTTTGTCATCTTTCCAGTCAGACAGTTCAAAGATTACCGGAATCGGTTGTTCTGGCTGCTGTTTGGCACGGCAGAGCAAATCTTTTGCTAACTCCAGCAATGCCGTTGTTTTCCCAGAACCAGGCACACCCAAAATTAATAATCTTCCCGCAAAATCATTGCGTTCAAAAACATCAATAATCTTCTCGTCCCGGTTAAACGGAGATGTTGCAACTCCAAAGACTTCTAGCAGTCGCTTTGGTTGCAGCAATTGATTGAGGAAGTTTGGGTTAGGGTTGGGCGTTGCTTTGGCAGATCGTCTATATTCCCGTTGATTTTCCCTCAATTGTGAAATCAACTCGCGATCGTGCAGGGAGTCTTCTAGCCGCACGTTGACCTCAGTCTCCACGACCTTTAACAGTTCCTGCCGCCATTTATCTTGCATTGGCGGTGATGGTGTAGTTTCAGCGTGACTAGATGTTTCCCTATCGAGAAGTCGCTGTCGCCACAGCATCACCCCCATCGGCGACAAGGCACCGATGAGAAACAGTACTAGGGCGATATAACCCACAGGAGTGACAAACTGCGCTGGGATGTGACCATTTCTAAGTTCAAAATAAAGAATTCCACTGCCGATTAAAGGCGGTAAAATAACAAACCAAATCCAAAGCGGAAACCGACCTTCGTTAGCAGACCAGTTGAGATTTACGATCGCCAGTAACACTCCACAACCAACAATTAACCAGGGCAAGGCAGCATCATCAACAAAGACAGGGGCTGGTTTGCTCGACAGATAGTTAATCAGCAAACCTAAAGCGAGAGTTAGCCCTACTGAAGCGGATAGTTTCAAAAAAGGTATCGCTCGTTGCATCTAGGGATAATGGCTGGGTGGGTTAAGGCTTGACTGCGAATATAACCAGCAAATCGCTTTTCTGCTACACTTTGCATCTTTGCGGTTCAATAATCTTCTCTCCCTACAACGCCCGTGCTAACCTGTTGAGAATTATTGTCCTGATACGCCTGTACTTTCTAAATCCCTGCGCCTATGGTTCATATCAAGCGGGTGGAACTGACCAACTTCAAATCTTTTGGTGGCACGACAGCAATTCCCTTACTGTCCGGATTTACAGTTGTTTCTGGGCCGAATGGTTCTGGGAAGTCGAATATTCTTGACGCCCTGCTGTTTTGCTTGGGGCTTGCCAGTTCCAAAGGAATGCGGGCAGAACGGTTGCCGGATTTAGTCAACCACAACAAAGAGCATCGCGGAACCGTTGAGACAAGCGTCACGGTGACATTTGACTTGTCAGATGTCAGTGATTTGGCGTCAGCAGGTAGCGAGAATCAAACGCTTGCCAGCATCTTGACAACCTCTTTGGGGATAGAGGGAGGTGCCGATGGCTTGGGTAAGGAGTTCAATGAAGACCTCGTCACCAATAACGGACATCATGCCGAATTCTCACCCGACGACGAAGTCGCTTTAACTAACGGAAACCGGAACACAGACACGGAATGGAGTGTTACCCGCCGACTGCGGGTGACGAAGCAAGGTAACTACACCTCGAACTACTACATCAATGGCGAACCCTGCACGCAGACAGAACTGCACGAACGCCTCAATGAGTTGCGGGTTTACCCAGAAGGCTACAACGTTGTGCTGCAAGGGGATGTCACGAGCATCATCTCAATGAACTCGCGGGAACGGCGGGAGATTATTGATGAACTAGCAGGCGTGGCAGCCTTTGACCGCAAAATTGTGCAGGCAAAGGGGACATTAGAGGCGGTTAAAGAACGGGAAGATAGCTGTCGGATTATAGAGCGAGAATTACTCTTGCAGCGCGATCGCCTCTCTCAAGACCGCATCAAAGCCGAAAAATACCAAAAACTCCGCCTCGAACTGCAAACTTATCAGCAGTGGGAAGCGGTTTTAGTGTGGCGATCGCTCCAAAAACAAGAGTGGAACCTCTCTGAACAACTCGCCGCCGGGGGCGAAAAGGTCAGACAACTGAATGAATACCTCACCCACCTCAGCCAGGAAATTAACCAAGCCACTACCCACCTCGAACAGCTCAACGTCCGCGTCAAAGCCTTGGGGGAAGAAGAATCTCTATCAATTGCCTCCAACCTCGCCACCCAACAAGCCGAACAGCGACAACTGCAACGGCGACAGCAAGAACTACAAGACGCCACCCGCCAAACCGAAGCGAACATTAAACAGACAGAAGAAAAAATTCAGCAATACCGCCACACCCTGGCACAACTGAGCGCCGAACAACAACCCGCCCTCGTTCAACTCATCGCTACCCGACAACACCGAACGGACGAAGCCCAAGCCGCCTTAGAGCAAAGCCGAGAACAAGCCAGCGCGATCGCTGACGCCTCCGATGTCTGGGTACAGCAACAAACCGCCCTCACCCGCCAAATCGAAACCTTACTGCAAACCATCGATCCGCAACGTACCGAACAAGCCCGACTGCGAGAACGCAGCAATCAAGTTAGTCGGCAACTAACCGAGCAAACCGAACTCTTACAAAGCCTAGAGCCAGAAATCGCCACCAAACAAACCCAATCCACCGATTTAGAAGGCAAACTCGCCGCTTCCACCCAAACAATCCAATCCCTCGCCCAATCCCTCGCCAACGCCGAACAAGAACGACTAATCCAGCAACAAACCCAAACCCGCCTGCTTTCCGAACAGCGAGACAAACAACGCCAACTCGACAAACTCGAAGCCACCGCCCAAGCCCAACAGGAAGCCCAAGGCACCTATGCCACCAAAGTCATTTTAAATACAGGTGTACCGGGGGTTTGTGGTTTAGTCGTTCAGTTGGGGCGTGTGGAACCTCAGTATCAACTAGCGCTCTCAACTGCCGCCGGGGGGCGCTTGGGGAATATCGTTGTGGAAGATGACAGCGTTGCAGCAATAGGAATCGAACTGCTGAAACAAAAACGCGCTGGACGTGCAACGTTTTTACCGCTAAATAAACTTCAGTCCCCCCGATTCTCCGACACCACAGCACTACGCTATGCCAACGGCTTCATTGACTACGCGATTAACCTTATCGACAGCGAACCCCGCTACAAGAACGTTTTCGCCTACGTATTTGGTAATACCGTAGTCTTCGACTCCCTCAACTCGGCGCGTAGCTACTTGGGCAAATATCGCATCGTTACCTTAGACGGAGAAATTTTAGAAGCCAGTGGCGCAATGACTGGCGGGAGCAGCAACCAGCGTTCTGCTCTATCGTTTGGCACGGCGGAGGCTGGGGAGTCAGCAGAATTAGCCGCGTTGAGAAACCGCCTCCAGGAAATAGAGCGGATTTTAGAACGCTGCGATGCCTCAATTTACCAAGCCTCTGCGGCGGTGAAACAACTCTCTGGGGAGTTAACAGAGGCAAAAACCCAGCGACGAGAGCAGGAACTGCGCTTTGAGCAATTGCAGAAGGACATAGGCGGGTTGATGAGGCAACAGGAGCAAACGCGATCGCTTCTGGCTCAGTACACCCAAGAACTCACAACAGCTCAAAGCCGACTGCAAACCCTCGATATTGAGTTACCCGCTCAAGAAGCGCAGTTGCAACAATGGCGGCAACAACTCGCGGAATTGGAGCAGTCCCAAACCCACAGCGAATGGCAACAAATCCAAGCCACGATTAAAGGACTTACCAACCAGCTCAATGAGCGGGAACAAGCACTGCGCGAGGCGGAAAAGCAACTGCAAGACTTAGAGAATCAGCAGCAACGCCTGCAAGAAAAAACCGTCGAGTCTCAGCGGCAATTGTCAGAATACCAGCAACAAAAGTCTGGTGTCATTGCTTCTGAGGCGGGAGTTAGGGAACAGCTAGCCGCTATCAACCAACAGCTTGTGCAGACGCAAACCCAACTCTCCCAACTCGAACAGCACTTAGGAGAAGCGAAGCAGGAGCGTGACACGGCAGAACAGCAACTCCGAGAACGTCAGCTTTCTCATCAGCAGCAAACCTGGGAACTGCAAAAACTTCAGGAAACTACTCAGGAGCGACGCGAGGCATTAGTGGCGTTGCAAAGTCAGTTGGAAGCGGCAAAAGTGGAACTGCCAGAACCCTTACCCGCCGTACCAGAGCAACTGCATCTAGAGCAACTGCAAAAAGAAACGCGATCGCTGACCAAACGCCTGCAAGCCATGGAACCCGTCAACATGCTGGCACTGACAGAATACGACCGCACCCAAGAACGCCTGCAAGAACTTTCCGACAAACTCGCCACCCTGGAAGCCGAACGCACAGAAATCCTATTACGCGTGGAAAACTTCACCACACTCCGCTTCCGTGCCTTTAAAGAAGCCTTTGATGCAATTAATGAAAATTTTCAAAAAATATTTGCTGAACTGTCTGATGGCGACGGCTACTTGCAACTGGATGACCCTGAAGATCCTTTTTCTGGAGGATTAAATCTCGTCGCTCACCCCAAAGGTAAACCTGTCCAACGTCTTGCTTCCATGTCGGGGGGTGAAAAATCCCTTACCGCTTTAAGCTTTATCTTTGCCCTGCAACGCTTTCGCCCATCTCCCTTCTACGCTTTTGATGAAGTAGATATGTTTCTTGATGGGGCAAATGTCGAGCGATTAGCTAGAATGATCAAACAACAGGCAACACTTGCCCAATTTATTGTTGTAAGTTTACGCCGACCCATGATTGAATCTTCCGAACGAGCAATCGGCGTTACCCAAGCCAGAGGTGCATATACTCAAGTCTTAGGGCTAAAGTTACAGCCTCGTAGTGCTATCCGGTAGGGTAAATATCATTTATAGTAACGTCAATTATCGTTAATTTTAAAGTACCGATTCGAGATCTTCGATTGCAGGACATAATGGCCACTGAACAAACTCGACAACGCTCCGATCTACTTAATACCCAGGTTATTACGATGGATAATGCCAAACGCCTGGGGGTCATTAAGGAGCTATTGGTAGATATCGACCGGCGCGAGGTCGTTGCGCTGGGTTTGCGAGACAATTTACTCTCCGTCGCTGGGATGCCACGCTACATTCTCCTGAGCAGCGTTCGACAGTTTGGCGATGCCATCCTGGTCGATGACGAAGACGTAGTAGAGGATATTGACGCGGATGCATACAGCAGCCTGATTAACAGCGAAGTCATTACCGAAACAGGCGAGCCGCTGGGGCGAGTCCGGGGCTTCAAGTTTAACGTCGAAGACGGTAAAGTTTCGTGTTTGTATGTCGCTTCGCTGGGTTTGCCCCAAATCCCCGATCAATTTATCAGTACCTACGAACTGCCCATTGATGAAATTGTTAGTAGTGGGCCCAACCGCTTGATTGTCTTTGAAGGTGCAGAAGAGCGACTTGTTCAGCTGACTGTTGGTCTATTAGAACGATTTGGCATTGGCAGACCCCCCTGGGAACGAGAGGAAGAAGAAGCCTACTACACCCCAGCCGTGCGACCCGAAAATCAACTGGGGACAGGGATTCCTGTACGCACTCCCATCCAAACCGCAATGCCTGTGGAAGAGCCTGCGTGGGATGAGGATTGGCAAGAACCCCAACCTCTGCCCCTGCGTCAGCGTCAGCAGGAATCAATTATCTATGAAGAGGAACTCGAAGAAGATAATTGGAATGACGAGCGGCTAGAAGCACCACGACGTATGGCTAAGTACGAAGAGCCTGTCTACGTCGAACCAGAACCCTATGACAACCGAGACTATGTAGACGAGTACGAAGATTACGAACTTTCGGGTGATGCCTGGGAGGATGACATGCAGTCGGAACCCTACAACCCACCACGAGTCAATATCCCTAAAAAAACCAAAGAGCCAGAATACGAAGAAGAAGCAGGCTACTAAGCCATAAGCTCGTCAATCTTATCAGAAGCGATCTATCACCTAGATCGCTTCTGTTTTTTTAGAGGGCAGCTTGCTCAGCCTTGACACTTATGGCGATGAATGAAGGGGGATTCTTGGTTTATCGGCGCACCGTGAGGACATGGCACTGTCATGCCCCTATTAGGTGCGATCGCTTTTCGTAGCATTACACTGTAAGCAGAGAAGCTGGAGGTTATTCCATACAGTTAATCCCCCTTTGCTATAGGGGTGACGATGATCAGCTTTCAGTTCTTTGAAGCCTTTTGTACCTCGAAAAACTCTGCCGCAAATAGGGCAAACATACCCATTCAATTCAGAGTTGAAATTGAGCCGAAAGTAAGCTTCTTTCCAGGATAAGGGGAAGATTCTTGCTCTAGAATTACACGGCTGTAAATCCCCTAAGCTATCTGCTACAGCCATTATTTTAATAAGATTTTGACAATCTCTACTGTTTTTTCGCACTGCTGCTTTTGTCCCTTTGCACCTCCCCAACGTCCCTTGGGTTCTGGATATCCGTCCTCATCATTCAGAACATCCTTACCTGTTTTTCGAGGATTGCGAATGAATTCCCCAGCTTTTTTCCACTGTTTTTCAGTAAGCTTTTGGGGCGATATATTTAATTCAACGGCTCCAGCTATGAACAAAGCTAACTGTTTGTATTTGTCAACACTAATCCCCGGAAGTCCTCTAGATAATATGAACTGCATCCAAATTGCAAATTGCTCAAAGTAATCCCCATGTATAACTTTAAAAGGAGATAATATATTTTTGTCATCTACACCTTTACCTAGCTCTTGATATTGAAGTTGAGCGCAGTAAATATCTAGAGCAGTCTCAGTTAAACCTCCAAAGTTAACAGGTAAATGTTTTGGTCTTTTAACAAGCCCGTCTAGTTTCTCACGTTCTAGGCAAACTAAATACCAAAGAAACATCAGGGAAGGTGTTTGTCCTTTTGCCTTATCCTTACCTTGCCACCATTCATACCAAAGGTCTCTGCTTGATGGGAGGCTATCCCAAGGGTTATAAATTCCTTTTTTCTCGGCTAGTTCCAGCATTCGTTGAAATGGTTTTTTGATGACTTCAGGTTCTTCATCAGTCTCTAAGTCATTTATCGCAGCTTCCGTGGAACTACTGTAAATCCCAACTAAGCGTATGAAAGTTACACTCTTAGATTGAATGTAAAAGGACAAACGAATATCTTGTCCTGAAAGAGGAGTCCCACCTTCGTTGATACGCCGGAAAATTTCCAGTTTTGTTTGTAACTCTAGATTTTTTGGCAGGTAGATTATGGTAAGTGGATAATCACTGAATATATTTTTCAGTGTCGGAATGAGTTGATTATGCTTTTTCCCCGCATACAAGGCTGACGCAGGCGCTATATAGTCGATTTTTGGGTCATCACTTACTGTAAGTTTATTCTCAAAGAAATCCCAGATTGTTGAGAGTCTTTGCTGTCCGTCAACAACTTCATAATTGCGATTTTCATCTTCACAGAAGAAAAATGCTGGAATTGTCAGATTGTTGAGAATTGATTCAATAAAGAGTGATTTTTTACGGGAACCCCACTGCTCGGCATCACGTTGATAATCAGGAATATAGACACGCCCGCTTTTTAATCTTGATAACACTGTCTCTACGCTTTCGCTTTGAGCCTTCGTTGTGTCGTGTACCAAAGGAGAAAAATCAGTCACGCGATCGCCTCGTTGCTAGATAGGTGGGTTGCACTAGAAATCTTTCTCTTAGTCTGCCCACTCTCCCGGACAAGGGAACTAGCGATCGCTAAGTCTTTATCTTCACTTTGTAAAACCCCTGTAATACAGTCATTTGATGCAATTTGTTAGTCAATTAGCGATTGATTTACATCAGCCAGATAGCGAAAATGTATTAAGGGTTATTACGGATGTGTTTGTTTGTCCTAGTGAGACACTTTGGAATCACTGGAATGGACTGGTATTCTGTCAAGGAGGAAGGGTTAGGCGACCTCTACGAGGGGCTATTAGAAAAGAATGCCAGCGAGAAGAAGTCCGGGGCAGGGCAGTATTTTACGCCGCGTCCGCTGATTGACTGCATGGTGTCGTTGATTAAACCGCAAGCGGGAGAATAACCTTGATATATCCTAGTTAAGGGATGAGAGTTTGCAATCGGGGAAGGATTTGCCCGAACCGGATGAGATTGCGGCAGAGATTATGCTGAGGTTGCAAACGGCGATGGAGGAGATGACGGAACTCATGGTGTTGCTGGATGAGTGAGCAAATTAACCATGACCAGTTGTTCAAAGAACTCCTCTCAACGTTTTTTGTAGAGTTCATTGAGTTATTTCTGCCAGATGTCGCGGGTTTTCTGGAACGAGACTCTATTACTTTTTTACCCCAAGAGTATTTTACCGATCTTGTCTCTGGCGATCGCAAACTCCTAGATATTGTTGCTCAAGTGCGGTTTCGCGAGCAGTCGGCATTTTTTATTATCCATGTGGAGAATCAGTCTTACACGGAGTCGAATTTTGCTCGGCGGATGTTTTTGTATTTTGCTAAGTTGCATCAGGAGTATTTGTTACCCGTCTATCCAGTTGTGGTGTTTTCCTTCGATGAACCACAACGAGTAGAGACAACACAATATCGGGTAGATTTCCCAGAATTGAAGGTGTTGGAATTCAATTTTACGACCATTCAACTCAATCAGATGAATTGGCGGGATTTTTTGCAGCAGCGCAATCCCGTAGCAGCAGCATTAATGGCAAAAATGAAGATTCAACCGGAGGAACGTCCGAAGGTGAAGGCGGAGTGTTTACGTCTGTTGGCGACTCTAAAGCTAGATCCAGCCCGGATGCGGTTGATTTCAGGGTTTGTGGATACCTACTTGCGGCTAGATGCAAGGGAGGAAGCGGCGTTTGAGGTTGAGCTTGATAGGATGGGACTAACTGAAGAGGAGAGGGTTATGGAAATTGTTACAAGCTGGATGGAAGAGGGAATCCGGCGCGGATTGCACCAGGGACAACAAAGAGAAGTAGCATTAGTGCTGCGGCAATTAAATCGTCGTTTGGGAACTTTGCGGCTCGATTTGAGGGAGCGAATTAGCCGCCTAGAGATCGAGCGGGTTGAAGATTTGGGAGAGGCGCTTCTAGACTTTTCTAGCGAAGCAGAGCTGATTGAATGGCTGGATAGAGTGAGTGGATGAAGTTGTATTTTAAACAGTCCAATTAATCAAAAATGTAGGATTTTAGCAAGTTTTCTGAAAGAGTAGTGAGTAGGTAAAAGAATGATGAAAAGCATCAAAACGCGATCGCTTGTGGGGAACGATGGCATTTTGCATCTAAATGTTCCGGTAGGAGTACCCAATCGGGAGTTTGAAGTCATGGTAATTTATCAGCCCATTGAATCATCAACGCCATCGAAAACACCAGAGGAATTAGGCTGGTCGTCTGGTTTTTTTGATGAAGTGATTGGGGGTTGGGTGGGAGAATCGCTAGTGCGCGAACCGCAGGGAGAGTATGAGACGCGGGAGCCGCTGTGAAGAGGCGGGGTGAGTCATATGAATTGTTACCATTATGCGATGCGATCGCCATCCGCTAGATCTACTCCTTATCGCCTTGCTGGAAATATTTCCGACAGGTTTGGGATTTCCTTTCTTGTTGAGTGCGATCGCCTCCAGAAAATATTACAGTTAAAAAAGAAAATACTTTTACTCTCGCTGCCTAGGTTTTTCGGCATCGGCTGTGCTTGGCGCTAGCGGTGCCACAGGGTGCATCTCCTATTTAAGCTGCATAGAAAATTCCTGAATTTTTCTGTAGCTGTAGAAAAATATATTTTGAAATATGGAGATGCAAGGGCGTGCAACATCTACTGATGTCGGAATTTATTCAGTCAGAACTGCGGAAGGCACTACGTCCGAGGCAATCTACGCCTAATCTGGCACTCACCAAAGTCCCCATTGATCAAAACCTCTCCTTCGAGTTGTGGACGCCCCGATGGGTTTCTAAAATCAACAATTTCACGCCCTTAGAAATCGAGTTAATTCGACGGGAAACCCCGCGTATCACCCGAATTTTGTCTAAGCTGACTTGGTTGATGGGAGCGATTTGTATCGGTGAGGATGATTGGATGGTAGGCGATCGCCAATCTGTTCGTGACTGGGATAGCGTGATTGAATTTGTTAAGGTTGAAGGTCGCTGCGTCAACCCCATCCCCACGAAAGTTGTTTATAGCCCTCATTCCCTAATCCCGATTTACGATAGCGATCGCAAACAAGAAGGCATCATCCCCCCGCAAGCCTGGGAAATCTGCCCGTCTCGCTGGACAATCATCTTTGATGACCTAGTACCCGTTGGCAAAAGCTTCCGTCTCAAGCAATCTGAAGACTTCATTTCCGTCGAAATCTGGACAGGTAAACCCACCCGCAGAGAAGTCAGAAACGGCAAAATTTACGTTGAGTATCGCGACATCTACGCCTCCACCCGCAAATAGCCGTTCATCCTTCACACCTCATCGAGAAGGCGCTTCCGGGTCAAGTTCAGTTGGCAGCGGCTCAGGGCCAGGTTCCGGGTCAGGTTCGGTTTCCCTTGTGGGTTCCGGTATCGGTTGGGGGCCAGGTTCTGGGTCGGGTTCGGAAGGGACAGGTGGTTGCTCAGGTCTCTGCTCTGGAGGAGCCTGGATTTGAGTAATATTCAACTCTAGGGTAGGCATAACAAAATGTTGCTTGCTACTCCTTTACTGTAATGTTTCGGCTGGTCTATGCCGTTGCATCTACAGGCGCGTTTTGGTGTGAATGCTTAAAAATATTCCGGAATCCGTACAGCAGTAAGCGTTAAATAGTAGTGCTAGGGCTGGAATTAAACTAATACCTCGGCAAACACTGACGAAAACGCTTTCTATGCTGTAATTTCTTCAATTATCACCCCTTGTCATCAATTTAATCCTGCATTCTTGGCGATCGCCTTTACGCTCAGTCATCTGTACTTAATTGTGCTAGTGCCTGCGTGTCATGTGTTGTTGGCAAGAATTCTGGAAATGGTAGGGAACAATTGTTTTTAATTCTGTGGTCTTGATGTGATAACAGGACGTTTCTTCCTGTCATGACTACTGAACTCTCGACCTCATATAGCTAACTTATGTGATTGTTAATACCAAAATATCGACAAATTGCATTTATTTCGGTTTAACGATCTTTTTTTGTATATTTCTGAGCTGTTTATAGAGATAGGTTAATAACTATCAGGAGGAGATTATGAAGCGTTTATTATCTAGTGTTCTTATGACTAGCTGCCTCTGGAGCCTTGCGTACTTGTCCAATTCAACGCCATCCCAGGTAACAACACAATCACCAATATTGAGTGACATTGAGTCTGTAGCGAGTATCCCCGCCAAGCTTCAGCGCATCAAAGGACTACCGTGGTGATGCACCAGATACCACGATGACGCCATACGCTCAAATACGTTTGTTGCCATCGACTGAGCCTGAACTCGTCTCCCTCGGCTCACTTGCAGCAGGTTCTCCACCAAAACAACATAAGCGAGATTGTCACGCACTTCTGTTGCGAGAATCTCCATCTCAATTTCGATATAGCTAGTATTGTTAAAAATCTGTTCCCAGGAATGGCGAATGTCCTTCCACCCTCGTAGTTCATCGCGTCCGGGGTGAATGCACAGACTTCCCGTTCCCTGTGACCATACGGTACTCATCGCTTCAATATCTTTTTTCTCAAAAGCGCGATAAAAGGCTTGATTAGCTGCCAGGACGGCTGTGCGATCGTCACTCATCGGTCTACCGAATTGTGGATTGGTCTTTCCTTCATTCTCTCACGGGATTTCGCAATCTCAAGCAATCGAGATTGACATCCTCACCACACAAATCAAAGATTATGCGTGGTGATTCCCCGGATCGCTCCGAAGATTTCCTGCTTCAGCGCCAGTTGACTAGACTGAGTGACCTCAGCCCCCGCCACCTCGACTCCACAGGCATTTTCTATTCCCCGTTGCCCACGGGTGCAAATTACTTGCCCTGCTGCCACATCACGAGGCTTGATTGACCCGCAGTTGTGGCAATGATGGATTCTAGTTGAGAGGTCTTTGCGAACCTCCGCACCACAGTCCGGGCACTCCTGAGAGGTGCCCCGAGCATCAACCTTGCCGTAATACACATCGCGCTTGAAACACACCCAGGGCAAGATCTGGTTCGTGAATTGACCCAGCCCAGCATCTAGGGTGTGCTTACCCAGCATCCCCTTGGCCATAATGCGGAAGTCTAGGTCTTCCACAAAGATCATCCCTGCGCTGTCGCAGAGGTGATGAGCCAGCTTAAAGTGCCAGTCTTTGCGAGTATCGGCCATGCGTTGATGGACTCTGCCAATCTTCTTCTGGAGTTTTAGCCAGTTAGCCGACCCCTTGTGCTTCGTCTTCAGCCTGCGTTGCAGCAATTTCAGCTTGCGTTGCAGACGGCCAAAAAAGCGAGGCCGCTTGACTTGTTTTCCGTCTGAGGTTGAAAGAAAGTATTCTAGCCCAACGTCAATCCCGATGGGGTGCCCGTGAGGCACCGCAGCGGGGATTTCAACATCAGACTGAAGGCTAAGCATGACGAAGTAACCCGACGCCTTGCGGACGATTCGGGCTTGCTTCACCTCGAAGAGATCCGGTATCTCCCGCGACCAACGCACCCTCACCAAGCCCAGTTGAGGTAGCTTAATCCCCTCGCCCGTGATGCAGTTTTTGAGCATCTGAGGGAAGACAAAGCTACGCATCCGGTTAGGTTTTTTGAACCTTGGAAACCCTGACCGCTTTAGCCGCCATGATTCCCAAGCGCCATCTAGCTTTCTAAGGACTTGCTGGAGCACTTGGGCATTGACGGTCTTGAGTCTAGGGAAGTCAGCCTTGGCTTTAGTTAAGCCTTTGGCCTGAACGTGGTAGTTCGGGAATGGCGCGTCGGCTGGCAGGATAAACTCCTGCCGAATTGAGCACGCATTCACCGGAGACTTCCGAGAATCCAGCCAGTCTTTACGTTCCCGCCGCGCAAAATTCCAGACATTGCGACACACATCTAAAGTGTGCTCAATCCCTGAAACCTGCTCGGCGGTTGGCTCTAGCTTAAATTCCCACGTCATGTTTAGCATGTCTACACTATACCATAAGATTGTGTAGGCTGCTTCCTTCGGTCGCGCTCCGCTACACCACCAGCCAAGCCTTCAGCTATGACTGGAGTACTGCGAAGGTTCGGATAGCGATCGCTTTACCTTAAAATTAAGAAACATACTCTCGGCTTGGTTAATTCCCATCGTTTCAGCTTAACCAAATCCGAGTCAAACCACTTTCCCCAACGTAATTATGGTTCAGTACACTCTTGCTCAGAGTCCCGAAGTTATCCTGAGCGTTCCTGGCAAAGACTCTGCCAAAGCCCGTGAGAAAGCCATGGATCAGCTAATTGACCTCATGGATGCAGGCAAGCTTGATACTGACCTGGCGGACGGTTTTAGCGCTCAGCAACTCATTGAAGTGAAAGAACCCGATTCCTCCACAACCACTAGTGATGAAGACGCCGTCATTCAAGCTGTACAGCTCCTCAACCAACTAGCCACACTAAAACTCAAAGTTCAGGAATCCCGTGCTGAAGCGCTAAAGGTGCGCGAACAAATTGACCTTTTGTTTAGTGACAAAGACGTCAGCGAAGACGAGATTGCCAGTATCAAAGATGGCTTCAAAGCCCTGAAAAACTTCGCTCAATCCAATCTGCGCTACCGCGAGGCAAAGTCCCAAGCAGAAGAAGCGCGTCAGATTCTTGATGAAGCCTTAAAAGTCTGATCGATCTAAATCTCCATCGCCTTTACCATCACAATTAGCAGAGAGCTTAGAGGCTGACTTTTGATCAACCAAATCCACCGCCAGCCCTATGGCTTCTTTCATACTGGTGGCATTAGCGATCGCTTTTCCGGCAATATCAAAGGCAGTGCCGTGATCGGGAGAGGTGCGAATGAAAGGTAAACCAATCGTGGTATTAATCGCCCGGTCAAATGCCATCAGTTTTACGGGTATTAAGCCTTGGTCGTGATAAAGCGCTAGATAAGCATCATGAGCGCCACTGTGCAGGTCGTTGTTGTACCAAGCTTGACCGGGCTTCACCCACATTGTATCCGGCGGTACAGGGCCATCTAGCTGCAATTGAGGATGTTTCTGGCGCTCTTGCTCTAGCCAGGGAATCAACCACTGTTGCTCCTCAGTCCCCAACTGACCTTGTTCTCCGCTGTGGGGATTGAGTCCAGCAATGGCAATTCGAGGCGTCTCCAGCCCAAAATCTGCCTTGAGGCATTCCACAAGTAAATCCAGTTTGGTGGTCATTAACTCTGGTGTGAGAGTGTCAGCAACTTGACGCAAAGGGATATGAGTGGTGGCAAGTAAAGTACGTAGTAACCAACCTGTATGAGGCGATCGCGCCACAAACAACATCCCAAATTTTTCGACTCCAGCCGATTGTGCTAGCACTTCCGTTTGCCCTGGATAGTGATGACCTGCTGCCTTCCACAACGATTTCGCAATCGGTGCTGTAACAATGCCATCAAATTCGCCCGCTAAAGTCCGGGCAATTGCGGTTTCTAGATAAGCAAAACTTGCTGCCCCACTAGCCGCATTACCAGTACCGGGTATAATCTGCCGTTGTGTCATTCCATCTAACTGCACGTCGAGAATGGACAACTGTTTGGGATCGATTAGTACCTCTTCCCCAGGAAGCTGCTGTCGCAATTCCTCGTAGGCAGACTGCAACAACGCCGCCGTACCAACCACCGTAATCTCACAATTTTGAGTCACTGCCGCATCTGCCAATGCTTTTAGGACTACCTCTGGCCCAATGCTGGCTGGATCTCCCAAGGTAACGGCTAAACGTGGGCGTTTGAGCTGCGGCGATCGGCTTTTTGTAAAGAAATTTTGCTCAATCTTCATTTTTTATCAATGCCCAACTAAGGATTAAGAACTAAGGACTCATGACTAACTCAAAAGATTTGCCCTGAGCTGCTTTAAAATACCGAATATAGGTGTCAATACCCTGTGTTTCTGGGTAACCCAGTCACCACTAGTCCTGTGGTGATGGGAGACTAAGTTGGATGATTACTGTTTTGGCGATCGCATAGGAGTCTTTAACTCGATGAACGGTGAAATTTTTAACGCGGCTGTCTTGTCCTTTACCCTGATTCTGGTCGGCTTAGGCATCGGCTTTTTATTACTGAAAATCCAAGGGGGCGAAGAAGAGTCTCTCTAAGGGTCATTTGTCGGTGTGAGGCACTACCGGGACTGTCTCGGCTCACTTCACACCGCACTCTGGAATCACCTTTGCTAAGTTTTGCAAAGATGAACCGAGGATTTCTGATAACATCTTATAGAAACTTTAAGATTCTTCATTAATTAAATGAATTTATTGGTGGTTGGTGCAACTGGAACCTTGGGAAGACAGGTAGTTCGTCGCGCCTTAGACGAGGGGCATCAGGTACGCTGCCTAGTTCGCAGCCCCAGAAAGGCAACATTCTTAAAAGAGTGGGGGGCCGAAATTGTCCAAGGCGATCTTTGTCAGCCAGAAACACTAATACCTGCTCTACAAGGTATTACCGCCGTCATTGATGCGGCAACCTCCCGCCCAACTGATAACCTGACTATCAAACAGGTAGACTGGGACGGCAAAGTAGCGCTGATTCAAGCAGCGGCGGCGGCGGGGATAGAACGATTTGTCTTCTTTTCGATTCTCAACGCCCAGAACTATTCCCACGTCCCCTTGATGGAAATTAAGCGGTGTACAGAGCTTTTCCTAGCCGAATCTGGATTAAAATACACCATCTTAAGACCTTGCGGCTTTCTGCAAGGGCTAATCGGTCAGTATGCTATTCCCATTTTGGACGGACAGGCTGTGTGGATTACAGGGGATAGCGCACCGATTGCCTACATGGATACTCAGGATATTGCCAAGTTTGCCGTCCGTGCTCTGGAAGTTCCAGAGACAGAAAATCAAATCTTCCCCGTCGTTGGCTCTCGCGCTTGGGGAGCTTATGAAATTGTCCGCTTGTGCGAACGCCTATCAGGACGAGATGCCAAAATTGCCAGAATGCCGCTTAACTTGTTGCGGACAATACGCCGGGGGCTGCGGTTTTTTCAATGGGGCTGGAATGTTGCAGATAGACTGGCATTTACAGAGGTTTTGGCATCAGGTAAACCTCTCGATGCGCCAATGGATGAAGTTTACAAGGTGTTTGGGCTAGATGAGAGTAAGACAACGACCTTAGAAGCCTATATGCAAGAGTACTTCAGCCGAATTATGAAAAAACTCAAGGAAATCGACTACGAGAAAAACAAAGGAAAAAAGAAGTCTCAGAAAAAGACGCCTTTCAAGTCTTCCAAATAAACCCCAGAACTTTTTTCCTAGTCAACACTGCCGTCTGGGATGATATTAAAATAGCCCATCATGGCACTATATCGAATCGTCATCCCCTGTTTCCCTAGTCTAAACGCCCCTATTTTTACAGGAGCCTCTTTAGGCGGACGCAGGGATGGGCAAAATATGTCACGATAAACCTAGCTAATTAGAAGCAAAACTGAATTCTGCTCCATGTCGGTTGTTTAATCAGCAATTACTCAAGAAAGACTGGCTATTTTGTCTATATGACCAGTACCTTCTGTGAGTAGACTGCTGATTTGAGACAATCGCCGGGATTTTTCTCTAGAATTCTTTGGCTAATTTGCTGATTTCGTTTGAACTCTAGCCGGATTGGTAAGCGTGCCGAAAGCAGGCATTATTTACAACGATATTAAACCCGTGGCTTGTCGTGTTGCCATGGAACTGAAGGAAAAGCTGCGTGATGCTGGTTGGGATGTCTGCATGGCAACTGGCGTTGGCGGCATTCTGGGCTATTCTCGCCCTGACTCTCCGATTCGCCGTACTCCCATTGAAGGGCTGGCATCGCCTGGTTTTGATGAGGAGATGGCTTTTGCGATCGTTCTTGGGGGAGATGGCACGGTTTTAGCCGCCTTCCGCCAGGTTGCGCCCTGTGGTATCCCTCTGTTGGCGGTGAATACAGGTCACATGGGCTTTTTGACAGAGGTGTATTTGAATCAGCTCACCCAAGCCTTAGAACGAGCCATGGCTGGGGATTATGAAGTTGAAGAACGGGCGATGCTATTGGTGCAGGTGTGGCGAGATAGTGCCATTTCCTGGGAGGCGCTTTGCCTTAATGAGATGGTGATTCACCGAGAACCTTTGACCAGCATGTGCCATTTTGAAATTCAGGTGGGCAATCATGCGCCTGTAGATATTGCAGCAGATGGTGTGATTGTTTCGACGCCAACGGGTTCGACAGCTTACTCCCTGAGTGCAGGTGGCCCAGTGGTAGCACCAGGGGTACCTGTGCTGCAATTGGTGCCAATTTGCCCCCATTCTCTCGCCTCTAGGGCATTAGTTTTTGCTGACACTGAGCCAGTGAGCATTCTGCCAGCCACGCCGAATCAGATGGTGATGGTTGTTGATGGGAATGCAGGATGTTATGTCTTGCCAGACGATCGGTTACATATAGAGCGATCACGCTATTCTGCACGCTTTATCCGCGTACAACCCCCAGAGTTTTTCAGAATCCTGCGAGAAAAATTGGGCTGGGGTTTGCCTCACATTGCTAAACCGACTTCTGTGGAGTTGCCCTAGTTTTTTGTCATTCCCAGAAACGAGGTAGATTTGGAGTTTAAAGATTGACGGTAATGCCCGTTCAAATTCCCGAAGAAATAAATTAGCGATCGCTCTTTTTTTAGGGAGTTCTACATGGAGTTTGTAATCGCTCAGGTTAAGAATAAATGCTTAGTTAAGCCAGAATGAAAACGGACTCCATTTTTTATCGTTTATTTCAAACCTTTCCAGGCACCTTTTTTGAACTGATTGAGCGTCAGGCGTCTGAAGCCGATGCTTATAATTTTGCTTCTGTCGAATTAAAACAGACGGCATTTAGGATTGATGGAGTATTTCTTCCTGTATCGAATCTCTCCCATAAACCTATTTATTTCTTAGAAGTTCAGTTTCAAAAAGATCCAGAGTTTTATGCTCGCTTTTTTTGTGAGATTTTTCTCTATCTACGTCTCTATGCACCGACTCAACCTTGGCGAGGAATTGTTATCTTTCCCAGACGGAGCTTAGAACCAACTGAAGTAGAGCCTTATCAGATTTTGCTAGAAAGTTTCCAAGTCAATCGTTTGTACCTAAATGAGCTGGAGGAGACACCGGAGACTTCTCTAGGGGTTGGTATCATCAAGTTGGTTGTCGAGACGAAAAAGCGGACTCCTCAGCGAGTCACACAGTTAGTCGAAAAGGCACGCTCCGAACTTGCAGATGAAGCATCCCAGCGGGAAGTGCTAGATTTGATAGAAACAATTGTTTTATACAAATTGCCGCGTATCGGGCGTCAGGAGTTGGCAAGAATGTTTGGACTCAGCGATCTGAAAAAGACCAGGTACTATCAGGAAGTCCGTGAGGAAGTTCGAGAAGAAATTCAGCAAGAAGTTCGTCAAGAAATTCAGCAAGAAGTTCGTCAAGAAGTCCGTGAGGAAGCTCGTCAGGAAGCGGCTCAAGATCTGATTATGCGCCAGCTTTCTCGGCGTATCGGTGTAGTAAGTACAGAATTACAGAAACGCATCCAGCAATTATCTGTTACTCAATTAGAGAATTTGGCTGAAGCGCTATTGGACTTTAATAATCAAGCAGATTTAGAAGCTTGGTTGAATATTAGCTCAAATCCGTCTGAATAGAAGTGGAGAACGCGATCGCGCTTTAGCCCTTTACAACACGCTGATCAAAGAACAAAAAGACAAGATTCCGCAGCAGTTGCGGGTGTGGCTTCGCTACCGCAGTGAAAAATCCTTTGGCGCACACCGAACGCCCCCCAAGTCCAAACGAAAGTCAAAGTAGGATTGTGGGGAAAGTGCGATCGCGCTTTGCACGACATAGTTGTTCGCTTGCTTTTGCTATCAAGACGCTCTCTCTAGTCGGTTTGCTGGTTGTACGGGGTTTGGGTAGGGTGATCGCCTCTATCAAGGAATGAATGTTACGGAGTTAACAAATAAATCAACACCCTCAAAAAAATAGGGGCAATGATAGTAATCTCTTCACACGAATAAATCAGACCTTGGCGCATAACGCTTCATTGTGGTGCCGTATAAAATGAATACAGACGAAGCTGCACTCGGTATAGGGGCGGCAGAGTACTAATAAGGAGAAAATCAAATGGCAAAAGTCCTAGACAAGCGCTGGCGTACTGTTCTTGAGCTACAGCAACGCCTCCAGATGCTAACCCCTGGTTCCTCTGAAGCAGAGATTATCGAATATGCAATCTCGCTAGCGATCAACTCTCAGAGCCAGGAACAAAACTTAAAGTTTTTTCGCTACGACTTAATTAGAAATGCGAGGTTCTGCCTCGGACGGGCAAAAGTCCGTCAGACTCGTCTATGGCAAAAAGCAGCCTCGTTCACTCCTACTTGGACTGAAGATGCTGAACCTTGTGTTGCGCTGGAGATAGAAGAACAACTGCGGGCAGTAGTATATGCATCCGGTAAGAATTTGAGCCAATGTTTCCATGATCTGCTCAATGGCAGAAGTTTAGCCGATACAGCGTCTGCTTGTGGCATTTCTCAACGCACTGCAAACAGGCTGCGTCAGAAAGTACGCCAAATTGTGCAGACATACCTGGAGACACAGGACATTGCATAGTGCCTTAATCCCAAAGATCCCAAAGGTTTTTTCTAAGTTAGGGATCTTTGGGTAAAACATTCCAAAACATTTGATTATTTGACAACTAGAATCACTTTCAGTTTAATTCAGCAGGTCAGGAGAAAATTATGGTACTTCAAGAAACTACTAACCAACCAGCCTCAAGTGAAAAAATTCCTGTTGTCTTAACAGGGTATGCTTTGCAGTCACTGCGGGATTCGGGCTATAGTTTGTCAGCCGCACTAGGTGAAGTTATCGATAATAGCCTAGAAGCTAACGCCAACAATATTACTCTGCACTTTGAAGAATCTAAAACTAAGTCTGGTAAGCGGCATATTCACCAAATAATAATTATTGATGATGGTGATGGAATGGAACTTGATGTCCTACAACACTATCTCCAATTAGGATATTCAACTCGTTATATGCGAACTGACACAATCGGAAAATATGGAGTGGGTGCGAAACTTGCTGCCCTCAATTATGGTCAGCGCATTGACGTTTGGAGTCGTACAAATGAACAAGAATGGCATCATGTATGGTTTGATTTGGAGGAAGCTCTAATTCAGGAAAGGGAAGGTGAAACAGTTGGCATTGCTTTTCCGAATATAGAATCAATTCCAGATAATATTTTTACCTACGCTCCCAAAGGCTCTGGAACCATCGTAGTTTGGTCAAAAGTTGATCGCCTTGAAGAAGGTCAGCAAGCTTCTGATGCACAAGCTTTGAAAGCAGAGGTAAAACATGAGCTAGCTCGGATGTTTCGTTATTTTCTAAATGAAGGAATTCGTATTTCTTTTGATGGAACCGATCTCCTCCCATACGATCCTCTTTACCTTATGAAAGGAACATGGGCGGATCGGGAAATCTTCAAATACTATCAACGTCTGCGAAAAGGAGCGAATAAGGAAAACAAAGAACACTCTTTACCTTTGCCAGAAGCTTCAAAAGATCATTTTTCTGCTACTCAAATTGCACAGGGGAACATTAAAGTTGGCGGCTCAATATGTACAGTCACAGTTACTCTTTATCCAAGTGAGGTAGCACGCCAGCGTGGTATGGCTAATGATAATTTTGCTCGAAAAACACTGCGATTACAAGATAATCAAGGTGCCATCAGCTTTGTTCGTCTTAACCGTGAGATTAATTACACAAATGTTCCTCGAATTTTTCCTAAAGGTGTTGAAGATCGCGACCGATTTATTGGGATTGAAGTTGCATTTAAACCAGAGTTAGATTCGTATTTTGGAGTTCGTAACGTTAAACGTGGCGTAGAACCTCACGATGAATTGCGAACTGAAATACGCACCTTTCTCAACAGCTACATTGAGGAAGCGCGCAATTCTCTAAATAATATTTGGGGTGAAGTTGCAAGGAAATCAAATAAAGGTAATGGAGAAAATCTCCTTGTTCTTCAAGCAGTTAAAGAAGCTAACATAACACTGCCTAAAAGTCGTGTTAAAACCAAGATATCAAATCAAGAAAAATCGCAAATTTTCGTAGATTTAGCACGTGATGTTGTCGGTGAAGACAAAAAGAAACAAGAGGAATATCAAGAAACTATCAAGGACTTGCCGTTTGTTGTTGAATTTGTTGATATTCGAGGTAATTTACTGATAGATACTCAGCACATTGACGGAAAAGTGATTATTACCTTTAATACACGGCATCGCTTTTACCGAGAAATGTGGGAACCTCTTCGTCGTATTGCTGATGCAATGCCTGGGAGCATCTCTGGAGATGAAGCTACCAAAGCGGCTAGGCGCTCTATAGAAGCTTTAACCTTACTCATCATTGCTTATGGTAAAGCTGAATCAATGGATGACAATCCACGCGAACATTTTTCAGAGCTGCGGAGTGACTGGGGTAAGTTCACAGAGTCCTTAATGGGTAAGGTAAAGGATGTTATTTAGAATGCCAATACCAAGAGGTAGTTGCTGAGTATCCTTCTTAAGCTTTTAGGTAACAGATATTAGTGCCGTCTGGTGTATGGCACTGCTAACCGCATACACTGGACGGATTAATAATCTTTGCCTGCTTTTGAATATCATCTAAAGTTGCTTCACTATCGACTATAAAAGTCCCATTGGGCGATCGCTCTTAAAGCAATAACTCCCAATCCCCCAATCTCTGTCACGCACCTACCACGGCAGCACCTCACCATTAGCGTGCCAAAAAGTACCTGTATTCTCCAGCGTCAACTCTTCAATTCGAGCCAACAACCCCTTCACCGATTCCTCCGGCGTAATGCCACCCGATGTAAAGTTCGTCATGCGGGTTTGAACTAACCCAGGATGCAGAATTGCCACCGCGATCGCACGCCCTTTGAGATCGAGAGATAGCGACTTGCCTGCCATCGACAACGCCACCTTCGACATCCGGTAGCCATAGGAACTGCCAGAGGTATTGTCTGCAATTGAACCCATCCGGCTTGTCATCAGCACAATCTTGGAACCTGCCTTGAGCAGTGGCAATAGCGCCTGAGTCACTCGTAATGCTCCCAAAGCATTAACCTCAAACTGTTCCCGAATGCTGTCAAAATTCAAGTCTTCCAGCGTCACGCGCTTGATAATTCCGGCATTGTTAATCAGAACATCAATCGTCGTATCACCTAGGCGATCGCGTAAATCTGCAACCGAAGCATCAGAGGTAATATCAACCCCTTCCTCAACCTGTACCCCTAGCTGCTTCAACTCCTCAGAAGCAGTGCGACAGACGGCAATAACGCGATCGCCTCGCGCTTGCACTTGGCGGCAGTATTCGTAACCAATGCCGCGATTAGCACCCGTAACTAGATAAGTTGCCATGTGAACTCCAATAGTTCGATTACAGAGGCATTCCTAAAAACCACTCATAGCCTAGCTGAAACTGCCGCTTACCATCCTCTTCCAGAATGGTGCCGTGTGCCACGATCGCCCCTCTTCCGACCCAAAACAAGTAAATATACTCAATCCAGGTTTTGCTGTGTACACTGTAGGCATGACTAACTTAAAACTAGTCTTGGTACTTTAGCGCTACCTTGAGCGATCGCTTGAAGGTTAAATGCTGTCTTATGCGCCCTGCTACTTTTGACCACAACCCCTGCGTCTTGCTAGTCGAAACCGACGAAGCCTTAGCTGAACGGCTCAGCCTCGATTTGAGAGAAGCGGGTTACACAACCGTTGTGGCAGCAGATGCCCGTGCGGGTTGGCATCAAGCTAGCGAAATCCAGCCGGCAATGGTGGTAGTAGATAGAGCGCTACCGGGAGACTCAGGGCTAAGTTTTTGTAGCCAACTGCGGCGCTCTGGCTCGCGAGTGCCCGTGTTGATGTTGATGGCGCGGGAAGCAGTAGATGACCGGGTGGCTTGTTTAGAAGCGGGGGCAGATGATTATTTTTTGAAGCCCTATCGCGCCGAGACGTTTCTGCAAATGGTGCGCCTTTACCTGCATCCCACGGCTAGTGCTTCGGAACAATTACGCTTTAGCGAGCTGGTTTTGGATCTGGCAACTCGTAGAGCCATGCGTAACGGACGGGTCATTGACTTGACGATGAAAGAATTTGAACTCCTCAAGTATTTAATGTCTCATCCCCGCGAAGTCTTGACCCGCGAACAGATTTTAGAAAATGTGTGGGGTTACGACTTCATGGGCGAATCCAACGTTATTGAAGTGTACATTCGCTACCTGCGCCTCAAAATCGAAAATGAAGGTGAGAAGCGTTTAATTCAGACAGTGCGGGGCGTTGGATACGTGTTGAGAGAGTCTTAACCACAGCAGATGGGGAGAGTCCGATCGCCCTGTCCCACAAACTGGGTGAAAAGATGCTATAACATCCCCTGTGGTTACAGCCCAAAATAATTCCATGAAACGCTCTCGTCTTACTCAGAACCCAGCCGGGTTAGTGGCGTCACTGCCGAATCCCACCTCAATAGCTCAGAACGTCCGCAAAGGTCTGCGTTGGACTGCTTTCCTGGAAGTGCTGCTGTGTGTAGTGCTACTAGGCTGTTCGACCTCGGCATCTGACTCCTCAAGCGCCCAAACCCCTCTAAAGTCTGGAAAAACCCTGCCGCCTCCCCCTTCTGAGGTTTCACAAGCCCCCATTTCTTCAGCGCAATCGCTGCCGATTACAGCGCAGGCAAAAATGGGTGGTAAGACGATCGCTCTAGAAGTTGCCCGTACCCTACAACAGCAATCAATCGGCTTGATGTATAGGGACTCGGTAGCGGATAGTCGGGGAATGCTGTTTCCCTTTGACCCGCCCCGGCCCGTCAACTTTTGGATGAAGAATGTTAAGATTCCTCTGGATATGGTATTTTTGCGGGATGGGGAAATTAAGGCGATCGCGGCTGATGTTCCTCCCTGTAAAGCTGAACCCTGTAAGACTTATGGGCCAGGTCAGAGCGTGGAAATTGACCAGGTGATTGAACTTCGGGGAGGTAGGGCTGCGGAACTGGGTTTATCAGTAGGCGATCGCGTTCAGGTCAATTTCGCTCCAAGTACCACTCCGGATACAGAATCTCCTTCTTCTTAATTTCTTTATAGTAACTATCGAAAATTTCATTTAAACTTTTAGAACGTTTCTAAAGAAAGTAAGTTACTCTTTCTGAAGACAGAGAAGAAAGCTTCAGATTTCGGATATTCTTAACCATTGAATCCTTTCTCAACTCTATTGAGATAACTGCGTCTTTGGTGTGAGGACGTTACGGAACAAAGACTTAACGGCAAGCCGTCTAAGCCTTGGTGTGAGGAAAGTTTGACATAAGGAATCTGTTGTGAGTTAAAGCTTTAGCTTGACTCATAGCTGAATTTAAAGCACTTTTAACAGGAAGCAGTTATACCAAGTTTGCTAAAAACTGTAAATTAGGTTGCCGTCACTTGCAGCCCTAATGCGGAGTTTTTGCTCTCTCTCGACTGAAAACCTTTAGTAACAAGGCGATTTGGCAGGAAATCACCACGGATGATTCAACCGCTAATCACCTTCACCAAGTAACGCAAATCACTACTTAAGAGAGATTCCCAACACTCATAGAAAAGGTTCTCTCCCTCAATATGTAGTTAAGAAAAAAAACCAATACTAGTAGACGGATAAAAGACTGGCTACTGATAACCCAATGACTGAAGCTATCAGCTACAAAATAGAGCCTAAACAAAGAGGTGAAATGAACGATGGCACCTGCAACTGATTCTAGATTTCTTCGCTTTCTCCAAGAAGAATTATCAATTTCCACCGCGTCGTTAGCGATCGCGCAACGATACCGTGAGCAAGACCCTGGCCCTTTACCAATGATTCTCTGGCAGTATGGTCTAGTGACCCTTGAGCAGTTAGATCGAATCTATGACTGGCTGGAAACAGTATAAGAATTGGTGAAGCAGCGAGGAACAAACAAGTGATTCGACCGCGATTATGCCTTGGTGTTAGTGTCAGGCAAATTCAAAGACGAAGACAATGTTTTTATTCACAATTTATCTCAAAGCAAAAAAAGAGCAGGCTTATAAACCCGCTCTTTTTTTGTATATACCAAGACTAAGATTGAGCAAACACCCGTGCGGCGGCGGCTACCCCTGCTCCTGGGCTCATCGACTCATAACTCAACTCGCGTAGGGTCGCTTCCAATGCCGCAATTGCAGTGAGAATATCGCGATCGCTCACAAATCCCAAATGACCGATGCGGAAGATTTTACCCTTGTAGTGGTCTTGTCCTCCCGCTAGGGCAATATCAAATTGCTTTTTCATCACCGAGCGGATTTGTTCAGATTCTACATTCGTTGGTGCTACCGCCGTAATTGCCGGACTAGAATGACCATCCGGGGCAAACAGGGGTAAATTCATTGCCTTTACCGCTTCGCGAGTTGCCTGCATTAGACGCTGATGACGAGCAAAAATCGCCTCCAAGCCTTCCGACTGCATCATTCGTAATGCCACTTGCAGCGCCACCATCAAATTCACAGGCGGCGTAAAGGGCGTGGTGTTTTTCGCCGCATCCTTACGATACTTGCCCAAATCCAGGTAGAAACGGGGCAACTTTGCCGTTTTGTAAGCTTCCCAGGCTTTAGGGCTAACAGCAACAAAACCGATTCCTGGCGGAATCATATAACCTTTTTGAGCACCGGAAGCAACAACATCTAAACCCCATTTGTCAATAGGTAGATTTACTGCTCCCAAACTGGTGACGGCATCGACAATAATCAACGCTTCCCCGTGGGCTTTCACATGGCGGTTAATCGTTTCTAGGTCATTAAGAACGCCCGTAGAAGTCTCGCTATGGGTAATAATTACCGCTTTGATTTGTTTGTCTGTATCCGCCTCTAGCTTGGCTTTAAATTCTTCGGGAGCCAGGGGTTGACCCCACTCTGCCTTAACGGTATCCACCTCCAAGCCAAAAGCCGCGCTCATTTCGGCCCAGCGATCGCCAAACTTCCCATTACAGCCAACCAATACGCGATCGCCCGGACTCAGGAAATTAATTATCCCTGCTTCCATTGCCCCCGTACCGCTGACGGTTAACGATAAAACATCATTCTCAGTCTGGTGTAGCCATTTGAGGTTTTGAGTCACCTCCGCCATGATTTTATTAAAGTCACCGCTGCGGTGACCAATCGGGTGCTTCGCCAGTGCGAGCAACACTTGTTCCGGTACCGGAGTCGGGCCCGGAATCATCAACATCAGTTTGTCGTCCATTTAATTGTCCTCCGAGTAGCGATTCGCTTTTAGCTGTCAGCCTCAACGTAAACAAGGGAGCTTTAGCGAACGGATTGCCCTAATCCCATAACCTATCACTAAACACCAATTTGCCTACTTGACCAAAAAGTATGAAGGATAAAAAGCGAAAGTCCATCAATAGTCTCAAGCCCTTTTTTATACCAGAGAGCAGAAAAATATCTGTAGGAGTAAGTTTAAACATCGAACCATTACTATGTCCTAACTTCCAGCCCCGGAATTTATTTATGGGGTTGAAACTTTATACTTTATCCTTCACACTTGGTGCCTTTACTTGACATCCCAGATTATGCCACCAGCGACTAGCTCCTGACTTCCGGTTCCCGGCGTCGTGGTAAACCATCTGATGGCGGTTCTTGAACATTTATGCTGTTGAGCGACCAACGGTACTCCACAGGCAAACTCGCCCGCTGACAGCTTTGTTCAAGTTGCTTTTGCTGTGCCAACGCTTTGCGAAGCGTGCTGATCAGCTGATGCACTTGCTCTCGAATGGCGGGTTGTTGATTTGCCGCAAATGCAGTTTGGCGTTCTAACAGCTGTAGAAGCATCTCATAGTGGATATAAGACGGAATGGGAATTGGCTTCATGAAACCTGATCTACCTCAAAACTGCTGATTACCCCAGGGGGTAGTGTGAAGAGCGATTACCCAAGGGGGTAGCGCCGTGTCTCATTAACTTAGAAACAAAGCGGCGATCGCCTCAGCGGGATCAGGTTGTTTCACAATGGACTCCCCAATGAGAACGGCATCAGCACCCGCCGATGCCACGAGCCTTAGATCGTCTGGAGTATGCAGCCCTGATTCGCTGATGACCAAAATGCCACGTTCCTGTAATTGGCGGTGACTTGTTGCTAGAATTTGGCAGGTCGTTTGCAGATCGACCGAAAAGTCTTCCAAGTTACGATTGTTGATACCCACTAGGGTAACGCCTGAGAGCGCTAATACGCGGTCTAGCTCTGCTTGGGTATGCACTTCGATTAGGGGCGTCATCTGTAGCGCATTGGCAATTTTGACAAAATATTGCAGGTCTTGGTCGGAAAGAATCGCCGCAATTAGCAAAACCGCATCAGCCCCGTGGGTGCGGGCTAAGTAAATTTGGTAAGGATAAATGACGAAATCCTTACACAACAGCGGCAACTCTACCACCTCACGAACCGCCCTCAGGTTCTCAAAGCTACCTTGAAAAAACTTTTGGTCAGTTAATACCGAGATGGCGCTGGCACCGCCTTGGCTGTAAAGCTGCGCGATCGCTACCGGATCGAAATCCTCACGAATCACGCCTTTGCTGGGAGATGCCTTTTTTACCTCTGCAATCAACGCCGGATGTGTTTTTCCAGAACGCAGCGCCTCTAAAAAATTGCGAGGCGGGGGTAGCATCTGCACCTGTCTCTGCAATTCTCTTAGGGGAAGGCGATCGCGCAATTTTTCAACTTCCGCCTCTTTCTGCCAGACGATTTCTTCTAAAATATGAAGCGGTTCAGCATCCGGTAAAGCAACTTGATAGCGCAAGATGCTGACGTTAATGGCTGGGTTAGGGGGACGGCGACGAATCTGCATTGATTGGCAATTAGGGATTAGAGAATTGGGGAATTAGGGAGAGCGCAACTAGTCATTAAGCTTTGACTGGGGAATTAGGGAGAGCGCAACTAGTCATTAAGCTTTGACTGGGGAATTAGGGAGAGCGCAACTAGTCATTAAGCTTTGACTTCTGCTTCCGCCGCCCGTTTATAAGCTTCATCCAGAACTTCTGATAACGTCGGGTGAGCGTGAACCAAAAAGGCGAGGGTGTTGACAGATTGGCGCTGGGCGATCGCGTTGGAAGCTTCATGAATCAAATCCGAAGCATGGATGCCGAGAATATGAACGCCTAACACTTCTCCCGTATCTTTACGGTAAATCACCTTAGCCAGTCCATCCGCTTCGCCTTCGGCGATCGCTTTGGAATTCCCCTTAAAATACGAGCGCACAGACGCGACTTCAAAGCCTTCTGCTTTGCCCAACTCCTTCGCCGCTGGTTCGTTTAATCCCACATAGCTAATTTCTGGATGGGTAAAGGCGGCAGCCGGAATGCTGCGATAGTCCATACGGCGATCGCGCCCACAGATATTTTCCACCGCCGCAACCCCTTGAGCCGAAGCCGCGTGAGCCAGCATCAGTTGCCCAGTCGCATCGCCAATCCCCCAGAGGTTGGGGACGGGTTCTCCGCCCGATAGGACTGCCATTTGGTCATTGACGGGAATAAAGCCCCGGCGGTCTGTCTCAACGCCCACAGCCTCCAATCCGAGGTCTTTTGATACAGGGATGCGACCCGTTGCTACTAAACAAGCATCGACTTCCAAGACATCCACAACTTCTTTCGTTTTTACATCCGACAGCTCAATCACTACCGGAGAACCAGGGGTAACTTTCGTTGCCAAAACACCCACATGGGTTTCAACATCGCGGGGGTTAATCAGTACCCGTGTTGCTAGCTTGGCAATATCTGGGTCAAAAGTTGGCATCAATTGATCCAGCGCTTCAATCATCGTGATTTCCGAGCCAAGCGCTGTATAGATATCAGAAAACTCCAGACCAATGTAACCGCTGCCAATAATTGCCACCCACTGAGGAATCCAGTCCAGCTTCAAGGCGTCGTCACTGGTAAAAACGGTTTTGCCATCTAACTGAATACCCGGTGGAACAAACGGAACGGAACCCGTAGACAAGATAATGTCTTTGGCTGTAATGGTGCGTTCCCCATCGTCTGTCGCGATTGTGACTTTTTGGGAGCCAGCAATTTTGCCCCAGCCTTTAATAATATCGACACCGAGGCGCTTGAGGCTGTTGGTCAGGTCGCCGCGAATTTTGCTGACGAGGTTGTGAGCATGGTCGGCGATACCTTGACGGTCGAAGTCCACAGCACCGACTTGAATACCTAATGACTTGAGATGGTGGGTGTTGCGTAGCTCCCTAACTCGCCCTGATGCGGCGAGTAGAGCTTTAGAAGGAATACAGCCGCGATTCACACAAGTCCCACCCATGTCTGACGCTTCAATGATGGCGGTTTTCAATCCACAGCTCGCCGCATGTAAGGCAGCACCATGCCCGCCTACACCTGCGCCAATTATCGCCAAATCGTAATCAAATCCCTGACTCACGGTTGCTCTCCTGGTGCGTCATTATGATGCTATGTGCGCGTCGCAACGCACGCTCTTTTTATTCTCAACGCGATTCCTTAACGAGCGCAAGTTTCTCGTTAAAATCACTGAGAGAAGCGGCTTTGAAGAAAGAAAATACCAGCAATAGCAACAGCATAATCTCCAAAGACCGTGTTGTATCGTAGATGCTTGACACCTCAGTTGGCAAGCTCGCCCCCCAGTGAGCAACGCTTCTACAACACTAAAACACTGAGAATGCTTTTATCCGTACCAGTTTTAACAGGGTCGTCGTCTGCAGTTAAAAACAGTTTTTAGGAAATTAAGCATGAGTGACAATCATCAGCCAAATAATCGTAGTGCTGCCAACAGAGCATTCTCGGAGTCGCTAGAACAACTGCAAAATATGTTGGAACTCAGCGACAAGCAACCCAACTCCAACCGAATCAAAAGCGATCGCCACAGCCAAACCTGGCTTGACGCCCAAGCTTTAGAAGACGCCGCCGCTGACCTGGATCAGTACTTTGGTGATGCGTGAGAGAGCAGGGGTGCAGGGGTGCAGGGGTGCAGGGGTGCAGGGGTGCAGAGGTGCAGGGGAGAGGAAGAGAACGAATAACCTCTTTCATACTTCATACGTTCGGCTGAGCGTTCGACTGCCCTTCGGCAGGCTCAGGAACCGCGCTCACGCCGAAGTCTCACGTCGAAGCCTTCACCCTTCATACTTCATCCTTCACCCTTCATACTTCATCGCCGCTGTCGCTGTGCTTCGTACAACAGCAAAGCGGCTGCTACTGAGACGTTGAGGGATTCTATTCCAGAAACTAGGGGAATTTTTACCGACTGGTCTGCTGATGCTGCCAACTCAGCAGATAAGCCTGCGCCTTCATTACCTAGCAAAATCAAACTGGGACGCTGCCAATCAACGTCCCAAAATGTCACGTTCCCTTGCAGGGTTGTCGCTACAACCTGTATTCCCTGCGCTTGATAATCGCGTACTGTCGCTTTCAAATCGGGGCTAACTGCCATTGGTAGACGAAACCATTGCCCTGCTGATGAGCGCAACACCTTCGGGTTATCTATTTCCACGCTATCTGCACTCAGCCACAGTCCCTCCGCCCCAACTGCTGCTGCCGTCCGGATGATTGTTCCTAGATTTCCGGGGTCTTGTAGCGTCTCTACGGCTAATCCCAAGGTTTTTATGGGTAGAGAGGCAGGAGGGGTGATTTTGGGGGCTGTGACGACCACTCCGTCGGGTTGTACTGTAGTGGCGATCGCCTTCAATACCTCTTCACTCACCAATTCCATACGCTGACACCGCTCCCCTGCTGCCCTCCAGAGCTGTAGATGACGCTCCTGCCACTCGGAGGTACAGCAAAGCGTTTCTAAGGGGTAACCGACCGCACAGGCTTCTTCTAACAAGTGCGTTCCCTCTAGCAAAAACAGACCTTGCTCCCGACGCGCTTTCGCCTTTGTCAGCTTCCGCATCTGCTTCACCAAAGGATTTTGAAGACTAGTCAGCATTTTTTAAGTCCTGAGTGCTGAGTGCTGAGTATAGGGGAACAGTAGTGAGTCGGTTAGTAAAGTTTTTGAGTGGTGAGGTGAAAAGTTTTCTCGCTGGGTTTGACCAAATATCTTTAAGTTCTGAGTCCTTGAGCTGAATTTTCAGAAAAAAAATTAGCAACGAATTAAGTTGCTAATCTTAACTGACTCCTTTTTGCCTTCTACTCACCGACTCATTACCTAAGAAAGATGCGGAACCCGGGACTTGAACCCGGAAGTCCTTGCGGACACTAGAACCTGAATCTAGCGCGTCTACCAATTCCGCCAGTTCCGCAAACTGGATCAATTGCATTGCGATCTTCTACGTTGCAGCAATCTTTGTAATTTGTCAACTGTTTTGACCGGATTTTTTTGAGGAAACAAGGTAAAATTCAACACCTACCAGTAAAAAGTCAATTCGCAATTCTGGACATTTGCCATCTTTCAGGTAGAATCGAAACCAAATTTTAAAAAAACCAAACGTATTTCGTTGATTCCGGAGGATAGACCCATCACTCACTCTCTGAGCCTGCCAGACACCCAGTCTTTGCCCGAAGGCGACAAGTCAGTTTTACATGTCTGGGGCAAAGCCTCCCTACAAGGACATGTCAAAATCAGCGGAGCCAAAAACTCAGCCTTGGCAATCATGGCGGGAGCCTTGCTTTGTCCGCAAGACTGCCGACTTCGCAACGTTCCTTTGCTTATGGACGTTCAGCGGATGGGTCAAATTTTGTCGTCTTTGGGCGTCAAGCTTGAACGCGATGGCGACGATTTGAACATTGATGCTAGCCACATTGGACAGTCAAAAGCCCCCTATGAGCTAGTTAGTCAACTCCGCGCCAGTTTCTTCATCATTGGCCCTGTCTTAGCTCGTTTAGGCGTAGCACGGGTGCCGCTTCCTGGTGGTTGTGCCATCGGTGCTAGACCCGTCGATTTGCATGTCCGGGGTTTGCAACTCATGGGTGCAGAGGTGCAGATCGATCGCGGCATGGTAAATGCCTATGTGACAGGTGGCGGTCGCAAACGCTTAAAAGGGGCAAGAATTTACCTAGATTATCCCAGTGTCGGTGCCACAGAAACTCTGATGATGGCAGCGACGTTGGCAGATGGGGAAACGATTATTGAAAATGCTGCCCAAGAGCCAGAAGTGACTGATTTGGCAAACTTCTGCCGCGCTATGGGAGCAAAGATTCGCGGTGCTGGCACCAACACCATCGTAATTTCTGGTGTTGAGCGCTTGCACTCCGTTGATTATTCGATCATTCCCGATCGCGTTGAAGCAGGAACTTTCTTAGTTGCTGGGGCAATTACTCACTCAGAAATTAGCCTCTCCCCAGTCATCCCCGACCATCTCACGGCTGTCATTGCCAAGCTGCGAGATGTAGGGGTGAAAGTAGTAACTGAGGGGCCCAATTCTGTGCGGCTTATTCCTGGTTCCCTGAAAGCCACTGATATTGAAACCCTGCCCTATCCCGGCTTCCCCACCGATATGCAGGCGCAATTCATGGCACTGCTGACGCTGAGTGAAGGAGACAGCATTATCACCGAAACGGTTTTTGAAAATCGCCTGCGTCACGTTGCAGAATTGAGTCGCATGGGCGCAGATATTCGGGTCAAAGGCAACAACGCCATTATCCGAGGTGTGTCGATGCTCTCTGGTGCCCCTGTGGTGGCGACAGACTTACGGGCTTCTGCTGCACTAGTAATCGCTGCCCTTGCCGCAGAAGGAAAAACCACTATCCAGGGATTGCATCACCTAGATCGGGGATACGACAGGCTAGAGCTGAAGTTGCGACAGTTGGGCGCAAATATTCATCGGGTCAAGGATGATTCTGAGGCTCCAACTGAGGTAGAGGCTGGGGCTTAGAAGCGGTTGGTTGAGGCGATCGCTCCCCTAATCAGTACGCCCGCCCTCAGGGGGTGACAAGTTGTAGAGACGTTGCCTGCAACGTCTCTGCAAGGTTTAGCTCAAAATGTCCGCGATCGCTTGTTTAACTGTGGGATATTGAAAGTCAAAACTGTAGGACTGGGTCTTTTTAGGTAAAACTTGTTGACCTTCCAGCACCAATTTTGAGCCATCTCCTAACAAAGCTTCGAGGGCAAAGCCGGGAACGGGGAGCCAGGAGGGACGATGGAGAACGTCCCCAAGGGTTTGACAAAATTCTGACATTCGCACGGGGTTGGGTGCCGTTGCGTTTAAAACTCCCTCCATGTCTGGGCGTTTAATCGCTTCGATCATCAAACTCACCAAGTCATCCCGGTGAATCCAGGAGAACCATTGATTCCCAGTTCCTAAGGGGCCTCCCGCAAAAAGTTTGAAGGGGGGAATCATTTTAGCCAGCGCTCCTCCTTCTCCCAAGACAATGCCAAGACGCAAAATAACTAACCGCACGCCTGCATCCTTCACTTGGCGGGCTTCGGCTTCCCATGCTTGACAAACTTCCGCAAGAAAATCATCACCCGCCGCACTACTTTCCTCAAAAGTAGCCGTTTCACTCGTTCCGTAGTAGCCAATTGCCGACGCATTGACTAACACGGTAGGCTTTTGCTCTGATGTGGCGATCGCTTCTACAATTTTCTGTGTCCCTAGCTTCCGACTATTGAGGATTTCCTGCTTGCGCTCTGGTGTCCAGCGATTCTCTGCAATCGGTTCGCCTGCCAAGTTCACCACTGCATCACAGCCTGAGATTGCCCCTTGCCAAGGGCCCGATTCTGTCGGGGTATAGGTCACTACCTGTACATTGGAAAACTTTTTCTGGGCAGATGCCAAGTTGCGCGTCAAAACCAATATTTGATGCCCCTCTGCCTGGAGCCGTTCCACTAAACGGCTACCGACAAAGCCTGTCGCCCCTGTAATTGCTATTTTCATCTTGAATTTTTCATGCTCAACTTAGAATGAGTTCTCATTCCTCTCCAATTGTTATACAAGTTCAAGTTTTGCTAACTTGCTAATCTGCTGATATTTCGTAGCTAGCTGCGTTCTCGCCAGCCCTAATTATCAATTTTCTCCTGGGCTGCGCCTCACCCTTCACCTTTCTCCCCCGGTTCGCTATACTCCATCCCATTGGCTTCAGCGTAGCGATTCATAAACCGCATGAATCTTTCCCAGTGGTCTTCCCGATCAATCTCAAAGGCGCAGTCAACTCGTGCTAAATCATCCCCTTCTGGGCCTGTAAAACGGAATTTCACGGAAGAAGGTTCGACGCGAATTTCTCCTTCAGAATCTGTCAGCAGCAGGGAATTAGTGGAGCGTTTGGTAAAACTATTAAATCGTTCTATTGCTTTTAGCTTATCGAACATCATCACGACAGTCCGGAGACCGGAATTGCGGTTGCGTCGCAGGCTAACGTTACTCAGTTCTTCAAAAAGACCTTCAAAAAATTGAATTGAGGGTGTAGGGGAAGTCATACAAAAATTTTCTGAAACCGCAAGTTTAGTATAAAAGATGTAACTTTTAGGGTAGCGATCGCTGCAACTTGTTCGCTGTTCTAAGAATCTGTCCGGCTAACATTGCCCCACCAAAGCCATTATCAATATTCACGACTCCTACGCCAACTGCACAAGAGTTGAGCATTGTCAATAGAGGAGCCAGTCCGCCAAAATTTGCCCCATAGCCAACACTGGTAGGAACAGCAACGACAGGGCAATCAGCAAGTCCGGCAACAACACTCGCCAAAGCCCCTTCCATCCCCGCCACCACAATCAAAACATCGGCTTCGGTGATTACTTGCTGATTGTTCAGTAAGCGATGGATACCCGCCACCCCTACATCCCAAAGACGCCGCACCTGGAAACCACACAATTCGGCTGTCACGGCGGCTTCTTCTGCTACAGGAAGATCGGCGGTTCCCGCAGAAATCAGGCTAATGATGCCGGGGTGTTGGGGTGTTGGGGTGTTGGGAGCAACGGCACAAATGCGGGCAACCGGATAATACTTGAGATTGGGAACTTTGATTTGCAGTTGGGTGTATACCTGTGGTTCGATGCGAGTCGCCATTACGATATCATCAGCGCGATCGCGCATCACTTCCATAATCTGAGCAATTTGCTCCGGGGTTTTTCCTTGTCCCCAAATCACCTCAGGAAAGCCAGTCCGTAAGCGGCGATGATGGTCAATTTTGGCAAAATCTCCCACTGACTCAAAGGCAAAATTCTTTAATTTATCCAGAGCAACAATCGGGCTAATGTCACCAGCGGCAACAGATTCGAGTAAAGATTGCAGGGCTTCAGGTTGAGTCACGAGATACAAGCGAAGAGCAAAGGAAATTCGATCCTAGCGTTCTAGGATACATTTCCTCAAACCGTGACCGAAAAAACTCTCTTGCCCCTCTGCTAAAAACACATTGGCGTAGACTTTATCAATAAATTAATCAATCACCTTCAACTCGTAGATAGTCCCATACCGTTGGGTTGCAGCCGCCCATAAAAAGAGTCACCCCCAGCACAAGGCTGAGGGCGAAGAGGACAGACACCTCAGTTGTTATTCTTCAATTTTGAGTTCTTGAATGTTCCAGAAGGCTCCTCCCAGTGCGGAGTATTGGATGCCATCGACGCGATCGCGTACTGCCGTTATCGATAATGGGCTAACCAGGTAAGTAAACGGTAAGTACTCTTTGATCAGGCGTTGTGCTTCCTGATAGATCGCTTTGCGCTTTTCCTCATCTAACTCCTGTGCGCCTTGGATATAGAGATCGTTAATTTTCTGCTCCCAATCCGCCACTTCTCGACCTTCAATAGGAGGTTGACCGACTTGTGGTTTCTGATTGAAGGCATGTAATCCGCCATCAACTAACCAAACATTCGCACTAGCATTTGGCTCTAAGCCGCCACCACTAAAGCCGAGGAGATGACTTTCCCAATCGAGGGTGTTGCTGAGTTTGTCTACAAGGGTATTGAAACCAATGGGATTAAAATCCACTTGAATGCCAATTTTGCTCAGATCTGCCTTAATCTGCGCTCCCATTGCCTCCCGCAATTTATTTCCGGCATTCGTGATTAAGGCAAAACGAACTCGATTGCCTTCGGAGTCGAGCAGTTGTCCTTGGCTATTGTATTTGAAGCCTGCTCCTAACAGTAATTCCTTAGCTTTTTGAAGATTGTGGTCGTAAACGGTTAGACCATCTTCTGGAGAAAGATAGTAAGGACTTTGTACGGGGAGATTGGAATATTGCGGCGCACCTAGTCCCCGAAACAAATTATTGATCATCGTTTGCCTATCGATGGCATAGGCAACGGCTTGTCTAAATTCCAGCGTATTGAACCAGCGAGACTTAACCGGATCGACTAATGGGCGTCCGTTACGCTGACCTTTGTTGAGGTTAAAAGTCAGAAAACTAGAGCTGAGTGTCGGGCCACCCTCATAGATTGTAAAGTTACTCCGATCCTCTTCTCGCTTGAGCAAAGAAAAGTATTCTGGCGAGATGCCGACAGCATCCAACCCTCCAGAACGGAATTGAATCATGGAGGTGTCTGTTGATTCTACAATTTGCGAAATGATGCGCTCGATAAAAGGCTGCGCCTCGCCTTGAGGACTCTTGCCCCAGTAATAGGGGTTACGCCCGTACACTACACGCTGACTGGTGGCGTATCCTTCGAGGCGATAAGGGCCATTCGTAATGATTTGGTCAGGTGGAGTATTGACTCCCCAAGTGCTAAGAAATTTAGGATTCCCATCTCGGTCTTTTGTTTGCACTGATTCCCGCAGGGCATGGGCGGGTAAAATTGGTATCGCTGTATTGCGGAGGAAGGGAGCAAACGGTTCTGGCGTGACAAATTCAACTCGCCGCTCATCGAGTTTTTTCACGGTGGGCAAAGCACCGCTGTCGCCAATCCGCAGGATATCGCGAGCATCGGTAGGAATCGCTTCGTTGAGGTAGATCTCGTTGTACGTAAAGATCACATCATCTACCGTCAGCGGCTTTCCATCTGACCACTTCAGCCCCTCTCGTAGGGTAAAAACAATCTGCTGCTGGTTGTCAGAAATTTCCCAAGATTCGGCAAGAGCGGGTTCAATCTCACCTGTTATGCCGTTGGTAGTCACTAAACCCTCATAGGCGTAGCCAAAGAAGTCATTTACCTCTTGGTTAACGGCATAGTTGAAGGTTTTGGGGTCGCTCAGAGAACTGATAACTACCTGAGGGACTTGTGCCGCTTCAGTTTCAAATTGTGAAAGACTACAGCCATGAAACGCGATCGCGCTAATGCAGGCAAGAAAGAATGCTAACCAACGACGCCAGAATCTGGAAAACCGAGTAAAAAGCCTGATCATGTTGTCTAATCGTCAATAACACGCCTAGCTTCTTGACTCTAACCAATTAAGCAAAGTTTGCGTGCGGAATAAAGTACCGATCTACACCCGCATTACGTAAAGTTTCCTGAACTTCTAACTTGCCAAAATCTTTGGTATTACCGCTGAGAAACACCTGAGTTTCCCTCGGTTGTAAATGTGCATGATGCAAAATGCTGGGTAATTAGTCAGCCATTAGCAAAGCGACGGCGTAAGCAGAAATTCCCTCTTCTCGTCCCACGGCATCTAACTTTTCATTGGTAGTCGCTTTGATACCAACTTGATCGGGATTGAGGTTTAGGGTTGAGGAGATTTTGGAGCGCATGGTTTCGATATGCGGCTTGAGTTTTGGACGTTCTGCCACAATTACGGAGTCAATATTACTTACTTTCCAGCCTTTTTCTTGCACTAACTCGTTGACCTGTTTCAGGAGCATTAAACTATCAGCACCTGCCCATTTCTCATCAGTGGGGGGAAAGTAGTGACCAATATCGCCGAGACTCAACGCCCCTAGCATTGCATCCATAATGGCGTGAGTCAGTACATCCGCATCGCTATGTCCGAGCAATCCGAGTTCGTGGGGAATATTGACTCCTCCCAGGATCAGAGGGCGTCCAGCGCTAAGCTGGTGGATATCGTAACCGTTACCGATGCGGGTGTTCATGATTGTAGCGATCGCACTTTTTGTTCGTTGTCTATTATCAGGCGATCGCTAAGATTTTAACTGTTCTTACTAAATATTTTGCATCCGATATGGAACCCCAAAAAAAGTATCACCGATGATCTGCTCGATCTTTTTACGATCCTGTTCAGTTGCATGCAAAATCTCTATTCTTGCTTTTCCTGGGCAATCTTCAGCTTCATCGACCTTGATATCAACGAAACCTGGATGAACACTTTTGATTTGATTAACAACTTGAGCCTGCTCAGATAAAGTTTTTTCGACGGATGCAACATCCGGAAACTTATTACACCAAAAGGCAACTCGTTCTGGTACGTCACAGCTAGTTGTTAGTGCCAAGACTAGACTAGCAACGACTTTCCATATACTCATAATTTTTGCTTTTTGTTCGTTGTCTATTATCAGGCGATCGCTAAGAGTTTAGGCGATCGCAACTAAATCGCTATATTCTGTTGCTAACTCAGCTTCGGTGAGGGTGTCAGCTTCCACCTGCGGACTCCACAGCAGCTCAAACACCATCAAGTAATCAGTCGCAATCGAGGAAACCTGCTTCAGGGCTTCCTGCATGGCTTCAGCGGAGGCGATTTGGGAAAACAAGGGCTTGTCGTCAGCTGTTCCAATTAACAGGGTGACGACAATGTACGCGCCTGAACCTTCATTGGGGTCAATTTTTACAGGTTTCTGCCGGATTTTGCCATCCACATTAGTGAGGGTTTCGGCACTAAACTTGCTTCGTTCCTCAATGGAGAAGCGATTAAAAACGTTTTCGGCTTTTTCCCGCTCGTTAATGGTTTGGGAATTGCCTAAAACATGAGTCCAGTGTTCCGAATTTCTCAAAAGGACTAAAGCGGCGTCTTCTAAGAGATTCTTTAGCCCCTCTGTCGTTTCTGTATCGGCTTCTAGGGTGAGTTCAGACAGCTCAGATTGCAGAGAACGAGCCTCACTTCGCAGAGCAACCTGTAATTTGCTGACGGTGACAATGTCGTTTTCTAGTTCGCTGCTTTGAATCATGCCATTTGAACCATATCGGTGTACTCCGTCAATAATTCCTCATAGGTGAGACTATCTTCCTCTACCTGTGGACTCCACATCAGCTCAAATTTCATTAAATAATCAGCCGGAAGGGAAGCAACTTTCTCTAATGCTTCTTTTAAGGCGTCTGCGGAGCGAACATCCTCAAAAAGCGGGTTATCGTTTGCGGCTCCGACTAGTAAGGTAACGACAATATAAGCACCGGGATCTTCTTCTAAGCCTGGAATGACTGCGGCTTTGCGCCGGATAGAGCCACGAACGTTGGTGAGGGTTTCAGCACTAAATTTGCTGCGCTCTTTCATGGAGAGCTGATTAAAAGCGGCTTCGGCGTTGTCAATGTGGATGCTTTCGGAACTTGCTAAAACGTGGCTCCAGCTTTCCGAATTGCGAAGCAGGATTAAGGCAGATTCTTGTAGTAGTTCTGACAACCCTTCAGGAGTATCGGTATCGACGTTAAGGCTGAGTTGCGATAGCTCAGATTGCAGTCCTTTGGTTTGAGCAAGTAGAGCTACCTGCAATTTACTGACGGTGACAGTATCATTTTCTAGCTCATCAGCAGAAGTAGCGATCGCACCATCCGTACTCCCACTTCCTGACGATAGCAGCCAACTTGCCACCAAGATTAAAGCAATCAAACCAAAAAAGCCTAGCACCAGGAACATCACCAATGTCCCGCCGCCGTCGCTGTAGCCTTCACTGTAGGTAGTCCCACCACCGGGAGCAATAATAACGGTATTACCTCCGCCCCCATAACGAGGACTGCTGCGGTAGCTAGAACCAGATGAGCCGCTGGAAGAACCACTGCTACGGCTACCGGAACTAGAGCCAGAAGAACTAGAGCCACTGCTACGGCTACCGGAGCTAGAGCCAGAAGAACGGGAACCGCTGCTCGAAGGTCTACTAAAGGAACCACCACCACTGCGTCCGCCGCTACTTTTGGCAGCCGTTTTAGTACTAATACCTGTCAAACTTTCCAAACTGCTGAAAGACGGTGGCAAGTCAATGCCGTTCAAGATAGTAAACGATAAGGCTGTGGCGAAGAGAAATTTGTAGTTAATTTTCCTTAACATCTTTAAGACCTTGCAGCATCCTTTTAGTGAGACTCCACCTTAGCTCCGGCCAAGGTTTCGTGGTGTCGAAATTTACAATGATTAAGAACTAATTTCTAATTCACTGGATTGATGCCGCATTCCAGATTTCCTAGGAAGGGAGGTGAAGGGACGCCAAGACTTTCGAGCATCAAGCTTTAGGATATTAAGCAGAAACTTTCCGCCTAATCGCTCCGTACCAAGGTCTTGCACTCGTCCTTCAGGGTTATCGGTAAGCCCGAAAAGATAAAAGAACACTGCCACTACTTAGCTTGATTTTTAACTAGTCTTAGAAAAAGTTCTGATAACTTCAGCTTGTGGTAAAACATTGGAGAAACCAAGGAATATTAGCTTTAATTTATCGGTAGAAACTTACCTGTCATGGAAGAATCAGACAAATTTTTAGTGGGAGTTTGCCTCCTGTAGTATTAACTAATTCAGTAATGATGCGATTTCCACAAGGATTGAATATTGCACAAAAATGTGCGTAAGCGATATTTTGGTGTATGAGCCTTGAATTTGAATGGAACCCAGACAAAGCGGCACTAAACATTGAGAAGCATGATATTTCTTTTCAGGAAGCTGCAACTGTATTCAATGATCCTCTATCTGTAACGTTCCCCGATCCGCATCATTCCATTGGAGAAAGCCGCTACATTATTATTGGCGTATCTAGGTTTGACCAACTTTTAGTTGTTGCACACACCGATCGAGTAGAAAAAGTACGAATTATTAGTGCCCGAAAAGCCACTCGACAGGAGAGAAGGTTTTATGAAGAAGGAAGTTGAGAACGAAATAGAAGACGAGTTGCATCCTGAGTATGACTTCGCTCAAATGCAAGAAGGCGTTAGGGGCAAGTATGTTGAGCGATATCGTGCAGGAACAAATTTAGTACTTTTAGATCCTGATGTCGCTCAATCTTTTCCCAATGACATGGCAGTGAATGACGCACTCAGAATGTTAATTCAGATTGCCCAGCGCCAGCAGCCCAATATTACGGAGCAGCCGACAGAATAGAAATTTGGGGTAGGAGTTACAGGTTATTAACCGCTTAGGATTCCTTGTCAGAATCTTTTAGCCAAGCGGCGTACAAATCAGGACGGCGATCGCGTGTGCGTTCAATTTGCTGTTCTTTGCGCCAGCGCTCGATTTCGCCATGGTTGCCAGAACGCAGAACCTCAGGAACCTCCCAACCCCGAAACTCAGCCGGACGGGTGTATTGGGGATAGTCCAGCAGCCCCGCTTCAAAACTTTCGGCTTTGAGGGATTCAACTTTACCGACAGTTCCGGGACGCAGCCGGACAACGCCGTTAATTAATGCTAGGGCTGGGATTTCTCCACAGGTTAAAACAAAGTCTCCCAAAGAAACTTCGCGGGTGACTAAATTGAGGACGCGATCGTCAACGCCTTCGTAATGCCCACAAATTAGGACAAGCTGATCGTAATTGGTTGCCAGTTCTCCCAAAAGTTTTTGATTCATCGGCTGTCCTTGAGGAGTCATGAGGATAATGTCCCGCTTGGGCAAAACAGGTAGTGACTCGACAGCAGAAAAAATTGGCTCTGGCTTCATCAGCATCCCCACACCACCGCCATAGGGTTCATCATCGACGCGTCGATGTTTATCAGTGGCGAAGTCGCGGGGATTGGTTAAATGCACTTCAGCAATTTCCTTTGCCAAAGCCTTACCTAACAACCCAGAACTGAGGGGGGAGGTAAAGAAGTCGGGAAATAGGGTGATAACGTCGATTCGCACGAGTCAGGGTGAAGTATGAAGGATGAAGTGTGAAGGATGAAGGATGAAGTGTGAAGGATGAAGAGAGTCGGTGAGTCGGTGAGAAAGTATGAAGGGTGAAGGGTAAGAGGTTGGAGTTTAGGGGTGAAGGGTTATTGCCTCTCAATTTCCTCCTCTCCTCATCCCCTCATTACCCCTCTCCTTCTCTTCCCTCCGTGCCCTCTGTGCCTCTGTGGTTTATTAAAAAACCAGCCCCCTGCTTCTAATTTACGATCCGCCGCGCAGTTTCTCTAACACACTGCGGTCTTCGAGGGTAGAGGTGTCACCTGCAACCTCTTGACCGGAGGCGAGATTTCGTAACAAGCGGCGCATGATTTTACCAGAGCGGGTTTTGGGCAAGGCGTCGGTAAAACGGATTTCACCTGGACGAGCGATCGCGCCGATTTCATTCACAACATGCTGTTTTAGGGTCTTGTTGAGTTCTTCCGTCGCCTGTTGATTCCCCTCTAAGGTGACAAAGGCAACAACCTCTTCTCCTTTGAGTTCGTCCGGTTTCCCAACTACCGCTGCTTCAGCCACAGCGGGGTGAGATACCAACGCAGACTCGATTTCCATCGTCCCTAAGCGGTGACCGGAGACGTTAATCACGTCATCAACGCGCCCCATCACCCAGAAGTAACCGTCCTCATCCCGATGGGCACCGTCTCCAGCAAAGTAGATGTACTGCCCATCTTTCGGGGGGATATGTTCCCAGTAGGTGCGGCGGAAGCGATCGGGGTCGCCGTACACTGTCCGCATCATTCCGGGCCAAGGATGGCGAACGACGAGATAACCGCCATTGTTCCCCTCAACGGGATTGCCCTCTGCATCAACGATATCGGCTTGAATGCCTGGGAAGGGCAACGTGGCAGAACCGGGTTTGGTGGGAATGGCTCCAGGTAGGGGCGTAATCATGAAGCCACCTGTTTCCGTTTGCCACCAAGTATCAATAATTGGGCAGCGATCGCCTCCAATAATTTGCTGATACCATATCCAAGCTCTGGGGTTAATCGGTTCGCCCACCGTTCCTAGTAGGCGTAGGGAAGACAAGTCGCGGGCGTTGGGGTGTTCGTCACCCATCTTCATAAAGGCACGAATCGCTGTGGGGGCAGTGTAGAAGATCGTGACGCCGTATTTTTCGATCACATCCCAGAAACAGCCAGGATTAGAAGCACGGGGCGCACCCTCATACATCACGGTTGTTGCGCCATTGGAAAGCGGCCCGTACACGATATAACTGTGTCCGGTAATCCAGCCGACATCCGCTGTACACCAGTAAACATCGGTGTCTTTGAGGTCAAATGCCCACTTCAACGTCATGTGGGTGTAGAGGTTGTAGCCGCCTGTGGTGTGAACGACGCCTTTTGGCTTACCTGTAGTGCCGGAGGTGTAGAGGATAAACAGCATGTCTTCGCTGTCCATCGGTTCGGCAGGGCAATTGGCAGAGACATCGGCTTGCATCTCGTGCCACCAATGGTCACGTCCAGCTTGCATTTCAATCTCTTGACCTGTGCGCTTCACGACTAGAACGTTTTGCACACTGGGGGCAGCATTGTTGGCGATCGCTTTATCTACCTGCTCTTTGAGGGGGACGATCGCCTCTTTGCGCCAACCCCCATCTGCCGTCACGACAACCTTGGCTTCGGCATCTACAAGCCGATCTTTCAAGGCTTCGGCACTAAATCCGCCAAAAACTACGGTATGGGGGGCACCGATTCTCGCACAGGCAAGCATGGCGATCGCCGCTTCCGGAATCATCGGCATGTAAATCCCCACCTTGTCGCCTTTTTCTACGCCCAATTGTTTCAGCGCATTGGCGAACTGACACACTTCCCGATGTAGTTGGGCATAGGTGAGGGTGCGAGAGTCCCCTGGTTCTCCTTCCCAAATCAACGCGGCTTTATTTTTTCTCCACGTTGTCAGATGTCTGTCAAGGCAGTTGTAAGAAATATTAGTCTTTCCGCCCACAAACCACTTTGCAAAGGGCGGCTGCCAATCTAGCACCTTGTCCCACTGATCAAACCAGTGCAGCTCTTGCGCTGCCAGTTCTGCCCAAAACGCCTCTGGATCTGCCTGGGCTTTGTCATAGAGTTGCTGGTATTGATCGCGACTGGTGATGTGGGCGTTTTGGGAAAATTCCGCCGGGGGATGAAATAAGCGTTTTTCTTGAAGGATAGATTCTATGGTGGGCTGGGACATTGTTTAGAATAACTGCTTCTTTTCTCGTACTTTCTATTTGTAGCGGAGAGTGCCCCGATAAGAAAGATTCATTGAGGTTCATTCACAATGAAAGAAAGTCAAGATGATATCTCTCAGTTACAACACCCGTGACTGAGGGAAAAAAGCGAAACCTGATAGGAGAGGTGCTGTTTAAATGAATTCAAACGATTCAGTAGGAGACTTAAGCTACTACGGTACTTATCCCTGTCCGGTCTGTCGTCTGGGTCAAATCGAACCCATGACACTGATGGACGCGATGAGTTGTCAGCTTTGCCATCACATCTTCACCGCCAATCTGGAAAAACAGCAGTTGCAAATGGCAGACCGCCAGCCGCCTCTAATGTGGCGCTGGAATGGTAAAGCTTGGACAAAGGCGCAGGTGCAGGGGTTGGAGTGGAACAGTGGTTACTGGTTAGTTGCGGCTGTCTTTGTACTGCTCCCAACTACTTTGGTAGGACTCTCTGCCTATGCCTTCCCGCCACTTCCTGGCAGTCCGTTGTCCTGGTTCCCCCAGGTATGGACAGGATTGGCGTTTGTCTCTCATCTAGCTTTGGTTGTCTGGCTAGTGCTGGAGTTTTATCAGGTTTCTGTTGGTACGCACCTGAGAGTCCGGGGACAGAATCTGTTTGGGCGATAGGCTGAGGCGATCCACTTCTGGAGTGGGATTGGCTCGCCTCCTGATCAATGCCTATAAAGGGGCTGATGTTCCGCTTGCATCTGACAATGGCGTTGAGCGATCCACTCTAAAACGCGGTTCCATGCCCACCAAGGGTCAGTATCTTTGACTTGACGCTGACAGGCTTTGCTACTGATATAGCCCACATGACCCCCGTGAGCCGTCAAAACTAAGTCAATTGCGGAATTTTTTGCACAGGCCGCCTGCAAGTCAGGCACAAGGGTGGGGTCAAACATCGGGTCATCGACAGCGTATAAAATCAGCGTCGGTTTTTGCAGGTGAGGCAACTGATAAAGAGCGCTGCTTGCCTGATAGTATTCTTCCACCGAGGCGAAACCTAATCGTTCAATTACCAATTCCTGATCGAATGTCCAAATACTGTTGGCTCGCTCAATGGCAGCCGGATCGATAGATTCTGGGTGATACTGATGGATTTGCAATGCCAGTTTTTTCAATTGCCGCGCGATCGCTTTTTCTAAGTATCTACCCCATTGATCTTTGACTAAGTACTTCAGAGAACGCGTAGACTCCAACGTAGGGCAAATAACCGCCCCACCGCCAATTTCAGAATCTTGCAGCCCTAAATCCGCCCCCCAAGACGCGATCGCTGTCGCTGATTTCACTGCCCAAAGCGCCAGTTGTCCTCCCAAAGAATACCCCGTAAACCAAAAAGGGGCGGGACATCCCAGCGCCTTAGCTTGAGCCGCAATCCGCACAAAGTCTTCCCCTTCGTACAAGCCATCAGCGGTTAAGGTGGGGGATAATTCGGCTGTTTTGCCATGAGCACGCCAATCAAAAAACGCGATCGCATAACCTTGAGCAAAGGCTTTGCGTCCTAAAAGTCTCAAAAACCATTGATTCTCCAGGCTACCTGTAATCCCATAAGTCCCCACAATCGTGCCTCGCGGATTTTCGGGGATGGCAACGATCCCAAAAATAGGCACTCCTTTGGCACCCACAAAAATTTGCTCTTGGTAACTCGGTTCCGGCTCAGGGATAGTCTTCTCCCAATTACGACCAGCGGCTAAAGCCGTATAAAAAGTCATAGCTAGACCGTTTTTGAGTCCCAGAGGTGGACTGTAAGAAAGATGGCTCATCGATAATAGATAGTGGAGATCCTGTTACCTATCTTCATCTAGTTTAGTGACCTTCAGCTTCTACCAAAGTACCCAAGCCACAGTACCCGACGACCAAAGTCGCGGTTAGACAAATGCCGCTACCACCCACGCGGGCTAAGTTTATCTAGCCCCAAGCTTCAGCCTGTGGGAGTGAGTAGATTGCCCATTCCTAAGACCTTTCTTGAATAGTTCGATGATAAAGACCTCCTCCGTTTTGACAGTTCCTGGCCCGAATCCCAAAACCCTGTTTGGGCGCATTACCAATCTTTTAAACTTTGGCAGTGACTCGATTGGCTACACGCGACAACTCTTTGAAACTTATGGCCCAATTGTTTCTCTCAGATATGGCGGCGGCACTAATGTCTACTCCTCATTACCCAACTGTCCGGGTACCGTGTTTGCCTATGGGCCAGAATTTGTCCGTCAAGTCGCTACCCAGCATGAGGTTTACTACAAACATCCCTTATCGGGGAGACTCTATCGACGCCAAAACGATTCAGCTCGGACTGAGCCGCTAAAGCACTTTGTTGTCGGGCTGTTTGGGGTAAATAGCGATCGCCACCGTCAGCATCGTCAACTAATGATGCCCGCCTTCCACAAGCAGCAAATTGAGTCCTACCGGGACGATATCGTCACGATTACCCAATCTGCTCTTGATCAACTGCAAGTTGGCAACTCCTATGACATTGCCGAAGTGATGCGGTTGCTAACCATGCGCGTTGCCACCAAAACCCTATTCGGTGAAGACATTGGCGAGAGTGGTAACAGCACCGGGCAACTACTTCAGGACGTTTTAGCCATCATGGGTTCGCCGATGATGTCCCTGATGGCGTTTGATATTCCCGGATTGCCTTACCATCGCTTTCTCAATCAGATTTCCCAACTCGATGACAAGATGCGCGAGATGATTGCCCATAAACGAGCGGCGGGGTGTGAAGACCGGGATGTCCTGTCGATGCTCATCCAAGCGCGGGATGAAGAGCATCGAGTTGGCTTAAGTGAAGATGAGCTGTTAGGTCACGCCGGGGTAATCTTTGCAGCAGGACACGAAACCAGCTCTAATGCTTTGACATGGACGTTGTTTTTGCTGTCGCAGCATCCGCAAGTCGCCGCCGACTTGCTAGACGAACTAGATAGCGTGCTGCACGGTGAAGCGCCAACGGTAGCGCAACTCCCCCAACTCCCGCTTTTAGAGCGAACGATCAAGGAAAGTATGCGGGTATTATCCCCTGTCCCTTGGAATGCACGGGTGACATCACAACCTACGGAACTAGGCGGTTATACTTTGCCCCAGGGTACAGAAGTTTTTGTCAACATCTACCAAACTCACCAGATGCCCGAACTTTACCCAGAACCGGAGGTCTTTAAACCCCAGCGTTGGGAAACGATCAATCCCACCAGCTATGAATACAATCCCTTCAGTGCTGGCCCCCGTGTGTGTATCGGTGCAGGGTTTGCGATGATGGAGATCAAGCTCGTCTTAGCGATGTTGTTACAGCGATACCGCCTGCAATTTATTCCCCAGGTCAAGATTGACCGTCGCGGGACGATTGTGATGGCTCCCAAGTCTGGGATGCCCATGCAAGTATGCCAGCAAGATTACCAGTTTACTCAAGGGGTCGGTGGCGTCCAAGGAAATGTGCGAGAGATGGTTAGGCTGCCAGCTTAGAAGATCAACAAGTTAGCGATCGCTCCTTGGGTGGTGCCGGAGGCGATCGCACGTCTTTTAATTCGCCTCTGGTAATAATAGACCTCTTGCATAAGTCGAATAGACCCCCCTTAATCCCCCCTTAGTAAGGGGGGAGACTTGAAATCTTGCCCCCTCCCCTTAGTAAGGGGAGGGTTGGGGAGGGGTCTGGTACATTTTTGCAAGAGGTCTAATATTTGCGTCACCCTTTTGGATGAATTTCTTCCTCTTTGATCCTGTGAAATTCAGATCAATCTTTAGGTACAGAAGTATCTATTCCTTGAGTGGAAGAATTTTATAATTCAGGCGATTAATCTTAAATCGCAATTGAAATTTAAAAATTTTCTACTACTTTAAGGAATCTAACTATGAAACCAGGACAATCCTTCGCCTTAATTACTGGCGTTTTCTTTCTGATCGTCGGTGTTCTTGGATTTATTCCAGCCTTTGTCAAAGGCGCTCCAACGGCAGCCGAGGCAGTTAGTGTTTATCCCTTGGGATACGGTTACCTGATGGGACTATTCCCCATCAATCTCTTTCACAATGTTGTTCACCTGTCCGTGGGAATTTTAGGAATCGCCGCATCCGTCTCGCCAGTTGGCCCCCGCATCTTCGGTCGAGGGCTAGCAATCTTTTATGGCGTGCTAGCTGTAATGGGGCTGTTTCCGTTTACCAACCTCATGTTTGGCTTCGTTCCCATCTTTGGAAATGATGTTTGGCTGCATGCAATTTTCGCTGCAATCGGTTTTTACTTCGGCTTTATCGCTTCCCCCGAACTAGTGGAAGCTTCTGAATACACCGCTAACAAGGGTAGCTAAAAGCAATTGAGCAGGGGCTAACAGCCCTACAGCGTGTCAACTCAAGCTTTTTTAGCTAGCACTAGCAACAACAAGTTCTGAACACCTCTCCCAAGTACCCCTTCCCCTGTGCGGGGAGGGGTTTTTTAGGGTCATCCCTCGCTCTAAAATCTTCAGCAGGTAGGCAAACGCCTCCTCAATTCCTGAAAGTACCTGCGAGAAAATCACCTTCCGTCTTGGGTAAATATCTCTGGAGTGCTGTTGGGAATCGAAGGGCTGGCAATGGAGACGATAGGACTCCTAAGGCAACGGTTGGCAGTAAGCTGTTTTACGGCGCTCGTAACAATCTACTATGGCAACCATTAACGATAACTACCTCAAGCTCAAAGCGGGCTACCTGTTTCCCGAAATTGCTCGACGAGTCAATACCTTCGCAGAGGCAAATCCTGACGCGAAAATTATCAAACTCGGTATTGGTGATGTCACGGAACCCTTACCAGAAGCCTGCCGCACCGCTATGATCAAAGCGGTTGAAGATATGGGCGATCGCGCTACATTTAAAGGCTATGGCCCAGAACAAGGCTATGGCTGGTTACGCGAGAAAATTGCGGCTCATGACTTCCAATCTCGCGGATGCGAGGTTGATCCGGGTGAAATCTTCATCTCCGACGGCTCTAAGTGCGATACAGGCAACATTCTCGACATTTTTGGCAAAAACAACAAAATCGCCGTCACCGACCCCGTCTATCCTGTGTATGTAGACACTAACGTCATGGCGGGGCATACTGGCGCTGCCAACGATAAGGGTGAATTTAAGGGCTTGGTGTACCTGCCGATTACGGCGGAAAACAACTTCACCGCCGAGATTCCTAGCGAGAAAGTTGACCTAATTTATCTCTGCTTCCCCAACAATCCCACCGGATCAACTGCCACTAAGGAACACCTGAAGGCGTGGGTAGACTATGCCAAAGCCAATGACTCGATCATTTTCTTTGATGCCGCTTACGAAGCCTTCATCACCGATGCAGATCTTCCCCATTCCATCTACGAAATTGAAGGAGCGCGGGATTGCGCGATTGAGTTCCGCTCCTTCTCCAAAAATGCCGGATTCACCGGAACTCGCTGTGCGTTCACAGTCTTACCAAAGACGCTGACAGCGAAAGCCGCCGATGGTTCGGATGTGGAACTGTGGAAGCTATGGAATCGCCGTCAGTCTACCAAGTTCAATGGGGTATCCTACCTCGTGCAACGCGGAGCCGAGGCGGTTTACTCGGAGGAAGGACAGGCGCAAACTCAGCAACTGGTTAGCTTCTATCTGGAAAACGCCAAAATTATTCGCGAACAACTAACCGCCGCCGGATTATCAGTGTATGGTGGCGTGAATGCGCCCTATGTCTGGGTGCAAACACCCAATAATCTATCGAGTTGGGATTTCTTCGATAAGCTGCTGCAAACCTGCAATGTTGTAGGAACGCCAGGTTCGGGTTTTGGTGCCGCAGGGGAAGGTTACTTCCGCCTTTCAGCATTCAATAGTCGGGAGAATGTAGAGGAAGCGATGAAGCGGATTACGGAGAAGTTTAAGGTGTAGAGCGATCGCTTTTGAGCGGCAGTTTCTGCTGCCTTCGTTAAACTCAATCTATTAGTTCAACGGTTATGGTGGGCAATGTTCACCATGATCTGAGAGGCTGTCTCTAAAGAGTTGTAAATTCCTAGAGATCCCCCTAAATCCCCCTCGGAGATCCCCCTCCCGTCCCCCTTAAAAAGGGGGAAGCCAGATGTTGCTTCGCCTTTGATATCACGGGGGACTTTCAAGAGATCTTGTTCCCCCCTTTTGAAGGGGGGCTAGGGGGGATCTATCCAATCGTTATGCAACCTAGCCAGTTAATATTACTTTAGAAGCCGTCTCTGAATCTCTTGATATTCAGCGTAACTCAAGGTTACTTCAAAGGGTACAGACATCCGCAACAGAATGATTCCTTTAAGCGTGAATTTACCGTCCTCAGTCGTTTTCCAGCTTCTTAGTTTTGTCAGTCAAGCAGGGTAGCTATGCTTATTCGATATTCTGATTCAGTTCGCGAAATTGAAATAGCAGCAAATGAAGAGGAACTACTGGATTTGTCTAAGAAACTAACAGAAAATGATGTTGAAATTAATGCTAAAGCTTTGGGAGAGGATCTAAATGCTGCACCTTATTGTAGATTTTTATCGGGAATACAGGTAAGTATCTCATCTGGGCAATTGGTGGAGTTTCAAGTTACTCAAGATGGCAGAGTTTTGCTCCGAGGCGATCGCCAAAAATTGTCCATTCTGTCTAATGTGGTCTTATCATTCGCAAAGGACTGGGGTACAGGCGAACACATGCATATTGAATATCATCCTGAACACTTCTATCTATCTCCAAATTCAGTGTCAGTCATACTTGTGCACACATATTTCGAGAAAAAATTCAAAGTGGTGAATATGAATATAAACCAAAGCCAGACGATAGGGCAAATATAAAACTATGTGCGTGGTTACAGCGCAATTCAGTAAGCTCACTGCTCCAAACCAACAACAGTCACACAAACATAACCAGAGCTAGTGAGTCTTGAATTAAGTCATTTGCAGGAGCGACGATACGATCATACTAAGGAGGCGATCGCCCAGAGGTAGTACACGTAGTACGAGCGCCTAGTTATGAATTAAGTTAAGGAAAAGCCTGCGATCGCGTAGTGTTACTCAACAAAAAATCACCCCTTCTCAAATAATAATGAAGCGGGGCGATCGCTCTTCAGTTCTGTGTTGTCATGTACACGCGCCAGATAATAAAGGTAGTGAAGCCCACAAAGCCCAACACAGTTACCCAATCCTGCCAACTATTGGCAACCATCACCACGGCGTCGTCCATCGGCAATTCTCAAAATCTTTTTGTGAGTTAAGTCGGGTGACTTGCACCACCCAACACAACTGTATCCTAGTCCGAAGTCTTGATTTGTCGAGCTAGGTTGCGGTAGTAGTCCATATTAGAATTGGCACTACGGCGAACGGGATTTACCGCAACGGGCGGCTTTGTTTCTTCCGGTTCAGATACTTGTTTGGGTTCAGCTCGTGTAGTACCCTGGGCATCTTCAGGCTCTAAGAAAGTGCCATCGGTTGTAAATCCAAGCAATCGGACAAATCGCCCTAATAGCTGACCTAAATAGCCAAAAATATTCTTAAAGCCGTTAAATATCTGCTGAAGAAAACCAACAAACCGAATGAACGTGTTCTGAATAATTTGCCTTAAACGAGACATAATAAGTCCTCCTAAAAAGAACACAACTTAATATTGCTGATCACAAATTTTGCCTAACTTCCGGATTGGGAAAATTTAATGGCGATCGCAGATATATAACTATCCTATGTGACATACTCCTACATCAATCTGAATACAGATATGGTGTAGGCTTCTCACCAACTCCAGCTATTGCCTCGGATACTCGATGAGCTTTATTAACGACACGGGATGCCCCTCCGCGCCGGAACAATTGGATTAGATCTAAGGGGCGATCGCTGTGATTTCTAAGTGACTATGCTGTCAATGAAGTCAGACAACTACTACAGCAATGTGAAGAATACCTTCACCTAATAGCCCTGATATCCCCGGCTCAATTCTGGGCGTGATTAATATTGCTACTTCCCGTTGCATTAGCTTGAGCAGCGGAGCTGATTTTCTTTTCGTAATATCGGGAAGTTACATATCCCAGTGAGTAAATCAACGCAGCGTTGTTTGATGCTCCCGCCACAGCACCCACTACAGGAATGAGTTCTATAAAGCTCATTCCCACCTTCAAAGGGCCAGCACCTCCCACAGATAGACCAAAAATTGCTAAGACTTCGCCCCGTCGAGTGGGGTCTTTTAGCGGAAATCCGTAAGCAGCAGCAATGCGATAAACCATCTCCGCTTGCAGGGCTGTCACCGCCGCCAGATCGACAGCAAACAAAGTCAGCGCTAAGGGAGGTACAAAGTTGGTGAGTAATCCCACTCCTCCGGCTTTCATGGCAGTGTCAACCATAATCCGGTGAGCAATCTGCTCAGGGGTTTCCAGTGGGTATTCCTGTCGGAGTTGGTCTACTTCCTTCTGAGCTTTGTCTACATCAACCTCACCAAGGGCTGCCATTAATACGTTAATTCCTGGAACTTTTGCCGCATATTTCACCATCGGATTTTCCGCAATGGGAGTAGCGATTTCGCCTACAGTTTTTGTCCCATGCTCTGTTAGTTGGTGAGCTACAGAGCCAATTGTTTCTCCTACGGCAGTAGCTGTACTAGTAAAGTTTTCTGTAGTAGATTGAACAGCCTCAGAAGCTGTCTTAGCTGCATAGGCACTCAGGCGCATTACGGTGGTGAACGCATCGTTCATTTTCTCTGTGCCGGAATCTTCTTTGCTTTGTACTGCCATAGTTTTAGTTGATTTATATTACTGTTAAATTTTCTTTTACCTCACTTTAGAAGCATAAAAACTTAGTATCATCTATCCTCTGATAGTGATTCGATGAGCTGAAAGGTTGAGACTCAGTAGTCAGTATTCGGAAGTTTAAATGAAGGAGGCGATCGCTAGGCAGAATTGAGAGATCGAAATCCAATAAAGATGCGATCGCACTTTCTGGCGTAGGTGTACGGGTGTAACGGGAGAGGATGTCAACGGCTACTATGACTAATGGCTGACGACTCATCAGCTTTTGTGAGGAGTTCTTGACTTAGATAAATTCGTTAGATTGCAAGGGTAGTCAGGTATTTCCCAGTACTCTCCCCTCCTCCCATGTCAGCCACGTTGCAAAAGCGCTCTCTTCCGAAAAAACTTAAACTGATCACCGATCCGATTGAATCAGCAAAAATAGCAGGACTGCGCTACGTCACGGATGATAGTCCTGGCATTCGTCGCCAGCGTCGGGGAAGAGGGTTTAGCTACATTGACGTTGATGGAGAGCGCATCACCGACTCATCAGAACTCGAACGCCTGAAATCTCTGGCGATTCCCCCAGCGTTCGAGGATGTCTGGATTTGCCCAATGCCTAACGGACATCTGCAAGCAACGGGACGGGATGCTAAGGGGCGCAAGCAGTATCGCTATCATCCCCGTTGGTGCAAAATCCGCAGCCAGACAAAGTTTAACCGCATGATTCCCTTTTGTGCGGCACTGCCGTTGATTCGGGAACAAACTGAACGTGATTTAGCGTTACGGGGGCTACCACGAGAAAAGGTGTTGGCGGTAGTGGTGCGTCTGTTGGAAACGACCTTTATCCGGGTGGGTAATGCAGAGTACGCCCAAGAAAATAACTCCTATGGTTTAACTACCTTACGCGATCGCCACGTAGAATTTTCCGGTTCGACGGTGCATTTTCACTTCAAAGGCAAAAGTGGCGTCAAGCACGATATTGCTGTCAGTGACAGACGCCTTGCCAAAATCGTTAAGCGCTGTCGGGACATCCCCGGCTACGAACTATTTCAGTATTTTGACGATCAAGACCAACGCCAGACTATTGACTCAGAAGATGTCAACACCTATGTACGAAACATTGCTGGTGATGACTTTACAGCCAAAGACTTCCGCACTTGGGCGGGGACTATGCTAGCCGCGCGAGAGTTAAAGCAGTTAGAACCTTTTGAGTCTCAGACTCAGGCGAAGAAGAACGTTACCCAAGCTATTAAAGCGGTAGCAAAGCAGTTGGGTAATCGTCCGGCTACCTGTCGGAAGTATTATGTACATCCCGCGATCATTGAGGCTTACCTGGAAGGGGATCTGGACGCTACGCCGTCAAAATCGCCACCGTCAGAGGTGGATGAATCACCCCATAGTCTAAATCTAGAAGAACTCGCGGTTGTCGCTATTCTGGAGCAAGCCCTCACTCAGTAAGGAGTTGGCGAAGCGGAGAAAACAAGAAAAAGGCTCAAGCATAATTGCCTAAGCCTTTTTCTATTGAGCCGTAAGTAACTAAAGACGAATGAATTAACTTCGGAAGCTAGCCATCTAACTCTCAGTCACTTACGGACAGGCTAAAAAGATTTAACCGTTTTAGTTTAGTAGCGACGAGAGAAGTTGTTGTTTCCTCGTCCACCACCGCCACCGCCACCTCTGTCTTCGCGAGGCTTGGCTTTGTTGACTTTCAAGTCACGGCCCATCCATTCAGCACCATCAAGTGCTTCAATAGCAGCCGTTTCTTCAGCTTCTGAACCCATTTCTACAAAACCAAAGCCACGTAGGCGTCCGGTTTCACGATCTGTGGGTAGCTGAACCCGTTTTACAGAACCATATTCTGCAAAAACGGCGTTGAGGTCTTCTTGAGTGACCTCGTAGGATAAGTTGCCTACATAAATAGACATAGATGGACTCCAAAATCATTAGGTGTGTAGAGATTTAGATTTCGGAGGAAGCCTGTCAAGACCAAAAGGAAAACCCCTATCAATACTAGAAACAAACACTGCAACCGAATTTATTCTCAAGTACTATCTTAGCACGGCAAATTCTGTGAAGGGGGAAACTACGGTGATACATTTCAGGAAAATACAGGAACGTTACGTGGATACAAGAACTCTTTACATAACTAAACGTTACAATAATGTTTATAAGGGGCATCTTTGGCAAAATCCACGCTAGATCATTCAGTTGAGTGCCGTACATAGCGGGTACAAATACTTAGTTTTTCTCTAGGTATCCTTGTAAGCGTTTAATCTTTCTTGATAATTTTCTAAGATTGAGATTGGTTAATTTAAGATCAGCTCAATCCGGGTTATCTACCGTTATTAACCAAATTGTTGAACCTTATAGTTCTATGGCAAGCCGACCAGTAAGAGATGAGGCGTTGGATCTCCTTAAGGGCAAGAAAGGGGAGCTAGAGATACTACGGCTTTATGAGCGGGCGATGTCAGCAACGAGTTGTGGCATTGTCATTGCCGATGCCACAGTGCCAAACAATCCCCTGCTCTACTGCAATCCTGCCTTTGAGAGTATTACCGGTTACTCGCAAGTAGAAGTCTTAGGGCGCAATTGTAAGTTTTTACAGGGAGTAGACACCGATCCAGAAGAACTCGACAAACTCCGTCAAGCGATCCGGGGGGGGCAAGAATGTGAGGTGACGCTCAAAAATTACCGTAAAGACGGTACACCGTTTTGGAATGACCTGAAGCTGTCACCCGTACACGATGCGGACGGTAAGCTGACGCACTTTGTGGGTATCCAAACGGACATTACTCAGCGCAAGCTGGCAGAAGATAAACGACGGTTGATGCAATTTTCTATTGACTGCACAGCGGATGCAGCCTTCTGGATTACCCCGGATGGTCGTTTTTTCTATGTCAACGAGGCAGCTTGTAAGTTGTTGGGGTATTCCCGTGAGGAACTGCTGAAGCTGAGCGTTGGGGATATTGACCCCGAATTATCACTACAGGCTTGGGTGTCTAATTGGCAGCAAAGTAAGGAAAAGGGTTCGGGGACGGTGGAAACCCAGTATCGAAGTCGTGATGGGCAAGTGATTCCGGTAGAAGTGACGTTTAATTATTTGGAGTTTGACGACAAGGAGTATAACTGTGCCTTTGCTCGCGATATTAGCGATCGCCAACGCACTCAAGCCGCCTTACAGCGCAGTAATGCCCTACTAAAAGCCCAACACGAAGCGGCTCTTGATGGGATTTTGGTTTTGGATGAGACAGGAGCCGTCGCTAGTTATAACTACCGCTTCTGCCAGATGTGGGATATCCCCTCTGAAATAATCAGCGAACGAAGAGATGAATCGCTCCTCAACTATATCCTGCCGCGTCTGCTGCAACCGCAAGAATTTCTAGAAAAAGTGACGTACTTGTACGACCATCCCACCATCAGCAGTCGGGATGAAATTCACTTGAGGGATGGGCAAGTCTTTGACCGCTACTCCGCGCCTGTTTTATCTCCAGAAAAAGAATACTACGGCAGAATTTGGTCATTTCGCGACATCACCGAGCGTAAGTACACAGAGGAAGCTCTGCGACAACAAGTGCAACGAGAGCGTTTGGTTGAAATGATTTCCCGGCGCATTCGTCAGTCTTTAAACTTAGAGGAAGTCCTCAACACCGCTGTTGCGGAAGTGCGGCAATTTCTCCACACCGATCGAGCAGTGATCTATCGCTTTGAGCCAGATTGGAGTGGTGTTGTCGCTGTTGAGTCGGTGAGTTGGGGTTGGACTTCTGCTTTAGGAACCAATATCCAGGACAATTGCTTTCAGGACACTCATGGTCTACTTTACCAACAGGGTCGGATACGAGTAATTAATGATATTTACAATGCGAGCTTAACGCCGTGTCATGTTGAGTTGCTTGAGCGCTTCCAAGTGCGAGCTAACCTGGTTGTGCCAATTTTGCTTGGGGAGAAGCTTTGGGGATTGTTGATTGTTCATCAGTGTTCCGGCATCCGGCATTGGCAAAACTCGGAAGTCGAGCTACTCAAACAGCTCAGTGCCCAATTGGGCGTGGCAATTCAACGGGCGGCTTTGTTTGAGCAATTGGCTGCGGAACTGGCAGAACGCAAGGCAGCAGAAGCCGCACTACGGCAGTCACAAGCACGGCTTTTGGAGCAACGCGCGCAACTAGAGTCTACCCTTCACGAACTCAAGCAAACCCAAGTACAACTCATTCAGACAGAAAAAATGTCTAGCTTGGGGCAACTGGTAGCCGGAATTGCCCATGAAATTAATAACCCCGTGTCCTTTATCTGCGGCAATATTAGTCACGCCTCGACCTATGCCCAGGATTTGCTGGATTTGATGCAACTTTATCAAAAGTATTACCCGCAGCCTGTTGCCGAAATTCAATCGCAAGCAGAGGCGATCGACTGTGAGTTTTTGATTGAAGATTTTCCTCGCTTACTGAATTCGATGAAGGTGGGGACAGATCGTATCCGCCAAATCGTCCTGAGCTTGCGGAGCTTCTCGCGCCTCGATGAAGCGGATCGCAAACCCGTTGATATTCATCAGGGTATTGATAACACGCTGATGATTTTGCAGCATCGGCTTAGACCAGAAGCGGGGGGAGTTCAGTTGATTAAGGAGTACGGTAACTTGCCCAAAGTGGAGTGTTTTGCCGGACAGCTCAACCAGGTGTTTATGAATCTCCTGAACAATGCCGTTGATGCGTTGGAAGAGGAGTCTGAGGAACTGGGGAGACAAAACTCAAAACTCTCTTCCCAATCGTCAATCCCGACAATTTGGATTCGCACCGAGGTCGTTAGCAGTAGCGAAACAACGGACAAAGTAGTCATCCGCATTGCTGACAACGGTTCTGGTATTCCTGAAGCGGTGAAGCAACAAATTTTTGATCCGTTTTTTACGACAAAACCGGTTGGCTCCGGTACGGGTTTGGGATTGACGATTAGCTACCAGATCATTGAAAAGCATGGCGGACAGTTGCGCTGCAACTCCGAGATGGGACAAGGAACAGAGTTTGTGGTGGAAATTCCGCTGCAAGAACTGGACGAGAATTTGGGGCGATCGCTCACCTCTGCTGTTGGCGATCGCGATCCTCTTACTTATGCTTCGACAGAGAACGCTGTTCCTGAAAATGGTATTAATTTATACAAAAACGGTCTTAGTGAAGTGGGAGACTCCAAAACAGTTTCATCGGGGCTAACTCCTCATCCCACTGTTTAAGCTGATGCCTCACACCTTGGTTCCTTTAGAAAGCAGCATCCCAAACATCAAGTGAGGCAACGACGATTCTTGAATGTTTCCTTCAATTTAGACCGTCAGGGCGAGCCAGTGAGGATAAGCATAGGAATTTTGTGCTTTCAACTCTGACCCTTGGTAAGTTTGACTCGCCGCATGAATTGTATTTTGCAGACTATCTATTAAGTCTGGCGGTATCTCTGCGACTTCAAAAGCTAGGCTCCACCACAAATTTTCTGCCACTTTTAGCTGAGTCAGTTCTACGCTACAGGATTGAGAAGTTGAGGGGAGCTGATAGAGGCGCTGGCGTCGCTTTTTGTAGACACTAATCCACGGTTCTTGCTCAATAATGGTGTGGGGCAAAAAGCTTTGTTGCTCTGGATCTTCGCACATCCACTTTCCCCATTGCTCTATGTGACCTTCCCAAGCGTTGCCAAAACGCCGAATCCCCAGTTCAGCTTTGCGCCACTTCACTTCTAAACGCCCTTGCCTGAGTTTGAGGTTGAGATAGTCACACTTAGGGGTTATGTGCAGGTACAGATCTTCTCGTTCTTCTGGTTGTCCTAGCCATTCACCAGGACAGTCATTGTCAAACCAGTGTTCGACTACCGCCGGAATCATCCCCTGGCAAAACCAACGTAATTCTATAGTTGTAATCATTCAGATACAACCCCGGAAATAGCTAATATTTTTTATATGTACTAAAGAATAATTTAATCTTAAGTGTTTGAACAAAATGACTACAACAGAAAATAAAGACCAGCAGCATCCTCAAGAAGATCGCGATCGCCAACTCGTAGACCGTCTGCTACAAGAGAATTCTCCTAGTAATTTTCACCTAGCAGAACTAGCTCGCCTCCGCATTCGCTATCGAGGCTTTCCCGGCGCAAGAGACGTGCAGCAAAGCCTCGATACTGTCCTCCAGCGCTGGAACCTCACAGAAGAAATTTTGTTTGAGCAGACGCGTCAGCTTCATGCCAACGCTCAAGGCTACAAACCCCGTAACGGTAGCTCTCAAGGACAAGACGATTGGAGCTAAAAAATGAAGGATGAAGTGTGAAGGATGAAGGGTGAAGGGTGAAGTATGAAGGCTTCGGCCGTGAGCTCAGCGTTCGACTGAGCGCTCCCCTGCTCCCCTGCTCCCCTGCTCCCCCGCTCCCCTGCTCCCCCGCTCCCTACTCAGCACTCAGCACTCAGAACTCAGGACTAAAAAAAGATATGCCCACTGCCTCGGTAACCCAAGAGCGTACAGATAATTTTGACCCGAAACAGCTTCTGAGAACCCTTGTCGCGGTACAGAAAGGAGATTTTTCTGTACGAATGCCCATCGATCAAACAGGTATTGCCGGGAAAATTGCCGACACGCTCAATGACATCATTGAGATGAATCAAAGCATGGCGAATGAGCTAGAGCGTATCAGTACCGTTGTCGGTAAAGAAGGCAAAATTACCCAACGCGCCTCAATTGCGACGGCGAAAGGCTCTTGGGCAGACTGCATTGATTCCGTGAATATCTTGATTACTGATTTGGTGCAGCCCAACGCTGAAACCGCGCGGGTGATTCGGGCGGTGGCGAATGGGGACTTGTCCCAAACGATTGACCTGGAAATTGATGGCAGACCTTTAAAAGGGGAGTTTCTCCAAACTGCCCGAGTCGTCAATACGATGGTGGATCAGCTCAACTCCTTTGGCTCAGAAGTGACGCGGGTAGCGCGAGAAGTTGGTACGGAAGGCAAGCTGGGGGTGCAAGCGGAAGTTAAGGGAGTAGCGGGAACATGGAAAGATTTGACGGACAGCGTTAACTCCATGGCGGGGAATTTAACGGCTCAGGTGCGGAATATTGCGGAAGTGACGACGGCGGTTGCTAAGGGGGATTTGTCCAAGAAAATCACCGTTGATGTGAAAGGGGAAATCTTGGAGCTGAAGAACACGATCAACATCATGGTGGATCAGCTCAACTCCTTTGCCTCAGAAGTGACGCGGGTAGCGCGAGAAGTTGGCACGGAAGGCAAACTGGGGGTGCAGGCAGAAGTTAAGGGGGTAGCGGGTACTTGGAAGGATTTAACTGAGTCTGTAAACCTGATGGCAGGGAATTTAACTGCCCAAGTGCGGAATATTGCGGAAGTGGCAACGGCGATCGCTAGTGGCGACCTCTCGAAGAAAATTACCGTTCCGGTAAATGGAGAAATCCTGGAGCTGAAAAATACGATCAACATCATGGTAGATCAGCTCAGTTCCTTTGCCTCAGAAGTAACGCGGGTGGCGCGGGAAGTTGGCACAGAAGGTAAGTTAGGAGGTCAAGCAGAAGTTAAAGGCGTTGCCGGAACTTGGAAGGACTTAACCGATAACGTCAACTCAATGGCGGGGAACCTGACGAGTCAGGTACGAAACATTGCCGCCGTTACAAAAGCCGTTGCTAATGGCGACCTTTCCAAAAAGATTACCGTCGATGTGAAAGGGGAAATCTTAGAGCTGAAAAACACGATCAACACGATGGTGGATCAGCTCAACTCCTTCGCCTCAGAAGTAACGCGGGTAGCGCGGGAAGTTGGCACGGAGGGCAAGCTAGGGGGGCAAGCGGAAGTTAAAGGCGTCGCCGGAACTTGGAAGGACTTAACCGATAACGTCAACTCAATGGCAGGGAATTTAACAGCCCAAGTGCGAGGCATTGCCAGAGTAGTAACTGCCGTTGCCAATGGGGATTTGAAGCGCAAATTGGCACTGGATGCCAAAGGGGAAATCGAAACCTTAGCCGATACGATCAATGAGATGATCAATACCCTTGCCACCTTCGCTGAGCAAGTCACCACAGTAGCGCGAGAAGTTGGCATTGAAGGAAAACTGGGGGGACAGGCGAGTGTTCCGGGAGCTTCAGGAACCTGGCGAGATTTAACCGATAACGTCAACGAACTGGCGGCAAATCTAACGACGCAGGTACGAGCGATCGCGGAAGTGGCAACGGCAGTTACCAAGGGCGATTTGACCCGCTCAATTTCTGTTATTGCCCAAGGCGAAGTCGCCGGACTCAAAGACAACATTAACCAGATGATTGCCAACCTCCGGGAGACAACCCAGAAGAGTACTGAGCAAGACTGGTTGAAAACCAACTTGGCGAAGTTTAGCCGGATGCTTCAGGGACAGCGAGACTTGGAAACCGTGTCTCGCCTGATTCTTTCGGAACTAGCTCCCTTAGTAGGGGCGCAGCACGGGGTGTTTTACCTGATGGAAACACTAGAGCCGCAACCCCTGCTGAAGCTGTTTAGCGCCTACGCCTATCGGGAGCGCAAGTCCCTTGCCAACCGCTTCCGCTTAGGTGAAGGCTTGGTGGGGCAATGCGCCTTGGAAAAAGAGCGGATTTTGCTGGTAGACGTGCCGGATGATTACATCAAAATCAGCTCTGGTTTAGGAGAGGCGGCTCCCTTAAATGTGGTTGTTTTACCCGTTTTGTTTGAGGAGCAGGTAACCGCCGTTATTGAACTTGCCTCCTTCCAGCGCTTTCGGGAAATTGATCTAACGTTCTTTGACCAGCTCACAGAAAGCATCGGCATCGTCTTAAATACGATCGCGGTCAATACGCGGACGGAGGAATTGCTCAAGCAGTCCCAGTCTTTGGCAGAAGAGTTACAAAGCCAACAAGACGAACTCAGAGAAACCAATCAACGCTTAGAACAGCAAGCCAAGTCCCTCCGCGCCTCGGAAGAACTGCTAAAAAATCAGCAGGAAGAGTTGCAGCAAACCAATGAGGAGCTAGAAGAAAAAGCGGAGTTGTTCGCGCTGCAAAAAAAAGAAGTTGAACGGAAGAATCGGGAGATTGAACAAGCTAGACAAGCTCTGGAAGAGAAAGCCGAGCAATTAGCCTTAAGTTCTAAATATAAGTCCGAATTTTTGGCGAATATGTCCCACGAGTTGCGGACACCGCTCAACAGTTTGTTAATCCTGGCAAAACTGCTCTCAGATAATCCCGAAGGTAACTTGAGTGATAAGCAAGTGGAATACACCCGCACTATTCATTCCTCCGGGACGGATTTGCTGGGGCTAATCAATGACATTTTGGATCTTGCCAAGATTGAGTCGGGAACGATGTCTGTGGATATCAGCCAGACGCTATTTACCGACTTAGGCGGGCAAATGGAACGCACCTTCCGGCAGATCGCCCAAGACAAAAAACTAGAGTTTGTTCAGGAGTTTGAGTCAAGCTTACCCAGCACGATCTACACTGACCCCAAACGCTTGCAACAAGTGTTGAAGAACCTGCTCTCCAACGCCTTCAAGTTCACCGACAAAGGACGGGTGACGCTGCAGGTGACTCCCGTACAGCAGGGCTGGAGCCGTGAGCAAAAATACTTAAATCAGGCGGATATGGTGGTGGCGTTTGCGGTCAGCGATACGGGAATCGGCATTTCACCGGATAAGCAGCGGGTGATTTTTGAAGCCTTTCAGCAAGCGGATGGCACCACCAGCCGCAAATATGGCGGTACGGGGTTAGGTTTGTCGATTAGTCGGGAAATTGCCCGCTTGCTGGGTGGGGAGATTCAGTTAATTAGTGCCCCAGGTCGAGGAAGTACGTTTACCCTATACTTGCCGCAGCACTATCCGGAGACGCTTACGCCACAGGCGGGGCAGGAAAATGCTGTTGTCAGTCTACCGCCATCACCGTCAGCGGCGGCCCTAGTCTCGACGCCGCTAGCACCTAGCTTGGCGATCAATGATGACCGGGAGCAGATTCAACCGGGCGATCGCGTTTTGTTAATCGTGGAAGATGACATCAATTTTGCGCGGATTTTGTTGGATATGGCACGGGAACAAGGCTTTAAGGGTATTGTCGCCACGCGGAGCGATGTTGGGCTGGAAATTGCGCGACAACTGAAGCCGGATGCGATTACCCTTGATATCCAATTACCTGTGATGGATGGGTGGACGGTGCTAGATCGGTTGAAGCATGACCCGAACACGCGACACATCCCGGTACATATCCTCTCCGTGGAGGAAGGACAACAGCGGAGTTTGCAACAAGGCGCGATCGCCTATCTACAAAAACCCGTTGATAGCGAAGCCTTGACTAGCGCCTTGACGAATATCAAGGGCTTCATCGAGCGACAGGTGAAGAACTTGCTGGTGGTAGAAGATGATGAGACACAACGCCAGAGCATTGTTGAGTTGATTGGCAATGGTGATGTGTTAACCACGGCGGTGGGGACGGGAACGGCGGCTCTTGCTGCCCTAAAAGCCGGACACTTTGATTGTGTTGTCCTCGACTTAGGGCTACCAGATATGACGGGCTTTGAGTTGATCGAACTGATCAAGCAAGAAGAAAGTCTAAAAACGCTGCCGATTATTGTTTACACCGGGAAGGAACTGACGAAGGCAGAAGAAACAGAACTCAAGCGGATGGCGAAAACAATCATTATTAAAGATGTGCGATCGCCAGAACGCCTTTTAGATGAAACTGCCTTATTCCTCCACCGCGTCCAGGCAAACTTACCAGAATCTAAACAGCAAATCCTCGAACAACTGCATCAAACCGATTCCATCCTGGCAGGAAAAAAAGTGCTGATTGTCGATGATGATGTCCGCAATATCTTTGCCCTCACTAGTATGCTAGAACGCCACCAAATGGAAATAATTTATGCGGAAAATGGCAAAGATGGGATTGAGGTGTTGCAAAATAACCCCGATAGCCATGTTGTCTTGATGGATGTGATGATGCCGGAAATGGACGGCTACGAAACCATGCAGGCGATTCGCAAGCTAGAGAAATTCCGGGCTTTGCCAATTATTGCCCTCACCGCCAAAGCCATGAAAGGCGATCGCGAAAAGTGCATCGAAGCTGGCGCATCCGACTACATCACCAAACCTGTCGATACCGAACAGTTACTCTCCCTGCTGCGAGTCTGGCTGTATCGGTAATTTCCTTCATCCTTCATCCTTCATCCTTCATCCTTCACCCTTCTCTTCCCCTCGCCCCTAAATGACGATATCTAAACATCAGCAAGAACTAGAAGTAATTGAAATTCAATTGCTCTTAGAGGGGTTGTACCGTTACTACGGCTATGATTTTCGCAATTATGCCTTGGCGTCTCTCAAACGCCGTATCTGGAATACAATCCGCGCCGAAAATTTAAGCAGCATTTCCGGTTTGCAAGAGAAGGTGCTGCACGATCCGGCCTGTCTGGAACGCTTGTTGCTGGGGCTATCGGTGAACGTCACAGCCATGTATCGAGATCCGGGGTTTTACCTGGCTTTTCGTCAGAAAGTGGTGCCGTTGTTGCGGACGTATCCGTTCATTCGCATCTGGCATGCGGGGTGTTCGACGGGGGAAGAAGTCTATTCTTTGGCAATTTTGTTACAAGAAGAAGGGCTGTATCACCGCTGTCGAATTTATGCAACGGACATGGATGAAACCGTGTTAAAACAGGCAAAAGCAGGAATTTTTCCTTTGAAATTGATGCAGCAATATACTCAGGATTATCTGCACGCGGGTGGGAAGCGGTCGTTTTCTGAGTACTACACAGCAGCCTATGAAAGTGCGATCTTTCGGTCATCGTTACGGGAGAATTTAGTCTTTTCGCCCCACAACCTGGCAACGGATAGTTCGTTTAATGAATTTAATGTGATTTTGTGTCGCAACGTCCTAATCTATTTCAATCAGACACTTCAGGCACGAGTCCACAAGCTGTTGTATGAAAGTCTCGGCATGTTTGGCATCTTAGGGCTAGGACGCCAGGAATCGCTAAAGTTCACGCCCCACTGTGAAGATTATGAAGCGATCGCGGCACGGGAAAAACTCTACCGGAGGATTCGCTGATGACGTACGAAATTATTGTTGTCGGTACATCAATGGGAGGATTGCAGGCGTTAGAAGTGTTACTCTCCGGTTTACCCGCAGGTTTCTCTGTACCTGTAGCGATCGCGCAACACCGTCATAAGGACTCTGACAACTCCCTCAGCGACTTTTTACAGCAGGTGTGCGTTCTACCGCTCAAAGAAGCGGAGGATAAAGAAGAGATTGTGCCGGGGTATGTTTACTTGGCTCCGGCTGACTATCATTTGTTGGTAGAAAATAGCAGTTTTTCTCTTTCTACAGAAGCTCCCGTCTCCTATGCTCGCCCGTCGATTGACGTGCTATTTGAGTCGGCGGCTGATGCTTACGCTGCTAAAGCGATTGGGGTGATTTTGACGGGAGCAAGTAATGATGGCGCACAGGGGTTAGCCGCGATCGCTGCTGCCGGGGGAGTTACTGTGGTACAAGAACCGACAACAGCCTATAGTCGGACAATGCCCACAGCAGCGATCGCGGCGGTCAAAGCCGACAGGATTTTGTCTCTACCGGAGATTGCGCCCTGCTTAGTCAACCTTTGTTGCCCTGTGCTGACGTGAAGATATGCAGCCTGAAAAAGTAAATGTCCTCCTAGTGGATGATCGGGTAGAAAATCTGCTAGCACTGGAGGCAATTTTAGAAAGTTTGGGTCAGAATTTGGTCAGAGCCAATTCTGGGGAGGAAGCGTTGAAATGTTTGCTCCGTCAAGATTTTGCCGTGATTTTGCTCGATATCCAGATGCCAGGGATGGATGGCTTTGAAACCGCCATGCTAATTCGCTCTCGGCAGCGATCGCGCTCTACCCCAATTATTTTTCTCACGGGATATAGTAGCAGCGATACGTCAATGGCGAAAGGCTACTCCTTAGGAGCGGTAGATTACCTGCTCAAACCGATTCAGCCGGAAATCTTACTCTCGAAAGTCACGGCATTTGTAGAGTTATTTCAAAAAACCGCTGAAATTAAACGCCAAGCCGCGCAACTAGCCGCCGTCAATACAGAACTTAGAGCAAGTGAAGAACGCTTCCGCTCGTTGAGTGCCTGCTCTCCCGTAGGGATTTTTTTAACGGATACTGAAGGAAAATCTACCTACCTCAACCCCCGGTGTCAGACGATTTGTGACATTGAGGCCCAAGAGAATTTAGACGAGGGATGGTTGCGGGTGATGCATCCAGAAGACCGCGATCGCGTTTTGTCAGACTGGGCAGCTTGGACAGAACGCCGCCAGGAATACATCAACGAATTTCGCTGCCAGACGCGGGACGGCATTGTGCGGTGGGTGCGCGTCCAGATGTCTCCCATGTCCAGCGATCAAGGGACATTGCTCGGTCATGTCGGCACCGTAGAAGACATCACCGAACGCAAGCAGGCAGAAGCCGCGCGGGAGCAATTTATCCGGGAGCAGGAAGCAAGGTTACAAGCAGAAGCCGCTAACCAGATGAAAGATGAATTCATCGCCCTGCTTTCTCACGAACTTCGCACTCCCCTCAACTCCATTTTGGGATGGTCGCGCTTGCTTCGCACCCGCTCTTTTGATGAAAATACAATGGCACGGGCACTGGAAACGATTGAGCGAAACGCCAAGTCCCAAGCCCAACTAATTGAAGATATCCTCGATGTCTCCCGCATCCTGCGAGGCAAGCTGCAACTTAATCAACGTTTGATTAATCTCATTCCCATCGTGGAGGCAGCGATCGATTCTGTTCGTCCCACCGTGGAGGCAAAGAAGATTCAACTGGCGCTAATTACACCTGCCGCCACAGAAAGCCAAGACCTGGAGGGACGCGAGTTTTCTCCCGCTGCCTCAGCCTCTCAACTCCTCACCTCTGTGGCACCCCACCTCCTCAAGAATACGGCCCTACTGATTTCGGGGGATGCGGAACGCTTGCAGCAAGTCTTCTGTAACTTGCTCACAAATGCCGTCAAGTTCACACCCGAAGAGGGAAAGATCGAGGTACGAATAGAGCTAATAGGTGACACGATCAAACTTCAAGTCATAGACACAGGGATTGGTATTAGTCCAGACTTTCTCCCCCATGTATTCGATCGTTTCCGTCAGGCAGATAGCTCTACCACTCGCTCCTATGGCGGCTTAGGATTGGGGTTGGCAATTGTCCGTCATCTGGTAGAACTGCACAACGGGACTGTCGAGGCAGAGAATAACTCTACACAACCGGGAACAACATTTACAGTAAGGCTGCCATTCCAGCCGAGTCCAGAGCGTTCCCTGCTGGAGATACAAGAAGCATCCGCTACGACCGCCCTGAACGCTCAACATGCTGCCCTATCAGGCTTACATGTGCTGGTAGTAGAAGACGATCCAGACAGCAGAGAATTTATCACCACCATTCTCGAACAGCAGCAGGTAAAGGTTACTGCCGTTTCCTGCGTTCCTGAAGCCCTATCCGTACTGCAACAGGTACAACCCGATCTTTTAGTCAGCGATATTGGGATGCCCGGAGAAGATGGCTATAGCTTAATCCGCAAAATTAGAGCCACCGAAGCCCAACAGGGAGGAAACCTACCCGCGATCGCCCTTACCGCCTACGCCCGAGCCGAAGAACGCCGCCGCGTCCTCGAAGCAGGCTTCCAACGGCACATGTCTAAACCCTTCGAGCCAAACAACTTAATCGAAGTAATTACTCAACTGACAGCGAAGGTCGGTAGTCCTGAGTCGGTGAGTCCTGAGTCCTGAGTGGGGAAGAAAGTATGTTCGCGAAGCCGTTGCCGAGGCGCTTGGTGAAGTATGAAGTATGAAGTGTGAAGTGTGAAGTATGAAGTATGAAGGGTAAGGGGTTCTCCCCCGCTCCCCTGCTCCCCTGCTCCCCTGCTCCCCTGCTCCCCCGCTCCCCTGCTCCCCTTCTCCTCCGCTCCCCATCTCCCCATCCCTTCCAGAGAGGAAACTGGTGATTAGCTAATTAGCGATTAGCCAATCCCTGATTTCCTTCGGTAGTGGCGCTCTTTTTCTCATCTCTGGATGAATACAAACATGCCGAGTAATTGCCTTCGCTGCTAGCTGTTGTGTTGTTGTCATCACTTGATAATTAATCTCAAATTCCTCCTCACTCAATTGCTGAGGCATGACGTGAATAACTAACTCATCTCCACAATAGATTGGGCGACGAAAATCAGCACTAGCATGAGTTAAAGGAATTGCAATTTTCGGTTGTGTAAAGAAGGCTTTAAGGTCTATTCCTGATGCCATAAGTGAGGCTTCATAGGCTTCATGGCATATTGAAAGAATATTGGCAAAATAAACTACACCCGCCGCATCGGTATCTTGAAAACGAACAATTCGAAAATGACTAAAGGGCATGATCGGCTTCTCTCCTCTCTCGCAGACTAACAACTGAACTCGTTAATAACGAATTTTTCAGACGCAGCCAATCCTTAAATCTGTCAAAAATGAGACGATTCATGAACAAAGTTAATTGGTTACTTGAAAAAGATGTCTCTGACTCCCATGAGCAATTTATAGAAGAGTTGAAAAGCCAAGGATACACCTATAAGGAGACAAGTTATCTTAAATTTCATCCTAGAGAAGCAAATAAATATTTTCCCGATCATGATTGTGTTTTATTTAGAGGAACTTTCAATTTAGGTCGGGACATTTTGAGAACTTCTTGGATTCCTGGAGCCTATATGGATGAAAAGAATCTTCGTTGCTCTACCTACTACACCTATTTTGGTCAGTATTTGCTTAATAATAAGTATTTTATTCTTTCTTTAGGTGAGCTAATTAGAAGGAGGGAAGAGATTCTTGAGTATTTTAAGTCGGAGGGGGATCTATTTGTAAAGCCTGATAGCAACATAAAGCCATTCCATGCCGGAGTTTTTAACCTTAATGTCTTAAATACAATGCAGTCTCTAGAAAGCGAACTGAAAAGAGATGAGACAACTTTAGTTCTAGTCAGTGGTAAGCGAGCGATCGCTAAAGAATGGAGGTTCTTTGTTTATAAAGATCAAGTTATCACGGGTTCGCTCTATCTGGTTGGAGAAGAAAGGATTGATGAAGAGATTAAAGGCGGTTATCTAGTAAGTTATCTTAGTGATGTGTTAAAGGCTATGAGCTGGTATCCAGAAGCTCTTTACACAGTAGACATCTGCGAGTCAGAAGGAGAGCTTTACGTACTAGAGCTTGGTTCCTATAGCTGTGCTGGCGAGTACGGATGCGATTTGAGCTTAATTATAGAAGCTGGTGCAAAAGCTGCTTTAGAAGATTACGCAGCTGTCAATAATTAATTTTACTCTCACGCGATCGCTCTACCTACAAACTCGCCGTTTAGCAGAACCTTGACAATTGCTACTCATTCACCTCTAGGTTCTGTTTCATCTCCGCACCAACAGCACGAGCAGCCGGATCTGAACTTTGTAGCAGTGTGTTTGACACATTTTGCCGATCAACTTGGCTTCGGTTTTGACTGAGTTTGTACTTACCTTCTAAACGAGTAACAGTCATCTCAAATCCTACAATGCCATTCATCATCCCGTCGCGGAATTTATTAGATAAACTGTGCCAATGTGATTTGTAGTCAGCTTCGTAAGTGTCTATCATTTCGTCAATCATCTTGTCCATTGATTCGGGTGAGTCATTGAGCGTGATGATTTTGGGAACACCATACGCATGAACCGCAATATAATTCCACGTCGGTACGCTCTCGTGTTTTTCGTATAAAGTAGGGGAAATGTAAGCGTGCGCTCCGGTGAAGATAGCCAGTGACTCATAGGCTTCAAAGGCTTGCCATTGAGAATTTTGCTTCGCAAGATGACCGATTAATTTAATGTCATTTCCTTGCAGTACGGCAACAAGAGGAATATGCGAAGCACAAGGCACACCGTCTACAATTGATACCAGAGTGGCAAAACTGTTTGCTTTCATAAAATCAAACAGCTTGTCAACTTTGTCTTCTTGAAAATCAGTTTGTCTATACATGGCAATTTAACTTTTATGTCAGTTTCTTAGAGATAATAACAAGGTGTTTTCACTCACTATTTAAAGAGTAATCTCATTATTGCTGCTCGTAGCGATCGCGATGTTTTTTCTTAAGTTCCAGATATTGCTTATCCTCTCTAGCTAACCGCCATTTTTCATAAAATATGTTAGCTGATTCTGCCTTAAGTTTATCTTCCTCAATCGGTAATACTTCTTTGCTATCTTTGGCGTACTTTCTTCCCGATTTGTGATTGGCGTAGCGACGCGATCGCGTATAGCCCATTTGCAGGAATTTGCGAGCCATATCCATTCCTACAAAGTCTTCTTTAGCTTTGTAGTCAAGAAACATTTCGTAGATTTTGTCTGATGATTGACGAGCAATTTCTGGCGTTTTAAATTTCCAGTGAGGAAGGATTTCACTTTTATAAGGCTCTACCATGAGAACGCCTTGCTCGCCTTTGCCAATGCGGTAGAGTTCTGGATTTTTTCTAAAGTCTATTTTGTCAAAATCGAGGGAGTAGTCAAATTTCATACTGATAATTGTATATAAATGTAACAATTCTATTTGATTTGTTAAATTATTAACGAACCACAGAGGCACAGAGAACGCGGAGGAAGAGAGAAGAGAGTATGAGTTTTTTACCGATAACTTAGGATGGCTATACGTCGAGGTTATTTTCTGTGCTACCAGTTGTTAATAATTTTTTCCATCTCCTCAACGTTTAAGGAATCAACAGCAAATGCTTTTTTAAGCAAGGTTGGAGGAATAAAGCGGTCATATTTTTGTTGATTCAAAACATCCTCTGCGGTAACTAAATCTTCCTCGGTAATTCCTCGATCGCCAAAACAGGCAAGTTCTTCATGAAGTAGTGATAGTTTATCTTTTCCGAGTCGAATCGTGAGAAAGTAGGGAGCTAAACCTCTCAAGTTTTTAATCTCCAACGTTTCTCGACAAAAGAGGCTCAAATACCGCTCTAAAGTGTGATAAGCTACTGTGCCCATCCAAGGAAAAATGCAGTAAGTATTGTGCTTAAGAGGGAGGATGTTTTTATACTCTAACTCTGCATTTTGAGCTAAGTGACGGGCGGCTTGCAGGCGAGATTGAGCGGTGGGTTGTAAGTAGGGATACTGCACATCTTCAAGCAACACTTGACGCATTCGTTGCAGCACTTTGGCGTGAATGGTGCCGCTACCTCCCCGCCAAGAAATACGGGCAATGCCTTCTACTTGCTTGACGTAGACAATCCTGGCTTTGGTATCGATGTCGATGACTTCCCAAGTTCTACCTGCTAGAGCAAAGCGATTTTCGGCAGGTAAGGGCATAACGATGCTGCCAATTTCCATCGTGTCATCACGAACGGAGTATTCGGGGTTGTCTTGAAAGACGGCGTAAAACTGAAAGCGATTAACGACTTTTTCTCCCGCTAAACCGATAATTAAGCTGCCGTTAGCGGTGGGTTGTAGATGATCGATGGCGATGAGGTGATGTAGCAGTTGCCGAAAATCATCTGGGAAGATGGCGGCAAAGCTTGGCAGGGTGAGGACTTGCTCGGCTAAGGCGGCGGGAGAAAGTTCGCCCTTAGCGGTTAGAATGCTCATCGTCTGGTGGTACAGCAGGCTGAAGGGGTACTGTACTGCTGGGATGGGTTCAATCCAGCGCTCTTCGATGTAGAGTTGGATAATCGCGATCGCCTGTAGCAGTTGCCAAGGAAGTTGCTCTGGTAAAGGCTTCTCGGCGTTTCCCTCCTCTTCTGTACAGACAAAGCGCATATCCGCAGGCTCTCCCCGCCTTCCCGTTCTCCCCAGTCGCTGCAAAAAACTCGCCACTGATAAGGGAGCATTGAGCTGAATTACCCGCTCTAACTGCCCAATATCAATTCCCAATTCCAGCGTCAGCGTTGCGGCTGTCACCGCAGGAGTGGTTGAATTTCGCATCGCCGCCTCCGCCGCCTCCCGCAAGCGAGGCGCAATGCTACCGTGATGGACGTGGTAAATATCCGGCATCCCCTCCGCCGCCGCAATTTGCCGTAGGTTGGCAATCACTGATTCTGTCTGGCTGCGACTGTTGGCAAAAATCAGGCACTTTCTCGCTTTGCTGCAATCGAAAATGTATTGGTAATAGGGACTTCTAGGGCGTGTTTTCAAATCTTGAGAACCCCCTAAATCTCCCTCGGAGATCCCCCTCCCGTCCCCCTTAAAAAGGGGGAAGCTAGATGTTGCTGCGCTTTGAATATTGCGGGGGACTTTGCCTAAATTCTCCCCCCTTACAGATCCCCCTCCTGTCCCCCTTAAAAAGGGGGAAGCCAGATGTTGCTTGCGCTTTTTGTTATCCGGGGGTTGGGGGGGAGGTTCCACTTCACGGGGAATCTCAAAATGCTCTAGCGCCAGACGAACTTGGCGATCGCCCCCGGCAATTTCTGGCGTCACTACCGCTCTATCTGTACCAGAACGCAGCCACTCCTCCGCCTGGGAGTAATCTCCCAAGGTTGCCGATAAGCCAATGCGACGTGGGGAAGTCTGCATTACTGGCGATAGTCGTGCTAACTGACAAAGAATCTGCCCACCTCGTTCTGAACCCATAAAGGCATGGATTTCATCAATAATGACGAATCGCAAATCCCCAAACAGCCGTTCTAGTTCGCTGTGCTTATTAATTAACAAGCTTTCTAAGGATTCCGGCGTAATTTGCAACACCCCCTTTGGTTCTTTTAGCAGCCTTGCTTTGTAACTTTGGGGAATATCGCCATGCCAGGGACAAACGGGAATATCCGCCGCTTTTAATAAGCCATCCAAGCGGTCGAATTGGTCATTAATTAATGCTTTGAGGGGGCCAATATATAAGACGCCAATACTTTTAGAAGGCTGCTGATGCAGGAGGGTGAGAACGGGGAGAAACGCTGCTTCTGTTTTTCCCGCCGCCGTACCCGCCGCCAGCAATAAGTGAGCATCTGTCTCAAAGATTACCTGACAGGCTTGTTGTTGTACTTGCCGCAGTTCGCTCCAGCGGTGTTTGTAGATGTAGTCCTGGAGGAAGGGGGCAAGTTTCTTAAAAGACTGTTCGCTCATGGGGAAATTTCATAGTCCCCAAGCATTGTAGCGTCTGGGAAGAAGTAAACGCGATCGCGCCTTAAATCAAAATTATCTCCGCAAGGAAAAACGCCGCACCTCGTTGGCAGTTTCTTTTCGCAAATTCATCGGTTCAAGACCATTTAGTTCTGTCCAAACCACATTGATCGGCATCAGAACTCCTTTAGTATCTGCACTAATATATGGGTATTTTTCATCCCCATGTAAAGTTTCAATAGCCCATTGCCCGTTTACTCTACGTTTTAAAACCTCGCCGACATAAGCCACCAAATTATCATAGAGTTCAGCCTGCACTTCATCGAGTTCGTAATCTTCAGCTTTGCTGGAGACAATATCTAGGCTCGCGTAGGAAAAATCAAGTTGAGGGCGGGGAATTGCTAATTTTTCTGCAAGTTCGTCAATTAGCTGCTCAATTTTGCTAATCAGTTCTGCTTTATTTTTTGAGTAGTATCTCCAATGGCGGATAGAACTACCACGATTATTTGCAGAATCATCTCTTACCCTTTGTGTCCATTGGACGCGCCGTAGAAAGTAGTCTTTTGGATAAATGTCACCTTTACCAGGACTTCCAATCTCTTTTGGATCGAAAACGTATAGGAATCTATCATTAGGTAATTCATAAACTAAAGGTTGGTTTTTATACCCAGTTGAGTAAGTTTCCTCAAAGAATTTTGTAAACTCCTCATGCAGTTTTCCTTCAGCCTCAATTAACTCTTGAACTTGTTTCCGAGTCAGGCGCTTTTTGTTGAGAGATTTCTTATGTCCCATAGTCAAGAAAGTTAGCTCAGACTTAGATGTTATTTCAATTCTTTACCAAGGTGATAATTAAAGGAATATTGGACTTATAACGTAAATTCTGCAAAGTTACCCGTTTTATCGCCGTCCTGTTTCTTGCCATTTGCCGTTGGCAAAACGCGATCGCCATTAATGATTTGCTTAAAGGTAACTTGGGGATTTTGGTGCAAAATATTCAAAACGCTGATTAAGTCGCGAACCACTTCGCGGGGAGTTAAGAGTTTTTCTGCCCCTAAGCGATTCATGATTTCTTGCTTAAATTCCTCTAATTCACGGCTTGAGATCACCTTTTTGTAGCTGTAGTGCATCCCATGAACCTCGGCTAACCGCTGCAAAAGTTGAGAGATGTCTTTTGATGTTAGGGGTTCTAGCCCAATAACGGGGGCGGAGGTATCCTGAAAGTCATCTTTGAGAAAACGGCTTTTTGCCAGTCGCGATCGCCAAGCTTCTTCGCTATGCAGTCCCCGGCGGGAATCTTCGAGAAATTCTGGCGTTCCCCCGACGACTATTCCTAGGTTTTCGGCTTTACCCTGCATGGTGTCGTTGAACATCGCTAGCAGCTTGTCGTAGTTGCTGTGGCGGGAAGCTGTGTGGGTAATTTTGTACAAATGCACCGCCTCATCGAGCAAAACAATCAGCCCTTTGTAGCCAATATCAGAAACAAACTTGGCAAAGAGTTTGATGTAGTCGTACCAGGTATCGTCGTCAATAATGACGCGCACGCCTAGGGCAGACTTGGCTTCAGTTTTAGTATTAAATTCTCCCCGCAGCCAACGCAGGGCGGCATCTTGCTTGTCGGGGTTATCTTCACGGTAGCCTCGCCAGTAGGCAATGATCACGCTACCAAAGTCAAAGCCGTGGACTAAGTTTTCCAAATCATCCACAACAGCGCGGATTTTTACCTCAACTTGATCGTCAAAATCATCCTCACCGAGGCGTTTGCCTGTTTCTTGGGCAACTTGGCTGAGGATACCGCTTAACCATTTTTCTAAAATTAGCGCGATCGCTCCCCCATTAGGATTGGTTTTGGTAGCAATATTACCCATCAACTCTCGATAGGTTGCTACGCCTTGACTGCTGCTACCTGCTAACCGCCGTTCCGGAGACAAATCCGCATCCGCCACCACAAATCCTTGTTCCATCGCCAGATTGCGAAGGAATTGCAGCATAAAGCTTTTTCCTGAGCCAAAACGCCCAACGATGAACCGAAAAGCGGCACCACCCTCAGCAATATTCTCTAAATCTTGGGCTAAAGCCGAAGTTTCCTTTTCTCGCCCAACGGCAATCTGTTCTAATCCCACTCGCGGAACAACTCCCGCACTCAAGGCATTAATCAGAGCCGTGGAGATTCGTTTGGGGATTTTTTGCATAACCATACGCCTGTATTAGGGGCTAGGAAAAAAGTATAAAGGGTGAAGGGTGAAGGGTGAAGTTAATGATCGGCACTGGTGATTAGCCATGCTTCCCTGAACTAGGGCATGTAAATATTATTGGTTTGTAGTCAAGGCTAAATTCCTCAAACTAGGTCTGAAGTCCTGACTACGAAACGATTTAAAAATTTTATATTGCAATACACATTGTTTGATTTATTCTCGCTCACTTACTCAACTAGATTATTATCATCATGACGAAGAATATAGGGTTTAAGGATACCACTGAGTATAGAACTGATGTCAGGAACCTCAGCCTAAAGGCATGAGGCTTGAAAGTTTTACCCTGAGCTTGCCGAAGGGAGATCTCTAACAAGCCGTTCTGACCAGCCTAAGTCTCTGGCAGACTACGTTTTTTGAGTCACGATACCGGAGAATGCGTAGCTAGTTTTCCGCTCTATCGCTGAAAGTTAAACAGTTCCAAGGTCACTGGAACAGTGCTTTTAGCCTAACAAGCTCTTAAAACTTTGGCGTTAGCGAAGCGGGGCGCTCTTAGCGCACAGCTAACGTTACCCCGAAAGGGAGTTTGGGGACAACCCTATCCTCATCGGAGGGGCAACCATACCCCTCCACAACCCTTCTTAAATAAAAAGCCGTTCTAGAAGTACGGGGTTTCAGACCCAGGAGTTTTGATGAATCAATCTGAGAATCTACCCACTACTAGTCAAGTTCCTCCCCAAGCGATCTTGTTGCAAATGATAACGGGCTTCTGGGTTTCCCAGTCTGTTTATGTTGTCACCAAGCTGGGGATTCCCGATTTGTTGAAGCAGGGTTCCCGCCATTGCGACGAGCTAGCCACAAAAACAGGCACCCACAGTCAATCGCTGTATCGGGTGTTACGAGCTTTGGCGAGTGTCGGCCTTTTTGAGGAAACTCAGTCGCGTTGTTTTCAACTCACTCATCTAGGGACTTATCTGCAAAGCGATGTTCCTGGCTCACTGCGGGCGTTTACGCTCATGATGGGACAGGAACATCTTCTACCCTGGAACAATTTGATCCACAGCGTGCAGACGGGGGAGGCGGCGTTTGAGCAGCAGTACGGGATGGATCTATTTGAGTACTACCGCCAAAACCCTGAGCCGGGAAAAATCTTTGAAGACGCAATGACAGAGTTTTCTGTGGTAGCGAAGGCGGCTGTCGTAGAGGCTTATGATTTTTCTGGAATTAATCAGGTCGTGGATGTTGGTGGAGGACAAGGCAGTTTAGTGGCGGCGATTCTTCAAAAAAATCCGACGATGCAGGGAGTGGTATTCGATCAACCCTACTTGAAGGAAAACGCCCAGCAGTTGCTGGAGAAAGAACAGGTGCAGGATCGCTGTAAGTTTGTGGGAGGAGATTTCTTTGAGGAGATATTTCCAGGAGGCGACGCGTACATGCTCAAGCATATTGTCCATGATTGGGATGACGATCGCGCGATCGCGATTCTTCAGCGCTGCCATCAAGCGATGTCAGAACAAGGACGGCTCTTGGTGATTGAGCAAGTCATTCCTCCCGGAAATCAGCCATTCCCAGGAAAGTTTCTAGATTTAAATATGTTAGTCGCGACACCCGGCGGACGAGAGCGCACCGCAGAGGAGTATCGCGACTTGTTTCAAGCGGCGGGTTTCAATCTCACGCGTATCGTACCGACACAGTCGGATGTCAGCGTCGTTGAAGGCGTCCGAATTACGGACTAGGATTGGCGAAGTAGGCAAATCCGGAGCCGCAACTCGCGTAGGGTCGCCTCATTATTTCTCGGAGGTGTTGTGAGGTGTAGCCGCTACGCATCGACTCCTTAGACAGCATGGGTTACGCGCAGCCGTAACTCATGCTACAGCGATCGCCCCCTCGGCTGAGATATCTGCCAAATGTGAATAAACCCATAAAAATGCCCAAACTTCCGCCTCTCAAAGATGAAAAGCTCCTACGTCAAGCCCTTACTCATCGCTCCTATGCTAATGAAAATCCCCATGAGGGGGAAAATAACGAGCGTTTAGAGTTTTTAGGGGATGCGGTGCTGGGTTTTTTAGTGGGGGAACTGCTCTACAAACGCTACCCTGATATGAGCGAAGCGCAACTCACTCGCCTGCGCTCGGCGTTAGTGGATGAGAGGCAATTGGCAAAGTTTGCTACCCAGCTTGGCATGGGTGACTTGATGCGACTTGGCAAAGGAGCAATTAAAGAAGGAGGAAGTGAAAATCCATCCTTACTTAGCGATGCCTTGGAAGCCTATATTGGGGCGTTACTGTTGGATTCAAATCTGGAAGCGGTTCGCGAATTTGTCCAACCGCTGTTTATTGCAGTAGCGGATAGCATTGTGTTTCCTCCGTCTGATGCTGCTCCGATCAACCTTGTAGATGCCAAAGGGCGGTTTCAGCAATGGGCGTTGGCTGAGTTTGTCCAAAATCCTGAGTATTTCATCATTGATGCTTCTGGCCCCGATCATGCCAAAGAGTTCACCGCCGAGGTGCATGTAAACGGCATGGTATACGGTGTTGGGAAAGGTCGTCGCAAACAAGATGCAGAAAAACGTGCTGCCGAAGCCGCATTGAGGAAGGCTGGAGGGATTGACGAGTAGGGTCAACTTCAGTAGATAATGCCCGATAGCTTGGCTCAAGTAATTGTGCTTTGTTTTTGTGGCGATCGCCGTGAGGACATCCTGCTGTTCTTGACCTCCATCAGGACTGCAATATAAAAATCCTGATGGTTGAGCATTCTCTCGAATAAGAGAAAATGTTTTTATTCAGGAACTTATTATTAACAGGGGTGTCAAAAGGGAAAGACTAGTTTGGGGGTGATTCTTGGCTGAAAGCCAGACTACGTATCGGCTTACAGCACTAACACTCTCGTCGGTGTTTGCCATCTACCATGACAGGATCGTCGTTGCTTCTTTTGCATTTGGATGAAGCGACACCAAGTTTTTAATTAAGCGTAATAATGATGAAATTTCGGTGGCTACTGCTACTTCCCAGTGTACTGAGCGTTTTTCTTCTTTCTTCTCCTGCTAATGCCGGAAAGCTGCTTAACTGGCGGTTTAATGCCCAGCAAAATCAACTAACTTTTTCCACAGACGAGGGGGTACAACCCACCGCCCAGCTAATTGCTGACCCCACACGGCTGGTGATCGATTTACCTGGAGCAACCTTCGGACGCCCAACGGTCAATCAGCCTGTTGCCAATGTGGGAGCGATTCGACAAATCCGCGTCGGTCAGTTTGAAAACCGGACAACGCGGATTGTGGTTGAGTTGGCACCCGGTTATACCCTCGACCCGCAACAAGTCAAGTTTCGCGGTGCTTCGCCGACGCAGTGGTCGGTACAACTGCCAACACCGCAACGGATCACTCAGTCTTCTCGCCCAGCCCCCACAACTCCCCCAAGAAGATCGACAGGATCGGGGGCGGCTGTACTCCAAAATTTTCAGACGACGCGGGATGGTTTTTTTCTGCGGACAAGCGGCGGAGAACCAAAAAACATCAAAGTTAAACGTAGCCGCGATCGCCGCACCATCGATATTGACCTAGAAGGTACAACCTTCTCATCGAGTCTTTCCAGACAAGCCATCTCTGCCAATCAGTTTGGTGTCAACCAAGTCCGATTTTCACAAGTACAGCCAGCGGTAGCTCGTATCACCTTAAGCGTGGCAGCCACTAGCCCTGATTGGAATGTGAGTTATAACGACATCGGTCTTGGCGGTTTGGTGCTTTTGCCTGAGGGAACCACAGCGACAAACGTGGGAAATTTCCCGGATTCTCCGGTCAGCCAAGCTCCCTCGCCCATCTCCATTCCGGTACCCGCACCAGAAAGAGCCACGACGCCGCCGCCCCCAACCCGCACACCCAATAGTCGCATTGTCGTGATGATCGACCCCGGACACGGCGGTAAAGACCCTGGTGCCGTTGGGATTGGTGGTTTGCAGGAAAAAAATGTGATTTTTCCCATTTCCAAACAAATCGCCGCTATCTTAGAGCGACAGGGAATTACGGCAGTGATCACGCGTAATGATGACCGCTTTATTACCTTGCAACAACGAGTGCAGATGGCACAACAGGCGCGGGCGACGGTGTTTGTCAGCATCCATGCCAATGCCATTAGTATGAGCCGTCCGGATGTCAATGGATTGGAAACCTACTACTACTCCAGTGGCGCTGGTCTTGCTCGCTCGATTCACAATAGTATGTTGCAAAGCGTGAATATGCGCGATCGCGGAGTACGCCAAGCCAGATTTTATGTCCTTCGCAACACCTCAATGCCTTCTGTTTTGGTAGAAGTAGGATTTGTCACTGGGCGAGAGGATGCCCCAAAACTGGCAAGTCCAGCTTTTCAGACTCAGATGGCAGAGGCGATCGCTCGCGGTATCATCCAGTACGTGAAATAAGATCGATAGCCTACTAGACGGCGTTTGGGACTCACCTCAAAAGACGTGTTAGTAGGACGCCAGAAGCCAGAGAGTCTTACTCTCTTGGTTCCCCACCCTTATCGGTTCAAATCTTGCAAATAACAATGACAGTCGGGTTTCTCAATTAACGACTCAGCCAGAGCATTCAAAGCAACGGCGGCTAATAAACCACCTCCTATTCCTTCAAGGGTAATGTAGGGAACGCCAGAACGCATCAAGCGACGTTTGGCAGCAGGTGCGTGACTAAAGCCAATCGGCATTCCAACGATCAGTGCAGGTTGGAGTTGACCGCTTTCAATGGCTTCGAGGGCTAAGAGCAACACGCTAGGGGCATAGCCAATGACTAAAATACAACCCTCAGCCAGTTGCCATTGCTCTTGTCGGTGGTGCTGCCAAAAGCTGGCTTCCGCATCTGCTGCACTGGTGATGTGGGGGTTAGCAATTAAGGTTTCCACAGAACACCTCAGGTGTGCCAAGCGGGTTTGGTCAATAGCTCCCCTGACAGCGGGAACATCGCAGACAACTTGACACCCAGCTTTGAGGCGATCGCGGGCGGCGGCGATCGCACATTTCCCCAACCGCACAAAGTTCACCAAACTCACATCACCACTAGCCAACACCAGTTTTTTCAGCAAATCCACCTCAATTTCTGAGCGATCCGATAAGTCAGGTAGCAGTTGCTGCAAAGATTCGCTGAAGGCTTCCGGGTGGTTGTCTGTCGCCGCATCCCAACTATCCCAAAGCTGTTCGAGTAGATCTAATTCGTCGGCGGTTTCGACGTCTAGATGTCGCAGTTGGGTGATCGCTTCGGCTTGCACCCTTTGACAGTGGCGATCGCGTCCGAGCAATCCTTCCAAGGCTGAGGCAGTTCTTCGCAGTCGTCCCAACTGTTGCAGCACCGACTGGTATTGCTGCTGAAGCAATGGTCTGAGGGTATCAACTTCGGGCATCGGGGCATCGGTTTCTAGCAGCTTGCGAATGTGGGAAAGCTGAAATCCCTGCTGTTTGAGTGCCACAATCCGCTGTAGACGCTGCACATCATTCTGGGTATACAGGCGGTAATTACTCTCGCTTCGCAAGGCACGGGGTAAGAGTCCTGAGGCGTGATAATGCCGCACCATCCGAGGCGTTAAACCATTGCCCACTGCCTCTGTTAGTTCTTTAATTGTTAGATAGTTTTTTGTCATATTATTCAGTTTCTAACAAGGCTCTATGATTGTCTTTACCAAGCTCCAAAGATCGCAATAATATCCCAAACATTCGCAACTTTTTTCTAGAGTTTTGACGTGCAGACTTTTTACAGCTCGTAGTTAAAGAGAATAAAACTCTTCGGCAACAACTCATTCAGAAAAGCGGCTGTTATCGCTGGTGAGATTTATTTGTTTCCAGTGATGTTCGGTTATTTCATTAGCTGGAAACAAACATTCAATCCGCAATTCTTGTAGGGTAATATCGTAGGGTGTGCCTAAGGTGGCAATCGTCGAGAAAAATTGTAACTCCAGATCCGCTCGCTTGAGGTGAACGGTGAGCAGCATGGTATTTTGGGCAGCTCGATCAGACGTATGCCAAACCTCAGAAATGCCGGGATAACTCATCAACTCATTCAGCAATGCCTTGGATTGTTCACTTTCCCCGTCTGCGATCGCTTCTCGGTGCAATCGTTGCAGCAAATGTCCTGAAAAATCTTTCCAGTTTACGACAAATGGACGCAACCCCTGAGGATGAAACATCGCTCGCATGAGATTGACTTTTCCATCTTGATAGAAGTGAGTTTGCAGTTGCTCTGGAGCAATAAAAGCAGTCAATAGTTGAGTCGCGGCGTTGTTGGGCAGAAGAAGATTCCAGTAGCGATCAATCACAATTGCCGGGTAGGGTTCTTGTTGTCGCAGCATGAAGTCCAATGCTCTGCGAATGGAAGCCATTTCAGGAGCCGAGAGATCGGTCTGTGCATGAATGGGAGCAAATCCAGCAGCAGTCAGCATCAGATTTTGCTGTCTCAGCGGAATTTCCAGGACTTCTGCCAATTGCAGCACCATCTCTCGACTGGGTTTTGCCCGTCCCGATTCAAGAAAACTGATGTGACGCTGAGACACTTGACTAGTCACGGCGAGATCAAGCTGGCTGAAGCCGCGTTGGCTGCGCCATTGTTTGAGGAGCACTCCAAACGAGTCGAATTCACGATCTGTGGTACGGGTACGTTGTTGCATAGCAAGACTGACGAAAACAATAGCCTTGATTACCTGAGAGGTAATTGCTTCAACTATCTCCTTTCCACATCATAGATGCATACCGATTGAGAGTAAGAATGACGTTGAAGTCAATCCAGTCTCCTAGAACATCACCTGCACAGTGTTTATCTCGGCGATCAATGATCGAAACCCAAGATGGCACGACTTTGTTCCTCTAGGACTGGGATAGAGGTAAACCTATCGTCTTTGTCCACGGTTGGGTATTAGGCGCTGAGATGTGGGAGTACCAGATGACTCAATCGAGATCTGTTGACCTTTATTCAAGGCGAATAAAACTTCTACTCATTGCTCCCATTCAACCCATTAACAACGAGCAACCATGCTGAAATCAACTCAAGTATCAACAACAGTTCCATTTGGCTCAATGAAGCCTTTATACCTACTGCTCACGATCGCTGGCTCGATTGCTCCCTGGTTCTGGCTACTTCAAGCTCCATCAGCTTTGCTTTCTCCCACATTATTTCTACAACACGCATTTGCTAATAATATTGCAACTGCATTAACAACAGATTTGTTGATTTCGGCGATCGCTTTCTTTTGCTTTGTTTGGATTGAATTGAGGCGATTGAATACTTCTGGCTCCTGGCTCATTTTGTATATTGGCTTAACCTTTGGTGTTGGGCTTTCCTGCTCTCTACCGTTCTTTCTATATCGTCGAGAGTATCTGCTTGAGCGTGCAGGCTAGGTGGTAATGCCCACCAACCTAAGCTGAATCTAGATCCCCGACTTCTTCAAGAAGTCGGGGATCTGAGCCACAAGTTTCCAGTGCCATTCAACCTAAGCTTCTTACTCACTTCCTACCACAGAGCAGCGATCGCTTATTCTCTCTTCTTTCTTCCTTCGCGTTCTTTGCGTCGCGTGCGGTTCATTTAAAACTTGAATACTTCGCCTTGACATTGACACTAATGTCAAGGTTTAGGGTGAGGGAGTCTCCTCCTTGAGCGATCATGACTCCCCAATCCCAAACCTTCTCAACCCCTAGCCTCCTCAAAGACCATCCCGATGCTGTCGCCGCCGTGACTTGCGGCATTTTAGTAATTTTGGGATGGTTAGCCCTCTACCTCAACTGGGTGGGCTTGGGCGTGCTGATTTTAGTCGCTGCCTATGTAATTGGCGGTTACGAAAGCACTCGTGAAGGACTAACTACCCTATTTGAAGAAAAACAACTTGATGTTGACTTATTGATGATTGTTGCTGCTTTGGGTGCGGCGGGTTTGGGATTGTGGCAGCAGGACTATTTCCTGATGGTGGATGGGGCAGTTTTGATTTTGATTTTTGCAATTAGCGGTGCCCTCGAAGGCTACGCCATGCAGCGGACGGAACGCAATATCCGCAGCTTGATGGACTTAGCCCCCGATACAGCACGAGTAATCCGCCAAGATCAGGAAGAGGAAATTTCTATAAGTCAACTGCAAGTTGGGGACAAGGTTGTCGTTAAGCCGGGAGAGCTGATTCCTACCGATGCGCTGATCGTTTCTGGTAGCAGCACCCTGAATGAAGCGTCAATCACAGGTGAATCGATGCCTGTTGAGAAAACGGCGGGGGAGGAAGTTTTTGCTGGCACGATTAATGGCAATGGGGTATTAACCCTCAAGGTGCATCAACCGCCGGAAAGTAGCTTGATTCAGCGCGTCATTCAGTTGGTGAAACAAGCTCAAACCGAAGCGCCTCCTTCCCAATTATTTATCGAACGCTTTGAGCGAGGCTACGCCCAAGTTATCGTTGTTGTCGGGATATTACTTGCCGTATTGCCCCCGATCTTGTTGGCTTGGGATTGGGAAACAACGATTTATCGAGCGTTAATTTTTCTCGTTGTTGCCTCGCCTTGTGCCTTGGTAGCCGCAATTATGCCGACGTTGCTATCGGGGATTGCTCATGGGGCAAGAGAAGGAATTTTGTTTAAGACGGGGGCGCAGTTGGAGATGATCGGGAGAGTAAAAGCGATCGCCTTTGACAAAACAGGCACCCTCACCACAGGTAAACCCCAAGTCGTCAAAATTATCCCCACCCCTGGACAAACGGAAAATCAGGTATTACAAATTGCCGCTGCCCTAGAAGCCTACTCCGAGCATCCCATTGGAGAGGCGATCGCTCAAGCTGCCCAACGTCAGCAACTCCTACTTTCCCCAGTAGATCGCGTTAAAGCCGAAGTAGGTCAAGGCATCAGCGGCGAAGTCGAGCAGAAATTTACCTTAGTCGGCAAAGCTGCCTTCGTTGCTACTTCCATCCAGAAATCCCCCGTACTCACTACCCAGCGCCAGAACACTGCTTCCGGCTATGATGCTGTACCCCTACCACTACAGGCTCAAGCCCAAGAGTTAGAAGCAGAGGGAAAAACCGTAATTTGGGTAGCGCAAGCGGGAGAAATTTTGGGAATTATAGCGATCGCTGACACCATTCGCCCTAGTGCTATCCCCGCAATTGAGCGCTTAAAACAGCTCGGCATCAAAGAAATTGTTCTACTAACTGGGGATAACCAGCGTACTGCCCATAGCATTGCCCAATCCTTGGGAGTGGATCGCGTTTATGCCGAGCTGCTGCCCGAAGATAAAGTCAGCGCCATCCGTCGCTTGCAGCAACAATACAAAAACGTCGCCATGGTGGGAGACGGCATCAATGACGCCCCTGCCCTTGCTCAAGCCTCTGTCGGCATTGCCATGGGAATCGCCGGGAGCGATGTTGCTCTGGAAACGGCTGATATTGTGTTAATGGCAGACCGTTTGGAAAAACTCGAACAAGCCATTCGCTTAGGACGCCGTTCTCAACGCATCGTTAAGCAAAACATCGCCTTTGCCCTAAGCTTCATATTCCTATTGCTCATCGCCAACTTTACAGGCAACATCAACATGCCTTTAGCCGTAATTGGACATGAAGGGTCTACGGTTTTAGTGATACTCAGCGGTTTACGACTGCTGCGATGATATTGTTTGGAACTGGGAAATTTAATGAACCGTATTCAACTTTAACGTATAGATAATTAATGTCGGGTGAGCAGTGCTGGTATAACGTACTGAGAGTGGGTTAGGGGAGATCTCCCTTAAACGGTGGCAGATCGAATCTGCCGAATAACTTCTATAAGATCTTTTTTACGCTGGCTTTCGCCTCTCAGTAGTTGAGCCAAGAGACTCTTGAAAACTGTATCAGCATCAAAACCGGGAATCTCCTCTGCAAGTAGGTGAAGGCGCTGTTTGAGGTTCTGCTCTTGTGAAACTTCGTCAGGTAGCTCTTTACCTAAAAGTTCTTTGGCTGCATCTTCTTCCCAAACGAGGGTCTCAGGAGTTAGCTCAGGTAAAAAATAGACAGATTCTCTTAAGAAACGAATGTAGCGTGTCATCTCGTCTGCATTTACCAAATCAAGATCAGGACCTTTTTGATTATTTCCCCGTGTAAGCTCCTGAATCAGTTTCTTTAGGTCACTTTCTCCTTGGGGAAGTTCCCCCTCTTTAGGAATAGGCTTTTTAGGTTCATGGTCTCCATCAAAAATAACAAATACGTCTTTCCTCTCGCAGTTTGCATAGCTTTGAATATCACGATATATGCGTGAAGTTCCGCCTTCTCGAACCAAAACCTTAAACTCACTTAAAGCATGACTCGACGCTAGCTTTAAAGCTGAAACAACGATGTGTTTTGCTCGCTCATCTTCAACCAGAATAGTTTTTCCAGGTGGGAGAGTACCAATTTCATGTAATGCCTCGTCTGCTGAGAGATCGGTTCTCACTGTCACAGAGCCATCTGGTTCACGAACTAGTACTCGGATTGCTTTCTGAGGGAGATTTTTTGCGAGATAGATAGAATGTGTTGCCATCACAACCTGAAGGGACTTCCGCACAGCCTGATGTGCGATAAATTCTAGCATTCGTTGTTGGGCACGGGGATGAAGCGACGTTTCAGGCTCATCTAGGAGCATCAAAGATCTTTCTGGAGCCTGCAATATATTATGTACAAGCAGCGCAGCAGCTGACTCACCACTGCCAGCAAATGCGTCCGAATACCCATTAAACTGATTTGTCTCGAACAGTATTGTCCAGCCTTCATGTCCGTGAAATAGTGAGTGTTTCAGCACCCTTCCACTAACGTAATCCCGCTCAAGAATGTATTTCAGGACTTCCAACTCTTCGGTAGTTAGTGCAATACCCTCCTCCTCAATTGCCTTTCTTAACCGTCTTGAACGTTGTCTAAGATAGTCCTGCTTGCGATACTCTCTGCGTAGCTTTCCTCGGCCTTTTGCAGAACGGACAAGAACCGCAAGATGCTTTGGATCAGGAAAGTAGAAGTATTTATCAAAAGCGGGCAACTCGCCCCGGAAGTCCAAGTGTGTAACTTTGATTTTAATAGGACTAATTCGAGTGCCACTATCAGAGAACCCATATACTTGGCTCTGTTTAACAGCCTCCCAATAATCGGGGTCTTTAGGTCCGCGTGGAGCGCGAGCCTTAATACACTCAACAATATCGCCATTATCTTTACGATATCGGTGAACAACGCTCTGTTTAAGTCCATTACGTTCCGAGGGAATTGCATCAAGCTCTGTCTCAAACCAGAAATCTGCAATAGTTTGACCGCTTGGGCTACCGTACAGAGCATGAAGAATGGAACTCTTGTTCGTCCCATTACGACCAAGCAGAACTGTGATTGGAAAGTCAAATGGTAGCTCGCTGTCACACCGAAGATTCCGATAGTTGGGGAAGCGAAGGCTGCAAATATAGGAGGTTTTACTTTCAAGTGCCCTAACACTCTTTTGGAGATCATCTACCGGTTTTTTCTTACTCATCCTGACAACTCACGGCTGATGATTCTTGCAATTGGTCTAATCATATCTGGGGGGAAAGCATTCCCAATTTGGGATGCAACATGCTCTTTACCTCGATCAAGGCAGAACTGATAGGCTAGGGGAAATGTCTGTAACAGTGCAGCTTCTCGAAGTGTTATAGCTCTATTCTCTTCGGGATGAAGAAACCGACCCCTGGACGGATTATTACACCCACTAGTAATAGTCGGTGAGACATCATCCCATGCCATTCGACCATAAACATCCTTAAACCCGTCAATGCGTGTATGGCAGGCGCATTGTAATTCGGGTGAGATATCAAGGCGACTACCACCATTTTTAGGTGTCGCTTTGATTCTCGTCATCATAGCTGGTGTTCGCTTTTCAGGAATGTCGTGAAGTATATCTCCACTAATTCCCGCTGGTGCAAGATGACCGATAGCGTCTCTAACAGTCCTACGTTCGCAGTGATAGCTTGACCAACTTGAGGGAATTTCGCTCCCCTTCAATGCAACAAGGATTAACCGCTTACGCCGCTGTGGTACACCAAAGTCAGATGCATTGAGAACTGCATATGTAGATTGATACCCTGCTTTTTTCAAACCAAGTCGGAAGTTAGTAAAGTGCTGATCATCTGCTAAACCAGGAACATTTTCTACGATGACTGCGCGAGGGCGTATCGATCTTACCAGTCGTAGCATCTCAATAATGAGTTCTTTGCTCGGATCGTTTAACTGTTGCTTCCGACGCCGCGTACGAAGTGTGGAAAAAGCCTGACATGGTGGGCAACCAGTTAACAAGTCCAATTCACCAGGAGCAAGTCCTGCTTGCTTAAGCAGCTGAGAATCAGTTACGCGCCGAATATCATCGACTATGACATTCGTACTTTGATGGTTGAGGCTATAACTTTTCGCTGATACCGGATCAATCTCTACCGCAGCATTCACCTGGAATCCCTCTGCCGTAAGTCCGCAGCTAAGTCCCCCTGCACCAGCAAAAAGGTCGATAGATGTTAATAATGTCATTACTTTATGTTGTCACGATCAGATGTCCTCTGCAATCCCCACTCTGCAATTAGGCAAGCAGCATTATCCTAAATAGATATTAATTTAGGATGCCCAATAAAATGGTGAATTGGTTTGCAGAAACTTACCTTAATAAGAGCGGCGATTGCACTAATTTTTAATAGAATTTTATTAGGTCTCACCTATACATAAAATGCCCATATCTCCTCATTATTAACAGCTATTGAAGCTACGTGACCTCTATAGATAACTTTGCAGTAGGTTTTACTTTGAGTCTCAATAGATGAGTCAGGTGAACAGCCCCCACCGATAACCTTGCAGGCTAACTTGTAATGAGATTGATTCTACTCTCTCAGCTCGACTTTATCCGTCAGGCAGCAACCAGACAGAGTAAGCCAGCTCAACAGAAGGCTCGTAGGGCATTAACAGTGTCTGTCCACCAGACATCAGCGTAAAAAATTAAAGGTCTGAGGGCTGAAGCCCTTACTACGAAACACTTTAATCTTCTTACATTGCTTCACACAGTTTGATTTATTCCCACCTATTTATTTAGTTTCTAGAAACTAAATGTTGTGCGAATCGCACCAATCACAATGTCATCGTTTTGATTATTGAACCCCGGTGCGGTAATCCAAATTACCCCAGGCGTAATCAAGATGTTATCGGTGAGCCGATACTGGTAAAACGCTTCGATGTGGAAGGAAGTATCGTCATTTGCACTGATATTTGGTGGGGTAACGCCTTGAGCCGCTAACTGGGCAATAGTAGAGGCTGGCACGGTGATATCAGTGTCAGTGAGTTTCGGCTCCACCCCAAAGACAATCCCTGCCAGATTTCCTTCTTTACCTAAATCTGGGAATGCCAGTGTCACCGCATAGTTAAAGGTGCTAGTGTCACCCCGGTTAACTAGTCCCCCCAAGGTGGAGAGCAAGCGCGTCGTGGTGTAGCCTGCCCAACCACCGACGACAAACCTGTCACTGAGTTGCCAGGAGAGTTCTACGCCGTAGGAATTACTGCTGGTGGGAACGTCCTGGGTTGGCAAACTCAAACTCTGGAAGAAAGCGTCATCAAAAATGGAAAAACTGGAACGACTACTCCCTGTCCCCGTATCATCAGCGTTGTAGGAGTTGATGTAAGTTAAACCAAGATTCAAGCGTTCGGTCGGCTTAATCACCAATTGCGCTAAGGCACTGTAGGGGCCATCAAACAAGCCTGTTCCAGGGGAAGGGTTGTTGGCTTCACCTGCTAAATAGCCCAAGCTAAGTTCCAAAGCGTCACTGATTTCACTTCTAATGCCAATTCCCGCACCATCACCTAAGTAATAAATCGGGTTGCGCGTACCAAAGGCAGACAATGCACCACTAGCTCCGTCTCCATCGAGGAAGTTAACTGTGCTGGCAAAGTCATCGAAAGCCCCGCCCTGGGCAGCCACTACAACCTGCGTGCGATCGCTAATTGGAAAGCTATACAACAAAACTTCTAAACCGAGATCATTATCTTCCGGTTGGGCAAAGGCAAACTCCCCTTCCCGCGTTCCCGTAACCCCGGCAAACTCAGGAAAGTTACCCGTTGCTAGTCGCGTGCGGAGTAAATCTTGACCTGTAAAGCTCGTTTCCAAATTCAAACGGGTTCGGTTGCCCAGTACTGTTGTTTCTTGAATCTCACCACCATCGGCACTCTCTCCCGTGAAGATACTTGCCACTCCAAAGATGACTTCACCTGCGAGCTTAGTAGTGGTAGAAAACTGATTGTCTTCTAAAAACGCCACCCGACCATCCAAGTTATCAACGCGAGTTCCTAGAGTTGCCAACTCCACTTCAAACTCTTGTACCAGCCGTTGCAGGGTTTCTAAATCATCACGAGTAACAAAATCAGCCGTAGAAGCAGCAATCAAACGCTCAATCTGGTTTAAGCAAGCATTCAAACCCGCCGCAAACTCAAACCGGGTCGTAGCGCGATTACCTCGGAAGGTGCCATCGGGATAACCAACAATACAGCCGTAGCGTTCTACGAGTTCCCGCAGGGCTTCAAACGCCCAGTCTCCGGGAGAAACATCCCGTAGTTGAGAGACGTTGGTAACTTGGTCAAGAGCGTTATCTTCACTGTTATAGCGGTTGATTTGCTCTAATACGCTGGCATCATCCGTCAAGGGTGCAGACTCTTCAATGGGGTTAGACGCGACTGGCTCATCCTGGCTTTCTGGCAGTGCGACCTCAGTGATATCAAGTCTGGAGAATTGTCCATCCTTATCCCCCATTCTTTCTAAGTCCACCCGGAGGGGTGCCACAGCTGGAGTGTGCTCAATCGGATTTGATCGGACTGCCTCAACGCTTGTATTAGTAGCAGAAATTGTTGCCGTTGAAAGCTGATTTGCTTGGGGAATCGAGGTGGTTTCTGTCGCGATCGCACTGGCACCGAACAAGAGCGTTGTACCCAAAACAGTTGGGCTAATCAGCCTAAATCTCATGGTTCTAGACATGCTTAAATTTCCTCACACCCATTAATTAAGGTTTAAAGAGCGTTAAATTCTTTAAACGTTTTTGAAAACGAGAATCATTCTAAAATACGATTTAGATTTGCTCTGAGTCAACAAAAATCCGACTCAGATGCAAAAACTTTGTCGCGTCTAGCTTACAGCAAGTCAAGCCGCAACTGTAGTTAGGCAGATTACTGAAAGACAGCGATCGCATCTACAACAGGCGGCTCTAATGGTTCTCCCTTCAGACGTGACCGAGAGAATATAGAAGCATAACGATTTTTATTCAAACGAAAATAGATGATTGCTCAATCAACTTCTACAAACTCCACCCCGACGCAGCTTAATATCGGGGGCATTGTACAAAAATACCTTTGGAATTGGCAAGGAAAACCGTTAGCCGTTGCTTACGAAACTCTAGGGGAAGGAAACCCCGTATTACTACTGCCAGCTTTGAGTAGCGTCTCCACAAGAGGCGAAATGCGCGATATCGCCAAACGCCTATCGTCTCAATTTCAGGTCGTGGCTCTAGATTGGCCCGGTTTTGGAGAATCGGATCGTCCGCCTCTGGAGTATCGCGGGGAGTTGTACCAGCAGTTTTTAGAAGATTTTGTTGGCGATATCTTCCACCGCCCGATTGCCATCATGGCGGCAGGTCATGGGGCGGGGTACGTCATGCAACTAGCCCACAAAATGCCGCAAGCCGTGAGCCGGATTGTCTTGTCAGCACCAACCTGGCGCGGCCCCTTGCCAACGATGGGGGCTAATCAGCAGGTGGCTGGTGCAGTCAGAGGAATTGTGCGATCGCCTATTCTCGGTCAAACCCTCTACCAACTCAACACAACGTCCTCATTTCTCCGCACCATGTACAAGGGTCACGTCTACGCCGAAGATACCCTCCTAACCCCAGACTTCATTACCCAGAAGCGAGAAACCACGCAACAACCCGGTGCTAGATACGCCTCTGCTGCCTTCGTTACAGGCGCACTCGACCCCGTTCGCGAGGCGTCAGAGTTTCGCGCTTGGTTTCAGCCCGCCCCTGTCCCCGTGATGGTAGTCATCGGGGAAAATGCTCCCCCGAAGTCGCGCTCAGAAATGACAGCCGTAGCCGATTTGCCCGGAATTGAGAGGCGATCGCTCCCTGGTGCGTTAGGGTTGCACGAAGAGTACTCCGCCGAGTTAGTTGAAGTGGCTTTGCCCTTCTTAGCCGCCGCCGCACAGTAACTTGTTGGGTGGGCATTGCTCATCAAGACTTTGATTTTTCTGCTGAATTATTCAGCAATTTTTGGCATAGCTCTTGGGTTTTTAACATCAGCGGCGGCGGCTCAAGATTCCAACAACAGCGATGTGATTATCGGTACAGTCAGAACAACGTTCACGTTTTAAAGTAATTTCCCTCACCGCCGTGACTTGAGACTTTGGCAGTGAGGGAAATAATCCGTTGATTAGGTTTGGCGATCGCCCCTTAGGAGCACTCACAACCTGTATGACCGCAGCCTGAACCATCGGTATGACCGTTCGCACAAGCTTCAGAGCAGTAATTTTTGTTGTCTTTTTGCACGGCATCATTGGTGGAAACCACGCACAGGCAGGACTCACAGGCACATTTCATTTCGGTAACGGTAGTCATAAAAATCTTCCTTTATCTGTTCTGTATTTACTTTAACACCTGAACAGATATTCATATATAAGCTTAATGCTTCTTTACATTTGAAAAACCTGTACGCAAGTGACAGCTTTGTTTGCTATGATAGCGATCGCGCAACAAACGCGGACGTGGCGGAATTGGCAGACGCGCTAGATTTAGGTTCTAGTACCGCAAGGTGTGAAGGTTCAAGTCCTTTCGTCCGCATCACTTAAAAAGATAAGGGTTCTAACTTCTGAGTAAGCTAGAACCCTTATCTATTAAACCCCTTGCATCTATCTCACATAAATTAAATTAGCCTGCGGATGCAGACTTTAGTCTGCCAGAACTAGCAGATGTGACAATCAACCAAACGTGGAGCCATTCCAACCCCACATAGAACCCTTGGCATCAGCAAACTCAATGTAAACCCGGTTAATCGGTACACCGAGATGCTCATTGATCACCTGGCAAAAGTCCTGACTCATTGCCTGGGTTTGGGCAGGACTCATGCTGCCAACGTTTTTGACTTCCACATAACATACAGGCTCCACAGTGCTACCAAAGGTCATTGCTACCTCAGGCTCAAACGCCGTCATCACATAAGATTCAGATTTGCCGAGATGCTTCGAGAGTTTGCCAGAAAGTAGGAGCAGCAGCCCCTCAACAGCCGTTGGTTCTGGAGCATCAACCGAAGTTTGGACTTTAATTAGAGGCATAGTAAGTGCGATCTCCTTTATCGTTCTAACCCGTTCGGTATCTCATCCCTGCGATCGAGTATAGGCGACGAGGAAAGCAGGTGGGGTTTTGTAGACAAGTTCCCATCAACGCAGCTTTCAGCAAAAGCTTGACCATTAGGAAGGGAAAAATACACAGTCAACCGTATATCCCAACGTTCCGAAACCCGATCTGTTAGTGCTCAGGGTCAAGTTGTTATGTTATCGCTGAGACAATTCTTTGAAACTAGCAGTGACACAATTGCCTGTAAGAAAACTTTCAAAGGTGGCTCTCAAGGACGGTACTGTTTATTCTTCCGTAGTCTATTTTCAATAGCGATACAAAGATGAGTACGACCAGGATATTCAACAGTTCTAATTTTTTCCAACCAACAGACGGGGAGCCGATTCGGTCGGTTGTTACGGAATCAAAGGATGCCGTTATTGTCGCTTGGTACATTCAGCCAGGTCAAGAAATCCCCGCACATATCCATCCTAATGGGCAGGATACCTGGACTGTTTTAAGCGGAAAGGGCGAATATTATTTGGACAAAGCAGGCAGTACCCAGCCGATTATCGCAGGAGATGTGGTAGTTGCTCATACCGGATGTGTGCATGGAGTATTCAACACTGGTGATCAGCCATTAGTCTTTATTTCAGTCGCGTCGCCGTCCGATGCTGGATATCAGCTTGTCTTGCCAGAAGATGCTTTGGCACTCCCGTCCTAACTAAGTAGGACATGTAAATAATTAAAGGTCTGTAATCAGGGCTTCAGCACTCAAAACAGAGCGCAAAATCTGACTGCGACCCCCTTAAAGTTTTGCGTTGCAACACAAAGTTTAATTTATTCTCGCTTATTTACTTCTTTAATTCATTTGACTGCCCTTTGCAATTTCCTTCAGAGCTTAGGTAAAAATGAAACAAGCACTTAGATATAAAGGGGCGATTAAATATTTTTATGAAATAAAATTAAATAAAGCGATTCTTTGGTGCTATTTAATTTGGTACATCGTAGTAGTTTATTTATATTTTGATCCTTCACTTAAAATCTGGATCAACTCAGTTGGTATAAGTGCTGTAGTCGGTACAGGTCTATTATTAAGTGTTTCTTCTAACAAGGCTGACAAGAAAGATAATTGGCAAACATTCAGATTATACCTGATGCCATTTTGTGTTTCAAGCTTTTCTGCTTTAATTAAAGACCACGAATTTATCGTATTTATATCACCAAAAATCAAAGAAACACTGGCATTAGTATTGTGCTGTATTCTATTTTTATCAGTTGTTTTAGTAATTAAGTCAATTAAGAAGAAAATTGCTTGATGAAATGTGGAAATCTGCAAACAGTAACAGGCTAAATAGTTTTTAGCCCTGATTGTTCTGCCATAGCAATTTGTAAAGTAGTTCTGGGTATTCTTACAAAAGCCTCATCAGACTCTTGAATAAATACCTATGGCAAAATCAAGCCGTCAAGCTGGACAAAATATTCGTAAACTGGCAGTAAAAAGACGAGCAAAGGCTATTCTTTCTTTTGTCTCAGCAGGGTTAGTCGTCTTCTTTCCATTTTTTTTGTTCAAGGCTTTCGAGAGCTTTTTGAAAGATATTCCTTCTCTAAATCCCTCTCAGCCGCAACTATTGTTAAAAATACCACTCATTCTCTATGCATTTCTCGTCATTGTTGCTTTGGGGATGGTATCAAATGGTGTTTTCTTAGGGAAACGAGCCAATCATGCTGATCAAGGTGCTAAAGGTGAGGAAGATACGGCTCAAGAAATATTTCAACTAGAGCAAGGGGGCTGGCAAGTTGAGTACGGTATGCGTTTAGGTAATCGATTAGGAGATGCTGATATTGTTTGTATCTCTCCCCAAAACAAAGCTTATGTGATCGATGTCAAGTCACATCGAGGTGAAGTAACAACAGATGGAAAACAGTTGTATCGGCGTATGGGAAAGACAAGTTATCCCTACGAAAAAAATTTTCTTGATCAAGCCATGAAACAAGCTTTGCAAGTGAAGAAGCAAAAGAACTTGAGTTTTGTGACTCCGATTGTGGCTTTTTCTGATGCTAAAGTTTCGGTTCCGGCTGGGAAACTACAGAAAGTATATGTAGTTGAGAAATCTAGGTTAGTAACACTTCTAAAATCTCTTGGCTAGTAGGTTTGCGTTTCCCTACTACCTTGGCAGAAAATACTGTTCTACCAATTGCTGAATACTGTACTCATCTGGTAGCCAGTAGCTGACGCCGTTCCTCGTTGCTGTACCGGGTAAGGTGAATAACTCTACCTCTTCGCGGTTAGTATTTGTCAAAAAGATACCCAGCGCCACCAGCTCATCTCCCTGCAAGTTGCTGTCTAGGTGTGACTCAACAACATTCAGAATTTGTGGTAATCTCAAGAGCAAGAGCGGATTTACCTTCTGTTCTAGCAGTGCCTGCATCACTAGTTGTTGCCGTCCAATGCGACCAATATCTGCTTGGCTGTCTTGGCGAAAGCGTAGCAATTGCAGCGTTTGCTCCCCATTCAAGTGCTGTCTTCCTGCTTTGAGGTCAATGTATAAATGTTGGGACTTATCAGTGTACTTCAGGTCTTCCGGTATATCTACCGTCACGCCTCCTAAAGCATCGATTAGTCGTTGCACCCCCATAACATTTACCCGCAGGTAGCGGTCAACCGGGATGTTGGAGAGGAGCTGGCTTACCCTTTGAGCGCTGTTCGCGGGGCCACCGGAGGCATTAGCCGCGTTAATCTTGCTCGCCCCTCGCTCAGTGACCACACGGGTATCGCGCGGAATTGAGAGAACCGTCAACTGCTGGGTTTGGGGGTCAAAGCGCAACAGCAGCATCACATCGGACAAACCGTTAAAGGCGTTAACCTGCGCCAGATAACCGGAATTTTGGGAGGCTTCGGGTGAGTTGGGGACATCAGAAGTTAGTACGCTCATCCCCATCACCAGGATATTAACGGGTCGAGACAACTCTGGGAATAGGCGATCGCGATCGATAAAGCGATCTTGAGCAAATGTCTCGATTTCTCTGACACTCAGAGGTTGTTTGAGTAGGGGAGCAGTTGCTTCTGAAAGCGCAAACAACACACCAATCGATGCTGATACGAGCACCACTCCACCGAAGCCGAATCCGAGCAATAACCGACGCCACCAATGAATTTTCACGTTTGGGAAAGGGTTCCACACAGAAACACTATATTTTTGCCTAATCAGTTGAGAAAGGGTTATCTAGGGCTTTAGATATCCTTTAATAAATTCACTCTCCTTAAGAGCCTTTACGTAAAACTCATTTATAAAACAGCACAATTAATCAGTAAAGCATGATTGCAGCGTTTTGTAGATGATTGGGATTAATTCGAGAGTGCTAACAGTTTAGGATGCGTTAGTAAGCACAATAATTTACAAAGTAACTCACAATAAAGTAACCAGAAAGACTAGATATTTATTACATCTGTATGAGAAGATAAAAAAATTATTAAGGTGACGATTAAGTTCACTGTAACTCAGAATAGGAAGTTGAAAGTTATGCAGCGAAGAACGATGCTTAAGCTCCTAGCAACTAGTGGTGCAGGAACTGTGCTTGGTTTAGGAGCTACTTCATTACGTTCTGCGATCGCACAAGAAGGTGGAATAGAGTGGGGTTATATTGGTGCTGAAGGTCCAGAGAATTGGAGTAGTTTATCTTCAACCTACAGCGCTTGTAGAGCTGGTTTACAGCAATCTCCCATCAATTTGCAAGGAGCTATCGAGGCTGAACTTCCTGATGTAGAAATTAGCTATAATTCAGTTCCGCTCAAGATTATCAATAATGGTCAAACTATTCAGGTAAATACGGTTCCGGGCAATCGCCTAATCATAAACGGGGAAGAATACGAACTGCTCCAGTTCCACTTCCATCATCCGAGCGAGCATACGGTTGAGGGAGAAGCCTACCCGATGGAAGCCCATTTCGTTCACCAAAACCGTAAGGGAGAGTTAGCCGTTTTGGGGGTACTTCTCAAAGAAGGAGCAGAGAATCAAGCCCTGATGCCAGTTTGGGCAGCCATACCTCAGCAAAAATCTCCGGAAAAGTCGATTAGTGGCACACAGATCGATCTGGCTCAAATGTTGCCTGTTGAACGTGACTCATTCCGTTATTTCGGTTCTTTGACGACTCCACCTTGCTCGGAAATTGTCCGTTGGATTGTTCTTGAGCAACCCGTTGAAGTATCGACCGCTCAAATTGAGAAGTTTAGTAAACTTTTTCCCCTCAATGCCAGACCTATTCAGCCGTTAAATCGGCGCTACTTGTTACGGTCTAGTTAAGGGATTCAGTGCGATAGTCTATATCTTACGAAAGCTAGATCGGCATCTCCATGTACTCTGTCCAAGCATATCCTTGTCTCTGTTGTGGTTACAAAACCCTCACTAAAGAGCCGCCAGGTAGTTATGAGATTTGCCCGATCTGTTTTTGGGAAGACTCTTTGGCTGATTGGTCTTGGCAACACGCAAGTTCTAATGGAATCGGATTAATCCAAGCACAGCGGAACTTTCTAGCCTTTGGGGCGTGCGATCGCCAATGGCTAGATTCTGTTAGGTGTCCAACTGAAGAGGAGGAGCGTAACCCAAATTGGCAAACAATTGAAGTCACGCTGCACGCAAAGTGGCACGAACTGCTCAATCAGTTTAATCCATCGGATTATACGTTATGGGTGTGGCTGCGATCGCGCATTGATGATGCCATGCTTGAAAAGATAGCAGCAGCTGACTATGGCATGGATTTTGAAAACTATCTGCGGGTACTCAAACGCGTTCGTGACGAACCATGGCAGTCAAATGAAGTGGTAGTTCGTCCATCTAAGGGAGAGGATCTAGTACCTGTTTGGTATCAGGCAGTAGAGGTTTTACAGTTGATGAGCTGGTCAAAGCCAGAGAATTTCCAACAAGATTCAGAGAAAACTATTGGACATCTAATGCGAGCGTTTTGCTGTGCCGTTTTGCTTAGAATGGCGATTGAACCGCAAAACATTGATACAGCGAACATTAATAATGAGCCAGAAACAATTATCCAATTGATTGCAAGTGTATTAAATCTGGGACAGGAGGCTTGCGAGTTTGCATTACAACTAATGTGCTGGCGGATGTTATCGCTACCCGTAGATAACGAAGAATGTCCTTTTTTTGCAATGGGTATTCTTTTGCTAGCGACTGCCCTCTATCGCTCAGAAAAAAAGGGATATCTGCTGCGCCAGTTGAGTGAATTGGTGCTTTCAGAAGAAGAACGCATCCGCATAGCGCTTGCAGAAGAATTCAGGGCAATCTCCCCACAATGGCTCTTGGGTCTCAGAGGGAGTGATTATATTACAGAGCTACGAGTTGACCAGTGGAAAAACATAGCGCAACAAGTACTACTTAATCCACCTGAACCACACCCACAAGAGGTTGCAGGATTATTAAGAGAAATTGGCACACGACTTGTTGAGGGTTAGAGACAAGTGAGGAACGTTGGATGAATTGAAGCGCTCGCTGATTCCCTACCTCGTTTCGTTGTTTCTGTTGAGGGTGCGATAGCCATGACCGAGTGACTTGAAAGGGCGATCGCGTTTTCCCTCACAAGCACTGAGCAACCTTTTGTGATGAGAGACTGGTGCTATCCTAAAACGCTATCTTCAACGCATATTCACGACTTTTGAAGGACTTTCCGGCTTTCGACGTTCTTGCAAAGCCCTATCGATTAGTTTGGCAACCATCCAGGAAACCGAACGTTCTTCCTCCTCTGCCCATTCTTCCAGTTCCTTTTTCCACTCGGAAGGAACATAGGCTACCACTCTATCTAAGTCTGTCTTTCCACCCATTCTAAGTGCCTGCTTCCACTGTTTTTCCCTATACCCAGCATACAAGCAAGGGGCTAAACCGTGTCGTGCTATGCTATGCTGTGCTAGCACGGTTTAGCATTAGGGAGAAAGAGTTTGGTCATGAACCATCAAAGCTTGCTTTCAATGACTGGAAATAATTTGCGATCGCCAACTCATCGGGGGATTGTCTTGCTCTCTGCTAGAGAATTGGACAAGATGCGCCGCGTTGGACAACTCGCTGCGGCTCTACTCAAGCATCTTGAACCAATGGTAAAACCCGGAGTCAGCACCCAAGCGTTAAATGATGAAGCAGAGCGTTGGATGCAAGCTAACGGTGCAATCAGCGCCACACGGGGCTACGCACCTCCCGGTTATCCCCCTTTCATGGGTGCAATTTGCACCAGTGTCAACGAGGTTGTCTGTCATGGAATTCCTAACCCCAAACAGATCCTTAAAGACGGAGATATCATCAACATCGATGTGACTCCAATTCTAGATGGCTATCACGGTGACACTTCTAAAACGTTCCTGGTTGGCAACCCGTCAGCATCAGCCCGGAAACTGGTTGAGGTAACCCAAGAGTGCATGATGCGGGGAATTGCTGAAATTAAGCCGGGAGCAAGGGTTGGGGATATTGGTGCGGCAATTCAGGAATATGCCGAGGCGAATGGATTCTCAGTTGTGCGGGAGATGGTCGGGCATGGAGTTGGAAGGCAGTTTCATACAGAACCGTGGATTCCTCACTACGGTAAACGAGGCAGCGGTTTGAAATTGCGTGTAGGGATGGTCTTCACAGTCGAACCAATGCTAAATGAAGGAACCTGTGACATGAGGATTTTGCCTGACCGTTGGACTGTGATTACGAAAGACAAAAAACTCTCCGCTCAGTTTGAACACACCATTGCTGTAACAGAAGAAGGGGTGGAAATCCTGACTGTTTCATAAAGAGATGCGATCGCACCTCTTGTAGGGCGCATTAATAATGCCTTCTACAAGAGCAGTTTTGTTTAATATGATGTACAACTTCAAGGGTGAAGCACCAGTAAGCGAATCAGTCGATACTGACGAGCAAAAGATCCTGGTAGTAAATTCAAAGCCATCTACCGCCGCGTTACGCGCCTTAGCAATCTTACAGGCGAGTATTGCGCCATGCGACACTAGATATACAACTAAGAAAACCCTCTGATGATCATCGTCCACCATTTGAACAACTCCCGTTCCCAGCGCGTGCTCTGGCTGCTAGAGGAACTGGGACTAAAATATGAAATCAAGCGCTACGAGCGTGACCCGGAAACCCTGCTAGCACCAGCATCGCTGCACAAGGTGCATCCTCTCGGCAAGTCGCCAGTTATTACCGATGGTGCATTAACCTTGGCAGAGTCTGGCGCAATTATTGAGTACTTGGTCGAGCGCTATGGTGATGGAAAGCTCGCCCCCAGGGTTGGTACGCCAGAGCGGCTGCGATACACCTATTGGTTGCACTATGCAGAAGGCTCGGCTATGCCCCCTCTGGTGTTGAAGCTAATCTTTGATCAAATCGAGAAGCGACCAATGCCCTTTTTTGTGCGTCCTGTCGCCCGGTTGATCAGCAATCGCACTAAAAGCTCGTTCATTGAACCTGAGATCGCGCGGCACCTGAACTACATGGAGGCAGAGCTTGGGAAAAGTCAGTGGTTCGCTGGCAACGAGTTCACCGCAGCCGATGTTCAGATGAGCTTCCCTCTGGAGGCGGCAGCCGCGCGGACAGGTTTAGGTGCGAACCGACCGCAGCTTATAGACTTTCTCAATCGCATTCATAGGCGTCCGGCTTACCAGCGGGCGCTGGAACGTGGCGGTGCATACGAGCTTCTGTTCTAAAGGCGATCGCCAATCTTTCAAAGTGCATTAATAACGCACTACACTCTCTAACGCCTCCAAGCCAGCCAAGTAGAGGTGAGCTTCTTCACAAACGGATTGAACAACTTCTTGCTTTGGTAGGCGTCAGCGGCTTTGCGAATTACTTCCGCTTGCGTTGGGTAAGGGTGAATCGTGTTAGCGATCGCGCTCAATCCTACCTTACTAACCATCGCCAGCGTCACTTCATTAATCATCTCCCCCGCATGACGGGCGACAATCGTTGCTCCCAAAATCTTGTCGCTTCCCTTCTTCAGATGTACCTTCGCAAATCCTTCCGTCTCGCCGTCTATAATTGCCCGATCCACTTCATCTAACTCAAAGCAGAAGGTATCAATCTCCATCCCCTGCTCTTGAGCATCCTGTGCAGACATCCCCACATGGGCAATCTCTGGAGCGGTGAAAGTACACCACGGCATGACGAGAGAACTAAGTTTTTTGCGTCCAATTCCAAAAACCGAGAATAGCGCATTCTGAATGACAATTCGCGCTGCCGCATCAGCTGCGTGAGTAAACTTCTGCTTCATCGCCACATCACCAACCCCATAGATGCGCGGATTGGTCGTTTGCAGGTAATCGTTGATCGTTATACCCTTTTTCTTGTCATACTCAACACCAACAGCGTCAAGATTTAATCCTTCTACGCTGGGGGCGCGTCCTACAGCCACCAAAATCTCGTCCACTGTCACGGTTTCAGTTTTGCCATCGATTTCGTAGTGGAGGACTTTTTCTGCAACAGGGCGTTCAACGCGTTGGGTTTTCGCGTTTAAAATGACCCGAACGCCTTCTCGAATCAACGTCTGTTGGATAATCTCCGCCGCATCTGCATCAACGCGTTCTAGTAGGCGTGAACCCTTTTGCAGCAACACCACCTCGGAACCTAGGCGCTGAAACGTCTGGGCTAACTCGCAGCCAATGTAACCGCCGCCGATGATAGCGAGGCGTTTGGGACGTTCGGTGAGGGAAAATACCGTCTCGTTGGTGAGATATCCTACTTCTTTTAATCCTTCAATGGGCAGTTCTACAGCTCGCGAACCTGTAGCAATTACCGCCTTTTTAAAGCGCAGAGTTTTCCTCCCCACCTCTACCGTGTCAGAACCAGAAAAACGCGCTTCCCCAAGAAAAACATCGACGCCAAACTCCTGCGTAAAGCGCTTGGCAGAGTCGTTACTGCTAATATCCGCACGTACCCGTCGCAGCCGTTCCATAACCGCCGGAAAATCAACCGTTGTCCCCTCCGGAACGCAGACACCATACTGCTGGGCATTCTCTACCTCTGCCACAGCGCGAGCCGAGCGAATCACTGCCTTTGAAGGCACACAACCGACATTCGTGCAATCGCCGCCCATGAGATGCTTTTCAATTAAAGCCACCTTCGCACCCAAAAGTGCTGCCCCGGCTGCTGTTACCAGTCCAGCTGTACCAGCGCCAATTACTACTAAGTTATAACGAGGTGCTGGTATGGGGTTTACCCAGTCGGGAGGATGAAGGTTGGAAACCAAGGTTTGGTTATGAACATCCATCGGGGGAACTTTAACCGATGCGATCGCGGGCTTTGGCATTAATAACTTCTCCTGAGAATACAGACTTAACTCTGTCTTCCCTAACGTACCATCAGTTTTTTGCAGTAGTGGAATAAAAAGTAAGGATAAATACTTAGTGAAATTTGGCGATCGCTCTAATTATTTAATGCTACTACTCTTAAAATCTCGCCCAGTTATCTTTGTTTGGAGCGGCAAACTAAACTGTTCGCAAAAAAGGTAGCACTAAATCAAAGTGGCAGCCTTAGCGTCGTGACAATCATTATTGAACTTCGCCTGCTTGCTCATACTCCTTATTTAGATAGAGCGATCGCCCTGTTAAAGGTATTTATCCTGGTAAGACTTTTGCATCATTTCCACCAGAATTTACAGTAACCTCCTTTTATTCCTCGTCTCCTGCATTCCCACTAGCTCGCTGAGTAGCCGCACGATTCTCCGGACTTTCTTCTCTGGCTCGTCTTGCATCCTCTCCTTCACCAAGAATTTCTTCTGGGTCTATTTCAAGTCCGGCAGCAATATCAAGACTATCATTAGCGTTGGTATTAGGTTTTGCTGAGTGACCTTTATGACTAGCCTGTCCACCTGGCATAAATAGTTTCTCCATTTTGTTAACTAAAGATACTTCAGCTTAGATGCACTTCTTATGAGGAATACCCTATCTAGAGACTTAAATTGTCTAGGTCTCTAATAAGTTCTTTATAGAAAATTTACTGCCATAGCAAGAGATACCGAAATCGGCTTTTTATCTCTCGCTTACTGGCAATTGTTACGGGGATATAGCGTTAAGTAAGACAAGGTAAATGATTAAAGGCTTGTAGTCAGGACTTTAGCCCTGACTACGGAACAATTTAAAAAAATCACCTTACAACACAATTTTTGATTTATTGTTGCCTACTTACTTCTTACTTTTCGGAATTTGCAGCGATCGCCTCATTTTGAAATGAATTTCTCTTTTTCTAGAGAAATCAAACAATACTCAAGGTTAACTAAACCAATCAAATTGACAATACTATTGGTAAATTTTACGGTTTCTTCTTAAAAAATTAGCAAGGAAATTTGTTACTCTTCTGCGACCAGTAATCAGGACACTCATTGGCTTCTGTACTGAGAACTTTAGAGGGATGCACAGCACATTTAAGATAGTGATTATTTTCAAAAAATCGACAACTTAAACAGGGATACTTGCAAGCCTTTTCTAGGGGATTAGGTTTGCTACGTAAGCTCTTCCATACATTGAGTGGGACAAGAAAAAGCAAAGCCCAAGCTATTAGCGTTAGGTAAAGCGGAGTCCACAGAAGCCCTTCATTAGCAATTGTCACCTGATCATGACTTGTTTTAGCCGGAGATTCCTCTATCCGCTCTACTACCTGAAAACTATTCTCTCCTGCCAGATCTTGATTTGGAATTTCCTTGCCTTCCATCTTACTTAATCTCTAACGTCTTATTAACATCTTAATTCATTCTAAAAAAACCTAAGAAGCTCAGTCTAATTTTGTAACTTTTTTGGGGCGAAAATCACTTTAATTAAACTAATGCCTGAGATTAAATAAAATTCTAAGTAAAAATTGAAACTTTTAATAGTCTTCTGAGGGAATAATACTTTTTCTCTTCCACTGCGACTTCTACCTAAAGCAGGGGACTGATCTGTGAATTAATTGTAGCTATGTATACAACAATCCTACACATTAGAATCTATAGTCGGTGTCAGACAAATTTCTCCTAAAAAAGGGTATAAAATCGCCTTCTATCTTTAGGAGGATGAAACAAAAAAGAGTTACTGATGCCCTAACAGCTCAATATTGTCTTGAAGGAAAGAAAAACCCTCACCCTAAAGCCCTCTCAATCAGGGAGAAAGGGCTTTAAGGTCAGGGCTTCATGGCGTCAACACTAGTTTCCCTATTCTTGGTCTACTGCGTTGTATTCAGAATGTGACCAATCATCTTCCTATCGAGCAACTTGTTAAATGATGGTGCCATCGGTAATCTTGGCATTCTTCAGCACAACGACAATACCGTTACGGATGAAAAAGCCTTCGTCTTCACGTTCGGCTTCCTCAACTCTGTCCTTATTAATAATTTGCACATGGCGACCAATACGGGCATTTTTGTCAATAATGGCGCGGCGAATGGTAGTTTCTTCGCCAATGCCTAGTGGAACACCGCCTTCTTGTAAACCGGATTGGCGTTCAGCAAACGGCTCATAGAAGTCAGCCCCCATAATCAGGGCATCTTCGATGGTACAGCCTGCTTCTATACGAGAACGGATTCCTAATACGGAGTTAGTAATCCGGCATTGTTTAAGGATGCAGCCTTCCCCAATGATGGATTCTGTCACCCGGCTATCTAGAAGCTTAGTGGGAGGTAAGTAACGAGCACGGGTATAAATCGGGGCTTTTTCGTCGTAGAAGCTAAAGGGTGGCTGAGGTTGGCGTGTCAGTGCCAAGTTAGCGTTGTAGAACGCTTCAATGGTTCCAATGTCTTCCCAGTAGTCATCAAATAGGTAGGCTTGGATATTATGGTCGTCAGCAGCACCGGGAAGAATTTCCTTACCAAAGTCGGTTTGATCGGGAAACTGATTGAGTAACTTCATCATTACATCGCGTTTGAAGACATAAATCCCCATGGAGGCGATGTAAGGACTTTTTTTCGCCTGTTCGGCGTCAAGACCTAGGGTTGTTGTATCAACCTGCATCTTTTTCAGGGCGTCCCCTTTGGGTTTTTCGCTGAAATCGACAACTCGTCCGGTATCATCGATTTTCATCAAACCAAAGTCTGATGCCCGCTTTTCGTCGATAGGAACCACTGATAGTGTGATATCTGCTCCGGTTTCGCGGTGGCGCTGCACAAACTTACGGTAGTCCATCCGGTACAGGTGGTCGCCGGAGAGAATCAAGTACTCATCAATGTCCCACTCTTGGAATAGCCAGAGATATTGCCGCACAGCGTCAGCCGTACCTTGGAACCAACTGGGGTTTTCGGCGGTTTGTTGGGCAGCGAGTACCTCCACAAAGCCATCGGTAAAGCCAGAAAAGCTATAGGCGCGGGCAATGTGGCGGTTGAGGGAGGCTGAGTTGAATTGGGTTAGGACATAGATTTTATAAATTTCTGAATTGATGCAATTACTGACTGGGATATCAATTAAGCGGTACTTTCCGGCTAGGGGAACAGCAGGTTTTGCCCGTAGTTTTGTCAGGGGATAAAGGCGAGTTCCCGCGCCGCCACCAAGAATAATTCCTAAGACCTTCTTCACAAAAAACCTCTCTACTAGTTGTCGAGTTTCAAATTCAGTGTTTGAGTTGGGAGTAGTGGTTGGCGATCGCTTCAGGAGGAAGTAAACCACCACCACTTTTTTTTGGCGTTATTGCAATGCCGTATCCATCAAAATTTGTTGAGCGCTTTGTGCATTGGTTCCGTCAGCCGGATGCCGTTGAATGTAGCGTCCATCAGGTTGCAAATCCCAAGCTTGACGGTTGTCTGCTAGCATAATCCCCATAATTTCTTGCAAATCTTTAGCAATTTCTGGGTCTTCTACGGGGGTAATTGCTTCTACCCTGCGGTCGAGATTCCGGGGCATCCAGTCTGCACTTCCGATATAAACCTCCTCTTGACCTCGGTTGTGAAAGTAAAAAATACGTGAATGTTCTAGGAATCGACCAATAATGCTCAAGACACGAATGTTGTCGCTGACTCCTTCAACACCGGGACGCAGACAGCAAATGCCGCGCACAATCAAATCGATTTGGACACCTGCTTGAGATGCTTCGTAGAGGGTGGCAATAAGCTGCGGGTCTACTAAGGCATTCATTTTGGCAACGATACGACCGCTTGCGCCGGAGCGGCAGTTTTCAATTTCCCGATTGATCAAGAACATCATGCGATCGCGCAAGTTGACAGGTGCCACCATCAGCTTACGGTAAGACCGTTGCCGGGAGTAACCCGTTAAGAAATTAAATAAATCTGTTAAATCTGCTCCTAAGTCTTCACGACAGCTCAAAAGCCCTATATCGGTGTAAATCCGCGCTGTCTTGGGATTATAATTTCCCGTGCCGATATGGACGTAGCGCCGAATCTCATTGTTTTCGCGACGCACCACCAGCACCACCTTCGTGTGTGTCTTTAACCCCGTCACTCCGTAGACAACATGCACCCCAGTACGTTCTAGCTTCCGCGCCCAGGTAATATTGTTTTCTTCATCAAATCGCGCTTTCAACTCCATCAGTACGGCAACTTGTTTGCCATTCTCCGCCGCTGCAATCAAGGCACTGAGAATAGGGGAATCCCCTGACGTCCGGTACAATGTCATCTTAATTGCCAAGACATTCGGGTCATGAGCCGCCGTGGTGATAAAGCGCTGCACTGTTCCTGAAAAGGAATGATAGGGGTGGTGCAGCATCACATCCGAGTTGCGAATCACCGAAAAAAAGTCTTTCTCTTCATCCGCTTCTGCATGTCGTAGTCGCGGTGGCAACACAGGAGTCCACGGCGGGTCTTGGAGTTCCGCAATCGATAACTCCATAAAGCACATCAAATCGGATAACCCTAGCAGGCTTTCTACCTCATAAATATCCTTTTGGGCTAGTCCCAGCTCCCGCATCAGAGTGACCCGTACTGGCTCTGGTGTTGAGGTGTGAATTTCTAGACGGACAGTCGAACCTCCGAGGCGGCGTTTTCGCAACTCCTGCTCAATTGCCAACAGCAGATCATCGGCTTCATCTTCTTCGACTGCCAAATCAGCGTTGCGGGTAATACGAAACGGGTGATACTCTTGGATGTTCATCCCTGGAAACAACGCCTCCAGGTTATGAGCAATCACCTGTTCTAAAGGCACACCTGTCCAGAGGGCAGGACGACCCTTTTGCCGTTGCCGCAACTCCTCGGGTAAGGGGATAAATCGGGGCAATACTTTCGGCACTTTCACCCGTGCAAATAACTCTTCTCCTGTTTCTGGGTCTTTGATCACCACGGCTAAATTTAAGCTGAGGTTGGAAATGTAGGGGAAGGGGTGGGACGGGTCAACCGCTAGGGGGGTCAGAACCGGAAAAATTTGCTCCTCAAAGGTATTTTGCAAATAAGTGCGCTGTTCCTGGTTCAAGTCCATGTAGTCGAGAAGATGAATGCCTTCTCGTATTAGTTGGGGTCGCAGGACTTTCTCAAAATGCTGATGCTGTTGCGTTACCATCGGACGCAACAACTTACAAATTGCCTTTAGTTGTTCACTGGGGGTACGACCATCCGGTGTCAGCTTGCTGACCTTCGCAGCTACCTGTTGCTTCAAACCTGCAACACGCACCATAAAAAATTCATCTAAATTTGAGCTAAAAATGCTCATAAACTTGAGACGTTCCAACAGCGGCGTCCGAGGGTCGATCGCTTCTTGTAAGACTCGGTTGTTAAACTCTAGCCAGCTAAGTTCCCGATTAAAGTAGTATTGCGGGTCTCTAAGGCTAATTTCTGTGACAGTCGTTTTCGATTTCGGCATGATTTTGAGTTGGCACTGTCTTGTTACCGCTCGATTGATGGCAACTACAACAAATTGTTGACGAGTTTTGTGCCGTGCCACGCGATCGCTCGTAGCACTTCACTAATGGCTGATGAACTAGCACGGAAGCTAAATCTCCGCTTAATCCTAACCCGATCCCGATCCCTGTAAAACCTATCGTTTGATAGGAATACTGAAGTAGCGATATTTTTTAATAATGGAATAGCTTTGAGTTGCAATATTGTTTCACTGGCACCTTAACAGCTTGAGGCAAAGAAATCGTTAAGGCTGGTTCTGTTTAGGTGACAACGTTGACAAGTTTCGGCTATTCAGGAACGCCAGTGGTGGAAAACCGCCGTAAACTCGGTATTTTTAAAGGGATAGGGGAGGCAACGCGCACCTCTGGGGAGATGAATGTTTAAATCGACTTACTCAAGCCTTCCGGTTCAGTACGAATTCCAGCTACAAGCCCGATGCGATCGCACGGAAGCTTACAATTTGCCGGATTGGTATTCCTTCGGCAACATTTCCCCGGCAATTAATAACTACGGGAATGTCGCCTTCAAGATATTAGGAGCTTGGAATCAAGCCATTTGGTATGGAAGTGCAAGTACGGGGAGGATCGTCCATACCGGAGCCAGGGGCGCTTGTTTCAGCGGAGTCTCCTTGAATAACCGGGAATGTTTAGTTTGGGAACAGTTGCGATCGCATCGTAACGGCATCTGGCAGTACGAGGTGTCTACCAATACCACGACTCAACTGACCAGCGAACCCCAAGGAAGCTGCGGCTGGACGGCAGCAACCCTTAACGATCAGGGGATCATTGCCTTTCGGGCTAAATTTTCCGGCTCCTACGGCTTTGCTACCTACACCACTCCCTCAGAAACAACCGCAATTTTTGCCTTGACAGGGGACTTAGACGCCAGCAGTATTTATTCCTTTCTATTTCTCCCCTCCTTTAATAATCAAGGGCAGATTGCCGCAAAAGTACGCCTAGGGAAACCAGGAGCAATTGGGGATGAGCGACCCGATCAAATCCGGATCTTTGACGCCGATGGCTATTCCCGCTTGGTTGTGGCGAACCAAAATCATGACGCAGACTCACCCTATCAAAGCTTTGACAACAGCCTCGACTTCAACGACAACGGAAAAATTGCCTTCATCGCTACCCTAAAATCCGGTCAGCGTGCCGTTTTGCGGTTTGATGGCAACAAAACAGAATTAATCGCCATTGAAGGGGACGGACAGCTCTCACAAATCGAGCGTTTCCCACCCCGATTGAACAATCAAGGTTTGGTAATTTTCCGTGGCTTTGATGCCGCAGGCTTACGAGCTATCTGGGCAGGTAATGGCATCACTCTCCATAAAGTAGTGACAGCAAGAGATATTGTCCCCACCGACAAAGGGGAGTTGCGCCTAGCACGACCGGACAATAATGCCGTGTTTATCGGCTTACCCGACCTCAACGATCAGGGGGAGATTGTCTTTGCCGCCTCTTTGGCTGACCCAAACCACACCAGCACAGGCTTCGGAGCCGGGTTATTTGTCGCACGCTCTTGAGTCGGTGAGTAGACCTCTTGCATAAGTCGAATAGACCCCCCTTAATCCCCCCTTACTAAGGGGGGAGACTTGAAATCTTGCCCCCTCCCCTTACTAAGGGGAGGGTTGGGGAGGGGTCTGGTACATTTTTGCAAGAGGTCTAGTCCTGAGTCCTGAGTGGGAAGAAAGTATAAAGGGTGAAGTATGAAGGATGAAATAGGCGATTGGAGTAATGGCTAATCGTCATCAATTTTTCTCTCCCTCGCACCCCTGCACCCCTGCACCCCTGCTGCCCATCTCCCCCGCACCCCTGCACCCCTGCACCCCCGCACCCCTGCTTCCCCGCACCCTAACCTTCTGTAAGCTAAAATGCAAGCAGGATGAGCATTTCATCAAATTTAGTGCGGCATGATCGAAACACTTTCTACGCGACTTTACGAACTTGAGCAATTCGCTGATTCTCTCGTCTCAACGCAACTGACGCATCTGAGTTGGCTCAGTGTCGCGGTAATTTTTGGGGCGGGACTGCTTACGAGCCTGACGCCTTGTATGCTTTCTATGCTGCCAATTACGATTGGCTACATCGGCGGCTACGAAGCCAAAGGACGGTTGCAAGCCGCTGTGCAATCCACTTGGTTTTCTCTCGGTCTTGCTACCACCCTGGCAGGGTTAGGTATCCTCGCGGCGTCTTTGGGGCGAGTTTATGGGCAAGTTGGGGTGGGTTTGCCAATTGTTGTGAGTCTGATTGCGATTTTAATGGGGTTGAATTTGCTGGAAGCATTACCCCTACGCTTGCCTTCCTTTGGAGGAATGGAATGGATTTCTAAAGATTTGCCAGAAGGTGTGCGCTCTTATTTAATCGGTTTGACGTTTGGAGTGGTGGCATCTCCTTGTAGTACGCCCGTATTGATAACCTTGCTGGCATGGGTGTCGAGAACGCAGGATTTAGTATTAGGTGGTGCGATGTTGCTGGCTTATACGGCGGGTTATGTTGCCCCGTTGATTCTAGCCGGGACGTTTACGGCATCGATTAAGAAGTTGCTAGAATTACGCCGCTGGTCTGGTTGGATTACTCCGGCGAGTGGGGTACTTTTGGTCGGGTTTGGCGTTTTTTCCCTGCTGTCTCGGCTTCCTCTCAGGATTTTTTAGCTAGATGGAGGAGAATGAGCAAGCGCCAACTGTTGAGAGGGCAGCGCCTGTTGGTTCTATTGTTGTTTTTAATTAGTCATGACGTTAAAAGATTCGTTTTCAACAAAATTATTTAACTTGGCGTTAGCTCCACAACAGTTTTTCCGGCAGCAGGTTTTACCTGTGCTGGCAGATTTGCGGTTGGCAATTGTGTTGCTGCTAGCGATCGCGCTTTTTAGTATTAGTGGCACCGTCATTGAACAGGGTCAGTCGCTGGCGTTTTACCAGGCAAATTATCCTGAAGACCCCGCCTTATTTGGCTTCCTGAGTTGGAAAGTTCTTTTAACCCTAGGGCTAGACCATGTGTATCGAACTTGGTGGTTTCTCGCCCTGTTGGTGTTGTTTGGTAGCAGCCTCACGGCTTGTACGTTTACCCGACAGTTTCCCGCCCTAAAAGCGGCTCGTCGCTGGCAGTTTTACAAAGAACCCCGACAGTTTCAAAAACTTGCCCTCAGTGCTGAACTAGAGACAGGGTCTTTGGATTCTTTAGCCCAGTTACTAGAAAAACGGCGCTACAAGATATTTCGGGAAGGGAATACTCTCTACGCCCGCAAGGGAATTGTTGGGCGCATTGGCCCTATTGTTGTTCATGCCAGCATGTTGATTATTTTGGCAGGGTCAATTTGGGGCGCGATGACAGGCTTTGTGGCTCAGGAAATGGTTGAGAGTGGTAAAGCGTTTCAGGTCAAAAATATCATTGATGCTGGCCCTTGGGCATTACCGCAAATTCCTAAGGATTGGGGAATCGGGGTGAATCGCTTCTGGATTGACTACACTCCAAGTGGAGGTATCGACCAGTTTTACTCGGATTTGTCGGTTCTAGATCAAAATGGGCAGGAAGTTGACCGCCAAACCATTCACGTCAACAAACCCCTACGCTATCAGGGCGTTACCTTCTACCAGACTGATTGGGCGGTAGGGGCTGTGCGGATACAACTTAACAACAGCCCGATTTTCCACCTGCCAATGGCACAGTTAGATACTGGCGGAAAAGGTCGGCTTTGGGGAACTTGGGTTCCGACTAAACCTGATTTAAGTGCAGGTGTGTCTCTACTGGCGCGAGATTTGCAAGGAACGCTGCTGATTTATGACACCGCAGGTCAGTTAGTGTCTACTGTTCGCCCTGGTATGGAGACCCAAATTAACGGAATTACCTTAAAAGTCAAGGAAATTATTGGCAGCACTGGCTTACAAATCAAAGCCGATCCGGGCATCCCCTTTGTATATACGGGTTTTGGCTTGCTGATGGTGGGCGTGATTATGAGCTATGTTTCCCATTCTCAGATTTGGGCATTGCAAAAAGGCGATCGCGAAGCATCCCCTGAGGGCTATCACTTCTATGTCGGTGGTAGGACTAACCGCGCCCAAGTGGTGTTTGAGCGAGAAATCGTGGAGGTTTTGGAGCGCTTAAGCGAACCGCAGGAAGAGTATAAGGTGGCAGCGGAATCTATTTTGTCTACCCCGCCTGTGTAACGATAAGCTGCTACGTCCTGAGGATTGTCTTCACTTGCAGGCGTTATATCTGGCTCTACCTGATCAATGTCCGGTCGTCTTAGCGATCGCTGGCTCGCCTCCAGACGGCTCAATTCAGGCTCCTGTAGACACTTCAGATGTGATACTCTACTCAAAAGCGTTTGTTTCTCAAGAAAACCGGAGAAGCGCGATCGCCCAAAGGGCACACCGAAAATCGCTTTTAGCGGGTGATGGAGTTCACCCTAACCGCCGAGACTAGCTGATGCGCTAGTTATTCAGGCTGATGGCTCCTACTGTTCTGGTTTGTATGCCAGAGAGTAGGGGGTTTTTCGTCTAATCACTCTCTTACTCCTCTGGCGCTCAGGATGCGTAACGAGTTGACCGAGGAGAGAGAAAAAATATGTTAGCCAGTGCGCTATGGGTTTTGGTGGGCGGCTTTTTTGCGGGGCAACTTGCCCGACGATTGGGCGCACCACCGCTAATTGGGATGATTTTGATCGGCATTGTCCTCGGATCTCAAGTTGCCAATGCGATCGCCCCTGAAGTTTTAGACGCTGCTGATGATCTGCGAATCGTCGCCGTCACGATCATTTTGATGAAAGCAGGCTTGGGACTAGACCGGGAGAAACTGGCACAGCAGGGAACCGTCGCCTTGAGGTTAGGATTTTTACCCGCGTCCGTAGAGGCGGTGGTAGTAGCGATCGCCTCCATGTTCATGTTCAACTTTGACTTTCTCACTGGTCTATTACTGGGCTGTGTAGTTGGGGCAGAATCACCAGCGGTAATTGTTCCGGCAATGTTGCGGCTCAAAAGTCTCGGATGGGGCGTGACAAAAGGCATTCCCGATGCAATTTTGACAGGGAGTGCTTTGTCAGATGTCTTGCTGCTGTTAGTATTTGCTCTGCTGCTCAACTTCCTAGGGCAAGGTGGTGCAGAGTTAGTCAAATTACCCGGTGGACTGAGCCTATCTCCCTTGCAGCTCCTACCCTTTCAGGTGGTGCTGGAAATTGGTTTGGGATTGGCGGCTGGCTTTCTAGCTGCGAAATTACTGGTGTTGCTGTTAGTCAAGCAAAACTGGACGCGCAATGCCGTTCAAGACATGATCATTGCCGCCAGTGTGGCGCTATTTCTGGTTGTGTTTACAGGTGTGTTTCCCTATTACTCCGGCTATCTAGCCGTGATGGCAATGGGATTTTTTTTAATTGAGTTTGATCCTCCACTGGCTCGATTGATTCGGGGTGGGTTTGATGTCCTGTGGGCGGTAGCAGAGATTGTCTTGTTTGTCTTGCTGGGTGCAAGCATTCAGCTTCAGGTGTTAGGGGATGTACTGTTACCCGGTCTGCTGCTGCTGGTGATTGGGTTAGTGGTGGGACGGGGGATCGGCTGGTATCTCTCGACTGTGGGCAGCAATTGGACTGGGAAGGAAAAGGTGTTTTTGCTACCGGGAAATATGGCGAAAGCAACGGTGCAGGCGGCGATCGGTGCATTACCTCTGGCAGCAGGGATTGCAGGAGGGGAGATTATTTTAGCGATCGCTGCACTCTCCATTCTCACCACAGCTCCCCTTGGAGCCTGGGCAACTATCGTCTTTGCGCCCAAACTGCTAGAAAAGGGAGAGGTAGACCCCACCAAAGTAGCGGTTACAGGCCGTCCTGTATTTTTAGCAGCGGTGGATACCTCACCACTAGCCGCTGATGTCTTGACCAAAGCGGCTGACCTAGCTCGACGCAGTCATGGTGAGATTCTTGTTTTACATATAGACAATGTGGGAGACGAGCAAGCCGTCAAGGAATTACGGGAACAGACACAGCTGTTCCTATCTGATATTCGCTACGAATTCATGAGGCGATCGGGCACTGTACCAGAGGAGATTGTCCGTGTGGCGGAGGCTCGTCGAGTCACTGATGTCGTCATCGGTAAACGTGGTCATCAACGGGAAAATGTGCTGGTGGGGTCGGTTTCGCAAGCGGTTTTGGAAAGCAGTGCCATTCCCGTGATGATGGTCGAGAGAAAAGGTACTCAAGCAAATACAAAACCCGATCTCAGCCAGAACGCCGTAAGTAAGCGAGAATAAATCAAACTCTGTATGGCTAATAGCTAGCCGTTATTAATTTTTCTCCCCCTCATCTCCCCTGCTCCCCTGCTCCCCCGCTCCCCTGCTCCCCTGCTCCCCTGCTCCCCTGCTCCCCTGCTCCCCCGCTCCCCTGCTCCCCCGCTCCCCCGCTCCCCCGCCTCCTCTGCCGCTGTCTCTCTTCCTGACGCGCTTTCTTTTCCGGCGTGAGGCTGTCAAAACAATCAGGGCAAGAAATCCCCTCCTCGTACTTCGGCGAAGCCTGATCAGCCTCAGAAATCGGATGTCCGCAACTGAGACACTGTTGGTATGTTCCTTCTGCCAAACCTTGCTGAACAGCAACGCGCTCATCAAAGACAAAGCATTCCCCTTCCCAGAGGCTTTCTGCGGCGGGGATTGTTTCTAAGTATTTGAGAATTCCGCCTTTGAGGTGATACACCTCTTCAAACCCCTGACTAAGTAGATAGGAGGTGGCTTTTTCACAACGAATTCCTCCCGTACAAAAGAGGGCAACCTTTTGATGTTGCGTCGGGTCGAGATGATTTTGAACGTAGTCAGGAAATTCTCTAAAGGATTCAGTTTGCGGGTTTTTTGCCCGCTTAAATGTGCCAATCTTCACCTCATAGTCGTTGCGGGTATCAACCACGACTACCTCAGGATCGTCAATCAGGTCGTTCCACTCTTGCGGACTGACATATGTTCCTACTTGTTGGGTTGGGTCAGCTTCTGAGACGCCGAGACTGACAATTTCCTTCTTTAACCGGACTTTCAGTCGCTCAAAGGGAGGAGCCGTGGTGTAAGACTCCTTCGCTTCTAAGTCTGCTAAATGAGGATCAGCACGCAGAAAGGCGAGGGTGGCATCAATTGCTAAACGAGAACCCGCGATCGTGCCATTAATGCCTTCTTCCGCCAGCAGGATTGTCCCTTTGATGCCCTGCTGTTGGCAGTAAGACAGCAGGAGTTCTTTCTTCTCGGCAAAATCCGGCAGTTTGACAAATTTATAAAATGTAGCAACAACCTGGTTCATGCTCGCCTGCAAACAGTTTTTGCAGTATTCCCTTCCGTTTGTACTAGATCTACTTTATCGATTCTCAGGTTTTTTCTAGATATTTCTTGCCAAAGTCAGTGGAAAAGGTATAATAGGGATCGTGGGTTCAAAAACCGACAGGTTTCGGGGGTTTAGCTCAGTTGGTAGAGCGCCTGCTTTGCAAGCAGGATGTCAGCGGTTCGAGTCCGCTAATCTCCATTAAATAAATTTGTACGTTCGCCAAATTATTGTCGCTATTAACGGATTGGTGTCGTAATTCGCAATCGGCTGAGGATTTGAAGCGGAGAGGGCAGCAGAAGCGATCGCGCTAAGTGCACCAAACTTACTAAGTTTGGGTATTCGCTAAGTGTCCAAAACTCACTCAAGTCTTTCATCTGGAAGTGAATTGGTTCTATATGCCTGATCAGGATGATTCGGTTGGTCAGGATATTTAAGTTCCAGTAAATCCTGTAAGAGCAAGAACTTTACATAGTGATTCCGGATGCTGTCTGGTTTGCGTTCCAATAGGTCAGCTAATGTTCGGAGTGATAGGTAATGTTCGGAGCAGAGTTGTAGAATGACTTTCTCTACTAAGCTCTTGTTTACGCGACCTTTCTCACGGACAGGAGTGGCAATCTCTTGCAAACGTTTGTAGTGTTCGGAGTTTGGCTCGTAATGTTCGGAGCTTGGCTCGTAATGTTCGGAGCTTAACTCGTAATGTTCGGAGCTTGGGAACAGTGAAAGCAAATCAGATTGACGCTGGTTTGGGAGAGTATAGTGGGTGCCACGACCACGACCAAATTGTTCAAGCCAGCCCTTATTCACTAAGCGCTTAAGACATTCACCAATTTCTCTGGGGTGCTCTTGTGTGTAACGCTGAACACCCATGTTATTAATCTCGCCAGAGCGGTGGGCTAGCACTAGGACGATTCGGTCTATCTCTGTCAAGTTAAAATAATCATCCCCCACAATTTCCTTTAATTCCCTTTCAACATCTTCAGGAATTAAACTGAGCATTGGCAGGTCAACGGATGTCACTTCTAGGTCTAGTTTTTCTGAAACAAGGGGAATCAACCATTGCTGTTCTCTCCAAGCACGGAGAATTTTCTCGAAGCCAGAGCCTGCCTTCTCTCCTAAGCCCAGCATTTGAAACATTTTTTGTAGGTTGGGGTTACGAGCATCGCTAACACCACCTTCATAAAGACGCTGAAGAAGGATTCTCAAACGACCGGGATTAGAGAATAAAAAACGGTCTGAGATTTTAATAACTACGATAGGGCGTGTAGATTGATGGTCGGCATGGATGAGAGTATTGACTAAAGCTTCTCGCAGTGCCTCATGCACATGGGTTTCACCCCGGCGCACAGCGTCTTTGTCAAGTTGAAATGGGACATCTAAGTCATTTACTAAGCGACCATATACCCGATAGTAAAAGTTAAACAGATTTGGTTCCCATCTTCCATCGAGCGTCAGGCGATAAGTCCACCGTGTCTCTGGGTCGTCAGAAAGCCGCTCCTGGTAATCAATCTGGTAGTGAGGCAGGAAATCTTGGATACTGCGCTCACGACCAAACATCAGTAAACCAGCTAGTGTTAGCCCTTCTTTCCCTGTAGTGCGATCGCGACGCCAACCACCTAGCTGACAGAGCAGATTGCGATCGTCTAGTGCCAGCCAAGGATGATCGGGTTCCCTAGAACTAAACCGTTGGCGAAATGATTTCAATGTTTCTTGGTCGAGGTCAGTAAGGTCAAACCCTTCTAAAATCTGAAAGTCTTGAGCATCCTTACTGGCATCCCGTAGCATCTGCCACACTTCCTCTTGAGTGCAGCGGTAATCTCCCTCATAATTACGCTTGTAGGTGCCAGTCATGGGGTTATTGTTGATATACACAGGTCGCTGGGTACGTGCAGCTCTGGGTACCCAAATAGTGATTAGGCTGTGTCCATCAACCTTTAAAACTTGCACATTAGAGTTGGAACAGATTGGGGCATTGAGCTTTTGTGGATTATTATGAATATCCCAGAAGTTTTTCTGTGCGCCATTGGGGTTGCGTACCCCAGAAATTACAAGCCTGCCCTTACTCTCACTTACACCGAGAACAATATAGCCTCCGTCTGTATTGGCAAAGGCGGATACTGTTTCCCACAAATCTTTTGGTAATCCACCATCGGCAGACTTGAACTCAATGTCTTGGTCTTCTCCGAGGTCTAGATGTTGTAGTAACGTTTCTACATCCATTCAAGTGAAAAATAGGTGGTAGACACTCCAGGCAGCAAAAATTGCCTTCTACCATTCTAGTTTTAGCCTCTGGTTGAGTTTTGCGAATGTACAACGGATTTAGGGAAATTGACACCGGAAGAGGGCAATCCCTGTAAAATAAATCCGACCTTGCTTATAGTTGGTAGCCAATGGGCATTGACCCAAACGTTCTTGCAACATTAGACAACCCACGAACCGTCATTGGTGTTGATTTAGGGGGAACAGCAATTAAGCTGGGGCGGTTTGCTGAGGATGGTGCTTGCTTGCAGTCCTTGACGATACCGACGCCTCAACCTGCGACTCCAGAAGCGGTGGTAGAAGTGATGGTAGAGGCGATCGCGTCTCTCAATACGGCTACACAACCCGCCATGGCGATTGGGATTGGGACTCCTGGCCCGGCTGATGCTGAGGGGAGAATTACCAGAGTGGCAATTAATCTGGCAGGGTGGAAGGATGTGCCCTTAGCTGATTGGTTGGAAGCTCGGCTGGGTTGCCCAACCATATTGGCAAACGATGCTAATTGTGCGGGTTTAGGAGAAGCTTGGTTAGGAGCAGGTCAAAAATTTCGCAATTTGATTTTGCTTACCCTCGGTACGGGAGTTGGGGGCGCAATTATTTTAGATAACCAGCTTTTTGTGGGTGCTAGAGGAGCGGCGGGGGAGTTGGGGTTAATTACCCTTAACCCAGATGGGCCACCCTGTAATAGTGGTAATCAAGGTTCTCTAGAGCAGTATCTTTCGATTCAAGCGATTCGCCGCAGCACAGGCAAAGAACCCGCAGAATTAGGGGCGATGGCGAGGGAGGGGAAACCAGAAGCGATCGCCTTTTGGGAAAGCTACGGGCGCAACTTAGGGGCAGGGTTGGCAAGCCTAATTTATGTCCTCACGCCGGAAGTGGTGGTGATTGGCGGTGGGGTAAGTGCCAGTGCAGAATTTTTCTTTCCCGCTGCGTGGGCAGAAATTGAGCGGCGGGTGCTGCCTAGTTCCCGCGAGGATTTACAGCTACTGACGGCGGAACTCGGCAATCAAGCGGGGATGGTTGGTGCGGCAAAGTTGGCTTGGCAAAAGTTGGGAGCAAGCGGACATCAGCGTTGAAAATGAGTTGAAGGTTGCCTAACCTCCAATTGTGATGGAAGTCTAGAATTTAGATAACTAGTCGGTTATCGAGAACTACATCAAAGGCAAATGTTGAGCGTATCGCTTGAGCAAGGGCAACAAGGTAGTGAGAGTCTCAATCCTGGGGACTGGTCATGGCGGTTCTGGCTGGCTGTGCCACTCTACCCCTACGGTAGGCGGCGGACACTCCGCAAAGAAGTAGTTAAGGACACCATCTGGACTTTTGACCAGATGCAGGGCATCCTCTACACCGTTGTACCGATTCGGATGAGTGTGGTTAAGCTGGAAAAGGGGGGTCTGCTTGTTTATGCCCCAGTCGCACCAACAAGAGAGTGTATCCGGCTGGTTAAGGAGTTAGAGGCTAAATACGGTGAGGTGAAGTACATCATCTTACCCACTGCTTCTGGCTTAGAACATAAGGTTTTTGTGGGCCCGTTTGCTAGATGTTTTCCTCAAGCGCAGGTTTTCGTGACGGCGAATCAGTGGAGTTTCCCGCTGAATTTGCCGCTGGCTTGGCTTGGCTTCCCCACTAAACGCACTCATGTACTCCCTGAGGCTAGCGGTGATGCCCCGTTTGCCGATGAGTTTGACTACGAAGTACTGAGTATTGATCTGGGACGGGGGTCGTTTGAAGAAGTTGCTTTATTTCACAAGCGATCGCGCACTCTACTAGTCACAGACTCTGTGCTTTCTGTGCAGGAGTTGCCCCCAGAAATTGTCCAGCTTAACCCGTACCCCTTGCTATTTCACGCTAGGGATAATGGGCTTGAGGTGGTTAAAGACAGTGAGGCGAACCGCCGCAAGGGATGGCAGCGCATTTCATTGTTTGCTTTGTATTTCAGTCCCAGCACCTTAGAGACGATTGGACTGGGGCAAGGATTTCGCGACGCCCTCAAAGCACCGGATCGCTCAAAAAAGGCGTATTTCGGTTGGTTTCCGTTCCGATGGAAGAGCGACTGGAGGCAGTCATTCAAGGCACTACGAGGCGGCGGTCGTCTATTTGTGGCACCAATTCTACAGACGTTCATTTTCAACCAAGCACCGAGAGAAGTCCTCGACTGGGCAGACAAGGTGGCTTTATGGAAGTTTCAGCGGATTATTCCCTGCCACTTTGACGCACCTATTGAGGCAAGTCCGCATCAGTTCCGGCAGGCGTTCACCTTCCTTGAGAAGCCTTCTATAGGTGGGGACATAAAAGAGAGTGGAAGTCAGCCTCTACCTGAAGAGGACTTGGAGTTTATCAGGAATCTCGAAGAGAATCTGACCAAGCGCGGCATTACATCGGCAGGGAAGGAATAAGGTGTAGGGGGGTGATTATGGGAAGGGCGCGATCGCAATCCCTTTTCGACATAGCACTTCTTCGCTCACTCAAATTTTGGCGGATGTTCCCCTACCTTCACCCACATCCGACGCACGCGAATCAACTGGGGACGATTCATCTTTAGAGCAGCAATTGTTGCTCGACCAATAGGTGTCAACCCGACTAACTCTGTACCCTCCTAACTCCAGGTAAAATGCTCTTCCCAAACTTGACGATAAGGATGAAACAAAGGAACTGTCTGCTGGGTAGAAGGCGATCGCTTCTCGTACTACTTCAGATTTGGGAGAGTGGAATTTGAAGAGGATAGTGCGATCGCGTATCGTGCCGTAGGCATTCGCTCCAGCTAAAGGAATATAGAATTGAGTCAAGTCTACAAACGGAATGAGTGATTGGAGCGATGAAGACGCTAGCCAAATGGTCTGTGGATGACTATCATCGCATGATCGAAGCGGGAATTTTGCGCGATCGCCGTGTGGAATTGCTAGCGGGTGAAATTGTTGAAATGAGTCCCGAAACGCCGATTGACTACAATACGGCAAGGCGAGGGGCGAAATACCTGGAGGAGTTGCTAGCAGGTAAAGCCGATGTGCGTTTCAATGGTCCGATTGCACTACCTGACTCTGAACCAGAACCGGATATTGCAATTGTTAGATTGCCGGAGTCTGCATACAACGATCGCCATCCTGAACCTGGTGATATCTTTTGGGTAGTAGAGGTTGCTAAGACCAGCCTGAAAAAAGACTTAGATCTCAAAACCTCTATCTACGCTACGGCTGAAATTCAAGAGTATTGGATTTTGGATTTATCTGCTAAGCGAATAATTGTCTTGCGATCGCCTCAGAATGGTCGGTACGTTACACAACAAGTTCTTCGTGAAGGTGCGATTGTACCGTTAGCATTTCCCGATGTTCAGGTATCTGTTGAGAGACTTTTTTCTTGAGTGCGATCGCTTATTTCCTTGAGGCTGTAGCGAGAACTGAGTTTCGTGGAGTGGGCATTGCTCACCCTGCTTTTTCTGCAAAGTATCATAAAAGTAGATTTTAGTAAGGGATGAACATGACTCTAGGAACTAATAAGCAGTCATTTATTATTCGTACAGAGCGAGGACTCACGATCACAGGCACCCGCATCACCCTCTACGATGTTATGGATCATCTTGCAGCAGGATGGACACCCAAGCTCATTCTGAACTGGCTCCCTTTGACAGAAGAACAACTCAATGCAGCACTCTCCTACATTGATTCCAACCGTACTGATGTAGAAGCAGAATATCAAACTGTCTTACAAGCAACCCAAGAGATACGGGAATACTGGGAAGACAAAAATCAGGAACGTTTGGCTGAAATTGCCAAAATACCTCCAAAACCAGGACAGGAAGAGATTTATGCTAAACTCCAAGCCTGGAAAGCGCAGCTTGGACTGACTGCATGATTGTTCTGGTTGATTACAATTTGACAGGTTATGTCGTTTTGTTTCAAGGGACTTTAGCCGCTAACGGTTGGCTTGACCTTCTCTCAATTCGTTTTGTGACGCTGAAAGAGGCGGGACTGGCTGCTGACAGCAATGATCGAATAATTTGGCGGTTCGCGCAATCCAATCAGATGCTTCTTTTGACCGCAAACCGAAACGCAAAAGGTGAGGATTCACTAGAACAAACAATCCGCGAAGAAGGCACCTCTACATCTGTGCCCGTGATTACGATTGGAAATCTGGATAGACTGGTTGAGCGAGAGTATCGGGAGCAGTGTAGTGCCCGTCTAGCTGACATTGTGTTGTCTATTGAAAACTATCTCGGAGTTAGTCGTCTTTTCATTCCGTGAGGTAATTGGTTCTAGCGGGTGATTGTAGCGATCGCGCTCGTACATTTACTCAGGGGCTTTGCTGCACCAAATTCTGTAGAAGCCGATTAGCATAATCTTGACTAATGCGCTCCTGTTCCAGGCGTTTTCGATGAAGTGCAAGATGAGCATATAGAGTTTCTTCTTCGGGGGTCAGATGAGGTAAGGTTTCAGCAATCGCTTCTGCAACAGTAACCGAAAATTCGTGAAAGGTTTCAAATGTTTTTGAATCCATCATAATAGATATTGTTTGAGGGAAATAAGATCGCAGTTGAGAAAGTATTTTAAATCCATCGATATCTAAATCCCCCCAATAGAAGATAGGGCAGAATGATAGCCAATTAGCAGATTTTAGGGTTTGAATAGCATAGCCACTACCAAACAGTGCAAAGCTGTCTTTTAAAAGGGGTAGAGTCAGAAAATTCATTAGATTTTCAGTGATAAAGCAGCGGTGTGTTTCTAAATTCAGTTGTCTAAACTCAGAAAGGGGAACACTGACATCAGAAAAAGGAAAGCCATATTTGATTTTTAAAATTTGATCTAAAATTCTAAGACGAATGAGAGGCTCGCGATACTTTAGAGAAAATCGCTTTTCAAAGGTATTTTCTTTCTCGCCTTCTAAAAACGCAAGTTTGTTAACGGGTAAAATATCCTCTAGAATGCTCCGTAAAATACCTTTATTTTGTTCAATAAATTTTGTATGAACCTGAATGGGTAGTTCTCGAATATAGAGATTAGGTTTGGGGTTATGTTGAAAGTATTGGCAGACTTTGAGTAAGTCATTCCAGCGATCGCTATACTCAATAACTTTTAAAGGGTTTCGGGAAAGCCAATCATTTAGTTCAGGAATTTCTAGCTGAATCAGGTCTATGTCTGCCTTAAATTGTGAAACTTCTTTTTCCTTCTTAATCAGTTTCAAATAATCCTGCTCTGTCTCAATGCTAATACGTTTAGGTAAAGATTGCTGTCCATATTTCTGTGTTCTTCTAGTTTCCAATTCTAGGGTGTAACCATACCCTAAATTATGTTTTGATTTTTGGATTAACTGAGTAACTACTTCGCGTAGAGCAAGGTAGTCTTTTGGAAGAAAACCTACTGAAAATTCTATAGGAAAGAAGCTATTTTCTATAATGATTGAAGTTAAAAATAAAGGATAACGTTGTTCGGATTTTTGTCTGATTTTAGCAGGATCAATCACTATTTTTTTGGAGAAAAGTTTGACGTTTTTGACGATGTTCTTCAATCGATATCGAATTAGTTCGAGAGTAGTTTCCTTCTGATACATTAGAGACAAAATGAAGGCTAGAAATATAAGGCTCAATTACATTTATTTTGTCTTTTGGAGTAACAACTAGGAGTTGAAGATTTAGATTTTTGAAGAGTTCCATTGCGTAACGTGCATTGCCATCATCTGACTTGCTAAATGCTTCATCAATGACAACAAATCGAAAAGATTTATGTTTTATTGTGTCTTGATTTAACCCGAATTGATAAGCGATCGCCGATGCTAGAATAGTGTAAGCCAATTTAACTTTTTGCCCGCCTGACTTTCCAGAAGAGTCTGTATGGTGTTCTTTTTCCGTGTTATCCGATCGGTATCTTTCACTTACTGAAAAATCTAGCCAATTACGAACATCAGTGACTAAGCCAGTCCATCTTTCTTCAGATTTGAAGCGTTCAATTAGACGGGTTTGAATACTTTTAAATCGTTCTTCGTTATCTTCGGCAGTTTGACGAGCAACATCACCGAGACAGGCTTTCAAATCTTCCTTAAAGCCTCGAACGTCAGAGCTACGGGTCGTATCGCAGCACAATTTAATATAGGTAGAATCTGTGTAATCAATTTGTCGTAGAGAGTCATTGAGGTCGTCAATTGCTTGCTGGATTTCTTCTTCCTGCTTCTCTAAAGAACTCTTAAACATTGAAATGGCAATTATCACTTTTTCATTCATTAATTGCTTAAATCGTTGTTCATGTCGAGGCAAATCATCTTGCTCGATTTGTGCCTTTAGCTTCAGGTATTCATCCAAGTAATCCAGCGAAGTTCCTAACTCTGACACGGTTTCAGGAAAAGCATTCTTAAAATTTAGCATCCGCATATTAAGCGAGCTTCGAGAGTCATCTTGCTGTCGTTCGTGTTGGCGGAGCCGTTCTTGCAAGTAATCGCGCAGGTTTTCTTCATCTTGAACGATCGTTTCTAATGTCATTGAATATTGCCTGAGCTTGGCTGCCATGCACTTTTCAAAGGCTTCAACTTCCGAATCTGCAACCGAGCGCAACTTCATTTCACAGTCACTCTGCTCTCTTCTAGCGTCACGTTGGCGATCTTCAAGGGTTTGAATTTCTCGAATCAAGCGTTCTCGTTGTTGATCTGCCTGAGTAATTTCTGTCTGGGTTGCCTTAAGCTGGATTTCAAGTTGCTTAAGTCGATCGGAACTGGCTTCTAACTGCTGCCGTTGTTTCTGGAGTTCGATGCGATCGCGTTCTATTGTTCGCCAATCAATCTCAGAGAAATCAGCAAACTTCATCAAATCTTGTAACCAGGATTTTTGTTGCGACCGTTGTTCGCGCTGTTGCTCTAGTGACTGCACTCGTTTGTCAATTTGTGCGAGTTGCTGATTAATTTGTTTTAAGTCTGCCTCTAAAGCTTTGATTTTGCTGGCATTATTCCAACCCAGAATGTAACTGCTGCGATCGCTAATTTGAGAGCGATCGTCCTTCTCGTGCCGTTCTCCACCATGTTTTATTAAGCCCTTGGGAGTAATAGCGCGAGTTTCATGCTGGAACTGGTCAACTGCATTGCAACAAACGTAGCTAAACTGGCGTACTAGTTGATCTCGCACCCATTGTGAGAATGTCTCATTTTCTTGTTTGATTTCCAACTTATAGGGAACTTGTTGGGGATCGAGGGGGCGTTGTGTTGGATTGGGAGCGATCGGGCTAACGGGATAATAAATCAACCGTCCTCGCAAATTAGTCCGGTTGACATAAGCATTGACAGCCTCAAAATGGGCATCAGGAACAAGAATGCATAATCCAAAACCTCGCAGCAGTCGCTCGATCGCCCCCTCCCATTCCTGTACCTCTGGGCGAACCTGTAAAAGCTCTCCAATAAAAGGAAGATCGCTGTCATCCAGATTTAGGTCATTGACAAGGCGATCGCGAATATCGAGATTAGTTTTAGGAATTTGGCTCTTGCGACTGCGAAGGGATTTTAACTCGTCCTTCAATTTAGTCTGTTGCTTTTGCAGATCGGCATACAGCAGCTTTTGTTCATCTCGTTGCGTTTCTAAAGTTAGTAAGGCAACAATAATTTCTTGCTTCAGGGCTTCTCCTTTTGTTCTAGCCGTGTAGAAAGTATTGCTATCGCTATACTGTGGAAGGTCTAAGCGTTGAGCGAGGTGATTATACTCGTCTGCCTGTTTTTTCTTGATATTTACTTCTTTCTGATGTTGTTCAATTTCTCGTTTCAGTTCTTGTCGTCTTTGACCTACACTATCTTGTTTGATAGAAAAGTCTAGATCCTTCTCTTGTTGACGTAGATTTGTGAGTTGGCGATCGCTTTCACCACGCTGATGTTGGGCATGAGTAAGCTGCTCTTCAATCGCTTGTAACTCTTGCATTAATAGATTGAGCTTCTTACTGGCAAAAAATGCAGGAACAATAGATTGAAGCTGCTGTAGGTTGGCTACCTCATTTTTTAATTTTGTATATTTTTCTGCTTGTTCAGTGAGTGGTAACAGTGCCTCTAACTGTTTGCGAGCTTTTTGAATGGCAGTGTGTGAAATAGTTAAGTTCTCATAACTTTCTTGCAACTCGTGAATCTTGGTTTGCACATCTGTTTTTTCCAACATGTGGTTGCGAACAAAGTCGTTCAATCCCCCAATCTCTTTAATGCTGACAGTTTGATTAAACAAATCTAGTGCTTTTTCAGATTGCAGACCAAGGCGTTTACGAAGTTGCTGGCTGTATTTAACAAATTCTTCAAACGTCTCAGCCCCAATCGCTTTCAATTGTTTCTTTAAGTCTGAAATCCGACTGCATTGGGCAAAATGTGTAGCGATGGTCAATTCCGCATCGGCAATCACAAAGAACTTCCGAACAGAGCCATCTTCCATCCACAACACCTGTGCCAGCGTGACCTCTTGTTTGCTGATGCGATCGCTAAAATACGCTAGCAAAACTGAAAGCTTCCCTTTTTCTCGGAGTAACTTGGGTTTTGAGCCATAGGATTCTTCCGCACGGGTGCGACCATAGGCTCCCTGCACATAGCTTTTCTCATCCCGTTCTCTCTTACCCGTTGCGCTGGAAGCCTGGTTGTAGTTACGGCGTTTATTTGGAACCAGTAACGTCAATAAGGCATCGACCAGAGTCGATTTGCCTGAACCGTTTGCCCCAGTGAGCAAGGCAATCCCTCCTTGCAAATCTAGCACCCAAGGGTGTTGGTCAAATGTCCCCCAGTTCAGGACTTCAAACCGTTGCAGACGAAAGCCTGCCAAGGCTTTATGGGAATCATCAGTCTGTTCTAGATCCAGGAGCATTTGCATAAACTTCTAGCTTTTGCCTTAAGAGTTCAAGCATGTCGGCATCAATTTTAGCTTTGAGGATGGGACGAACTTCGTAATTTTCATCTTGTCCAGATAGACGTTTGAGAAATCCGAGTTCTGTCGCTTGTTTCACTAACCCATCTACCTCACGCCGAAATCTTTCCTCATTGTTCCCTTCTGGCAGATAAAGTTGTAGCAAATCCCGAATTTTTTCAATACTTAACACAAGCCGCCCAGTTGCATCGCTGGCATCAAACTGTCGCAATTGCTCCCGCAGTAAAACACATAAAACAGTAACTCGAAAGCTCAATTGGCGACGAACAGTTAGGCGGGGTAGGGGTTCACTGCGCTCGTCGGGATTGGGGTCGGGTTGCTCTAGGTAAGCAAATCCTTCTGTTTCGTAATTTTGGACTCGTAAGCCAATCTTGGCAAAATATTCCTTAATCGGAGTTAGGTAGCTTTGCAACCGATCCCAATGTGGGTCATCACTGTAAACTACCCCTTGCAGGAGTTTGAGAATCACGGGCGCATAGAATTGGGGTGGCTGAGGTTGCATTATTTGGGCAGTCAGCGGCGAAAAATAATCTGTGGCACAGTTAGCCGAAGCTGTGTTTCTGGCTCTAGGCTAGGAATTGTGATTGAATCAATTGTACTAGTATTGATGAAATGGCGATTAGATAGAGTGGCGATCGCCAGGTAAGCAACCATTTCGGGCAATCCTTGCGTCACTGGGTAAAGTTGAATCAAGTCTGTTAGCGAGATAGTTGAGCAGTGTTCCAGTGCGTGAGCAATGCGCTGTACTAACAAATCTTCATCCACATAAAACTGCTGGTAAAGTTCAGCAATTTCTTCATCCAGCATGACTTCTGGTAAGTTAGTGAAATCTAGTGAGAATGTTGGTGTTTCCGACTCTACCAACGGATGCAAGGGACGTTCCATCACTAGATTAACAGCAGGTTCACCTTCTAAGACCCAAAAATCTGGCTCTGTTGGCATGTCATTCGCCACTTTTCGGGCAAGGCGTTGCACATCGGTAATCAGTTCCGCGACTCGTCGATTTTCCCTAAGATTGCGCTCATCCAACATCTGACGCAGTTTTTCGGTAAGCCGATGATTGGATTGCACAATGTATTCCCCAGCATTCAGTAAACTGCGCTCGATGCGACGGAGGAACTCATACTCGTGGGTTAATGGTTGCAATTCATCTAGCTGATAAACGTTTTGAATCAAGGATTTCAGCTCCTGTCGTTTACTAGTTGACATGAGAAAATTCCAGAAAGTATAGAAACTACGTCCCTGGTCAGAATCCTTCAACTCTTGATCTGCATCCAATACTCGGCTAACCACTGCCCCTTTACGAGTATCTTGCTGAAGCTGCGCTTCCTGGACAGTCCGAGTCAGCTTACGAAAGTTTTGTTCAACATCTCTAAAATCAGCAATTAGTTGACGAGTCACTTGATTGGCTAAAAGGAATCGTTCTTGCAGCCGCGTCTGGCTGTATCGTTCGACTACGCCTGTTTGACGAATGTGGTCAATTTCTAGCTGGATACGATCACGATCTTGTTCTAACTGAGCAATCCGCGTCTCTACATCAGTTGTACTACGATCTTGAATCTCTTTGAGCAATGAGAAAATTTGCAGAAAGCGAGATTCCGTACCCACAAACTCATCGCGTTGTTGCAGATCTTCCAACCAAGTGATCGCTTTTTCCGCCGCAGGAGTTAGGGTAAATACCGGATCATCACTATTATCAAAGGTTTTTCTCAAAAGCTGATCATCACACCATTCGCTGAGATACTCTTTAGGCGATCGGGGACAGAGATCAGGATAAATGTCTTGCAAAAATTCCACATAGTCACCTAACTTTTCTTCTAACTCTAGTTGGGCAACAGAAACCTGTTGAATTACCTTAAACTGCTTATGTAAAAAACTTAAAACTAAGGCAGCATTTCGGCTGCGTAAAAGCTTTAAAGTGGCAGAGGTTTCTAATTCACGCTTAATTTGTTCATATTCCATAACACTTTTTCGTTGATCAGGTTAGGCAAAATACAGACAAGCAGGCCCCATTAGCATTGCTCATGTTAGTACTTGATTTAATCATTCCACTGCTTGTCCTTAGTATCTTCTGGTTCTTAGCAGCAGTATAACAATCGCGTTGCAGCGGACGGTTGCAAGCCGCTGGGGCTGAGTTAAAGGCTACCTGCAGCCGCTCAACAGGAACGTTAAATCATCTGGCGATCGCTCTCTGCTCATAGCACAGGTTAAGGCACAAATTCCATCATCCACAGTTCTCCAAAATAAAAACAACGTAGGTTTCGCGCTTCACTCTACCTAGGCGACAAACTTGCGATCGCACCGCTTTAGATTGTCAACGAAGATGCGGGGAAAGAGGTTATCGATGGGGCGATTGCAACAGATAGCGTAGGGGAGAATCAGTAGAATTGAGAGAACTATCAACCCTATTGCTACCGATGCTAAAAACTGTCGAAGGGATTTATCAGAACGGACAAATTGAACTGGTCGAACTGCCGCAGGATGTAAGCGATTGGCTTCGCCACCGCCCAAAGGGCGATCGCACCCAAGTTCTCATCACCTTTCTCGATCCTGCCAAAATCGATCCCACCAAAGTACGCCAACTAATCGAGCAGTTGGAAACAATTGCAGGTATTCAGCAAGGCTTCGAGGAACTAGAGCGCGGTCAAACTCGCCCTATCGAAGATTTCATCCAAGAAATGTAGATGACCTAGACGATCTAGGAGATGAAGTCTAAATAGGTTGTCGGTGAAGGCGCAATCTAAAGACTCAGCCATTATTCGAGTTAAGTGTCCAGAGAATTGCCAACTAACTTGAGCAAAGCGAACATCAAACAGAGACAAAACCGCTCGTCAAAGGCATGGCTGTATTCACCAAGGTTAACAATGGGCCCGTTTGTTCCTGTCCGTTTACCGCTAACTCGCTGTGACACAGGTAAATCTGCTCGCTGACTCGACCAATTAAATCTCGCAGAATCCGCCGCAATCGTTCCTCATCCGCTTGAAATTTATCTTCTTCTGTCCAAGGGCGTCCTGACCATTCTTTGAGAAATAAAGGTGCCCCAAACAGGATAGCCGCACCACCACTTGACCACAGAGGAGATCCGGCGTCTAGCCAGAAATGGTAGTGGTGAGAGCGACGGCTGGCGCGGTACTGGAAGATCGTGGCTAAGGTAATGGCATCGTTAGTGTTGGCGGCGAAGCGGCGTACAGGGTAGGGGTTGGCGGTGACGGTACCGCGACGCAGCAATTGAATAAATTGAGCAACAGTGGAATGGTCGAGACTGGTATTTTGGGCGCTTTTTTGCAGGCGTCCATCGACTTCCCAGTAGTGTTGGGCAGTTTCCATCAGTTCCCGCAAGGCGGAAAGTTGGTCGTAGGGAAGACTGATGGCGTTGCCCAAAAAGCGTTGAATGGCGCGGTCGAGAAGAGCGATCGCATTTAAAATAAGTCGTTGTTCTTGTTGCTGTCGCTGTATCTCCAACCACTGCACAATCTCCAAATAAGCAGTAGTGGCGCGATGTCCTAATCTATCCCAGCGGGGAAAAGATTCTACAGACAGCAAGCGAGGCTGTTCGGGACTAGGGGAGTAGCAATAATCGGCAAGTAAACCCGCCCGTACAGGATCGATGGCAGGCTCCAGCTTTGGCTGAGAACCGCTGCTGGGTTTTGAACTGAGAACAACCAGCATCTCTGCTATGGCATCCCGGTCTACTAAGCGTCCCAAACCTGGATAAACTAAAGCCAAAAGGGTCAGCAGGGCACGAATCAGGGGAGAGCTAATTAAGGGGCGCTGGTCGTTGAGGGGTTCTACAGGGATGCCCTGGTTCGTCAAAATTTCCGTGAGGGTGTAACGAGCGATCGCATCTAAACCGGGCGCAATCACCGCAATTTCCCCTGGACGAGCCTTCCCTGATTTCACCAAGCTGGCCAACACTTCAGCCGTTTGCCGCAACAGTTCAGCTCGTGAGGTGGTTTGGAGTGACTGCACTGTGGCGGGTAAGCCTGTGAGAAACAAGGGTGCGTCGCCGATTGATTCTATCACCGCATCTTTCACGGTGTGTGCCAAGCTTCCAAAGCGCGACCCTGATAAGGTTTCGACGTGACAGCGGGAGGCTAACTTTTCTAGGTAGCCAGGGTCAGCATTTAGCCCCAATCTCACCTTGCCATCGGAATTATAGGTAAACACGCCAACGATATCGCGGTCAAGCAGATGGTCGAATAAATCCTTGGCAATAGCCGGATAATCATCAACATCATCGGCAAACACCGCTTGATAACGCGATCGCCAACGCTCTAAATAAGTAGAGTCAGCAAGTAGTTCCCGCCAATAGAGATCGCAAATAATCCCGTAGGTGAGAAATCCTCTCTCTAGACACCATTTCCGCCATTTCAGCAGCATTTCCCCCATCAGCGCCCACTGTTCGGGCGTTCCCTCCTGTTCGCTCATTCCTTCTTCCAGGATGCTGGGAAGATCTTCTACAGGAATGCCACTGACGGCGGCTAACTGCAATAAGTCTAGGATGCGTCGTACTAATCGATACTCGCTGACTCCGGCAAACTGTAGGCGATCGCTATCCAACTCCGGACGCCATAACTGTGTCGCCAATTCCTGTTCAGTTTCCGGGCGTAGCCGCAGGGGAAACTGTGCCCGCAGATCCAGTCGCTGAATCAATAACGGCCAAAATAGGATCACCTCATCTTGAAAAAAACCTAGAGGCGTCTTGGATAGAACAGGGTAGCGCCCTTGGACTGCGATCGCTAAGCGATCCGCCAGTTCGCGACGGTTGTCATCGTTTGCCGCAAATACCAAAACGGCTGACGCCATCTGCGAGTGACGGTGGTTCCAACTCGACGCTGAACCGGAACGTCCTTGCGTACCCACTCTTTTATCAACCCATCGGCAAAACTCCTGGACAAGGTGAGTCGTCTTGCCACTGCGAGTTGGCCCAGTAATCCAAATTGATGAACTCAACACGAATTTTCGGGAGGTAATTTGTTAATATACCACGTACAGTGGTTTTAACTATTCTGGCAGTTTCTCCTGTCAAAGAATACCCGGCATACTTCGTGTTATTCAATTCAGTGTTTTGATGAACTTAAACGCGATCTTACGTAATGCTAGTCGATGGTTCTCAGATACGCCGGAGAGGGCTTTAGATCAGGCATACCAAGCGGCGCTGATGATTAAAGCCATTGAAGACGAACATTTTAATGGCAAAAAAATTACCGCTGAATCTGCTAACTATGGGGATAGCGCTTTTTCTTATTTTGAATCTGAGCTAAAAAAATATTTAAAAATTGTCAAGTCGCGATTGAGAGAATTCAACATGAGCCGCTCTATGGTCAACCGTGTTGAACCTAAAAGATTTAAAAACAATCGCGCAAATTCTGCTGAATCCTTGGCTAATTTTTACGCAATGGAGCTTGACGAAAAATCGTCAATTATTATTGAAAAACTAAATTTTATTGATGAAACTATCGCTAAGTATGAAAATAAAAATTCTCTGATTACTCAATCTTCAGCTTTAGTCGAAGTTCCTAAACCAAAAGAAGATTTTAATCAAGAAGTTCCTAGGAATCTCCCTAAGCGAGTTCCCACCACTAGTAAAATTCAACAAACTTCAGGTACTTTCGCTAAAGATGTGGGGCCTAAGGCTGAAACATTTGCCAGTAAGACCGGGGTTTTGCCCAGATCGATTTTGAGAACGGTTAATCGACTGCAAAGAGACCTTAACCCTAATGCAGAAGCAGAAGTTGTTCAAAATTTCCGCAGTTCTCAAACCAAAACAGTGATTTCGGTTAAATTCATTTTAACTTTAATTATTGTCCCTATTTTAACGCAGCAAATTGCCAAAACCTTCGTAGTTAGTCCAATTGTTAATCATTTTCGGAATCAAGAAGAAACAGTTCTCTTCCTAAATCAGGATTTAGAAGAAGAAGCCTTTGTCGAATTAGAACGCTTTGAACAACAGCTAAAGTTCCGTACCTTGCTTGGTTTTGCCCCTAGACTCAATCAAGAAGAGATAGAGGCACAACTTCAGGAAGAAGCTTTAGAATTAGCAGAAGAGTATCGAAATAGAAGCTTCAATGCTATAAAAAATATTTTTGCTGATTTATTAGCAACTATTACTTTTTGTTTAGTTATTGTTAATAGCAAAAAAGAAATTGCCATTTTAAAATCATTTATTGATGACGTTGTATATGGTCTGAGTGATAGTGCTAAGGCTTTTTTGATTATTTTGTTTACTGATATGTTCGTGGGATTTCACTCTCCCCACGGCTGGGAAGTCATTCTAGCAGGGCTTGCTAGACATTTAGGGCTTCCAGAAAGTAAAGATTTTATTTTCCTTTTTATTGCCACTTTCCCAGTGATTTTAGATTCTGTGATTAAATATTGGATTTTCCGCTACCTCAATCGGATTTCGCCTTCTGCGGTGGCTACTTATAAGACGATGAATGAATAATTATCATCAGCTAGCTTTCAGCGTCCGGATCGGATAGCCTTCATAGTAATAGTACGATCGGAGAAGAAAGACCTAGGCTATGTTGGAGGCACCCGAAAAATTTCCTGTGCTGGGGCTACCAGTTCACTTATTAAATGATTATGGGCATTGGTTAGGCACTCGCGTACAACAGAGGCTTGGTAGTCATGTGGTGACGCTGAATGCAGAGATGGCAATGCAGGCAGAACGCAACAACAGTCTTGCCAGTATTATCCAGCGAGCAGAATTGGTGATTCCAGATGGGGCTGGGGTGATATTTTACTTGTGGCTTCAGGGGAAGCGACAGCAGCGTTGTCCAGGAATCGAGCTGGCAGAATCTTTATTACGGCAGGCGGGACAGTGGGGAGCTTGTCCAGTCTTTTTCTATGGAGGTGCCCCAGGTGTGGCGCAAGCGGCGGTGAACGTATGGCAGAGCAGATTGCCGGAATTAGCGATCGCTGGCGTGCAACATGGTTATATCAATGATGTCGAAACCCAAGAACTTAAAACGACTCTCCAGGATAAACAACCCCAGATTATTTTGGTGGGTTTAGGTGTTCCGCGTCAGGAGTTATGGATTGCCGAAAATCGTCACCTTTGCCCTAATTCCGTTTGGATTGGGGTTGGTGGTAGCTTTGATATCTGGGGGGGGATTAAAACCCGTGCGCCAAGCTGGTTGCGGGATAATCATTTGGAATGGCTCTATCGGCTCTACCAAGAACCCTGGCGCTGGCGTCGGATGCTAGTGTTGCCCCAGTTTGCCCTCAAAGCCTTAGCGCAGCGCTTGGCGTGATTGATCATTTCGACGGGAAGACTTCCGCCACAATATAGTGATTTTTGGGACTCCACACCTTGATTATGGTCGTGGAGGATGTCAAAATTCACCAATCCTTTTTGATCGTGTTTCTATGACCGCAGTCTTTGGTCATTCTGGTTCCAGTAAAACTCACCAGCCAGTTGCTCCGAATACCGTCACTGATGAGCCGTCGGTGATGGTGCAGTTGCAAGGTGTAACGAAAACCTATCCCAATGGCAGTTGGGGGCTGGATAAGGTCAATCTGACGGTGCGGCGGGGGGGCTTTTTGTTTGTGACGGGCCCGTCGGGTGCAGGGAAGTCAACGTTGCTGAAGTTGCTGTATGGGGCAGAACGTCCGACGCAGGGAGAGGTGATTGTTGATGGATCTAATGTGGGGAAATTGAGAGGCGATCGCCTGTCGTTACTGCGCCGCCGTATCGGAGTTGTTTTTCAAGACTATAAACTGATTCCCCGCCGCACGGTTACAGAAAATATCGCCTTCGTTCTCTGGGCGCAGGGCTACACCCGCAAAGACATTCAGCGACGCATTCTCCCCACCCTAAAGCTCGTTGGTTTGCAGCACAAAGCGGACTGCTTTCCTGAAGAACTCTCTGGGGGAGAACAGCAGCGAGTCAGCCTCGCCCGTGCCATCATTGGCACTCCTCCCGTATTGCTAGCTGATGAACCTACAGGCAACCTTGATTTTGATAATTCCCGGCAAGTCTTGAGTATTCTCCAAAAACTTAACGGGATGGGGGTAACGGTGATTGTCACCACTCATGACGCCGGGCTAATCCGGATGGCGAATCAGCCAGTCGTGCAGTTACGGGATGGGCGATTGTATCGAGTTAGTTAAGCTCAGATCTATGTTGAAAATCCTCAGTCGGGTTGACTGTGAGAGGATGAAGGCAGAACGAAATAATTGTAGAAACCGCGCTTTCTATGCAATCTGTTGATTTCACGACAATTACGGCTGCTTGTTGTCAGCTAAGGGCTGACTGGATTCCGGCACGCGTCGAACAGGTTTATCAGCGCGATCGCTATACTATTGCCCTTGCACTACGAACCCTCAAACAACGGGGTTGGCTGACGATTTCCTGGCATCCCCAAGCCGCCCGCCTGCATCTTGGCGATCCACCACCCCGTATCCCCGATACCTTTACCTTTAGCGACCAACTCCGCCATCAACTCAGTGGTTGGGCACTCGTTGCCATAGAAGCGATCGCGCCGTGGGAGCGAGTCCTCGATTTGCAATTTGCCCGACGCCCCGGTGACCCGATCCAGTGGCACCTCTACACCGAAATCATGGGCAAATACAGCAACGTCATCCTCACCGATGCCGACCATCTAATTGTTACCACTGCTCATCAAGTCAGTGCCCAGCAATCCAGCATCCGCCCCGTACAAACTGGGCAACCCTACGAAGTTCCCCCCGCCCTTACTGGCACCTTCCCCCGCGCCGATGAATCCCCAGAGCGCTGGCAAGAGCGAGTCAGCCTTGTCCCAGGGCGTCTGTCGCGTCAGTTACTCAAAGCTTATCGCGGCTTAAGTCCTGCCATTGCTAGCTCCATGGCACAAGCTGCCAACTTAGACCCCAACTGTTCCACCGAAACCTTAAACGCCTCCGATTGGCAACGGTTATTTCAGCGCTGGCAAGAGTGGCTGCAATTGTTGAAAACCGAGAATTTCACGCCAGGTTGGACAGAAGACGGGTACACCGTTGTCGGTTGGGGCATAGTCAAGCCTGCCCAAACTATCCACACCCTGCTCAATCGCTACTACACCGACCAACTTAACCAACAAGAATTTAAGCGGCTGCACCATCAGCTCAGTCAGAAAATTACCAACCTTCTCACCAAACTGCGTCTCAAAGCCTCAACCTTTGAAGAGCGCTTGCAGCAATCTGACGAGGCGGATTTACATCGGCAACAAGCTGACTTACTGATGGCGCACCTCCAAGCTTGGCAACCGGGAATGCAGGTGATTGAACTTTCCGATTTTGAAACAGGCAAGCCTGTGCAGATTTCCCTAAATCCAGAAAAGAATGCAGTTCAAAACGCTCAAGCACTCTACAAACGCCACCAAAAGCTCAAACGTGCCCGCAACGCCGTAGAGCCGTTGCTGCAAGAGGTGCAGGAGGAAATTAACTATCTAGAACAAGTTGAAGCCTCGCTCAACCAGCTTGATACCTATAACACCCCAGACGATTTGCAAACGCTGCAAGAAATCCGCGAGGAGCTGATCCAGCAGAAATATTTAGATGCCCCGGAACAGCGCAGCCGCGATGTCTCTGAGGGTTCCGAACCTTACAAGTATCAAGCCCCTAGTGGATTTGAAGTCTTGATCGGGCGTAATAATCGGCAAAATGACCAGCTCACCTTCCGCACGGCTGGAGATTACGACCTGTGGTTTCACACCCAAGAAATTGCCGGGAGTCACGTTCTTTTGCGTTTAGAGCCAGGAGCCGTCGCCGACGAGGCTGATTTACAGTTTGCTGCTGATTTAGCGGCTCACTACAGCCGAGCGCGTCAAAGTGACCAGGTGCCAGTGGTTTACACTGAACCGAAACACGTCTATAAGCCCAAAGGTGCAAAACCTGGTATGGCAATCTACAAGCAAGAACGCATCATCTGGGGGCGTCCTCAAACAGGAAGTCACTATCCAACGGTAGATTTGTAATCAGCAAATTGTTAATTTTTTTAAAAAATCGGTGTTTACTGTTACAATCTTTATTAAGAAATTGCACCTGCTGCCGAATGGGAACGTGCGGCTGGGGTTTCCTTGAGTAGAACGACGACAATTAGATTTCACTAAACCAGTAGTTAGAGCTGCTGGTTTTTTTTGCGATCGCGCCTTTACTCTTCAACGCTCCCTACTCAGTCGGCTCATCCAGGTGTTCTGCCACCGAATAATAAAGGTCAAGAACGTGATTATCCTGGAGGCGGTAGAAAACTTTGCGCCCCTCCTTGTGATAGCGAACGAGGCGCATTGAGCGCAAAGACCGTAACTGGTGAGATACAGCAGATTCGCTCATATCTAGCGCTGCTGCTAAGTCACAGACACATAGTTCCTGTACTGCCAAAAGCGAGACAATCCGCAGGCGATTGGCATCTCCTAGCAAGCTGAAGAATTCCGCCATGCGCTGGGCTTTCTCTGTGCTGAGGATTTTGTATTGGAGCTGAGAAACTTCCTCAATCTCCATTGGGCAGGGTGCTGTGCAATGAGCACCTTGGCGTGCCTGAAGACTGACTACAGCCCCCTCAGTTGAAGGTTGAGGTGACATCTGACTCCTAGAGTGCGAGGTAAAACTTGGCACTTTAATATTAACGGATGGAAATGATTAACATTCTCAGTTGCCTATATTCACTATGATAACTGAACAGGTGCTCAGATGATAGTGGAGCAATTTCCCCCCTTCTGACACGACGGCAAAAAAAATCAGTAAAAGGTACTTGCAAAGAACCTATAAGTTTGTTACCTTAGTTAAGCGCCAAAACGCGCTCGCCGGGATAGCTCAGTTGGTAGAGCAGAGGACTGAAAATCCTCGTGTCCGGAGTTCAAATCTCCGTCCTGGCATTTTTTATTGCTTAATCTCTAATTCATGTGCTGTAAGGAACGCAGCGTGATTAAGAGAAATTTTGACGAGGCAACTCCTCTATACAACTGACGATGTTTTGACTATGCTTTGACTATGAATACACAAGCTTCATAGTCAAAACTATGGGAACACCTCAGAAGAGCAGTAAGGGCAGTGTAGGGATTGAATCGTTCCAAGGCAGGTTGCGGTTACGACTACCTCGGCAAATTTATGGCGGTAAGCAAAAATACTTCAGTCTCGGCTTACCTGACACACTGGATAACCGTAAAGTAGCGGAAGCTAAAGCACATCAGATTGAACTGGACATCATCTCTGATAACTTTGACTTTGCCCTAGCTAAGTACAAACCCAAGTCACACCTAACGGTTGTTGAGACAATCAAACCAAAACCTGAACTTAACTTGAGTCAGTTGTGGGACATGTACGAAACGTACAAAAAGCCACAAGTTTCCCAATCTACCTTGGCAAAGGATTATAAGAAGACTAGGAACATGATTCAGAAGCTTCCCGATCAGTCCCTAGAGCAGGCAATAGGCATCAGAGATTACCTAATAGCTAACTATTCTCCTAATGCAGCCAAGCGCTACCTAGTACAGCTTTCAGCCTGCTGTAACTGGGGTATGAGATCGAAGCACATCAAAAGCAACCCTTTTAGGGCAATGGCAAGCGATATTAAGCTGCAACGGAATACAGAAGGAAGTAGACAGGATGCCTTTTCAGCAGATGAAAAAGATTTAATCATTTCTGCCTTTGAAAATAACCGTTACTACAGCTACTATGCTCCTCTTGTAAGGTTTTACTTCCTGACTGGTTGTCGTCCTAGTGAAGCGGTTGCTCTACGGTGGCAAGATATATCATCAGATTTTCGTAATATTACTTTTTGCCAAGCGGCAACGATATCTGTTGATGGCATCAAGATTAAAAAAGGTTTGAAGACTCAACAAAAACGCACTTTTCCAGTAAATGCTCAATTGCAAGAATTACTACAGTCAATTAAACCTGAAGATTGTCAGCCAAGTTATTTGGTCTTTCCCAGTCCCAACGGCGGTTTGATAGATGTTCACAACTTCTGCAACCGTGCTTGGAAGTCGGTTCTACAGAAACTAGACATTCCCTATAGAACCCCTTACTCTACCCGCCATACTTTCATAACTCTATGTCTGGAAAAAGGACTGGATGCTAAGGATGTAGCGCGATGGGTAGGCAATAGCGCTGAAATCATCTACAAACACTATGCCAGTAACAAACGGGATTTAGCTGTACCCGTCCTTTGACTTCGTAAGCTAAAAAAAACATCATTATTGTGGAAATATAGGCTATTCACCAGTGCGATCGCCAGGAATCCCATTCTTTAATTCCGCAACAGCATCATACTTTCGTCGCCCTAGAAAATCATTCCGCTGCTCTCGATCGCCCACCTCCAAAATTACGCTACAGGTAGCAATATTCGTGAAGAGCGATCGCCACCGCAACTTACACCAATCGTAATCACCTCAGCCTCCATCAAGCGGCTTTCTCCCGGAGGTAAGCCCGTACCGGAGTTAACGGGATAGGCAGGAAAGCAGGCAGCACTGAGGCTAAGGCGCAGAGAATGACCTTGATGGATACGGGTACAGGTAGCTTGCAAAGATACGCGTAAGGGAGTCGTTTCTGGCTGGGATTCCACCCGCAGGTAGCCTTGAGTGAGATTGTAGACGCTGCCATCGAGATGAACCTCCGATAGCACGGCACAGAGGTCAAAACTAGCTGCATCAGCAGTACAGTAGATTTCTGCCGTTACCTCCCCGCTTAAGTGCAAGTCTGCCATCAAAGGAGCAGTAGTGTAGGTGAGAACATCCGTGCGGCTGTCGAGGTGGGAACGTTCAAAAGAACCCGCCGGAGCTACTGCATGACCTCCCAAAGCAGGAACGGGACGCCAGGGATCGTGTACAAACACATCATCCAGACAAGCCTCAGCAGGCGTGGCAACTAATGCACCTTCGTTAAAGCTAGCTAACCCCGTACTGGCGAGAAAATAGGATTTGGGCTTGTTCGGCAATGCCTCCAGGAAGCGCCATTCATTGCTCCCCATCTCAAACAAAGAAACGGGAGGTTCCTTCTCCAATCCGCTATCTATGCCCTTGAGGAACTGGTCAAACCAGCGAATTTGCAGCCGATCTACGGGAATTACCGCCTCTTCTCCGTAATCCACTGCCCCCACCTTTTGCCCCCAGAGGAGGTGCGCCCAAGGGCCAATAACGAGATGTTGGGGGCAGGTACTGCGAGCTGCCATCTCTTGATATAGGTGGAGAGTGCCGCGCAGGAAGGTGTCGAACCAACCGCCAATGTGGAGCATGGGGAGGTCAACATTTTGTAGCAAATGCTTCGGGGAAAGTTTTTCCCAATATTCCCCTGGTCGGGGATGATCTAACCAGGTATGGTAAAAGGAATCCGGCGCTAAGTCCTTGAGGATGGTAGGGCGTGCTGGAATGGAGTCAGATAAGGGTAGGTTCTGCGCGGCGGCATATAAGGCTTGATAGGCTGGCTCATCTCCCCGTAAGCGGGCGGTTTCTGTAGCGAGTTGAATTGCCCAGGCGAGATTGGCTTGCAGGCAAAAGGCTCCCCCTTCATACGCCCAGTCGCTGTACAAGTCGTAGCCAATCATCGCCGGACAAATAGTTTTGAGGGCAAAAGGGCGCTGCACGGCGGCATAAAGCTGAGTCATTCCCTGGTAGGAAAAGCCATACATGCCGACACTACCCGTGCTACCGGGTAAACTCGCTGCCCAGTTAACGGCATCAACTCCGTCTTCAACTTCATGGGCGAACAGTTCAAACTCGCCTTCTGAGGTGCCTCGTCCCCGGACATCCTGGATGACGACGATGTATCCTTGGGCAGCATACCAGGTGGGATGAGCGTAAACGACGGTAGAGGCGATCGCTCTTCTATAGGGTTGCCGCATCAGCAACACCGGAAACTCTCCCTCTCCCTCCGGGCGATAAATATCCGCATCTAACCGCATCCCATCACGGGTAAGCATTGATGCCGTTTCTTTTTGAACCTTTAACATTAGCGTTTAATTTTGGACGGTTCTAAAATTCGGTGGAGTAGCTGAGAAATCTGCTGGTTGATAGCAGTGAGTTCAAAGCGTTGAATTGCTTGAATCTCAGCTTGATCGGCAATCATTGCTGCCTGCTGTGGCTGATTGCGGCAGGTAGTGATAATTTGAGCAAGTTGCTGAGAATCTCCAGGAGACAATAGCCATCCAGTTTTACCGATATCGACTAATTCCACCACTCCTCCAGCCGCCGCCGCAACGACGGGGCATCTACAAAGCATGGCTTCGACAATCACTCGCCCAAAGGGTTCGGGAGCAGTTGAAGTATGAGCGATTAAATCGCAAGCTGCCATCAGCCGCACAATATCCCCACGAAATCCTAAAAACCGTACCCGCTCCTCAAGTTTGAGTTCTGCTACTTTTTGATGTAACTGCTGGACATAGTCTTGTTCGCCAAATAGTGCATCGCCAACAAAAACTGCTGTTACCTCATCAGGACACAAAGCCAGTGCTTCGAGCAAAATATGCTGCCCTTTCCAGGGAGATAGGCGGCTAAAGTGACCGACTAAAAATTGCCCATTAATTCCTAATTCTTGTCTTACTTGTTGGCGGTTGAAATCATTGTTTTGATATAATTTTGGGTCAAAGCCGTTGTAGACAACTTCTGCAATCTCATGTCGTCCTCCCGCTTCAACAAAAGCAGTACGAGTCGCTTGAGAATTAGCAATGACTAATGAAGCAAAGTTATTAGCTAAAGTAACAATAATCTGACGGTTAGTGCGGCTGAAATGGTCGGGTGAGAGAATGTCACGCAGGTGATAAACCAAAGGACAGCGGCTGAGAAAACTAGCGATCGCACCAACAACTAAAGCTTTTTGGGTGTTGGCGTAGATTAGATCGTAGTCACGGGCTAGTTTTGCTACTTTAGCAATTAAAGGAGCCAGGGAACCTACGCTGCTTAAACTCTGTATGATTCCGCTCTCTTTGCGAACGTTGATTTGCTCGGTAGTCAGCACTTGTACGGGGATTTGCTGTTGTTCTAATAGGTCTTTAAAAGCACCATCGGCAAACAAACCAACCAGACAATGATCTCGATAGGGTTTGGCAACGTCTGTTAAAGATATTTCCGCCCCCCCTAACTTACCGCTTTGGTCTAAGAACAGGATTTTCATGCCGATATTTTTCAAGTCAAAAGAACTTGCCGCACTTGCTGCGCGATTTTATGCCAATTAAAGTTAGTAGAGGCATATTCGTGACAGTCACTTCTAGAAGGCATTGATATTTTTTGGGTAAGTAATTCGGTTAATCGTGTAGCGATCGCCTCCTCACTTATAGAATCAGTAAGCAAGTAGGGCGCAAAGGGAGCTAAAATTTCTGGCATCCCTCCTACCGGAGTCGATAAAACTGGCGTTCCACAAGCTAAAGATTCGAGTAAAATTAATCCAAATCCTTCTAAAGATTGACTGGGAACTACTGTTAAATCAGCGGCTTGGTAAGCTATAGGTAACTGGTCATCGGGTAAAAAACCGAGGAATTTAACCTGCTCATTGAGTCCTAATGCTGTCACTTGCTGTTCTAGGGAATCCCGTAGCGGGCCTTTGCCAGCAACGGCTAGCCAAACATCAGGAATCCTTGACTTGATTTTAGCTAGAGCCGTCAGTAGGATATCGATACCCATGCGATGGACGAGGCGACGAGGGGTAAATAGGATCGTTCGATCCTGATGCCAGTTGAGTTGCTCCCGTGCCTGTTGACGAGATAGGTTAGGTTGAAATCGGCTTGTATCGACACCACCGGGAATGACGTGAATTTTGCTCCAAGGAATTTGATACTGTTGATGCAGAATTGTGCCAAAGGCTTTACTGAGAACAATGAAGCGATCGCAACGATCATAGACTCTTTGTTCCATCCATCGCTTGACAAATACACCCAGTTTTTTAGCCCCCTCCCGCTCGCTTTCTAATGCCCAAGGCCCGTGGAATGTGAAAGTAATCGGTACGTCTTCTGGCAAACTTGCCAATATAGGCAAACTATACAAAGCGAAATGCAAGTTGACCGCATCTGGTTTAGTTGCTTCTCTATGCAAAAAATTAGTGCGAGTTGACCAAAGACGCTTCCAGATCGGACTATCAACCTCAGCTAAATTAGTCAGTTTTAAACCAGAAGTTGCTGACGTTTGGGGTAGTCCAACTCCGCACAATTCAACTTGCTCTTGTCCTGCTACTAAATGATGAGTGAGTTCGTAGACGTAGCGATTGAGTCCACCAGGCATTGTGGGAAACCAACTATTACCAACGCAAACAATATAGGAAGAGGTTGCAACAGATTGATTCATGGAATTCCCCACTGAGTTCTCTTCTAGGCATTAATAAATTACAGGCTACTTTAGCAAGATTCTGCTTTTGGCTACTCTTTCGCAGGAGAGTTCTCGTTCCACGGGGAGATGCCGCCAAATCTTTCGTAGCACCCACACCCCAGCGCTGACTAAAAGAGCCGAGACTATGACTCCAACCCACATGGGTATACCCACAGCAGGCAAGACCCACCACCACACGGCTACAATCCGCAGTAGTTCTGGCATCGCTTCCTCACTTGACGCTGTTGAGGCGCTAGCTTCCCTGACTAAATCTCTGATATCAACTGCCAAAGCATCATTAACCTGCCGATAAGCAGCGCCCCAAGCATGAAACAGCGGTGCGTCGGTGAAGTTTCCCCAAAACCAGATGTTATGCTGACCATCCCCAGCAGTAACTACCTCGAAATAGTAGCGCTGATAAAACGAGACCAGAGTGGGCGCGTTGATGAGGAACCCCACTATCGTTAGGGCAATTAACCACTTCCACCACGATTTCCCAACAAGTCCTGTCAACGCCATCAGTCCTGGCAGCGCAGGCACTAGAAATCGAGGCCCCCAATCCCAACCGCAGCAGAGCCAAAAAGAGTGGAGCAGCAAGTAACCTAAAAATACTCCCACAATTACCAGTGCCTCTAAGGTTCTTGATTTTAGAGCCTGACGCAATCCGATAATTGCTAAGAGCACTGGCGGGCAGTACCAGATTAAACCTCCCCCAACGCCAGGACTGAACAGCAAACCCAAGAAGCGTTCGAGCGCTCCTGAAGTGGTGAAGTTAGATAACGGCTGCCCCGTGGTTAGTACATTACCGAATCTTATGTAGTTGTAAAAGAGGTAGAGCAGAGCTGCTACGGTGGGAGCGAGTATCGGGCCTAAGATAAGGCGAAGCGGACGCCTCTTGGCTAGAAAGTAAAGGGATAGGATAGGTCCAACTACAATCCCAGTTGGTTTAGCGATGGCTGCCAACCCAGCTAAGATGCTGGCACCAGCAAGCTCTTGCCTAGTTCGCCCTAGGGCAAGGTAGATGCTGGCAACGGTAAGAAAAGCAAGCAGGGGTTCGGCAAAGAAGGTATGACCATATACCAGCGCTATCGTACCGAAGGCAAAACTTAATGCGGCTATGTAGGCACCTTGTGACGTACTGCCCAGACGCAGAGCTAATAGGGCGACTAAAGCCGTCGTGGCGGCTGTCAGTAAGATGGATAATACTAAAGCACAGGTAGCCGCCGCAAAGTGTTCTGGTAAGTTAAACCAATGACTCAGAGCAAGACCAACGGCAACAAAAGGGGTAGCCAGGATAGGAAGTAAGGGATATCGTCTCGAATAATGCTGCCCAGTATGACCTGTTACACCTCCGTACTCTGGTGGGACAGTAAAATTTTGCTCTGTAACTAAAGACTTGGCAACAGACACCATGTCGTTTCCATCGATACCCCAGATGCCCGGTTTTAGAAAAGCTAGGTAAATTAGCCCCACTCCAATGCATAGAGCGATCGCCATCTTGAAGCTCGTGTTTTGATAACTGTCTCGGCTATCCTGAACCCGTTGCGGCTGAATCACACCCTGATCTGTCACTGATTTGTCCTCATATTTGGCGATGCTATCTAGGTCTGAGTTAAATCCCTTGATATCCACTGCCATGAAATATTACAGGAGTTTTACCCGTTCATCTTTGCTATGGTTAAGGCAAAATTGTGCTGCAGGCTTAGCTGAGGACGATGAAGCGATCGCAAACGATTATAAACTTGCGGCTCCAGCCATGGTTATCTAATGACTTTGAAAAGAAGCAAACTCTGCTCATCATTACATCTTGAGCGCTACCTGCAAAACTTCTAGATATTGTTCGATCGCTCTTTCTGCTGAAAATGCTCTAGCGCGCTGTTGCAATATTTCTGGAGCTATGGGATTACTCAGTGTGGCTTGGATCGCATTCGCTAGAGCCTCAACATCTCCTACAGGCACTAATCGACCATACTTGCCATCTTCTAAAATCTCCATAGGCCCACTCGGACAATTAGTAGACACGACTGGAGTTCCCACAGCAATTGCCTCTATCAGTACCGTAGGTAATCCTTCCCAAGCTGAAGATAAGACAAACACTGCTGCCTTAGCCATGTAGGCATAAGGATTGTCTGTAAATCCAGGGAGGGCAACCTCACTCTCTAAGTTGAGTTCGCGTACCAAAGCCTCCAATTCTGAGCGATTTTCTCCCTCACCGACGATCATCAGTCGAACGTTATGGTGCTGCCGCAATATGTTGAAAGCCCGGATCAGAGTCGGGAAATCCTTCGGTGTAGCAAGCCGTCCTACCCCCAAGATTACAGGAGGTTCTCCTGGAGCAAACCACGGGTGGTCTACTGGCTCTTGTGCCTTTTCCAATAAGTTTGGCATGACCACCGGGTTGTAAATAACTCGAATGTCTCGCAAAGGCAACTTGGTTACGCGAGCTAGATCCTCAGCTACGCCTCGTGATACCGCTACAATTCCATCTGCCTGACGGTAACACAACTGCAACAGTTGTAGCTTAAGCTTTCCAAGTACCCCAGGCTGATTACCCAATTTAACAGAAAGAGTATTATGTACGCTGACTATGACCTTTGTGGGAACTCCAGTCAGACGTTGTACCCATCCGGCTGCGTTTATATGGTCTACCGCAGAAATCAAGACTTTCGGTTGCTCTTGCCTTAGGTAACGCCGCAGGGCAAGCAATTTAGACATAAATACCAGTTTTTTCGCTCCCAGGTCTACTACTCGCACTCCCGGAGGTATTTTTGTTAGATAAGCTCCAACCGCCTTTGTAAGTACCAGGTCAACTTTTAAACCTTTCTCAGCAAAACCCTGTGCCAGGTTGAGCATTACTCGTTCGGCACCACCACCATGAAGGGAATGAACGAATAAACTTACGGAAGTATTAGTATTCTTTGTCGTCATATTGTTGAGTAATTTGAGATGCTTAGAAGTTAAGTTAAACAAGTAATTGTTGGAGCTACATAGAGTCTATTGCTATTTTGTGGTTGTGCCAGTTACACACTACCTTTATTAATCACTTCTTCGTAGACAGCAATTGTGTCTTTTATCATCCTGTCTGCTGTAAATTTCTGTCGAGCAGACTCAAGAGCCGCCCCTGACATTTGCCCCCTAAGCGCTTCATTTTCAAAAAGCTGTTTTAAGCGCAATGCTAGAGCTGCGGCATCGTCAAAGGGAAAAATAAAACCATTCAAGCCATCTTCTATCTGATCGATTGCACCTGCTGATGGGGTTCGGAGGGGAACAACACCACACAACATGGCCTCTGGAATCACCCAGCCAAAGCCTTCGCGCCGACTAGGTAGAATGAGAACATCTGATGCCCAGAGGACTTGGCGTGTATCGGTGAAGCCTAAAAAACGCACACAATCGTCAACACCAAGTTCAGTTGCCAAAGTTTGAATCTCATCTTTCCACTTTCCTCCTGTTCCTGCACAAAGCGCTGTTACCTTGATGCCTCCAGATTTAAGGATCGCCAGGGCACGGTAGAGTACATCATGTCCCTTAACTGGATCTAAGCGACCAATCAGACAGACAACCTGAGACTTAGGGGCTAGTTCAAAAGCCTCGCGTGCTTCAAGTCGCTCTTGCCCAGAAGGAGGTCGAAAGTGGTCATTGTCTACACCATGACAGATTAGCCTGATATTCTCTTTTGGCACCTTCAATGTGTGTTCGTATACGTCTTTGACCTCTGTGCTAATTGCAATAAAGCGATCGCCAAGAAATGTACCAAAATATTGATTGACAAAGGCTCCAATTTGAACACTGCGACGACTAGACACAGGCTCAATTCTAGCCGTTGAGACAAACGGGATTTTGTAGAAAAGTCGCATGGCATGAGCATAGGGACACATGGAAAGCGAATGTACATTAATCACGTCTGGCTTGAACTGTTCAACGGCTGCATTCAACTTGAGTAAGGCTTGAACAGCACCACTAGGGTTCTTCCCCTTAAAGGTGCGGAAGTTAGGAAATGGGACAAAAAAGTGTTTAATTCCATAAGATTCAAACCATTCTGGGCCACGAGTAATTTCTCCATCAGCTTGTGTCTTTTCCTCCATCGCTGAGGCGAGCGCCACTTCCCAGCCTTGCTTCATTAGTCCTTTGGCTAGTCTCACCAAGCCGACAGAAATACCTTCATCACCCCAAAGAAAACGAACAATAAATAAGACTCGTGGTTTATGTTGCATGGCATTTTTCTCAAACTCTTAAACCAATTATTCAAACGTTGGAAAGGTTCTAAGGTAAAAGTTAACTCCGGTTAGCTAGACGTTGATGCTTGTAATATTTGTTAGCAGCTATTCCTATACCGATAAATCCCCAAAGCAAGACACCGCTACCCCCACCGATCACACCATTTACGGGTAATCTGACTAGGCAACTTACAACAATTGCGCGGGCAGCGGCAGCAAAGAGATCGAAGCTCCCTTCCGAACCTTGAAATAGTCTTAGAACTAGCAGAATCATTCCGCCCATATAGAAAATGACTCCAAACCAACCGATTTGGAAGAACATTGACAAGAAACCACTATCTCCCACTCCATTTCCTAAACCATCTCCTACAAACTTGCTTAGTGCAACACCCAATAGTGAGTCATACATATCTCGTCTGACAGTCGCACTACGATCCTCCTCAATGTTGGATAAACTTTCAATGCGATTACTGATCTTTTCGGAGAATGGCTCCATTGTTGTTAAGGGAATAACGCATAACGCGATAATCGCAACGACTGCAATTAAGCGAATCTGGAGACTTTGCTTAAGGAAAGCTGCAAGAGCGATCGCTCCTGCAAACCAGCCCAGCCAGGCTGAACGTACTGTAGATAGGAAAAAAGATAAAAAGCCCGATACTGAGGCAGGTAAAAGTAAGGGGCTTTGGCAACTAAATAGCAGCAATAGCCCTCCAGCCATATAGGCTGCAAAGGGTTCACCTGAATTCATGGTGCTCCACACACGCACTTCGCCGTTCTCAGACGTTCCAGCAGAAGCCAGTCCTGAATTATCAAGCCATAACCGATCCCATTCAGGTAAAGAGACAAACTGTACGATGCCATAGATTCCCATAATCAGGACGCCCCAAAGAAAAGTGCGCTGGATGTTTTGGCGGTAGCTGGGATACTCTCGCCAATTCATGAACAAGTGGAAACCAAAGGTTACGGGAATTAACCAGGCTAAAAAGGGTTCTGCGAGGGCAACAGGTTTGCTAGTGACGAGTCCAATCAACAGACCATAAATGACACCTAAGAAAGACAGAACGAAGGGCAATCCCCCTTGTCGATGGGCAGTTGACAGATGCTTCCAAAGCGTAATCACCGTAAGCCCTGCAACTAAATAAGGTGCCAAAAGCATGGGGCTAGATTCTGTATAGCTGCTGCGAAAATCAGCTAAACGTCGGATCAGTGGTGAAAGAAACCAAAGCCACCAACTAAAACTGACATAAAGAACGGGATAACGGAAGTAGAGGAGCGCACCGACAGCCAATGCACCCATTGGACAAAGGAAGTTCAGGATTTTGCCTGCCCCTGCTACAATACCAACCGTTGTGAATAAGACTAGCCCTAGTATTGCTGCCCAAGCCTGTTTAGGTTGCAGTTGAAAGCCCGTTTGTTGAGAAATGTTGGAAACTGACGGTTGCTTACCCATTCAACTTTTCTACCCTCCGCTGCCTATTTCTTGTACGCTCCTTACTGACTCACTCAGCTTCTCAAATAAGTTCACATAGTTCTGCGCCGTTCTACTCCAGCTATGGTGTTGTGCGATCGCTATTGCCGCTTGACCCATTTGACTCCTGAGGCAAGCGTCGCTTGTTAGCATACTTAACGCCTGTACTAAAGCCTGAGTGTCATCTGGATCGGGTAAGACTATCCCAGATTCTGATGTAACTATTTCGACCGCAGCCGTTGTACTCGCCGTAATCACGGGTAAACCCGTTGCCATCGCTTCCAGCACAACTAAGCCAAACGTCTCGTAACGCGACGGAAAGACAAAGAAATCCACTCCTCGCATGACTTCTGACACATCACGTCGGTATCCCAGAAAATGCACTCGTTCTTTCAATCCTAGCTTTGCAGCTAGCTGAAGATAGGGGCTTCCTTCGGTAGTACCCACCACGGCTAGGTGTAACTGAGGAACTTGAACTAGGGCATGTAGCACTGTGTCTAAGTTCTTACGAGGTGTCTGAATGTCCCCCACAAAAAGTGCGATAGTTACACCTTCAGGTAAACCTAATCTGCTGCGGTCGGCATCACCAGGATAAAACTCTTGCAAATCAACACCATTGACGATGACCTCAATACACTCTGGCGAAACACCAATTTCTATTAAATCCTTTGCAACCTTCTGAGAAACTGCCACGACTCTTTTAGCCTGACGGAAGGCTTTTTTTTCCCAATTAGCATTCAAAGCCGTGTAAAGCCACTGATACAGACCGTACAAATCTCGGCGTTGCTGCCAAGTATGAACAGGCGATCGCAACCACGAACTGTGGACAAAATGAACCGCGTTAATATCTCCCGGAGCGCTGGTAATTGCCCCGTTCACCTTTACTAAGTCAAGCTGCCAGCGGTGTTTACGTAACCAATCAGCACTACGCCAAGAGAAAACTATATTACGAAAAAATGCCATTGGCATTCCTTTAACTGGGATATGAATCCAGCTCACCTGGTCGTTTTGTTGCAGTTCTGGGTCTACCTGAGTTGCTAATAAACTGACGTGATGACCACGACGGATAGCCTCCCAGGTAACTTCGTAATTGACTCTGCCTTGACCATCACCTTTGATGACGCGGTGTGTGACGATGCCTAGCTTCATGGGTAAACCTGCTCCTGATGACTATCAGTTATTGCAACTCGGTTCTAGCGATGCTTGCGCCGGGGCTTTACGCAAGCACTTTCTCCAAGTCTGCCAACCCTGCCATCGCCCCTGCATAGATGCCAGCCATTTTTGCACTGCCAAGACGCCTTCGCTAGGCAGAAATCGCAAGCACTGTACGAAACCGCGTTGAGTTCGCGTTCCGATTAATATTCCCCACAAGAGAAATGCAGCCCGTCGTACAGGTGGCAAGTACTCTAGCAAAGGGAGAGTTTCATTATGTACTCGATTGATCTGGACAATGCGATCAAATTTGCCTCGTTGATCTTCATCAAAGCGCTGTGCCGGATAATGATCCACTGCGATCGCTGGATCGTAAATCAGCTTCCACCCTGACCGCTTCACCGCTAGGCTAAATGCTAAGTCATTGTGTACCTGAGCTCCTGTACCCCGGAGACGCTCATCAAAGTGTAAGTTAGCAATGGCAGTCCGTCGGTAGCTCATATTTGCACCTTTGAGAAGCTCTACCTCACGGAGCTTACCTATACCTAGGTGATGGTTGCCAACTACCCGTCCAAACCACTGGACTCTGCCTACCACCTCACAAGCACCATCCAGCAAGGATGTTCCCTGGTACACCCAATCTCGTCCACCGATACCGCCGATACGGTCATCTGACAGAAAGTGAGTCTCAATACGGGCTAACCATTCAGGATGTGGTGCTGCATCATCATCGGTAATCGCAATAATATCTCCTTGTGCCGCATCAAGACCTGCATTCAGTGCCGCCACTTGTCCTGGAACAGCGATCTTCACAATCCGCACTGGTAAATGGTCAGGATTAAACACCTCCAGAAACGACCAAGTTTCAGTATCAGTATCACGAACGACTACTAATACTTCACGAGGAAATAGAGTTTGCTTTTTCAGCGCTTCTAAACAGCGTTTTAAGTCTTCCGGTCGGCGATAAGTTGGGACAATAACAGTAATGGTCATCATCGATTGCTCTGTGTACCGAATAGTAGAAGTGTTCAACGGCTAAAGCTCTTTCAGGTGAGCACCCGCTCTAATATTGAGACTTGAGGGCAGTGAACAGGTAACGATAGGCGAGTGCGGTAGCTTGAACAGCTCCCCAAACAGCACGTAAGTCTCCTTTTTTAGCGCCGCTTCCCGCAAGTTGTAGTGGGGCTAACAGTATGTAAGCTAGTGTTTTAGGAATTGAATGTTCATACTGCCAGTAAGCCTTTGTCGTTGCATACAGCCTAGAGGCATGTACAAAGCTCTTATACTGTTCCCGATTCGTTAAAGAAGGATAGTGGTTGACATACAAATTGTCTTGATAAATTATTTGGTAATCGAGAGAAGTAGCATGTCGGGCTATGTCTATTTCATCAGAGCCATAGCGTAATTGCTCATCGAACCGTGCTTGCTCGAACAAATTTCTGGGAAATAGGGTTGAGTTGATGACAATTGCTCGATACTCTTTGTCTACAGGCACCCGTTGTATTCCCCAAAAATCAGCGTTATGGGGAGCAACCTTTCGCACCTCTCCTTTCCAACGCCCTCCTCCTCCATGATTCATCTCACAGCCTGTAATGATAGTGTCTGGCTCACAAGAGTCGATTAATTCTCGTGCTACCGTAAAAAATTCTGGTGGCACCCGCACATCATCATCAATGAAGATAAGATAACTACCCGTGGCACGGCGGATGCAAGCATTACGATTGGGACCAAGTCCGCGACGCGGACCTTGTTGATATATAACGCCTGGATACTTGATTACAATTTCTTTTGTTAAAGAAGGGTCAGGACTATCATCGCTGACAATCACTTCATCTGGCTTCTGGGTACTTTGAAAGATGCTTTCCAAACAACGATTTAAGTCATCCGGTCTATTCATCGTGCAGATGCATAGACTGACCAAATTAGCAGGCTCTTTAGATATTTCTACATCAGCGTCCATTATCAAAACCTCCTTAGTTCAAGTTGTCATTGCCGTGTTTTTTTCAGTCTCATAGCTTGATTGACGAATTATTTTTTGTAGCTGTAACAAGCAAAGAAACTTTTTCCTAATCTTTTGGGTTTAACTTCCAGATTTTTGGCAGCTCGCTCCAAAGTTGATAAACGGCTTTTAACCTAGAAGTTGGTCTGAATTCCCAGGGGTTTTTCCAGGCTAGCTTGCTAAGTTTAAACGGTATTTTTTCTTCCCCAGTCTTATATTTCAGACGCTGATAGGGCAAGTGTTCTGCTAAATTTACTTCCACATTAATTCCTGATTTCTTGAGAATTTGATTTAATATTTTTACTCGCAGTTCGTGAAACTGTAAATCTCGTAGCTGCTTGTTCAAAGAATTACTCCAGTTGTTAGCGTTATGAATTCGGTATTGGGATAGAGCAAGTTCTATCCCAATTACTTCACCAAAAAATGGAGCTAGATCGGCAAGATAAGTATCAGCACATAGTCGATACTCTGTTGCGGGAATAGGCATAATTTGGGAGAGAAATCTCCGGGTAAAACTTAATCCCGTTGATGGGGGAAAGGGCCACCAGCCTCCAGTCTTTGCTACCTGACTAGCAATGTTCTTTTTAATAACTTTATAAGGCGGCCATGGTTTGCCAGTTGGTAGACCAATTTGGTTAATGTTTTGCACTCGGTGATAAATAACCGCTGCCTGAGGATAGGCAAGAGCCGCTTCAACTACTTGCTCAACTTTTTGTGGCAACCATACATCATCAGAATCTAAGAGGCAAATTATCTCTCCTTGACTGACGGCAAATCCAGCATTGAAGGCTGAGGCTTGTCCACCATTCTCTTTAAAAATAGGAATAACTTTATCTTGATAACTTGTAATTATTTGCTGCGATTTATCAGTAGAACCATCATCTACGACGATTATCTCAGTACGAGGATAGGTCTGATTTATGGCGCTATCTATCGCCTCTGGTAAGTAACAATCATAGTTATAGTTGTTAACTATAACACTAACTAAAGGTTGAGGTGAAATCATTAGCTTAAGTGGGTGATGAAGATTAGCAATAATATTTTAAAAATTTACACAGAGTTAAATAAAGTTGATGTATTTTGGTTAAAGTTTATTCTAATTAAAGCGGTATGAAACTTCGTACAGAGGTAGTGCTTAACGGCGATATGTAGAAATAACAACGGTAATGATCATCATGGGGATATCTAGAAGTTTTCACATAAAAAATATGCGGTCATCCAGTTTTTCAAGCCCTTCAGCTTTAGGTTTTTGCCTCCTGTGACCAAGAACCGCTACAGAGCTGCTCTTGATTAGTTGAGAGATACCGATCTAGTCGCTTTAACACCTGTGCGTCTACATTGACATCAAATTTACGGGCAAAGTGCTTATCGGATGTAATGAGGCTGTCAAAATCTTGAATCCCTAAAACAATCGGGGAGGTATTTGTCCAGGGGATGTAGCGCTTATTATTATTAAGAATTTTTAGTTTAATATTATTAATTAAAATAGTTTGAAAAAAAGATTCATCGGGAATAATAGTATTTTGGTAATGTTTCACAAAACCTGGATGATGTTGAACAAAATCATGGATGTATTGAATGCAGCGATAGGATAAGGTGTACCACTGAGATCCTGCATAGCACTGAAATTCTGACGTAAAAGGGGTCGAAAAACAGCGGACTCCTAAGCGAGCACCATTTCTATCAGCAATCATAGTAATTAGTGGCTGTCGCCCATTAATAATGCGACCTATCCTAAATATTAAGCTCTTGATAATTTTGGGTGAAGGCAATTTGTAGTAATGAAAAAAAAATCGCCCTACTCCAGTATTTTTATTCCACCTCAAACCATATTCTGTCGGTTCTTTTGGCGGTTCTTTAGCTGAAAAATACTCCATAAATCCGTCATACCGGGTTTTCTCAAGAAACTGCTCGATTTCAGCCAATGGTTTAATTGGATAGTCTTGACCAGAAAGAAATACTAACCAGTCAAATTCAATAGAATGAGTCATTAACCAGTTGATGCAGTTAAGCTCCATTTCTACTTGAGAAAAATCCCCCCACGTAACTGGAACATAATTTTCTATAACGCGAACATTGCTCAAGCCTTCAAAATCAGCAATGTTCAGGTAGGAACTGGAGTAATCATGATGAATTAAAATTTGAGAATCAAGACTTCCAATTTTGATTGTTTTTACCAACCTGACCACTTGTTCAGGGTTAGTATGAGAAGCAATTAAATAGAGAATTTTATTCATTTTGAGCAAATGTGTAGACTACGTTGAGGGGAGAGAGCTTTTAGTAAGCCTAACTTCAACTACTCTGAATTTCCGTTTTCCTGTTATTTGTTAGCTGCTTCAAAAATCTCAAACCTATCTCCGCATTTTTAAAACCCAGAGTTTTTTGGATGAGATTGTATCCTGCCGCTTGACTCTCACCCCGAAAATTAGGACATAGAGAAATAATTTTATTCAATACCCATAAATATTGTGAATAATCAATGTCAGCACGCGCCGCTCTAATTTTTCCAAAATAGGAATCAGCTAATGCCTGTCGATAGCTATTTGGAAGTTTATCTAACTGTGTTAGTTTAGCTTCTGCCTTTTCCATTACCAAAAAGTGATAATCTCGCCAAAGCGTTTTATTGGATGTAGAAGCTGTGACGTTACCATACCTTCTATAGATCGAGTCACAGCCAGGCTGATACACAAACTTCGCACCACTTATTGCTACTGAGAAAAAGAAATCTCTATCTGTTGCGGCTTTCAATCTTTCCATATCGTATTCTAGACTTAGCTTACTAGACCAGATTCGTGCTGCATCTGATGATATTTCCAAAGCTTCCCGCGCCGCTCTAGCAACTCTTGATAGGTTCCTTGTTCTACAATTCTTCCTTGTTCGAGTACTACTACCTTATCTGCTCGCACGATCGTAGATAAACGGTGCGCGATCGCAATTACCGTCCGTCCTACAGTCAGCTTTTCTAACGACTCTTGAATCAATCGTTCAGAGATAGAATCCAGCGCACTTGTCGCTTCATCAAGAATTAAAATCTCAGGATTGCGAAGCAAAGCGCGAGCGATCGCAATTCGCTGCCGCTGTCCCCCTGATAACCTAGTTCCCCGATCTCCCAGTAAGGTATCAAAGCCTTCAGGCATCTCTTCAATAAACTCCAGCGCATTCGCTAATCGCGCTACCTCCCGAATTGCTGCATCATCTGCCTCCTGTGTGCCGTAAGCAATATTGTTGCGAACAGAGGTGTTGAAAATAAAGGTATCCTGACTGACGATCGCCATCTGGCGGCGGACTGAATTAATCTCAAAGTCCTGCAAATCAACACCATCGATCAAAATCTTCCCACCTACTAAATCGTAAAAGCGGGGAATAAGATCAGCCAGCGTTGTTTTACCCGCACCAGAGGAACCAACCAATGCAGTTGTTTTTCCTTGTTCAATGGCTAAATTAACGTCATGTAGCACCAGATGCTCAGCATCATAACCAAAATCTACAGACACAAACTCAATAGAGCGCTGCAATCCCGAAAACGGAATTTTACCATTCTTCAAATATGGCTTATTATCCCTTTTCAGCAGTTCTCTAATATTATTTACTGAACCATGAAAGTCACCCATCCTTACTCTCGCACCATTAAATTGACGCACAATGGGCATCAAGCGAAATAAGACGAATAAAAATGTCAATAAGGCAGCGGGTTGCATCTGACCGCTGGGAATAAAAATAGTAAAAGCTAGAACTAGCATTCCCATGAGAATCGTAATCGATATCCCCTCTGAAAGCGGAACAACTAATGCGCTAGCTTTGACAATTTTTGTTACTGTATTTACGATTTGAGAACTCGCCTCATAAAAGCGTCGGCGTTCAAAATCTTGGGTTCCGAAGGCCTGAACAGTACGAATTCCATTGATAAATTCCACTGCAGTTCCAACAAACATTCCATTAGCTTTTGAACGTTCAAAACTAGCCTCTCTAACCGTAGCAATCAGCGTTGAGACTCCTACTGCTAGCAAACTAAACAGCATCAATGAAACAATGGTTAGCTGCCAAGAGAGTAACAGTAGTGAAACAACGTAGGCTAAAAGAGTAGAACCTTTGGCAATAAAAAAAGCAAGAACTTCAAAAGCTTGCTTAATTTGCTCAATTTCTGTGGTCAAGCTATTAATCAGTTCGCCAGAACGCGTCTTAGAAAAGTAACGCAAACTCAACGCTTGAAGCTGCTCAAAAAGTTGTTTTCGCAGTCCATCAACTAGCTTAATTTGAGCCGTTTTAGTATAAATTTCTCCTAGATAGGTAAACCAACAACGCAGCCAAGTTATCAGTAAAATTAAAGCAGATATCCGATATAGACGCTCGATAACAGGTGCATTTACCCCTAAGATAAAAACATCAAACCAGTTGAAACCTGTTTTAATAGGTTCAGCATCGGGGCTGGTAAAATTTTGTAGAAATGACAAAATAAAGCCGACACCAAATCCCTCAAAAACTGCCGAAAAAAGGGTAAATACTAAAGCGAGAATTGCTATTTTGCGAAAATTTTTGAATTCTCGCAAAATGAATGCGTTTTTTCGCCAAACATCGGTAGCTTTCAGGAAACTTCGGATTGGTGCGGACAATTTTAAGGGCATAGCTATTTTTAGACAGGAAGGGAGGGTTCAATAGATAGGAATAAATAAACCCTTGTTGTTGATAGTAAGTGACTTGGCAAGAGACTAAAAAATTAATTCAGTTGAAACAACGAGCGGCTGTTTTGTTCGGCATAAGCGAGATAGCGATTTGTAGAACTGCTAGCTCCGTTAGCTACAACCCCGAGCGCATTTAAGTGGCTCAGTATTGTTGTCGCCTCAGTGAGTTCCGATTGTGTGACTCGGTCAATGCGTCCAACCATCACTACTCCACTGCAAAAGGAGGCAATCTGGATAGCATCCACCATGCCGAGAATGGGAGGAGTATCCACTAATACCAGATCGTAGGTCTCTTGAAACCTTTCCATTAGCTCCTTCATTCGTTGGGAACTCAATAGTTGTACTGGGTCGGGTGGTGTTGGTCCCGCTGTTAAAACATCAATACCTGAACCGGATAAAGAGACGTGCTGGGGTTTTGCCACCGTCATATTGCTAGCCAGTAAAGTTGACAACCCTTGCTCATTAGACAGGTTGAGCTTTTGGTGTAGCGTCGGACGGCGCAGATCGGCATCGATTAGCAGTACCCGTTGGTGCAAACGGGCAGCACTGAACGCTAGCCCCAGCACTAAGATTGACTTTCCCTCACCAGGTAGCGCCGAGGTGACAACTAGCGACCTGAGTGCCGAAGCAGAATTGAGCAGTTGGATGTGCTTGTAAATTAGATCCAGGGATTCTCGGAAGGGAACCCAAGAAACCATTTGCAGGATCGAAGGAGCTATTTCTGATTTGCGAAACGGTAGGTTAATCGGCAGTCCGTTAGTTCCAGGTGCTGGCACTTCTGGAATGATTCCTAACAAGGGGAGAGCCACCTGCCGCTCCAACTGATCCGAGGTATGAACCGCATCATCTAGGGCTTCGCGCCCAAAGGCTGCGATCCCTCCCAAGAATAACCCCACTACTACAGCTAACATCAGGTCTTGCTTTGTATCGGGGCCCGTTTGCCAACCGGGTTGGGGTGCCTCTACAACTTGCCAGTTAAATCCTCCTCTGGCAAGTTCTATACCTAACTCCTGTCTTGCCTCAAGCAGTTTTTGCAGCGTATCGCGTTTAAGTTGCACCTCTGGCTGCAAGCGCTGGTACTCTGCCATCAGCATCGGAAATCGATTTAACTCTGCACGGAGTTGCTGTTGAGTTTTAGCCAGACTAGAATCACGAGCCTTTAGAGCTTCGAGAGTAGTTCGAGCCTCCACTAGCTGGCTAGAAAGCCCCAAATCTGTATTACCAAGTTGTCCCTCGCTCATTAGAGTGTCTGGAGCAAGGTCGGCTTGACTCGGCGCTCTTCCTAATGCCCTTTGGGCTTCTTCCTGCAAGAGAGATTGCTGACGCTGACGTTGTTCAATTAACTTCTGCACGCTGGGGTCAGTATCTGTAAATCTCACTCGTCGCTCTGTTAGCGCCAGTTCTGTTTTTTGAAGTTCGTTGAGCAATGTTTGGTAGCGTGACGACTGGCTCAGGCGGGAGGCGGTGAGTGCTTCTTGGGGAGAACGAGCCAGGTTCTGTTGCAAAGTAATATAGCGAGACTGGGTTTCTTGGTACTGGGCGCGGATTGCCTGTCGTTCTTGCTCAATGTTGGTTAGAGATTCAGTTACAGTTGCTGCCTGTTGCGCTGGATCGATTAGTCCCTGCTTTTGACGAAACTGCTCTAGCGATTTCTCTGCCTCAAGCACGCTCTTTTCAGCCGCAGGCACTTGATCGTTGATAAACGCCAAACCATCGTTTAAGCGCTGTTTCTGTTGAGTAAGGTTGAAATCCTGATAAACTTTTTTAATCGCTTCTAGTACTTCTTGGGCTTTTAGCGGATCGTCGCTAGTGTAATCTGCTTGAACGAGTTTAGTTTCAGTCTTACTCTTAGCACTCTCTCCCTGTAGGCGGGTTAAGGTTAATGAGTTTCTAATTTCGTCTACCCCAATCGTCGGATACTCAGGCTTAAGTAAATCCACGGCTTCTTGAAGCAGTTGGGTACTACGCATCAGGTTTAACTGAGTAGCATAGTCTACTTGAAGATTCGAGTCAGTAAATTGAGCGTCTGCTTGGCCGGCACCTGAGTTTTTTTGTTCAAAATAAGGTTCTATCAACAACTGCATAGAACTTTTATAGGTGGGTTCTTTGGTCAAAGCCATGGGGGTGGCGATCGCCAACACTCCACAAAATACACCTAGCAGCCAAAAGCGCCGACGCAGCAAGATGGCAAATAATTGCCCATATCCAAAATCAGTGTCCGTTCCCTGAGGATTACTTGGTGTCACTGCTATACCGTTAAACTTGAATAGTCGAATTTGTCCAGCTTTCAGGCTTTATGCTAGCAACCTTCTCTAGCATTTGCTCCACTTTATTGAAGAACACGTCCTCAGTGAAATTGCTTAGAACATGGTTGTGTATTTTTCTGTAGTTCCAGGAAATTTTATTTGCTTTGAGCAGGGCATCTTGCAGGGCTTCCGGTGTCTGCTGGTTAAAAAATATTCCCGTTTTCCCAGGGATCTGGGTATCTAATACACCCCCAGCACCGTAAGCAATAACTGGTGTTCCACTGGCATTGGCTTCTATTGGCACTAGACCGTAATCTTCTAGACCAGCAACGATTACAGAGCGAGCTCTTGCCATTAACTGACAACGCTCCTCATCGCTTCGATATCCTAAAAATTGAACGTTTTCCAAAGCTTTAGCTTCTAGACGCTTTCGCTCTGGACCATCGCCTATTACCCGTAGCGGCCATCCCAGCCTATTAAATGCTTCAACAATCACATCAATTCGCTTATAGCTGAGCAAGCGCGACGATACTAAGTAAAAATCATCTTTGCGGTCTGAAAAAGCAAATTTACTAGTATCAATTGGGTAGTTAACGACATATGCCGCTCTCCCATAAAAATCTTGTATGCGATGGGCTACAGTAGTTGAATTGGCAATATAAATATCAGGCTCATTGGCATACATTAAATCTATATTTCTCATGCCTTGAAATAGTATTTTCAGAGCAGGATAAAAGGACTTATAGTGTCCGTAATTCTGGAGGTAAGTTTCTGTATCCCACAAAAAACGAGTGACGTTGTGGCAGAAACAAATATGCTGGGCTCCTGGTTTTTTTCGCACTACCTTAGCGAAGCTGCTACTACTACTAATAATCAGATCGTAATCTTGCAGATCTAAAGTTCGAAAGGCTGGGAAATACAAGGGAGCCAATAGTCGAAAATGCTTCTTTGCTCCTGGAATATTCTGAAGAAATGTTGTGTTGACTAGACGTTCTTTGAGATCAATCGTGTGTTCTGGATCATATAAAGATGTAAATATATCTGCTGTGGGAAAGTATTTACAGAGGAGTTCAAATACGCGCTCTGCCCCACCTTTTTGCGTCAAATAGTCGTGGACTAATGCGATCTTCATCCAAACATCCTAGCTCTAAACAACTAAAACCCGTAACCTTGCATCTTAAAATCTTGTTGTTTTCCTTTGATCATTCTGGAGGAATAGAAATCAATCGAAAGTATTGCAACACCTTCATAAAAACGCATCTTCATGAAAACGCTTTTGATTGTTCTACCTTTGCTTTATCTTCCCTTAACAACAGATACGGTTGGCAAAGATTTCATTTGCCGAGCAGTCTATACAGGTTTGTATCGTCCTTCGGAGCGAGCCTCGTAACGACGATCGCAACTTATTTGGCAGTTCTAGCCACCTTCAGTATTACTGAGACAATTCGTGAATCAATTTCAATCGAGGTGAACATTTCAGTATGTTTACATAAAAAAAGAGAAACTTCATGAAGGATTCATGAAGATTTCATGAAGATGTAAAGTTATTTGAAGATACAGAAGTCATTTATCAATTACTAGATCGCGGCTTTTGCTAAGTCCAGATGCAGTTTTTTTGTGTTCGTGGGCAGAGTAATCAGTTGTGGGGTAAGGGGAGGACGAGTAATATCAGCGGTAGAAAAATATAAATTCAGGTTTAAGTTGTGAATTTTACAATTAAAGATGTTTTAATTCCCGTCGAACAAGGTTACGCAACGGTTGACGTGCAACTTGTAGAGGGTTCCTCAGAAGGCGATCGCCCTACATCTATCATTGAAGCGATCGCTCCCCATTTAGAAGTCATCGGCACGGCAGTTGATGGCAAAAACAAACTTTTACTCCCCGGCTTTGTTAACGCCCACACCCACTCTTCTGAAATGTGGCAACGGGGGGCAATTCCTCCAGTTCCTCTAGAACTTTGGCTTGCGGAACTCTACGACTTTGCGCCCTTAGAACCGGAACAAGTCTACCTGAGTGCCTTAGGCACCGCCGTAGAGACGTTACTATCTGGCGGTACGAGCGTTGTGGATCACCTAGTATTGATCCCCGGTAAAGAAATAGAAACCGTCGCCGCAGCGGTACGGGCTTATCAGAAAATCGGCATCCGGGCGTTTATTGCTCCCTTGATTCAAGATGAATCCCTAACGGCGGGGATTCCGGATGGAGAGGCGAATCGGGAACACGAAACCTATCTCCGTTCTACAGAAGCGACGCTGGCGTTGATGGCAAAGGTGGTGGAGACGTTTCATAAACCGGAAGAGGGTGTGAATATTCTCCTTGCACCAACAGGGATTCAACTGTGTTCTGATGCTTTATTTGAGGGCTGCATTGAATTGAGCGATCGCGCCCAACTCTGTCGTCACTCCCACCTATTAGAAACCGCCGCCCAAAAGCTGTTAGCCCAGGAAAAATACGGCTGTAGTGCTGTCGAACACCTGAAGCGCATCGGTTATCTCAGCCCTCGCACATCCCTTGCCCATTGCGTTTGGCTCAATGATGACGATATTGCCATCCTTGCCGAAACGCAGTCAACCGTCGTTCACAATCCCCTGAGTAATTTGCGCTTAGGCAGTGGCATTGCCCCTATTTTAAAGTACCTGCAAGCCGGAGTGAATGTTAGCTTCGGCTGTGATGGGGCATCGAGTAACGACTCTCAAGACTTGCTAGAAGCGATTAAGATCGGTTCGATTTTACACAACATCACAGACTCAGACTATCACCACTGGATTACACCCCGTCAGTCGGTGGAGATGGCATCTTTGGGTGGGGCGAGGGGATTGAATCTAGCGGATGAACTCGGTTCGCTGACGGTGGGGAAAAAAGCAGATTTGGTACTTTATGACCTCACCAATCTCTCTTTGCTACCTCGCACCGATCCCATTGGCTTACTAGTGTTGGGGCGTCCTACCAATGCAGTAGATAGCGTCTGGGTAGACGGTAAGCGTATAGTGGCAGATGGCAAGGTGACAACGATTGACGTGGATGAATTGCAAAAGGAATTATTTGCTCGCAGTCAATGGATTGATCGCCGCCAGTCTCAGACAGTGAGCCAAATCGAAGCCCATTACCGCCTTGTCATGGGATTGCCGAAGCAACACTTGACTCCCTAACTCCCACCAAATACAGCAACTCGGTTTTTAACCGCGTGTCCTTTTGACATGATCTATGATTTGCTGCTTCTTGGCATCTGAATTGGTATTTGTCAAAGCCAACTGTTGAGGAAGTTGTGTCGTTCTTTTGACGTGATCCATGATTTGCTGTTTGCGTTCTTGAGAATTTGCCATGATGCGGGTAACTTAACTTAACTTTATGAATTTATTTTAACGAGAAATCACCCGCTACAACCCGCAAAAGCCTGGAATTGATCGCGAAAAATGCCAACTGTGGTTGGGAGCAATTCTGCAAAAGCCAAGTTGGCTCGTAGATTAAAGCATCCCCGTACCTTCATGTCGGGGAGTGTCAAACCCAGCGAGAGTCCCCTAAGCACCTAGGGTTGAAGAGTGCCAACAAAATGTAACTAAAGATTAAGAATAGTTGCAGTTTAGACCGGGCGCGATCGCCTCTATAAAATTCTGTGTTCCTATCAGAAAGCAGTTTTCAGCGATTGGTAGCGGCTAATGAACGCCCTGTGCTGCCGTTAGTACTTGCCTCTACTTCTGAGAAGATCAGAGGCAATCCAATACTTAATTTACTGCTCCAGCCAGAGATATAGGGAGAACATTGTATGAAATTAGCTTACTGGATGTATGCAGGCCCCGCTCACATTGGCACACTGCGGGTTTCCAGTTCTTTTAAAAACGTTCATGCCATTATGCACGCGCCGATTGGCGATGACTACTTCAACGTCATGCGTTCAATGCTGGAGCGCGATCGCAACTTTACCCCTGTGACGATCAGTTCCGTTGACCGTAATGTTTTAGCGCGTGGCTCCCAAGAGAAGGTCGTTGACAACATCACACGCAAGGATGTTGAGGAAACTCCTGACCTGATCATGCTCACCCCAACCTGCACCTCCAGTATTCTGCAAGAAGACCTAGCTAACTTTGTAGAGCGGGCGCAGATAGAAGCCAAAGCAGACGTGATGCTGGCAGATGTGAACCATTACCGCGTCAACGAACTGCAAGCCGCAGACCGCACCCTCGAACAAATCATCCAGTACTACATCGCTAAGGCGCAAAAGAAAGGGGATCTGCCAGAAGGCAAAACCGAAAAGCCCTCTGTTAACATCCTCGGCATCACTTCCCTCGGTTTCCACAATCACCACGATTGCATCGAGTTGAAACGGCTGATGGCGGATTTGGGAATCGAAGTCAACGAAGTGATTCCCGAAGGGGCTTCAGTTCACAACCTAAAGAATCTGCCTCGCGCTTGGTTTAACCTCGTACCCTATCGCGAAATTGGCTTAATGGCAGCGCGGTATCTGGAGAAAGAGTTTGACATGCCCTATGTGGAGATCACGCCGATGGGTGTGGTGGAAACGGCACGTTGCATCCACAAGATTCAGCAAATTCTCAATGATCAAGGTGCTGATGTTAACTACGAAGAGTTCATCGACAACCAAACCCTGTACGTCTCTCAAGCGGCTTGGTTTTCGCGTTCCATTGACTGCCAGAATTTGACCGGAAAGAAAGCTGTTGTCTTTGGCGACAATACCCACGCGGCTGCGATGACGAAGGTTCTGGCGCGGGAGATGGGCATTCACGTTGTTCTGGCTGGCACTTACTGTAAGTACGATGCTGACTGGTTTAAGGATCAAGTTAGCGAATACTGCGATGAAGTTTTGATTAGCGATGATAACGGAGCAATTGCCGATGCGATCGCTCGTATTGAACCCTCTGCTATCTTCGGCACCCAAATGGAACGCCACGTTGGTAAGCGCCTGAGCATCCCCTGCGGTGTGATTGCTGCTCCTATCCACATCCAAGACTTCCCCATCGGTTACAAGCCTTTCCTGGGTTACGAAGGCACCAACCAGTTGGCTGACTTGGTATACAACTCTTTCACCCTCGGAATGGAAGACCACCTCTTAGAAATCTTCGGCGGACACGATACCAAGGAAGTTATTCACAAAGGTATGTCTGCTGATTCTGACCTGAACTGGAACAAGGAAGCCCAAACTGAGCTGAACAAAGTTCCTGGTTTTGTTCGCGGTAAGGTGAAACGCAATACTGAGAAATTTGCTCGCGATCGCGGTCTGAGTGAAATTACTCTTGAGGTAATGTACGCTGCCAAGGAAGCTGTGGGCGCGTAATTAGTCGTCAGCAATTTTAAGCATAAAGGGGCATCCTCACTGGATGCCTTTTTCTATTGGAATCAGTTTGGCGCAGTTAGTTCAGCAATGAATCGAAGATTCTGCTTCTTAAGTCGAGTGGTACTGGCTTAAGCGGTAAGTAGTTGTTCTTGAGAAAAACCCAGCTTGGGGGGGCTTCCCCCCAATCCCCCCACTCTTGGGATGAGTGCCTCCCCCAGACCCCCTGCACAAGGTTTGATCGGTTGTGATGATTTTTTTTAAATTAGTGCCATTGTTCTTAAGTAGGACAGGTAAATCATTGAAGGTTTTTATTTAGGATTAAATTCCTCAAGCAAAGGGCTAGATTCCTGAATACGAACCCATTTTAAAATTCTTATATGGCAACACAACGTTGGATTTATTTCCGCCTACTTATACCAAATTTCTGAATGTTTGTTGCAGATACTATGTGATTTCCCCCCTTAATAAGGGGGGTTAGGGGGTCGATTTGTAGCGCTATTTTATGAAATTGGTATTACTTCCGGCGATTTCCGAGGCTGCTGATTGTGTATCTGGTCGGCGAGTGTACCAATATGCCCAAGCAATCAATACGGCTTGAAAGGGTAATCTTGCTAAATAAAGTATTTGACTGTGAGGAATTCCCTCAATCTTAATGTTGTGCAAAGTCATATAGATGTTGGCAGGAAATACGGCAATAAATAGGGAAATTAGTCCCCACGCTGCCGCTACACTAACTAAGGGAATGGCTAAACCAATACCGCCTAGAATCTCAAAGAACCCGCTAAGGTAGACAGATACCAATGGTGGAAAGGGTGGTGGCACCATGCGAGCATACTGCTCTGGTCTGAGAAAATGGGTGATGCCAACGATAATCATAGACACGGCAAGGACACCCCGAAGAATTTCTTTGCGGCGATCGCCATTGTGGAGTGTTTTAGACATAGGGGACAGAGAAAAGGCTCAATCGACAGTAGAGCGATCGCGTGTCACTCTGCCTCTATCGGGGGTTAGCTCTTAATCATGCTTAGTTATGACTGTGAGGCGATCGCTGGACGATAAAATGCACTCCGGGGTAGTACTCGCAACACTTCCTCTACTGTTGTCACCCCGGTTGTCACTTTGTATCTTGCCGCCACCCCAAAGGAAGCAAAGTGACTCTCTCGAAGATAGCGGTGCAACTGCGTGATTGTGCCGTCGTAGATAATTTCCCGTACTTGGTCATCGATATCCAGCAACTCGACGATCGCTTCTCGTCCTAGATACCCAGAATTAAAGCACTTATCGCAGCCGCGACCTTTACGCCATTGCAAGACATTGGCTTGTTCCTCCTCTAATCCCAGCACTCGCAACTCGGCGGCTGTAGGCTGATGGGGTGCAGCACAATGAGGACAGACTCGCCGCACCAAACGCTGGGCGACAATACCTAGCAAAGCGTCGCTAATTAAACCAGGGTCAGGGCCAATATCTTTCATCCGGGGAATGGCACCGGGAGCATCATTGGTGTGCAGAGTGGTAAAGACTAAATGCCCTGTTAGTGCGGCTCGTACTGCTGTCTCCGCCGTTTCGCGATCGCGGATTTCCCCCACCATAATAATGTCTGGATCTTGGCGCAAAATCGAGCGTAACCCGGCAGCAAAGGTCATCCCAGCCCGTTCGCGTACCTGGGTTTGGGTAATGCCCGCTAAGACATACTCCACGGGGTCTTCCACCGTCACGACGTTAACGTGTTCCGTCGCGACGTACTGCAAGCTGGTATAGAGCGTACTAGTTTTACCACTCCCGGTTGGCCCGGTAAGGATAATCATCCCTTGAGGTTGCTGCAACCAGGTGGTATAGGTTTCTAGCGTCTTGCGGGAAAAGCCTAAGTCTTCAATTTCTTTAAATGGATTCTGCTGGGGGAGTAAGCGAATCACTGCTTTTTCCCCACCAACACAGGGAAGCGTACTGACGCGCATGTCCATCCCTAGTTCGGCTTCTTCCGCACCGACGTACTTTTCCCCAATGCGTCCATCCTGGGGACGGCGGCTTTCGGCAATATCCATCTCCGACATCACTTTCAAGGCGACAATCACCTTGCGGCTGACATCGGGGGAGAGTCGAGTAATGTCTCGCAGCACGCCATCAATGCGATAGCGTACCCGCAAGCCGTCTGGTAGGGGTTCTAAGTGGATGTCGCTGGCACGGTTGCGTAAGGCTCCAGATATCAAGGTTCTGATGCGACCAATTTGGTCAACCGCCTTGGAGAGGTAGATTTCTGTTGTTTCGCTAATATTTTCTTTTTCCTGTTCGCCAGTCAGGGGATTAACCAGAGGAACAGAGCTAATGCGGTTGGGGTCGAGGTTTTCCGAGTGGAACCAGATGCGGTAGCTTTTGTTGGCGATCGGAATAAATTTGATTTCGGTAAGAGTGCGATCGCTTAATTCCTGAAGCACTGCGCCAGACAAACTCACCGGACTTCCCAAGTAGTAGCAACCCCGCCAAAGCAACAAGGGAATCACAGGCGGCAAGGTATTTCTATCGGGGAAGTGGCGAAAGAATCGGTAAGCCACGTCCCTATCTAAACGTTCCCGATTGACGTTACCTTGGTCATCGATTAAGAGGTGCAGTGCCTCTTCGCAGGTAATCTCGTGATTTCTCAGTTGCTGCCAAGCTGATAGCACTGATGAAGTAATTTGCATAACAATTGAAAATTGCTAATTGTCCGAAGGCGATTAGCGTTTTGTTTAGTACTCACTCTTTGGAGTTTAGATCAATTAATTTGATTCCCGCTAAAACCTCTTGGTAGAAACAAGGCGTGTGGATTACTTAAAAAGAGTGCCTATCTAAGTGCTCAACGCCTTACGGCATCAAAGGTAGAAACACAGTATTCTAAAGCTGTAGAGATTTTGACCTTTCCTGTGCTCAACGCCTTGCGGCATCAAAGGTAGAAACACCGTAAGGATGAAGAGATGAAGTCTATGCCTCGTAATGGGTGCTCAACGCCTTGCGGCATCAAAGGTAGAAACACGTGTTGGAAATTTTGGACAAATTTCCCCCTTACGGGAGTGCTCAACGCCTTGCGGCATCAAAGGTAGAAACACAGGAGAATCTCGCGGTGAGGTTTCCTTACTTCTTCAAGTGCTCAACGCCTTGCGGCATCAAAGGTAGAAACACATCTACCAAGTAAAAAATGAGTACAGCATCTCTGGATGTGCTCAACGCCTTGCGGCATCAAAGGTAGAAACACGCGATCGCACCAGGACGGCGGCAAGGTTGGGGGCGTGCTCAACGCCTTGCGGCATCAAAGGTAGAAACACTGCCCCATACTTTGCGATCGCCTCAGCAAATTCCATGTGCTCAACGCCTTGCGGCATCAAAGGTAGAAACACAAGTTCTTCAAATATCTCTCTAGGCACATCTTTCAAGTGTGCTCAACGCCTTGCGGCATCAAAGGTAGAAACACGATTATTAGCTCTTGATATTCCTGATTCGATAAATCGTGCTCAACGCCTTGCGGCATCAAAGGTAGAAACACCACATACCTGATTGGGGGGGGGATTATTCTATCTCAGGTGCTCAACGCCTTGCGGCATCAAAGGTAGAAACACATCGCGCCCGAAACATTTGATCGGGCGCTTTCTCGTGCTCAACGCCTTGCGGCATCAAAGGTAGAAACACAGAGCAGGCACGGCGGCGACGGCAGATTCTAATCCGTGCTCAACGCCTTGCGGCATCAAAGGTAGAAACACCTTTCCATTTGCCAGGATTATTTATGCAGTCTTGCGTGCTCAACGCCTTGCGGCATCAAAGGTAGAAACACTTTTATGCAGTATCTGAGCTTAGTGACTCGGATTGAGGTGCTCAACGCCTTGCGGCATCAAAGGTAGAAACACGATAAGCGTTACACAGTAGAAGCTTGCACTCATGCCGTGCTCAACGCCTTGCGGCATCAAAGGTAGAAACACCGTTGCCCTTGAGCGGTCGGGGCCATCGCCGCGATGTGCTCAACGCCTTGCGGCATCAAAGGTAGAAACACAAGCGATCGCTCTTTACCCATGCTCTTGGAGAATGTGCTCAACGCCTTGCGGCATCAAAGGTAGAAACACCTGAACCTAGCATTATCACTTTCTGCGCTGCCGCGTGCTCAACGCCTTGCGGCATCAAAGGTAGAAACACATGTTGCCACTGTCGGGTTGCTGGTGATGCGCTTGATGTGCTCAACGCCTTGCGGCATCAAAGGTAGAAACACTATCAAGCATTTAATCCCCTTTAGGGATTATTTGTATGTGCTCAACGCCTTGCGGCATCAAAGGTAGAAACACCACAAACAAAACACATCTAATCCACAATGAATCAAGTGCTCAACGCCTTGCGGCATCAAAGGTAGAAACACATCCCTAGGAATGCCGCCCGTTAACTTATCTAAGTGTGCTCAACGCCTTGCGGCATCAAAGGTAGAAACACGAGGAATAACCGCATCACAACCATATTTCCAGTGTCTTGTGCTCAACGCCTTGCGGCATCAAAGGTAGAAACACCGAGTAACCGGATCGAATTGAACATATTTACTTTCGTGCTCAACGCCTTGCGGCATCAAAGGTAGAAACACCTGCTATCGCTGTAGAGCAATCTATTAGAGCAATTAGGTGCTCAACGCCTTGCGGCATCAAAGGTAGAAACACCAGCATAGGTTTTCAAGCAAATCCTAGCTTTGGATTGTGCTCAACGCCTTGCGGCATCAAAGGTAGAAACACCCATAGGACTGACTAACTGGGTGTCTGCTTTGGAGGTGCTCAACGCCTTGCGGCATCAAAGGTAGAAACACGACCCCTTCTCTTACCGTAGCTATACTCCATCTCGTGCTCAACGCCTTGCGGCATCAAAGGTAGAAACACGCGATCGCATCTCAGTGATCGCTTTTTTTCTGTTCAGTGCTCAACGCCTTGCGGCATCAAAGGTAGAAACACGCGGCTGCCAACCGGGTCAAACTGTCAAATGAATGTGCTCAACGCCTTGCGGCATCAAAGGTAGAAACACGAATTTAGATCCGTCTTTATAGTCCCCATCTACATGTGCTCAACGCCTTGCGGCATCAAAGGTAGAAACACAGAGCAGCAATCACTTTATCCACGGTTGGGAAATTGTGCTCAACGCCTTGCGGCATCAAAGGTAGAAACACGGGAATGTCCGCCGTGTACGCGAAAGCCGAAGGGTAGTGCTCAACGCCTTGCGGCATCAAAGGTAGAAACACCCAATCAGGGGGACAAATCGGACTGCCTACCGCTAGTGCTCAACGCCTTGCGGCATCAAAGGTAGAAACACATTTACTAGTATCATTTAAAGTTCTCCAGCGGCTATGTGCTCAACGCCTTGCGGCATCAAAGGTAGAAACACAAGATCCCCCAGCAATTGACCCAAATAGAGGAGCTAGGTGCTCAACGCCTTGCGGCATCAAAGGTAGAAACACTGTTTAGCCTTGGTTGCTTCTCCTCTCTATTGTATGTGCTCAACGCCTTGCGGCATCAAAGGTAGAAACACTTCCTGGGCTTCGACTACCTCAGCGATTACCTTGAAGTGCTCAACGCCTTGCGGCATCAAAGGTAGAAACACCGGATAGCCAAGATACAGAAGCGCTGTAGCAATTTCCTGTGCTCAACGCCTTGCGGCATCAAAGGTAGAAACACAATCCGGTAAAGCTTACTGGATAAAGCAAACTTCGTGCTCAACGCCTTGCGGCATCAAAGGTAGAAACACTCCTCAGTTCCTCTTTAACAGGCAAACAGACGCTAAGTGCTCAACGCCTTGCGGCATCAAAGGTAGAAACACCAAGGAAGCAGGTATCGCCGCTGGCATTCCATTCCCGTGCTCAACGCCTTGCGGCATCAAAGGTAGAAACACCTGGTATCTAAGACTAATTGGCTACCACACGGGCATGTGCTCAACGCCTTGCGGCATCAAAGGTAGAAACACTCAATAAAATTGATGTTAAGCGCCGCCCTTCTACCGTGTGCTCAACGCCTTGCGGCATCAAAGGTAGAAACACGTAAATCTCACTGGATAAAGGAGGCTTCCGTTCCGTGCTCAACGCCTTGCGGCATCAAAGGTAGAAACACCAGGTCTGCCCGGTTTCACTTGTCTAGGATTTGTTTGTGCTCAACGCCTTGCGGCATCAAAGGTAGAAACACACCTCCTAGGGCAGAGCGCAGTTTCCGTTCTTTATGTGCTCAACGCCTTGCGGCATCAAAGGTAGAAACACAGCGACGGCTGAAATCCTTGCGGTGAAAGAGTTCCTAAGAGCTTTTGCAAGTACCTTAGCACAGACCTAACCTTAGACACCAACCTCCTCCAAAAAACTTATTTCACCGTAACTCCCCAACGGCTAAAAGCCCTATAGAGAGTAGAACAAGCGCTTAATGCAAGCATCCTCAGAACTCCTAAAAACCCTATAACCCTGTTGCCGTCAAAGTTTCTCACCCTCCTACCAACTGGAACAGCTTCACACTCACAGATCCTTGCATCAGATAACTCGATACCCCGCCTCCTCCACAGGCCAAGACTCTGGACGATTGTAGGCTCTAATTCCGCCGACGCATTGATGGGAAAGACGAATCAACAGCAAGCTGTCTTCAGCTACCAACACCTTCTCCAACTCCCAGCGCAACTTCTCCCGCTCCCGCTGACTAAGCCAACAGCGAAAAATAGAGTATTGCATCCGTTCTCCATATCCTTGGAGTAGCTTGTAAGCCTTGCGCCAGCGCTTAGGGCAGCGAATATCGTAGCAAATCAAATACCAGTTTTTTGCTTCTGCCACAGTCACACCTCACCGCACGACTAGCTGACCAAACAAACCACCTTCGCCCGACCATTCCTTTTCCAGCAGGCGCACTTCCAACTCCAATAGACGGCGATAGGTAAGGGAATAACCTGTAACGGGATGCTTCCAGCTTTCCTCCTTGCGACGTTCGTACACACTCACCAGCTTTCGCCGTCCCGCGTCGCTTAACCAAACCTGCCCTCCCCGAATGTCAAAGTCCGCTTTTGCGTCCCACTGATTCTTGTTGATAGAAGCCATCACGGGCATATCCACCAACGGCACCCTGAAAATTTCCATCAGATCTAGTGCCAGGGGTGGTGTCTGGGAGCGCGGCTGATGGTAAAAACCTAAAGCAGGTTCTAGCCCCACCGTCAAAATGGCATTCATCACATCTTTGAGCAGCAAAGCGTAGCCGAAACCGATCAGCGAATTGAAGCGATCTTTGGGGGGGCGACGATTCCGACCCCCAAAGTGCAACTCCGAAGCAACGCTATCCGAGACTAAAGCAGGTAGTGCGCCAAAATACAAAGCTGCCAAATTGCCTTCTAGCCCCAACAGGGAGTCTAGAGATTGGGCTTTGGGAACCTGTTTAAGGACAGCTTTCATTTGGGCTATTGCTTTTCGCAACCCCTCCACATCTTTCCTCCCCCGCTGCCCGCGCATCAAGAACTTCCGCTGTCCTTGAGCGCGACACATCACCAACTTCCGCGCTAGAGTCAGGCAAGTCTCAGCATTGCACAACGCCCCATACTGACGGATACGGCGTTGAATACTTCCTTGCCGCGTATCAAAGCTGCCGATATATCGCCCGCCGCCGGAGATAAAATGCACCCCGATTTCCTGTCCCGCACAAAAGTGTAAGGCTTGGGTGGAGATTTGGGAGAAACTGTGAAGCACTAGCTGTCCCACCTGACGAACGGGAAGGGTTTCAACAGGTTGACCGCGACGCGTCAGTTTGAGTTGCTCTCCAGTGCGACCGACAACCGTTCCCGGTTCCAAGACATGAACAATCTGACGTTCATCGTCCTTGGGAAATAGCCGCAGCGGTTGCCACTCCCGGTTGTGGGCGAGTCGCGCTTCTTCTGGAAGGCAGACTGGGGCAAGGGAGCAACGGGTGCAGAGTCGCTCGTTATCCGTGACAGGGGGACGGTGAGGTGATTGTCGAAGCTTGAGCGCCTGCTGAATTGCCTCGCGAACCGCTGCCCGCCCCGCCTCATCAAGGGGGACGCGAACCAGCACATTATCGGCATGGTAGCGGATTCTGCCTTCCTCAATCGGGATACCCAAGGCAGACTCAATCAGGCAGGCATAGGCGAGGATTTGCAGCTTATCGCTTTCCCAAGCTTGGGGTTGCTTCTTCTCGTCTCGGTGACAGCGACCGCGTTTGTGTTCGTAGGGAATCGTTTTCCCGTCACGAGTCCGCAAGGCGTCCACCCGACCCCGCAATCCTAATTCTTCGCTTTTGAGAAATAACTCTTCCCAGTCCTCATCCTCCTGTTTTTCCAGTTCCGCGTGCAGCCGTCGTCCCGCAAAGACGGCAGCGTCTTGGGTGTAGAGTTCTTCCACTTCTTCAAGGTAGAACAGGCGCGGGCAGTAGGCGAGGGCGTGGAGGGCAGAAACGCGGATCGTGTCTTGTTGGGTAATTTCGGAGTTTAAAGTTTGCATAGCAAATGCTCATTAGGTGGGATGGGATTAACACCTGACGGCATCTGAGGTAAAAAACTGGCAGGTTACTCAGGTAGTCCTGCTTGTTGGAAAACATTTTGAGGAGTAAGTTGGAGTCCTTCTAAAAGGGTATCCGTTAACGTTGCATCCCCTCGTTTCGTCTGAGGTGGGGCATCGGGATAAAATACTGTAATTGTCCTAGCGTGAACATCAACGACCCACACCCTTAATACCCCGGCTTGCAGATAATCGACTGCTTTTTCGGCTAAATCCCCAAAAGATTGCCCAGGTGAGATGATTTCCACTATCAGTTCCGGTGCAATGGGACAGGCTCGATCTTGCAACCAATCTTCACCCAAGCGTTCAAACGAAATATAGGTCACATCCGGTACAGGCACCCAATCTTTACCCTGGCGCTTGAGAATAACTGCCCATTCTTGACAGGCAATGCCTCTATTTTGATGCCATTCTTTGAGCAGGTTCACTAGGGCTAATTGCATCAGAGAATGGAAAAGTTTAGGAGACATTTTGGGGACAGCTTGACCGTCAATAAATTCATAGGTAATATCTCCCTCTGGAAGTACCAGAAACTCTTCAATGGTTAAGTAGGTTTTTGACTCTAGCATGGGGACATTTGGGGAGAATTACTCAAACCTAATTTGCCTGACTAGGAAGGTTTACCCAAGCTGACTCAGGAGGATTGAGAACAAAATTACTGGGAGCAAATACAGCAGTTTGCGTTTTACTGTTATCCGCCCGATCGATCCAAGTTGTCAGCCGACAAACACCTCTGCTGGGACGGGTACTATTTTGTAAAGGACTGTACCACCTTGCCATCGGGGGACTACTAATCAGCTCGATTGAGTCAAACAGGAAGTTATTGTCACCCGCAAATGGTAGTCCATAACGCGGTTCATCTAGCTCACCATTGAGTCCGGCAATGATGCGATCGCATAACCATTGTTCAGCCTGAATACCCACCACTAGGTCAAGATCGACTAGAACCTCACGACGTACTGGTGCAATCCAAGGTTTAGCACCGTGAGTCTTTTGAGAAAGTTCCTTGTCTGAACTTCCTACTAAATATTGATGTAGCTGCTGGGAAAGCATCGCTGTTTTGGGCGCTGCGCCTTCAGGAATGCCAATCGCCACTGCCATTGCGGGTAAATCTTCCCGAATCAGAGTAACAGGTGCAGTAAATGGAGCACGCTGTTCGATACCTGCTAGATTAAGAAGCAATCCGTACACCGTTGATAGTGAAGGCACTGGTGTTGTAGAACGGTATGCCCCCGATTGAAAGGGACGGAACGTTGCGAAGGGAGCTTTAAGCCGCAGATACACGTTCGCCACCTCCCAAAAATTCCTCCGCTAGAGCATCAAATAATTGTTCAGGGTTGGCATAAAGATGAACTCCAGCATCATCTAGACGAGTTTTTTCATCTCCATCCATAGTACGGACTATTTCACCGCCAACCCAAAACTCATTTCCTGGCAGATCGCAATCAGAATCATCAGCCTTACCCAAACGGCTTAACTCTGGAAACTCACCCACCTCATTAAAGCCATAGGTATTGTATCCAGCCACTAACTTAGGGGTAAGTCTCACCACAACTGAACGAGGGGCAAACTCATAATAAGCCCGTGCATGACCGCCAGCAACACTATTGAGTTGAGCGATCGCTTTCAGCAAAGCCTTAGTCCAATCTGGTTGATCAAGGCAATCACGCCCAGACAAAGCAAAAGGATACTGAAACGCAGTATGGGTTACTTCCCGATACAGTAGGGCAGATGTACTAGAATTTTTCCAAGGACTTGCACCTGCATTAAGCGGAGACTGATGAAACACCGCATCGTATTTATAAGGACTCAGCGCAACCGCCATATTGCAACGAAAGATGCTATCTCGTTTGGGCGGTAAATCTTTATGTTTTTTCGCTTCTTCCGGTTTAGCGACCATGAAGCCAAATAAATAATCATCAGCATACTTACTAGCATTCGGATATTCTTTGAACTCCACAGCAAGCTGTTCTTGGTTGTGGAGACGGGTGCGATTATGTGGCAACCCCATTAAAATCAGTATTTCGCGTAGAGCATTGCGAATTGATTCAGGGCTAACAATGGCATACTTTTGCCCATCCTTAACGATTTTTTGCAGAACAGTGCGGTTTTCTTCCGACTCACCGCGATAGTTTCCAGAAGGAGCAGGATAGGTCAGAACGGTTGCGAATAGATTAAGTTTGTTCATGATAATTTCTGGAAAGACAACTCGCCTAACGGCAATCAAAGGACAAGCCTAATTTTTAAGCCACTTCAGCTTCAGAATTTTCACTCTCTGACTTCTTTTTAGAAGGGAACTGGCTAGAGAGTGCTAACAGAGTCAAAGCACGAATTTCATCCGATTTATTGAATAGAGCATCCGCAAAATCAACAAATTCGTCTTTTCGGACAAAGGGATAAAGGGTAGAGACAAAGTAATCGACAAAGACTTTAGATTCTGTACGCGATCGCACGGCAAGAAATGCTTCATTAGCAATTTTCCCTTTTTTTTCGTTGTAGCCATTTTCCTTTTTAGAATTTCCCTTACACTCATCCCATTTCAGTCCATATTTAGACTCTAATTTGCTCAATACATAGTGCTGACAAACTTGATAAACAATTTGAGCATTTGAGCGAACATCAGCTTTCACGTTAATTTCTCCTTCAATATGAAATAGTTCGCGGGTATCATGACTGAAACGGGAGTCCTCCAGCCATTTACGTGGAATTCGACTGAGTAAAGCATCAAAGTCATACCACCAAGGGTTTTCTTGTAGCAGATTGAGCAAGCGCTGTTTACGGAACCAAGGACACCAGTAAGCCTTTTTTATTTGGGTGTATTTGTCTATTTGAGTGTCTACAGGTTCAACTTGACTGATGGAGCGAATTTTGACCCCACTGTTCCCCACCTTTTCGGCGTGAATTAATTCAACTCCCAAAATTAAATCTACAAGGGTTTGAGAACCCGTTTTTCGAGCGATGCGATCGCGTAATAATCGCAGTAGATCTAATGCCCCTTCTTCTGTCAAGTCAATGATTGCCTCACGGGGGAGATAACCTGATTTAAGTGATTCCCTTTCTTCTAGGACATTCGGGAATTCATCACAAAAATCAATCAAATTAGCGACATCAGGAATTGCCAGCACATAGCCCCCTAACTCGCGACGACCATCTTTATCAAAGGTTGCTGGGCGGTAAACTTGAGCAACAAAAGGCCAAAAATGTAGCAAAAACTGATAGATTACTATGTCTTTAGTGGGAACATTTTCCGGATTTGATGCCATCGCGCCTAGGTAATAATTTCCTGACTGTCCTGTACTCTTTTCTGGATGTTTTAGTTCTTTCCAAACGCCTTCAGCATCCTTGGAGTATGATCCATTCAGGCGATTGTTGAAGGGGTTGCGAGTAGCAGGAACTCCCCGAATAATTTGCCAAAGCATATCTCGCCACAACTTCACCCAAAGCCCGTTATCCGGGTCATCGCTAGATTTATCCCAGTCAGGTAAAAATGCACCATAAGGTACGGTAACAGAATAGTAGTAGCGGTTGATTAACTTAGTGTTTCCTTTAAGATCGGTTGTTTTAACCTCTTCTATACGGTCAAATTTCTTGATTTTTTTATCGGTTGAACGCTCCTCTGTAAAGGCTGCATAAGTTAAGTCAAAAAGTGCCTTAAGTCCTTCCAAGTTTAGTTTTAGCGTCGCACTGAACTCATTTAAATTAGTGAAATTAGCAACCGCATCCTTGCGCTCTTTAAACCAAGGTTGCTGATCTAGATATTGCACCATTAGTACTAAACCAGCCAAACCTGCGCGATGTTGAGCAGAGGGCAGTTCAGCTAAATGGTAGGTTAGTTTTAACTCATTCACTCTCCAAACCCCCTTCTGGGACAATACTTGTGATGGTCGGCAATTTCCAAGTAACGTGGCATCCAAGCTGGACGACCTTCTGTGGTAGTTAGCAGTCGCTTTGGTACTGGTACTACATACCCGTCATAGGGTTCTCGTTTATTAACTAATTCCTTGACAGCGTTCAAGTCAGTATCTAGCAACGCATCTACTGAATAATCATCTGTATCCCGAAAAGGTTCAGAAGTAGCCCAGTAACCCCCCTCAACAAAACGGCTACTGCCATCCGCAAAGCGCTCATCTAGAGAGTGATGCTCTAGTTTTTCTGCTAATTGCCACTGGCTAACTGCACCGGATACCTCAGCTAAAAACTCACACGCCTTGTCCAGTTCTTTGGGTTTATAAGGTAATACTTTGGGTGGTTCGTAAACAAATATCTGAGATAGAAAGTCTGAACCACGGGATAAGTGACGGTTAGAACGACCAAACCGTTGAACGAGTGCATAAATTGGTGCAAGTTCGCTAATAAGGACATCAGCATCCAAATCTAACGACATCTCGCAGACTTGAGTTGTTACAGAGATCGCGGGTTGTCGATCATCCTTCTGATAAGCGAAGGCGTCAACTGTTTCTTTATGTCGCTTTTGCCTATCTTTGAGTCGAAACCGACTGTGATAGGTCAGTACTTCAACGCCCAGAGTATTCTCTAAATTGGCAGCTATATCACGACATCGATCCACAGTATTGACCACCCACAAGACGCGATCACCTTTTTGATAGGCTTCAATCGCTTGATGATAGGCTGTGTCAAAGTCTGTCGCTTGGACGTTATATCGGGGTTGTTTTTCAACCTTTTCGAGTTCCTCATCTGCAACCGTTGAGAATACCTTTAGCCCCACTCGTTCCAACTCTAACCGCCGTGTCTTAGGCAATGTGGCAGTCATGCACAGTACAGGAATATCGAAATGTTCGAGAAAACTGATTAAGTTATCGAACATTCCACGCGAGAAACTGTGAATCTCATCAATCACCACCACAGAATCAGCTAATACTGGTAACAGACACAAACCGCTATAACTGTGAGTAAGGAATGAGAGAAATTGATCTACTGTAGCTGAAAAGAATCGCTTCCCCCAAAATCCCAACGCAAAGAGCCGTTCTTCTGTTGTGAAATCTTTCCCTTCGCTAGAATCACCAGGGTTTTTTGCCATCTCCATTAGCTCGTAGGAAGCTGTACCCGTAAGAAGGCTGGCGTCAGATTCCGGTGCCCAGGAGACATAATCTTTAAATCCTTCAGTGGCTGTACCACGAGTTGGATAAAGGAAAATAATGTGTCCAACTTCGTAACGAGTCAGCGCTGACTGCTCCCATTTGTACGCAAAGATTGTTTTGCCAGTGCCACAACCGCTAAGTAGTAAAACGCGATCGCCTAAATCTTGAGCTTTTCTTTGAAAATTCTTTAGCTTAAATTCTTGTCCTGATTTTGAAGAGATTTGGCGATAACGAGGCTGTAAAATCTCAGTTTCTATCTCTTCTGGAGTGATAGGAGGTCTGTGAAGAGTGTCATCAATCCATTGCTGGATAGAATACCCCTCACGAAATAAACCAGATGCTGCTGAATCAGCCGCAATTACGCCTGCTTTGACTGCTAACATAAGGGAGCGACGTTCATCATCTCGCTTAACTTGACGAGAGAATTGGCGACCAATTTGGTTAGCTTCCAGATAGACTTGTTCCCAAAAGTTATCTTCTGCTATCCATTTTTTAGGTAATTCTGGCAACCCTTCAACACCAGCAATCTCAGCAATTCGCCACAAAATTGCGTTAACTTCCGGGTAATTCAGATACAATTCAACCTGCTTAACCTGTGTGCGAGGCTTTGCCCAGTCCTTGTAACTGGCTTTGAGATGGTGACACAGTACCGCCGCCGCGATCGCTTCTAGATCTAATCCACTTGGCTCTAGCCATGCCCTAACACTCTTGAGGTGAAGAATTAGAGCGCTAAACCATTCATGGCGTAGCGTCTGGGTTTCTCGACTTCCTGTAACAGCCGCGTAAAACTCAGCATTTGCCTTACCAATATCGTGAAAAAGAGCTGCAATTTGAAGGTGTCTGAGGAATTTATTGGCATCACATACCTTGAAAAAACGACACCAGTTTTGCAGTATCCGATCCTTAAAGATGAAGAGTGCAGCTTTCTCTGTATCTAGTAAGTGTTGCTCTAGGGTCAGCTTTTTTCCATCCGGTCTAGGACTTTTAGCCCATAGCTGTTGCGGCATGGCGATCGCTCCTTCCATAACACTGGACTGAAATAGGAAGACAGAACACCCCGCAGCCGATGCGACGCTTGCCACCTAAACCATGAATTTGTAGCTTAATTGAATCGTCAGGAGTCAGATCGGAAACGACTACACTGAAACCAACAACCGTGTAACTCCTCTTAGGTTTGGTAATTTTGAGGGTCAGGCGCTTGGGTTCCCCTTTATCATTGGCAGGAATGCCGATATTGGCGTTGATATCCAGTGCTTGTAATTGTCTTTGAGCCGCTTCCAAAAATGGTGCAGGTTCGGTGTAGCCCTTAATGGTCACGAGCCTAGCATTAAGAGAATCTGCTGGTTTCAGTGTCTGTAGTTCAGGATTCCCCAGTTGGATGGCATAACCACCAACATCTAGAGTTTGACCTGCCAATGGGTAAACTTGAGCGATCGCTTCAACAGGCAGTCTCAACAGTAGTCTTGAACTGCGAGTAAGACGAATTTTGCCCTGTTTATCTGGAATGCCTGGAATCGTATTGATGGCAAGTCCATCTAGTTTATGCAGTTCGGGGAATTGCTTGGAAATTGCGGCATACAGCCGATAGTTGTGGTCAGATGATAACTCTGTTCCCATGACCGGAAACGACAAATTAATAATGTTATGCATTGGCTAATCTCTAATAGACAACTTAGGGTTCTACCGAGTGACATTGTTGAACGTCTTCCGAATACCAGTAATGACGATTCATTCCCTCAACTTCTTCTCGCATCATCTCCACTAACTCTGGCGGTTCCTTAACCACAGCCCCCTTCCCATATCCCAAAACCCAGCGTTTCAAGTCATTGAGTCCTCCCACTACCAAGCGCAATGTCAGCGAACCATCTGGATGTTCCTGAATTTCTTGAGTGGGATGCCAGCGACGTTCTCGGACATAGGGAGCTGTTGGTGCATCAAACCAGATGGCTACAGGAACAGGAATGCCTCCTACTTCATGCTGAAAAATTTTGTCCAAATGCTCCTTAGCATTAAAGTTTGGGTCTCGGATAAACTTTTCCTCTAGTACCTGTAACTCTTGAATCCGGTCTACCCGAAACCAACGAATATCTTGACGTTTGTGGCAAAACCCAATCAAATAGGGATTTGTCCCGCGATAAATATGGAGCAGATAAGGGTCTAATACCCGTTCCGATTCAGTATTGCGACTGGCTGTGAAATAGCGCATCCACACCTGCCGTGAGGTACGGCTCGCTTCTACTAGCTGGCTCCAAATCTCTGGGTCAAAATAAGTTTCTGCCCCCGCTCTAAAAATAATTCGCTCGTCAGCGATTTGTTGCAAGTCCACCCAAGTCTGCTCTGGCAATCGCTCAGTCAATCGCAGGATGGAAGAGCGCAACTCCTCAGCATAGGTAGAACCCGCATAAGCTTCTAGCATCCTGGCTCCCAAGGTCAAAGCAAATAGCTCTCCTTGAGACAGGGAAATACTTGGCAAACGCCACTGTGGATCGGTGTAATAATGACCCTGCTTGCGGCTAAACTCCAACGGTGCATTAAAGCGATCGCGCAAGAAAGCTAAGTCACTGCGAATAGTGCGATCGCTGACTTCGAGCGCTTCTGCCAGACTGGGAACCGTTTGCCGTTGTTCGGTTCGCAGTCTGGCATCAATTTGCAATAGTCGTTCTAAATGGCGGGACACAAACAAAGCAATGGATAGATTAGCCACATCCTAAACAAGCTACCCGGCAAAAACACTTCCGCCTTCCGAAAAATCACTGATTCCGCCTTTTCTGTGGAGTAGGAGCGGGCTTAGTTGCGATCGCCTTTCTCCAGTTTTTGCACATTACATCGCGCCTCATTTGTCAATAATCTTGATCAAAAAATTACACCCCCTTCCTAGACAGGTAAGGGGGCTGAGAGATGAGGTCTTTTGTGCATAAGACCGAAAAAAGTGTGCTTACACGTCCCTACATCGTCAACGACTGCACATCCGTTTCAATCAACTTCGCTAAGTCTTGTAGAAACGCCGCCGCATCCGCACCGTAGATGATCCGGTGGTCGCAAGTAATATTCACCTGCATCTGCCGCTTCACACCCATCATGCCGTCAGGTGTTGCCACAACTTGCGGACGAGATGCCCCAATTGCCAGAATCGAGCCTTGTCCGGGAGGCAGAATAGCATCAAAGCGGTCAACGCCATACATCCCCAAATTGGAGAGGGTAAAGGTGCCAGAGCTGTACTCATCCGGTTGTAGTTGCTTGGTGCGAGAGCGTTCTACCAAATCTTTCCAGGTACGAGAAAGAGAGTAGATGTCCACCTGGTCAGCCTTTTGCAACACTGGCGTAATCAAACCGCCATCCGGCATTGCCACAGCAACCGAAACGTTAATGCTGCTGTGGTATTGAATGCCCTTATCGGCAAAACTCGCATTGACAAGCGGGTGTTTTTGTAGCGTCATGGCAACCGCTTTAGCAAGCATTGCCGTCATCGTCACTCCCTTGGACTTCAGTTTTTTGTACAGGTTGTCGAGGGCGTCTGTGGTGATGGTGTAACCAACGCGGTAGGTAGGAACCTCCAGGCTCGCCATCATATTCCGCACCACTGCATTTTGCAGCGTGTTTAGGGGAACCGTCTCGCCCAAAGGCGCAGTACTAGCGGCGGCGGGAGCAGGGGTGGCAGCAGGTCTGAGTGGGGGGGCAGATGCCGGGGCGGGACTGGGTGCGGCTGTTTTCGCCTCAGGTGCAGGGGTGCTACTTTTACCAGCGGCAGTTTCCACATCTTCGGTAACAACTCGTCCGTGAGGCCCACTCCCCTTTAAGTTGCTGACATCAACCTTGAGTTCTTTTGCCAGTTTGCGGGCGCGGGGGGAAATGATCGTACGTCCGTTGCGGCGGCTGGGGGTATCTGTTGTCGGGGCAGATGCCGCAGCGACGGGTTCTGGCTCCGGTTCAGAGGCGGCTTGGGCAGCGGGTTTGGCGGCGTCTTGACTAGAACTGGCTTGTTGTTTAGCCGTTTCGATTTCGGCTTCCGTTTCGGCGACAAAGGCAATGGCTGACCCAACTGGAGCTGTGTCCCCAGCTTGCACGGTAATGACAGCTAGATACCCTTCGTAGAAGGACTCTACATCCATATCCGCTTTATCTGACTCAACCACCACAACGGTTTCGCCTTTTTCTACTTTGTCTCCGGGGGATTTCTCCCAGGAGACAATTTTGCCTTCGGTCATTGTGGAGCTGAGAGCGGGCATGAAAATTTCGTTAATCATGGGGAAGGATAGACCCGAATCGACGGCTAGGACAACAAGGATTTTTACGGCTATTGCATTGTATCTTGAGCAACGACCGTTGAAACTATTCAAATCCCCGGCTCGTCTCAAAGTTTAGATGGCGAAGCGATCGCTAACCTCAAAGCGTACGCTATGAAAGGCTCGCTGACTACAATACACTTAAAATCCCGTAAAGACGGGGGGATGCCAATGTCTGCCAAGGGAAAGGTTACGTTAGCGATACTGGCAGGAGTACTGATGAGTGCCGGGGCGGGGGCTTATATCAGCACTCGCGATGCGGAAGTGGCGACTACGCCTACCCTTTCAGGTGAGGTGGGGTCACCGTCTGAATCGGTTCCGGTGGCACCGAATCGCCGTCAAGCCAATCAAAATACCCCAACGCAGACGGCTACTGAGCGTGTCCAATACGAACCCATCGATTTAGAAGCCACTGCCAAGCCTCTACAACTAGCAGGGAGCGACCCAGAAGCGAGCGCTCTGGCTGCTTTCGGAATTTCTGAATCGGAGGGAAACCTTTCCCAAACAGTCACGGTTGATTATCCTCAGCCTGACCAAGCCGTCGTTATCCTTACCCAAACTGGGGTGGCAGATGACTCGGTTAATGGCTTCCGCTATCGCCTAGAGATGGAATCAACTACCCCTTCCCCAACCAATCCGTCTTGGCAAACCGTCTGGGCGGGTCGTCAGTTTAAGTGCCAACCAAGCCGCGGTCATCAAGATTGGTCAACAGAACTTTGTTTGTAGCGATCAGCGATCGCTCGCTCAGGCGTCTCTAATAGACTGTAGGGGCAAGCCGTTCGCCCCTACTATCCCTACTATTATTTGAAGTTAACTACACGTCGCCGCGAATTTCTTCAACTACGCCGTCACGCAGCAGAATTTCCACATTCATTTTGCGAACTAGGTTGTCACCCGGTTCAATGCGGAAGAAGCTGTCAATCTGACCCTGATTTACTTCCTGCTCAAGTTCGAGTAGCTGCACTTGTTGGAGTTGCTGAAGCAGTTGATTTTTCTGCTCTAGCAGTTCGCTTTTCTTTTCATTGACTTGACCTTGAATGTTTTCAATTTGCTGCGCCACTTGTGGGCCAGGGGGCTGCAAACTTTGTTTTTGGATTTCGGCGATCGCTCTTTGTCCTTGCATATCCAACTGCTGGAGTTGAGAATCACTTTGGTTGATTTGCCCTTGCAATTGCTGCTGCACTTCTTCCTTCCATCGCGGTGTGACGATGGCTTTGATATTGACTGGGCGTTTTAAGAGTAGGTTGTTTTTAGACTCGTCCATGAATATTGCGCTGCTACTATCCTTAATCAGTTGTATCCGTTCTCAATTATCGTTGTTCTTTGGTTCATCGCTCAGGGGTCTAAAGGGGCAAAGCGATGAACAATTTGACCAATGAGAGCAATTATTCAAACATCGCGTTAATAATATCGCGATAGCGTTCCGTAACAACGGGGCGGCGAATCTTCAACGTCTGAGTCATCATGCCGTTTTCCACAGAAAATGGCTCTGTAATCAGCCTAAAGGTGCCGATCCGGTCATCTGGGCGATAACCCGGACGATCTTGTACTTCCCGGTTCAATTCTTGCCGGAACAAGTTTTGTACCTCTTTACTATTTAAGTCAGACGTTGGCACAGAGCCGTCGTCATTGAGTAGCTGCAAGGGTAGTTTTTGCGAGTCTGCCCATTTTTGTAGGGCTTCCAGGTTAGGAACGATTACTGCCCCTAGCGATCGCTGATCTTGCCCTACCAGCATCATTTGATCGATATAAGGACTCCGCAAACAAGCATCCTCAATCGGCTGTGGCTCAATGTTTTCGCCATTTGTCAGCACAATTGTATCCTTGGCTCGACCCGTGATCACCAAATCGTTAACAGGAGTCAGCCAGCCCAAATCCCCGGTATCAAACCACCCTTCCGGATTAATCGCCTTTGCCGTCGCTTCTGGGTTTTTGTAATAACCGCGCATAATCTGCGGCCCTCGGATCATCACTAAACCCTTCTCGCCTTGAGGGAGAGGCTTACGGGTTTCTGGGTCAACAATCCGAACCTCCGTTTCCACCATAGGTTGCCCCGACGAACCCCGGAGGTTATGCCAGGGACGCCGCACGTTAGTTACAGGAGACGTTTCCGTCAAGCCGTAACCCACCAGCACCTCAACGCCAACAATCTCAAAGAAGGTGTCGATGTGCCGTGCTAAGGAACCCCCACCGCTGATTACTTGTTGAATCTTGCCGCCAGTTGCTTCGCGGACTTTTTGATAAACCAGCTTGTCTGCCAACCTATGTAGTGGTGCCAGGGCAACAACCTGACTCATCGCCCCCAAGCGTTCCCCAACCGAAGGGTTGAGGTTATCCAAGCTCAACCCCTGCACTAGACGCCGCGCCTTAATGTAGCGTTGGCTAATACCGAGAAACCTTTGTACCAATCGCTGCTTGTTCTCCGGTTGTTCGCGAAATTGCTTTTGCACTCCCTCATAAATTGACTCCCACAGGCGTGGTACGCCGACCATGAGCTGGGGTTTAAAGTCTTTTAGGTCTTTTTTGACATTACGGAGGTTGGTGTAAACCTGGGTGCATCCCTGGGAAAGAATGAAGTACTCTGCCGAGCGCTCGTAAGCGTGCCAGGTTGGGAGAATGGATAAAACAATACTCCCTGGCTGAGGTATTAATACAGTTCCGTAGCTGGTCACCTGATGCAGCAAGTTGCCATGAGTCAGCATGACGCCTTTGGGTTTGCCAGTAGTGCCAGAGGTATACAGAAGAGTGGCTAGTGTCTCCCGGTTGTGGTTGGCGGGGGTCAGTTGCTGGGAGGCTCCTGCCGCTAGCAGTTGAGAAAAGTTGACGATGTTCAGCGTTTCCTCTGTGGGAGGCTGTTCGTCAGAAAGGATCACGACAAACTGAATCGGCAGGGAATGAAGGCGATCGCGCAACTTCCCTAGAGTCTTCAGGTCTTCCACCACCAAAGCGATACTACCGCTATCTGCCAGGATATACAGCAGTTCTTCTCGTTCTGCTTGGGCACTCCGCACCACATTAGCCGCCCCAGCGGTCATAATTCCTTGGTCGGCAATCATCCACCGGGGGCTGTTGTCGGAAATCAGAGCAATTCGGGAGGGAATGCCTGCTTCATCCATCTCTGGCTTGAAGCCCAGCGCCTGCAACCCCGCCGCAAATTGCTGAATCTGCTGAGATAGCTGGCTGTAGGTTAGAGCAACTTCCGGTTTGGCATGGGGGTCTTTGAGCGCAACAATATTGTTGAAGCGCTTGGCAGCCAAGGGCCAAATTTCCGGCAGAGACTGCACAAATGACCAATCGGCACCCTTTTTAAGGTTTTCACGCTCTTGCGTTGCCATTGGAGTAGGAGAATTAGGAGGGCGGTTTTTTAACATCACTCAATCCCCTGTAGAGTTAATCTACTTTCTTTTTCTTAAAAATACTCCTCTGTCGGCTCAAATCGGTTCCTAGGAGTGGACAGAATCCGATTTGTCAGTGTTTGGTGAAGAGAGTTGGGAGAAAGGATGAAGGATGAAGTATGAAGTATGAAAGGTAAGAGGTGCTCCCCTGCTCCCCTGCTCCCCTGCTCCCCTGCTCCTCTACTCCCCTAGGTTCTGCTCAACATCTTGACTAGGTTAGGCATTCCTGCGCCTTGGTGGTAGCGATCGCGTTTTAAGTCGGTGCAGTGGGACAGTAAGATTTCTTTAACGCGATCGGGATAGCCGATGAATTCCTGACGCACTGAGAGGAAGGCGGCAATAATGCCGGAAACGTGGGGACATGCCATGCTGGTGCCGCTCATTTCTACATACTCCGATTCTTGGGGGTTTTGCGAAAAATGAGCATTGGCGGAAATAATTCGCTCTCCCGGTGCAACTAGGTCGGGTTTGGCGCGTCCGTCAGCGGTGGGCCCTCGCGAGGAAAAGTAGGAAATGCCGTAGGTGTGGGGTTGTGACTTGTGAACCGAACCGACAGCGATCGCATCTTCTAAGTTTGCGGGGTCGCCGATGGATAGATCGAGGTTCACTTCGGCGCTACCATCCAAGGTTTCGATCAAAATCCGCCCTTCATTCCCCGCCGCAATGCACACAACAACCCCCTGACGCCACAGCCGCCGCAGTTCTCGACAGATGGGAGAGTGACCGCATCCATAGACGGTGGGGTCAAAGGAACCGCCCAGGCTGAGGTTGACGCCGTGAATGACTAAATTGGGCGAGGAGTCATTGACGCTGGCAATGTGGTCTAGCGCCTTGATAATCCAAGAGTCATTGCCAAAGCCTTCGTCATCCAAGACTTTGTAAATATGCAACTTTGCTTCTGGTGCCATGCCTCGCAGCGTTTCATGTTCGTCTCTGCCTGTACCCGCAATAATGCCAGCTACGTGGGTGCCGTGTCCGTTTCGGTCTGTCGCATTACCCGCTGGGGGTTCCCCTACCTGGGTACAATCCCACTGCTGCACGATGTTTTTGTAGTTGTAGAAATGGGGATGATTGGCGTTAATACCCGTGTCGAGAATTGCCCAGCTAATGCCCCGACCCGTTGCTCCGTATCCAAGTTGGGCGGTGTGCGCTTGCACGGTGTGGGTGGAGGTCTCGAGCAGGGCACGCTTTTGGGTGTTTTTCCAGATCCGAGCGAAGGGCAAGTTTTTATACTGAGCTGAGAGGCGGTCTATTTCTTCTGGAGTTAAATTGGCGGCAACATAGCGACGCAGAGGGTCAATGTTTGCCTCCTCTGAGCCATTTGTGAGCTGCTGCAACTTGTTGATGAGGGTTTTTTGTTTATCAACGGAGGTTGCACCCGCAATTTCATCGCTGAGTTCGATCAAGACAGGGATTCGCTTGATTGGGCCTGCCATCTCTGCTGCCACATCGCGAGCAATCACAAACGATGCAATCGGTTGAGCGAAGGTTGTCCCTACTACCTCTTGCACCGCCTGCTGCACAGCTTTTGTACTGAGATAACCGACTCCCGAATGAGCGGCATTGAGGTCAAAAAAGCTGAAGACACCGCCGCGCCGTTCGGTGTTCTCAATCAACAGGTCTACAATACTGCCATCAAAGTCATCATTGAGGTCTTTGTCAAACGCTACGGCATCAAAAGCGTCACAAAAATTCTTCCAACTCCTCACCTGTTGGGGAACTTGCCAGGGTTTTTCCACATTATCTTTAACGGCTTCGATAGCCAGGGGAGAACCCAGCGTCACCAATAACGGCACTTCCAGACCCGCACTTTCCATCTGACGCAGCACGTCGTAGGCGATAATCGACCCCATACTATGACCGATTACTACGTAGGGCCCTTTTTCTGGAATGAGAATTTGACGCAATCGTTGTTGAATTTGCGCTTTTTGCTCGGCGTCAAAGAAGTACGCCGCCGCATCTTGTATAAAGGTTGTAGTGACCCATTCCGTAATTTTTCCGCGCACTGGATCGGGTAAGAGCCGCAACTTTGCCTGAACTTGCCGCGCCCTAATCGCCCGTTCTGATTCCTGATTCAGAATTTGTCTAGCCGCCGCCTCAGCAAAGGCTTGGGCTTCTGGCGTATCCGGAACGAGTAGTTTACTTTCCTCAATAATTTCAGCATCACTTAAAGGACGTCGCAGATCGGCTGTAGCAGCGATCGCTAATGCACTTCCCTTCTGTCCGGTAGGTGGGATAGGCTGCGGGTAGCGGATATCTGCCCAGTAGGCAAGACGCGTCCGCGCTCCCATTTTTGTCCCAAATAAAGCTTTATCCCAACTCTCTTTAAAAATCTCCGGCGCGGGTTTGTTTCCTATGCCATGAATGTAAACGACAGTGAGGTTTTCCATTGTTTGCATTTGATTGATATTTGTTGACTACAGTATCCCGATTTAGTCATTAGGAATACTGTTGTTAAAGCCACTACGCTGACGTAATCCTAAATTCCGATAAAGTTAATATTTGTTCAACTTTGGGTATTAATTGGGAAATCAGCTGTCAAGCTTGTAGCCAGAAACACGCCCTTCTAAGTTAGCGATCGCTCCTTTCAACAACTAGCGTGTAACTTTCCTCAAAAACTCTCTTTTCTTCTCTCCGTGTCCTCTGCGCCTGGTGTGGTTCGTTTTTTTACTTCATTATTAAACGATATCAATTGATTTGATCTGCAACATTTTTTAAACAAACCGCAAAGAAAAGAGAGTAGAGCATTTCGTAAACTATTTAGGATTGTTATATAAAGAGAAAATCTCCGTTTTTAGAGGTTATTTATAGATGAAAAATTAGAAATAACGTTTAGTAAATTAGGTATCTTTTACCCGATTGGGTGACTTAACCACTACGGGCATTGTTAAAACGACTGGCTAAAAAGCGATCGCCATTCCATCCACACAGGATTCTGAACCTGCCATCAGAACCCCGTTTTGGCGCAAAATAATCTGACCAAATAAATATAAAGGATGTTGCATAGCGTGAGGATGAAATTAATCAGGGGAGCGGCGATAGGCGATGGGGAATTAGCGATTGGCGATTAATAATGCACAAACCTGTCGTATGGACGGGTATGAGTTATCCCTATTGAGCGATGAAATCTAAAAGGAAAATTTCGACAATATTAGAAGTTATTCTTTGAAATCCTAATAGTTTTGAGGATTTTTTAAATTAAAGCAGGAGGTAAAAATATGGTTTTAGGACAATATCGGCGAGGGATTGGTGTATTTTCTCGACGCCAAGATGCGGAATATGCCATGCGGGAACTGCAAGAGGCTGGGTTCCCGATGGATAGAGTGTCTGTGATTGCCAAAGATTTAGATCACAAAGACTTTGAGGGAACTGACCTAAATAAGAAGTCTGGAAACGAAGCCGGAGAAGGGGCTGCAATTGGTTCAGTCACGGGAACTGCCTTGGGAATGCTCGGTGGTTTACTGGCAGGACTTGGCAGTTTGGTGATTCCTGGTGTTGGCCCTGTAGTGGCAGCAGGAAGCATCGGAACGACCCTTGCCACTACTTTAGCTGGCGGCGGCATTGGTGCTGTATCTGGCGGTCTTGTAGGGGCGCTGGCAGGTATGGGAGTTCCCGGACACCGGGCAAAAGTTTACAGCGATCGCCTTTCTCAGGGTGACTACCTGGTGATCATCGAAGGTAGAAGCGATGAAATTATGCGGGCAGAAGCAATGCTGCTCAACAACAGAGGGATTGAGGAATGGGGAATATACGATGCCCACAAAGATGACCCGGCTGCCCTCAACTTACAAGATAAGCAGGCTCAGGGATACTAAGCTACTAGGTACTTAATTTATCGGTTTTGGTAAATGGGGAGATGAGGAAAACATCCTTCATCCTTTCTCCCCTACTCACCGACTCAGGACTAATTACTGGCTTGAGGCTCTAGAACCCAATCGCTGCGTGCTTTTAATCAAGGCACGCAGTCGTTGTTGTAGGTACTTAATATTCGGCGTTTGAGTGCCGTAGCGCCAGCTTACGTAAGCACTTGAGATTTCGTCGATAATTTCTGCTGAAGCGGACTGAAGGTGTTGCCGTAACCCCAGAGCGTATTCGCTAGGGGTTTGAGCGGGGTGTTTCCTATAGCCTTTGGCTCCTAAAGTATGGAGCATTTGCTGATATAGCCTTTCCATGGGTGGAAGTTTCGACAACCAGCGATGGTAGCGCCAGTTTTTCCACCGATCCCAACCTAGCCAACCCAAGAAACCGAGAGCGATCGCTAAAATCAGCCCGATAAATAAGCCCACCCAACCGCTAGATACGAGTGACCACAGCCAGGAAACTACTCGGATGAGCGATCGCAGAATTACACTCCAGACGTTAGCAACAAAATTTGTCACGGGTGAAGGTAACCACCCGGCTACCCAACTCCAAAACTGCCGCAAGACCCCAAAGGTTTGTGATTCTTCGATGGAGGGGGGGAATAATTCGTGACCGGGAATCGGGTCAAAGGCAAACCAGCCGTAGTCGGGAAAGAACACCTCCGTCATCGCGTAAGCATCGGTGTTCTTCACAATGTACAACCCAGTAAAGGGATTAAACTCACCCGCGCCAAACCCGACAACTAACCGTGCCGGAATGCCAATCGAGCGCAGCATGATGGTTAAAGTCGTAGAAAAGTGGTCTGGGTAGCCGCCTTGGTTTTTGAAGAGAAAGGCTTCTACTAGGTCTTCATCCTCTGCGAAAAAGGGTAAGCCGAAAGGATTTTCGGGAATGGAATACCGCTGTTTGAGCGCCTGAGCCAAATATAAGGCTTTCTCGTAGGGGGAGGTAATCGGTCGGTTGGAGGTGGCGAGGAGTTCTTCGGTGCGCTGTCGTACCTTCTCACCAATCGCTGGGGGAACACCCAAGTAGTTTTTTTGAATTGATTTGGGGTAATCTTCGCCTGCTTGTTGCAGCAGGGAGCGATCGCGATAGGGAACTTCCGAAATGACCGTGTAGGTTAGTCCTTCAATTAAACCGAGAGGCGATCGCAAACCCCCTTCTGCATCAATTGTCACTTCCCGCGTCGGAAAATAAAGTTCCCTGGGATAAGCCAAAGCCGGAATTAAGTTCGGTAACTCAGAGACAGCCGTATAGCTTTGAATAATTTCTTTTGTTCTACCCGTTGTCGGCGCTAGGGAAAGAAAAAAGCGATAAGACCATTCAGGGCGCGTCACCTTCAGCAGTTGTTTATCCCGCGAAATTTCCCACCCTTGACCTGTATAGCGGTCAAAAGCTAGAACGCGCCAGAAGCCCGGTGCTTGAGAACGCACCCGCATCACAACTTTCGGCTTTAGCTCTCCGCGCAGATTTTGGTTTATCTGGCTACTAAAACCGTAGTAAAACGTGTCATCAAGTTCCCCTTGTCCCCGTGTAGGCGATCGCCCTGTTTCTCCGCTACCACTACCGTCTTCTCCCTCGCGCTCGTAGCCAGGGTTGATAATGCCGCTATTACTTCCCTGAAAATTCTGCTCATCAAAATCAACAGGCGCACTTACGGGAAATGTCCGCAACTGGTAGCCGGGAAATCGGGGCATAAAGGCAAAAATCGTCAGTCCTAATGCCAGAATCACCAATAGAAATAGCCCTAGACGCTGGAGTGATAGAGGCGAGGCGTTTTGTAGAGATGCGCCACGGCGTTGCTTGAGTTTTATGGGAGATAGCCCCAAACGGGAGCGGTAGTCTAGGATGAGAACCGGAAGTGCGATCGCCAAAAACACCAGCAACATTGGTGCAAAGGTTAAGGTTTGCGAGAGAGTACCCGCCACCGCCACCAAAATTAGCCCAATCACCATCGAGTAGCCCAAGTCCTTGCGGCGGGGCAAATCAAAGCTGTGGAGAACTTGTAGTTGAATCAGTAACTCTGCCAGCACCAGGCGCGTGTCATTAAGCTGGGCAAACAAATTGCCAAAGAACGCTGCCATCGCTAGCAGCATCCCAATCGCTAAAGCGAATTTGACCGGGATATTGCGCTCTCGTCGGCGAAACCCACTCCAGGTTGCACCGACAATACTCAGCGGAACTGCCCACAAACTCGTCTGGGTTCCCGCTGCAATATCTGTGGCGATAATTCCGACTACCACCATTGCCTGCACCAACACCCGCAGCAAAATTGAGTTTTCCACTTCCGGTACGGGCATTGCTTCTAAGCGTTGCCAGTACTGACGAAAAACAGGTAGATGCCGCAGTTGCCCTAGCCTAAAGGAGTTTGTCATTTGTCAGGTGTTAGTTTTCAAAAGTCAGTTATTTGTGTTCATGGTTCATTGCCAGGAGTGCCACTAGCCAAGAAAAAAAAACAACGGACAACTGATTAACTATATTGTCGGACAAATAGCAAAAACTAGTGGGGCTTGTTCTAAATCCTGGAAACGAATTTCTAACGGATAAGTTTGATTCGCCTGTAAATCAAAGGATTCTACACTTAGGTAGCCGGGGTAGGTACGCTCGGCGGTGGCGGTGGCTTGCGGGGTTCGCAGCGTCAGACTGCCACCACGAGGCAGCCGCGTCGTAATCTGCAATTTCGGAGTTTGCCCTTGTAATTGATACTCTGCCTTTAATGTCACCATTCCCGCCGCTGTTTCCCACTGCCGTTCTACAGGGCTTTGGTTGGGGGATACAGAGACACTTAGGGCTTTGATGATCTCTTTGGCGGCTAGCATTGCTAGGGTCATTTGTTGTTCAACCGCCGCTGATTCGTAACTGTTAGGTAGAGATTGGGGTTGTCCTGGTGAACGACTCGGATACATTAACACCATCCCTGCCAACTGGTTGAGGGACTCAGAGCAGTCAGGAAAGAGGTTGGTTACAGCACCCACCAATTTGGCTCCCAGTTGCCGCCGCGAATACACGGCTTCCGAGCAGGCGTTGAGTAGTTGCGAGAGGATCGCTTCGGGTACAGGTACAGGCAGAGTTAGCTTAGAAAGCTGAGGCATCCACAATCGAACAGAAGGAACCCAGTTTTGTTCGACAACGTCAATCTTTTCGGGTTCATAATCAGAAATTTCTGTCTCCCAGGGAAATAGGGGGGGACGAGCTTCAATTTCTGATTGCAGGCGACGCTTCAAAAGCGCTTGAAAACGGTTTTGCACGGTTTGCATTTCTTCCAAGTTACGAGGTTTATGCCCGGAAGCCGCTTCATCAGTCTCAGAGAATGCCAGAGTCAACTCGTCACAATCCAACTCATCACAATCTAATAAGTCTAAGCGATCGCTCTCCCATTCTGCCCCTGCGCGATCGCCTGCACTACCTGATTGTGATTCAAGGGGCGAGGGGGCTGAGACTGGCTCTTGGAGGAGCCAAGCGATTAAACGGCTATATAGGGCTTCGGAGGAATTATCCATGTCACTATTCATCCTTAGATGCACCTGCTCCGGATACTGAAGAATTGCGAATTTCCCAGGCAAGCTCAAGTACCTTTAACCATTGTTTTTCCGCCTGATTAACGGTGCAACCAATGGCTTGTGCAATTTCAGAATTGGAGCGTCCTGTTTGTTTCAACTGAAGTAATTCTGACTGCTGGGAGGTAGTTTGTGCCTGCAAAACTTGCCATTCTTGCGGAGTTAGTCCTAAGTTGTGCTCCAAATCGGCTCCTAGCCATTGATGCACCAGCTCCCAGCGATGAGACAAGGCAAAGCGAATCAGATGATATTTGAACCGCTGCTGTAAGTAGTCACGTTGCCGAGGCGTTAGCCCCATCAAGGCTTCAATTTCACTGGCTGGGAGGTCTTTTAGACGATAGACAAAGTACTCCGCACAATCGGATTGCTGACGTTCTTCTAAATATTGCAACAACTCCTCAGTCACTGTCTCCCGCAGGTTAGCTTCCAGGGGATCGGGTTCCGCCGCCACCATCATCTCTCGTACCTGCTGTACGGCGGTATCATTCCAAGATGTGTCAGACTCCAGGATACCGCCTTCGGCAGCGGTGTCCATATCGACAGAGGTTTCTATCGGTTGCGAAGCCGTGAAAGTTTGCGCTCGCAGGATAATCAGTTGCTGAGAGCGGCGACGAGGTAAGGGAATGCGACGCTTTCCGTAACGCTCGGTAAATGCCATATACTCCGCTAGCTCTAGCAGCGTTCGGGGGGAATAGGTCGCATCCATAGCATTTTCCCGCCGAAAGGCATTCAAGGACTCCGCATAAAACCCCTGTAAGAAATCTTCAATCAACGTCAGCCTCGCTTGGTAGCTGAGGGGCATCTGTTGTCGGCTAATGTAGCGGTAAATGATCGCGCTGAGGGTACTTTGGAGTTCAACTCTGCCCCGATGGGAGCCTAAGTGGTAGAAGTGCAAACATTGCTTGAGGCGATGATTTGCTAAAGTCATCGCCCAGCTTTCCACTTCTCCAGAGTCTTGAATACGCTGACTTTCGTTACAAATACGGTTGACTTCGTTGGCTAGACGTGCTGCTACAGCACGACAGTCCGGAACTGACGCCCGCGTAGACTGCTGAAACTGGTCAAAGAGCGGTTGAAAAATTGCCTCCACGTCCTGGCAGATTTTCCCCATGCTTAATTGTTGATAGTTCATCAAGACCCTAACATACCTAACTCCCACCGTTCTAATCTAGGTTTAGACTGCATATAACAGCACAGTTAAACCTTACAATTGCTTGTCAATATGGATTTAGACCAACAACTTCAAGCCCTGATTGAAAATGCCCCGTCAGATGGTCGGACTCCGGAAGCGATCGCAGCAATTGCTCCGGTACTTAAACTCTTTGCTAGTCAGTTGCAGCATTTGGAGTACTACATTCTCCAAACCCTGGACGAGGGTTGGGTGCTAACGACCCTCAGTAACCGCGCACAACCCGATGTAGAAAAAAACGTCCTTTATGCCTTCCCAACTCTCAAAGATGCTGCTGATTTTCAGGTAGAGCCAGACCCTCAGATTGTTGCCTTGCCACTTCCAGTCACTCACATTCTGTTCCAAATGTTTGCAATGGACATCGTTAATAGTACGGTTTTCTTTGAAACACCGGGGAACCTTGCCAGCGGAACTGAAGTGAATCGCGAAGACTTGCAAAACCTTATCCATTCCCAACTCCAGCAAATGCGCTCTGTACCCAAAGCCCAGCCCAATCCGATTCCCCCTGACATTGCTTAATAACTTGTTACATATCTGGCAGGATCAGGGAAACACGCCTCGACGTGAGTTCAGCGTTCGACTGCCCTTCGGCAGGTGGAACACTGAGCGTTCGACTGAGCGCTCACGCCGAAGTCTTGTCGAAGTGCTCAGGAACCGCGCTCAGACGTTCGGCGAAGCTCAGTGGTCGCTGAGGCTTCTCGAAGCGTCGAGCCGCGAAGTCCAAACGGGAGCGGAGGAGTAGAGGAGATGGGGTAACTAGGTAAAACCCTAACCTAGAACCTATAACCCCTCACCCTTCATACTTCATCCTTCACCCTTCATCCTTCATACTTCATCCTTCACCCTTCATCCTTCATCCTTCACCCTTCATCCCACTCCTTCACCCGGCGGTACAACTGAGTAGACTGCTGTATTTCCTTTAAAATCTGCTCTTGCTCCACCTGAGCTTTTCGTATTTTCTCGGCGTCCTGTCGAATCTGCTCGGCATACAGCCGCGCTTGCTCGGTATATAGCCGCGCTTGCTCGGTATACATCCGCGCTTGCTCCTCGTGCTGCCGAAGTTGCTCGGTATACACCCGCGCCTGTTCTGCTGCCTGCCGCGCCTGTTCTGCTGCCTGCCGTACCTGTTCTGACGACTGGCGTCCTTCTTCATCAACTTGGCGCTGCTCTTCTTGGTCTTGTCTCCTCTGTTCTGCCTTGTCTCGCTTCTCTTCCTTCTGCTCAAGCGAATCCTGCTCAGAGCGCTGTTGCTTGTTTATCTCCATAACGGCTCTTTCATCCCTTACCTGCAGTAAACTACCTACTTAACGACCAACTTTCTAGTTTTTGCGTCGATCTTATCAATTCAATCGCAGTCACTTGTATAGTTTTTACACTCAAGGATTCAATTTAGCGGTACTGTATCAGTACTATTGCCGTCCTCAATATTTGAACCCTTTTTGTGATTGCAATCTATCCTGGCAGCTTTGATCCGATTACCCTAGGGCATCTAGACATTATTGAGCGGGGCTGCAAGCTCTTTGAGCGGGTGATTGTGGCTGTACTCCGCAATCCCAATAAATCGCCCTTGTTTTCTATACAGCAACGTGTAGAACAAATTGGTCTTTGTACCCAACATCTACCAAATGTAGAAGTTGATAGCTTTGTTGGATTGACCGTGGAATATGCCAGACTGAGGAATGCACAGGTGCTACTGCGGGGTCTACGGGTGCTTTCTGATTTTGAGAAAGAACTCCAAATGGCTCACACCAATCAAACCCTCTGGGATGAGATTGAAACTGTGTTTCTCGCCACGTCCAACGAGTACAGTTTTTTAAGTAGTAGTGTAGTGAAAGAGGTTGCCAGATTTGGCGGCTCTATCGATCATCTTGTTCCTCAGCAGGTTGCACTGGATATTTGCCAATGTTACGCCGAGACCAATCCCGAATTGATCCCCCCGACCGCGACAGACAAAGTAATCAAGGGGAGCCACCTCAGAGCCGATCGGGAGGCATAGATATCCAACAGGAACTAAACCGGATCGAGGATATTATCTTTGACAGCCGCCCTCACATCCCCTGGACTAAATGGACAGTGGTGGATGAGGAATTGCTGCTGTCTCAGCTCGATTTGGTACGGGAAAATCTCCCCGTAGCCTTTGAGGAAGCCGAAAAAATCGTTCGTCAGCGCGACGAGATTCTCCTGCAAGCCGAAGAGTACGCGCAGGAAATTATGGATGCGGCGGAACGGCGAGCTGACCAGATTTTGGATGAGCTAGGCATTATCCAGCAAGCGGAACTGGAAGCCAACCAAATTCGGCAACGAGTCCAACAAGAATGTGAAGCGATTCAAGAACAGACGCTCTCAGAGATTGAGCGGATGCGCCTGCAAGCCCAACAGGAGATGGAGCAAATTCGGCAGTTAGCCCTGGCGGACTGTGAAGATATCCAAAACGGAGCAGACGACTACGCCGATCGCGTTCTCGGTAGTATTGAGACTCAGCTCAATGACATGCTCCGGATTGTTCGCAATGGGCGAGATGCTCTGCTCCCTGATATGATTCCCCCTAGACGCTCCCCAGACAGTGATCCTCCTGGGGCATCTGGTTTGCGTTCAGTACCTTCCCCAAAGAAAAATTAGCCGTTTTTGAGTGGGGAATGTACAGGGACAATTCCGAATTTTCCACTTCAGATGACGCCGCCACAAAGATGATCTGGTTCGCTGGGAAGCCCTCACCATATATTGATTTGGCGAGGGAGGATGTCACCGATCAAGAGCTAAATACACTCCCCAAATTGCCATTGCTCGCAGGTAGTGACTGGCGCGGAACGTCCCCACCGCCGTAATGGCTTCGGGGGTTCTAAATTGTAAGCCGTTTTCGTACACTTGCTTGACGACGGCTTCGGTAAGTTGCATGGCTTCTGCTTTCATCCCCATCTGCACCAGATAAGCTGCCAATCCGAAGTTGATCCCCGTCCAGACTTCTAGGGGATGAGTAGCGTTAGGGTTTTCTGGCGAACCATCCGGTCTGACGCCATTGGCTGCCCCAAATTCACCCTGATGGAACTTCAGAAAGCACGACTCGTACACCGTCTTGAGAGCCGACTCGGCGTATTCCTGGGGGACAATATCAGGAAGCCCTAACAAACGGGCGTAAAACTGACCGCAAAGTTGGTCTGCCATCACCACATCCGAGCCGCTTTCACTATCGAGCTTGTAGTATTGACCGTTCCAGAGAGTTTGGTGATAAAGGGGTTTAGCTTGTTCTAACCACTGATGATAGTTGCTAATCGTTGCTTGAATTGATTCGGGATCATAAGCGTCCGTAAACTGCGGCTGCATGGAGGGGTTATTCAGTAAGATTTCGCCAATAGCGATCGCGGCTTCCAAGGCGGCTAACCACAAGCCACCACAGTAGGCACTAATCCCCTGCAACTGCCAATCATCAAAGGTCTGATCCGGTGCCCCAGAGTTTTCCGGAATGCCATCCCCATCTTTGTCAAAGGTTTTCAAGTAGGCAAGCGCCTTGACAATCGCACTCCAGCATTCCCACAAAAATTCCGTATCTTTAGAACCCGTGAGAACGAAGTCGCGATACACCTGCAAAACAAAATCGCAAGGCAAATCTTTCCACTGATTGCAATCTTGGTAACTGGTATAATTGGTTTTTTTCCACGGATGCTCGTTGGGTGCGCCTAGGTCATGGGGTGTGGCATCTGCTGTTTTACGAAGGGCGAATGCCTGGTTGTAACCGATCATTCTTGGTGTATCGTCGCTAGTAGGAATTGCCCTAGCAAAGGCTTCCAGCACCGCTTTATCCAACCGGGGAAACAGCATCATCAAGGCAAAGGAGCCATAAAGTCGGACATCCAGACTTTCGTACCAGCGGTAATCTAGGCATTCCAAAACGCCGAATTGCCCCACGGGATCGTGCTCGTCTGCTGCCGTCCACAATGTGCCACCATCCGTTAGGAGGTACAACTCGTTGAACAGCGCCATTTTGAACCAGTCTGGTAAATCATCCCGCTGCAAAATTGGAGCTTGCCAAGACTCAATGCGCTCTTGCCAAAGTTCATCGTGCTTGAGGGCAGTCCGGACGATGGGCCAAGCATTGTTGCCGCTGCGTCCAAAGAAATCGGTGTAGCGGCGGTAGTAGTTAATTCCTGGGGCAAATTCGGTAACGGGGAAGTCCCACGCCAGGATAAAGGGAATCTTGCGCGTTTTGCCAGGACGGATGGTAAAGCGAATAGCGATCGCGGCGGCAATCTGCTCTCCAGGAGAGGCTGGCGTTTCATCCTGGGTATCTCCTAAGGTGCCATTTTGGGCAAAGGTTCCCCAAACTTGCGCCCCATTACTGGCTGGGTTCCAACGACTGTGATAAAACACTTCCGTCGCCGGATTTGTAATCGTAGCGATACACAGTTGTCCTTCGCCCTCTCGAACCTCTTCATCCAATCTCACCCGGTCTAGCAAACAACCAACCCGGTAGTGGTCTTGAATCCATTGATTAAAATTCCCGGTACTATCTCCCCAACGAGCTTTGTACTCATATTCCGGGCTGCCGTCATCCCGCACTCGCACCTGGGGATTTTGTACCGCATTCGTAAACCAGCCCACCATATTCTGCCAGGTGAGCATAATACTCAGCGTAATCGGCGCATCCGTGGGGTTATGAACCGTCCACTCAAAAATCGCCACCGGATAGCTACTTTCTTGATAGCATCCTGCCCAAACGGGAGAAAACTGCTCGCAGGTTAGTTGCGTCTGAAAGACACCCTCATAGGCAAACCAACTGCGGGGATATAGCGCATGGTAAGTCCCTGAAGATTCTCCCTTGCCTTCCTTGGGATACCATTGCCACCAATCTAACGTCCCATCTGCGGGTGGCTCCGTACACATGGCATACGCTTGGGAGGGCGCATTCTCTGATTGCTCAAAAACACTAAATTGACAGGCTGGGAGGCTTTTAAAGACGTGTTCTCCACCATCTATATGCCAGAGATTAAACTCTCCCCGTGGCGATCGCCCAATGCAACCCGCTCCAAAACCGCCCAAAGGCATTCCATGCCAAGGGCCATCGTCAAGATTGCTAGGGTAACGGACAGTGTAGGGCTTTTCCCAACCAAGACCGAGGGGACGCTTCCAGCTACACTCAGGAATTTTTGGGCGCGGAGGTGGCGAAGGGTGATAAATCATTCCCTGATTTTACAAAACAATAAGCAAAGCCCACCTCATTTATGGGTGGGATGTAGCGTAGGCACTTTTAAGTGCCGTCAGTGCTAGGGGTTGGGGGCAGCCTATCTATCCAATCCTCTATTAGCTGGGTCATTGTCTTCTTTTTTAGGCTGGCGTGTTGCTTTAGCTTTTCTAAACGGCTTTCCTCAATTCGCAGGCTTAGAGGTTTTTTCTGCATAATATCTATACGTTGTGTGGATACACAATATCATTAAAGGCATGAAAACCCTGAAGTTTAAGCTGTACAGTCACAAGCGGAATAAACACCTCAAGCGGACAATCAATGCCGCTGGTGTAATTTATAACCATGGGATTGCCCTGCACAAGCGGTACTACCGGATGTGGGGAAAGCACTTGAACTGTGCAAGGCTTCAGAAACATATTGCCAAGCGGCGGAAGCGTAACCCATTTTGGCAGTTGGTAGGTTCTCAAGCTGTTCAGGATATCTGTCAACGGATCGACAAAGCCTACCAACTGTTCTTCAAACATCACAAGAAAGGGGTAAAGCCGCCAGGATTCAAGAAGGTCAAAAAGTACAAATCATTCACCCTCAAGCAGGCTGGATACAAGTTTCTAGGAGGGAATCGAGTCAAGATAGGAAATCGGGTATATCAATACTGGAACTCAAGAGAGATAGAGGGAACTATCAAAACACTAACCATCAAGCGCACCGCATTGGGTGAGCTGTTCATGGTTGTGGTTGTTGACGGATATTCAATTCCAGAAGTCACGTTCGAGACGGGTAAAATAGCTGGATTTGACTTCGGGTTGAAGGTGTTCCTCACTTGCTCAGATAGCGTAGCGGTAGCGACGTTAGGAGCGTCAGGCTTCAAGATTGAGTCACCATTATTCCTAAAGTCATCCCTCGCCACACTCCAGAAAGCGTCCAAACAGCATTCTAGGAAGCGCCAAGGGTCAAACAACCGAGAGCAGGCAAGAAAACATTTAGTTCGCTACCACGAGGCTATTAGCAATCGTCGGCGGGACTGGTTCTGGAAGCTGGCACACAAGTTAACTGACGAGTTTGATGTGTTGTGTTTCGAGACACTAAACCTCAAAGGGATGCAACGGTTATGGGGACGAAAAATTAATGATTTAGCGTTAGGGGACTTCCTGCAAATACTGGAATGGGTAGCGTCGAAGAAAGGGAAACAGCTCATCTATATTGACCCCTGGTATCCATCCACTAAAACTTGCTCTTGCTGTGGTCATGTCCTAGACTCTCTAGATTTATCGGTTAGACGTTGGCGCTGTCCATCCTGTCATTCGGTCAATGACAGGGATGAGAATGCCAGCATTAATATTAAAAGAGTTGGGAGTTCAACTCTAGGCGTAGGGGATGTCAGACAGGAGTTACTCCTGCAATCCCTGCTCGATGCCTGAATCCCACGGATTCAATCCGTGGGAGTGGCTCAAGGCGTTTAACCAGGTAAGTCATTGGTCTGCCGTTAGTTGTTCTGCAGTGAAGGGAGGTGAGAAGGTTCAGGAGTGACTTAGCGATCGCCAAGTGCGGCAGACGTTCCCAGGATTAACAACTGCATCGGGGCGTTCCTCTAACCCCAACTCAATCAACACCTGTCAACGTCAGGCTGGGACTGTTGAGGATGGGAATCAGAGGACGGTGGTTCGCGCCTCAGTCTCTATGACTAGAGAGTACCTAAGAAAGAACCCGCAGCAACGGCACCTAACCAACCTGCGACTTTAACAAGAATTGGCTTTGCTTTTATAAATAGAGTAGTGCCTGCTTCTGCTACCTTGCTGGCTTTTTCCAGTTCTTCTGCTACGCCTTCTAGGTTAATTTTTGCCCGTTCTTTATTCGGTTCCTCTTTATCAAGTGCTTTTTTCGCCGCACTTAGGTAAGTGGTGGCTTCTTCTTTCGTGTCAGCAGGAATTTCTGACTCCTTAATCCTCTGTTCGAGTTCTGCCAATAGTTGCAATACGTCTTGTTGAGAAAGCTGTTTGCCTTCTGATGCAGCCGCTTGCATGGACATTGTTTGCTGATTGTTGTTACCGATAGCGGCTTGCTGTCCACCACTCATTGAACCTGTATTAGATTGAGAAATGCCACCAGGATTGTTTGTCATAATACCTACCTGTTCAACTTGTGTATTTGTATAAAAACTTGGACGCTGTAGCGCTGTTTCTATCATGTTTTCTAAGCTCGAAATTCGATTATCTTTCTCAGCTATAAGTGCTTTTACTTCTGCCTCAGTTAGGGCTTTTATCTCATTGTAAGTTGTGAAATACTCGGCACTGAGCTGAGAAAGGTCGGCTTTTGGAGCCGTTGTCGCACGCAGTAAAAACTTATCCTTACCTCGCTTCTCCATCGCCACAATCTCTAGTTCGGCATCTGGATTGTTTTCCGCTAATTGCTTGAAGGAAATTGCAATGGCACGAGGGTCAACGCTTTGGTTGTGGTAGAGGTCGAGAGTATCGATAATCGGCTTGATAAAGTCAGCAAAATCCCCGTCCTCAAACTCCTCTTCCCAGTTATCCGGTTTGCGGCGGGGGTTGGGGTCATCCTTTGTCGGTAAGCGCATGAAAACACATCTGCATCTAACCCCCTGCAACTTAGTACTACTGGTGATGCCCCAATCTTCAATCGTGGCTCCGGTGAGGGTTGCACCTGTTAAATCAGCTTCATCTAATTGGGTTTGTACTAGTTTTGCTCTCGATAAGTCCGCGTCTTGCAAGTTCGCTTCGCTTAAATCAGCGCCGATAAAGCTGGCATCGGCTAGGTTTGCACCTTATAAGTTGACTCCGCGCAGGTTTTGGCGGTCAAAGTTTTGGTTTTGGTCTTGTTCCTGTCTAATCAACAACTGCCGCACTTTTGCGTCTTGCAGGTAAGTTGTACCAGGGCGAATGCGGTCAAGTTTTTGAGTGTTGCGCCAGCAAGTCCGGGTGAGGTTAGCTCCTCTGAAATCTGTACTCTTAAGGGTGGCTTGAGAGAAGTCAGCCTCGGTTAAATTTGCATTGCGGAAGCTGGTGCCTCCTGTGGCAGCAAAGGAAATCGCGATCGGGCGAACCCAGACGTGCTTTTCATCTCCCGCCAAGCCTCGCCAGCCAATGTAAGCTCCAGCTCCAGCTCCAGCTCCAGCTCCAGCTCCAGCTCCAGCGACAGCTCCAGCTCCAGCTCCAGCTCCAGCGACAGCGAAAGCTCCAGCTCCAGCGACAGCTCCAGCGACAGCGAAAGCTCCAGCTCCAGCGACAGCGAAAGCTCCAGCTCCAGCGACAGCTCCAGCGACAGCGAAAGCTCCAGCTCCAGCTCCAACGGCAGTGTTAAGACCTTTGCGGATAACAACAATCCAGAAGACAATGATTAGACCGAGAGCAACCCAACCAGCGACAATAGAGTCAGAGTCGCTATTGAATATGAGTGATACCAAAAGTGAGGGGAACCAGCTGAGTATTCCTGAAAGTGCCGACACCAGTAAAGCCAATACGGTTAAACCCGTTTGCCATCGCCGCTGTAGTCCAGCTTTTGCCCCACAAAACTTGGCATCTTTGAGGTAAGCATTCGTAAAATTTGCCCCTCGAATATCCGCCTTAATAAAGTCTGCTCCCGACAGGTCTTTCCCTTTGAACGATTGACCGCGAAGATTTACACGGCGAAAATCCCTTTCCCCTGCTGCATATCGTCTCAGCACCTCTTCCGCTTTCATGGTCTTAACTTTGGGTATCAGTAGGGAGAATATTGTCTAGAGTGAAATCTTTGCAAACGCTAAGGTTGCGTCGCCTTCGCTGCTATACAGAGCGCGATCGCATCTACAGACAGAGTTAGCGGATCTGTTATCTCACCAGCTCCCAGGTAATCAAATTCTATAAAAGGTAGATACAGGAGCAAACGGCGCAGATTCGGAAAATACTGAATGTTGCCCTTGGGGAGTGTTTTCAAACTGCTCCGTCAGATTTAGATCCCCTCCAGCCCCGTTAAATCAAAGCGAAGCAACATCTGGCTCCCCCTTTTTTAAGGGGGGTGAGGGGGGGATCTAAACGGGGGGAGAATTTAAAATTGTTTAACTCGATAGCTTACTGCCGCCTATTCTCATCAGGAAACTATATCAGCAGGACAACCGGGTTTTCGCTTCGCTTCTAAATAATCCGCAATGAGTTCTTGTAAACGTTGTTGTCCAAAACTACGATAGTGACCTGGGAAAACTACTTCAACTGGAACCTTCTGTAAGCGTTCGTAAGTTGCTAAATAAGCAGAAGGATCGCTTCCAGGTAACTGGTCTAGTAGTTCTCCGTCATAAACCACATCTCCCGAAAATAGTTCTTGGTGTATCGGATCGTACAGCGCGATCGCTCCTGGAGAATGACCAGGCAAATGAAGGACTTCCAAAGCGCGATCGCCTAAATCAATCACATCACCGTCGTGTAAAATCTGGCTAGGTTCCACTCCTCGAAAGCTATACTGCATGACAGTAAACTCAGGATAAGGTAGCTGGGTAAAATGCTCATCTAAAATCCACCCCAGGGAGGGGTCACACAAAGTTGCCACTGCATCAGCACAACCTAACGCCTCGGCTTCTGCGGCATGAATAGCAGTACGCTCAAATTCATAAAGTCCGCCAGCATGGTCAAAATGAACGTGAGACGCGATCGCCAGTAGCGGTTTATCGACTAAAGAAGCGATGTGCTGACGTAAACTTGCAACCCCTAACCCAGTATCAATCAAGAGGTCTTGGGTTTGTCCTTTCACTAGCCAAAGATTGGCGCGATTCCATTCCCAATAGTGAATCTCATTAATACAGTACAGTCTATCGTTGATTTTGCGGGTGGCAAACCAATGGTTGCAAACGGGCTTATTACTTTTCATAGATTTTTTTTGCTATACTGTTGCCTTCTTAAATTAGTTTTGTTTATCTATAAGAATCGTAGCTAAACGCACAGAAAACGCAGATAAACTCCACATAAATTGACTAAATCAGTAGTTCATTTGCTCTGGTTTGCCAAGGCTTATTAACAAAACTTACAATGAAGTTTTGACTTATGATTTCTGGAAAATATTCACGAAGACGAACGCTCCAGTTAATAGGTGGTGTAGCCGGAGGCGCATTACTTCATGCTTGTACCAAGCAAAATAAAACTACTTCCCCAGGAAGTTCTGAGTCAATGTCTTTTACCCTGGGCGGTACACTTTGGATCGGTCTAACTCCATTTTTTATTGCCCAAGAAAAAGGTTTCTTCGCCGAAGAAGATTTAACGGTAGATTTTAAAGGATTTTCCTCAAGTGCTGATTATAATGCTGCCTTTTTAGCCGGACAACTTAATGCGGCGGCTCCCGTCACCTCAGAAGCTGTGTCTTTAGCAGCAAAAGGGAAAGACTATCGCATTGTCTTAGTCGAAAGTATCTCCGTAGGTGGGGATGGAATTCTAGCTCGAACTAAGATTAACAGTGTTAAAGATTTTAAAGGCAAAAAGATTGCAGTTGAGCAGGGAACAGTCAGTCATTTCTTCTTACTGCAAGTACTAGAAGAAGCTGGACTATCTGATGCTGATGTCAAATTTGTTAACGCTCCCCCTGCTGCTGCTGCTGCTGCTTATCAAGCGGGAAATGTGGATATTGCCGTAACTTACTCACCGTATATGAATCAGGCGGATAAGGCTCAAACCGATGGGCGAATTATTTACGACTCATCAAAAATGCCCACCGCAGTAGCGGATGTTTATGCTTTTGATACACAATTTATTGAAGAAAATCCCCAAGCAGTTGAAGCCTTTGTACGAGGAATATTTAAAGGAATTACCTTTTTAGAAGAACATCCAGAGGAAGGGTTAGCCATTGCTGCAAAGAAGTTTGAGGTGACACCAGAAGCTCTCGCTGCTGACTTAGAAGGGATTCAACTTCCTGATGCGAAAACCAATCTAGAAATGCTGGGGAATTCTCAGAGCGGTCTCTATTTGCTGAATCCTTTAAATAGGCTAGCAACATTCCTCTCCAAACAAGGGCAAGTTGAGGAAGTACCTCAATTAAAAAACTTGTTAGAGCCTCGGTTTGTTGAAGCTGTAGTTAAAACACAATAAACAGGCATTTCAGTCCCACTTAACCTGATGAATTCTTAAATACTCTGCTACACCAGTACTATTGCATCTGTAACAATGATTCAATCAACTTCTAGGCGTAAGCGTTACCTACAACCTTCTGTATTTTGGAGTATTCGACAAGGATTTCCAAAGTGGCTTAGTTTACTTCTCACCCTAATTGCAATACTTTTCCCTTTAGGGATTTGGGCAATCTTGAGCTACGGGGGATTTGTAGACCATCGCTTTCTCCCTACTCCCACAGCCGTTTTCCAAGCCGGAGTAAAAATGCTCTTTGAGGAAGACTTGCTGGTGGATATTTTAGCAAGTTCCAGTCGAGTCCTAGCAGGCTTTTTATTAGCAGCCCTAGTAGGTATTCCCATTGGTATCGCGATGGGAACGTTTTACAGTATGGAGAGCTTATTTGGCTCTTTTGTCGGCATTGTTCGTTATATGCCCGTCGCCGCTTTTATGCCCCTAATTGTGCTATGGGCGGGGTTAGGAGAATCTGCCAAAATTTTAATTGTCTTTTTGGGAATTGTCTTCTACAACGCCATCATGATTGCTGATACAGTAAAGTTCATTCCTAACGAAATGCTCAATGTTGCCTATACTCTGGGGGCAAACCGCCTTGATTTGCTCTTTCGAGTTATTTTACCCGCAACGCTTCCTGGAATTTTAGATACTCTTCGGGTCAATGTTGCAGGAGCTTGGAATTTTTTAGTAATTTCAGAGTTAATCGCAGCACAAAATGGTTTGGGTTTTAAAATTATCTACTCTCAGCGATTTCTTCAAACTGACAAGGTACTTTTCTGTATCGTTGTAATTGGTTTAATTGGTCTTTTTATCGATTACTTATTCAAGTTAATTGCTCGTATTACCTTGCCCTGGGTGGAACGTTCCGTTTAAAGGTAAGTAGCAATAATTTCAGCAGATTTTACCTCTCACCAGAATGCCAAATTAGTGGATTTAACGTAATATTTACTCTAAGGCTGCTCTATGAAATTAAAAAGTTTAGACCGTACAGCATTGCTGATCGTTGATTTACAAGCTGATATTTTTACAGGAGGAGCAATCAAGGTTGTGGGTGCAGCAGAAGCTCTCCCCAAAGCTCAACAAGTTTTAGCTGTAGCACGACGTATTAAGCTCCCAATTATCCATACTAAAGAAGTGCATCGGAAAGAGATGGTGGACTTTGGGCGAGAGTTAGATGGCACAGAACCTGTTCATTGTTTAGAAACTTGGTCAGGAACAAATTTTCATTCTTCCTTAGCTCCCTTGGATGGAGAATTTACCATTACTAAACGCCGTTACAGTTGTTTTTATGCCACTGACTTAGAGATTTTGTTGAAGGGATTGAAGGTTGAAACTTTGATTATTATTGGTGCGCTGACGAATGTTTGCGTTCATTACACTGCCGTTGATGCTCATCAGCATGATTACCGTTTTCATGTAATTGAAGACTGTTGCATTGGTGCAGACTGGGAGGCGCATGAGGCAGCACTTAAAGCAATGGCGTATTTGCAAAGTCAGTCCCGAATTACCCTCAATGACTTTCTGACTGCTACAGAATGTCTAGCACAACCTACCTGAGATTGTCTTATGTTGACTCCCCAGTCCCTTCTAGACCAACAACGACAGAGTTCGCTCGGAGAACCCAAGTTAGTTGTCCGTAATTTATCAAAAGTGTTTCAGCAAAAGCGCAAATCTCTAAGCGTGCTGGAGCAGATTAATTTGCATCTTTTTCCGAACGAGTTTGTTTGTCTCGTCGGGGCTTCGGGATGTGGGAAGTCAACTCTGCTGAATATCATTGCTGGACTGAGTAAACCGACAGCAGGGGAAGTATTAGTCGATGGTGAAGTGATTTACGGGCCTGGTTCTGACCGAGGCATGGTTTTCCAAAGTTATACCCTTTACCCCTGGCTCACGGTTGCTCAAAATATTGGTTTTGGACTACAACTTCAGAAAATGCCTTCGTCTGAACGGAAGCAGCACATTGCTTATTACTTGGAAATGATTGGCTTGTCCAAGTTTGCCCATGCTTACCCGAAACAACTCTCAGGAGGAATGAAACAACGGGTTGCTATTGCGCGTGCTTTGGCAACTGAACCGGAAGTGTTATTAATGGATGAACCGTTTGGAGCGTTGGATGCTCAAACAAAGGAACAGTTGCAGGAATTTTTGTTAGATTTATGGGAAAAAACGAAGATTACAGTTTTGATGGTTACTCACGATATTGAGGAAGCAGTTTTTCTGTCTCAACGCATTTATGTCTTAGGAAATCATCCAGGAAGGATGAAAGATGAAGTGGCGGTTAATTTACCTCTCCAAAGAGATATTGATATTAAGTTAACCCCTGAATTTATTGAGCTAAAAAGACAGGTTGTGCAAACGCTTCGTTAATGCCAAAGATGAAACAATATCTTCAAAATTATTTACAAACAACCGATTTAGAATCAACCTTTTTAGATGCTAAGTATTATACCGATCCAGAGCTACTTCCTCAAGAAATTCAAGGGATTTTTCGGCGGACTTGGCTTTATGTAGGAGATGCAGCCAACTTATCAACACCAGAAATGGTTTGGGTAACAAAAGTTGCTGGGTGTAGTATCCTCATAGTTCGAGATAGCAATAGCACTCTTAAGGCTTTTCACAATGTCTGTCCCCATCGTGCTTCTTTGTTAGTTACTCAACCGGGAATTCATTCTCTCGAGCAGTTAGTCTGTCCTTATCACGCTTGGGTTTATAACTTAGACGGGGAGTTAAAGGGAACACCTGCAAAAAATCGCTTTCCTGCTCATTTTTGCTACAAAGATTTTCCTTTAAAAACGATTCAGTGTGAAGAATGGTTAGGATTTATTTTTGTTTGCTTTAGTGAAAAAACAACTCCTTTGTTGGAGTATTTAGGGGAAATTCCTGGCAGCCTTAAAGAGCATCGTACTGAATCCACTCAACTACTGGTCAAAAAACATTATTCAGTAGCTTGTAACTGGAAAAATTATCACGATAATACCCTTTGTGATTATCATGTCCCTGTAGTTCATCCTCATACCCTCAATCCTCTTCAAGGTTCGGTGCGCTACTACGAGCATTCCTTTGATGAGTATGTGAACTTGCTTTATACACCGACGACGAAGGAGTGGCGATCGCATAATCCCGTTTTAGACCATCTTCGCGATCGCGCCCGCTTAGGATTCTTCACTTATGGTATTTTTCCTAACCTGCATTTAGTAGCTTTACCGAATGGAGTATTAGCTTGGATTCGCATCGATCCGGTGACTGTCGAGACTTGTCAAGTCAATCTAGAAATTTACGGTATCCCTGGATTTAGCCCTCTGGCAATGGAGTTAGAAAGAGATTTTGAAGCTTTTATGCGAGAAGATATAGCAATTACAGAAGGGGTACAAAAGGGGTACGCTAGTGGTGCTTATACCGCTGGTATTGCTAACGAACTTGAAGGACGTATTCTTCACCAGCAAAGGTTAATTCGTCGCTTTTTGAAGTCTTGTTGAACGGTTGTCGCTAGTTTAGATCCCCGATTTCTTAGAGAAGGCGGGGATCTCGCTCTTCAGTTGCCAGATTCCTCTCCTGCTCCCAGCTTATCCTGCCTTACCCAAATCCAGTACCTTCCCCCCAGACGTATTCACCTGAACATTGAGTTCTCGAATGCGACGAGACAGGAGGCGAATAATATTGACGGCAATTCCGGGGGTTTCGTCAATGGCGTCGTAGAGTTGCAACTGATTGAGCATCAGACATTCGCATTTTTCGATGGTGGTGATTGACGCCGAACGGGGTTCAGAATCAAACAACGACATTTCACCAAAGCACTTGCCAACTGAAAAATGTGCCAAGTCGCGATCGCCAATGTGAACGCGCACCACCCCAGAAACAATAATGTAAAGCGCTCGCCCCTCTTGTCCTTCTGTAAAAATGGTGTGATTGGCGGGAAAAGATAGCTCATCCATCACAGAAGCTAGCCGCACTAAAAAATCATCCCGCAGTTCTTGAAAAATCGGGACGCCCCTGACAAATAATAGGCGTTCAACGCTGGTTAACATCTTTTAAAAATCACTAGTCATTAAATTATTAGTCCTTAGTCAGTTGTTGACGCTTCATGAGTAGTACCCCTGATTAATTTCACCCTTCATCCTTGTTTTAGGTCGGATTGGGTGTAGGATAACCCAACTCTCCCATTATTTCTTTCACTTGCGCGGCAACCAATCGATCGGGGTCGTCTTTTAACTCCGGTAAGAGTTCGCTACAAGTACGGGGGCTAGCGACTTTTAGGTAAGCCAGCACAGCTTCGCGTACAAAGCCAGTGGGATGGCGCAAGCATACTAGGGTTGATTCAGGACTCAGACCCCACCGTAGCGACCTAGCGACATGGAAACAGCACGCCAACGACCAATCTGAAAGAAAATGGCGAAAATCTAACAATCGTCGCAAGCGATCGCTGGGCGTCATCGCTTGATACGGCACCATATCAGCGAGATGTTCTAAGCGTTCTGCGGGAGGACGGCGGTCTAGTACCCCTAATAATGCCCGCTTTCGAGGAATATCTAGAGTATTATCCAATATTTCCAACCCCAACGCGATACTAGAGCGAGACTCTGACTCTAAATTGAACGCCGCCGCTTGAATCGCCCCAGGTTTGTAGAGAAACTTCATCAGCAAAAAGCAACGCTCCATGATATCCGCTTGCAAATCCTGCAAGGCGCGTCGCAGCAAGTCCGCCTCTGAACCCGGCACCTGTTCTGGCGTCAAGTCCACGATTGCCGCCAAAACTTGACCTAAAAACAGCATCTCCTGTTCAATCAACATCTCCACACCACTGCGACCTAAACGATCCAGCACACCCTCAATGCCAATATCTTCCGGGATCTTCAGCAAAATTCGCAGGATGTTGCGGCGGGCTGTTCCCCAACTAGTGATCAATTGCTGTACCAGCTCATTCAACGCTGCCGGGGTGTGAACCTGAGCTAATCCTCCCCAGGCTTGCAGCCTCACCAAGTCAGGTTGACGCGCATCTTCTGACAGCTCCCGCAGCAATGGCAACGCCTCATCCCCTAACCGCACCAAGGCATTTCTCGCCGCCTCGCGGGTTGATTTGAAATACAGCCCCCGCACCAGCGCAGGATAGTATTCCTCTAAACGTGTCGAAGCAATCACCTCTAGCAAGGCACACCGCACCCGCAAAGACTCATCCTGCAAAAGGTTCGGCACATAAAGCCGCAGTGCCTGCAAATAATCTGCCTCCCCCAACGCCCGTGTCCCCATCACCCGTTCGCGTTCCCTTTTGTGGGTAAGCATTCGCCGCAGGGTATTCGTTGCTTCTGCCTTTTCGTTCGGTGTCCCGTGTCGCAAAATCAGAGCAGCGGCAGTTCCCCGCACAATCGGGTCAACCCCAGAATGTAAGTAAGGCTTAATGGTGCGAATATCCGGTTCTTTTTGAGTCAGCCAGAGATATCGCAGCGCTAGGGCAAGAACTTCCGGGGGAGGTTTGCGCTCAATTAGTGCCTGCACCTCATCGAGATGAACCGAGTTGGGGTGTTCTAGCATTGCTTCTAGACTCTGACGCTGCAATGCCGGAGATAACTGGAGCAGTAACGGCGCAAGGCAGTCCCCAACCCTAGTGGGGTTCATTTGGGACAAAAGCTGAATACAAGAGCGTTTGTCTGCCTCGGTTCCCTGTTGCTCTAACGCTTCGGCAATTGCTCGCTTAAAAGCACCCAAATCGACATCAGAAAAACCTAAGCGTCCTTGTTCTGCACTCTGAACCAGCAAGTTTACATAACTAGAGCGCAATAACCAACCACAGATCAGCCAGCTAACAGAACAGATAACAATCAGAAAGACAAAAATTCTCCCCTGCCACTGCACTAAAACTTGCTCTGGCTGATTGGGGAAAGCCTCATGGATGAGCCAGATAATTGCTAGGAGGCTTGCCCCTGTTGTACCAGTCGTCAGGGGTTCAGCAATACCCTGCACTAACCCTTGAGTGGAGTTGCGAATAGATTCCGGCAGGGGCTGAAACAAGACAGGCTCAATGCCTGCAATCAGGGTATAGCGCAGCAGTTCGTCGAGAAACTTCAGTAAAACCAGACCAATGAAGAAAAAGCCCAGCCCTCCAGCCAGGGTGAGGACGCCTAAGAAGGACAAGCAGGCGGGCAATACCATCGCCGCGACAAATACACCGAAGCGGTCAATTACCCGGCTGGAGATAAACCACTGTGTTGCTAGTTCAAACAGTCCGACAAAGCCGCTAAATAAGCCGAGAAAGCTGGCAATTTCTGCGGTTTCCAAATACTGCTCTAACTGACCGAGATATTGAAATTCAATCAGTAAATACAGTGCTTCTGCCAAGATAAAGAAGCCAAATAACGGGGCGATGTAGCGTCGTAGCGGCCCCGTCGCACGTTTCGAGGCGAAATCTGGCTGCATATCCTCCCAATCTCGCACGGGGGAGTCGGGAAAGGCTTGTTGGTAGCGCTGAGTGAGATAAAACAGCACCCCAGCACCCAGCAGCATCATTAAGGAGGCAACGACAATGACGTTGTTAAGCCCGACGAGGAACAACAACAACGGCAAGGAAAAGCCGGAAATGACATCGGCAACTAAAACCCCGCTAGAGATGAGGGGATAGGTGCGTTTAATTTCCCGAATGTTGAAGAGTTGATTGGCAGAAACTTGGCTGTTGAGGTCGTTGAGGATTTCTACCGCATCCATCCACAACCGCAACAGAAATACTGTTGCTAGAGCAACGACGCCTTCAAAGTAAGGTACCTCAAGTCCAATCCGAAAGACCAGGATTGGCAGGGTGGCCAGCAGCGCAATAATCAGCAAAACGCTCCGCATGGGCAGAGTTCTCTCAAGCCAGGAGTACAAGACTCCTAGCCCTGATCCCATGAAGGCGCTAGCAATATAAATGGCTGGCAGCCACTTAGTCCCATACTGTTCTAAAAACAGTGCGATCGCACCATACTCCAACCACAGCAGCCCGATGGAAGTGGTGGTATAGAAAGCGAACATTAGTAACGTTCGTTCGCCTTCTTCTGGGCGAAGATTTACCCATTGCTGGAGTTTTCTGACCCAGTCACCCTTAACACGAGCGCGAGTTTGCAGTTTCATGACGAATGTTTGTCAGTTGTCAGTTGTCCCTTGTCAATTGTCCGATATGCCAATGACAAACGATTCTTTAACGGGTGACAAAGGACTCTTGACTAATGACAAAGCTTATGTTTATTTTTTCGGAGATAGCAGCATCATCATGTTGCGACCTTCTCGTTTGGGATATTGCTGCACTTCTGCGATCCCTTCTAAGTCGGTAGCCATCCGCTTGAGCAAATCCTCCGCCAAGTCGCTGTGCTGAATTTCTCTACCTCGGAAGGTAACTGTGGCTTTCACCTTATCTCCCGATTTGATAAATCGCTCGGCTTGACTGACGCGCACTTGGTAGTCGTGCTCTTCAATTTTGTAGCGCATCTTCACTTCTTTGACATCAGCGGTATGCTGCTTTTTCCGGTCTTCTCTAGCTTTCTTCTCCTGTTCAAATTTATACTTGCCATAGTTCATAATCCGGCAAACAGGCGGATCGGCCTTGTCACTCACCAAGACGAGATCCAGCTCTTTTGTCTCGGCGATGCGTAGAGCATCTTCCGGTGACATGATCCCGAGTTGGGAGCCGTCAGTATCGATAGCACGAATCTTGGGATAGCGAATTCTTTCGTTGATTTGGGGTAGATCGCGTTGGCGTCTTTTGTCAGTCACAGGCGTCTGCTTAATGTGGATAGTTTAGTTAGAGTAAGTTGGCAAGCAACAAAATTGATTTTACTTGCCATTTTACTGAGTCTGATCAAATTTCTGTCTACGTTGTTAATGTAACTTTCTAAATCGTTGAGGTGGGTAGTTATTACCGCCCTAGGGGAAGAGTAATTTTTTAGGAGTCTATTGGCGGTTGTCGGACGACTGAGTCAGGGTTACACCCGTTTAAAGCTTTAAATAACTGCATCTTAGGGCATGATGGGGGAAGTTAAATCCCGAAGAAATTATTAGAATAAGTACCAGACTTTGTAAACGTTTTTTAAGTTGAGGCTCTTCGTGACGACTCTAGTGCCGTGGCAGCAGCGAGTTGGCAGACAACGCGATTGGGTTTGGCGAGGTTGGCAGACGCGTTACACCTATTTTCGTAATGCTCAAACGGCTGTACAAGGGTCAACCCCGGTGATTTTACTACACGGGTTTGGAGCCTCCATTGGTCACTGGCGTCAAAACCTTGAGGTGCTAGGAGAACATCATACCGTTTATGCCCTCGATATGCTGGGATTTGGCGCATCTCGTAAGGCACGAGTGGACTACAACATCAATCTCTGGGTGCAGCAGGTTTACGAGTTTTGGCAAACCTTTATCCAACAGCCCGTTGTACTGGTGGGTAACTCCATTGGCTCTTTGGTTTGTCTTGCTATTGCTGATGCCCATCCTGAGATGGTTAAAGGCGTGGCAATGATGAGTTTGCCCGATTTTGGAGCCAGAGAAGAGGCAATTCCCTCTTGGCTGTTACCTGTGGTGACAACCCTAGAAAAAGCGATCGCCTCCCCCCTGTTGATCACAACTCTGTTCAAGATCGTTCGTCGCCCTGCTTTTGTACGCCGTTGGGCAGCGATCGCCTACGCCAATCCGACATCGATTACCGATGAGTTAGTGGAGATCTTAGCTGAACCGGCTCAGGATCGAGGGGCAGCAGTTACCTTCTGCGCCTTGTTTCAGGCAATGACCAGTGCTCAATTTAGCCCTTCCCTTAAGAAAATACTGCCAACATTAGATATCCCTATGCTGCTCATTTGGGGACGACAAGACCGGATGGTTCCGGCAAATCTGGCTCAGCAGTTTACCGCGCTCAATGCTCATCTGGAGTTAGTAGAACTCGATAATGCGGGTCATTGTCCCCACGATGAATGTCCAGAAACCGTTAATCGAATTCTTTTAGACTGGCTGGCGGCAAATTGTCATCATCCAGTGACTTCTGAAATTACCCGATTTTCCACTGCAACTTAATCATTGATTGCCCTACGGTGTTCACACATCTCTTACCAGGATGCACAACGTTATTTGATCCCCCTGACATCCCCCTTAAAAGGATACTGGGACATGTCCGGTTCCTGGGAGTCAGGAAGTCATCACGACGGGGGACTCTGTGACTCCAGTCCCTGCTTCTTCAAGGGGGTTAGGGAGATCTCAATGATGCGAAGCCATCTGGTCAGTGTGTATACACCTTAACCCTTGTAATTGGGGAGGGGTGGAGGTGTATAAGAATTCTCTTGGGGATGAGATTGTCAACAGTCTCACCCGTAGAAAAAACGTTTAACCGATAGTTACCTGGTTCGTTTCAACACTAGTTGCCCCAGAAACTCCTTTAGCAACACTTACCATCTTGTTAAGCATTTGTTGATTAGGAACCTTTCCCTTTAAAACGACTGTGCCGCCAGTTTGAGCAACGTAGAGCGTCTCAACATCATCCAGCTCTGAGTCTTCATCGAAGGCGAGGGCAACTCGCTTTGCCAAACCGCTTTGGTCGTACTCGCCATTTAAGCCCATGCGCTCTGGGGGAACTGATTGAGCTTGAGCACCACCGCCAGTAGCCGCCGTTGATTGAGGAGCTGCGGCTTGAGGAGCAGGCTGGGGATTAACCTGAGCTTTGTTGGGCTTATTCATCTTGAACAGTCTTTGTAACCAACCCATAGTGATTTTCTCCGTTTAAATTGGGTTTTCCCCTAACATTATGGAGAAACTGGGTAATGAACATATCTACCGAGCAAAGGATTTGGTGTTTAGCCACTAACTCTTGTGGCAGAGCAGTAGAGTGTTTTGGAGGAAGAATTTGAGTGAAAACTTAAGAGTTTTCGGATTCAGGCTAGAGGGGGGTAAGATTAAAGATTAAACAACGATTGAATGGGTTAACGACCCCCAAGACATCCTCTAAAAAGAGTGTGTTACTTGTGGGTTGTGTGACGCCTGCGTAGCGCCTCTATTTTCAGTAATGAAGCATACTCTTTCCGTTCTTGTCGAAGATGAAGCCGGGGTCTTAACCCGGATTGCTGGCTTGTTTGCCCGTCGCGGTTTCAACATTGAAAGTCTTGCAGTTGGCCCGGCTGAAACAGTCGGGATCTCTCGAATTACGATGGTGGTTCCTGGAGATGAGTGCACCATTGAACAACTTACCAAGCAACTCTATAAGCTCGTCAATGTGCTAAAAGTCCAAGACATCACTACTACGCCTTGTGTAGAGCGGGAGTTGATGCTGATTAAGGTTAATGCCAGCAGTTCAACCCGTCCTGAAATTATCGAACTCGCGCAAGTGTTTCGGGCACGAGTTGTAGATATCGGTGAAGATACCCTCACATTAGAAGTAGTGGGCGATCCCGGCAAACTGGTGGCAATTGTCCAGCTATTGAACAAGTTTGGACTGCGGGAAATTGCTCGGACTGGGAAAATTGCCCTAATTCGCGAGTCGGGCGTCAATACCGAGTATCTCAAATCCCTGGAAGCGAAGGTGTGAAGACGGAGTCCTGAGTCCTGAGTGCTGAGTGGGGGAGGAAGTATGAAGTATGAAGGGTGAAGTATGAAGGGTGAATTCGGTTATTGGTTCTCTTACTCTCCCCTGCACCCCTGCTCCCCTGCTCCCCTGCTCCCCTGCACCCCTGCACCCCCGCTCCCCTGCACCCCTGCTCCCCCGCTCCCCCGCTCCCCCGCCTCACAGGTGTAGGTTTTTTACAAAAGAGAGAAGGGCAAAAGTGGAGGAGGGAAAATAGGTTTAGTGTAACGCCGAAAAAATCAGGTCAGAAAATGTGGAAAAACCAATACCTGAAACAATGGTC
>JAHHHJ010000030.1 GCA_019359445.1 Kastovskya adunca ATA6-11-RM4 | reverse complement strand
AACATTCTCTAATTATGGCTTAAAAACAGGTGGGCGCTTTTTAAAAACTGCGTTTTCTAGCTGGACGCCTCGCTTTCTTTCATCCCACCCTTAAAAGAGGTGGGCTTTCAGCATCGCTTTTCTGTAAAAGTTGTTGGCGATCGCTTTATGAAACTTAAAGAATTAGAAACTCAACTCTTTTCTCTCACTCCATCTGAGAAAGCAGAAGCCCTACAAATTTTGACTCAAACTTTAAGTAATCCTTCGCAAGGAATTACAAAGACTCCTGGTGTCATGGGTGGTGATGCCTGTATCGTGGGAACTCGCCTTCCCGTTTGGCTGTTCGTTAGTTTGCGGCGTCAAGGTGCGAGTGATTCCGAACTTCTCAACTTCTATCCGAATCTCAGTGCTGCCGATTTGGTGAATGTCTGGGCTTATGCTGATGCACATCCGGATGAAATTGAAATAGCACTCCGAGAGCAAGATGAAACAATGGAGTACGAAGCATAATCTGTGGCAAGCCTTTATGCAGATGAACAATTTCCGCGCAAAGTGAGTGAATTGCTGCGTACTTTAGGTCACGATGTCCTTACAGTTCAAGAAGCAGGCAATACTGGATCTTCCGATCCAGACGTGTTGGCATTTGCGAAAGTAACAATCGCGCAGTTTTGACACAAAATCGACGCGATTTTATTCGACTGCACCGTTTACAACCTCAGCACTTTGGCATCATTGTCTGCACAAGCGATCGCAATTGGGAAAGGCTGGCGAGACATTGATGAGACGATTTCTGCGGAATAATCCCTGGGAGGGAAACTACTTCGGGTGACACGTCCTTCTAGATAAGGCGATCGCATCCTCCTCATTCTGCAAGCATCAGCCGACGCTTTGATTGCCTTGCTTGAATATCCTCTAACTCAGAATCGGGAATCGCTGCAATTAACTGACGCGTGTATTCTTTAGTGGGATTGTTATAAATTTCTTCTGCGGGGCCAATTTCTTCAATGCGTCCTTGATTCATGACCATAATGCGATCGCTAACGAACTTCACCACGCTCAAGTCGTGAGAGATGAAGATATAAGTTAAGCCAAAATCCTTTTGCAAATCCTTTAACAAATTCAACACCTGCGCCTGTACCGAGACATCTAGCGCGGAAACTGACTCATCGCAAATGATAAATCGCGGTTCACAGGCTAGGGTACGCGCAATGCAAATCCGTTGCCGTTGTCCCCCTGAGAACTCATGCGGCATCCGATTCATTGCACTTTTGGGCAGTCCGACGCGTTCTAATAATTCTGCCGCCCGCTGTTGTCTTTGCTGCTGTGTACCGCCAAGCTGATGAATTTTCATCGGTTCGATTAACGCTGAACCGATACTTTGTCTGGCATCCAAAGAACCATAGGGGTCTTGGAAAATAATTTGCATGTAGCGGCGCAAACGGCGCATTCGTCCGCCATCGAGTTCCAGCACCGAATCACCGTCAAAAATAACTTCCCCTGAAGTCGGTTCAATTAAGCGCAACAGACAGCGACTGAGGGTTGATTTGCCACATCCCGACTCCCCCACTAAACCCAAGGTTTCCCCTGGATAAACATCAAAACTGACATCATCCACGGCTTTAAAAGCGGTTTTCTTGCCAAACCATCCCTGACGCAGGGGAAATTCTTTGATTAAGTGCCGTACAGATAACAACGGTTGCTGCTGTAGCAAATTCTGGCGGTGTTGTTGAATTTCCTCAGTCGTTACTTCCGCTAAAGCGTTACGTTTATCTCTGTCGCGGGTGACGGGCTGAATTTCTAACTTCCCCGCCGCCGTTGTCGTTATCTGCATAAAATCAGCAACTGTCGGGAGGCGTTTTAGTTGCCGATGGGGACGGGGGCGACAGTTCAGCAAGGCTTGGGTGTAGGGATGTTGCGGGTTAGCAAATAAGCTGTAGACATCAGCCGTTTCGACGGCTTCTCCCCGAAACATGACAACAACGCGATCGCCAATTTCAGCAATGACGCCCATGTCGTGGGTGATGAAGAGAATCGACATCCCCCTAGCGTCACGCAATTCCCGCAGCAAATCCAGAATCGTTGCTTGAATGGTTACATCTAACGCCGTCGTTGGTTCATCAGCAATCAGTACCGCCGGATTACCACTCAAGGCGATCGCGATCGTTACCCGTTGCTGCTGTCCGCCAGACAACTGATGGGGATAGCGTTTCATCATCCCCTTGGCGTCAGGTAATTTAACTTCATCAAATAGGGCGATCGCTTTTCTATAAGCTTCTTTATAGGAAACTGCGTTATGCAACAAAATTGCTTCTACCACCTGATCGCCGCAGGTATAAACCGGATTAAGGGAGGTTAGCGGTTCTTGAAAAATCATCGAAATTTGTCCACCCCGATACCTTCGCCTCTGGCTATCGGGAAGAGTTAGGAGATTAATCGGGCTTGCATTTGGGTTTTGGGGATTGCTCAAGAGAACTTCTCCGGTTACCCGCGCCTGTGGGGGGAGAAGTCCCATAATAGAGAGCGAAGTTACTGATTTTCCCGAACCCGATTCCCCGACAATGCCGAGGGTTTCTCCTAAAGCCAGGGTGAAGGAAACGTCTTTAACCGCGCTGACAATTTCCTGTTGGGATGGAAACTCTACGGAGAGATGGCGGATTTCTAGGAGAGGATTGCTCATTGCTGTTCGGTTAGGGGTTGAGAAATAGTGGTTGGATTAAAGTTTTGTAGAAATAAAGAATTTTATTGCACCGCAAAGACGCAAAGAACGCGAAGCAGAATCAGAGTATAGATGAATACTCTGACTTAAGAAAATTCATCACAACCGAGCAATCCTTGTGCAGGGGGGCTTCCCCTCAATCTGGATTTTTCTCAAGAACAACTATTTTCTGCTCAAGTCAGTGACATTCGAGTATAGATATATAGATAGGCTGAAAATTTGGACAATTTGCACCGCCAATCGATTAATAATTTGGCTCAAGAACGACTTGCAAAAGGAGTTAGCGCGATGAGGCGATGGATGCGATCGCAGTCAATACTTTTGGCTATTGTGGCTTTTGCCTTAACCATTGTTCTTTCAAATTGTAGTCGCCCCGCCACCCAGACGAGTCAACCTGTTGCTAGCCCTGCTGCTGCCCCGGCGGGAGCCTTGGTGTATGGTTCGGGGGGACAACCCGCAAATTTAGATCCGGGGAATATTACTGACGGCAACTCCATTGTTGTTCAGCACCAAATTTACAACCGCCTGCTGGATATCAAACCCGGTACGACTGAATTGGAACCCGGTTTAGCAACCCAGTGGACGGCGTCAGAAGATGGTAAAACTTGGACGTTTAAGCTGCGAGAGGGAGTAAAGTTTCACGATGGTACGGATTTTAACGCCGAGGCGGTGAAATTTAACGTCCAGCGGTGGTGGAACCCGGAGTTTGAGTTTGGCTATCGGGATGCGGGCAAAATCTACGAGATTTGGGCGAATTTGTTCGGCGGTTACAAAGGTTCGGAAGCCTCCTTGCTGCAAGATGTTGTGGCAGAAGATGCCTCAACAGTAAAGTTTGTCCTCAAGCAACCCTTTGCGGCGTTTCCTTCTGCTATTGCTTCGGGTTATTTTGGCATTGCCAGTCCCACGGCGATTAAGCAAGCCAAGGGGAGTTACGGCACTCCCTCATCCACAGCTGTGGGAACGGGAGCGTTTGTGTTTAAAGAATGGCGTACAGGCGATCGCATCGTTTTAGAAAAGAACCCCAACTACTGGAAAGAGGGACTTCCCAAGGCGAATCAGTTAGTATTCCGCTTCATTACCGACCCTGCTGCCAGATTAGCGCAGTTACGGGCAGGAACGGTTGATTTTACCGTCGATCTCACCCCCGATCAGCTAACGGAAATTGAAGGCGACACTAACCTAGAAGCCGTCCTGCGTCCGTCGTTGAATGTGGGATATCTGACATTAAACCCTAGCTACGAACCCCTTTCTAAACTGGAAGTTCGGCAAGCGATCGCCCTAGCCATTAATAAACAAGCGATCGTCAATGCTTTCTGGGGCAAACTAGGGCAAAGCGACGCCCACTTTACATCACCTTCCCTAGCTGAATTTCAATCAAAGGAAGTTCAAGACTACCCCTACAACCCAGAACAGGCGAAACAAGTTTTGGCAGAAGCGGGTTACCCCAATGGCTTCGATCTAGATTTATGGTACATGCCCGTTAGTCGCCCCTACTTCCCCAACCCGAAGCCGATTGCAGAAGCCTTAGCAGCAGAACTCTCTACAGTGGGGATTAGAGTAAATCTGCAAACCAAAGACTGGGCAGCTTACCTGGAAGATCGCAACAAACCCCCAGGCTTTCAATCCTTCATGTTGGGCTGGACAGGGGACTACGGCGATCCGGATAACTTCTACTACCCCCACTTTGGCCCCGGTTCCACCTCTGATATAGGAGGCTGGAAAGATGAAGAAGTCTTCCAACTCCTAAATAGAGGGCGAGAAGTTGCCGATGAGGAAGAACGGCAAAAAATCTATGCCCAAGTAGACGAAATTCTCTTCCAGGAAGCATTGCGTCTGCCAATCGTTCACTCCCAGCCACTACTTGCCAAACGTAGCAACGTTAGCGGCTGGACTCCCAGTCCCTTAGGTTCAGAACCCTTTGAGGAAGTAAGTAAGAATTAGCTTCATAGCTTCATCCCTTCGTAGGGTGGGTTAGGCGAAAGCCGTAACCTCCCGAAACACTGATGCTACTGCATTTAAAGCCTGCCTACTCTTTGAGGGCTACGCCGAACACAGGCTAGAAGTTGCTTCTCAGATCTGGCACCGAAACCTCTGCGTTAAAAAAAAGCTATGGGTCGATACATTTTCAGACGCCTGTTGAACTTAATACCCGTGCTGTTTGGGATTACGCTGTTGGTGTTTATCTTTCTGCACCTAATTCCCGGCGATCCTGCTGTGGCATTATTAGGCGATCGCGCTAGTCCCGATCAAGTTGAGGCACTTAGAGAACGCCTGGGACTCAATCAACCCCTACCCGTACAATACTTCGCCTTTATCGGAAATCTCCTTCGCCTCGATTTCGGCACCAGCATCATTAGTGGCGTCCCTATTATTGAAGAAATTAGCATCCGTTGGCCAGCTACCTTTGAGTTATCCTTAGCCGCCATGTTGATTGCCGTAATTTTAGGGATTCCAGTCGGTGTACTGGCTGCTGTGCGGAAAAATAGTGCGGTGGATAACCTGGCAATGAGTGGCTCTTTAGTGGGTGTCTCGATACCCGTTTACTGGCTAGGACTACTACTTGTCTATATATTTGCCGTCAATGTGAGCTGGTTGCCGCCCAGCGGACGCCTCAGCATTGATGCAGGATTTAGCTTTCAACCGATTACTGGCTTTTATGTGTTAGATGCGTTGCTGCAACTGGACTTCCAGGCATTACAAGATGTGTTGTCTCATTTAGTCTTACCTGCCATCACCCTCAGCACCATCCCTCTGGCAATTTTGGCTCGCATCACCCGTAGTGCCATGCTAGAAGTCCTCTCCCAAGACTACATCCGCACCGCTAGAGCCAAGGGACAGCTAGAACGCTGGGTGATTTTCAAGCACGCCCTAAAAAATGCTCTATTACCTGTAGTGACAATTATTGGGCTGCAATTTGGCACCCTCCTCGGCGGCGCAATTCTCACCGAAACTATCTTTTCTTGGCCCGGAATTGGTTCTTGGATTTACGAAGGGATTCTGGCGAGAGACTATCCGGTTGTGCAGGGGGGAGTATTTTTTGTGGCGATCGCCTTTGTCTTAATCAATCTCTTAGTCGATCTTTCCTACGCCCTTTTAGACCCCAGAATTCAGTATCAGTAGTTGGATGAACAATCTCTTTGACCAGAAAGCCGTTCAACGCTTCCTACAATCGACTTCCGGAAAGATTGGTCTGGGTTTGACCCTCTTTATTGTCTTATTATCATTACTTGCGCCGATTGTCAATCCTTACAATCCAGCAACCGATCGCAACTATGCTGCCCGTCTCAATCCTCCCAGCTTTGAACATTGGTTTGGCACCGATGGCTTGGGGCGAGACCTGCTGAATTTGGTGTGGTACGGATTGCGGACTTCCCTAGTCATTGGTTTAGTGGCGGTGGGGTTGGGGCTAATGATTGGCTTGCTTTTGGGATTGGTGGCGGGCTACTTTCGCGGCTACCTGGAAACAGGAATCGGTTGGCTGACGGATATCCTGTTGTCATTTCCCTCAATTTTATTAGCGATCGCCGTTGTCACAATTACAGGCCCCAGCGTGCAAAGCGTCATGTTTGCCGTTGGCATTGTCCAAATCCCCATATTTATCCGCCTCACCCGCAGTATGGTGCTTTCCTTGCGGGAACAGGATTTTGTACAAACCGTAAGAGCCTTTGGGGCAACGCCAAGCCGGATCATTTTCTTCCATATCCTTCCCGCCAGCCTTGCCCCCTTGGTGGTACAAGCAACGCTTTCCATTGGAACTGCCACTTTAGAAGCCGCAGGTTTAGGCTTTTTAGGCTTAGGCGCACAGCCGCCAACGCCAGAGTTAGGAACGATGCTGTCCGATGCGTTTAAAGGCGGCTATTCCCTTTCCTCTCCCTGGACAATTGTATTTCCCGGTTTATTTATTACCCTGAGTGTCCTGGCGTTCAATCTCTTAGGCGATGGTCTACGCGATGCCCTAGACCCGCGAACAAACCGTTAGAATCGTCCAGGTAAAGTTTGCTGGTGGGTTGAAGGTGAATAAAGAGCTGCGTCATCGGTTTCGAGTCCCGCTAATACTTTTGGTGATTTGGCTAGTTGGGGCATTTAGCGATCGCCTGTGGATTACTCTCGACCATGCCATCCTCTCCTGGGACCCCACCAATCACCTCAGAGGATCATTGAGTTACTGGGACGCCTTGCAAAACCCTCAGTGGTTTTCGGGGGAATGGTGGTGGAATTTCTGGCAACTTTCTAGTAAATATCCGCCGCTAACCTATATTGCCACGGCTCCCTTTCAGCTCCTGTTTGGCACCGGACCAGATCCAGCTCGCCTCGTCAATCTGTTTTTTAGTGCGGTTCTCCTCATCTCCGTCTTCGGCTTGGGCAAACACCTCTTCAATACCCAAGTCGGCTTATGGGCAGCCGCTATTTGTGTCTTGCTCCCCCGACTCTACATTAATCGGATTGATTACCTCCTTGACTACCCACTGACGGCAATCGTCGCTGCCAGTTTCTGGTGTTTGACCGTCTGGAAAGATGCAAAAAACCAACGCCGGGGATGGCTTTGGGCTTTAGCCTTTGGCATCTGCTTGGGGCTGGCAATGCTAGTCAAGCAGAGTGTTGTATTTTTTCTGTTTGTGCCGCTGTTATGGCTGGGGGGGACAATCCTCTGGCAGCGTCGCTGGGGAAAGCTCGCCCAGCTAATTAGTGCTTTGCTGGTATCTGTCCTCGTGTTTGGGCCCTGGTATCGAGCGAATTGGATCTATAGCTTCAGCCTCCAAGAGACAAGCGTTAACACCGGATTAGCGGAAGGCGACCCTCCCCTCAACACCCTGGCAGCTTGGACTTACTACTGGTACGACCTCCCCCGCGCCATATCTTGGCCCTTGCTTTTAGTGCCTTTGGTCGGGCTGCTACTGTATGGCTTGCGGTTATTCCCCTCGTTGCGATCGCCTCAATCAGAAGTTGACCAGATTACACCCCATCCCGCCGCCTCTCTAGGCTGGCTAATGTTGTATTTCGCTGGGTCTTATTTGATTTTTTCGGCAATTGTGAATAAAGACCTGCGCTACATCATGCCCTACCTACCGATGCTCTCGGTCATCCTTGGCTATGGCATGACGTTATGGCAAAGACGATTGGCAGTCGTACCCTGGGTGACGTTAGGCTTGGCATTGGTGCTGATGTACCTAAATCTTTTTCCCATTGGGGGAGTTGTTGGCACAAAACTCACCGCACTCCTCAGCCCTCAGTCGCAACGCCACGCTTATTTAGGACAAGAATGGCCCCATGCTCAAGTGATTGAGGAAATTCTGCAAACCGAACCCTTCCTGCGTGCCAATATCGGCGTCTTGCCAACACCCCCACAGATCAACCACAACAACATCAATTATTACGGTGCTTTAAATAACTTTCAGGTGCATGGGCGGGAAGTGGGTATCCGCGAACATCAGCTTGTTCAAGATGCGCGATCGCTAGATTGGTTCATCACAAAAACTGGCGATCAAGGCCCCGTAAGACCTGTACAGCCCCAAATAGTGCAACTAGTCGAGCAAAGCCCAGATTTTAAAGTTCAGCAAACCTGGCTGTTACCCGACAACAGCACCCTGATGTTGCACCATCGGACTCCAGCTTCGGTTGAGGTTGAGGTTGAGGAGCAGGGGAGCAGGGGAGCAGGGGAGCGGGGGAGCGGGGGAGCGGGGGAGCGGGGGAGCGGGGGAGCAGGGGAGCGGGGGAGCAGGGGAGCAGGGGAGAGTAATCACCTCAAAACTCAGGACTCAGGACTCTCTTCACCTATCCAACTCGAACAAGTCATCGTACCCCAGCAATCTCCTCCTGGCGTTCCTGTTCCAGTAACTTATCAGTGGTCAGGTTCTTGGGAGCAACTGCACTCCGGCTTAGTTCTCCTGACTTGGCAAAAGAATAATTTAGAACCTAACTCCCCCCTCCCCCCTCCCCCCTCAGGACTCCTCCCTCAAGACTCAGGACTCAGAACTCAGGACTCAGAACTCAGGACTCAGGACTCAAAACTCAGAACTCAGAACTCAGGACTCAGGACTCAGGACTCAGGACTCGAAACTCCCCCCCGGTGGTTGCACGACCACGGCATCGGTGAAGGCAGACTGCATCCGGGACAATTGCGGGACGAGCAGCGAAATGCCACATTCCGCGTCACTGAACGGCTGGCAATGCTACCCCCGGCGAGTGTTACTCCTGGTACTTACTCCCTCACGGCAACTTACCTCAACCGTGAAACGGGTGAAAGCTATCCGTTAGATGTGCCATCTGTCACACTGAACATCGCCCCTGATGCGGTAGCCACCCCGGCACCGGAAGTAGATTTAGTGACCCAGATGCGGAACTTGGCAACTAATTTACCCAAGGGACGAGAGGCGCTTGATTTGGTGTTTGAAGAAGTTGGACGAATTAATCAGTATGACCCGACTCAGGATTACACCGAGCAGGCAGAACTGACGCTGGCTTATCGCTTGCAGCAGGAACCGGATAACCTGGATTGGGCGTATGCCCTCGCTTTTTCGAGGGTGTTACAGGAGGATGCTCAAGGGGCGATCGCGGCGTTGCAAAGGGTCGTTCAACTAGACTCGCAAAACCCTTATGCTCACGCCTATTTAGGCTTTGTCTACCTCTATCAATGGCGTCCTAAAGCCGCTGCCGCCGCGTTGCAACCTGCTCTTGCTATCAATCCCGATCTTCCTGAAATTCAAGCTTTAGATGGTGCTGCTGCTCTACTTCAAGGAAATTTACTTAAAGGTTGGCGTACGTTTCAAAATGTAAAGAATAAGCTGTAAATAAACATGCCTCGTGCCCTTTCTAGCCAACGCAACAGGGTAGAAAGGGTTAAAAACCTGGGGATAAAAAGTACTAACTAAAACTCTTGAGTTGCTAGTTTAATCCAGCATAATTTTCTATCCCTCTAAGCGGGGATCGTCTTTCAATAGCTCTATATTGCTTTTTTAGGCATGAGTTCAAACGTTAACGGCTGCTGGGGATAGGTAGAATTACTAATTTTTTTAGTTCAGTAATCCCCTATTCCAAAGGATAGATGAGTTTATGAAATCTTTAAAATTACTATATGTAGGCTAGGGATTTGGCTTAAGGAACTTTCACCGATTTGATCCCCTACTCAGCAAAATTAATGCTAGATGAACGGGGTTTCACTCCCTTTCTTTTAAGTCCTGGCAATCATCGTGCCTCATGGGGCATAAAGACACAACACTTTACTAACAACAAACCGAAGACTGCCTTTTTTATTAATCAGCAGCTTCATAGTTTTGAAATTTCCCTTTTTATTGACATTTTTTTTGAGCATTGGAGACATAAAATCATGAATTCTAATTATTGTCTTTGCTGTGGTAGTGGTCGGATGCTACGTCACGCTAGAAGCCAAGGAATGTACTGGTTCTGTATGTCTTGCCGACAGGAAACAGTTCCTCAGCAAACACATACTCCCTCTCCCAGAATTCTTCCCAGCCTTAGTCCTAGCTTGCAAGAGGTGGTGCGGACTTTACAAGTTGTCAGTTGAGTTGTAGCGCCAATAACGTGGCAATTTTGGGTTAGGGGTTATTCCTAAGTAGGGCGAAACCCATAACCCAATAAATAATCTTTCAGGTGAGACTGCCCTGATACAATCGGTTTAATTGAGGATTGTAGGTAATATGGTGTGCTAGCAGTCTTACTGTACGGTCAAGAAGACTTGCGCCTAGAAGATGTGGCAGAACCGATACCTGCTGCTGGAGAAGTAACGATCGCTGTCGAGGCAACAACAACCTGTGGCACAGACCTGAAGGTGTGGCGTCGGGGAGGTCATGCCCGGATGCTGACGCCGCCGACGTTGTTTGGGCATGAAGCCAGCGGTCGCATTGTCGCCATTGGGGAGGGTGTGACGGGTTGGCAAATTGGCGATCGCGTCGTTGCCAATAACTCCGCCCCCTGCAATGCCTGCTTTTTTTGCAAGGCTCGCGAGTACTCCCTTTGCCCAAACTTGACCTGGAATAACGGCACGTTTGCAGAGTACCTAAAAATTCCCGCTCCCATCGTGCAGCAAAACTTGCTACCCGTCCCCGATGAGTTGCCTGCTGCTTTGGCGTCAATGACGGAACCACTTGCTTGTGTTTTGCATGGTGTCTCCCGTTCCGGTGTCAAGCCGGGTCAGCGAGTGGTGGTTTTGGGGGATGGAGCGATTGGCTTGATGTTTGTTGCCGTTTTGGTGCAGCAAGAGGCGGCAGAGGTTATTTTAGTGGGTGGTAACGATAAACGCCTGGAAATCGGGAAGCAGTTCGGGGCAACGCATACCTTTAATCACCATCAACTCCGCGATATCCCAACTGTAGTCCGACAACTCACCGAGGGCTGGGGCGCAGACGTGGTAATCGAAGCAACTGGTGTTCCTACGGTTTGGGAAACCGCGATCGCTTGCGGACGTCCGGGTGCGACAATCAACTTATTTGGTGGTTGTCCTCGTGATAGCGCGATCGCCGTCAATACTGAGCAACTACACTACAATGAGCTAACCCTCAAGGGCGTCTTTCACAATACCCCCACCTTTGTGCGCGAAGCCCTCTCTCTATTGGCAAGCCGCAACATCCCCTTTGAATTACTCGTCAGTGACTACCGACCGCTCAAAGATTTAGAGCAGGTTTTTCAAGACATGAAAAATCGCCGCTGCATCAAGGTGGCGATTGAACCGGGACATCAACACTAAACACTCAAAGTCCAAAATGCTAAAACGAGCGCTTTTCCTTTTGCCTTTTGCCCTTTGCTCTTTCACACCCGATGCTGTTGCCCTACCGGGGCAAAGAACAGAACAAGTAGCCGCTTGGATTAATGGTCACCCCACCCTACGACCTGGAATCGGCGATGGGTTGCGTGTCACCAAAAGCGACACCGCCGCGCAACGCTTTACCTTTCAAGCCACAGTTATTCCGCCTGGAAGGGTAACCTTTACCCGCGACCGAGGCATCATTCGCACTGAGCGCTTTTCTTTCTATGACATGATTAACGGCGTGACGCTTGATCGACTTCAGGAATCGTTGCGAGTCATCTATGGTCTACCGATTTATCAAGATTATCAACGAGCAAACGTTACCTACGCCTATCCTAGCCCAGAGACTAAAGAGTTAGCACGGCGTCTGAATCGACCTCTCTTGGCAGCGCAACAGGGAGAACTACGAGTTGGCGATCGCTACGCCTACTGGACGGAAGTTACTGAAACCGACAGCGGCAAGGCATTCAACGGACATATGACCATTTTCCTCAAAGAGGATTTAGACAAGCTAGAAGCTGAAATACGCGATCGCTAACCGCCAATACCTCAGGAACTGTGCCAGACGCCAGCGAAAATACTTTTGACCGCCCTGGCAATGCGTTTCAGGTCTTCATCCAGTAGTGGTGGCCAGTCTATCCCCGACTGACCACCTGCTTCAAAATGCATTCGACTCTCATAGGACAAGAGGTAGAGAGAGTAAATCAGTTCTCGGTCAACACTAGGAGAACCCCTCAACCCTTCAAACACCAGCTTGAGTGCTAGCAAGATATTTGTCACTTGGCCCGGTACAGGTGCCTTGCCCTGCTTTAGACGCATCAGGAAAGTCTCGACATTGGGATCTGATGCCGTTCCTTGATTAATGAGAAAGCTACGGGCAGTTTGATAATCCATGGAGCCTTACGAGTCGTGATGCATAAAGCCGCCAAATTCAATTCGGCGGATAAGCGGGTAGCTGCATTTAGTCAGCGTTAATGGCTAAAGTTGCCCCGGTCAGCGGTAGAGCGCATCGAAAAAGCGACTCGGTAGGGGTCACTACTACAATGCGAAAACCCTGGCAGCAATAGCCTAAACCATAGCAGAAATTGTAGGGACAAGAATTAAAGGGTTCTCTACATACTAAGTAGAGCATACCTGAGATGCTTAGGCGATCGCTCCTCTATCCCACCCAAGAATCAGCCTCTTGTTAAGGCATTGAGTGTCAAGAACCGACAAACTTCAGGGCTAGGAATTCTCGCATGTACTGACTGACGAGTTCCGGCCGTTCTTGCTGTACCCAGTGGCTACAATTGGGGATGTATTTGAGGCGAAAGTCCTGAACGTACTCTTCTGTACCGTAGGTGAGTTCTTTACCCAAAGCCTGATCGCTTTCTCCCCAAATCATTAAAGTCGGCACCGTCAGCAAGTCCCATTCTTGAGCAAAGGAACCGATGGCGTTACGGTAGTAGTTGAGCATTGCTGTCAGGGCACCCGGCTTGGCGGCGGCGTTTTTGTAGGCTTCTATATCCGCTTCACTGAAGGCGTTTTTGTTGATTGCCATTTCCCGAAACGCATTCCTTAGTAGAGCGTAGTCGTTCATCTGCAACAACCACTCTGGCAGCATTGGCAACTGAAAGAGGAATATATAAGAACTTTTTAGCAGTTGCTGAGGAGTCTGTAAGCCAGCCGCGAATTTTGCTGGATGGGGCATATTCAGCACCATCAGCCGCTCCACCATTTCGGGATGGGCATAGGCAAAATTCCAGGCGATCGCACCTCCCCAATCATGAGCAACCAGCACGCACTTTTCGTACCCTAAGCCAGCGATGACTCCCTCAACATCTTTGATAAACTCCTCCATCACATAGGCGGACTGCTCGCTTGGCTTGTCACTTTCGTTGTAACCACGCATATCCAGGGCAACAACCTTGTAGTCTTTAGCAAATTCTGGGATTTGATGACGCCACGAGTACCAGAACTCCGGAAACCCATGCAACATCAGCATCAGCGGTCCCTCACCTTGAGTGACATAGTGCAGCCTGATGCCGTTGCTGGTAATGTACTCGTGCTGCCATCCATCTAACACAGTCATTGCTTTCTCCTCCGCTATTTTTTTGACAATGTTATCAACTTCATTTCAGCAAGTCGCTTGCCTTCAGATAGAGAAATTATCTTTTTCCTGTCAATAATAGTTACAGCAATTTTTAGATGAATACACCACAGTCATTCATCATTAGGAAAAAGGCGCAGTGTCAAGCCCTAAGCAAAACCTGTAGGTTAAAAAAACGCGGCATAACTTACCAAAAAGTTAGGTTTGAGGAGTTATTAACCGCAGATGGAAGGTGGGGTAGTTATGGGTAAAGCTGAACTTTTGAATAGATTTTTATAGATTTCGTGCTGTGATGGGAATGTATCCAGGCTGTTGTTTGATTCGCTCTATCCAAGCCTGAATTGCTGGAAATTTGGTCAAATCAAACTCTCCTTCTTCTGCAACGTGAGTGTAAGCAAATAGCCCAATATCAGCAATGCTGTACCGTTCGCCAACAAAGAAAGCGCGATCGCTTAAATGCTTTTCCATTACCCTCAAAGCCGCATAACCCGGTTCGCGTTTTTGATTAATAGTCTCCCGGTATTCATCGGCTTTGCCAATGTGGTAGTAATAGCGAGTCGTCGCAATATAAGGTTCGTGGCTATACTGCTCAAAAAACAACCATTGCAGCACTTTTGCTCGTTCAAAATGCTCGGTGGGGAAGAAAGGAGTATTTTCACTCAGGTAAAAAAGAATCGCATTCGATTCCCAAAGAAATTGACCGGATTCAAGTTCTAAAAGTGGAATGCGACCATTAGGATTTTTGTTTAAAAATTCTGGTGTCCGAGTTTCCTTCTGAGTAATATCCAGTTCGATTAGCTCAAAGGGAATGTTGAGTTGTGTCATTGACACTCCTCGCTCTAAAGAGACGAGGATTCTTGAATCAATGAGATCACTTAACTCGGAGTCCTTGCGTCATCCAAGCCAGAGGTGAGGCTCTCCTCAAGCGTTACTTCGGGTATGCCCTACCCTTGTTGCATTCTTGCAAGTCCTGTTTAGTTTGAAACAAACATGCTTCAAAATTCTGAGTCGTCTAGCTCCTATAAATCTTTTACCTACTGCTAGGAGGAAACTAGAACAATGCAGTAGAACCGCATAGATTTAATTGCCAAGGTTCAGTGTGCCTCTCGGCTACAAGGTGTTTTAAGTGGTTGATTACCTTATCCACTACAATCAAGATACCACACCTTGAGGTAGCTATCAATGTCCAAGCCGGAAATATTTATCACCTTTCGCGTGACTCAAGAGGAAAAAGATTTACTGAAACTTTATTGCGAACAAGAAGCAAGGAATCAAACGGAAGTATTGAGAGAATTGATCCGGTCTTTGAACCGGAGAATTAGAAAGCCGTGCTAGAAGGTGTTCCTGAGCGGCTCGAGTGAGCCTCGCCGAACTCCTGTCGAAGGACGGGGCTTTAAACCCATTTTTTTGGTAAAAGTCGAACTTTGTAACCATTTCCAGACGGTAAAAAGTCGTATAAACGCAGCATGGCTCTTTCCAAAGGATGAAAAATAAAAGTCCTGAGTTGTAGGAGCAAACCCTGCTGTACTCCTACCAAGTTTTCTCTGCCTCCTCTCCCCATCAGTGCTAGAGATGAGGGTAGCGATCGCATTAGCGGTACACTTTGAAATTTCCTCAATTCCCAACTCACTAATCATAGATAAGGCTCTATGACAACCATCAAAAACAATGTCTTCTCTCTAAGATAGTTTGAGGTTATCATCTAATTACTTAACAAAGTCACAGTCTTCCTTCCAAGCGGCATTGTACATTTAGCAGGCGAGGGATCGGGGAAGTTACCATTCCTCCTGATCTGTGTGTATTGCACAGACCGAATCCTCAAAGCATCAATCCTGAATGTGCAATGCTTTTTTCTGCCTGTAGCCCCATCAATAGTTGTAGAGACCTACCACCGTCAGGTCTCTACAAGGTTTTATTACCGCAATAGCAGGGGTCTTGTGCCTCTTTGTTGTGCAGGAAGCATCCCCTCACCTAAAAGCAGGGGAATTGTCAAATCTCTTCTTTCATGGGAATAGGTATTTGCGCTAAGTCGGGCAGTTCGACCAACTCTAACTCTTGTTCCGTTTCCTGTACAGAAATAGGCACTTTCAGTGGTTTTGGTTTTTCCTCTAACCAGCAACTTGCGGCAGGTATCGCCCTTTCTAGGTCGTCCAAAGGTCGAGGAATCACCATCAGGGAATGAAACTCGCCAATCCGTTCGGCTTCTTGCATCCCGATATCGACCGCTACGGCAACATCAGCAACAGATCCCCGAATAATCGCGGTACATAACCCGTCACCAATAGTTTCATAGGAGGCAAGATACACTTCGGCGGATTTGAGCATGGCATCGCACGCCCCTACCAACGCCGGAAATCCCCGCGTTTCTAGTAAACCCACCGCTTGATTGCTCAAGAGGCTGCGTCTATTCTCATCAACCAAATCCATCAAGCGACTATTAATCGGCAGGATGACTTCCAAGTTCGGTAAGGGACGGGGAATCACAGTGGAGGAAACAAACTGACCAAACTGTTCGGCTGTGTCAACACCAGCTTGGACGGCGAGACGGACATCAGCGAAAGCTCCCCGCACGATTGCGGTACAATGACCGTCGCCTATCTTTTCAAATCCAATCAACGTGACACCCGCCGACTTCAGCATCATATCGGCAGTGCCGACAATCGCAGGAAAACTCTGGGTCGAAACCATACCGAGAGCCGTATCCCTGAAATCTTTTCTTGTTTGATGCGAGTGCTGGGAGTGGACAAGCCCTGGCTTTTGTAGCTCCACCTGTAACCTCCTGTGAAAAATACTGACTGCCTATTCTAAGTATGCCTACAGTCAGAAGTTAATCGCTGGTTGATGTAAGTTATCACATCCGACAACCGTAAAAACTATGGGCGTTGTTCATCTTCGAGGGAGGGATTTAGCGTCTTACGGTGAGGAAATAGGGTGAGCAGCAGTCGATTGAGATTGGCTTGCCCGTAAATGGCACCACTTATGGGAGTAGGAGGGGGTTCTGGTATCGGCGCAGTTGTGAGGTTAGCCTCAGGTGTTGGGGGGGAGGTTTCTGGAGGCATTTCTGGGGAATGACCGTTGTTGGTGACAGTTGCCTCTTCCTGGATAGGAGGCTCGATGTCAGCGAGCTGACGCCCGGTATCTCCCAGGAGGGACGCCGCAGGTACTACTTGCCGTGGTTCTACAGAAGTGTCCCAAATCGTTGTAGCGGCACCAATGCAGGCATTTTCTCCAATTTTACATTGACCGACGACTAGGACACTTGCTCCCAAAACTGCTCCTGACTCAATCTCTACGGTGCCATTATGAGCGTGAATAATGGTACCTCTACCCAGGCAAACCCCAGGGGCGATGATAATACGACTGTCTAGATCGGCTTGTAGGATAACTCCTGGTGCGATCGCAACACTTTGATCAATACTCACATCGCCTTTGACATAAACATCAGAATTGCTAACCGACGGCAGGGGCAGCGCGTGCATGAAAGTAGGGACTAGGGACTGGGAACTAGGGACTAAGGCATGGGGACTAGAGCTAGAGTTGGGAAGAAAGCTGAAGGTTAAATTCACCCAACAATCAGAGCTTTCTTTTGCTCTTGGCTCTTTACTTCTAGTCCCGCAAGGCACAAGTCCTTCTCGATTTGCAGCGATCGCGCTTAGACTACGGTTTTTGAATCAGTGTCTCTTGAACGCGGCGCTTGGCTTTCGGGTCAATGCCAAACAGACGCACGTACTCACCTTGATGCTCGTTTATGCAAGCTTCTAACGCTTGGAGGACTTCTGACTGGTTTTTCAACTCAATCGGAGAGCAAGTGTGCCAAGAGCCTGTACGGAAACGGCGCGGATCGGCATGTTCGGTACCAATGTTGTATCCCTGAGACAAGAGGCTACGCACTTGTTCAACAACATCGGCATCTAAAGAGCCACTGCTGGGACGATAGTTACTCTGGGAAGCTGTATGGGAAGCCTTAGATTGGCGACTCTTGGCAGCAGGAGCAGGCTGGCGGCGGCTAGGAGCTGGCGCGTCGTCGTCGGGGCGTTGAACAATTTCTTCTAACACGCGACGCTTGGCTTTCGGGTCAATGCCGATTAAGCGCACGTATTCCCCAGTATGTTCTGCCATCGTCGCTTCCAAAGCCGCGATCGCTTCTGAGGGGTTTTTCGATTGAATCGTTGGCCCACTCTGCCAAGAGCTGGTACGGAAACGACGCTCATTGGCGTACTCGGTACCAACCTTGTAACCTTGGGACAACAAGCTTTTTACTTGCTCGACAATATCACCGCTTACGGAACCATTGCTTGTGGAAGCAGCGGCAGAATAGTTATTGCTGCTGCGGCTTGCTGTTGTATTCTGGCGACGGCTAGGAGCTGGCGCGTCGTCGTCGGGGCGTTGAACAATTTCTTCTAACACGCGACGCTTGGCTTTCGGGTCAATGCCAATTAAGCGCACGTATTCCCCAGTATGTTCTGCCATCGTCGCTTCCAAAGCCGCGATCGCTTCTGAGGGGTTTTTCGATTGAATCGTTGGCCCGCTCTGCCAAGAGCTGGTACGGAAACGACGCTCATTGGCGTACTCAGTACCAACCTTGTAACCTTGGGACAACAAGCTTTTTACTTGCTCGGAAACTTCAACGCTCATGTCTATAGTGTTAGTAGTATGGCTATTGGTAGATGGAGAAATGGCACGAACCTTGCCATTCGTCTTGCCTGACGGCTCGTTCCGGATATTGGCAACGCAGGCGGTATCCCCGGCACATAAATACCCTGCCCGTAGCGCCTCATTAATACCTACAATGTGGCGGCTAAACTCTGCATCTACCGATTGCACGTCCGGCAGACGGTCAGCTTGCTGCTGATTGGTAATAATAGAACCCGCAGGAACATACTTACCGGGGGGAATCTCTACATCCTGAATCAGGACATGTAACATAATAATGCAGCCTTCCCCAACGCGAGCATTAAATACCGTTGAGCGAAAGCCAATAAAGCTATTATCCCCAATATAGGCAGGCCCATGAATCAGCGCCATGTGGGTAATAGAAGTATTTTTTCCAATCCAAACCGAGTAGTCCTTTTTGTCATCTCCGATTACCCGGCCCTCATCTAAGCCATGGATAACCACTCCGTCTTGGATATTTGTTCCTGCACCGATATGAAAGGGCGCACCTTCATCAGCTCGGATCGAAGTTCCTGGAGCGACCATGACTTTCGAGCCAATATGCACATCGCCAATGATGTTAGAAAATGAATGTACATATGCCGTTTCATGAATTTGCGGTTCCGCCAAATTTTTTGACCAAGGGGTCGGGGGAGCCGCAGATTTGCGGACAACCATAGCTGAAATTCCTTGCTAACTGAACAAAGTCAACTGACTAACGATACTGTTCTTTCTTGCTGTAAAGCATTTGGTTGTTAACCGTTACGGTATCAATAATCGCCACCACCATTGCATCAATCGGTCGCTTTTCCTGACCCTCAATTTGACGGGCGGCACTACCATTACTGACCAGAACCCACTCGTCTAAACCCGCGCCTACCTGATCGCCAGCGACCTCGTACTCTGGAAGTAGGTGCCCCTCTTCATCGATAAGTTGCAATAACAGTAACTTTACACCCCTCAAACTGGGTTCTTTATGGGTGCTGACAACCGTGCCACGAACTTGGGCAATTTGCATTGAATAGTCTAGATTGATGGAATTGGGAGAGGGAGAGGGTACAAAGGCGAGAGGGCAAGAGCCGAAAAATTTTCTTCCTTCTAAGCTCGCCTCTTACCTCCTGCCTAATTAAACAAGATTAATTTTACGGTCTGTTGTAGGGGCGAATGCCGCTCACGCTCTCGCGAAACTGCTCGACGGCTTCGGTGTAACGAATCGGCAGAACATACTCTAGGTTTTCGTGGGGACGCGCAATGATATGAGTAGAGAGGACTTGTCCACCATTTACTCGCTTCACCGAGTCAACGCCTGCGGCGACTGATGCTTGCACTTCGGAGACATCGCCCCGAACAATAACCGTCACACGACCGCTACCAATCTTTTCATAGCCAACCAACGTGACGCGGGCCGCTTTTACCATTGCATCAGCGGCTTCCACAACGGCAGGAAAGCCTAAAGTTTCAATCATTCCAACTGCAATTGCCATGACACATCTTCCTTCGTTTATAAAATAATCTGACTTGTTGATTTTTGAACGTTGTTTAAAGATGCAACGGGCGCTGGCGTAGACCTTGTGGTATTGCCGCAATTTCTTTGCCGCACCTAGACTTTACCCACAGCACACCGAAGCTTGCTTATTGCAACGTCTGCACAGCACGCTTTACATGCGGAATTGTTCGACCGCTTCGGTGTAACGAATCGGCAGAACATATTCCAGGTTCTCATGAGGACGGGCAATAATATGGGTAGAGAGGACTTCTCCCCCATTAACCCGCTTGGCGGCTTCTACGCCAGCCGAAACTGACGCTTGTACTTCGGAGACATCACCTCGGACAATAACCGTCACACGAGCACTACCAATTTTTTCGTAGCCGACGAGCGTGACACGAGCGGCTTTCACCATAGCATCAGCGGCTTCTACCACCGCCGGAAAGCCTTTGGTTTCAATCATTCCTACTGCGATTGGCATGAATTTTCTCCTAGATGATGGCTAAACTACAGCGTCCAAATCGGACTGAAAACAAAATTTGGACGGCGATCCCCATTTTTTTTACTCAAGAACTATTGGTTTAGCCTTGCATCATTAAGCATAGGGAACCGAGGCTCCCTTGACAATATAAAGTATTATGATATTTTTAGATGAGAGTGTTTAAAAAAACTTAACAATCAAAAAAATATTTATTTTGTGCATCAGTAGTGAAGCGATTTCTCGAACGCTCACTTATGTTTTATAATTTTTTTATTAAGTTTAGCTATAGAAGGTCCCCTTTCTGCCTGCAACTCTTTGTTTCGGGTAGGTTTCAGCTTAGGGAAAGCGGCTTAAATGAAGTCAGGTCATTCCCGCTGAAATCCAAAATGTTGTTTATTTTTGAAGATAATTGTTTTAAACAGATTTGATAGATTTTAACTTTGTAGGTATACCTAGTACTTGATTTTACAACTCACAATTACAATATTGAAATAGCCATTAGTCTTCTTTAGACTGCCTAAGTACCAACTGGCAGATGTTCAACGGTATTTCTCGATCAAACTGTTTAACTAAAATATTAATCAGACTATTGCTATTGCAAAACCTTGAGACTGTCTTAGGGTGCCTTTGAGTCAGCCATTCATTTTAAAGATGAGATAGCAGGGGATTGCTGAGATGACAGAGTTTCTCACCCAGACAAGTTGGTGGGTGCCTTTTTATGGATTGATTGGGGGCGTTTTGACGCTTCCTTGGTCGATTGGGATGATTCGCCGTACAGGGCCGCGACCAGCCGCCTACTTTAATCTCTTGATGACGGTCTTGGCGTTTGTTCATGGCATATTCATTTTCCAAAATACCTGGAGACAAGAGCCTCAAAAATTAGTATTTCACTGGCTGCAAGCCGTTGATTTAGACCTCACCTTTACAATCAAAGTCTCCGGCGTGAGCATTGGTGCAACGCTAGTGGTGACGGGAATGAGTCTTTTGGCGCAACTGTTTGCCCTGGGATACATGGAGAAAGACTGGGCACTGGCCCGCTTTTTTGCCTTGATGGGATTTTTTGAAGGGGCAATGACGGGCTTGGCGCTCAGTGACTCGTTGTTATTGAGCTACGCCTTGCTGGAAATGCTCACCCTTTCTACTTACTTATTAGTGGGGTTTTGGTATGCCCAGCCTTTGGTGGTCACCGCGGCGCGAGATGCCTTCTTAACAAAACGGGTAGGAGACCTGCTGCTGTTGATGGGAGTGGTAGCGCTGGCAACGATGGCAGGGGGAAGTTTAGACTTTCCTGACTTGTATGAATGGGCAGAAACGGCTGAACTCTCACCACTAACAGCGACGTTGCTGGGTTTGGCGTTGATTGCTGGCCCAACCGGGAAATGCGCTCAATTTCCGCTGCACCTGTGGCTCGATGAGGCGATGGAAGGGCCAAACCCGGCTTCCATCTTGCGGAACTCCGTGGTGGTAGCTTGTGGAGCCTACGTGCTGATTCAACTGCAACCGATCTTGGTGCTATCGCCAGTAGCTTCAACGGCGTTGGTGGTGATTGGGACAATGACAGCGATTGGGGCTTCGTTAGTCGCGATCGCCCAGATTGATATCAAGCGAGTCTTATCCCACTCCACCAGTGCTTACTTGGGGTTAGTGTTTATTGCTGTGGGGACGCAGTGGACAGGATTTGCCCTATTGATACTCTTTGCCCATGCGATCGCTAAAGCTCTCCTGTTTATGAGTATCGGTTCCGTCATCGTCACCACGAATAGCCAAGACATAACAGAAATGGGGGGTCTGTGGTCGCGAATGCCTGCCACTACCACCGCCTTTATTGTCGGTGCGGCGGGACTGATTGGACTCCTCCCCTTAGGAGGCTTCTGGGCGTTGCGGCAAGGCGTTGATATCTATTGGCACTCTCACCCCTGGATTGTCGGAGTATTACTTGTTGTTAATGCCCTGACCGCCTTGAATTTAACGCGGGTGTTTCGCCTGGTATTTTGGGGAGAGCCGCAGGCGAAAACTAGACGCGCACCGGAAGTTCCCTGGACAATGGCAGTACCAATGGTGTCGTTAATTATTGTCACCCTCTTAGTTCCCGTGATGATGCAGCGTTTGTCCTTGCTGCCAACGTGGGCACTGATCGACAAACCCGCGTTGCTCCTGCTGTGGCTATCCGGCGTAGTCGGTTGCGGTGTCGGTGCCAATATTTATCTGCACAAAGCCTGGTCAAGGTCGCTGCGCCTCCCCTGGCGATTACTCCAAGATGTATTTGGGTACGACTTTTACATCGACCGACTGTACTATCTGACGGTCGTGTTTGCCGTCGATCGCCTCTCGAAGCTGAATGCCTGGATTGACCGCTACTTGGTAGATGGATTGGTCAACTTTCTCGGTCTTGCCACAATTTTCAGCGGACAAAGCTTAAAGTACAGCGCTTCCGGTCAGTCGCAGTTTTATCTCCTCACCATCCTTGTGGGAGCCACCGTGCTGGGTTTCTTCATACTCTGGCCGATTATTAGCGTTTTGAATCTTGAGTTTTCCCGGTTTATTTAGTTAATTTCTTTGGCTTTTATCCTTAAACACCCCGCTCCCTAGTCCCTACTATGCTCAGTACGCTCATTTGGGTGCCAGTATTAGGCGCAATCATCATCGGAGTTTTACCGAAAACCCTCGCGAAAACGGCTCGTCAAATTGCCTTTGTGGTTGCCGTTGCTGTCTTTCTCTGGTCAGTTGTACTGATGAGCCAGTTTCAAGCCACCCAGGCGGGATTGCAGTTTACAGAGTTCCTTCCCTGGATTGACACCCTAGGTTTGACCTATTACCTGGGTGTTGATGGGCTATCGTTGCCGTTACTGATTTTAAATGCTCTTTTAACCTGTATTGCCATTTACAGCAGTGACGAAGAAATTCAGCGCCCCCGCTTTTATTACGCTCTGCTTTTGATTTTAAATGCCAGTGTCACAGGTGCCTTTCTCGCCCAGGATTTACTGCTGTTTTTCCTGTTTTACGAGGTGGAACTGATTCCCTTGTATTTACTGATTGCGATTTGGGGCGGGGCGCGACGGGGCTATGCGGCTACTAAGTTTTTGCTTTTCACTGCCCTTTCGGGAATTTTGGTTCTGGCAGCCTTTTTTGGTCTGGTTTGGCTATCCGAGGCTCACAGCTTTGCCTATACGCCGCAGTTGGGTCAGATTCTCCCGATGGGAACCCAGTTGGTGCTGTTAGGGGCGTTGCTGATCGGTTTTGGCATCAAAATGCCTTTGGTGCCCTTCCATACTTGGTTGCCGGATGCCCACGTCGAAGCCTCAACGCCGATTTCTGTGCTGCTAGCCGGGGTGTTGTTGAAGTTAGGAACCTACGGTTTAATCCGCTTCGGGTTGGGGTTGTTTCCTGATGCTTGGGCGATAGTCGCTCCCTGGTTGGCGAGTTGGGCAGTTGTCAGCGTGGTGTATGGTTCGCTAAACGCGATCGCCCAAAGTGATATGAAAAAGATGGTCGCTTACAGTTCCATCGGTCACATGGGCTACATCCTACTAGCAATCGCTGCCTCAACTCCCATTAGCCTCTTGGCAGGGGTCTTGCAGATGATTAGCCACGGTTTGATTTCTGCCTTGCTGTTTTTGCTGGTGGGCGTGGTATATAAAAAGACGGGAACGCGGGATATCGACGTCTTGCGCGGATTGTTGAACCCAGAACGAGGTTTACCGTTAATTGGCAGCTTGATGGTGTTGGGGGTGATGGCAAGTGCTGGAATTCCCGGAATGGTTGGTTTTGTTTCAGAATTTCTGGTGTTCCGGGGCAGTTTTGTTGCCTATCCGACCCAAACCCTGCTGTGCATGTTGGGGACAGGATTAACAGCGGTGTACTTCTTACTGCTGGTGAACCGGGTTTTCTTTGGGCGGCTGTCGCCACAGGTGGAAAATTTACCAAAAGTGGAGTGGGGCGATCGCATCCCGTCAATAATTTTAGCCGTCCTGATTGTTCTGTTGGGAGTGCAGCCCAACTGGATGGTGCGCTGGAGTGAAACCACTACCACCGCCCTACTACCAACGCCCTCGGTTGTCGCCAAACGAGACGCGATCGCTACTTCTGCCTCTATTCCTGCTCTTTCTGAAATCGGGATTAGCCCCCTCAGGTAAAACATCTTCGAGGCAGCCGGAAAAGTGTTTTTGCCTTTTGTCTTTTAACTTTCGCCATTTCAAGAAGTCTTCGCCGTGTCAAGCACAATGTTGAAAAAATCCCCCCATCCTCTTTTCGAGTACATGAAGCGGCTAAACGCTGGCGATGCACTACTGCCGGATACGCCAGAAAATGTCCTTGAGGTGGTGGGAATTCTCAAAAGCTACGGTGTTGTATTGGATGCCTACTCCATCAACTTGATTTATATTGCCGAGAAGCAATTTTTGGTGCTTTTCCCCTTCTTTAAATACTTCAATGGGGAAGTGACGCTGCAAAAGCTACTGCGTCACTGGTGGCATGACCGCATCAACTACGAATACGCCGAGTATTGTATGAAAACGATGCTCTGGCATGGGGGTGGCGGCTTAGATGCCTACTTAGACTCGCCAGAATTTGCCGCACGCGCCGTCGCAGCGATTCAAGCCAAAATCCAGAGTAATTTGCCCATACGGGGCTTGAGCCGCTTGTTTCCAGACTTTTTGATCGAACAGGTACGGCAACAGGCGTATTACAGCGGTTTGGGGCAATTTTGGCGGGTGATGAGCGATCTCTTCCTAGATCTCTCCGACGACTATGACAAAGGGAAAATTAAAACAATTCCCGATGTCGTCGAGTATATCAAAGCCGGATTAGTGGCAGCAGCAGCTTTGCCCATTACCTTCTCGGTGGAGATTGAGGGTAAAACCCACGACATCATCCCCAAATCGGCAGGGCTAACGTTTTTAGCAGATACAGCCATCCCTTACGTCGAAGCAGTTTTCTTCCGGGGAACACCGTTTCCAGGGACTGTTTCCTACAATGCCCAAGCTCACCAAATTTCCCCCGATTTGAGTCGGTTTGAGTACGGAGCATTATATGCCGACCCCTTACCCATTGGGGGGGCGGGGATTCCACCAACCCTGCTGATGCAGGATATGACCCACTTCATCCCCGACTACCTGCAAGCCCTGTACCATAGCCGTTTGCGGCAAGAAGATGATTTGCTGGTGCAAATTTGCATCAGTTTCCAAAAGTCGATGTTCTGTGTCACAACCGCTACGATTTTAGGACTGGCTCCCCATCCTCTTGATACAACTGATCCAGAGCAAATGGCAGAAAATGAAGTGTATTTGCGAAATTGGATGGATCGGTTTTTGACTTCCCGTTTGGCGGATGTGAATGAGTAAGATTCAAAAATCTTTTTTCAGGTTTTAACGATTAGCGATCGCGTAGAAACACTAACTCGCGCGATCGCTTTTTTTAAGCCTGGATAATTGCCAATGGATAACTAATACAACTGCCTTCCGGAGTGAGAATTTTTAGAAGGCTGCGGTCGAAGTTGGGTACTGGCGTTCTCTGCACTTGGCTGATTGGTAACGTTGGCGGTGTTATTGCCAAGGGGAGGAAAGCCTTGTACCTGACGAGGTAATTCAATGCAGAACGTAGAACCATTACCGGGTTCGCTCTCTACAGAAATTGTTCCCTGCATTAACTGCACTAAGGACTTAGTAATTGCCAGCCCCAAACCTGTACCCGGATATTTTTTCGTCAGGCTTTGATCGACTTGCCGGAATTCCTCAAAAATATGCTTGAGTTCCTTTTGAGATATGCCAATTCCTGTATCTTTAACCGCGATCGCTAAACGATCGGGAGACACTTCGCGGATACTTACCTCAACACTGCCCTGGGCAGTAAACTTGATCGCATTAGAGATCAAATTAGCCAGAATCTGGCGCAGGCGCACGCCATCGTTGATTGCATAAGAATTTTGCAATTCACTCAGGAAGTTTAAGACTAAACGCTTCTCATCGGCTAAAGAGCGGAGTTCCTCAATGGTTGACCCCACCAACTTCCGCAAGTCCAGTTCTTCTACCTGCAAATCCAGGCGTCCGGCTTCAATTTTGCTCAGGTCAAGAATTTCATTAATCAGCGTCAGCAGATGCTTGCCATTGCTGAGAATGCGCTTCATCATATCGACTTGCTGAGACGAAAACTGAGTTTGGCGTTGACGCAAAAGCAACTGAGAAAAGCCAATAATGGCATTCATCGGGGTACGCAATTCGTGAGACATGGTGGAAAGAAACTGAGACTTTAGCCGTGCGGCTTCTAGGAGTTGCAGGTTTTGGACTTGCAGTTGTTGCCGCTGTTTTTCCAGTTCCTGGTTTTGGTCTGCCAGCATTTCGTTTTGGAATTCCAGGCGTTCTTCCTGTTCTTCCAAGGCTTTGATCATCCGGGCGTTATCAATAGCGATCGCCGCCTGTTCGCCGACAGCATTCAGCAAATGTCGGTCTTCCTCATCAAACGCCGCCGGATTATCCCAATTCCCGATCGCCAACACTCCCAAACGCCCTTGCACCGACTCGATCGCCACCGCATAAATCGCAGCGGGTAATGGATCGTCACCATCTTGGCTCTGGTAGGTCTGCAGTTGGATCAACTGAGGTTCCCCCGTGGCAAATACTTGAGTCAGTAAACCATTCCCAGGATCGAAGGTATCTTCTAGGCGTAGATTTTCTGTATCAATACCTGCCGTCACCGTCAAAATCAAGCTATTACATTGGGGATTTTGCAACATGATGAAGCAAAAGTTGGCACCGGGAATCGCATCACAAACTGCCTTAACCATTTCCCGTAACAGTCCCGGTAAATTTGTCAAGCGTTGGTTGAGTAAATTGGTGAGCTGCTGTAGGGTTCGCAGTTGCTGCTGCTGCTCTCCCAAAATCAAAATCGCTTGACGCAAATTTTCACTGGCTTCTTGTGCTTCGCGGTAAAGCTGCCCATTTTCAATCGACAACGCGGCTCGACGCGCCAATTCCTCTGCCAACGCCACATCCGCAGGGCCATAGCGACGCTCTGTTTGCGTGGAGACAAAGGAAATCGCCCCCAACGTCCGCCCCCGTACCAATAGCGGCACGATTGTATAGGATTTGAAGTCCATGTCCTGGATAATTTGCAGGTGTTCCGCATTTTGGATAATCGCTGCCAACTCTTGCTCATTCACCTCCGGTACCAAAGACGCCACGCCTGTCCGCACTACTTCCATGGCGGGGTGGGAACTGTTAAGCTCAGGAGCGAAGCGATCGCGTAGTTGCTGCACCTGCTCCCGACGTTTGGGGTCAGCATGGGCAACTCCCACTCGACGCACCACCCCATTTTCGACAATATCGACCACACACAGATCCGCCATGAACGGCACCGCTAGTTGAGCGAGACTAGCAAGGGTTTTTTCGTAATCCAGGGAAGCGGAAAGCAAGGAACTCGCTTCTACTAAAAAGCGCAAAGAAGCTTCGGCACGCTTGCGTTCAGTAATATCGTTAATCAGCCCAGACATCCGCAAGGGCTTGCCTCTAGCATCGCGCTGGGCTTTCCCACGGGCAATACAGTAGCGGTATTCACCGGACGTATTTAACAGCCGAAATTCTACATCGAGTTCATCGTTGTGTTGCAGGTGAGCTGTCACCGCCTGACTGACTTTCATACGGTCTTCTGGGTGCAGCAACTGGCAAAATAACTCATAACTGGCTTTGATTTCCGTGGGTAATAAACCCGCAATTTCAAATAGGCGATCGTTGCAATAAATTTCGTGAGTAATTAGATCCCAGTCCCAAATGCCGTCGTTTGAACCCTCTAGCACTAGGCGATAGCGTTCTTCGCTTTCCCTCAGCCGGGTTTGTGCCAGAGCCGCTTCTCGTTCAGCTCGGTAGATGCGAACCGCATTGCGGAGGCTACGGGAGAGATTTTCCGATGAGATTTTGGCTTTTGGCAGATAGTCGGACGCGCCTGCTTTCATCAGTTCAACGGCAATTTGCTCATCGCCCTGACCCGTCAAAACAATCATGGGGATTGATATCCCCGCATCGCGAACATCTCGAACGAGCTTCAGCCCATCACCATCTGGCAGACGATAGTCTAAAAAAATACAGTCAAAGTCTGGGGAGTCGGGGGAGGTGATGTCGTCACTAAGCTGCTTTAGAGCACTTTTGCAGTCTTCGGCGATCGCCATTTCGATGGCAACGCCACCGGCTTGCAAGGCTCGGCGGACTGCCATGCGATCGACTTCATCATCCTCTACAACTAAGATTTTTATAATTTCTTTCATAGTTAGCTATTGACCGATCGTCACCAGCTAAAGGGTTTATAGTAGACATCCAAAATCACACCTTTTTGCTCTGACTTCGGGGATTACTGACTAAGCGAGCAAATCATCGCGATTTAGGATGAATTTGCTTCCTTTTAGGATTGATTTGTTTAAAGTAGAGATTTTTATCTCCTGAGGAAATATAACAGTGACTTTTTAAAACAGTATCAGTGATTCTCTAAGGCATTTCGCTCAAAGCCCAGTACTTATTAAAGGTGGCTAGGGCTTCTACAAATTTGGTAAAGGTAACAGGTTTAATGATATACCCTGCCACATTGAAATTGTAGGCTTCAACTTTATCTTTATCCTCATTGGAAGTGGTTAATACAATCACAGGGGTAGCTCGCAGCTCAGGATCAGAGCGCAACTCCCGCAGAAACTCGATGCCGCCCATCTTCGGCATATTCAGATCGAGTAAAACAATCCGGCGTGCTTCTGCAAGCATTAAGGGTAGACTTTTACCTCGTAGAACATCTAATGCTTCTAAGCCGTTTGAGGCAACAAAAAGCGGATTATTCATACTGTTTTTTTTGAATGCCCGTTTAACGGTCATCACATCAACTTCATCATCATCAACTAGCAATAAATTTACGAGTTTACCGCTCATAATTATTCGCTCCTTTCCTTAACATCTGCGGGCCAAGTAAACCGAAATGTTGTACCCTGACCGAGTTGAGATTCTAGATAAATTGTTCCTCTTTTATCTTCAACAATTTTCTTGACGATCGCCAAGCCAACCCCCGTATTTTCAACGCGATCGCGGGGAACTAAAGTCTGGAACATCACGAAAACTTTTTCATGATATTCCGGGGCAATGCCGGGGCCATTATCTGCAACAGAAAACTCGTAGCGATCGCCTAAATCAGTGGCAGCGATCGCAATTTCTCCATTGGGTTTGTCGTTGTGTTTAACCGCATTGCTAATTAGATTAGAAAATACTTGCTCTAGGGGTAAACGTTCGGTCATCAGTGTTGGCATTCCCGGCATCACTTTGACAGTAACTTCCGGTGGTGGTGCCAAATAATCAATAATCTCAGTTACTAACTGCTCCACATCGACAGGTACTGTGTCTGTTTTCAGACGCCCAACACGGGAATATTGCAATAGTGCATCAATCATTGATTCCATCCGGTGAACTCGACCCCGCAGCAAATCCATTTGATGCTTGGTGTCTTCGGTAAGGTGTGCCCCAATGTCTTCCTCAATCCACCCTGACAGATTAGCGATCGCCCGTAAAGGTGCCTTGAGGTCGTGGGAGACAATATACGCAAACTGATCCAGCTCTGTATTGCGGTTTTCCAGAATTGAGGTGGTTTGCGCCAGTATCGCCGCCATCCTTGCCCGCTCGTCGGCTCGTTGCCGCAAAGCTTCCTCATTGCGCTTAATGGAGGTGATGTCTTGAGTCATCATCATCCCCGCAAAGACTTTCCGGCGCTCATTTTTCACAGGTAAGACGTGTAAACGGTAGATCTGCTCGCCTAAAGGAACTTCCGTTACCGTCGTCTTTCCGGCTAAGGCATCGCGATAAGTTGGCTCTAGGATGGCAGACGTTTCAGGAGGGAAGGTTTCCCAAAGTGTCTTTTTGGCGATCGCCTCGCTTTCTAAGCCTAGCGCCGTCAGCCCCATCCCTTCCGCAATCGTGTAACGCAAATTATGGTCAAATAAAAAAACTGCGCCATTCGGGAAGTTTTTAGCAAGCGTTCGATACAATTCTTCACTTTTGCGGAGTGCGGCTTCTGACTCTTCCCGCTCCGTAATATCACGCAAAATGGCAATGAAGAGACGCTCGTTATCTAAACGCATTTCGCTAATGGCAAACTCCATCGGGAAGATATGACCATCTTTATGACGACCTAGAGTAGCTTGTTGCCGTCGTAACTTGTGGCGATCGCTTCCGACAAGATTGCTCATCGCTTCACCGCTATCTTCGGTGATCCGCTCTGCCATTAACCGCTGGAGATGCTTGCTCTGAAATTCTGCACTCTCATAGCCAAAAATTCGTTCAGCAGCAGCATTCGCCGACTCGATATAACCTCGTCGATCTAAGGTGAGAATGCCATCGACCACATTATCTAAAACAGCTTGAGTGCGGAGATGACTTTCCCGAAGATATCCAGCTCTCCGGGAAAGTTCTTGGTCGAGGCGGTCAAACAAATACAGCGCCGCCAAAGACCCTAAAATCCCAATCACCGCACTAGCAGCCAGCACAAGGGTAGTAATACCCTGCTGATACTCTAGGGTTTCGCGGCGAATGTCCAATTGCTGCCTTGTTTCGGTAGAGAATTGCTCAATTTGCGATCGCAGAGTGTCGGAGAGTTCCCGACTGGAAGGGTTTAGTTCAACAGTTGCCGCTGCTCCTGGTGTTATTAAGCGATACTGTGCCAAATTTTTGTCTAGGATCAAGAGCTGTTGTTCAGTCAGTTGTTGAATTTGGCGAATACGCTCTAATTGTTCGGGATCGTCTTCTACCAAGGCATCGAGCTTATCCGTTATTTCCAGAAGCTTCGTGGCTGACTCTTGGTAGAGTTCTAAATCCTCAGGGCGCTTTGTTAAGCCGTAAGCGCGAATACTCGATTGAGCTTTCGTCAATTCTGCGAGCAAGGTATTAGCTTCAAACCGCACCGATTGCGTCTGTTTGATATACGCCTGAGTCTGAAGCGTACTGCGTTGCAGCAAGCCAAAACCTACCAAGGGAATAATTAAACAAGTAATGGGGATGGCAATAATTAGAACCCCCCGTCGGCGGACGGCAAGTTCTGACCAGATAGGGCGTGCAGATTGATTTGTGTAGACTGCCATTGGCAATTCTCCTGAGGCATCGCGCTGTAACGCTACTATTTGACCCTGGCTGCGGCACGAAAAGTGTTAAGCGCTCGACTAATTAGTCAATCACATCAACAATCTTCCTACAGGGAAAATTGTCCAGCCGGATCAGTGCGCTTTTAACATAGCTTGGGCCATGTAAAGTAGAACGTTGCTCCCTGACCTTCTTGAGATTCTAATCGGATAGTACCTCCTTTACCTTCAACGATTTTTTTGGCGATCGCTAAACCGACGCCAGTATTTTCAGTAGTATCCCTCGCTTGCAGAGTTTGAAAAATGACAAAAATCTTCTGATGGAAGCAAGGCGCGATGCCTGCACCATCATCAGCGACGGCAAACTCGTAGCAGTCTCCCAAGTCTTGAGCGCGAACCACTACCGTTCCGTCTTGCCGAGGATGATGTCTGATGGCGTTACTCAGCAGGTGTGTAAAAACTTGTTGTAGCAGCAACCGCTCTGTCACCAGGGTGGGCAGCATTGAGTCGAGCTTAATTGTAAATTCCGTTGGTGGATCGAGAGCAAGAATCACCTGCTCTAGTAATTTTTCCACAGCCACCTGTTCGGGTGGAGTTTTGCTCCGTCCGGCGCGGGAATACTGCAATAGCCCATCAATCAGCGCATCAAGGCGATAGACTCGCCCGCGCATCAACTGCATTTGGTAGAGGTTCTCAGCTTCTAGTTGCTCGGAAATATCTTCTTCAATCCACTGAGATAGATTCGCGATCGCCCGCAGGGGTGCTTTTAAGTCATGGGACGCGACATAGGTAAAGTGGTCAAGTTCCGAATTGCGATTAGCTAAACTCGTCCTCATATAACTCAGTTGATAGTCGCGATTGCCCAAAGCATCAAAGGCACGCTGGGAACGGATTGCTAGGGCAAGCAGATTCGCCACCGCTTGGAGAAATTCCACATCCCTCGAAATGAAGCAACGATGCTTGTGGCTGTAGGCGGCGAGTACGCCAAAGCAAGAAGCCTTGCCCTCGTCGGTAGGAGATTGAGGCGGAGGCTCCTGACCTAAAGCGGTGCCAATTACCACACTGACACCGCTAACCCAGCCTTGGTTTTTGAGTGAGCTGGCGTCGTGGAAGTGAGTCGCCGGGTGAACGTCATCCATAATTACTGGCTGAGGCGATCGCATAGTACAACCCATTAAAGACTGGGCATCCACTGCCAAGCTTTCCAGTGCTGGGGTCGGTTGTTGCTCGCCCACACTGGCACTCTGCTGGAGTCTTTTTTCCTCAGGTTGCCACTCGAAAATATGGCAGCACTCCACCCCAATCATTTCGCTGACGAGCCTGACGCTGCTGTGCATCAACACCGAGACATTGGTGTTATCGATGGCTTGTTTTCCCAATTGAGTTAAGGCGGCGGTGTAGCCGTAGCTATCAGGCTGACCCGACTCTTGCTGAGTTGCGGTAATGTCAATCATCAAGCCGCGCCGCTTGCGTAAGTGCCTTTGCTGATCCTCAACAACAAAATCGCGATCGCGGAACCAGACAACGCGGTTATCCGCACTCAAGCAGCGGTATTTAATCTCGCCATCGCGGTTGTTCTGGGCTTCCTGACGCCACTGCTCCAGCACCCACTGGCGATCGTCGGGGTGAATTACCTTTGCCAAAAAATCAGGCTCCTCAAGCCAGCGCTCGATGGGATAGCCCAAAATTCGTTCGGCATTGTGACTGACAAAGGTAAATTGCCGATTTGTTGCCTCCGCTTCCCAAATAATCGCCTGGGGAAGTTCCTGTTCTAGAAGAGAAAGCTGGGATGGTTCGGTTAACTCTTGGGAACGTTGGAGCGTGTCACTTTCTGGAGAATCCAAACGGGCGGCTGGGGGCTTTTGCTCGTAGGTTTCGGCGACCTGGGTACTAGATTCAATCAGGCTGTAGGTGCCGATCCACTCTAAAACCTCACCGTCAGGACTACATATAGGCGTCCCCTGTCCTTCAAACCAGCAGTAGTTGCCATCGGCATCCTGGATTCGGCACTGGATTTGATAATGTTGAGGAGGATAGGATATCTCCTCCCAGTAGCGCACAACGCGATCGCGATCTTCGGGATGGAAGGCTTGAAGAAATCGCCAACCCACGGATTGTGTAGCCGTTAAACCCGTATACTCATACCAGCGTTTGCTAAGATTGGTAACTTTTCCCTGGGCGGTTGCTACCCAAACAATTTGGGGGAGAGTTGCTAACAAACAATGAGCGCGTGCTTCACTGGTATAGAGGCGTTGTTTGAGGTGCTGGATCTTCTTTGAGGATTCACTATTGAAGCCAGCCGTAGTTTGGTTTGAGTCAGAGCATCTATCCATCATGCGTTCTAAATCATGCCCGAGCACCAGACACACCTCTGATGCGAGGATGTCTGTGTCCGAGCTTTAGATTAAGCTATTACTAAAAGGGTTTTGAAAGATGGTGTTACCTTGAATTTACTGGAAGTACAGAAATCCCTACCCCTATCAATGGGGAGACATCCCTCATTTTTTGCCAAAATTTCATAAAATTCTGGTTTGAAACTGTTGCACAAAAAACTGTATTCCCTGGACGTTGACGATGAGTAAGATTCGCGTTGCTCTGATTGAAGACCATGACCTGACTCGAGTTGGAATCCGCACGGCGCTACAACAGCGAAGTGAGATCGAATTCGTAGGTGAAGCGGCTAATGGCACAGAAGGTTTAGATTTACTAGAAACGTCCAGCCCCGATGTCGGCATTGTAGATATCGGACTTCCGGACATAGATGGTATCGAACTAACAAGACGATTTAAAGAAGCCCAAGCCGCCTCAGAAGAAGCCGATACCAAAATTTTGGTGTTGACGCTACAAGATAACGAAGAGGCAGTACTAGCGGCATTTGCGGCGGGGGCAGACTCCTACTGCATGAAGAATATTAGTTTTGATAAGTTGCTCGAAGCCATCCAAGTCACCCACGAAGGGAATGGCTGGATCGATCCGGCGATCGCGCGGGTTGTGATGAAGCAGGCAAGAACTACTAGCGCGGGTGCTGATGCGGCGGTGGTAAAAACCGTGACAATTAGCGCGGCAGAACCGGAATACAGTCAACTCATCGAAGCCTATCCCCTAACAGAACGGGAATTGGAGGTTTTACAGTTAATTGTTGAAGGCTGTAGCAACGCGGCGATCGCAGAAAAGCTCTACATCACAGTGGGTACGGTTAAAACCCACGTCCGCAACATCTTAAACAAGCTGTGTGCTGATGATCGTACCCAAGCCGCCGTTCGCGCCCTTCGTTCTGGCTTAATTGGCTAGTTTGTTCAACGTTTCTACCTGGGCTGGGGAGAGGAGGTGAATATTTTTGCCCCAATCTCCCTTCGCCCTCAACTCAACTAAAACGCCAGGGGAAAGATGTTTTCGCTGGCTTTTTAGTGAAAATTCTCTAGCTTGTTAGGAACTACCTGATTTAGGATAGTTTTGGTTGAATAGCAGATTATTAGATGATAGTAGTTGGATGACTCCAGCATCAGGTCAACCTCTACTTAAATAAAAGTGTACTTAGATGGGATGCCTGTTAACAGTGTATGCTGGTCAGCTACACTACTTGGATGACTCTCAAGCTGTCGTCCTTTACTAGGAATCGAACCGGAGTGATTTCATGAGTCAGGCAGAGCGCACCAAACTAAAACTGATGGTAGTTGATGACGAGCCTGACAACTTAGATTTGCTGTACAGAACCTTTCGCCGTGATTTCCTAGTTTTTAAAGCCGACGGGGCAGTCAATGCCTTGAAGCTGTTAGACACAGAAGGGGAGATGGCGATCATCATCTCTGACCAGCGGATGCCCGTCATGAATGGGACAGAATTTTTGAGTAAGACGGTGGAACGCTTTCCAGAAACCATCCGCATCTTACTAACTGGCTACACCGATGTTGAAGATTTGGTCGAAGCGATCAACTCCGGCAAAGTTTTTAAATATATCACTAAGCCCTGGAACCCGGAAAACCTCAAAGCCGTTGTCCAACAAGCCTCTGAAACCTATCTAGTCCTTAAACAAAGAACGAACGAACTCCGTCGCGCCCTCAAAAGAGAAGAACTGTTCAATGCGGTGACAACAGCGATTCGTGAGTCTCTCGATTACAGCAGTATGCTGCAAACGGTTGTCACAACTATTGGTCAGGCATTTGAAGCCGCCAGTTGTGTTTTGCGACCAGTAGAGGGACTACAACTCCTAAACGAATCTTTCTCTTATCAGATAGGGAACCAGACAGACGCGCTACAACTCCTCGACGCGGAAGTATTAGTGCAACAAGCCTTGGAGACCCGTCAGACCCAATCAGCTAGAGTCGATACCCAAGGCAATACTCTGGTGCAGTTAGTGGTGCCTCTCCTTTGCCAACAACAGCTCCTAGCGATTTTGGCGCTTTACCAAATAGAGGGTCAGCGTTCCTGGACTAGCTCCGATGTACACCTTTTGGAGCTAGTTGCCGAGCAGGCGGCGTTAGCCCTCTCCCAGGCAAAACTCTACCAGCGCACTCAGTTACAAGCGCAGCAAATGCGGGCTGAGTTAGAAGTGGCACGGCAAATCCAAAACAACCTGCTACGCCAAAGTTGGCCCGCTGTCGAGTCGGTGGGACTGCAAGCTCACTGTTACCCCGCTCGTGAAGTGGGCGGCGATTTCTTTGAAGTCTTTGTCCATCCTCAGGGTGATATCTGGATTGCCGTGGGCGATGTTTCCGGTAAGGGGGTTCCCGCCGCGTTATTTATGGCAAGTGCCATTTCTGTCTTGCGCCGAGAGCTGGCTCAGGAGACCTCTCCAGAACCAGAGGTCGCGATGCAAAATCTCAATAGCATCATGTTCGACGATCTGGTGGGTGCCAACTGCTTTATTACGATAGTTCTGGCACGTTACACTCCCACATCGCAGCAGTTAGTTTATGCAAATGCGGGACACATCTACCCGATGGTGTGGTCTCATAGTCAGGTTGTGCAAAAACAGGCTATGGCAAATGAGTTAGCTAATATTGAACCGAACTATCTTAAGGTACGTGGGGTTCCTATCGGGATTTTGCCCGTGTGGAAAGCCAAAGCAGGACAGCTTAGTTTAGAACCTGGAGAAGTCTTGTTGCTAACAAGTGATGGCATTACGGAGGCAACGGTTAACACCGTAATTTCTACCGCTACTGGCGACAGCATCAATCCTGGCTCAATGCTAAATCAGTCGGGTCTTTGGCAACTTCTGCGGCAAGAGCCAAGCCCTTTTGACCTCAATCACTTGTTGGCTTGCATTCGCGAACACACCAACAATGTTCAGGAAGATGATCAAACTATTCTCTCACTGGAGGTTTTGTAGTCAATGAAGACAGAGTTGCACGTTCCAAGTGACTTAAAGTTTTTGACCATTGTAGAAGGATGGCTGCTAGGCAGTTTGGAAGCTGAGATAGGTGACTCGGTTGATTGGTCGCGTCAGTCCAATCGTTTACGTCTGGCACTAGTAGAAGCCTATTCCAATGTGGTACGCCACGCCCATCGCGACCAACCGAATATCCCGGTGTTGATTCGCCTGGAACTGAAGAATCAAGATATTGCCCTGGAAATTTGGGACTACGGTAAGGGATTTGATCTTTCTACCTACCTACCGCCAAACCCCCATGATAAGCAAGAGAGCGGTTATGGTTGGCTAATTATGAACCGCCTGATGGATCGAGTCGAGTATCGCTTGCAGGTGAATGGTCGTAACTGCCTAAAGCTAGAGACTAGCTTGCCGAAAGCAGAAACAGCTTAGAGAGTTGTAAAGATGAATGCGATCGCGCCACAAAATTGGAGTACAGATAACCTTAGATCGGCTTCCCAGTTGCTACAGCCGCGATAATTACTATGCCATTGAAGCCGCAGTCGCCCCAGCGCTGATTTGGCATTTGTTTCACCACAAATATTAAAAACCCCTCAGTCTTACAAGACCAAAGGGCTTTTATGCTTTAAGATTCCCCGCAACGCCGTCTTACCTCAGTTTATGACCTGGGATTAACCAGGTGGGTACCGATCGTTTTCGTTTTAAGTTTCCGGGTACAAGCCCGGTTTACTGCCACGAAACCATTTGGTTCCCATTTTCAAACAGACATAGATCAAAAAACAATATTGGCAGTCACCAACGCCGCAGTAGAACCTTTTTCATTGTAATAATTTTTCTAGAGGATTGGGCAGGTGTTCTCAGCCGTACCAAATAGATTCTATCTTTTGGGCGATCGCCTGCGCCTGGGATGAGCTGGCTGTCTCCAAAAGCACCGTCACATGACCTAACTTACGACCCGGATAGGATGCGGTTTTTCCGTACCAATGGACATAGGTTTTAGGGGCAATCTGTAGCTGCTGTCGGCGCGGCAAGTAGTCGTCCTGGGCATGTTCAAATCCCAGCAGGTTCACCATCACCGCACCGCCACAGCGCATTGCCGGACTCCCCAAGGGGAAACCTGCCACAGCTCGCAATTGTTGCTCAAACTGGGAGGTTTCGCAGGCATCAAGAGTGTAGTGTCCAGAGTTGTGAGTGCGAGGAGCAATTTCGTTGATTAAAACCTTACCGCTGCGGGTGAGAAATAGCTCAATACCGAAGATACCCACCACTTGTAACTGATTGAGGAGCTTACGGGCGATCGCCTCAATCTCCGCTACCACCGACGGGCTAACATCTGCTGGTACAATTACCCGCCGACACACCTGGTTTTCCTGCTGCGTTTCCACCACCGGATAAACAACCACCTCCCCAGAGCTAGAACGCGCCGCCATCACTGCCAGTTCGCGCTCAAAGGGGATAAATTCTTCCAGCAGCACTGGTTGATAGTCTAGTTTCTTCCAGATATCTTGTAGCGCCTCGTCATTTTCAACAATGAACGTCCCTCGCCCGTCATACCCATGACGACGTGCCTTCAAGACCAGGGGAAAATCAAGTTGATTGAGAGTTGTCGCCTTTATGGCTTCCTGAAAGGAGGAGCCATCCTTCCCAACCTCCCCATCTAAGGCGATGAAACTGAGAGTGGGTAAGCCGATATCTTCTAAATAGCAACGCTGCTCGTATTTATCTAACAAAGGAGCCAACGCTTCTAAACGCGGACGAAAACAAACACCTTGCTGTTCTAGAGGGCGTAAAGCCTCCAAGTTGATAAATTCGTTCTCAAACGTAATCACCTCGCAGCGATTCGCTAGCTGGGCAGTAGCCGCTGCGTCATCAATAGGGGCAAAGATAGTTTCAGAGGCAACTGCCACAGCAGGGTCAGTGGGTTTTGGTGTCTGCACCACCAACTCTACCCCCAATGACGGGGCTTCCTCTGCCATCATCCCCGCCAATTGTCCGCCACCAATTACACCAATTCGTCTCTTATTGTCCGATGGCTCGGCAGGCTCGGTAATTGGCAGCGATTGATTTAATAACGTATTTGCAGGAGTAGCTTTTGACATAGTTTACTTTCACCTCAGTTAATACAATTTGCTATACTTGTCTAGCCTTTCTTAAAGTTTAAAAAATAATCATATTGCTTCTGCTGGAGTTACATAGTAGTGGAATTAATAGTATATAGATTTTTGGCAAGGACTTATAGCAAGTTATTACAAGGAATATTTAGACCACTCTGTTATTTAACGGGTAAAGGAGGAGGTAAATTTGTAAAATTTCTCCCCAAAGGTCAAACTTATCAAGTTGCTGATTATTGTGGTTTTAAATTTAATGTAAATACTATTTATCCAATAGAAGCTTCAGTTTGGCTAGCTGGTGTTTATGATGTTGCTACCAGCAATTTTTTGAAAAAAGTTATAAAAAAAGGGGATGTATTTCTTGATGTTGGTGCTAACTGCGGGACACTCACCCTTGTAGCGGCAAGTTTGATCGGTGAAGGAAAAATCTACGCTTTTGAACCCGGCCCATCAATTCGTTCTCGGCTACAAAGTAATTTAGATTTGAATCCTCAACTAGAAGAAGTTGTAACGATCGTACCTTATGGTCTAGGAAAAGATAAGTTTCAGGGCTTATATAGCGAAGATAGAAGTAATAGAGGCAATGGCTTTATTAACAGAGAACCAGGCATTGCGGTAGATATACTTTCCTTAGATGAATGGGTATCTCTTGAGAAACTAGACAAGATAGATGTAATTAAAATCGATGTAGAAGGAATGGAATATGATGTGCTGCTAGGCAGCAAGTCTGTTTTGGAGAAGTATCAACCAATCCTCTATTTTGAAACGATTCATACTGCTTTTATCCCATCCATTTATGAGTTTCTTTCAGGTTTGGGATACAAAATTGTCAGTCCCAAAAATCTTTATTCAGAAATTCCCTTCGATGGGCCTTATCCCACTAATTCTGTGGCTATTCATCCCAGTAGAGCCGACCGATTAATGGGATGAATCAAAAACTTATACCATTTGGCTTTTGAGAGGCTACAGATTCATCTTAACCAGGGAAGTAAGAAAAGTGTCTGTAGCAAGCATTTAGATAGTTGATATTATCGGCAGCCCAAAGACTCGCGGGTTGAAATACCTGTTTGTGAGTTTATCCCATCTGCCTTGGCACAGAGTGTTTTAACCTGTACGCCATCTAGAATGGCATCACTAAAGTCAGCTCCTGTGATGTTTACATCCTGAAACGTGGAGCCGAGCATAATCGTGTTTGTCAGGATAGCATCACTCAAGTTTGCCCCGGTAAAATCTACCTGGTCTGCCATCCCGTAGGTTAAATCCACCCCCTGTAAGTTTGCCTGCGTCATTACTGAGGCGCTAAAAACGGTTCCTCGCAAATTCGCCCCAGTAAAGTTACTCAGTTCCAGATTGGCGTTAGAGAACTCAGCCGTCCCTAAATTTTGCCCAGAGAAATCCTCGCCTGTTAATTCGGCATTGCTATAGGACCGGGGAGGAGGATAGTCGGTGGCGAAAGCTGGCAAGGGAAAGCCGAGTAGAGTCAGTGCCAAGAGGAATGCGGTCAGTTGCCGAATAATCATCGTATTAATATTTTAAGTCGGTAATTAACTAAGTAAGTAGACGAGAATAGACCTCTTGCATAAGTCGAATAGACCCCCCTTAATCCCCCCTTAGTAAGGGGTGAGACTTGAAATCTTGCCCCCTCCCCTTACTAAGGGGAGGGTTGGGGACTCACAGGTGTAGGTTTTTTACAA